>NZ_JBHVMJ010000011.1:0-1419 GCF_042796995.1 Agromyces sp. NPDC057865 | reverse complement strand
CGGTTGGCTGGCGGGCTGCGCTCGGCGGGCTCCGAGTTCTCGGAGATGGCGAGCGCCTCGACCGACTCGGGTTACGCCTCCGAGCTGGTGCGCGGGGCCGGCGAACGCGCCGACGCCGTTGCACGCTGGCTCGAGCAGCGCGACCCGCGTTCGGTGCTCGAGGAGGTCAAGGGCTTCGCGCGGCGCCGTCCGGGCGTCTTCATCGCGATCGCGATCGGCGCCGGCGTCCTGGCCGGCCGGGTGACCCGGGCGATCATGTCGCCGCCCGATGAGAACGGCTCCTCCGGCAGCCGCGCCGTCATGACCGGGCCGGACGCGCGCGCCGAGTTCACGCAACCGTCGGTGCCGCCGGTCCGCGAGGTCCGGCCGCCCGCGGCGACCACGGTGAGCACGGGGTACCCCGGCTCGACCGGAACCGGGACGACCGGTGCCGGCACGATGCCCGGCACGGGCGTCGGCGGGGCCGGCGACAGCACGTACGGCGCGCCGGGGACGGGCGGTGCCTGATGGGCGATCCACGTCATTCGTACGACGCGTCGTACGACCCGACCCTGACGCCGTCCGAACGCCAGGCGGAGGCGAACACCCTCGGCGACCTCCTCGCCGAGGTCTCCCGCGACGTGTCCACGCTGATGCGCCAGGAGGTCGAGCTCGCCAAGGCCGAGATCCGCGAGTCCGCGAAGCGGGCCGGGCGCGGGGCCGGACTCCTCGGCGGTGCCGGTGTGGCCGGCCTGCTCGCCCTGGTGTTCCTCTCGGTCGCGCTGTGGTGGGGCCTCGGCTACCTGATGGGCAACGCCTGGTCCGCGGTGATCGTGGCCGTGCTGTGGGGCGTCGTCGCGCTCATTCTCGCGCTGACGGGCAAGAAGCAGATCGAGGAGATCAGCGGGGTCCCGCAGACGGTCGAGACCGTGAAGGAGATCCCGGAGACGTTGAAGAGGAATGAGGAGAACCGATGAGCAACCCCGATGAGATCCGCGCCGACATCGAACGCACCCGCACCGAGCTCGGCCAGGACGTCGACGCGCTCGCCGACAAGGTGACCCCGTCGAAGATCGCCGAACGCCAGACCCGGAAGGTGCGCCGCGCCCTGACCTCGGTCAAGGACCACGTCATGGGCGTCGCGTCCGACGTCGGCGACACCACCCACGACGCCGCGGACCATGTCGGCGACGCCGTGGCCGACGCACCCCGAAAGGTCGCGTCCACGACGCGCGGCAACCCGATCGCGGTCGGCCTCATCGCGTTCGGCGTGGGCTGGCTGGCCGCGTCGCTGGTGCCGGCGTCGAAGGTCGAACGGCAGGTCGCCGACCAGGCGAAGGATGCCGCGGCACCCCTCGTCGACGAGGTCAAGGAGATCGCCGCCGAGACCGCCGACCACCTCCGCGAGCCCGCGAAGGAAGCGGCTGACGCCGTCAAGGA
>NZ_JBHVMJ010000009.1:0-5372 GCF_042796995.1 Agromyces sp. NPDC057865 | reverse complement strand
TGTTGTGTTTCCGTCTGTTGGGAACCACAGAGTGGACGCGAGCAATCCCAGGGCCACACACTCCAGCCTTACAAACAGAGTGTGTGTAGTGATTGTCAAGTTATCGGCTTATTAGTACCGGTCAGCTGCACAAGTCGTTAGTCCTTGCTTCCACATCCGGCCTATCAACCCAGTCGTCTGGCTGGGAGCCTCTCCCCCGAAGGGATGGAAATCTCATCTCGAGGCCGGCTTCCCGCTTAGATGCTTTCAGCGGTTATCCATCCCGAACGTAGCTAACCAGCGGTGCTCCTGGCGGAACAACTGGCACACCAGAGGTTCGTCCAACCCGGTCCTCTCGTACTAGGGTCAGATCCTCTCAAATTTCCTGCGCGCGCAGAGGATAGGGACCGAACTGTCTCACGACGTTCTAAACCCAGCTCGCGTACCGCTTTAATGGGCGAACAGCCCAACCCTTGGGACCTACTCCAGCCCCAGGATGCGACGAGCCGACATCGAGGTGCCAAACCATGCCGTCGATATGGACTCTTGGGCAAGATCAGCCTGTTATCCCCGAGGTACCTTTTATCCGTTGAGCGACAGCGCTTCCACAAGCCACTGCCGGATCACTAGTCCCGACTTTCGTCCCTGCTCGACCTGTCAGTCTCACAGTCAAGCTCCCTTGTGCACTTACACTCGCCACCTGATTGCCAACCAGGTTGAGGGAACCTTTGGGCGCCTCCGTTACTTTTTGGGAGGCAACCGCCCCAGTTAAACTACCCACCAGGCACTGTCCCTGAACCGGATCACGGTTCGAAGTTAGATATCCAGAGTGACCAGAGTGGTATTTCAACAATGACTCCACGAACACTAGCGTGCCCGCTTCACAGTCTCCCACCTATCCTACACAAGCCACACCGAACACCAATACCAAGCTGTAGTAAAGGTCACGGGGTCTTTCCGTCCTTCTGCGCGTAACGAGCATCTTTACTCGTACTGCAATTTCGCCGAGTTCGCGGTTGAGACAGCTGGGAAGTCGTTACGCCATTCGTGCAGGTCGGAACTTACCCGACAAGGAATTTCGCTACCTTAGGATGGTTATAGTTACCACCGCCGTTTACTGGGGCTTAAATTCTCAGCTTCGCCTTGCGGCTAACCGGTCCTCTTAACCTTCCAGCACCGGGCAGGCGTCAGTCCGTATACATCGTCTTGCGACTTGGCACGGACCTGTGTTTTTAGTAAACAGTCGCTTCCCACTGGTCTCTGCGGCCACTCCACGCTTCCCCTGGCAAGCAGGTTCACGCTTCGGGCCCCCCTTCTCCCGAAGTTACGGGGGCATTTTGCCGAGTTCCTTAACCACGATTCTCTCGATCTCCTCGGTATTCTCTACCTGACCACCTGAGTCGGTTTGGGGTACGGGCGGCTGGAACCTCGCGTCGATGCTTTTCTCGGCAGCATAGGATCACCCACTTTTCATCCGCATCGCGTCTCAGCCTGTGTGAGCGACGGATTTGCCTATCGCTCGGCCTACACGCTTGCCCCGGGTCAACCATCGCCCGGGCTGGGCTACCTTCCTGCGTCACACCTGTTAATACGCTCACTCCACCAGACGGGGTCGCATGCCGCCCCGCGCATCACCCCGAAGGGATCCGCACGGCTTGGGATGCTTAGCACTTCTGATCTCGTGTGGGCGGTTCTTCGCCGGTACGGGAATATCAACCCGTTGTCCATCGACTACGCCTGTCGGCCTCGCCTTAGGTCCCGACTTACCCAGGGCAGATTAGCTTGACCCTGGAACCCTTGGTCTTCCGGAGGACGGGTTTCTCACCCGTCTTTCGCTACTCATGCCTGCATTCTCACTCGTGTGCCGTCCACGGCTGGTTTCCACCGCCGCTTCACCCGGCACACGACGCTCTCCTACCCATCAACACGGCTGGACCACGAAGGCCTACCACAAATGTCAATGCCACAACTTCGGTGGCGTGCTTGAGCCCCGTTACATTGTCGGCGCGGAATCACTTGACCAGTGAGCTATTACGCACTCTTTCAAGGGTGGCTGCTTCTAAGCCAACCTCCTGGTTGTCTGTGCAACTCCACATCCTTTCCCACTTAGCACGCGCTTAGGGACCTTAGTTGGTGGTCTGGGTTGTTTCCCTCTCGACGATGAAGCTTATCCCCCACCGTCTCACTGCTGCGCTCTCACTTACCGGCATTCGGAGTTTGGCTGACGTCAGTAACCTGTTGGGGCCCATCGGCCATCCAGTAGCTCTACCTCCGGCAAGAAACACGCAACGCTGCACCTAAATGCATTTCGGAGAGAACCAGCTATCACGAAGTTTGATTGGCCTTTCACCCCTATCCACAGCTCATCCCCTCCATTTTCAACTGAAGTGGGTTCGGTCCTCCACGACGTCTTACCGTCGCTTCAACCTGGCCATGGATAGATCACTTCGCTTCGGGTCTAGGACCTGCGACTGAATCGCCCTATTCAGACTCGCTTTCGCTACGGCTACCCCACACGGGTTAACCTCGCCACAGATCACTAACTCGCAGGCTCATTCTTCAAAAGGCACGCTGTCACCCCAACAAAGGAGGCTCCAACGGTTTGTAAGCAAACGGTTTCAGGTACTATTTCACTCCCCTCCCGGGGTACTTTTCACCTTTCCCTCACGGTACTTGTCCGCTATCGGTCATCTGGGAGTATTTAGGCTTATCAGGTGGTCCTGACAGATTCACACGGGATTTCTCGGGCCCCGTGCTACTTGGGATACCTCTCCGGCCGGCCAGGCATTTCGACTACGGGACTCACACCCACTCCGGTCCGGCTTTCAATCCGGTTCGTCTATACCTGACGCGTCACCGTGGTCGACCGGCAGATCGACCCGAAAGGTCCCACAACCCCGACCATGCAACCCCTGCCGGGTATCACACATGATCGGTTTAGCCTCATCCGCGTTCGCTCGCCACTACTTACGGAATCACGGTTGTTTTCTCTTCCTGTGGGTACTGAGATGTTTCACTTCCCCACGTTCCCTCTACCCGCCCTATACATTCAGGCGGGAGTCACCAGGTCACCCAAAGGGCCTGGCGGGGTTTCCCCATTCGGAAATCCTCGGATCACAGCTCGTTTATCAGCTCCCCGAGGCTTATCGCAGATTACGACGTCCTTCTTCGGCTCCAGATGCCAAGGCATCCACCGTTTGCTCTTAGAAACTTGAAATCACATGAGTTCGATCGAATTCGTACACCCGAACCCGAAGGCCCGGATGCGAAATTGACCAGTGAATACGCCGAACAACACCCCGAAGGATGCCACTCGGCGACTCACCTTTGTGACCCAACGTCCGAAAACGTTGAATCTAAGATGCTCGCGTCCACTATGTAGTTCTCAACAGACGGCCAGAACCCCCACACCCACCAGCACACAGCCGGCTTCGGTGAAGGTCTGAAGAAACCATCACCCCCACCCCGAAGGGCAGGGTTGTCCGGTCCCTCAGGACCCAACAGCGTGCACGCACCAACCCGGCCGGCCCCCACCGTTCCAACCCACCGAAGCGGGCGTACTAGACGCGAACCATTCACGTTGATGCCTATGTCAATGTTCCACCCATGAGCAGCCGGCAGACACGTTCGGTCTGATCCGGCATGCCTGGAACACCCTGCGGTGTCCAGATGCTCCTTAGAAAGGAGGTGATCCAGCCGCACCTTCCGGTACGGCTACCTTGTTACGACTTAGTCCTAATCACCGATCCCACCTTCGACGGCTCCCTCCACAAGGGTTAGGCCACCGGCTTCGGGTGTTACCGACTTTCATGACTTGACGGGCGGTGTGTACAAGGCCCGGGAACGTATTCACCGCAGCGTTGCTGATCTGCGATTACTAGCGACTCCGACTTCATGAGGTCGAGTTGCAGACCTCAATCCGAACTGAGACCGGCTTTTTGGGATTCGCTCCGCCTTACGACATCGCAGCCCTTTGTACCGGCCATTGTAGCATGCGTGAAGCCCAAGACATAAGGGGCATGATGATTTGACGTCATCCCCACCTTCCTCCGAGTTGACCCCGGCAGTCTCACATGAGTTCCCACCATAACGTGCTGGCAACATGCGACGAGGGTTGCGCTCGTTGCGGGACTTAACCCAACATCTCACGACACGAGCTGACGACAACCATGCACCACCTGTATACGAGTGTCCAAAGAGTTCTACATTTCTGCAGCGTTCTCGTATATGTCAAGCCTTGGTAAGGTTCTTCGCGTTGCATCGAATTAATCCGCATGCTCCGCCGCTTGTGCGGGCCCCCGTCAATTCCTTTGAGTTTTAGCCTTGCGGCCGTACTCCCCAGGCGGGGCGCTTAATGCGTTAGCTACGACACGGAAACCGTGGAAAGGTCCCCACATCTAGCGCCCAACGTTTACGGCGTGGACTACCAGGGTATCTAATCCTGTTCGCTCCCCACGCTTTCGCTCCTCAGCGTCAGTTACGGCCCAGAGAACTGCCTTCGCCATCGGTGTTCCTCCTGATATCTGCGCATTCCACCGCTACACCAGGAATTCCATTCTCCCCTACCGCACTCCAGTCTGCCCGTACCCACTGCAGACCCGAGGTTGAGCCTCGGGATTTCACAGCAGACGCGACAAACCGCCTACGAGCTCTTTACGCCCAATAATTCCGGACAACGCTCGGACCCTACGTATTACCGCGGCTGCTGGCACGTAGTTAGCCGGTCCTTTTTCTGCAAGTACCGTCAAGGAGCAAGCTCCCCTTCTTCCTTACTAAAAGCGGTTTACAACCCGAAGGCCGTCATCCCGCACGCGGCGTTGCTGCATCAGGCTTGCGCCCATTGTGCAATATTCCCCACTGCTGCCTCCCGTAGGAGTCTGGGCCGTGTCTCAGTCCCAGTGTGGCCGGTCACCCTCTCAGGCCGGCTACCCGTCGACGCCTTGGTGAGCCATTACCTCACCAACAAGCTGATAGGCCGCGAGTCCATCCCAGACCGAGAAAACTTTCCACCCCACACCATGCGGTACAGGGTCCTATCCGGTATTAGCTCCGATTTCTCGGGGTTATCCCAGAGTCCAGGGCAGGTTACTCACGTGTTACTCACCCGTTCGCCACTAATCCCCAGCAGCAAGCTGCCAGTTCATCGTTCGACTTGCATGTGTTAAGCACGCCGCCAGCGTTCGTCCTGAGCCAGGATCAAACTCTCCAAAAAAAATGGTTCCCAACACCCCCGAAGAGGCGCCAGGGAGTTCAATCTCTGACTGACAAGACAATCAATACTGACTGTCCATCAATCCAAAGGAATCCCACCAGGCCAAAACCTGGACGGGGTTCAAAAATTGGCATTGAACATAGTGCACGCTGTTGAGTTCTCAAGGAACGGACGCACCCGA
>NZ_JBHVMJ010000008.1:0-26183 GCF_042796995.1 Agromyces sp. NPDC057865 | reverse complement strand
AGCGGATCCCGCGGCGCAGCGCCGCGGCATCCGCTCGGTGCCTGCTCGGGGCTAGTGGCTGCCGTCGACGAGCTTGAGGCCGACGACGCAGCCCACGAGGCCCGCGATGAGCGCGAGCTTCATCCACGAGACGTCCGAGTCGCCCGTGACCATCGCCCAGATCACCGTGAGCGCCGCGCCGATGCCGACCCACACCGCGTACGCGGTGCCCGTGGAGATGTCGCGCATCGCCCAGGCGAGCCCGCCCATCGAGAGCACGAGCGCGCCGAAGAAGATCACCGACGGCCAGAGCTTCGTGAAGCCCTCGGACCTGCCGAGCGCCGTCGCCCAGACGGCCTCGAGCACGCCGGATGCGATGAGGATGACCCAAGCCATGACTGTCCACTCTCCTGAGTGCCAGTCTTGTCGCGTTCCGGGTACTGGGTTCCCTCGTCCGGGGCCGCGCGGTGCGACCTGCCTCGAGGCTAGCAAGCGGGCCTGATCAAGCCCTGTGCAGCCGGTGCAGCGGATGCCGCGCGGCATCCGCTCGCGTCAGGCTCGCGCGATCTCGGCGAAGTGCTCGACGACCGGGAACGGCTCGTAGAACCCGTGCAGCAGCGCGCGCCAGCGCTCGTATTCGGGCGAGCCCCGGAATCCCTGCTCGTGCGCCTCGACGCTCTCCCAGTGGACGAGCAGCAGGTACGCGCTCGGCGTCTCGATCGAGCGCGACAGCGTGAGGTCGACGAACCCGGGCATCGACGCGATGATCGGCTTCGCCTCGGCGAACGCCGCCTCGAAGTCCGTCTCGCGGCCGGGAACGACGGGCAGGATCGCGTGCTCGAGGATCATCCCCCGAGCCTAGGGCGGCAGGATCCCGACGACGATCGGCAGGCATTCACGGCCCGCGTCCGGTCGCGCGGACGCAGGATGGACGCATGGACATCGCCGACGACGCCGCCCTCCTCGTGATCGACGTGCAGCAGGGGTTCGACGACCCCGGCTGGGGACCCCGCGACAATCCCGACGCCGAGGCCAACATCGGCCGGCTCGTCGCCGCCTGGACGGACGCGGGGCGTCCGATCGTCCTCGTGCGGCACGACTCCGAGGAGGAGGGCTCGCCGCTCGCACCCGGCACTCCGGGCAACGCGCTGAAGGACGTGGTGGCCGACGCCCCGCACGAGCTCTTCGTCTCGAAGCTGGTGAACTCGGCGTTCCACGGGACGCCCGACCTCGACGCGTGGCTGCGCGACCGCGGCATCCGACAGGTCGTGGTCTGCGGCATCCAGACCAACATGTGCGTCGAGACGACCGCGCGCGTGGGCGGCAACCTCGGCTACGACGTGATCGTGCCGCTCGACGCGACGCACACGTTCGACCTCGAGGGGCCGGGCGGCATCCGGCTCACCGCCTCGGAGCTCGCCCGCGCGACCGCCGTGAACCTCGACGGCGGCGAGTTCGCGCGCGTGGTGTCGACCGACGACGTGGTCGGCTGAGCCGCCCGTTGCCCCCGGTTACGGCGGTGCGCGAGCCGCACCCGGCGCACGGCTAGCGTGGACCGCATGGCAGACCGCGAATACGGCTTCAAGACGCGTGCGATCCACGCGGGCAACATCCCCGACCAGGTGACGGGGGCCCGCGCCCTGCCGATCTACCAGACCAGCGCGTTCGTCTTCGACGACACGGCGGATGCCGCGGCCCGCTTCGCCCTGCAGAAGTACGGCAACATCTATTCGCGCCTCGCCAACCCGACGGTCGCGAGCTTCGAGGAGCGCGTCGCGAGCCTCGAGGGCGGACTCGGCGCCGTCGCGACCGCGTCGGGCCTCTCGGCGCAGTACATCACCTTCGCGAGCCTCGTCGGCGCGGGCGACCACATCGTCGCCTCGGCCAACCTCTACGGCGGCTCGATCACGCAGCTCGACGTGACGCTGCGCCGATTCGGCGTCGACACGACGTTCGTGGCGAGCGCCGACGCCGAGGACTACGCGGCGGCGATCCAGGAGAACACGAAGGCGCTCTTCGTCGAGACCATCGCGAACCCGTCGGGCGAGATCGCCGACCTCGAGGCGCTCGCCGACGTCGCGCACGCGCACGGGATCCCGTTCATCGTCGACTCGACGATCCCGACGCCCTACCTCAATCGCCCGATCGAGTGGGGCGCCGACATCGTCACGCACTCGGCGACGAAGTTCCTCGGCGGCCACGGCACGACCCTCGGCGGCGTCGTCGTGGAGTCGGGCCGGTTCCACTGGCACTCCGACAAGTTCCCGCTCTTCGGCGAGCCGGTGCCGCACTACGGCGGCCTGCAGTGGTCGGGCAACTTCGGCGAGTACGCGTTCCTCACCCGCCTGCGCGCCGAGCAGCTGCGCGACATCGGCCCCACGCTCGCGCCGCACTCGGCGTTCCTGCTCGCAACGGGCGTCGAGACGCTGCCCTATCGCATCCAGGCGCACGTCGACAATGCGCGCAGGGTCGCCGAGTGGCTCGACCAGGATCCGCGCGTCGAGCGCGTGTTCTGGGCCGGCCTGCCGAACCACCCGCACCACGACCGCGCGCAGAAGTACCTGCCGCAGGGCCCGGGCTCGGTGTTCAGCTTCGAGGTCAAGGGCGGCCGCGCCGTGGGCCAGCAGCTCATCGAGTCGGTGAACCTCGCCAGCCACCTCGCGAACATCGGCGACGCGAAGACCCTCATCATCCACCCGGCGTCGACCACGCACGCCCAGCTCAGCGAGCAGCAGCTGCTCGACGCGGGCGTCGGGCCCGGCGTGATCCGCCTGTCGGTGGGCATCGAGGACGCCGACGACATCATCTACGATCTGGACCAGGCGCTCGCTGCGGCCACGGGAGGCAAGTGATGACCGACACGCTCACGACCGAGTCGACCCTTCGACGGGCCCAGGGCAGCGCGGATGCCGCGGCGGATGCCGCGGACGTCGAGACCGTCCGTCTCGTCAACGGCCTCTCCTGCGAGCTGCCGGCGAACTCGCCGCTCGCGAAGCTGCTGCACTCGCAGCGCACCTGGACGGGTCCCGACGCGCGCCAGCGCCTGCGCATCCTGAACGCCGCCGAGTCGGTCGCGATCGTCGGCGCGTCGCCCAAGCCGTCGCGCTCGAGTTACTTCGTCGGCACGTACCTGCAGCAGTCGAGCGACTACCGCCTCTACTTCGTGAACCCGAACGAGACCGAGATCCTCGGCGAGCCGGCGTACGCGAGCCTGCAGGACCTGCCCGAGGTGCCCGACATCGTCGTGGTCTTCCGCCGCGGCAGCGACATCCCGCAGGTCGTCGACGACGTCGTCGCCTCCGGCGCGAAGGCCATCTGGGTGCAGCTCGGCATCTGGAACCAGGACGCCGCGTACTACGGCGAGGAGCAGGGGCTCACGGTCGTCATGGACCGCTGCATCAAGGTCGAGCACGCGCGGTTCCACGGCGGGCTGCACCTGCTCGGCTTCGACACGGGCCAGATCACGGCGCGCAAGACCGTCCGCTAGGGCGCCGGCAGCGGAGCCTCAGGCCGCCGACGACTCGGATGCCGACGCCTCGGATGCCGCCGACTCGAATGCCGCGTCGACGTCGCGTCCGTACGCCATCATCAGGAAGCTCCGGCCGCTCGGCAGCTCGACCACGTGCTCGCGCTCGGGCAGGCGCGCGAATCCGAGCCGCTCGTAGAGTCGCTGCGCCGACCGCATCTCGGGTCCGGTGTTGAGCACGACGCGACGGATGCCGCGACGAGCGGCGAGCTCCATGACGTGCCGGACGAGCACCTCGCCGACCCCGCGGCCGCGCGCCTCGGCGGAGACCCCGAGGAACCGGAAGTCGAGCTCGTCGTCGTGCTGCGCGACGGCCGACATGCGCCGGCCGGCACGCGGCGTCGAGACGGTGCCGAGCAGCGCGCCCGTCGCGGCATCCGCGGCCACCCACACCTCGTGCTCGGCGGCGCGCCCGGCGACCGACTCGATCTCGGCGAGGTAGTCGGGGCTCAGCACGAAGTCGCCGGCGTAGGCCTGACGGGCGAGCGCGCCGACCGCCTCGTGCTCGTCGTCGCGCACGAGGCGCACCTCGACGCCGCCGGATGCGGAGGAGGACGTGGGCGCGGGCGCGAAAGTCGTGCCGGTCGGGTCGGTGGAGGACATCCGACCAAGCCTACGCGGCGCCGGCTGGGCGACCGCCGAGCCGGCGGGATGACGATGGTGACGGCACCCGACACCACCACTGACACCACTTGAGGCAGCGAGTGACACCAATCTGACGCAGATAGTGTTGACATGACACCACTGTGGTGTCACACTGGTGTCATGGAACTCACCGGATACGTCGACGAACTCCAGCGCCAACTGGCCATCGCAGCCGAGGCCGGCGGCGAGGAGGCACTCGGTCTCGCGCAGCGACTGACCGCGCCCCTCGACGCCTCCGTGCGGCTGGTGCTGCTCGAGGCGCTCTCCGCCGCCGCGGCGGAGATCACCGCCGAGCTCGCCCCCGGCGCCGTCGACGTGCGGCTCCGCGGTCGCGATCCCGAGTTCGTCGTCACGGTTCCCCCGGCGACGACGTTCGAGCCCGCGTCCGATCGTTCGGCGCCGGCGACGGAACTCCCCGCGGCATCCGCTGCCGTGCCCATCGCCGACGACGCGTCGACGAGCCGCACGACGCTCCGCATCCCCGACCAGCTGAAGGCCCAGGTCGAGCTGGCCGCCGCCCGCGACGGCGTCTCCGTCAACACCTGGCTCGTGCGCGCGATCGCCGCCGCCGTCGAGCCCGCCCCCGCGCGGCCCACCGAGACCCGCCCAGCCGATGGCGACGCGAACCGCGTCACCGGCTGGGTCCGCTGACCACCGAGCATCACGAAGGAGTCATCATGACCACCTACCAGACCCCGCATCCCGTCGTCGTCGACCTCGACCTCGGCTGGGGCGACGTGAACGTCGTCGCCTCCGACCGAGCCGACACCGTCGTCGAGGTCCGGCCCGCCAACCCCGAGAAGTCGAGCGACGTCAAGGCCGCCGCCGACGCGAAGGTCGAGCTCGTCGGCGACGTGCTCACCGTGCGCACGACGAAGGGCTGGCTGCACTACACGCCGTTCGGCGGCTCCGGCCAGGTCGACGTCACGATCCAGGTGCCCGAGGGCTCCGAGGTGCGCGGCGCCACCGGCGCCGGCCGCCTCCTGGCCGAGGGCTCCTTCGGCGCCGTCGCCTATCGCAGCGGCGCCGGCGACGTCCGGGTCGACGAGGCCGAGCGCGTCACGGCCCGCACGGCGTCCGGCGCGATCATCGTCGGTCGCGCGACCGGCGCCGTCGAGCTCACCTCCTCCGCCGGCAGCATCCGCATCCGCGAGCTCTCGGGCGAGGCGATCATCAAGAACCCGAACGGCTCGACGACGATCGGCGAGGTGACCGGCACGCTCGTCGTGCAGGGCGCCCACGGCGACGTCACCGTCGCCAACGCGCGCGGTGCGGTCACGGCGAAGAGCAGCTACGGCAACCTCCTCGTCGAGCGCATCGACGGCGGCCGGGTCCAGCTCGAGGCCGGCTACGGCGGCATCGAGGTGGGCGTGGCCGAGGGCACGGCCGCCTGGCTCGACGTCTCGAGCCAGCACGGCGCCGTCCGCAACAAGCTCACGCCCTCCGACGCGCCGGGCGCCGACGAGAACACCGTCGAGCTGCACGCCCGCACGAGCTGGGGCGACATCCTGATCCGCCGGCCGAGCACGACGCCGGCCCGCTAGCCGACCCGCACCACAGCGGGCACGCCGACCCGCACCGCCACGCACGACCCGCCGGACGACCGACGTCCGACGTCGGGGTGGTCGAGTGCGCCCGGAAACACCCGAGAACACCGCACCAGCGCGCGACGCACGTCCCGTGCACCGCGCTCCAGATGAGAAACGGAGATCCAGATGACCATCGAACCGACCCAGGCACCCGCCATCCGCGTGCAGGGCCTGGAGAAGTCCTACGCGAAGGACCTGCAGGTGCTCCGCGGCGTCGACTTCGACGTCGCCCGCGGCAGCATCTTCGCCCTCCTCGGCTCCAACGGGGCCGGCAAGACCACCGTCGTGAAGATCCTGTCCACGCTCCTCCGGGCCGACGCCGGTTCGGCCAGCGTGAACGGCTTCGACGTCGCCGCGAAGGGCGCGGAGGTCCGCGCCTCGATCAGCCTGACCGGGCAGTTCGCCGCGGTCGACGAGGTCCTCACCGGCCGCGAGAACCTGGTGCTCGTCGCGCAGCTGCGGCACCTCCCCGGTCCCGGCCGCATCGCCGACGACCTGCTCGCGCGCTTCTCGCTCACCGAGGCGGGCAACCGCAAGGTGGCCGAGTACTCGGGCGGCATGCGCCGACGCCTCGACATCGCGATGAGCCTGATCGGCAACCCGCCGATCATCTTCCTCGACGAGCCCACGACCGGGCTCGACCCGCAGGCGCGCATCGAGGTGTGGCAGTCCGTCACGGAGCTCGCCGCGAACGGCACCACGGTGCTGCTCACGACGCAGTACCTCGACGAGGCCGAGCACCTCGCCGACCGGATCGCGATCCTGCACCAGGGCCGCATCCTCGTGAACGGCACGCTCGCAGAGCTCAAGGGCCTGCTGCCGCCGGCGAAGGTCGAGTACGTCGAGAAGCAGCCCACCCTCGAGGAGATCTTCCTCACCCTCGTCGGCGACGACGGCACCGCCGACGCCGACGCGGCCAGCACCGCCACGACTCGAAAGGACCGATGATGACCACCGCAACCGGAACGATGACCACGCACTTCTTCGGCGACACCGCCGTGCTCACCGGCCGATCCCTGCGCCACATCACCCGCAGCCTCGACACGATCATCACGACCGCGATCATGCCGATCGCCTTCATGCTGCTGTTCGTGTTCGTCTTCGGCGGCGCGATCGACACGGGATCGGACACGCAGTACGTCGACTACCTGCTGCCCGGCATCCTGCTCATCACCGTCGCCTCCGGTGTGTCCTACACGGCCTACCGGCTGTTCCTGGACATGCAGGGCGGCATCTTCGAGCGGTTCCAGTCCATGCCGATCGCGCGTTCGAGCGTCCTGTGGGCGCACGTGCTGACGTCGCTCGTCGCGAACCTCGTGTCGCTCGCGATCGTCGTCGGCGTCGCGTTCATCATGGGCTTCCGCACGGGCGCCGACCTGCTGGCCTGGCTCGCCGTGGCGGGGATCATGGTGCTGTTCACCCTGGCCCTCACCTGGCTCGCCGTGATCCCGGGCCTCACCGCGAAGTCGGTGGACGGCGCGAGCGCGTTCTCGTACCCGCTCATCTTCCTGCCGTTCATCAGCTCCGCGTTCGTGCCCACCGAGAGCATGCCCGGCCCGGTGCGCGTCTTCGCGGAGTACCAGCCGGTCACCGCGATCGTCGACGCCATCCGCGCCCTGTTCACCGGCCAGCCGGTGGGCTCGGACATCTGGATCGCCCTCGCCTGGCTCGTCGGCATCCTCGTGGTGGCCTACGGCTTCGCGATGCTCGCCTACCGCCGCAAGATCTCCTGATCGGATGCCGCGTCCCACGACGCGACCCGATGAGCCTGCCCGCCCTCCGGCGGGTAGGCTCATCGGCGTGCTGACCGACAGCCGGGGCATCCGGGTCGCGCTCCTCGGCCCCGTGCTCGTCGAGGATCGCTCGGGCGCGCTCGCGGAGCCCACCGGCGTGCTGGCGAAGGCGCTGCTCGTCGCGCTGGCCGAGCCGAACGGCGCGGGAGCCGGCCGCACGCACGGCGTCGAGGCGATCGCAGATGGCGTCTGGGAGGAGGACGACCGACCCCAGCACGCCAAGGCCGCGCTCCAGACCCTCGTCTCGCGGCTGCGCGCGGCGAGCGCCGACGGGCTCATCGCGTCCCGCCCGGGCGGGTACGCGCTCGACGTCGGGGCGCTCGAGACCGATGTCGCGCTGGCACGCGAGCTCGGCCGTCGCGCCGCCCGCTCCGCCGACGCGGGCGAGCCGCGCGACGCCGTGACGACGCTCGACGAGGCCCTGGCGCTCTGGCGCGGCGAGCCCGGCGTCGACCTCGGCGACGCCCCGGTCGGTCGAGAGCTCGCGGATGCCGCGGTCGCCCTCCGGCTCGGACTGCGCGAGTTGCGCGCCCGGTGCCTGCTCGATGCGGGAGACCCCGAGGGCGCGGTCGCCGAGCTCGAACCGCTCGTGGCGGGGCATCCGCTCGACGAGCACCTGCACGTGACCTGGCTGCGGGCGCTCGCGGCCGCCGGACGACGCGCCGACGCCCTCGCGGCGTTCGCGGCCGTCCGCGCGTCGCTCCGCGACGAACTCGGGATCTCCCCCGGTCCCCAGCTCGTGACCGTCAACGCCGAGCTGCTCCGGGAGCAAGAGGCGGCGGCGCAGCCTCCGGCGATGGCGCAGCCCGCGCGCGACACCCGGGTGCGCATCGGCGTGCGCGCCGCGCCGAACGCGCTCATCGGCCGCGACGCCGACGTCGGCTCGGTCGAGGGCCTGCTCGGCGAGCACCGCCTCGTGACGATCCTCGGCGCCGGCGGCCTCGGCAAGACGCGGCTCGCGCAGGAGGTCGCCGGTCGATCCGACGTGCCCGTCGTCGCGGTGGTCGAGCTCGCGAGCGTCCGCAGCGACGACGACGTGGTGCTCGCGCTCGCGTCGACGCTCGGCATCCGCGAGGCGAGCACGTCGGCCCGCCTGGCCGACCGGGCGCAGCGCCCCGACGTGCAGGCGCGGTTGGTCGACCGCCTCGGCGAGCGCCCGACCCTCCTCGTGCTCGACAACTGCGAGCACGTCATCGAGGGCGCCGCCGACTGGACCGCCGAGCTGCTCGCCGCCGTGCCCGGGCTGCGCGTGCTCGCGACCAGCCGGAGCCCGCTCGCGATCGCCGCGGAGCAGGTGTACGCGCTCGAGCCCCTGTCGGCGGGCGACGTCGGCGAGTCGGGGTCGGCGAACGATCCCGGACCCGCCGTGCTGCTCTTCCTCGAGCGCGCCCGGGCGGCCCGACCCGGCGCCGCGCTCCCGCTCGCGCCCATCGGGCGGCTCTGCGAGCGGCTCGACGGCCTCCCGCTCGCGATCGAGCTCGCCGCCGCGCGCGTGCGCTCGCTCTCGGTCGAGCAGATCGAGGCCCGGCTCGAGAATCGCTTCGCCCTGCTCACGGGCGGCGACCGTGCCGCGCCCGAGCGCCAGCGCACCCTTCGCGCCGTCATCGCGTGGAGCTGGGCCCTGCTCGCGCCGGCGGAGCGCGCCGCGCTGCCGCGGCTCGCCTGGTTCGTCGACGGCTTCGGGCTCGAGGCCGCCGAGGCGGTGCTCGGCACGGCCGACGCACTCGACGTGCTCGAAGGCCTCATCGACCAGTCCCTGCTCGTCGTCGGCGAGGACCGGCTCGGCCGGCCGCGCTACCGGATGCTCGAGACCGTCCGCGAGTTCGGGCAGGCCGAGCAGGACGACGCCGCCCGCGAGGACGCCCTCGTCGCCATCGACCGATGGGCCGCGCGATTCGCGCGCGAGCGCTACGCCGAGGCGACGAGCCCGCGCCAGCTCGAGGGCATCGCCGCGCTCACGGTCGAGCAGGACAACCTCGTGGCCGTGCTCCGACGCGGCATCCGGCGTCGTGACGGCGCCACGGTCTTCGCGGTGTTCGGTCCGCTCGCGTACTACTGGACGGCGCGCAGCCGGCACTCCGAGATCGTCGGGTTCAGCGACGCCGTGCTCGAGGCGACACGGGGCTACCACCCGACGCCGGAGCTCGCCGAGCCCGCGACGCTCTCGCTCGCCATCATCGCCGGCACGAACCTCGCGATGCTCACGATGACCGGCCTGCGCGCCGCCGCGCGGCTGCGCGTGCTCGCCCGCGAGCACCTCCCCCTGCCGCGATGGCTCGCCGAGCTCAGCGAGGTGCTGCTCGGCGCACCCGACGCGGAGGCCGCAACCGCCCGGCTCGGCGCGATGGTCTCGTCCGACGACCCGTCGACCGCGATGCTCGGCAACGTCATGATGGCCCAGTTCGAGGAGAACGACAGCCGACCCGAGGAGGCGCGACGGTACGCGACGCGCGCGCACGAGATCGCGACCTCGGTCGGCGACGTGTGGATCTCGGCGCTCTGCGCCCTGCTGCTCGCCCAGCTCGCGAGCCAGGGCGGGCGGCCCGGGGAGGCGCTCGACTGGGCGGTCCGGGCCGAGCGCAGCCTCCTCGCCCTCGACGCCGAGCAGGACCTGCTCCAGCTCGAGTGGATGACCGCGGGCGGCCTCGTCGCCGCCGGCCGCAACGACGAGGCGCGTGCGCGGCTCGAGGCGCTGCGCGACGACGACCGCGCCATGCTCGACGGCCTCGAGCTCGCGCAGGTCGCCGAGCTCGGGCTCGCCGAGCTCGCCCGCATCGAGGGCGACCAGGCCACGGCGTTCGTCCTCGGATGCCGCGTGGTCGAGGGCTTCCGCGAGCCGAGCTCGCGGTCGTCGCCCTGGTACCTGCTCACGCTCGCGACGCTCGTGGCCGGAGGCGCTCGAGACGGATGGCCCGCCGAGACGGTCGCGTCGTGGGCGGAGTCCTTGCGGCGTCGCGCGTCGGGGCTGCTCCGCGCCCGGCCCGGCTACACCGACCGGCCGGTGCTGGGCACGGTCGCGGCCGGATGGAGCGCCTGGGGCATCCGTCGACCCGACCTCGCCGACCGGGCGCTCGAGCTGTTCGCGCTCGCGGAGACGCTGCGCGCCCGGCAGGACCTGCCCGCCCTGCGCTTGGCCGACCTCGCGCTCGAGGTCGAGGAGATCGTCGGCGTCGACCGACTCGCCGAGGCGCGCGCCCGCGTCGCCGCGATGACCGCCGCCGAACGCACGGAACGGGCCCGCGACCTCGTCGCGGCGCCCGTCCCGTCGGCTGCGTCGGCCTGAGCGGCCGGCCGGCTACGCCTTGCGCATGTAGGCGCGCACCGTGAGCGGCGCGAACACGACCACGACGATCGCGGCGCCGAGCAGCGTGACCCAGATGTCGCCCGTCGCGTCGGTGCCCATCGTGAGCCCGCGCGCGGCGTTCACGAGGTGCGTCACCGGGTTGATCTGCACGAACCACTGCAGCCACTCGGGCATCGTCTTCTCGGGCACGTACGCGTTCGAGAGGAACGTGAGCGGGAACAGTACGAGGAACGAGATGCCCTGCACCGCCGACGCCGACCGCGCGATCACGCCGAGGAAGGCGAAGATCCAGCTCAGCGCCCATGCGCACACGATGACGAGCAGCGAGGCCGAGAGCACGCCGCCGAAGCCGCCCTCGGGCCGGTAGCCCATGAGGTAGCCCGTCACGAACGTGATCGTCGTCGCGATCGCGTACCGCAGCGTGTCGGCCAGGAGCGCACCTGCGAGCGGCGAGATCCGCGCGATCGGCAGCGTGCGGAACCGGTCGAACACGCCCTTGTCCATGTCCTCGCGCAGCTGGGTGCCGGTCACGACCGAGGTCGTGATGACCGTCTGCACCAGGATGCCCGGCAGGAAGAACGGCAGGTACGCCATCGGGTCGCCCGAGATGGCGCCGCCGAAGATGTACGTGAACATCACCGTGAAGATGATCGGCTGCAGCGTCACGTCGATGAGCTGCTCGGGACGCCGGTACATCCGGATCAGGCCGCGCCACGCCATGCTGAACGAGTTCGCGAGGGTCTGGCCGAGGCCGACCCGGTTGGGCAGGACGCGCTCGGCGCCCGGCACGATGGTCGCGGTGGTCATGCGCGGCTCCCTTCGAGTCGGCGATCGGTGTCGGATGCCTCGGCGTCGGCGTCGTCCGCCTCGACACCGTGGCCCGTGAGGGTGAGGAACACCTCGTCGAGCGTCGGCTTCTGCACGCTGAGCTCGGTGAGGCGGATGCCCGCGTCACGCAGCGTGAGGAGCAGGTCGGTCACCCGGTCGGGGTCCTGCATCGGCGCGGAGAGGTGCGCGCCCTCGGGCGAGGCTGTCGGGCGGGACCCGAGCACGCGCTCGACCGCGAGGATCGCGTCCTCGACGTCGCGCGGGTCGTCGAGCCGGAGCTGCAGGCTCGAGCGCCCGACCGACGACTTCAGCTCGTCGGAGGTGCCCTCGGCGACGACGCGACCGCGGTCGATGACCGCGATGCGGTCGGCCAGCTGGTCGGCCTCGTCGAGGTACTGCGTCGTGAGCAGCACGGTCGAGCCCGTGGCGACGAGGCGGCGGATCGTGTCCCACATCTGCGCACGGGTGCGCGGATCGAGGCCCGTCGTGGGCTCGTCGAGGAAGATCAGCGGCGGCTGCGAGATGAGGCTCGCGGCGAGGTCGAGCCGACGGCGCATGCCGCCCGAGAACTGCGAGAGCGGGCGCTTCGCCGCCTCGGTCAGCCCGAACTCCTCGAGCAGCTCGGCGGCCTTGCGCTTCGCGGCGCTGCGGCCGACGCCGAGCAGCCGCGCGAACAGCACGAGGTTCTCGGTCGCGGTCATCGTCTCGTCGACCGAGGCGTACTGGCCGGTCACGCCGATGAGCTGGCGCACGACCTGCGGCTCGCGGACGACGTCGTGCCCGAAGATCCGGGCGCTGCCGGCGTCGGGCCGCAGGAGCGTCGCGAGCATGGAGATGGTGGTGGTCTTGCCGGCGCCGTTCGGGCCGAGCACGCCGTAGACGGTGCCCGTCGCGACGCGCAGGTCGACGCCGTCGACGGCGCGGTTGGTGCCGAACGACTTCACGAGGCCGTCGACCTCGACGGCCCAGGCCGTCGCCGGCACGGTGCCGGGTCGTGTGGTGGTGGTGTCCATGTCCTCGATGCTCCTCACTGCCGCTTGCATGCGGCTGTCACGGTGCTGTCGTGCGCTGTCGCGGGCGGTCGGGCGTGCACGAGCGCACGGCTCCGCCGGGCCCGTCGTAGGCCGAGCCGGAATCAGCGCTCGCCGATCAGCGCTCGGCGATCAAACTCGGCCCTCAGGCTCGCTCCCGCAGCCGGGCGACGACCGCCACCCGGTCGACGCCCGCGTAGGCGAAGGCCCGCGGCACCGTGCCGAGCTCGGCCTGCAGGATGCCGGTGAGCAGGTCGGCCTCGCTCGTGCGCTGTCGATCCCGGCGGCCGAGCCGGCTCCCCCGCACGATCGCCTCGCGTGCCGACGTGCCCCACCCGGGACGCGTGCGCCGCGGGGTCGCAGCGAGCCGGCCCCGGTCGACGGAGCCGATCCCGGCGGTCGCGAGCGAACGCTCGCGCTCCACCGCGAGCATGCCGACGATCGCGGCACGGTCGAGCCCGAACTCGTCGAGCACGGGACCGACCTGCTCGGGCTCGGATGCGATCGCGAGCAGCAGGTGCTCGGCCTCGACGGCGAGAGCGCCGGCGTCCGTCGCCTCCTCGACCGCGCGGACGATCGTGCGCCGCGCGACGTGCGCGAAGTCCTGCTCAGCCACGACGCCTCCTCAGGTCGATGCCTGCTCCGTCGAGCCGGCGGATGTGCTTCTTGTGGACGGCCTGCCGCGTCACGCCGAGCGCCTCGGCGATCTCGCTCCAGCTCCAGCCGTCGCGAAGGGCGCGCTCGACCGCGGCATCCTCGAGCCGGTCGGCGTGCTCCCGCAGCGCGACGACGGCGGCGAGTTCATCGGCGAGCCCGCCGATGGGCGGTGGTGAGATCGGGGCCATACAGGCAACCTAGGTTGCTTCCATGGATTTGTCAACCTCGGTTGCGTATCGCGCTGGCAATCGTCGAGGACTGCTCAGGTGAGCACGCAGCGCCCCACTTCGCGTGGTTCCGCGACGAACCGGCCTTCGGCGCACGATTCTTTCGATCCGACGGCGGATGCGTGCGCGTGCTGCGACGTAGCCTTGAGGGGTGACAGCGTTCGTCTCAGCCCTCGATCTCTTCTCGATCGGGATCGGCCCCTCGAGTTCGCACACCGTCGGCCCGATGCGGGCGGCGCGAGCGTTCGCCGAGCGGCTCGCCGACGACGGCATCCTCCCCCGCGTGACGCGCATCACCTGCTCGCTCTACGGCTCGCTCGGCGCCACCGGGCTCGGCCACGGCACGCCCGACGCGGTCGTCGCGGGGCTCGCCGGCCTGAAGCCCGACGACTGCGACCCCGACGACGTGCGCGGCGCCTGGACGCGGCTCGGCGACGAGGGCGCCGAGGTGCGCGTGGCCGGAACGCGCGCCATCACCATGACGCGCAACGACCTCAGCCTCGAGCCGCGCACCCGCCTCCCCGGACACCCCAACGCGATGACGCTGCAGGCCTGGGGCGAGGACGACGCGCTCCCCCTCGCCGAGGAGACGTACTACTCGGTCGGCGGCGGCTTCATCCGCCGCGAGGGCGACGCGCCCGAGCAGTCCGAAGCGCTGCGGCATCCGCTGCCCTACTCGAACGCGGCCGAGCTGCTCGACCTCTGCGACGAGCACGGCGTCTCGTTCTGCGACGTCGCGCGGCACAACGAGGTCGCCGTGCACGGCGCGGACGGCATCGACGCAGGCCTCGACGCGATCTGGGCCGCGATGGCCGAGTGCGTCGAGCACGGGCTCGCCACCGAGGGAACGCTGCCCGGAGGACTCGGCGTGAAGCGCCGCGCGCCCGAGGTGCGCCGCCGCCTCGAGGAGTACGACCGCGACGAACATCTGCGCGACACGTCCACGGAGTGGCTGCACGCGTTCGCCCTCGCCGTGAACGAGGAGAACGCGTCGGGCGGCCGGGTCGTGACCGCCCCCACGAACGGTGCGGCGGGCATCATCCCCGCCGTCGGGCACTACTACCTGCGCTTCGTGCCGGGCGCGGATGCCGCGGGCATCCGCCGCTACCTGCTCACCGCCGCGGCGATCGCGAGCCTCGTGAAGAAGAACGCGTCGATCTCGGGCGCCGAGGGCGGATGCCAGGCCGAGGTCGGTTCCGCCTGCGCCATGGCCGCCGGGGCCCTGTGCGCCGTGCTCGGCGGCACGCCGCGCCAGATCGAGAACGCCGCCGAGATCGCGATGGAGCACCACCTCGGACTGACCTGCGATCCCGTCGCGGGCCTCGTGCAGGTCCCCTGCATCGAGCGCAACGCCATCGCGTCGTCGACCGCGGTGTCGGCGGCCCGGCTCGCGCTGCACGGCGACGGCACGCATCTCGTGTCGCTCGACACGGTGATCGAGACCATGCGCCAGACCGGCCTCGACATGATGACGAAGTACAAGGAGACGAGCGAGGGCGGCCTCGCGGTGAACGTCATCGAGTGCTGAACCCGAGACGCCGGCCCCGCCCGGAGTTCCGTCGGCACCGTCGCCCGGTGGTGTCCCCCGATCGGGACGGTCGCGCGCCGACGTGCGCGTCTGGCAACCTGTGCTGATGGACACCCCTGACGTCTCCGACCTCGTCACCAGCGCCGGCCTCATCGGCCTCGTCATCGGCCTGGTGGTCTACCTCGCGATCCTCGCCCTCATGCTCTGGATCGGCTACCTCATCATCAAGTCCGCCGTGCGGAACGGGCTGCGCGAGCACACGCTCTGGCTCGAGAGCCGGCGGGGGATGCTGCGCTGACGCGCCGCCGCCCCGGCGGGTTACGGCCTGTTGCGGCATCCGTCACGTCGTATCGACCGTCGGACTAGCGTGTCGGCATGCCGGCACTCGACCTCCCGTCCGACCTCGTCTCCACCGACTGGCTCGCCGTCCACCTGGGCGATCCGGGGCTCGTGGTCGTCGACGCGAGCGTGCTCGGCACCGAGACGGCGGTCGGCTTCCGCTGGCTGAGCGGCCTCGACGAGTACCTCATCGAGGGCCACATCCCGGGTGCGGTCTTCGGCGACCTGCTCGAGGAGCTCTCCGACCCCGACGGGCCGTACTCCTTCACCCGACCCGAGCCGGCGCGGCTCGAGCGCGCGGCCCGCGACCTCGGCATCGACGACGGGGTCGCCGTCGTCGTCTACGACTCCTCGATCGGCCAGTGGGCCGCCCGGCTCTGGTGGCTCCTCGTCTCGGCGGGCGTGGAGCGCGTGGCACTGCTCGACGGCGGCCTCGCCCGCTGGCGTGCCGACGGCCGCGACGTCGAGACGGGCTTCGAGGCGCCGCGCGAGGCCGGCGCGCTCACGCTCTCGCCGCGCGAGGGCTTCTGGGCCGACGGACCCGAGGTGCAGCGCATCGTCGCCGGCCAGGCGGATGCCGCGCTGGTCTGCGCGCTGCCGCCGAGCGACTTCCGCGGCGAGACCGGGCGGCGCGCCCGTCGCGGCCACATCCCGGGCAGCGTCAACGTGCCCGTGGGCAGTGTCGTCGACCGCGAGACCCGCACGCTGCTGCAGGGCGCGGAGCTCGACGCGCGGCTCGCCGCGGCGACCGAGGGCGGCGCTGCGCGCGTCGTCGTGTACTGCGGCGCCGGCATCGCGGCGGCCGGCACCGGGTTCGCACTCCGGCGCGCGGGCCATCCAGATGTCGCGATCTACGACGGGTCGCTCGATGAGTGGACGGCCGACCCCGCGGCACCGCTCGTCATCCTCGTCTGAGCCGAGGCTCGCGCCGGCGACGCGTCGTACGTCGCTGACGGCGCGCCCTCAGCAGGCGCAGGTGATGCCCGAGGCGATCGCGTCGCCGGTCAGGAGCTCGCCGCGCGCACCGGGCGCCGACGACGCGCCGAACCCGTCGGGCGCGACGTTCGTCAGCGCGTCGGCGGGCAGCTGCGCGAGCCCGTCGGCCGTGTCGAACGCGAAGCCCTCGCGCACCCAGTACTCGAAGCCGCCGATCATCTCCTTCACCGGGTGGCCGAGCAGCGCGAACTCCAGTGCCGCACGCGTGGCGCCGTTGCAGGCGGGACCCCAGCAGTAGACGACCACGGGCGTGCCGGCCGGGACCAGCTCGGGAACGAGCTCCTCGATCCGGCGCCGCGGCAGGTGGAGCGCGCCCGGCACGTGCCCCTGCGCCCACGACTCGTCGCTGCGGGTGTCGACGAGCACGAACCGGGGCTCGGGCTCCGCGAGGGCGGCCGCGACATCCGACACGTCGACCTCGACGGCGAGGCGGCCCCGGAAGTGGGCGATCGCCTCGTCGCGCGTCGCGACGTGCTCGAACAGGGCGGATGCGGCGGGGGCGGTCGTCTCGGTCATGCGACCACCCTCGCACCGCCACGCGCCGGCCGGCCCGTCAATTCGCGCCGTCGTGCCGCGAGATCCGGCCAGCGTGTGCGGGCCGCGACCGGGTCAGTCCTCGGGCGCGAAGAACGCCGTGACCGCCGCGGCGAGCGCGACGAGGTCGTCGACGTGCGCGAGCTCGCGGGCCGAGTGCATCGAGAGCAGCGGCGCGCCCACGTCCACCGTGCGGATGCCGAGCCGGGTCGCCGACAGCGGGCCGATCGTCGTGCCGCAGGGGACCTGGTTGTTCGACACGAACGGCTGCGTCGAGACGCCGGCCTGTCGGCATGCGCGCGCCCAGAGCGCCGAGCCCACGGCGTCGGTCGCGTAGCGCTGGTTGGCGTTGAGCTTCAGCAGCGGTCCGCCGCCGAGCACCGGGCGGTTGCCGGGGTCGTGCCGCTCGGGGTAGTTCGGGTGCACCGCATGACCCGTATCCGACGAGAGCAGCCACGAGTCCGCGAACGCCCGGCGACGATCGGTCGCGTCGGCGCCGAGGCCGGCGGCGATGCGCGTGAGCACGTCCTCGAGGAACGGGCCGCTCGCGCCCGAGCGCGACTCCGAGCCGATCTCCTCGTGGTCGAATGCGGCCAGCACGCTCACATGCCCCGTGCTCGCGGGCGCGGCGAGCAGGGCCACGAGGCCCGCGTGCACGGAAGCGAGGTTGTCCATGCGGCCCGCGGCGAACAGCACGTCGTCGAGCCCGAACCGGGCGGGCACCGCGGTGTCGGCGACGAGCACGTCGTGCCCGACGACGTCGTCGGGGTCGACGCCCGCGACGCCGGCGAGGTGCGCCACGACGTCCTGCCCGGCTCCGGCGCCCCAGATGGGCTGCATGTGCCGCTGCTTGTCGAGGGTGAGGCCCTTGTTCACCTCTCGGTCGAGGTGGATCGCGAGCTGCGGGATGCGCAGCAGCGGCCCCGTGCGCACGAGGTGCTCGACGCCGTCGGCCGTGACGAGCCGGCCGGCGAGCTCGAGCTCCCGGTCGAGCCACGAGTTGAGCAGCGGGCCGCCGTAGATCTCGACGCCCGCCTGCAGCAGGCCCTCCGCGCTCGTGGACATGCCCGGCTTGAGCTTGAACCCGGGCGAGTCGGTGTGCGCGCCGAGGATCCGGAACGGGGTCGTCGGGCTCGCGGCATCCGGCTGCACCCACGCGATGACCGCGCCGTCGCGCACCACGACGCGCTTGCCGGGCCCGCTCGGCCACTCGTCGCGCTCGTCGAGCCGCTCGAACCCGGCGGCCTCGAGTCGCGCGGCCACCGCGGCGGCGGCGTGGTACGACGAGGGCGAGTCGACGATGAAGTCGGCGAAGTCGGCGAGGTGGGCGTCACGGTCGAGATCGGGCATCCTCCCATGATGCCGGATGCCGCGGGGCCGACTTGTCCGCCCGGACCTGTCCGCGCGGGGACTACGCGAACCGCACGACCGCCTGCAGCCGCGAGCGCACCTCCATGACCTCGGTGCCGCCGAGGTGCGCGGAACCGGGGATGCCCTCGCGCACGGCGCTCGCCAGCCGCGAGCTGCGCACGAGCGCGACGGCGGCGCCGCGGATGCTGCCGCCGAGCGCGAGCGGCTCGGCCGCGTACTCGTCGGGCACCACGATCACGAGCGCCGTCGGCTTCACGCGCGCCGCCCGGCCGATCGCCTTGGCGCGCGCCGCGAGGGCGCGGAACGGCCGTTCGCCGGCGAGCGCCTCGCCCACGAGCTCGCCGCGCTTCAGCGCGACGGGTCCGCCCCAGTCCTCGGACTGGATCGCGAACAGGCCCGTCGGGCCGAGCACGAGGTGGTCGAGCTTCGGCGGGAATCCGGGACCCGCGGCATCCGTCGCGAGGTCGTGCCAGATCGTGTAGGCGATGCCCAGCGTGGAGAGCGAGCGGGCGGTCGACTCCTCGACGAGGGCGTCGGCGAGGATGTGCCGGATCTCGCGGGGCGCACGGCTCACGAGCGTCGGATCGTAGGGATCGGGCACCTCGACGCCGCGGCCGACCCACTCCCGGATTCGGTCGAGGTAGCGCTCTCGGGTGAGGCCGCCGGGGTGCCCGTACGATCGCGCGAGCGGGCGCGAGTCGCGCGGCCGCTTCGGCGCGGCGGGCGCCCACGCCTCTCGGGTCGACGCGCTCGGACCGCCCGATCCGTTCCTGACGCCGCGGTCGAACGCCGCCCGGGCCTCGGGCGTGCCGATGAGCACCCATGCGTGCTGCACGGCGTGGAAGCGCGTGGCGTCGCCGCCCGTGTCGGGGTGGGCGGTGCGCAGGGCCCGGCGGTACGCGAGGCGCAGCGCGGCGGCATCCGCGTCGGCGGACACGCCGAGCACCTCGTACGGGGACTCGGAGAGGGGGCTTTCGGCCATGGGCTCGCTTTCGGACGTGCGAACCGAGGATACCGCCGACGGCTCGGGGAACGCCGTGTCCCGGCGGCCCGGCCGCGGTGGGCGCCGCCGATAGACTCCGGACAGGCCCGGTCCGGGTCGTGGGGGGAGGCACCGCCATGCTCGACGTCAACTACTGGGCCGTCGCCCTGGCGACGCTCTCGACCATGATCGTCGGGTCGGTCTGGTACACGCCCAAGGTCTTCGGCAACTACTGGATGCGCGTCGCGAAGGTCGATCCCGGCGACCGGAACGCCGCCATCCCGATCCTGACGACGCTCGTCGTGAGCTTCATCAGCGCGTGGGTGCTCGCGATCGCGACGCAGGTGGCGTGGACGGCGCTCGGCGGAAGCTACCTGGGCGTCGCGCTGCTGACCGGCGTGGTGCTCTGGGCCGGCTTCACCGCCGCGCGCTTCATCACGCACGACGCGTTCGAAGGTCGTCCCGCGGGGCTCACGATCCTCAACATCGCGCACGAGCTCGTCACGGTCGTGATCATGGCGCTGATCATCGGGGTCTGGCCGCCGGCCGGCACGGTCTGAGCGGATGCCGCCGGGCGGCCCTCACTCTGTCGGCAACAGCAGCATCCCGTCGTCGACGAGCGCCCGCACCGCGGGCAGCAGGTCGGCGGCGAGCGCGGCGGCGTCCACCTCGAGCAGGTCGGCGATCGCCGCGACGATGACGGACACGGGGAGCTCGCCGTCGCACGCGCCGACGAGCGCCGCGAGCCCGGTGTCGAGGCTCAGCACGCGCCCGAACCCGCCGCCCTGCCGCAGCAGCATGGCCGTGGGATGCTCGTCGCCGGGCCAGTGGTGGCGCTCCTCGGTCACGTCACCCGCGACCGTGAGCCGGAGCGCGGCGAGCGCCGCGTCATCGAGCCGCGCCTGCCGATCGTGCGCGTCGAGGCACGCGGCGAGGTGCACGCCGAGGCCGCCGGCGTCCCCGCCCGAGCCGAGCGGCCCGTGCAGCCGCTCCACGCGCGCGAGTCGGGGCGCCGTCTCCTCGGCCGGACGGCGCAGCAGCACGTAGCCGAAGCCGACCTCACGCACACCACGACGCTCGAAGTCGTCGAGCCAGGCGTCGTAGAGCCGATCGAAGGCGGGGGTCCCGGGGCGCGTGCCGCCGTCGCGGATCCAGGTCTCGGCGTACTCGGCGGCCCGCTGCACCTCGCGCTCGACGATCCAGTGCTCGAGGTGGCCCGTCCAGCCGCGCACGCGATCGAGGCCGTCCTCGTCGTCGCGCACCTCCCAGTTGCCGAGCAGCTGGGCGATGCCGCCGCGCTCGAGGTGCTCCGCCGCACCGCGCATCACGGCCTCGACGATGCCGTCGCCGACCATGCCGCCGTCGCGGTACTCGTACTCGGGCACACCCGGCACGCGCGGGGTGATGACGAACGGCGGGTTCGAGACGATGCGGTCGAACCGCTCCCCCGCGACGGGCTCGAAGAGGCTCCCGAGGCGGAACTCCACGCCCTCGATCCCGTTCAGCGCCACGTTCAGCTGCGCGAGGTGCAGCGCCCGCTCGGAGATGTCGGTCGCGACCACGCGGTCGGCGAACCGGCTCGCGTGTATGGCCTGGACGCCGCAGCCCGTGCCGAGGTCGAGCACCGTGCGCGCGGGCGTGGGGAGCATGAGGCCCGACA
Source organism: Agromyces sp. NPDC057865 (assembly GCF_042796995.1). Lineage (NCBI taxonomy): Bacteria > Bacillati > Actinomycetota > Actinomycetes > Micrococcales > Microbacteriaceae > Agromyces > Agromyces sp. NPDC057865. The sequence continues at coordinate 5,194 of NZ_JBHVMJ010000008.1, read as the reverse complement.
GCGTCATCGACGCCCCGCCGACGCCGAGCACGTGCTGCTCGCCGAGCTCGTGGCCGAGGGCGACCTCGCCGAGGTCCGAGAGGATCCACCAGTGCCCGTCGCCGAGCGCGTCCACGAACGCGTACGGCCGCAGGTCGAGCAGGGCGCGAACGGATGCCCCGTCGCCGGTCGTCCCGGCTCGGGCCGACGCCGCGGCATCCCGCGTGAGCAGCGCGAGCTCGACGGCCCCGTCGACGCCGAGCGTCGGGAGGGCGTCCGCCGCCTCGGGCTCGGGCACGGGGAGGCCGAGCACGAACAGCTCCGCGAGCGACGCCAGGTCGGCGGCGGGGTCGTGACCGGCTCGGCGGGCGTCGAGCACGCGCCGCGCCGGGACGCGTTCGCCGCGATGCAGGGCGGACGCGGCATCCGTGCCCCAGAGGTCGTCGAGCGCCTCGACGGTGAAGCCGGCCGAGCGCAGGTCGTCGCGGAGCCGGTGCACCAGGTCGATCGTGCGCTCGTCGATGGGGGCCCTGCCGGAGGTCACCGGACCATTCAACCGCACCGGCGAGTCGGGCCGAGCTCCGCGGCGACGGTCAGCGGGTGACGAGATCGCGCACGCGGGGGAAGGGACCGTAGCCGTCGTCGATCGTGAGGTGGCCCCCGTCCACGACCTCGACGTACTCGGCGTCGAGCGGGATCGCGTACGTGCGCTCGGCGCCCTCGGGACAGAACGGGTCCTCGGTGCCGGCGACGATCGTCACGCGCTCCCAAGCCGTGGCCGTGAGCGCGTCCCGCGTCGCACCATCGAGAGTGGGCTCGAACGCCGCGATCTCGGGGATGCCGCGGACGACGTCGGGCGCGGGCGGTGCGACGAGCACGACCCGTCGGGCGAGCGGCGCGCCCTCGCCGCGCTCGGCTCGCCGCGCCGCGTGCGCGAGCCAGAGCAGGCATCCGAGGCTGTGCGCGACCACCGTGAGATCGTCGGGGTCGGTGCCGTCGAGCTCGGCGTCGAGCGCGCGGAGCCAGTCGTCGAGCACGGGCTCGTCGGGCTCGGGAAGCTGCGGGTAGCGCACGATCGCCCCGGTCGCCTCGAGCTCGCCGGCGAGCCACCGCTGCCAGTGCCCGTCGGGGCGGCGGTTCTGCCACCCGTGCAGGATCAGCACCTCTGCGACCACGCGCGCTCCTCTCATGGATCTCCCCGGCCGGATCATTCAAGCAGGCGACGGCCGCCGAAGCCGCGACGGCGTCATCTCGTCGTCATCTGGCGTACACGTGCCTTCATGCGCTGTAACCCCGACGTCACACGGGGCACGTAGCGTTGCGAGGGTCGACGTGGCGTTGGCTACGATCGAAGAGCGAGGGGAGGTCGCGCATGAGTGACGCATCGACACTGGAGCGCCTGAGACAGGACGCCCGCGACGAGCTGTCGGCGCTCATCGAGCTGCGGTGCCGGCTCGGCGAGGACCCGTGGGTGTTCCTGCCCGACCTCCCGTCGGTCGACGAGCAGGTCGTCGCCACGCTCCGCGAGGAGCGGCTGCACTCCGAGCGGTGGAGCCCGGCACGCGCCCGGGCGTACCACCCGACCGCACGCGACGGCGACGCGGCCCGATTCGAGTTCGAGCTGTTGCGCGACATCGCGCTCGACCACCCCGAGCTCAGCTCGGCCGTGTGGTCGGTGCTCGACCGGGTGCCGTCGGCCTGGTGAGATCCCACCCGTCGGCCGCGTGACACCGGCCGGGTTGGAGGCTCCCGCCGGTCAGGCCTGCGAAACGCCCTCGGCGAGCTTCGCCCGCCGCTGCACCCGCATCCAGGTGATGAAGCCGAACAGCGTGAACGCGCCGTAGAACACGTACAGGAACGCCGAGGCGTAGTAGCCCGCGCTGACGAGCAGCGGCACGCCCACGATGTCGACCGCGATCCAGATGAGCCAGAACTCCGTCCAGCCCTTGGCCATGCCCCAGGTCGCGAGCAGCGAGCCCATGAAGATCCACGCGTCGGCCCAGACCGGCTCGAACGAGCCGAGCGCGCGGAAGATCGGCGTGAGGATGAGCGTGCCGCCCACCAGCGTGATGGCCAGGATGATGCGGTTGCGCGAACCGGCCCACTTCGGGTCCACCGCCGACTCGCTCACCTGCCGGTGCCGCGCCCACTGCACCCAGCCGTAGATCGACACGATGATGAACATCACCTGCCGCGCCGCCTGGCCGAGCAGGTTCACCGGGTTCGGCGTGTGGAACACCGCGCCGAGGAACACCGTGAAGAGGAGCACGTTGCCGATGATGCCGACCGGCCACGCCCACACCTTGCGGCGCAGGCCGCCGAGCGCGCTCGCGAGGCCGAAGAGGTTGCCGATGATCTCGCGCCACAGGATCACCTGGCCGCCGATCACGAGCTGCGCGTCGAAGAGCCACTCGAGGACGTTCATGCGGCACCGACCCGGCCGCGCGCGCGGAGTCGGGTGGCGGCCCACGCAATGGCGCGCCATCCGAGCAGCAGCACCGCGAGCGTGAGCGTCGCGACCACGATGAACGCGACGGCCGTGCCCTGGCCGGTCACGAGGCGCAGCAGCATGCCGACCACGAGCGTGGTCGCCCACACGATGACCCCCGTCGGCCAGACGGCGAGCGGATGCCGCCACGCCCGCGCCGCGAGCCAGCCCACGCCGAGGCCCGCCAGGAACGGCCAGGCCGTGCCCCACACGCCCGCGACATCGAGGCCCTCGGCGTGGCTCGACCTGCCCACGACGGCGAAGACGACCACGAGCACGGCGTCGACGACGAGGGCGACGACCACCGAGGCCGTGCCGACTGTTGCGCGATCGCTCATGCGACCATCGTACGGATGCCGCGGGGCCGCCCGGATCCCTCGTGCCACGTGCCGACAGGCCTCATCGGCCTACTCCAGCTCGACGAGCTCCTCGAGCGCGCCCGCATCGTGCACCGGTAGCGCGCAGACGAACGACCGGCACCGATACGCCGTCGCGTCGTCGTCCTGCGCGGTACGGCCCTCGAACAGCTCGAAGCCCGCCGCGGCGAACTCACGGGCCTGCGAGTCGGTGACGATCGCCGCCACGGATGCCGCGTGCCGCCGCGTCGCGGCGCGGAGCAGTGCGCCCGCCCCCTCCTCCGCTGCATCGTCGTCGGGCACGACCGTGACGAGCTGCACGAGCGGTGCGGCGAGCCGGGCCATGACCTCCAGCGCACCGCCGAACGCGATCGGACGTCGCACGGCCATGCCCGCGACGGAACGCATCGCCTGTTCGGCGAGATCGAGGTACCGATCGCCCGCGCCGAGCGCGTAGAGCCGCCAGGCGGCGTCCGCGCACGCCGTGATGCCCGAGGGCGTGGCGCCTTCGGCGGGATCGCTCGGCAGCGCCAGGCCGTAGGCCGCGAGCACCGGATCGGCGCCCGACGGCGCGGCGAACGGCACCCTCGGGCCGTGCATGCCGTCGGCGGCATGGAGGGCTGCCGCGGCATCCGATGCCCGGTCGATGAGACGACGAGCGGCCTCGGCGTAGCGGACCTCGCCCGTCGCGGCGGCGAGCTCGAGCAGGCCGCCGGCCAGCATGCCGGTGTCCTCGAGCGTCGCGACGGCGTCGGATGCCACGTCGTCGAGCGACGACCGCACCAGCGTGCCGTCCTCGCGCACGTGACGGTCGAGCAGGTAGTCCGCGGCGCGACGGGCGGCGCCGATCGCCACGCCGTCGTCGAAGACGAACCCGGCGCGTGCCAGCGCGCCGATCGCGAGGCCGTTCCACCCGGTGAGCACCTTCTCGTCGAGCGCGGGCGGCTCGAGCCCGGCCCGGCCCGTCGCATCCCGCCGGTAGTAGCCGCCCTCGTCGCGCCGTCCGTCGATCCAGCTCTCGGAGTCCTGCGCGCTCGCGAAGCCGCCGCCGACCAGCTGCATCCGCTCGGCCAGGAACCCGACGACGCCGCTGGCGAGCAGATGCGCGAACGCGGCCGCGCCGTCTCCGCGACCGAGATCGGCGGCGACGCCGAGCAGCAGCGCGTTGTCGGTGAGCATCCGCTCGTAGTGCGGGTCGCTCCAGTCGGCGCGGGTCGCGTAGCGGAAGAAGCCCCCCTCGACGGGATCCCGCAGCGGCGATGCGCCCATGAGCTTCAGGGATCGCTCTGCGAGGCGTCGTCCGTCGGGCCCCGCCTGGCTGAGGAACCCGAGCACGGGGGCGACGGGGAACTTCGGCGCGGTGCCGAACCCGCCGTGCAGCCGGTCCTCGTCCTCCGCGAGCATGGCCACCGCGCCGTCGAGCTCGGCGGGTCCTGGCAGCTCGCCGGCGGTCGAGGCGACGGATGCCGCAGCCAGCGCCTCCGCGACCGCGGCGGCGGTCTCATGGAGCTCGCCGCGTCGCTCGCGCCAGGCCTCGTCGACCGCGCCGAGCACCTCGGCGAACGACGGAACGCCCCGCACGGATCGCGGCGGGAAGTACGTGCCGGCGTAGAACGTGCGCCCCTCCGGCGTCGCGAACACCGTGAGCGGCCAGCCCAGCTCGCGCGTGAAGGCGGATGCCGCGGCGAGGTAGCTCGCATCGACGTCGGGATGCTCCTCGCGGTCGACCTTGATCGCGACGAAGCGCGCGTTGAGGAGTTCGGCGATCGCGGGATCGCTGAAACTCTCGCGGGCCATGACGTGGCACCAGTGGCACGTCGCGTACCCGATCGAGACGAGCACGGGCACGTCGCGCTCGCGTGCGGCCGCGAACGCCTCGTCACCCCACGGATACCAGTCGACGGGGTTGTCGGCATGGGCCCGGAGGTAGGGACTCAGCGACGCCCCCAAGCGATTCCCCATTCCCCCAGCCTAGGCCGGTGCGGACTGGTGGAACCAAGAGGGCTTAAACCAAGAAGAGCCACCCAGCACTGGGTGGCTCTTCTCGAATGAATGTCCGGCGGTGTCCTACTCTCCCACAGGGTCGCCCCTGCAGTACCATCGGCGCTGCGAGTCTTAGCTTCCGGGTTCGGAATGTGTCCGGGCGTTTCCCTCGCGCTATGGCCGCCGAAACTCTGGTACCAGCACCCGTTGTTGTGGGTGTGGTGGTCTCGGTTGCACAGGCCCCTGTCCAACCGGGGTTGGGTGGGGTGTGCGGGTCTGTGTTGAGTTGCATGTGTTGTGTTTCCGTCTGTTGGGAACCACAGAGTGGACGCGAGCAATCCCAGGGCCACACACTCCAGCCTTACAAACAGAGTGTGTGTAGTGATTG
>NZ_JBHVMJ010000007.1:0-47454 GCF_042796995.1 Agromyces sp. NPDC057865 | reverse complement strand
AAGGAATCCCACCAGGCCAAAACCTGGACGGGGTTCAAAAATTGGCATTGAACATAGTGCACGCTGTTGAGTTCTCAAGGAACGGACGCACCCGACGTCAGGACCCTTGGGGCCGATCAGTCGGAGCTGTTTCGTTCTCAACCGGTCATCCCATGAGGACGGATCCGGGTGCTTCGAGCTCTACGAAGAGATGCTCTTCGAGGCTCGGGATCTTCGTGCCGCTTGAGGCCGAGAGGCTGTGGTTCTGATGAACCCTGCCGCTCTCTCGCTCCTGTGGGGCAACAGATGAATACATTACGTCGATCGCAGAGGTCGTGCAACTCGGCGTTGCATCCCGGGCGTGTCGCGGCTCGGAACCCCGGATTTCCGCGGATCCGGGCACTCGACCCGGAGAACGACGAAGGCCCCGATCGGTCCACTTGCGTGGAACGATCGGGGCCTCCGGCCGAGGCATCCGTCGGCTATTCGACGAAGACGCCGGCGAGGGTCTTCTTGCCGCGGCGGAGCACCGCCATGCCGCCGGGGGGCACGCGCCCCTCGAGGGTCGCGGTCTCGTCGTCGACGCGCACGTTGTCGAGCGAGACGCCGCCCTGCGCGATCGCGCGTCGGCCCTCGCTCTGGCTCGCGACGAGTCCGGTGTCGGCGAGCAGCTGCGCGATCGAGGCGTTCGGCGACGTGGTCGTGTTCGGCAGCTCACGGAGCGCCGACTCGAGCGTGTCGGGATCGAGCAGCGTGAGGTCGCCCTGGCCGAAGAGCGCCTGCGAGGCCGCGAGGACGGCCGCCGTGGCATCCGGCCCGTGCACCAGGGTCGTCACCTCATGTGCGAGCACGCGCTGCGCCTCGCGCTTGAACGGCTCGCGCTCGACGAGCTCCGCGAGCTCCTCGATGCGCGCTCGACTCAGGAAGGTGAACACCTTGAGCCGCGAGATCACGTCGTCGTCGTCGGTGTTGAGCCAGAACTGGTAGAAGCGGTAGGGGCTGCACATCGCGGCATCCAGCCAGATGGCGTTGCCCTCGCTCTTGCCGAACTTGGTGCCGTCGGAGTTCGTGATGAGCGGCGTGCCGATCGCGTGCACGTGCTCGCCCTCGACGCGATGGATGAGGTCCGTGCCGCTCGTGAGGTTGCCCCACTGGTCACTGCCGCCGGTCTGCAGCCGACAGTCATAGAGCCGGAAGAGCTCGAGGTAGTCGAACCCCTGCAGGATCTGGTAGCTGAACTCGGTGTAGCTGATCCCGGCGTCGGAGCTCAAGCGGGACGCGACGGCGTCCTTCTTGAGCATCGTGCCCACGCGGTAGTGCTTGCCGATGTCGCGCAGGAAGTCGATGGCGGAGAGTCCGGCCGTCCAGTCGAGGTTGTTGACCATGCGCACGGCGTTGTCGCCCTCCCCTGAGAGGAAGCGGCTGACCTGCCCGCGGAGGTAGCCGACCCACTCGGCGACGGTCTCCTTCGTGTTCAGCGTGCGCTCCGCGGTCGGGCGTGGATCGCCGATCAGGCCGGTCGATCCGCCGACGAGGCCGAGCGGCTTGTGGCCGGCCAGCTGGAGGCGTCGCATGGTGAGGATCTGCACCAGGTTGCCGAGGTGGAGGCTCGGCGCGGTGGGGTCGAACCCGCAGTAGTACGTGATCGGCTCGCCGGCGAGGAGCTCCTTCAGCGCAGCCTGGTCGGTCGAGACGTGCACGAGGCCGCGCCAGACGAGCTCCTCCCAGACGTCTTCGAATGAGGCGTCGTTCTGCTGGGAAGCGAGGATCTCGGGGTCTGACACGCCAGCAAGGCTATCAGCGGCATGGGTACCGACGACTTCAAGGCACATCTTTGATTTTCTGCTCTCAAGTCTGTATCCTTGATCACACGAAGTTCAGGTCGAGTCATTGATCGCCCCGATTCAAGCCCGCGACCTGAAGGCCGTCGAGAGGAGGCCTGAAGTGTTCGTCATCACCGCCGACCAGGTGGCCAGCCGACGCGACGCCGATCGCACCGGCGCGCTCGTGCAAGTGCTCACCGAGCGGTACGGCGACCAGCTCGTGCTCCCGGCCGACCAGACCGCCGGCGACGAGATTCAGCTCGTCACCCGCTCCGCCGCTACGGCCCTCGCGATCGTGCTCGACGCCACCCGCACCGGCCGATGGAGCGTCGGGCTCGGCGTGGGCGCCATCCGGATGCCCCTCCCCGACGCCGCCCGCAAGGCCTCCGGCTCGGCGTTCATCGCGGCGCGCGAGGCGGTCGGCACCGCGAAGCGCGCCGACGGCCGGTTCGCCCTGCGGGCCGAGGGCGACCCGCGAGCGGCCGCCGACCTCGAGGCCCTCGTCCGGCTCCTCCTGCTGCTCCGCGAGCGCCGCACCGAGCCCGGCTGGGAGGTCGTCGAGCTCATGCGCGCCGGCCACCAGCAGAAGGAGGCCGCCGCGCTCCTCGACGTGAGCCCGGCCGCGGTGAGCGCCCGCCTGAAGGCCGCCATGTGGCGGGCCGAGGAGGAGGCGCGTCCCGTCCTCGAGCGGCTGCTCGCCGAGCTCGACGCCGAGCTCGATTCCGGCCTCCCCACCGACCTCGCCGGCGAATCGGGAACCGCCGCGGCGGAGTGACCGCGGCATCCGGCGGTGCCTCGCTACACTGCTCGAAGCCGCGGCCTCCCGGTCGCCGCTCGGAAGGAGCACCGTGAACCTCGTCGCCGTCGCCGATGCCATCTCCTGGTCGGCGCTCCTGCTGTTCCTCACGGCGGCGACGGCCCTCTCGGTGCTCGCGTTCCTACGTCCGCGGCCCGCGTTCGTGTGGTTCGCCGCGGGCGCGCTCGGCGTCGCACTGCTCGCGGCCGCCTCGATCTCCGAGCCGACCGGGCGCACCGGGTTCGGGCCGCTCGTGACGATCCTCGCGTTCACGGCGGCCGTGTTCGGCGGCAGCCCCGCCGCGGCCACGGCCCTGAACCTCGCGATGGGCGGCACGGTGGCGCCCGGCATCCACGGCGGCATCATCGTCGCCGAGCGGCCGACCCCCGCGGAGCAGCGCCAGGGCGTGACGACGGGAGCGCGCCGCGAGGTGCTCCGAGGGGGACTCACGATCGGCATCCTCGAGCGCATCGCGACCGCGGGCACCATCATCGCCGGGTTCCCCGAGGGCCTCGCGATCGTCGTCGCCGTGAAGGGCGTCGGCCGGTTCACCGAGCTCGAGGCGCCCGAGGCGCGCGAGCGGTTCATCATCGGCACGTTCGCGAGCCTCATCTGGGCGTGCGCGGCCGCACTCGTCGTGCACCTCGCGCTGCGCTGAGCCGTTCGGCGGCGGAACGCTCCGCGGCGTCAGTCGTCGGAGCGGGCGTGCCGCCGGTACGGCGAGACGCCCGGCTCCCCGGGAATCCAGAATCGCCACGGGAACGCCGCTCCCCCGCCGGCGCCGCTCACGCCCGTGCGCGGGCCCGACTCGAACGGCTGCGGCTGCGTCGGCACCGCGAGCGCGTAGGGCGGCGCGAGCAGGTCGTCGCCGCTCGCCGACAGCGGCACGCCGAGCGCGACCGCGAGCCGGGCCGGTCCACGAGCCAGGTCGCGGTCGGATGCCCCGGGCCGCCGCAGCCGCGCGAGCTCGATCCCCTCGACCACCGTGGCCCCGCGCAGCAGCACGGCCGACGACGACCCCGGATGCCCCGCGACGACGTTGAGGCACGTGTGCATGCCGTACGTGAAGTACGCGTAGAGGTGCGCGGCCTCGCCGAACATCACCGCGTTGCGCCGGGTCATCCCGCGGAACGCGTGCGAGCCGGGGTCCTCGCCGACGCCGCGATACGCCTCGACCTCGGAGAGGCGGATGGCGACGCGGCCCTCCTCGGTGTCGTGCGCGAGGACCGCCCCGAGCAGGAGCGGCGCGAGCTCGACGGAGTCGCGCGCGAACCAGTCGCGTCCGACGGCGACGAGGGCGTCCGACATCCGCTCGCTCAGCGACCGCGCCCTGTGGCCGGCAGGCCGGCGACGAGGTGCCGCACGCGGTCGGTGAGCCGGGGGAACTGCTCGTCCACCCGCACGGGCGCCGTGCCGCCGATGCCGTCGCGGCTCGCGACCGAGCCCTCGACGGTCAGCACCTCGCGCACGTCGGGCGTCAGGTGCGGCGAGATCGCCGCGAGCGCGGCGTCGTCGACGGCGTCGAGCTCGAGGTCGTGCTCCTCCGCGTAGCGCACGAGTGCCCCGGTGATCTCGTGAGCGTCGCGGAACGGCACATGGCGCTTCACGAGCCACTCCGCGACATCCGTCGCCAGCGAGAAGCCGGCGGGCGCGAGCTCGGCCATGCGGTCGGTGTGGAACTCGAGCGTCGCGATCATGCCCGTGCAGGCGGGCAGGAGCACCTCGAGCGTCTCGACCGAGTCGAACACCGGCTCCTTGTCCTCCTGCAGGTCGCGGTTGTACGCGAGCGGCAGCGCCTTGAGGGTGGCGAGGAGGCCCGTGAGGTTGCCGATGAGGCGGCCCGACTTGCCGCGCGCGAGCTCGGCGATGTCGGGGTTCTTCTTCTGCGGCATGATCGACGAGCCGGTCGAGTAGCCGTCGTCGAGCGTGACGAAGCCGAACTCGCGCGTGTTCCAGAGGATGACCTCCTCGGCGATGCGCGAGAGGTCGATGCCGATCATCGCCGCGACGAACGCGAACTCGGCGACGACGTCGCGGCTCGCGGTGCCGTCGATCGAGTTCTCGGCCGGCGCCGCCAGGCCGAGGTCGCGGGCGACGGATGCCGCGTCGAGGCCGAGCGTGGACCCGGCGAGCGCTCCCCCGCCGTAGGGCGACACGTCGGCGCGCTTCGTCCAGTCGACGAGCCGTTCGAGGTCGCGGGACAGCGCCCAGCCATGCGCGAGCAGGTGGTGTGCGAGCAGCACGGGCTGCGCGTGCTGGAGGTGCGTGCGGCCGGGCATGACGGCGGTGCGGTGCGCGTCGGCCTGCGAGGCGAGCGCGTCGACGAGGTGCACGAGCTGCTGGCCGATGACGGCCGCGTGGTCCTTGAGGTAGAGCCGCACGAGCGTCGCGATCTGGTCGTTGCGGCTGCGGCCGGCGCGGAGCTTGCCCCCGAGCTCGGGACCGACGATGCCGATGAGGGCCGCCTCGAGCGCGCCGTGCACGTCCTCGTCGGACTCGGCCGCGACGATCTCGCCCGACGCGACCCGAGCCTCGAGGGTGTCGAGGCCGGCGAGCATCGTGCCCAGCTCGTCGTCGTTCAGGTAGCCCGCCGCGGCGAGCGCGCGGGCGTGCGCGCGCGAGCCTGCTAGGTCGTAGGGCGCGAGCTGCCAGTCGAAGTGCGTCGACTTCGAGAGGCGCGCGAGCTCGGGCGACGGGCCGCTGGCGAAGCGGGCGCCCCAGAGGGCCCCCTCGTTCGTGCCGTGCTCGGCGGTGCCGCCGTCGGGGCCGCTCGCACCGCCGGTGCCGGGTGCGTCGGTCATCACGCGTCCTTTCGCTCGAGCAGCCACACGAGCAGCGCCTTCTGGGCGTGCAGGCGGTTCTCCGCCTCGTCCCAGATGATCGACTGCTCGCCGTCGATCACGTCGGCGGTCACCTCGTAGCCGCGGTCGGCGGGCAGGCAGTGCATGAACACCGCATCGGATGCCGCGAGGGACATGAGCTCGCGATCCACCCGGTAGGCGCCGAAGGTCGCGACGCGGTGCGCCTTCTCGTCCTCCTTGCCCATCGAGACCCAGGTGTCGGTGACGATGACGTCGGCGCCAGAGGCCGCCTCCGCGGCATCCGTGTACAGCGTGACGGAGCCACCCGTCGAGGCGGCGATGCGGTCGGCATCGGCCACGACGGATGCCGCGGGCGCGAACTCCTCGGGCGAGGCGACGCGCACGTGCATGCCCGCGGTCACGCCCGCGAGCACGTACGACTGCGCCATGTTCGAGGCGCCGTCGCCGAGGAACGTGACGATCAGGCCCGGGAGGTCGCCCTTGTGCTCGCGGATCGTGAGCAGGTCGGCGAGCAGCTGGCACGGGTGGAAGTCGTCGGAGAGCGCGTTGACGACGGGGACGGTGGTGCCGGCGGCCATCTCCTCCAGGCCGGCCTGCCCGTAGGTGCGCCAGACGATGGCGGACACCATGCGCTCGAGCACGCGGGCCGTGTCGGACGGGGTCTCCTTGCCGCCGAGCTGGCTGTTCGCGGTCGAGATGATGAGCGGGGAGCCGCCGAGGTCGGCGATGCCCACCGCGAACGACACACGCGTGCGGGTCGACGACTTGTCGAAGATGACGGCGACGGTCTGGGGCCCGGCGAGGGGTTTCGTGCCCCAGCGGTCGGCCTTCAGCCGCTCGGCGAGGTCGAGGATCTCGGCCTGTTCGGCGGGCGTGATGTCGTCGTCGCGGAGGAAGTGGCGGGTCATGCGGTTCCGTTCGTGTCGGGTCGGGGAGGTCAGTGACGCGACGCGACGGCGTCGAGTGCGAGGGAGAACTTGTCGGCGAACTCGTCGACCTCGGCGTCGCCGATGTTGAGCGGCGGCGCCATGCGGATGGTCGAGTCGTTCGCGGCGTTGACGATGAGGCCGGCGCGCATCGCCTCGGCGGCGAGGGGCATGGCCACCGGCTCGGAGAGGGCGACGCCGAGCAACAGTCCGCGGCCGCGGGTGCCCGTGACCAGCGGCGAGTCCATGGCCTCGACGCGCTCGCGGATCTGGGCCCCGCGCGCGGTGGCGTTCTCGACGAGCCCGGTCGTCTCGATCTCGTCGAGCACGGCGTTGGCGACGGCCGTGGCGAGTGGATTGCCGCCGAAGGTCGAGCCGTGCTGGCCCTTCGAGTACAGCGACGAGGCGCGCCCGAACGTGACGAGGCCGCCGATCGGGAAGCCGCCGCCGATGCCCTTCGCGACCGTGATCGCGTCGGGCGTGATGCCGGCGTGCTGGAACCCGAACCACTGGCCGGTTCGTCCCGCCCCCGTCTGAATTTCGTCGACGACGAGGAGCGCGCCGTGCCGCGCGGTGAGCTCGCGCGCGGCCTCCATGAAGCCGTCGGGCAGCTCGACCACGCCGGCCTCGCCCTGGATCGGCTCGACGAACAGCGCGGCGACCGACTCGTCGATCGTCGCCTCGAGCGCCTCCACCGTCGCGGGAATGTGCTCGACGCCGCCCGGCAGCGGCTCGAACGCCTCCCGCATGTGCGGCTTGCCGGTGAGCGCGAGCGAGCCCATGGTGCGGCCGTGGAAGCCGTCGACGAGCGCCACGACTCGCGAGCGGGCGCCGCCCGAGTTGTTGAGCCGTGCGAGCTTGAACGCGGCCTCGTTCGCCTCGGCGCCGGAGTTGCCGAACCAGGCGCGGCCGTGCTCCCCCGCGCCGGCGAGCCGGATGAGGCGCTCGGCGAGCTCGAGGGCGGGCTCGGTCGTGAAGTAATTGGATACGTGGGCGAGCCGCGACGCCTGCGCGGTGACCGCCTCGACGAACACGGGATGCGCGTGGCCCAGCGAGTTCACGGCGATGCCCGCGAGGAAGTCGAGGTACTCGTGCCCCGTGTCGTCCCAGACGCGAGCGCCCTTCCCATGGTCGAGCTTCGCGAGCGGCATGCCGATCGAGCGCATGATGCGCCGGTCGAAGCGGCCCTGCCAGTCGTCGAGCACCTCGATGTCGGTCATGCGGGCACCACCTCCGTGCCGATGCCCGACTGGGTGAACACCTCGAGCAGGATCGAATGCGGGATGCGTCCGTCGATGATGGCCGCCTTCGCGACCCCGCCCTCGACGGCCTCGAGGCACGCGGTCATCTTCGGGATCATGCCCGACTCGAGGTGCGGCAGGAGCGCGATGAGCTCCTGGACGTCGATGACCGACACGAGCGAGTCGCGGTTCGGCCAGTCGCGGTAGAGGCCGGCCACGTCGGTGAGGATCACCAGCTTCGCCGCGCCGAGGGCGACCGCGAGGGATGCCGCGGCGGAGTCGGCGTTCACGTTGAGCGACTGGCCGGGATTCGCGGCGTCGGGTGCGATCGACGACACGACCGGGATGCGTCCGGCGTCGAGCTGCGCGTGCACGGCCGCGGAGTCGACCGCGACGACGTCGCCCACGAGCCCGAGGTCGACCTCGGCGCCGTCCACGACCGCGCCGCGCCGGCGTCCGGTGAACAGGCCGGCGTCCTCGCCGGAGAGGCCCGCCGCGAGGGGGCCGTGCCGGTTGATGAGCGAGACCAGCTCGCGATTCACCTGTCCCGAGAGCACCATGCGCACGACGTCCATGGCCTCGGGCGTGGTCACCCGGTAGCCGCCGCGGAACTCGCTCTCGATGCCCAGCCGCGAGAGCATCGACGAGATCTGCGGCCCGCCGCCGTGCACGACCACGGGCTTGATGCCCGCGTACCGCAGGTACACCATGTCCTCGGCGAACGCGCGCTGGAGCTCGGGGCTCACCATCGCGTTGCCGCCGAACTTCACGACGATGGTCTCGCCGTGGAACCGCTGCAGCCACGGCAGCGAGTCGATGAGCACCTGCGCCTTGGCGTGGGCGCTGTCAGCGTCGAGGGTGTCGTCGGGGACCTCGGTCCCTGAGCTCGTCGAAGGGTCGGTCACCGAGCGTGTCGAAGGGTTGGTCCCTGAGCTCGTCGAAGGGTCGGTCATGCTCAGCTCGCGTAGGCGCTGTTCTCGTGCACGTAGTCGTGCGTGAGGTCGTTGGTCCAGATGGTGGCGGATGCCTCGCCGGCATGCAGCTCGATCAGCACGTGCGTCGCGCGCGGCGTGAGGTCGACCTGCTCGCGCGGCGCATCGGGCCGACCGGCGTGACAGACCCGGACGCCGTTCATCGACACGTCGACGAGGTAGGGGTCGAACGGCGCCTGCGTCGTGCCGATCGCGGCGAGCACGCGGCCCCAGTTCGGGTCGTTGCCGAAGATCGCCGCCTTGAACAGGTTGTTGCGGGCGACGGAGCGGCCCACCTCGACCGCGTCGTCCTCGGTCACGGCCCCGTGCACCTGGATCGCGATGTCGTGGCTCGCGCCCTCGGCGTCGGCCTGCAGCTGGAGGGCGAGCGACCGGCACGCCTCGGTCACCGCCTCGGCGAACGCGGCAGGTTCGGGCGTCACGCCCGACGCCCCGGATGCCAGGAGCGTGACCTGGTCGTTCGTCGACATGCAGCCGTCGGAGTCGAGCCGGTCGAAGGTCACGCGGGTCGCGGCGCGCAGCGCCTCGTCGAGGCGGGCGGCCGGCACGACCGCGTCGGTGGTGAGCACGACGAGCATCGTCGCAAGCCCCGGCGCGAGCATGCCCGCGCCCTTCGCGATGCCGCCGACGCGCCATCCGTCGCCCTCGACCACCACGGTCTTGGGCGTCGTGTCGGTCGTCATGATGGCGCGCGCCGCGTCCTCGCCGCCCTCCGCGGTGAGCCGGGCGATCGCCGAGAGCACGCCCTCCTCGACGACCTCGCCGTCGAGCTGCTCGCCGATGAGCCCCGTGGAGCAGACGAGCACGTCGCCCGACGAGACGCCCAGCGCGGCGCCCGCCGCCTCGGCGGTGCGGTGCGTGACCTGGAAGCCTTCGGGGCCGGTGAAGCAGTTCGCGCCGCCGGAGTTCAGCACGATCGCGGCGACCTGCCCGTCGACGATCGCCTGCTCGGACCACAGGATGGGGTTGGCCTTCGCGCGATTCGACGTGAAGACCGCCGCGGCCGCGTTGGACGGTCCGCGGTTCACGATCACGGCGAGGTCGAGGGCGCCCGAGCGCTTGATGCCGGCGGCGATGCCCGCGGCCTCGAAGCCGGCGGGTGCGGTGACGGTCACGGTGCGACTCCGTTCACGGGGAGGCCGGTCGACTCGGTGATGCCGAGGGCGATGTTGGCCGACTGGATCGCGGCGCCCGCGGTGCCCTTGACGAGGTTGTCGACGGCCGCGACGACGACCACGCGTCCGGCGGCCTCGTCGACCGCGAGCCCGAGTAGGGCCGTGTTCGCACCGAGCACGTCGGCCGTGCGCGGGAACTGCCCGGGCGGGAGGAGCTGCACGAACTGCTCGCCGGCGTACGCGTCCTCCCACGCCGCACGCACCGTCGCGGCATCCGTGCCGGGCACGATGCGCGCGGTCGACGTAGCGAGGATGCCGCGGGACATCGGCACGAGCACGGGCGTGAACGAGATGGTGGGCTCGGACGCGCCCGCCCAGCGGAGCGCCTGCGCGATCTCTGGGATGTGCCGGTGCACGCCGCCGACGGAGTACGGGTTCGCGGAGCCGAGGATCTCGCTCGCGAGCAAGTGCGCCTTGAGGCTCTTGCCGGCGCCGGAGGGGCCGACCGCGAGCACCGACACGAGGTCGCGGTCCTCGATGACGCCCGCGCGAATGCCGGGGGCGAGCGAGAGTGCGACGGTCGACGCGTTGCAGCCGGGGGCCGCGATGCGGCGGGCACGCGCGAGGCGGTCGCGCTGCGTGCCCGACAGCCGCGGCAGCTCGGGGACGCCGTAACTCCAGGCGCCGTGGTGGTCGCCGCCGTAGAAGGCCGCCCAGTCGGACTCGCGCTCGAGCCGGTGGTCGGCGCCGCAGTCGATGACGAGCGTCGAGTCCGGCAGTTCTGCAGCGATCGCACCGGATGCCCCGTGCGGAAGCGCGAGGAAGACGACGTCATGGCCGGCGAGCGTCTCGGCGCTCGTCGCCTGGAGCGTCAGGTGCGTGTACGCACGGAGGTGCGGCTGCACCGCGACGAGCGGCTGGCCGGCGTTCGCGTGCGCCGTGACGGTGCGCACTTCGAAGTCGGGGTGATCGGCGAGGAGACGGAGGATCTCCCCTCCGGCATAGCCGGACGCGCCGGAAACGGCGACGGAGTACGTCATGAATCCACCTTAGGGTCTGCGGGGTCGGGGCGATGGTCCGGCGACGCCCCGCGAGACCGGCCGCTCAGGCCGCTGCAGGGGTCGCCGGGATTCGGCGGACGCCACGACGTCGGAGGCCGCGCTCGACGCCACGCGCGAGGCGTGTGGAGCGGTCGATCCGAGTGGTGGACATGCCCACGACCCTATCGAGCGGCCCCGCGTCGAGGCAATTCGACGCGTCATCGGGTGACGCGCACCGGCACCGCCGGCCCGCGGCGCCGATTGGACGATCACCGACCGTGCTGCAGCTGAGACTCGCCTAGGCTCGGGTCGACGACCGCGTCGGCGTCGTCGGTCTCGTCGGACGAGGAGGACCCATGTCCCTGCGCGTGCTGTTCATCGGCGGCAACGGCATCATCAGCTCGGCGTCGAGCGCGCGCGTGATCGCCCGCGGCGACGAGCTCACCCTGCTCAACCGCGGCACGAGCACGACGCGGCCGCGCATCGAGGGCGTGCGGCACCTCACGGGCGATGCCGGCGACCCCGCATCGATCGCCGCCGCGATCGGAGGCGAGACGTTCGACGTCGTCGCGAACTTCCGCTCGTTCACGCCCGACCAAGTCGCTCGCGACCTCGAGCTGTTCGAGGGGCGCTGCCGCCAGTACGTCTACATCTCCTCGGCATCCGCGTACCAGAAGCCGATCGGGCACCTGCCCATCACCGAGTCGACACCGCTGCGCAACCCCTACTGGCAGTACTCGCGCGACAAGATCGCGAGCGAGGACCTGCTCGTCGCGGCCTACCGCGAACGCGGCTTCCCGGCCACCATCATCCGCCCCTCGCACACCTACGACGCGACCCTCGTGCCGCTCCTCGGCGGCTGGACGGCGATCGACCGGATGCGCCGCGGGAAGCCGGTCGTCGTGCAGGGCGACGGCACCAGCCTCTGGACGCTGACGCACACGCGGGACTTCGCGGTGGCCTTCACCGGCCTGCTCGGCAACGAGCGGGCCGTCGGCGAGGCGTTCCACATCACGTCGGACGAGGCGCTCACCTGGGACCAGATCGGCGCGGTGCTCGCTCGCGCGGCCGGCGCGGAGTTCCGGCCGGTGCACATCGCGAGCGAGGCGATCGCTCGCGAGCTCCCCGACGAGGGCCCAGGTCTCGTCGGCGACAAGGCTCACTCCGTGGTCTTCGACAACGCGAAGGTGAGGTCACTCGTGCCCGAGTACCGTGCCGTCATCCCGTTCTGGCGCGGCGCGCAGGAGATCGTGGACTGGCACGACGCCGACGCGTCGCGTCGCGAGGTCGACCCCGAGCTGGATGCCGCGTTCGACCGGCTGATCGACCGCCACGGAGCCTGAGCCCGGGGGTCGAGGAGCGCAGCGCACTTCCCCTCGCTCGCCTTGACGCGCCTGGTCTCGCCGTCTTGGATCGTCGGCGCGCCGACATCCTCCCGATCATCTGGACGGCCGGTGGTCGCAGGGCCTCATCGGCAGGGATGGGAGTTCCCCTCCGCAGAATCGGTGAACCCGTCAACTCAGCGACAAATGAACCGGGCGACAAATCAACTCCTCGACAAGTCGACAAGTCGACAAGTCGACAAGTCGACAAGTCGACGAGTCGACAAGTCGTCTCATCGACAGGTCGACGAATCCACCGATTCTGCGGAGACGTACTCTCCCGGGGCTGCTGCGAGCTCTCCCGGGGCTGCTGCGAGCAACCGCGGGCGTGCAGGCGCCGCCCGCCCGCTACTCCCGGATCGCGGCGCCCGTGCGCTCTCGCGCGACCGCTGCGCCCGCGAGCTTCGCCTCGCTCGCCTCGGCGGCCGTGAGCGTGCGGTCGTCAGCGCGGAACCGCAGCGCGAACGTCAGGCTCTTCGACCCGTCGGGCACCCCGGCACCGCGGTAGTCGTCGACGAGGTGCAACTCCTCGAGCAGCCCGCCTGCGCCCTCGCGGACCGCACCCGCCACGGCCGATGCGGGCACGTCCGCGTCGACGAGGAGCGAGAGGTCCTGCGTCGCCGCCGGGTACGTGCCGATCTGCCCCGCCTCGAGACCCGGCTCGGTGAGCGCGATGACCGCGTCGAGGTCGAGCTCGACGACGGCGACGACGCGCGGCAGGTCGTTCTCCTCGGCGACCGACGGCAGCAGCTCGCCTGCAAACCCGACCGACCGTCCGGCCACGCGCAGCTCAGCGGTGCGACCCGGGTGGAGCGCCTGGTGCGAGCCCTGCGCCACCTCGATCTCGGCGCCGACCGCGAGCGCGACCTGGCGCACGACGTCGAGCGCGTCCACTACGCCGGCGGGGACCGCGGCCTGACCGGGCTGCTTCGTCACGACGTCGCCCACGAGGAGCGCGCCGATGTGCCGTGGCTGCGGCGGGATGCCCGCCTGCAGCGCCTGGAGCTCCGCCTCGGTCGGACGACGGTCGCCGACCGGCAGCTCGGCGCTGCCGTAGGTGACGCCCGCTTCGGGCAGGAACACGAGTCCGAGCTCGAACAGCGAGACGTCGACGAGCCCGCGCGAGCGGTTGCGCTTGGCGGCGGCGATGAGCCCCGGCAGCAGCGAGCGCCGCATGAGCGCCGTCGAGGCGTCGAGCGCGTTCGCGAGCTTCACGGATGCCACGGCGGAGCCGTCGGCGCTGCCGAACAGCGCGTTCTCGTCCTCGGTCGCGAAGGGGAACGAGAGCACCTCGGTGGACCCGGCCGCGGCGAGGGCGTCGGCGACCCGGCGGCGGATGCGCTGCGAGCGCGTGAGGCCGCGCCCGGGCGGGGCGACGGGCAGCACCGACGGGATGCGGTGGTACCCGGCGAGGCGCGCCACCTCCTCGGCGAGGTCGGCCTTGCCGGTGAGGTCGGGGCGCCACGACGGCGGCACGACCTCGAACCCGTCGGAGGTGCGCGTGATCGCCCCGCCGATCTCTGCGAGCGCGTCGTGCACCTCCTCGTCGGTGTACTCGACGCCGATGAGCTCGGTCACGTAGCCGTCGGGCAGCAGGATCGCCTCGCGCTCGGGCGCCTCGTGGATGAGCGAGCCGCCGGCGTCGGCGGTGCCGCCCGCGAGGTCGACCATGAGCTGCGCGACGCGCGTCGCCGCCGCGGCGGCGATCTGCGGGTCCACGCCGCGCTCGAACCGCTTGGACGCCTCGCTCGGGAGCTTGTGGCGCCGCGCCGAGCGCGCGATCGACACCGGGTCGAAGTTCGCGGCCTCGATGAGCACGTTGCGCGTGGCATCCGACATCTCGGTGTCGGCGCCGCCCATGACGCCGGCGATGCCGATGGCGCCGCGGTCGTCGGTGATGAGGAGGTCCTCGGGGTCGAGCCGGCGCTCCTTGCCGTCGAGCGTCGTGATCGTCTCGCCCGGCGTCGCGCGGCGCACGACGATCCCGCCCTGCAGGCGGTCGAGGTCGTAGCCGTGGATCGGCTGGCCGAGCTCGAGCATGACGTAGTTCGTGATGTCGACGAGCACCGAGAGCGAGCGGATGCCGGCGAGCTTCAGCCGCGCGATCATCCATGCCGGGGTGGGCCGGGCGGGGTCCACGTCGCGCACGATGCGCGTCGCGAACACCGAGGAGCCGACGCGGCCGCGGATGGGCGCCTCGTCGCGGATCTCGACGGGGAACACGTCGCCGGAGGCACCTTCGGCCGGCTCGGGGACCCCCGCCGGGCTCGACAGCTCGACCGGGTCGCGGTAGCGGGCGCCGGTCGCGTGCGCGTATTCGCGGGCGACGCCGCGGATGGAGAACGCGTAGCCGCGGTCGGGCGTCACGTTGATCTCGACGGCGGCGTCGTTCAGGCCGAGCAGCTCGATGGCGTCGGTGCCGACGGGCGCGTCGATGCCGATGGTCGACAGGCGCAGGATGCCCTCGTGGTCGTCGCCGAGGCCGAGCTCGCGCGCCGAGGCGATCATGCCGTCGGACACGTGCCCGTAGGTCTTGCGCGCCGCGATCGGGAACGGGCCGGGCAGCACCGCACCCGGCAGCGTCACCACGACCTTGTCGCCGACGAAGAAGTTGCGGGCGCCGCACACGATGCCGTGCACCGCGTCGCCGCCGTCGGCCGCCGTCTCGCCGTCGGGCGCGACGCGCACCTGGCACCAGCGGATCGTCTTGCCGTTGGACTGCGGCTCCTCGGTGAACTCGAGGACCTCGCCCACGACGATCGGGCCCTCGAGCTCGAACGTGTGCACGTCCTCCTCCTCGAGGCCGACCTGCACGAGGGCGGCGTGCACGTCTTCGGGCGTCGAACCCGGCACGAGCTCGACGTATTCGGCGAGCCAGCTGAGGGGCACTCGCATCGGTCAGACCACCATTCCGAACTGCTGGGAGAACCGGACGTCTCCCTCGACCATCTCGCGCATGTCCTGCACGCCGTTGCGGAGCATGAGCCCGCGCTCGATCCCCATGCCGAACGCGAAGCCCGTGTAGACCTCGGGATCGATGCCCGCGGCCTTGAGCACGTTGGGGTGCACCATGCCGCACCCGCCCCACTCGATCCAGCGCGGCCCGTCCTTGAAGGTCGGGTGCCAGAAGTCGAGCTCGGCGCTCGGCTCGGTGAAGGGGAAGAAGCTCGGTCGCAGGCGCACCTTCGCCTCCTCGCCGAAGATCGACTTGACGAAGTGGTCGAGGGTGCCGCGCAGGTGCGCCATGGTGAGGCCCTTGTCGACGGCGAGGCCCTCGA
The DNA here is from genome assembly GCF_042796995.1 of Agromyces sp. NPDC057865. Taxonomy (NCBI): domain Bacteria; kingdom Bacillati; phylum Actinomycetota; class Actinomycetes; order Micrococcales; family Microbacteriaceae; genus Agromyces; species Agromyces sp. NPDC057865. The sequence continues at coordinate 32,060 of NZ_JBHVMJ010000007.1, read as the reverse complement.
ACTGCATGAAGACGGGCAGGTGCGTGGCGTCGAACTCGTCGGTGCGGTACACACGTCCCGGCGCGAGCACGTAGATCGGCACCTCGCGCTCGAGCATCGAGCGCACCTGCACCGGGCTCGTGTGCGTGCGCAGCACGAGGTGCGCCTCGGGCGGGTCGACGAAGAACGTGTCCTGCATGGCGCGCGCCGGGTGGTCGGCGTCGAAGTTCAGCGCGTCGAAGTTGAACCACTCGCTCTCGACCTCAGGGCCCTCGGCGATCTCCCACCCCATGCCGGTGAAGACGTCGCACACTCGGTCTTGCAGCAGGGCGAGCGGATGCCGCGCGCCGGCCGTGTACCGCGACGGCAGCGCCGTGACGTCGACGGTCTCCGCCTCGAGCTGGGCGGCCGCCTCGGCCTCGAGGATCTCGGCCTCGCGCACCGCGAACGCCTGGTTCACGCGACCGCGCGCGCCGCCCACCAGCTTGCCGAGGGCGGCCTTCTGGTCGTTCGGCACGTTGCGGAGCTCGGCGTTGAGCTGCGCGAGGGTCGACTTCTCCCCCGTGTGCTCGGTGCGGACCTGCTTCAGCGCGGCGGAGTCGCCCGCCGCGGCGATCGCCGCGAGTGCGGCGTCGACGGCCGCCTGGACGGCCTGCTCGGTGATTTCACGGGGCTCGGACACAAGGAACGAGTCTAGCGGGCGGGCACGCGCGGTTCCGGCCCGGCCGCGGCCGGATCAGGGAGGGCCCCCGCCGGTGCCGCGTGCCTCGGCACGCGCCTCGGTGAGCAGCATCCCCTGGTTCGGATCCTCGGGTGCGGGTCCGCCGCGCTTGGCCCCCGTGCGGTAGCGGCGGTCGCCGCGCCGGGCAAGCCAGCGGGCGAACCACGACAGGCTGAGGTTCATCACGAGGTAGATGAGGAACGTGATGAGCCACAGCGGGAAGAGGTAGCGGTTGCCGAAGAAGCTCGAGAGGTTGTTCATCGTCGTGCGCAGCAGTTCGGGGTAGCCCACGATGAAGCCGAGCGACGTGTCCTTCAGGAGCACGACCAGCTGGGCGACGATGATCGGCAGCATCTGCCGGAAGGCCTGCGGGAACTCCACGAGCATCTTCGACTGCAGCTGGCGCATGCCGAGGCTGAGCGCCGCCTCCCGCTGCCCGCGCGGCAGCGCGGCCAGGCCGGCTCGAAGGGCCTCGCCAATAAGCGCGCCGTTGTAGATGGCGAGCGCCGCCACGACCGCCCAGTAGTCGCCCGTCGCGAACACCAGCAGGATGAACAGCATCATCAGCAGGACCGGCATGCCGCGGAAGAACTCGATGACGACGGCCGTCGGGATCCGGATCCACGGGTTCCGGGCGCTCCGCAGGAGCGAGAGCACGACGCCGAGCGCGACCGCGAGCACGGACGCGACGAGCGCGGCTCGCAGGGTGTTCAGGACGCCCTGCCAGATGAAGCCCCAGACCTCGGGGTCCGCGAAGACGTCCCAGCGCGACTCGTCGAACATGCCCGGCAGGGTGATCCCGCCGGACTCCTTGGGGGCGTTCAGCACCAGGAACATCCAGAGCAGCCCGCCGGCCACGAGCAGCGCCGTGATGACGGAGAGCGTGCGCGAGAGCACCTTGGCGCGGGGGCCAGGCGCGTCGAACAGCACGTTGGCGTTGCTCATCGCTGCACCACCCACTTCCGCTCGAGTTGGACCGCGAGCAAGCCGAGCGGAACCGTGATGATGAGGTAGAAGGTCGCCACTCCGAGCAGGATCGGGATGACGGCGTCGCCGTTGTCGTTCGCGAGCTGCTTGCCGACGGCGAACAGCTCGACGACGAAGAACCCACCGGCGACGGACGTGTTCTTGGTGAGGGCGATGAAGACGTTGATGAGGGGCGGGATGGTCATCCGGAACGCCTGGGGGAAGATGACCAGCGAGACGGTCTGCCGGAATCCGAGGCCGACGCTGCGGGCGGCCTCGGCCTGGCCGACCGGGACGCCGTTGATGCCGGAGCGCAGCGCCTCGGCGACGAACGGCGACGTGTAGACCGACAGCGCGATGATCGCCGTGATGAGGTACGGCAGTCGCGAGCCCAGGTACGGCAGCACCAGCGCGCAGAAGATCAGCACGAGCGTCAGGGGCGTGTTGCGCACGATCTCGGTGTAGACCGTCGCGACGACCCGCAGGGTCGCGACCGGCGAGATGCGCATCGCCGCCACGACGGTGCCGATCACGAGCGCCGAGAGCCCGCTCACGATCAGGAGCAGGACGGTCGTGCCGAACCCGTTCAGGTAGGTCGGCAGGTTGTCGATGACGGCGTCCACGGATTCCCTTCGCCCGTGCGGTGCGGATGGACCCGGGCCGGCCGTTCAGGCCCGGCCCGGGTCATCCATCGGTCAGTTCTCGTAGCGGTCGACAGCAGGCGGGTCGACGAACGGTAGCACCGTGCCGGCCGTCTCGTTCCACGCCTCCTCGTAGCGGCCGTCCTCCTCGGCCTTCTCGAGCACGTCGTTGATCCACATGCGGAACTCGGTGTCCTCGAGCGCGAGGCCGATGCCGTAGGGCTCCTCGGTGAAGGGCTTGCCCACGACCTTGAACTCGCCCTCGTTCTGGGCCGCGAGGCCCGCGAGGATCACGTTGTCGGTCGACACGGCGACCACCTGGCCGCTGCGCAGCGGCTCGAGGCAGTTCGAGTACGTGTCGGTGAGCACCGGGTCGGCGCCGATCTCGGCGAGCTTCGCGGCGGGCGTCGAGCCCGTCACCGAGCAGACCGGCTGGCCCACGAGGTCGTCTTCGCTCTCGATGTCGTCGTTGTCGGCGAGCACGAGGATCGACTGTCCGGCCATGTAGTACGGACCCGCGAAGGAGACGACCTCCTTGCGCTTGTCGTTGATCGTGTACGTCGCGATGACGATGTCCACCTGGCCGTTCTGGATGAACGGCTCGCGGTTGGCCGACACGGTCTCGACCCACTCGATGTTGTCCTCGGAGATGCCGAGCTCGGACGCGATGATCTTGCCGATCTCGACGTCGAAGCCCTCGGGCTCGCCCGACGGTCCGACGAGGCCGAACAGCGGCTGGTCGAACTTGGTGCCGATCGTGATCTTGCCCGCGTCGGACAGCTCCGCCATGGTCGTGCCGGCCTCGAACGTGGGGGCGGCCGTGGGCGTCTCCTCGGCCTCACCGCCGGAGTCGCCGCCTCCGGCGCAGCCCGCGAGGGCGAGGGCCGTCGCGGCGCCCGCCGCGACGAGTGCGAATCTCATCCGTTTCATGTGTCTCTGCCTCTTCTCGTATGGGTGTTCCCTCGCCGCTCGTGGCAGCGCAGGCTTCTCAGTGCTCGAGGATCTTCGAGAGGAAGTCCTTCGCGCGGTCGGTCTGCGGGTGGTCGAAGAACTGCGCGGGCGTCGCCTCCTCGACGATGCGCCCGTCGGCCATGAACAGCACGCGGTCGGCCGCCCGACGGGCGAAGCCCATCTCGTGGGTGACGACGATCATCGTCATGCCCTGCTCGGCCAGCCCGACCATGACGTCGAGCACCTCGTTGATCATCTCGGGGTCGAGCGCGCTCGTCGGCTCGTCCATGAGGATGAGCTTCGGGTTCATGGCGAGCGACCGGGCGATCGCGACGCGCTGCTGCTGGCCGCCCGAGAGCTGTGCGGGCAGCTTCTTCGCCTGGTTCGCGACCCCCACGCGCTCGAGCAGCTCCATGGCGCGCGCCTCGGCGTCCTTGCGGGACATCCGCTTCACCCGGACCGGCGCCAGCGTCACGTTCTCGAGCACGCTCTTGTGCGCGAAGAGGTTGAACGACTGGAACACCATGCCGACGTCGGCCCGCAGCTTCGCGAGCGCGGCGCCCTCCTCTGGCAGCCGCTCGCCGTCGATGGTGATCGACCCGGAGTCGATGGTCTCGAGGCGGTTGATCGCCCGGCACAGCGTCGACTTGCCGGAGCCGCTCGGCCCGATGACGACGACGACCTCGCCGCGGTTGACGACGGTGTTGATGTCGTTCAGCACGTGCAGATCGCCGAAGTGCTTCTCGACGTGCTCGACGACCACGAGGGGTTCGCCGCGGCGCACCGAGATGTTCGACGTCGCGGGCGCCTGCTGGGTTGGCTCCATCCCCCCAAACTAGGGCCCCTCGCGGAGGGGCCACAAAGGGGCGACGCCGGTGGTTACCTATTCGTGATGCGCGCTGCGCTGCGCGAACGCGCTCTCATACAGGCACACGGATGCCGCGGTCGCGAGGTTCATCGATTCGGCGTGTCCGTAGATGGGAACCGTGACCACGCGGTCGGCGAGCGCGAGCTGCTCCTCGGGCAGCCCGTGCGCCTCGTTGCCGAAGAGCCACGCCGTCGGACGCTCGAGCACGCCCTCGGTGCGGGCGGCCAGGAGGTCCTCGCCCTTCACGTCGGCGGCGAGCACCGTGAGACCGGCGGCACGGGCGCGCTCGAGCACGTCCTCGAGGTGGCCGCCGACGGCGACCGGGAGGTGGAAGATCGATCCGGTCGAGCTGCGCACGACCTTGGGGTTGTACAGGTCCACGGTGCGCCCGGTGAAGACCACGGCGTCGGCGCCCGCGGCATCCGCGGCCCTGACGATGGTGCCCGCGTTGCCGGGGTCGCGCACCTCCTCGAGGATCGCGATGAGGCGCGGCCCGGCCGCGAACACGTCCTTCACGGCGGTCGGGAACTGATGGCAGACGGCGACGAAGCCCTGCGGCGTGACCGTGTCGGCCATCGCGTCGAGGACCTCCTCGGTCACGAACTCGACGTCGACGCCCGCGTCGACGGCCGTCTGCGCGATGTCGGTGTAGCGCTCGAGGGCCGTGGGCGTGGCGTAGAGCTCGACGACGAGCTGCGGGCGGAAGGTGAGCGCCTCGGCGACGGCCTGCGGGCCCTCGAGCAGGAACAGCCCGCTCTCGACGCGAGCCGGCTTCTTCGCGAGCTTCGCGACGGCGCGGACGCGCGGCGACCTCGGGTTCTCGAGCATGCAGCCAGTCTAGGGACGACGGATGCCGCGGCGGACATGCGAAACGGCCCGGCACCCCGGGGATCGGGGGTGCCGGGCCGTCAGGGCCGAAGCAGTGGCTACGCCGCGGTCTTCGGGGCCGAGGTGTCGGCCGGGAGGGCCTGCTTGGCGCTCTCGACGAGCGCCGCGAAGGTCGCGGGCTCGTTCACGGCGAGCTCGGCGAGGATGCGACGGTCGACCTCGATGCCCGCCAGGCCGAGGCCCTGGATGAAGCGGTTGTAGGTGAGGCCGTTCTGACGCGAGGCCGCGTTGATCCGCTGGATCCAGAGGCGACGGAAGTCGCCCTTCTTCTTGCGGCGGTCGTTGTAGGAGTAGACGAGCGAGTGGGTGACCTGCTCCTTCGCCTTGCGGTAGAGGCGCGACCGCTGACCGCGGTAGCCCTCGGCGCGCTCCAGGATGACCCGACGCTTCTTGTGGGCGTTGACCGCCCTCTTCACTCTTGCCATTGCTCTGTTTCTTCCTTACGGGTCTCGCGGCTCAGCGGCCGAGAAGCTTCTTGACGACCTTGGTGTCGGGGGCCGACAGGACCTTGTCCGCGTTGAGGCGGCGGGTGCGCACCGAGGACTTGCCCTCGAGGTTGTGGCGCATGCCGGCCTGCTGCTTCTTGAGCTTCCCGGTACCGGTGATCTTGAAGCGCTTCTTGGACCCGGAGTGGGTCTTCTGCTTCGGCATCTCGTGTTTCTCCTTGGTTCTGCCGCCACCGGGGTGGCGGACGGGGGTGCTAGGCCTGGTCCTCGGTGGACTCGGCCGCCTGCGTCTCGGGCTCGCCCGCGGCATCCGCCGCCGGCCGCGCCTTCGCCGCAGCACGCTGTGCATTCGCCTCGGCCTTGGCCTCGGACTTGTTCTTCAGAGGAGCGATGACCATGACCATGTTGCGGCCGTCGATCGTGGGGTTGTGCTCGACGGTGCCGAACTCCACCACGTCTTCCGCGAAGCGCTGCAGGAGGCGGACGCCCATCTCGGGACGCGACTGCTCGCGGCCTCGGAACAGGATCATCGCCTTGACCTTGTCGCCGGCCTTCAGGAAGCCGACGGCGCGCTTCATCTTGGTCTCGTAATCGTGCTTGTCGATCTTGAGGCGGAACCGGACCTCCTTGAGGATCGTGTTCGCCTGGTTGCGCCGAGCCTCCTTGGCCTTCTGCGCAGCCTCGTACTTGTACTTGCCGTAGTCCATGATCTTGACGACCGGCGGACGCGAGTTGGGCGCGACCTCGACGAGATCGAGGTCGGCCTCCTGCGCGAGCCGCAGGGCCACCTCGATCTTCACGACGCCGACCTGCTCTCCGCCAGGTCCCACGAGGCGGACCTCGGGAACGCGGATACGGTCATTGGTACGCGGATCGCTGATGCGTGTTCTCCTCTACTCAAGCTGTGCTCGAACGGGAGGCGGATGCCGCCCGTCGACGAGAGCGGAAGATCCACGCAGGCTCGCATGGAATCACACCATGCGGCACTACGGCACCCTGTCTACTTCCTGCCTGAGCCGGTGGCTCGGTGGCGTGGAAGCGGAGTGCAATCGACCCGGTAACCTTGATGAAGCGGTATGCGCGGGTGGGAGAATCTCCACTTTCGTACCGGGGACTGGCCCCGGGCCCGCAGTAGTCTAACAGAGGATGTCTGTGAGCAACAGTTCAGACGAGTCCACCGTCGCCGACGCCACCCGCGACATCGCCGAGGTCCCCGCCGTGGAGGTCATCACGACCGCCGCCGTGCACCTCATGAGCGCCGCCGCGGTGAAGGTGGGCCTCGCCGACGACCCCGAGTCGCAGGTCGACCTCGACGAGGCGCGCAAGCTCATCAACGCCCTCGCCGGGCTCATCACGGCGGGGGCGCCCGAGATCAGCGACATGCACGCCCGCTCCCTGCGCGACGGACTGCGCTCGCTCCAGCTCGCGTTCCGCGAGGCCTCGCCGATCCCCGACGCCATCGGCCAGGGCCCCGGCGAGAAGTGGACCGGCCCGGTCACCTAGGCCTGGCAGCTCGGGCACCACCAGGTGTCGCGAAGCTCGACGTCGTTGCGGCCCAGCCGGCCGTGCTCGATCGTCGTACCGCAGCGACGGCACGGCTCGCCGCCGCGCCCGTAGACCCAGAGCCGCTCACCGCGTCGGTCGTTTCCCGTGGTCGTGCGTGCGATCCGGTCGCGGTTCGCGACGATCATGCGCCGCGCGACGTCGACCAGCGGCGGCACGTCGACCGTGCCGGTCGCGCGATCGGGTCGGATGCCGCGCAGGAAGCACGCCTCGTTGACGTACACGTTGCCGAGGCCGGCGAGGTTGCGCTGCTCGCCGAGGGCGACCGCGATCGGCACGTCGGGCCGCGACGCGATCCGCGCGATCGCCTCCGCGGCATCCCAGTCGGGTCCGAGCAGGTCGGGCCCGAGGTACGCCATGCGGTCGGCCTCCTCGCTCGCCGGGAACACCTCGAGCACCCCGAGGTCGAATCCGACCGCCACCGCGCCGGGCACCTGGACGACCGCGCGCGCCTGGAAGCCCGGGCGTGTCCACCGCTGCCCGGGGCGGTAGACGCGCCACTCCCCCTCCATCTTCAGGTGCGAGTGCACGACCTGGTCGCCGATCCGCATGAGCAGGTGCTTGCCGCGGCTGCCCACCGAGTGCACGGGCTGCCCCGCGAGGTCGATGGTGGCGTAGGCCGGCACGCGGAAGTCGGTGCGCTCCACGGTGCGGCCCGTGAGCGCCTGGTCGAGCCGACGGGCGGCCTGGTAGACGGTGTCACCCTCGGGCATCGAACCGCAGTCCCCTCGGCGTCTCGCGGAAGCCGGCCGCGCGCAGCGCGGGGTCGAGCACCGAGCCGTAGACGTTGTCGCCGTTGACGGTCTCGACGCGCAGGCGCTCGGCCCGCGCGCGGCGGAGCGCGTCGGCCAGCGCGGTCGCGGAGGCGCCGAGCACCTCCGCATCGTCGGTGAACGCGAGGGCGGTGCGCCCGCCGCGCTCGAGGTAGAGCGTCGCCGCGCCGTCGACCATGGTGACGAAGGCGCCCGCCTTGCGGGCGGGCCGGTGCGAGCCGTCGCCGGGCGGCTCGGGCCAGTCGAGCGCGGCGCCGAACGGGTTGGCGGGGTCGGTGGCCGCGAGCGCGATCGCTCCGCTTGCGGGCTGGGCACGGAGCCGGTCGACCGCGGCGGTCGTCGCGAACTGCGCACCGCCCAAGCCGTCGACGAAGTACCCGCGGCGCACCCGTCCGGAGTCCTCGAACGCGGAGAGGGACCGGTACGCGAGGGCGAACCCGCCCACGATCCCCTCGGCCACGACGGAGCCTCGCGTGACGACGCCGTAGCGTTCGAGCAGCGTCTCGCCGAGGGCCTGGGCGCGCGGCGTCGCGGCCGAGGTCGCGAGCGGCACGACCGACCATCGTCCGGCCGCGTGCGCGGGGTTCGCGGCGGCGCGGGCCGCGCGGTCGGACGTGACGGACGCCGCGAGCGCCCGGCGCGTCAGCGACCGGCCGCGCATCCTCGCCCGCGGCGCGGGCGCGCGGGTCTTGTGCGCGCCGCCGCCGGCGAGCAGGCCGCGCACCGGTGCGAACGTGTCGTTCGTCACGAGTCCGGCCCAGACGAGCCGCCAGAGCGCCTCGATGACCGCGCGGTCGTCGTCGGCGCCGACGGCCTCGACGAGCTGGCGGAAGAAGTATCCGCCCCCGCCGCCGAGCACGGCGAGCAACTCGGCCTCGAGCGGGTCGAGCGGACCCGCCTCGGGCGGGGGCAGGGTGAGCGCTGCGGTCTCGGCGAGGTGCAGGCTGATCCAGCCGTCGTCGCCGGCGAGCGTGCCCGCCCCGGCCCAGAGCACCTCGCCGGACGCCGTGAGCTCGTCGAGCATGCCGGGTCGGTAGTCGTCGACGCGCGCGGGCAGCACGAACGCCTCCCACGCCGACGCCGGGATGCGCACGCCCTCGAGCTGCTCCACCACGGCGGCGACCCCGTCGACGCCGTGCAGGCGGCCGCCGACGTGCTGCCACTCGGGGAGGAACCGCGCGAGCTGGCGGGGCTCGACGGGCTCGACCTCTTCACGCAGGGCGGCGAGCGAGCGACGGCGGATGCGCCGGAGGACCCCCGAGTCGCACCATTCGAGCCCCGCTCCGCCGGGCAGGAACTCGCCCTCGACGAGGCGTCGCTCGGCCGCGAGGCGCCCGAGCGACGCGCGGGCGACGGCCTGGCCGATGCCGAAGCGCTCGGCGACCTGCTGCGTGGTGAACGGGCCGTGCGTGCGGGCGAAGCGGCTCACGAGGTCGCCGAGCGGATCGCGCACCGACTCCTCGAACGCCTCGGGCAGTCCGGGCGGGATCGGCACGCCGAGCGCGTCGCGCAGGCGCGAGACGTCTTCGACGGCGACGATCCAGTCACGGCCCGCGAAGCGCACGCGGGCGGCACGGCGGGCGGCGACGAGCGCGTCGATCGCCGCCGCGGCATCGGTCTCGTCGTCGACCCGCTCGCCGACCTCGTCGGCGGTGATCGGCCCGAGCCCCTGGAGCAGGTCGGCGACGCCCTCGTCGCCCCGGGCCCGACGTTCGGGATCGAGGCGCTGCAGCATCCGCTCGGTCTCGACCACCACCTCGGGGTCGAGGAGCTCGCGCAGCTCGACGGTGCCGAGCAGCTCGGCCAGGAGTGCCGGGTCGAGGGACAGGGCCGCGGCGCGGCGCTCGGCGAGCGGGGCGTCGCCCTCGTACATGAACGCGCCGACGTAGCCGAACAGGAGGCTCGCCGCGAAGGGGCTCGGCGACTCCGTGCTCACTTCGACGAAGCGCAGCTGGCGTCGCTCGATGCGCTCGGCGATGCGAGTGAGCGCGGGCAGGTCGTAGACGTCTTGCAGGCACTCGCGCACGGCCTCGAGCAGGATCGGGAAGTCGGGGTAGTCGCGCGCGACCTCGAGGAGCTGCGACGCCCGCTGCCGCTGCTGCCAGAGCGGCGAGCGGCGGCCGGGGTTGGTCTTCGGCAGGATGAGCGCCCTCGCCGCGCACTCGCGGAACCGCGATGCGAACAGGGCGGACCCGCCGACGTGCTGCGTGACGATCTGGGCGAGCTCTGCGGGCTCGAACGTGAAGAGCTCGGCCCCGGGCGGGTCGTCACCGGTGTCGGGCATGCGCAGCACGATGCCGTCGTCGCTCGCGACCGCGTTCGCGTCGACGCCGAGCTCCTCCTGCACGCGCGCGCCAATGGCGAGCGCCCACGGCGCGTGCACGCGCATGCCGTAGGGCGAGTGCAGGACGATGCGCCAGTCGCCGAGCTCGTCGCGGAAGCGCTCGACCACGAGGTTGGCGCCGTCGGGCACGACGGTGGTCGCCGCGCGCTGGTCGTCGATGAACGCGACGAGGTTCTTCGCGGCGCGCTCGTCGAGCCCGGCCGCGCGGCTGCGCACGAGCGCGTCGGCCGTGGGCGCGCCGGCGAGCTCGGTGATGAACCCGCCGATCGCCTCGCCGAGCTCGGCCGGACGCCCGATGCCGTCGCCCTTCCAGAACGGGAGCCGGCCCGGCTCGCCCGCGGCGGGCGCGACGAGCACCCGGTCGTGCGTGATCTCCTGGATGCGCCAGCTCGTGGCGCCGAGGGCGAAGACGTCGCCCACGCGGGACTCGTAGACCATCTCCTCGTCGAGCTCGCCGACCCGGCGGCCCGGTCCGGCCTCGCCGATCATGAACACCCCGAACATGCCGCGGTCGGGGATCGTGCCGCCGCTCGTGACCGCGAGCCGCTGGGCACCGCGGCGGCCGACGATCGTGCCGGCGTCCCGGTCCCACACGATGCGCGGTCGCAGCTCGCCGAACCGGTCGGACGGGTAGCGGCCCGCGAGCAGGTCGAGGGTCGCGTCGAAGGCCGATCGGGGCAGGGCCCCGAACGGCGCCGCGCGACGGACGAGCTCGAACCAGTCCTCGACGTTCCACTCGTCGAGCGCGGCGGCGGCGATGGTCTGCTGCGCGAGCACGTCGAGCGGGTTCGCCGGGATGCGCAGCTCCTCGATCGCGCCCGCGATCATGCGCTCGGCGGCGACGGCGGAGTGCAGCACGTCGGCCCGGTGCTTCGGATAGATGAGCCCCTTCGACACCTCGCCGACCTGGTGGCCAGCGCGCCCGATGCGCTGCAGGCCGCTCGCGACCGACGGCGGCGACTCGATCTGCATGACGAGGTCGACGGCGCCCATGTCGATGCCGAGCTCGAGGCTCGAGGTGGCCACGACGCAGCGGAGGCGCCCGCCCTTGAGGTCGGCCTCGACGAGCGCGCGCTCCTCCTTGCTGACCGACCCGTGGTGGGAGCGGGCGATGATCGGCTCGGCGCCGCCCGTGAGCCCCGAGGCGCCGGCCATCTCGGCGGGCGGTCGGCCGGGTCGGCCGGCGGCGGGCCAGCCCACGGATGCCGCGGCCTCGACGACCTCGGCGGGCGCGTTGCGCTCCTCCCAGAGCTCGTTGAGCCGCGCGGTGAGGCGCTCGGCGAGCCGGCGCGAGTTGGCGAACACGATGGTGGACCGGTGCGCGAGCACCTCGTCGAGGATCGCCTCCTCGACGTGCGGCCACACCGTGCCCGAGCCCGTCTCGCCGGCGAGGTCGGAGAGGTCGTCGACGGGCACGCGCACCGCGAGGTCGAACTTCTTGCCCGACGGCGGCGCCACGATCGCGACCGGGCGCGTGCCGGCGAGGAAGCGCGCCACCTCTTCGTGCGGTCGCACGGTCGCCGAGAGCCCGACCCGCTGCACCGGCCGGCCGACGAGGGCGTCGAGCCGCTCGAGCGAGAGCGCGAGGTGCGATCCGCGCTTGGTGCCCGCCATGGCGTGGATCTCGTCGACGATGACCGTCTCGACGCCGCGCAGCGTCTCGCGCGCAGCCGACGTGAGCATGAGGAAGAGCGACTCGGGCGTGGTGATGAGGATGTCGGGCGGGTTCGTCACGAGCGTGCGGCGCTCGGCCGGCGGGGTGTCGCCCGATCGCACGCCCACCGTGACCTCGGGCACCTCCACCTCGAGCGCGGCCGCCGTGCGGGCGATGCCCACCAGCGGCGCCCGGAGGTTGCGCTCGACGTCGACCCCCAGTGCCTTCAGCGGCGAGAGGTAGACCACGCGAGTGCCGTGCGAGCCCACGGGCTCCTCGAGCCGTTCGTGGTGGAGCCGGTCGATCGCCCACAGGAACGCGGCGAGCGTCTTGCCGGAGCCCGTCGGCGCGACCACGAGCGCGTGGTCGCCGCGCGCGATCGCCTGCCACGCCCCGCGCTGCACCTCGGTGGGGGCGGCGAAGGATTCGGTGAACCACGCCCGCGTCGCGGGCGAGAATGCCTCGAGCGCCTCGGCCATCCCTCCATTCAACCGGATGCCACCGACACCTCGGCTGGGAACCGATCGACTCGTGCGCGAGGCGCGCCGGACCTACCCGCCGGCGCGCACCGCGGCGAGCGCCCGCTCGACGGCGTCGACCGTGCGTCGGACCTGCGCGGCATCCGTCTGCCAGTTGCTCACCGAGAAGCGCACGACCGCCCGGTCGTGCCACCGCGACGTCATGGCGAGCACCTCGCCCTCGTCCCACAGGCGTTCGCTGAGCGCCTCGGTCGCGGCGTCGTCCTCGAGCGCGATGCAGACCTGGGTGAAGACCACGTCGTTGAGCACCTCGACCCCGGGCAGCCGGCCGACGCCCTCGGCGATGCCGCTCGCGGCATCCGACAGCTGCTCGACCAGCGCCGCGACGCCGGTGCGGCCGAGCGTGCGCAGCACGGCCCAGGTCGGCACGCCGCGCGCACGCCGCGAGAGCTCGGGCGCCTTCTCGTGCGGGTCGGCGCCGATGTCGGTCGCCTGGAGGTAGCTCGCGTGCATGCTCATGGCGCGGTGCATGGCGTTCGAGTCGCGCACGATGGCGAGGCCGCAGTCGTACGGGACGCTCAGCGTCTTGTGCGCGTCGGACGACCAGGAATCGGCCTCGTCAATGCCCGCGACGAGGTGCTGGAGCTTCGGCGACGCCGCGGCCCACAGGCCGAACGCGCCGTCGATGTGCACCCACGCGCCGGCGTCGTGCGCGACGCGGATCGCCGCGGTGAAGTCGTCGTAGGCGCCGGAGTGGATGTTGCCCGCCTGCAGCAGCACGATCGCGGGTCCGGTGCCCTCGGCGAGGGTGCGCTCCAGCTCGTCGACCCGGATGCGGCCCTGCTCATCGCTCGGCACGATGATCGGGCTGCCGAGGCCGAGGTAGCGCGCGGCGAGGTCGTTCGTGCCGTGCCGCTCCTCCCCCGCGATGAACCGCACCTTCGGGCCGCCGGCCATGCCCTGGGTCTCGACGTCCCAGCCGGCGCGGCGCAGCACCTCGTCGCGTCCGGCGGCCATGCAGGTGAACTGCGCCATCGTAGCGCCCGTCACGAAGCCGACCTCGCTGCCGGCGGGGAGCCCGAGCAGGTCGACGAGCCATTCGCCGGCGAGTTCCTCCACCGCGACGACCGCCGGGGTGACCACGCGCAGGCCCGTGTTCTGGTCCCAGGCGGAGACGATCCAGTCCGCAGCGAGCGCGACGGGCTGCGTGCCGCCGATGACCCAGCCGTAGAAGCGCGGCGACCCCATGGCCATGAGGCCGGGCTCGGATGCCTCGGCGAGCAGGTCGAGCACCTCGGTGGCCGACTCCCCCGACTCGGGGAGGTCGCGACCGAGCCGCTCCTTCACCTCGTCGGTGCCGAGCCGCGGCGGGATCGGCCGCTCCCGGATGCCCGAGACCCACGCCCGGGCGTGGCGTTCTGCGACGTCGAGCACCTCGTCGTACGGCGAGGGCTCGGCGGGCGAGGATGCTGCGAGCGAGGGCTCTGCGATGCGACCGGAGTCGCCGGGCTCGACCATGAGACACCTGTCCTCCGCGCGCCTGGCGCGCGCCTTTCGATTCTGCTCCGACGCCCGAGGACGGTCAACGACCCGGACCGGGGGCACCCGGCGAGGCGCTCAACAGGTCACGTCGCCCGGCGGCACCACGCCGTCGACGAGGTACGACTCCACCGTGGCATCCACGCACGCGTTGCCCTTGTTGTAGGCCGTATGGCCGTCGCCGTTGCGGGTCACGAGGATGCCGCTCTCGAGCTGCGTCGCGACCGCCACCGCCCACGCGTACGGCGTCGACGGGTCGTTGGTCGTGCCGAGCACGAGGATGGGCGCGGCGCCGGGCGCCGCGATCGCGGCCCGCGGCTGCTCGGCGTGGTACGGCCAGGACAGGCACGACAGGTCGCCGAACGTCAGGTAGATGCCGAGGTACGGCGCGACGGTGTTGAGCTCGCGCGCCTGCTCCTTCATCTGCGCGACGTTGTTCTGGTACTCGAAGTCGAGGCAGTTGACGGCCCGCAGCGCCTCCATCTGGTTGGTCGCGTACGCCCCGTCGGCCGTGCGCCCGTAGTAGCCGTCGACGACGGCGAGCGCGGTGTCCGCCTGCATGGCGAGCACGGTCGCGAACACCGAGTCCAGCACCGGCCACGTGGTCGCGTTGTAGAGCGGCGCGGCGATCGCGATCACGAGCGTCTCGGCCGTCAGCACGCGACCGTCGCTGGACGGGATCGGGTTCTTCCTGACCGCGTCGAGGATGCCCCGCACCGCCGCCATCGCGTCGTCGACGGTGCCCTGGAAGTACGGGCAGGTCCCACCCGGCATGCACGAGGCGAAGTACGAGCGGAGCGACGCCTCGATCCCCTGCGCCTGCGCGAGGGTCATCGCCGCGTGCCCGATGCCCGGGTCGATCGCGCCGTCGAGCACCATCCGGCCCACGCGATCGGGGAACGCCCCGGCGTACACCGTGCCGAGGTACGCGCCGTAGGAGTACCCGAGGTAGTCCAGCTGCTCCTCGCCGAGCGCCGCGCGCAGCATGTCGAGATCGCGGGCGGTGCTCAGCGTGTCGACGTTCGCGAGCAGCGGTCCGGTCTTCGCGAGGCAGGCCTGGCCGAACTTGTGGGTGAGGTCGTTCTGCGTCGTGATCCACTCGTCGGAGCCGCGCGAGCCGCGCGGATTGCCGTAGAGCAGCTTGTCGAGGTCCGCGGGCCCGAAGCACGAGACGGCCGTCGACCGGCCGACCCCGCGCGGATCGAAGCCCACGATGTCGTACCGGTCCTGCAGCGCCTCCGTCGCCGTCACGTCGATCGCGCGGGCAACGGCGTCGAATCCGGATGCCCCGGGGCCCCCCGGGTTCACGAGCAGCGTGCCCGCCTTCTCGGTGCGCGCGGGCTGGCGGATCAGCGCGAGCTCGATCTCGCCGGCTCCCGGGTCGTCCCAGTCGAGCGGCGCGATCGCCGTGGCGCACTGGAACTCCTCGCACGCGTCCCAGGCGATCACCTGCCCGTAGAACGGCTCCAGTGCGGCCTCGACGTCCTCGCCGGTCGGGGTCGACTCGTCGACCACCGGGAAGAACAACGACAGGCCGCATCCGCTCACGCCCACGCTCATCGCGATCGCGAATGCCACGGCGAGCGCGACGCCCCCCTTCCGCGCCCCCATCATGGCCCCCAGTATCGCCGGGCACCCGCCGTCGCGAATGCCCCTCGTTCGGGGGGTCATGATTTCCTCGGCGTGCTGTCCCCCCGTAGCGGCCCGGAATGACGCGGATCTTGCCGCGAGGAGCGCGCCCTGTACCCCGAATCGGGGGTGTCAATCCCATTGCCGCCCCCCGGTGGCCGCGGGATACTCGACACGTTGTGGCAGGGGGATCCGCGACCCTACGGCGGGCTGCCACGCGTGAGGGGGCGCAGTCGAGTGAGAGCGTTCGTGCTCGGGATCGACATCGGCACGAGTTATACGGCCGCGGCCATCGGCCGACGAGGCAACGACGGGTCGATCGCCTACGAGGCGCTGGAGCTCGGCACCCGGAAGGCCGCCGTGCCGACGGTGGTGTACCTCGGCGAGGACGGCGGCGTCGTCGTCGGCGAGCCCGCAGAGCGGCGGGCGATCGACCATCCCGACCGGGTGGTCCGCGAGTTCAAGCGGCGGATCGGCGACGAGACGCCGATCATCGTCGGCGACCTCGGTGTCGCGCCCGAGGACCTCTTCGCGGTGCTCGCGCAATGGGTCGTCGAGCGTGCCGAGGAGCACGAGGGCGGCGCGCCCGACGTGATCGCGGTCTCCCACCCCGCCTCGTGGGGCGAGCACCGGGTCGGCCTGGTCCAGGAGGCCCTCGCGGGCGTCGGCCTCGCCGGCGTCGTGCTCGTGAGCGAGCCCGAGGCCGCCGGGCTGCACTACCTCGCGCACGAGAAGGTCGACGACGGGGCGGCGGTCGCGGTGTACGACCTCGGCGGCGGCACGTTCGACGTGGCGCTCCTGCGCAAGCGCGAGGACGACGCGTTCGCCCTGATGGGCACTCCGACGGGCATCGAGCGCCTGGGCGGCGCCGACTTCGACCAGCGGATCTTCGAGCACGTGCGGGAGCTCGCTCCCGGCGTCTTCGCCGACGTCGACGAGACGGCGCCCGACGGCGCCCTCGCGCTCGCCCACGTGCGCCGCGAGTGCACCGACGCCAAGGAGGCCCTGTCGTTCGACGCCGAGACCGTGGTGCCCGTGCTGCTGCCGAACGGCCAGGCGCGGGTCCGCCTCGTGCGCTCGGAGTTCGAGCAGATGATCGACGGCTCGCTGCGGTCCACGGTGGCGACGCTGCGGGCGGCCATCGCCGACGCGGGCCTCGAGCCCGAGGACGTCAGCGCCGTGCTGCTCATCGGCGGCTCCTCCCGGATCCCCGCCGTCGCACAGCTCCTCTCCGCCGAGCTCGAGCTCCCCGTCGCGGTCGACGCCGACCCGAAGGCCTCGATCAGCCTCGGCGCCGCGGTAGCTGCCGCGAGGCTGCTCGAGCCCGACGCATCCGTCGTCGCGGCCGCCGCGCCCGCGGCCTCCGCCGAGGCCGCCGCGGCCGACGCCGCGCAACCGGCGGTTCCCATCGCCGCAGGCCCGGACACCGAGTCGCATGGCCTGTCGATCGGCCTCCGCGCGGTCATCCTGGCCGGCGTCGCCGCGGCCCTCCTGGCCGTCCTCATCCCGATCACGCCGCTCGCCGCCGGGGACAAGGACGAGCAGGGCGGCGAGCCCGGCGGCTCCGGCGAGCCGAGCGACGGCGCCCCCGCCGGCCGGTACGTCTTCGGCTCGGCCGTGCCACTCGCCGCGGTCGGCGGAAGCACCGACGACGGCGCCGACGGCACGGATACCGCGCCCGACGCCGATCCGGCGGCACCGCGACGAGCGGTCTCCCAGGCCGACAGCGCGACGCCGGCGACGCCGTCGAGCGGCAGCCCCGCCACGGGCGGGTCGTCGTCGCAGGACGACCTCTCCCCCGCAGGTTCCGGCTCCACGGATCCCGCACCGACCCCTCAGCCCGACCCGACCACGCCGCCCAGCCCCTCACCCGAGCCGACGCCGGAGCCGTCCCCCGATCCGACGCCGCAGCCGACCCCCGACCCCTCACCCGAGCCCTCCCCCGACCCGTCGCCCGCACCCGTCGCCGACCCGTCGCCGGAGCCCCAGCCCGCGCCCGACCCCGCGCCGGAGCCCCCGCCCGCGCCCGAGCCGGCGCCGTGACGGGGCCGTCCTCGCAGGACGCCCGCGGCCCGGCCGCGAACGACGCCGCGGTGGAGGCCGACGCCCTCGCGCGCCGCATCGTGGGCGGGGCGCATCCGGTACACGTCGGCATCACGGGTCCCGGCGGCACCGGCAAGACGGCGCTGCTCGGCGACCTGGCCGCGACGCTCCGCGCGCACGGGCTCCACGTGGTCGACGACGTCGAGTCCGCCGAGGTGCTCGAGCCGACCGAGCGCGTGGCGTTCCTCATCGATGACGCGCACGACCTCGAGGATGATGAGCTTGGGCGCCTGCGCGGCCTCGTCCGCGACGCCGGCCCGCACGTCGTCGTCGCATTCCGTCCCTGGCCGCGGTCCGCGGCGATGACGAAGCTCGCCGACCGGCTCGGCAAGCGCGGCACGGTGCTCGCGCTGCATCCGATGAGCTCGTCGCAGATCCGCCGGCGCCGTGCCGAGCTCCTCGGCACGGCGCCGACGGCCGACACGGCGTCCCGCATCCTCGAGCTCACTCGCGGGAACCCACGACTCGTCGACCTCGCACTGGGCGCGGGCGCCGATGACGATGAGACCGGTGGCGCCGTCCTCCCGGGCGGGGTGCTCGAGCCGCTGCGCGAGGAGCTGGACGGGCTCGTCGCCGAGCTGCACGAGTACCTGACCGCCCTGGCCGTGGGCTTCTCGCTGGCGGGGCCGGCGTTCGCCACGGCGCCCCGCTTCGCGGAGGCCGACCTTCGAGCCCTCGCCGCCGCCGCGCGGGCGAGCGGGCTCGCCTCGCCCGACGGATCCCTCGTCCCGTTGGTGCAGGCGGTGATCCTGCAAGGCACGCCGCCGCACGAGCTGTGGACGCTGCGGCGCGAGCTGGTCGACGCCATCGAGGCGGCGGGAGCGCCGCTCGGCGAGGCGGCGCTCGACCTGGCCCACCAGGACTTCCGCGACCCTCGGGTGCAGGACGCGCTGCGGGTGCAAGCCGATGAGCTGCTCGACGTCGATCCCCACGCCGCCCGCGAGCGCTACGTCGCGCTCGTCGACCTCGGCGCGCAGGTGCGTCCGCTCGCCGGACGGCTCGCCGCGGCGGCGTGGGCGGTCGGCGACGTCGGCGAGGCCGAACGCCTGGTCGACCTCGGGCTCGGCGGCGATGAGCCCGCCGATGTCGCCCGCACCGTCGCCGTCGCCGCCGCGACCTGGGCGCGCAAGGGCATGCTCGAACGCAGCGCCGACGTGTGCCGCACGCTCGCGGCCGCCGACGGGTCCATCGCGCCGCTCGCGACGATCTGCCTCGCCGGCGTCGGCGACGTGGCGGGGGCCCGTGCGGCGCTGTCGTACGCACCCACCGTCGAGTACCCGACGTCGGGCCAGGTGGCGCTGCAGCTCACGGCCGACGGCATCCTCGACGCGCTCGAGGGCTCCTCCGACCCGGCGCTCGCCTCCCTCCTGCAGGCGTCGAGCCTCCTGAACGACTCCGGAGCTGCCGGTCCGCTCCCCGAGGTCCCCGCCGTGCTCGCCGCTCAGGTCGCCCTCAACGCCGGGCAGCTCGACCTGGCCGGCGACGTGCTGCAGGCCGCGATCGACGCGTCGCAGGGCGGCCCGGCCTTCCACGCGCGGCTCCGCCTCATGCAGGCGTTCGTCGCCCTGCGCGCCGATCGTCCCGTCCGTGCGCGCGACCACCTCGAGTCGGCGATGTCGACCCCGGTGCCGCTCGGCCTGCGCGACGAGGTGCTCGCGCACGCCGTGCGCATCGGGCTCGCCCGTCGCACCGACGACCTCGCCGCGCTCCTGCGCGGCTGGGCGGCCGCGCGCGAGGCGATCGCCAGGATGCCGATCGATCTCTGCGCCCTGCCGGCGCTGGCCGAACTCTCGGTCGCCGCCGCCCGCCTGCACGAGACGCACCTGCTCGACTCGCAGGTCGCGGCGGGGTGGGACCTCCTGGGACGCGCCGGCCGGCCGGCGTGCTGGTCGGCCAGCCTGCACTGGGCGGCCATCGAAGCAGCCATCCTGCGCAATGACCCCGAGTCGGTCGAGCGGCATGCGAGGGCACTGACGGATGCCGCGCCGGGGAACCGGACCGCCCAGCACCTCGCCCGGGCCGGCCGGACCTGGGCGGCGGCGATCGCCGGTCACGTGGTCGTCGAGACCGTGGAGGCGGCCGTGCGCGACCTCGCCGCCGCGGGCTACCCATGGGATGCGAGCCGGCTCGCGGGCCATGCGGCCGGGCGAGCATCTGAGCACCGGGACACCCTGCAGCTGCTCGCCCTCGCGCGCAGCCTGCACCCCGACGAGGAGCGATCGGACGCCGGCGGTGAGCCCGACGCCGGCGGAGGCGCCGCCCAGCGAGACGACGGCCTGCTGAGCGCGCGCGAGCGCGAGGTGGCGCGACTCGTGCTCGAGGGCCGGACCTACGCGGAGATCGGGACCGCGATCTTCATCTCGCCGCGGACCGCGGAGCACCACATCGCGCGCATCCGCCGCCGCCTCGGCGTCACGACCCGCTCGGAGCTGCTCGCGCGACTGCGCGTGGAGCTGGAGGAGGATCCCGGGCAGTAGCGCGATCCGGACCGGCGCCGGCGGGCGTGTCCCCCGTTCCGCATGCCCATCGCACCTGATCCCGTGCGTTCCGGATGCCGGGTCCCCCATCATGTCCCCCGGAATCCCCTAACGCCCCGCGCCGAAACCCCCATCGGCGCGCGACGACGTTGGGGGGCGCGACCCGATGCCGAGACGGATCCCGCGCGACAGGCTTGCTCGTGGGGGCCGGCGCTGGTGTCGGTCACGGAACCTGAACCTCGATGAGGAGGGGAACACACCATGACGAACATCACGACGGCATTGCTGGACTTCCTGATGGACCTGCTGAAGAGCCCGCAGGCCGGCGCGGACTTCGCGGCGGACCCTGACGGCGCGCTCCAGAGCGCCGGACTGCAGGGCATCTGCGCGGCGGACGTCGACGCGGTCCTGCCGGTCGCGCTCGACTTCTCGCCGGTCGGCAACCGCGAGTACGACACGGGCGGCAACGTCAGCGTCGCCGGTGGCGGCGGCGGTGGCGGCGGCGGCTGGTCCGGCGGCGGCGGCGGTGGTGGCTGGAGCGGGGGCTCCGGCGGTCACAGCGACGGCGGTGGCGGCGGCTGGTCCGGCGGTCACAGCGAGGGCGGCGGCGGCGGTGGCGGCGATTACGCCGCAGCCAAGGCGAAGCTGGTCAGCGTCGTCAACAACTACTCGTACATCGACGACCGCGACGTCATCCAGGACCAGTCGGTCAACCAGAACATCTGGGCGAACGGCGACGTGACCCAGTCGTTCGAGAACGAGGCCAACAACATGGGCGATGGCAACATCGTCGCCGGCGGCAGCGTCGCGGTGGGCAACACCGAGTACGACCTCGACGTGGACATCGACGACTCGTTCAACGACGACCACTCGACCGACATCGACATCGAGGACTCGCTCAACGACAACTCCGACAACTCGACGGACAACTCGACGAACGTCGTCATCGAGGACTCCTTCCAGGACAACTCGGTCGAGATCGAGGACTCCTTCCAGGACAACTCGACCGACGTCGACATCGAGGACTCCTTCCAGGACAACTCGGTGGACGTCGACGTGGACATCGAGGACTCCTTCCAGGACAACTCGGTCAACGACTCGATCGTCGACTCGCTGAACGACAACAACGTCGCCGTCGACTCGTTCAACGGCAACGTCGTCGACTCGCTGAACGACAACAACGTCGCCGTCGACTCGTTCGACGACAACGTCGTGGTCAACGACTCGCTGAACGACAACAACGTCGCCGTCGACTCGTTCGACGACAACGTCGAGGTCGACGTCGACGTGGAGGACTCGTTCCAGGTGAACGACAACTTCAGCCCCGACACCGACATCGAGGACTCGTTCCAGGCGAACGACAACTTCAGCGACAACAACGTCGAGACGGGCCCCGGCGACCAGGTCGCCGACAACGAGGTCGACGTGGAGCTGTGACGTCCTGATCACACGGGTCGGCCCGGTGCGGAGCATTCCGCGCCGGGCCGACTTCACTGCGTTTCTGATTGAATCATAGGAACTCGAAGGGGAGGCATCGGGTGCAGCAGCTGATCGAACTCGTGGACCAGGGCATCGCCCTGGCCGGCAGCGGTGATCGGGCCGACCTGCGGCGACGACTGGAGCAGACGAAGGAGCGGCTCCTCGATCCGAGCGTGCGGGTCATCGTCGTCGGCGAGTTCAAGCAGGGCAAGAGCCAGCTGATCAACGCCCTCGTGAACGCGCCCGTGTGCCCGGTCGACGACGACATCGCGACCGCCGTGCCCACGAGCGTCCGGCACGGCGAGACGTCGGCCGCGTGGGTCGTGCCCCAGCGATCCGACGGCGGTCCGTTCGACGCGGACGGTCGGCCGCAACGCGTCCCGGTGCCGATCGGCGACCTCCCGCGCTACGTCTCCGAGCGCGCGAAGACGGGCTCGGACCCCGACGTCCAGGCTGCGGAGGTCGAGCTGCCGCGCAAGCTGCTGCGCGGCGGGCTGACGCTCATCGACTCCCCCGGCGTCGGCGGTCTCAACTCCGCGCACGCGCTCACCACGCTCGCCGCGCTCCCGTCGACCCACGCGATGCTCTTCGTCTCCGACGCCTCGCAGGAGTACACCGAGCCCGAGATCCAGTTCCTCCGGCACGCCATGCGGATCTGCCCCAACGTCGCCTGCGTGCTCACCAAGGTGGACATGTACCCGCAGTGGCGACAGGTCGAGGAGCTCGACCGCGCGCACCTCGCGGCCATCGACCCCGGCATCCGGCTGTTCCCCGTCTCGTCGAACCTCCGCCTCGCCGCGATGAAGGCCGAGGATGCCGAGCTGAACGCGGAGTCCGGTTTCGCGGACCTGACGACGTACCTGCGCCGCGACGTCGTCGGCCAGGCCGAGCTCCTGCAGCGCCGCTCCACGGCGGTCGACCTGGTCTCCACGACCGAGCACCTCCGGCTGTCGATCGACTCCGAGATGAGCGCGCTCGTCACTCCCGAGAAGACGCCCGAGATCATCGCCGAGCTCGAGGCGACCAAGGGCCGCGCCGACGAGCTCCGGCGCAACTCGTCGCGCTGGCAGATCACCCTCAACGACGGCGCCACCGATCTCATCTCCGACATGGAGCACGACCTGCGCGACCGGATGCGGCAGATCCAGCGCGAGGCCGAGGACGCCATCGACGAGGGCGACCCCGGGCCCGTCTGGGAGCAGATCGTGGAGTGGTTCGAGCAGCGCGTCTCCTCGGCCGTGACCGACACGTTCGTGTGGACGCAGGAGCGCGCGCAGTGGCTCTCGGCCAAGGTGGCGAGGCACTTCACCGAGGACGAGATCTCACTGCCCACGATCCACGTCGACGACACCCGCGACGTGCTCGATCCCGTCGGCGAGATGGCCACGCTCGAGTCCGGCCGCCTCGGTGCGATGCAGAAGTTCTACATCGGGCTGAAGGGCTCCTACGGCGGCGTGCTCATGGTGGGCATCATCACCGGCATCGTCGGCATGTCGATCATCAACCCGCTCTCCCTGGCCGCGGGCGCGGTGATCGGCCGCAAGGCGTACAAGGACGACACGGCCGCCAGGCTGCTCCGTCGCCGCACCGAGGCGAAGGCGCTCATCCGGCGGCAGGTCGACGACGTCGTCTTCCAGGTCGGCAAGCAGCTGAAGGACCGCCTCCGCCTGGTGCAGCGGATCACCCGCGACCACTTCACCACCATCGCCGACGAGCACCACCGCTCGCTCGCCGACTCGGTACTCGCCGCGCAGAAGGCCGCCTCGATGTACGCCAACGAGCGCGACCGCCGGGTCACGGAGCTCAAGCGGGACCTGCAGCGCGTCGACGCGCTGTACGCCCGTGCGCGTGCCATCGAGACGGCCGCGGCCGCCGCCCAGGCCGGATCGGGTGGACCGGCGCCCGCCGGCCGTGTCGGCGCCGCCGCGGCATCCGCCGGCTCGTCGACCCGGTCGACGATCGAGGTCGGGCGGGCGTGACCGCGGGGCTCCTCGAGCAGACCAGCGCGCTGCTGGATGCCGCGGCCGACGAGTATCGCGACGACCCCGCGGCGCTCGCCCAGCTCGACGAGCACGCCATGCGCCTGCGAGAGCCGCTTCGCGTCGCGATCGCGGGCATGGTCAAGGCGGGCAAGTCGACGCTGCTGAACGCGATCATCGGTGAGGAGATCGCACCGACGGATGCCGCGGAGTGCACCAAGGTCGTCGTCTGGTACCGCCACGGCGCGACGCCCCGCATCACCATGCACCTGCGATCGGGCGCCGAGCGCACCCTGCCCGTGCGACGGGTCGAGGGCCGCCTGCAGATCGACCTCGACGGGACGCCGCACGCCGACATCGAGCGGATCGTCGTCGAGTGGCCGTCGCGGCGCCTCGAGGAGGTCACGCTCATCGACACCCCGGGCATCGCATCGCTCTCGACCGAGATCTCGGCGCGGTCGGCGGCCTTCCTCACGCCGAAGGAGTCCCCGCCCGAGGCCGACGCGATCGTGTACCTGATGCGCCACCTGCACTCGGCCGACCTCGGGTTCCTCTCGGCGTTCCACGACACGACGGTCGGGCGCTCGCGCACGGTCAACGCGATGGCCGTGCTCTCGCGCGCCGACGAGATCGGCGCCGGACGCATCGACGCGCTGCTCTCCGCGCGGACGATCGCCGAGCGCTACCGCACCGACGGCGCGCTGCGCTCCCTCGCGCTCGACGTCGTGCCGATCGCGGGGCTCGTCGCCCAGTCCGCCCGCACCCTGCGCGAGCACGAGTTCGAGGCGCTGCGCGAGCTCGCCCGGCTGGGCCGCGACGCGCGCGAGCGCATGCTGGTGTCGGTCGACCGGTTCGTGCGCGCCGATGCGGGCATCGACGTGAGCCCCGACGCGCGGCGCAACCTGCTCGATCGCTTCGGAATGTTCGGCATCCGCATGTCGACGGTCGCGATCCGGTCGGGATGCGACGACTCGACCGAGCTCGCCGACGAGCTCTACCGGCGCAGCGGCCTCGAGGAGCTCGTGCGGCTCGTCGGCGACCAGTTCCGCTCGCGCGCCGACGTGCTGAAGTCGCGCACCGCCCTCGCCGCCCTCGGCGCCCTCGTGCGCGACCGGCCGCGCGAGGCGGGATCGCGTCTCCCCGCCGCGATCGAGCGGCTCGAGTCGAACGCGCACGAGCTCCGCGAGCTCGCCCTCCTCTCCACGGCCCGTACGACGGGCCTCGACCTGCCGCCCGAGGAGTCCGCCGAGGCCGAGCGGCTCATCGGCGGCGCGGGGACCGCTCCCGAGCGGCGCCTCGGACTGCCCGACGATGCCGGCGCCGACGACGTGCGGACGGCCGCCGCGACCGCGCTGCAGCGATGGCGCGCCCTGTCGGGCAGCCCGCTGCTCGATCGTGCCGCGGCCGAGGCCTGCGACGTCGTGACCCGCTCGTGCGAGGCGCTCGTGGTCGCGACGGCGCCGGCCTCAGTCGAGCGTCGCCAGCTGCGCCTCGTCCTTCATCCGGAACCACCGGTGGGCGGAGGGGGCGAGTGAGCACACCCACGCGGCGAACGCGACCACGAACCCCGCGACGAGCAGGAGCTCCACAGGTACCGCCACGGCGCCGACCGCGAGGAACGCCGACCCCATGAGCACGACCGCGGCGTGCAGCACGAGCACGATGAGCTGCAGCCACCTGGCCCCGCCCCGCCGATTCATCACGAAGGCGAGCAGCGCCGCCTCGACGGCCACGACGATGGCGAGTCCGGCGAGGCTCGCCCAGTAGACGAGGTTGACGAGCGAGTCGACCTCCGACTCGTCGTAGGTCGGCGAGAGCCGCCCGATGAGCTCGGTCAGCTCGGTCGTGACGGCCTCATGCGAGAGGAAGGCCACGAGCACGCCGAACGCGCTGAGCACGAAGCTGAGCAGCCAGAGCGAGCGCGAGGTGCGGATCGACCGCGGCGGCGGAACGGGGCGCAACACCGGCGGGCGGGTCTGGTCGGACATGACCGGCCGCGCGGGCGGCGGCACCGAGTCGGGGTCGTCGTCGGGCACGAGCGGCCGATAGCGCGGGTCGTCGGGGTCGGTCTCCCGCGGGGCTCCCGCCGCGTCCGCCTCGTCCGCCGCGTCGCCCGCCGCGTCGAGCGGCGCGTCGTCGTCGCCCGCGAGGTCGTGCTCAGGATGCCTCGATGCGCCGTCCCCCATGGACCTGTCCCCCATGTGCGCCAGCCTACGGCAGCGCGGGCATCGTCACGCGGAGGCGTCGCCGACCGGGTCGGCCGGTCCCGTGAGCCGCACGGCCAGGGAGTCCACGAGCGTCGCGATCGCGTCGTCGGATGCCCATCTCGCGGCCAGTCGCTGCAGCACGGCGTCGAGCTCGGCGCGCGTGAGACCGCCGACGAGCTCCAGTCGCACGACGAGCTCGGGTCCGGCGAGCCGTGCGCCGGGGTCCCCGGCGGACAGTTCGACGCCGAGCACGGCCAACTCCGTGCCGATCGATCGCTCGAACGCCTCACGTACCGCGTCGGACTCGAACGACGGCGTCCACGCCTGCGACTGCGCGACGGCCCAGACGGCCGGCCGCCGCAGCACGAACTCGCCCGCGGAGCCCGGGTCGAGCACCACGAGGTCGGTGCCGTCGTCGGCTGCGGCGAGCGCAACCCGGACGCCGTCGGCCGGGACCGGACGTGCGACGGGGTTCCAGGCCGACATCGCGTCGACGGAGGCGAAGACCGGGAGGACGCGGCGACCGTCGGGACCCTCGACCGTGACGATCGAGAGCTCCTGGCTCTTGTCGACGGCGAGGCCGTGCGCCCCCACCTCCGCGCCGCCGTCACCGAGGTCTGCGAGGAGCGGGATCAGCAGGCGCGCGGGGCCGAATGCGGCGACGACCTCGGCCTGTCCGCCCTCGCCCGCGCGGAAGCGCCGGACCGCGGCGGCGAGCGCCTCGGGCGCGCGTCCATCGTCGGCGGCGTGCGGATTGGGCTGGAACGATCGCCCGGCCCATGGCACGCCGGCGGAGTCGGTCGCGGCCGCGTCGTGGTGGGCGGCGTGGTCGCCATGGGCGGCGGATGCGGCATCCGCTCGCCCGTCGACCGGATCAGCGGCCGGCGACATCCAGGGCCTCGGCCAGCGTGAACGCGCCCGCGTAGAGCGCCTTGCCGACGATCGCGCCCTCGAGGCCGAGCGGCACGAGCTCGCGCAGTGCGGCGATGTCATCGAGGCTCGAGACGCCGCCCGACGCGACCAGCGGGCGGTGCGTGCGGTCCATGATCTGGCGGAGCAGGTCGAGGTTCGGGCCCTGCAGCGTGCCGTCCTTCGTGACGTCGGTCACGACGTAGCGCGCGGCGCCGGCCTCCTCGAGGCGGTCCATGACCTGCCAGAGGTCGCCGCCGTCCTTCGTCCAGCCGCGGGCCGCGAGGGTCGTGCCGCGCACGTCGAGGCCGACGGCGATGGCCTCGCCGTACTGCGCGATGACGGACGCCGCCCACTCGGGGTTCTCGAGCGCCGCGGTGCCGAGGTTGATGCGCTTCGCGCCGATCTCGAGCGCGTGCTCGAGCGACGCGTCGTCGCGGATGCCGCCCGACAGCTCGACGTTCACGCCGCGCACCTGGCGGATGACCTTCTTCAGGATGCCGGCGTTGGAGCCGCGGCCGAAGGCGGCGTCGAGGTCGACGAGGTGGATCCACTCGGCCCCCTGGTCGGCCCAGTCGGCGGCCGCGTCGACCGGGTCGCCGTAGTTCGTCTCGGTGCCGGCCTCGCCCTTCGTCAGGCGGACGGCCTTGCCGCCCGCGACGTCGACTGCCGGAAGCAGCACGAGACGGGGCGTCTTGCTGAACTCACTCATCACTGTCCTCGTATCGGTGGCTGTGAAGCACCACAGCGGCACAGTCACAGCATCCTAGTCGTGTCGAACGCAGGCGGCCTGCGGATGACGCCCGGTGCCGATTCCCGAGCCGGCCGCAGGTTCAGCCGAGTGTCCCCAGCCAGTTCGCGAGCAGCCGGATGCCGGCGTCGGAGGACTTCTCGGGGTGGAACTGCGTCGCCGAGAGCGGCCCGTTCTCGACCGCCGCGAGGAACGGTCCGCCGTGCTCCGACCAGGTGAGCCTCGGCTGCGGGAACGGCGGGATCACGTCGAGCAGCCACTCCTGCGCGGCGTACGAGTGCACGAAGTAGAACCGCTCGTCCTCGATGCCGTCGAACAGCGCGCTGCCGACGTCGGGCTGCACGGTGTTCCAGCCCATGTGCGGCAGCACGGGCGACGGGAGCTCGGTCACGACGCCGGGCCACTCGCCCAGTCCCTCGGTGTCGACGCCGCGCTCGACGCCGCGGTCGAAGAGGACCTGCATGCCGACGCAGATGCCGAGCACCGGTCGTCCGCCGGCGAGCCGGCGGTCGATGACCTCGTCGCCGCGGACCGCCCGGAGCTGGTCCATGACGGCCTTGAACGCGCCCACGCCCGGGACGACGAGCCCGTCGGCCTCCATGGCGGCGGTGCGGTCGGCCGTGACCTGCACCTCGGCGCCGGCGCGCTCGAGCGCCTTCGCGGCGGAGTGGATGTTGCCCGAGCCGTAGTCGAGCAGCACCACGCGGCGCGTGGCGGTCACAGGGCGCCCTTCGTCGACGGGATGCCGCTGACGAGCGGGTCGAGGGCCTTCGCCTGGCGGAACGCGCGGGCGAACGCCTTGAACTCGGCCTCCGCGATGTGGTGCGGGTCGCGTCCACCGAGCACAGTGACGTGCACGGTGAGGCCGGCGTGGAAGGCGATCGCCTCGAAGACGTGGCGCACCATGGAACCCGTGAAGTGGCCGCCGATGAGGTGGAACTCGAACCCGGCGGGCTCCCCCGTGTGCACGAGGAACGGGCGCCCCGAGATGTCCACCACGGCCTGCGCGAGCGCCTCGTCGAGCGGCACGAGCGCGTCGCCGTAGCGCGAGATGCCGCGCTTGTCGCCGAGCGCCTCGCGGATCGCCTGGCCGAGCACGATGCCGACGTCCTCGACGGTGTGGTGCACGTCGATCTCGATGTCGCCACGTGCGCGCACGGTGAGGTCGGTGAGCGAGTGCTTCGCGAACGCGGTGAGCAGGTGGTCGTAGAACGGCACCGAGGTCTCGATGTCGCTGATGCCCGAGCCGTCGAGGTTCAGCGACAGGTCGATGCTGGACTCGCTCGTCTCGCGCTGCACGCGTGCGGTGCGCGGGGCGCCGGCAGTGGTCATGTGGTCATCCTATTCGGGCACCCTCGGCGCTCGTCGGGGCGCCGAGGCGCCGGTCGTGGTTCAGGAACCCGCGGCGGCGGGTGCGAAGACGGCGATCGCCTCGAGGAAGGCGCTCGTCTCCGCCTCCGTGCCGGCGGTCACGCGCAGGCATCCGGTAAGGCCGATCTCGCGGATCAGGATGCCGCGGTCGAGCAGCGCCTGGAACACCGCGTGCGGGTCGTCGACCCCGCCGAAGAGCACGAAGTTCGACCCGCTGCGGTAGGGGTGGAAGCCGAGCCGGGCCAGCTCGGTGGAGATCCGCTCGCGCTGCGCGCGGATCTCGCCGACCATGGCGAGCATCTCGTCGGAGTGCGCGAGGGCGCCGAGGGCCGCCGCCTGGGTGAGCGCCGAGAGGTGGTACGGCAGGCGCACCAGGCGGAGCGCGTCGATGATCGCGGGATCGGCCGCGAGGTAGCCGACCCGCGCGCCGGCGAAGGCGAACGCCTTGCTCATGGTGCGCGACACGAGGAGGCGCGGCCGGCCCTCGAGCAGCGTGAGCGCACTCGGCGTGCCGGGATCGGCGAACTCGATGTACGCCTCGTCGACCACGACGATGCCGCGCGCGGCATCCGCCACCGCGATGATCGTCTCGAGCGACAGGGGCGTGCCCGTGGGGTTGTTCGGCGCGCAGAGCAGCACGACGTCGGGGTCGTGCTCGCGTACGGCGGCCACGGCCGTCTCGGGCGAGAGCTCGAACTCGTCGTCGCGCTCGGCCGTGATCCACTCGGTGCCGGTGCCCGAGGCGAGCAGCCCGTACATGGAGTACGTCGGCGCGAAGCCGAGCGCGCTGCGACCCGGTCCGCCGAAGGCCTGCAGGATGTGCTGGAGCACCTCGTTCGAGCCGTTCGCCGCCCAGATGCGGTCGATGTCGAGCCCGTGACCGAGGTAGTCGGCGAGGGCGCGACGAAGCGCGGTGAACTCACGGTCGGGGTACCGGTTGAGGCTGAGGATCGCCGCCGCCACGCGAGCCACGATGTCGTGCGCGACGTCCTCGGGAATGGGATGCGTGTTCTCGTTGACGTTGAGCGCGACCGGGACGGACTTCTGGGGCGCACCGTAGGGCGTGCGGCCGCGGAGGTCGTCGCGGATGGGCAGGTCGTCGAGGCTCGTCACCAGTCCATGCTAGCCACGGGCGCGGGCGCGCCCCGCGGCCGTGACGTCATGGGACGACTGGGAGCGCGAGCCGCTGTCCGGGCTCCACCACGGCGTCGTCGAGCCCGTTGAGGCGGATGATCTCGTCGATCAGGACGCGAGGGTCGCCATCGGGCGCGAGCGACTCGGCGATGGCCCAGAGCGAGTCGCCCTGGCCGATGGTGACGTACTCGAACGAGGAGGCGGGCGCCGACGAACCGCCCTCGGCCGCGGCGCCGCCCGAACCGAGGACGGTGACGAGGGCCCAGACCACGAGCGGCAGCGAGGCGAGCGCAGTGAAGACGATGCGTCCGCGCCGCGTCAGCCGGAGCCGAGTCGCGGTGCGCGGTGCGGACTCCACCGTCATGGTGCGGGTCGGTACGATCGCTGCGCTCATCTCACACCTCCTGGACGAGTCGCACCCGGCCCTCGGCCGGGAGGGCCGGATGCGAAGCTCTGTTCCGAATATATCTTCGAATGTTCGAAGCTGCAAGCATCCGATTCGCTGGAATGCGGCCGCGGATTCCGCGACACACTCGAACGAATGTTTGCCGCACCGACATCAGCCGGATACAGTTTCGAATGTTCGACCACAGTCGATCAGAGACCACCGACATCCGGTCGCGAAGGGCCGAAACGAGGGGCGGAGACCGTGAGCACCGACATCGACGACGTGCGGGAGCAGGGCCGGGCGCGCCGCCGCAAGAGCCTCAGCGCCAAGCAGGTCGCCATCCTCGAGGCCATCCAGCGCTCGGTGTCGAGTCGCGGCTACCCGCCGAGCATGCGCGAGATCGGCGACGCGGTCGGCCTCTCGTCCCTCTCGAGCGTGACGCACCAGCTCAACCAGCTCGAGCTGGCCGGTTACCTGCGCCGCGACCCCAACCGGCCCCGCGCCCTCGAGGTGCTCATCGAGCTGCCCGGCTCCGCCGATCGCGCACCCTCCGCCGGCGAGCCGGTGCCCGTCGGCGACGCCGCGATGGTCCCGCTCGTGGGTCGCATCGCCGCCGGCATCCCCATCACGGCCGAGCAGCAGATCGACGAGGTCTTCCCGCTCCCCCGCCAGCTCGTCGGCAAGGGCGAGCTGTTCATCCTCAAGGTCGTCGGCGACTCGATGATCGACGCGGCCATCTGCGACGGCGACTGGGTCGTCGTGCGCTCCCAGCGCACCGCCGAGAACGGCGAGATCGTCGCGGCCATGCTCGACGGCGAGGCCACGGTCAAGGTGTTCCGCCAGCGCGACGGCCACACGTGGCTGCTCCCCCGCAACAGCGCGTTCGAGCCGATCCTCGGCGACCACGCCGAGGTGCTCGGCAAGGTCGTGGCGGTCCTCCGCGCCGTCTAGGCGACGACCGCCAAGGCCGGCTGGGGCTGCGCCTTCGCGACCCCGCGGAGCCAGTCGACGACGGTGTCCATGAAGCCGGCGTGATCGTCGCGGAACACGGTGTGGCCCGTGCCCTCCATGGTCTCGACGGTCATGCCCTGCCGGCGCAGCTGCGCCGCGACGCGCTCCGTGATGAGCAGGCTCTTCTCGGCGAGCACGACGAGGCTCGGCGCGACGAGGCGCGCCGGCGGCACGAGCGGTCGAGTGTCGGCGAAGCCGAGGATGGTACGCCGGTCCCAGTCCCGCAGCGTCGCGAGCTCGATGTCGACGTCGGCCGCGCTCCACTTCGGGTTCATTCGCACGAGCGCCGAGCGCTTCGGTCGCGGTGCGACGGCGAAGAACGCCTTGAACGCCCAGCCGCGGATGCCGGTCGGGAACGAGAACGCCGGGTCGATGTAGATCGCGGCCCGCGGCGCCATCCGGTCGGCGACGAGGCTGGCCACGAGGCCCCCGAGCGAGTGGCCCATGACCACGTCGGGCGGCCCGTCGATGAGGGGCGTGAGGGTCTCGACGACGTCGTCGGCCCAGGCGGCGGGCGAGTACCGGCTGGCGCGCGGGCTGCGGCCGTGCCCGGCCAGGTCGACGGCGAGCACGCGGAACCCGTGCTCGCGGAGCTCGGCGGTCACGCGGTGCCAGGCTCGCGAATCCGACATGATGCCGTGGATGAGCACGGCGGTCTTCGAGCCGCTGCCGGATTCGTTCACCGCGAGACGCATGGGCCGACCGTACGCGATCCACCTGTGCGATCGCCCGACGGCAGCCGAGGGGTTGCCACATGCCCGGCCATGTGCGTGCGACGACGAGGGGCGGATGCCGCGAGCCCGCGGCATC
>NZ_JBHVMJ010000006.1:0-51813 GCF_042796995.1 Agromyces sp. NPDC057865 | reverse complement strand
ACGTGCCACCGAGGCCGTCGAGACCGTCCGCCAGGAAGGCGAGGCCGCCGCATCCGAAGTGAGCAGCGAAGCCAAGCACACCGCCGAGACGCACACGCCGACCGACACGGCGTCCACGCCGACCTCGGACGACGGCTCGACGCACCGCTCGTCGCCGTCGCGGGCGACGCCCTCGTCGTCGGAGCCGTTCGGCGTCTAGCCGGACACCGACACGGACGGGCGCGGGATCATCGGATCTCGCGCCCGTCCTCGTGCCCGAACGGTCGCCGATCCGACGACCTCGTCCTGCCCTCACCGCGCCGCGATCAGGGCCTGCGGCGCTGCTTGCTTCATGCGGGTCTTGAGCCAGCGCAGCTGCACCTCGATCTCGTGCTCGCAGGCCCCGACGACCCGAAGAAGTCCTTCGTCCTGCAGGGCCTGCGCCGCCTGCTCGACCATCATCCAGGTGATGTCGGCGAGGCTCGCGAGAAGGTACAGGTCCTGGAGGTCGCGCAGGAGTCCGAGCGGGCCGGTGCGCGGCTCCCCGACGCCCTCGGCGTGCAGCCGCTCGGGTTCGTCGTCGGCGGGTGCCGCGCCGAGCCGCGCGATGACGTCGTCGAGCTGCTCGCGATGCGCCTCGCACTGGCGTGCGAGCGTGACGCACAGGAAGTGGACGTCGGGCTCGTCGCCATGGGCGTCGGCGATGCGGTCGTAGGACTCGGCGAGCGTCGTCTCCGATTCGGCGAGCAGCGTCAGGTAGACCGGGAGCTTCATGGCCCGACCTCCGCCCTTGCCACCCGCACGGCGGCGCACTTGAACACGGGTTGCTTCGACACCGGGTCCCACTCCGTGACGGTCAGCTCGTTCGCCGCGGTGGGCCGGCGCTCCTCCGCGCCATCGGGGGCGTCCCAGTAGCCGTAGTGGAACGGCGCGAAGACCGTGCCGGGCGTGATGGCCGTGACCCGCAGCGGCGCCACGATGCGGCCGCGCCGGGAGCGGACCTCGATCAGGTCGCCCTCGGCCAACCCGAGCTCCGCGGCATCCGCTTCGGCCATCTCGAGCCACACCGACGGGGCGGCGGCCTGCAGCTCGGGCGCCCGGGCAGTCTTCGTACGGGTATGGAAGTGGAACACCGAGCGCCCGGTCGTGAAGCGGAGCGGGTACTCGGCGTCGGGCGGCTCGTGCGGTCCGGCGTAGGGCGCCGACTTCAGGATGGCCCGCCCGTTCGGCGCGAGCACAGCGAAGCCATCCGGGCCGACGTCCGCGCCCGTGAGCAGGTCGTGACCGAAGTCCTCGCAGGACTCCCGATGCGTCGGGAACTCCGCGTCGCCGTAGAGCCGAGGCGGGCTCGTGGTCTCGCCCTCGCGCCGCGGCCACTGGATGCCGCTCTCGCGGCGGAGGTCGTCGTACGAGATGCCCGTGTAGTCGCACGGACGCCCGCGGGAGCACTCCTGCCAGGCGCGGTAGGCGTCATCGGGTCCGCTCCAGTCGAGCAGCGGCCGCCCGTCGTCCCGTCGGAAGTCCATGCGCCGGGCGTAGTCGAGGAAGATGTCGAGGTCGGACCGGGCCTGGCCAGGCGGTTCCACCGCCTGCTCGGAGAGGTGCACCGTGCGCGTGGTGTTCGTGTACGTCCCGGTCTTCTCGCCCCACCCGGCCGCGGGCAGCACGATGTCGGCGAGCTCGGCGGTCTCGGTCAGGTACAGGTCCTGCACCACGACGAACGCCTCGGGCTTGGCGAGGACGTCGCGGATCCTGGCCAGTTGCGGCAGGGAGACCGCCGGGTTCGTCGCCGAGATCCAGAGGAACCGGATCGAGCCCTGCTCGACGTAGCGGAACAGCTGCATCGCGTGCGTCGGCGGCGCCCAGTGCGGGATCTTCAACGGATGGACGCCCCACAGCCGGGCGAGCTGCGCGACGTGCTCGGGGTTGTGCCAGTTCCGGAACCCCGAGAGGTCGCCGTCGGCGCCGCACTCGCGGTTGTTCTGGGCGGTCGGCTGCCCGTTCATCTGCAGCAGGCCCGCACCGGGTCGGCCGATCATGCCGCGCAGCAGGTGCAGGTTGTTGACCTGGCAGGCCGAGGCGGTCGCCTGGGTCGATTGGTAGAAGCCCTGCAGCACGGTCGAGAGCACGCGCTCCGACGTGCCGAAGATGCGGGCGGCCGCACGGATGTGTGCGGCGTCGACGCCGCACACGTCCGCGGCGCGCTCGGGCGTCCACTGCTCGACCAGTCCCCTCAGCTCCTCCAGTCCGACGGTGTGGTCGGCGACGAAGGCCGCGTCCGTCCAGCCGTTGACGAGCAGCTCGCGGACGAGGGCGTGCATGAGCGCGAGGTTGGTGCCGGGGTTCACCGCCAGGTGCACCGCCGCGCGCTTCGCGACCGGCGTCGAGCGGGGGTCCACGACGACGAGCGTCGGCGGCTCGGGGCCGTCGAGGCGGTCGAGCACGCGCGACCACGCCACGGTCTGCGTGGCCGCCATGTTGTGGCCGTAGAGGAAGAGCGCGTCGCACTCGTCGAGGTCCTCGTAGCATCCGGGCTGGCCGTCGGCGCCGAACGTCTCCTTCAGCGCGGATGCCGCGGTCGCCGTGCACAGCCGAGTGTTGCCGTCCATGTGCGGTGTGCCGACGCCGGCCTTCCCGATGACGGCGAGCGCGTAGTACTCCTCGAGGAGGAGTTGGCCGCTCGTGTAGAAGCCGTGGCTGAGCGGCCCGACCTCGTCGAGCAGCGCCCGGCTGCGCTCGACGACCCGCGTCATCGCTTCGTCCCAGCTCGCCTCGACGAGCTCGCCGTCACGTCGCACGAGCGGGGTGGTGAGCCGGTCGCGGTGCTCGACGCCCTGCCAGCTCGCGTACAGGCCCTTCGGGCCGAGCCGGCCTCGATTGATCGGGTCGTCGGCCCGTCCGCGGATGCCGACCATGCGGCCGTCCTTCACCGCGATGTCGCAGCCGCATCCGTTGCTGCAGAGCACGCACGCGGAGCGCACCCATCGGTCGACGTCGGCCTCGCCGATCCCCTCCGCGAGTTGCTGGTCGACCCGGTCGGGCCAGCGACCACCCCGCGCGAACGGGGTCCTGCTCCCCCAGACGTCCTCCACTCGATCACGTCCGCCGACGGCCCCGGCGGTGCGCACCTGCTCGTTCACGAGGTCACGATGACGCCGCTTCCCACCTTCTTCAAGGGGCTTGCGTGCAGCCCAGCGATCGAGGGCGGAGGATATGTCGGGCTCGAATGGCGTCAACCCCCTCTACGGCGCGGTGCCCGGCGCGCAGGCGCAGTACCTGCGGGTGCGTCTGGCCGACGCCAACGCCCTGGTCGTCGGGAACGGCCGAGGCCCCGACGGCGTCGTCGACGCAGTCGGCATCGAAGCCCACGGCAACCCCGGCACGGCGTTCGTGCAGTCCGCGGTCGCCATCCTCCCCGACGCGCTCGCCAAGCCGCTCATGACGAAGGCCGGCGTCGACCGGCTCGCGGCGCTCCACCTCGCGATCGACCTCGTGCGCCGCGGCGGGACCGTCTCGGTGAGCGGGGTCTACGACGGCGCGCTTGACCCGATGCCGCTGCTCACGATCTTCGACAAGCAGCTCACGATGCGGTTCGGGCAGTGCAACGTCCACCGCTGGATCCCCGAGCTGCTGCCGCTCGGCGAGGAACGCGCCGACCCGTTGGGCTCGAGGACCTCGCGACCCATCGGGTTTCCTCGACCAGGCGCCCGAGATGTACGAGAAGTTCCGTGACACAGAAGACGGCTGCATCAAGGTCGTGCTGAAGCCCTGATCAAGCTGCCTTCTCGGAGAAGCGCTTCTGTCAAGCCCCTTCATCCGACGGGGCGCTGCTCCCTACGGTGACGACATCTCCCCGGCCCTGCACCGGGACCCGAATGGAGGACCCTCATGCGCCGACCACGAACCGCATCCACCCGTCGAGCCGCAATCCTGATCACCGCTGCCGCCTCCTGCGGACTGCTCCTCGCCGGGTGCGCGGTCGGCACCGGCGCCGCGAACCAGGACGCCGACTACGACGCGAAGGCCGACCTCGGCGGCGACCTGTCGGTGATGGGCTTCTCGGGCGTGGACGAGGTCGCGACCTCACGCGTGGAGGTGGCGAAGGCCGAGCTCGGCGACGTCGACGTGAAGCTCATCGAGGGCGAGCTCGACCTGCAGCAGTTCCTCGCATCCGTGGCATCCGGCAAGCCGCCCTCGCTGCTCTACGCGGATCGCGACCAGATCGGGTCGCTCGCCGCGCGGAAGGCGATCATCCCGCTCGACGAGTGCATCGACGGCGAGGGCATCGACATGGACGAGTTCCGCGACTACGCGGTGGACCAGGTGACGCTCGACGGCAAGGTCTACGGCATTCCCGAGTTCAACCAGGTGCAGGTGACCATGGCGAACGCCGACCTGCTCGCCGCGGCCGGCGTCACGATCGACCAGGTGAACGGCTCTGATCGTGAGGCCATGACCGACGCCAATCGCAAGCTCGCCAAGGTCGACGGCGGCAACGTCTCGGTGATCGGCGTCGACTCGAAGCTTCCCGAGTTCCTGCCGCTGTGGGTCGCCGGCGCCGGTGGATCGCTCCTCTCCGATGACGGGAAGACCGCGCAGCTCGACTCGCAGGAGGCCGTCGACGCCCTGACGTGGGCCGCAGGCATCTACGAGGACCAGGGCGGGTTCAGCGCCGTGAAGGCGTTCCGCGATTCGGCCGACTTCTTCGGCGAAGGCAACCAGTTCGCGACGAACACGCTCGGCGCCATGCCGATGGAGCAGTGGTACATCAACGTGCTGAACGACGTCTCGCCCGACGCCCCGATGGCGTTCGACACCGTGCGCGGCACCGACGGCCAGCCGATCGCCTTCGCGACCGGGTCGGCCTGGGCGATCCCGTCCGGGAGCGACAACCCCGAGGCCGCGTGCCGCTGGGCCCGCGCGATGACCTCCATGGATGCGTGGAGCGCCGCCGCCGAGGCGCGGCTGGCGGCCCGCGAGGAGGAGGGGAAGCCCTTCACCGGGATCCTCACCGGCAACGAGGTCGCGGACGAGGAGATCCGCGGCATGGTGACCTCGGGCGGCGAGCCGTGGGACAGCGCCGTCGCGGCGATGTACGACGCGAACGACAACGCCGTGTCGCAGCCCGCTAACCCCGCCGATGCGGAGTTCAAGGATGCGATGCAGGAGGCCGTGAACTCGGTGCTCAACGGACAGGCCACGCCTGAGGACGCACTCGCCAAGGCCCAGAAGACGGCGCAGCAGGCGCTCGACGACGGCTGGGCCGAGATCGAGGACGCGAAGTGATGACCGCAGCGACGGGCGCGCCCGTCCGTGCCAGGCGACGTGGTGCCGCCTGGCGCGAGGCGCGCCCGGCGCTGCTGTTCCTCAGCCCGTGGATCATCGGCTTCCTCGTCTTCACGGCGTGGCCCATGATCTACAGCGCCTACCTCTCGCTCACCGACTACGACGTCATCAACAACCCGGAGTTCATCGGCATCGAGAACTACGTGCAGATGGCGAGCGACGAGAAGCTCATGCTCGCGCTCGCCAACACCGCGATCTTCACGCTGCTGCAGGTGCCGTTGTACGTGATCGTGTCGTTGGTGCTGGCCTTACTGCTCGACCGGGCCGGACGCGCGTCGGGGTTCTTCCGCACGGTCTTCTTCCTGCCGAAGATGACGCCGCCGGTCGCCGTCGGCGTGCTCTTCCTGCTCCTGTTCAACGGACAGAACGGGCTCGTCAACTCGGTGCTCGGCTGGTTCGGCATCGACGGGCCCGCATGGACCACCGATCCCGCCTGGGTGAAGCCCGGGCTCGTGATGATGTCGCTCTGGACGGTCGGGGCATCCGTCATCATCCTGCTCGCCGCGCTGCGGAACGTGCCGGAGATGCTCTACGAGTCGGCGCGCCTCGACGGCGCGGGCTTCTGGCGCCAGGCCTGGAGCGTCACGATCCCGATGATCAGCCCGGCGCTGTTCTTCATCATCATCGTGAACACCATCGCGGGCTTCCAGACCTTCGATGAGGCCTACACGGCGTTCTTCGGATCGGGCAACACGACGTACAGCAACGATGCCGCGCTCTTCTACGTGATCTACCTGTTCCAGCAGGCGTTCGGGTTCCTGAACATGGGCTACGCCTCGGCGATGGCGTGGCTGCTGTTCGTGATCATCATGGTCGTGACGGCGGTCCAGCTCATCGTCAGTCGACGGCTCGTCTACTACGAGGGGGAGGAGCGATGACCGAGGTCGGTGTCCACCTGCCTCCGGCCGAGGCACTGGCCGCGCGTCCAGTGACGGCTGGCGCAGCCGCCGAAGGCGCGGAGATCGAGCGCCGCCCGCCGAGCACCCGCCGGCGCCGCAGGGTCGGTCAGATGGTTGCGTGGATCGGGCTGACGATCCTCGGCGTCGTCTTCATCTACCCCTTCGTGTGGCTGGTCAGCGCATCGTTCAAGCCGCGCGGCGAGGTGTTCGACAACCGACTCATCCCACAGACGTTCACCTTCGACAACTACGTCGCGGTCTGGCAGGAGGCCCCGCTCGGGCTCTGGCTCATCAACACCGCGATCGTGACCGTGCTGGCGGCGACGACCGTGACCATCTCGAGCGCCATGGTGGCGTGGGGCTTCTCGTACTTCCGCTTCCGCGGGCGCGGGCCGCTGTTCGTGCTCGTGCTGGCGACCATGATGCTGCCGGGCGCCGTGACGCTCATTCCGACCTTCCTCATCTGGAGCGCCCTCGGCCAGGTCGGCACGCTGACGCCCCTCTGGGCCGGCAACCTCTTCGGCAGCGCGTTCTACATCTTCCTGCTGCGGCAGTTCTTCCTCGGCCTGCCCCGCGACCTGTTCGACGCCGCTCGCATCGACGGCGCCTCCCAGTGGGGCGTGTTCTGGCGCATCGCGCTGCCGCTCTCCAAGCCGATCCTCGTGGTCGTGCTCATCTTCGAGGTGCAGGC
The DNA here is from genome assembly GCF_042796995.1 of Agromyces sp. NPDC057865. Lineage (NCBI taxonomy): Bacteria > Bacillati > Actinomycetota > Actinomycetes > Micrococcales > Microbacteriaceae > Agromyces > Agromyces sp. NPDC057865. The sequence continues at coordinate 44,898 of NZ_JBHVMJ010000006.1, read as the reverse complement.
GGTCTGGACCGACCTCATGCGCGCACTGATCTACCTGCGGGACTCCGCGACCTACACGGTCCCCCGTGGGCTCAAGGCGCTCGTCGACGCCTACGGCTTCGGGGGCGAGTGGCACTGGGAGATCATCATCACGGCGAGCGTCATCACGACGATCCCCATGATCATCCTGTTCTTCCTCGCGCAGCGGAAGATCATCGACGGGGTGGCCTCCACAGGTCTCAAGGGCTGATCAGACGCACACCTCGCTCGCAGCCGAGGCGATGGCAGCGCTCACTGTCACGTCCCGTGCGGATCCTCGGCTGCATCCAACTCATCGACGGAGAGTACGAGATGATGTGGATGCGACCGCGGCCCGGTGTCCGCCGACGGTATCCGTCCCTCGAGACTGCAACCGATGCGATCAATCGGCGGCTGGATGCCCGCGCACTGTACGACGTCGCGCCCACCGGCGCCAGTCCCTAACGGAATCCGCACGGCGCGGCGCACGATGGTCCCTTCCACGGATTGGGGAGCCATCATGGCTGAGACCACTCGCACCGACGCCGACCGGCCGGCGGAGGAGGCGACGCGAAGACCGGATCCGGAGGATCCGCGCAAGCCCGACACGCCGCCGGAGGTGACCAAGCGGTCCTGGGCGTACGTGATCCGGAAGACCTTCCGCGAGTTCACCTCCGACCGCTGTCCCGACATCGCCGCGGCGCTCACGTACTACGGAGTGCTGGCGCTGTTCCCGGGGCTCCTGGCGTTCGCGTCCCTGCTCGCGTTGGTCGGACAGGGCGACGACGCGATCGACACCCTGCTGCGCATCGTCGCACCCGTGGCACCGGCGGAGGTCGTCGACGCGATCCGGGAGCCCCTCGAGCAGTTCGCGGGATCCCCTGCCGCCGGAATCGGATTCGTGACCGGCCTCGTCGTCGCGATCTGGTCGGCGACCGGATACGTCTCCGCGTTCAGCAACGCGATGAACCGCGTCTACGAGATCGAGGAGGGGCGCCCGTTCTGGAAGCTGCGACCGATCCAACTCCTCGTGACGGTCGTGAGCCTCGTGCTCATCGTCGCCATGGCGGTGATCCTCGTCGTCTCGGGGCCCATCACCGACGCCATCGGAGACGCCCTCGGCCTCGGACAGGCGGTGCGAATCGTCTGGGAGATCGCGAAGTGGCCGGTTCTGGCCCTCGTGATCGTGGTGCTCATCGCGATCCTGTACTACGCCACCCCGAATGCGAAGCAGCCGAAGTTCCGGTGGGTCAGCCTGGGCGCCGTGCTCGCGATCGTCGTGCTCGCCATCGTCTCGGCCGGATTCGCGCTGTACGTCGCCAACTTCTCCAACTACGACCGCACGTACGGCTCGTTCGCCGGCGTGATCGTGTTCCTCCTGTGGCTCTGGCTGGCGAACTGCGCCCTCCTGTTCGGCGCAGAGTTCGACGCCGAACTCGAGCGCGGACGCGAGCTGCAGGCCGGGATCGAGGCGGAGGAGCAGATCCAGCTGCCGCCACGGGACACCCGCCGGATCGACAAGGCCGAGAAGCAGGAGCGCAAGGACATCGAACTGGGCCGACGCATCCGGCTCGAGCACCAGGACGACGAGGATGGCGAGCAGGCCACCGCCAAGCGACCGTCTTGATACATCACATATCGGACGCGCCACCTGCCGCGGAGCGTGGCAACAGAATGGCAACAGCGCGTCGTCGTTCCCCGAGTGACCTGCCCTCCTCAGGGCGAACCACCCGTCGATCCGAGCCGGCGACGGGGATCCCGAAGGTTCGCTTCAGCCTCGCTTCAGCGGCGACGATCGACACTTCAGGTGTTGTCGACGAAGGGAGCAACATCATGAGGAAGCGACTGATCGGAATCACCGCCGCAGCGGCGGGTGCCCTGCTCGTTGCGGGGGGAACCGTCGCGGCCTTCGCCGTGGCCGGAGGCGACGACGGGGCAGACGGCGCGGGAGACAGTTCCGCCGCGATCACCGGCACCGAGCTCGAGCAGGCGACCGCCGCAGCCGTGGCCGCCGCCGGTCCGGGGATGGTCACCGAGTCCGAGGCCGGTGGCGACGAGGCGGCGTACGAGATCGAGCTCCAGCTGGACGCGGGCGGTTCGGTCGACGTCCGACTCGACGAGCACTTCAACGTCGTCGGGGTGTCCCCGAACAACGAGAACGGGAACGACGCCTCCCAGCAGTCCGAGCCCCCGCAGGGCGACGGCGACGGGGAGACCGCCGACGACTGAGCTCGGCTCGGTCAGTGTCACCGGCTTCTGGGCGTCGCCGAAACGGCGGCTCCCAGAAGCATGTCCGGGGGGGCATCGTGCCCGCCCTGAGGGGGCCGGTGGCTCGCCTTCAGCCCGGATTCAGCCCGGTGGGGGCACGCTGGGCGTAGGAGCGCGAATGCGGTTGCTGGTGGTGGAGGACGAACGGCGGCTCGCCGACGGCCTTCGGCGCGGCCTCGAGGCCGAGGGGTTCGCCGTCGATGTCGCCTCGAACGGCGTCGACGGCCTCTGGCTCGCGACCGAGCAGTCCTACGCGGCGATCCTGCTGGACCTCATGCTTCCCGGGAAGAGCGGGTACGTCGTCTGTCGTGAGCTCCGCGCCGTGGACGACTGGACACCGGTGCTGATGCTCACGGCCAAGGACGGGGTGTGGGACCAGGTCGAGGCACTGGAGACGGGGGCGGACGACTACCTCACCAAGCCGTTCTCGTTCGCAGTGCTGGTCGCGCGGGTCCGCGCACTGATCCGACGCGGCGCCGGCCCACGGCCGTCCGTGCTGCGAGTCGGTGACCTCGCGCTGGATCCCGCCACCCGGGAGGTGCGCCGATCGGACACGACGATCGAGCTCACCGCCCGGGAGTTCGCCGTCCTCGAGTACCTGATGCGACGGCCGGGCGAGGTGATGTCGAAGGCCGAGATCCTCGGCGGCGTGTGGAGCTTCGACTTCGACGGCGACCCGAACATCGTCGAGGTGTACATCGGGCACCTCCGGCGGAAGGTCGACCGTCCGTTCGGTCATCGGAGCCTCGAGACCGTCCGCGGGGCGGGGTATCGCGTGGTCGACGATGGCGCGTGAGTCGCCGCGGCGGCGTCGCCTGGGCGTCCGGCCATGGGTCACGCTGGTCGCGACCTCCGTCGTGGCGGGCGCGCTCGTGCTCACCGCGGTCGGCCTGTGGATGCTGGTGCGGAGCTCGTTGTACGGCGGCCTGCACGAGGCGGCGGCGCAGGATGCGGGTGCCGCCTCGGCCATGGTCGACCGCGGAGGACGGGTGGGCGAGCTCGACGACGACCGCCTCACGCAGGTGATCGGCCCCGACGGCTCGCTCACGGCGTCGAGTCCGGGCGCGCCGAGCGACCCGGTCGGTCGACCCGGCTCGGTCCCGGACACCGTCGAGGTCGGCGGCGTCGACTACGTGATCGCGGTCGACGATGTCGACGGCGGCGGGTATGTGATCGCCGGTCGGCCCACCACCTCCGCCGACGCCACGCTCCAGCTCGTCGCGGTGGGCCTGGCCGTCGGGGTCCCGCTGCTGGTCGTGCTGGTCGGGGTCGTGACGTGGGTCGGCGTGGGGCGTGCGCTGAGCCCGGTCGAGCGGATGCGACGACAGGTCGACGGCGTCGACGCGTCGTCGCTCGGCGATCGCGTCGACGATCCCGGCTCGGATGATGAGATCGGACGCCTCGCGCGCACCATGAACCGGATGCTCGATCGCCTCGAGATCGCGCAGGCGTCGCAACGGCGATTCGTGTCGGATGCCTCGCATGAGCTGAAGTCGCCACTCGCGTCGCTCAGGCAGACGGCCGAGCTGGCGAAGGACCACCCCGACCTGCTCGGGCCCGACGAGCTCGCGGACGCGGTCCTCGACGAGGGGGCACGGCTCGACCGGCTGGTGCAGGGCCTGCTGCTGCTGGCCAAGGCGGACGAGGCCGCGCTGCTGCTGAACCCGCGCGACGTGGACGTCGACGACCTGCTCCTCGAGGAGGCCGCCCGCCAACGCCGCGCCGGGCTCCACGTCGACACGACCGGCGTGTTCGCGTCGCGGGTGCGCGGGGATGCGGAGCTGCTCCAGCAGGTCGTCCGGAACCTCGTCGACAACGCCGCCCGCCACTCGCGCGGACGACTGCGCCTCGCGGTCCGTCCCGGCACTCCACGGGAGGGATTCGTGCAGCTCACGGTCGGTGACGACGGTGCGGGAATCCCGCCGGATGATCGGACCCGCGTCTTCGAGCGGTTCGTCCGCCTCGACGATGCCCGAGCGCGAGCCAGTGGCGGCAGCGGACTCGGGCTCGCGATCGTGGCGGAGATCGTCCACTCGCACGGCGGCACCATCCGCGTGGAACTGGATCCGGTGCTCGGCGGGGCACTGCTGGTCGTGGAGCTCCCGGCGATCGTGTGAGCTGCCACCGGCGTGCCCCGATTGGGTCGCCACCCGGCTCCCACGAGGCGGGGTCCGCGGCGCTGGGCGATCGCGTGTGTCCCATGGCGTCCATGGGAGTCGGGTGGCTGCCGGGAAGGGGGGATCCCAGCGCCGTCGATGTTGCGCCGATCGCCCTCACGCCGCAGGACCCTTGACACGACGACCGATCCATGCAGGGCGGCCAACCTGCGGGGCGGATCGATGCCCGGAATCGACATCGTGTGAAATCCGGCCCGCGACGACCGTTAGGCTAGCCTTACCTACTCGTCGTGAGGATCCCATCTATGCGCCACCTGCTTCGTGCTGCCCTCGTTCCGCTCGCCGTCGCGCCGCTCCTGCTCGCGGGCTGCGCCGCCGGGGGGAGCGGCGCCGCATCGGGTGACGCGCTGGTGATCTACAACGCGCAGCACGAGCAGCTCACCGAGGAGTGGGCGGAGGCGTTCACGAAGGACACGGGCATCGACGTCGTGCTGCGCAACGGCGGCGACAGCGAGCTGGCGAACCAGCTCGTGGCGGAGGGCTCCGCGTCGCCCGCCGACGTGTTCCTCACCGAGAACTCGCCCGCGATGTCGCTCGTCGAGGAGGCCGGCCTCTTCGCGCCGGTCGACGAGGCCACGCTCGAGCTCGTCCCCGAGCAGTACCGGCCGTCGACGGGCGCGTGGACCGGCATCGCCGCCCGCTCGACCGTGCTCGTCTACAACCCGTCGCTCATCACCGAGGCCGAGCTGCCGGCGTCGCTCATGGACCTCCAGCGGCCCGAGTGGAAGGGCCGCTGGGGCGCGGCGCCGAGCGGCGCCGACTTCCAGGCCATCGTCTCCGCCGTGCTCGCGACGCAGGGCGAGGAGGCGACGAGCGCCTGGCTCGACGGGATGCACGAGAACGCCACGATCTACCGCAACAACATCGCGACGATGAAGGCCGTGAACGCGGGCGAGGTGCCGGTCGGCGTGATCTACCACTACTACTGGTACCGCGACCAGGACGAGACCGCCGAGAACAGCGGCAACACGAAGCTGCACTACTTCGGCAACGAGGACCCGGGCGCGTTCGTGAGCATCTCGGGCGGTGGCGTGCTGAAGTCGAGCAAGCGTGCCGAGGAGGCGCAGGAGTTCCTCGCGTGGCTCGCCGGCACCGAGGGCCAGACCATCCTCGGCGAGGGCTACAGCTTCGAGTACCCGGTCAGCTCGGGCGTGCCGGCACGCGAGCCGCTGCCTCCGCTCGACTCGCTCGGCTCGCCCGCGATCGACCCCTCGACCCTCAACGGTCCCCAGGTCATCGACCTGATGACGGAAGCCGGACTCCTCTGACCCAGACGGCGACGACACGAGGACCGGCGACGGTCGCCGACCGGAGGCGACCGCCCGCCGGACTCGTCGTCGTCGTCGCCGTGCTCGGCGCCGCCGCGCTCATCCCCGTCGGCTACGTCGTCCAGGTCGCCTTCGAGATGGGGTGGCAGCAGCTCGCCGAGCTCGTGTTCCGCCCCCGCGTCGGCGAGCTGCTCGTGAACACGGTCCTGCTGGTGGTGCTGGGCGTGCCGCTGACCGTGGTCCTCGGCGTCGGCGGCGCCTGGCTGGTCGAGCGCACCGCGCTCCCGGCCCGACGCCTGTTCGCCGTGCTGCTCGTCGTGCCGTTGACGATTCCCGCGTTCGTCGCGAGCTACGGCTGGGCGAGCGCGATCCCGTCGATCAACGGACTCGGCGGCGGCCTGCTCGTCGCCGTGCTGGCCTACTACCCGCTCGTGTACCTGCCGGCGCTCGCCGCGCTCCGCGGTCTCGACCCGGCGCTGGAGGAGTCGGCACGGTCACTCGGGATGGGCTCGTGGGCCGTCTTCCTCCGTGTCGTGCTCCCGCAGCTCCGGCTGGCGATGCTCGGCGGCGGACTCGTGGTGGCCCTCCACCTGCTCGCCGAGTACGGCGCGTTCGCGTTCCTGCGCTTCGAGACGTTCACCACGGCCATCGTCGTCGCCTACCAGGCGAGCTTCGCCGGTCCGAACGCCGCCGCGCTCGGCGTCGTGCTCGCGCTGCTCTGCTTCGTCGTGCTCCTCGTCGAGGCCACGGCCCGCGGGCGCCTGCGCTACGCGCGGGTCGGCGGCGGCTCGCCGCATCCCGCGCCCCGGCTCGGACTCGGTCGCGCCACCCCGCTCGTCGTGGTCGCGCTCGTCGCCTTGGCGGTGGCCTCCTCGATCGTTCCGCTCGTCAGCGTCATCCGCTGGGCCCTGGTGACGGATGCCGCGAGCTGGGCGCCCGTCGTCGAGGCGACCGTGCAGACGCTGCTGCTCGCCGTCGGCGGCGCGATCGCGGCCCTGGCGGTCGCCCTGCCGGCCGCCTGGCTCTCCGCACGGTATCCCGGACGCATCGCGCGGACGCTCGAGGGCGCCTACTACTTCGCGAGCAGCCTGCCGGCGATCATCGTCGCGCTCGCCCTGGTGACCGTGACCCTCCACGTGCTGCCGGGCCTGTACCAGACCGTCGCGACCGTGATCGCGGCGTACGTGGTGATCTTCCTCCCGCGCGCCCTGGTCTCGGTGCGGGCCGGCATCGCCCAGGTGCCCGAGACCCTCGAGGAGGCGGCGCGCTCGCTGGGCACGTCGCCGTTCGTCGCGAAGCTCCGCGTGACGGGGCCGCTGCTGCTTCCGTCGATCGCGGCCGGTGGTGCGCTCGTGGCGCTCGGCGCCGCGAACGAGCTCACCGCGACGCTGCTGCTCGCCCCCACGGGCACGCAGACGGTCGCAACCGGGTTCTGGGCTGCGGCATCCGCGGTCGACTACCCCGCTGCCGCGCCCTACGCGATCACCCTCGTGCTGCTGTCGATCCCGGCGGTGGCGCTCATGCTCGCCCAAGTGAAAGCCAGGAGGACTCCATGAGCCTGCAGCTGACCGACGTGTCGAAGTCGTTCGGCCGCCTCGGCGTGCTGGACGCGGTGTCGATCGACGTGCCGCGCGGCGCCCGCCTCGCGGTCGTCGGCGCATCGGGGAGCGGCAAGAGCACGCTGCTGCGCATCATCGCCGGCTTCGAGCGCCCCGACGCCGGCACGGTCGTCCTCGACGGCCGGACGCTCTCCGGCGCGGGCGCCGACGTGCCGGCGCACCGGCGCGGGATCGGCTACGTCGCGCAGGACGGCGCACTGTTCCCGCACCTCACGGTCGCCCGGAACATCGCGTTCGGCATCCGGCGCCGGCCCGACCGCACGCGGCGCGTCCGCGAGGTCATGGAACTCGCATCGCTCGACCCGCAGTTGGCCGACCGGTATCCGCACCAGCTCTCGGGCGGGCAGCAGCAGCGGGTCGCGCTCGCCCGGGCGCTCGCCCTCGAGCCGTCCGTCATCCTGCTCGACGAGCCGTTCAGCGCCCTCGACACCGGCCTGCGGGCGCACACGCGCGCCGCGATGGTCGACGCGCTCGAGCGCAGCGGCGTGACCACGGTCCTGGTCACGCACGACCAGGAGGAGGCCCTCTCGTTCGGGCACCAGATCGGCGTCATCGCCGACGGACGGCTCGTACAGTCGGGTCAGCCCTCGGAGGTCTTCGACGCCCCGGTCGACGCCGAGATCGCGGAGTTCCTCGGCGACGTCGTGATGGTCCCGGCCGAGGCTGCGGGCGACGCGCAGGCGATGTGCGCGTTCGGATGCCTCGAGGTGCGGCACGATCGCAGCGGCGGCGCCGCCCGGGTGTGCGCCATGCTGCGGCCGTCGCAGCTCCGGGTCGACGACGCGGCCGGGGGCGGCAACGCGACCGTCGTCGGGATGCGGTCCGCGGGCAGCACCGCCGAGCTGCGACTCCGGCTCGGCGCATCCGAGATCCCGGTCGAGGTGACGCACCGGCTGCCGCTCCACGAGGCGTCGCGGTTCCGCCCCGGATCGACCGTGACGGTCGACGTCGACGGCGGGGTCGTGCTCTACCCGGCGACCGCGCTCCGGACGCGCGGCGACGTCGCGGAGCCCGCACCCGCGGCCTGACGACGGCGGCGCAGCGCGCCGAGTCCCGCCGTGGCCAGGCGGTACGCGTACCAGGCCGCGATGCCGACCGCGAACGAGAGCAGCGTGCCGAGCCACGGCGCGGACTGCTCCCAGGCCGGGTACACGACCCAGTGCGTCAGGTAGACGAAGAGGGATGCCCCGGCCACGAGGCGCACGGCGGGCACGATCGGCCGTGGCATCCGCAGGCTCGGCGCCCAGACCAGCAGCAGCACGCCCACGATCACCACGCCCTCGCGGACGGGATCGCCGAAGAACCCGACGGTGGCGGCCACGGCGACCGCGGAGACGAGCAGGCGCTTCGGCACCGTATCGGCGCGGGCGACCGCCCAGCCGAGCACCAGGCACCAGAGCACCGTCGCCACGGCGTAGCGCTCGACGCCGTGCGCGTCGATGCCGACGAGGGCGTACCGGACGCCGAGCGTCGCGGCGAGCAGGGTGAGTGCGAACGCCCACGGATGCCGCCGCTCGAGCCGATCGACGGGCCGGATCGCGAGGAGCAGGGCGAGTCCGAGCATCGTCCAGACTGCCGCTTCGAGGAACCAGAACTGCCACTGCTCGTTCCAGCGCCCGTCCCCCGGGACCAGGTTGTTCACCAGCAGCGCCGTGGTCGGCACGTACTTGCCGCTCACCAGTGCGACCGCTCCGATCCACAGCACGGCCGGGACGGCGATGTGCGCCGCGCTGCGGAGCAGGCGCCGCGAACGCGCGCCGCCGGCTCCGGCCGCGAGCTGGAACCGGGCGAGGTTGTACCCGGCGACGGCGAGCAGGAGGTGGGCGCCGCCCTTCACGCCGAGCAGGTCGGCGTGGGTGGCGACGATGAGCACGATCGCGATCGCCCGCAGGATCGCCGGCGTCTCCACGTTCGGGAACCACGAGCGGGCGAGTCCTGCGGCCCTCGGGCGGGGCGCGCTGCGCGTCGCGTCCTCCACGGTCGAGGAGTCGGTCGGTGGGGTCTCCTCGCGGCCCGATGCGTCGACGTCGGCGGCAGTCGGCGCGACGGTCTCGGCGAGCGCGCGCGGCGACCGGGAGGGCCAGTCGCGCGGAAGCCGCCCGAGCAGTCCCTCGAGCCGGAGCGAGACCTCGACGTAGCTGAGCGAGTCGCCGCCGAGGCCCGCGAAGGTGTCCTCGGGGGTCGCGTCGGGCCGGCCGAGCAGCTCGGCGTACAGGTCGCGGATGGTCTCGGCGGTGACCGTGCCGGTGGCGGCATCCGTGCCGTCCGCGGCAACCGTCGCCGCCTCGTCGTCACGTCGGTCGAGCAGGTCGGCGTGGCGCACCAGGGCGGCGAAGTCGGGCTTGCCGGTCGACGTGCACGGGAACTCCGCGATGGGGTAGGCCCGGACGGCATGCACCGGGATTCCGAGCAGCGCCGCCGCACGCGTCCGGGCCGCCTCGAGGAGCCGCTCGGCGCGGACGAACACCAGCAGCCGCTCGCCCGCACTCGCGGTGCGGACCTCGATGCCCTCCTCGGCCAGCAGCCGCTGCACGGCGTCGAGGTCCACCCGCAGGCCGTACACCTTGACGAAGCGGTTCATCCGGCCGACGACCTCGAACAGCCCGTCCTCACGCTGCTTGGCCAGGTCGCCCGTGCGGAGCTCGTGCACGGTGCGCCCGAGCGCGAAGTCGTCGGGCGACTCGGCGTAGCCGAGCATGACGTTCGGTCCCTCGTACACGAGCTCGCCGATGTGCGCGCCGGGCTCGGCGTCGATGCGGAGCCGGCCGCCAGGGATGGGGCGGCCGATCGATCCGGCGGCCCGCTCTGCGAGCTCGGCGGGCACGTACGCCATGCGTGCCGTGGCCTCGGTCTGCCCGTACATGACGACGAACTCGAACCCGCGGCGATCGCCGAGTCGCGCGAAGCGGCGCACGGCCTCGGGCGCCAGTCGCCCGCCGGCCTGCGTGAGGTAGCGGATGCTCCGCGGCATCCGCTCGGCGAACCCGCCGGCATCGAGGAGCTCGAACGTGTACGGCACGCCGGCGAACGACGTGATCCGGTGCTCGGATGCCTCGTGCCAGAACTCCGCGTCGGTCACCGAGCGATCGGTGAGCATGACGCTTGCGCCGGCCACGAGGTGGCTGTTGATCACCGAGAGCCCGTAGCAGTAGTGCATGGGCAGGGTGGTCGCCGCCCGATCGTCGGGGGTGAGGCGCAGGTACTCCGCGATCGCCCGTGCGTTGCTCTCGAGGTTCTCCCGCGAGAGGCGCACCAGCTTCGGTGAGCCGGTCGACCCCGAGGTGCTGGCGAGCAGTGCGAGCTCGGGGGAGAAGCGGTGGACGGTGCCCTCGCGGACCTCATGCAGGGCCACCGCGTCACCCGATCCGGCGGCCACGAGGTCGGGATCGAACCGGTCGGCGAGCGATGCGCGATGCCGGATCGAGCCCTCGTCCTCGCCGGGCGCGACCAGGAGCACGGGGTGCCCGCCCGCCAACGCGGCCAGGTAGGTGACGATCGGCTCGACCGCGTTCGCGGCCTGCAGCATCACGAGCCGGCGGCCGTCGCCGAGTTCGGCACGACGCGCGTCGACCCGATCGGCGAGCTCCCCGTAGGTGATCCGCTCCGCACCCGCCACCAGGGCGATGCGGTCGGGACTGCCCCCGAGCAGGGTCAGGCCGGGCGAGAGCGCGGTGGTGGGCACAGGTGGACTCCGAGTCGGATGCGGGGGTGTCAGGTAAGCCTAACCTCACTTGCCGCGGCATCCGAATGGCCGCCCGGTCTATGACATCGGCAGCGGGGTGAACGGGTGGCCGAGGGCGTCGGACACCTCGGCGAAGACGCGGACGGCCGGGAACATGCACGGCACGCCCGTCGTGTTGTCGGCGAGCGTCTTCGAGTCCGAGCAGTCGCCCGACGGGATGTCGCTGTTCACGAGCACCACGATCGTCGAGTCGCTCGCGGTGTGGTGGTACACCGTGGTGTTGTAGCCCTCGATGTCGCCGGTATGGCCCACCCAGCCCGCGATGCAGCCGTTGCCGTAGCCGTAGCCGCCCTCGGCGGGGATCGCCTCGAGGCGCTCGACGGCCATGTCCTCGTCGAGGATGCCCTGGCCGGTCGAGAGCACGCGGCCCCACTCGAGCATGTCGTCGATGTTCGAGATGACCTGCCCGGCGGTCCAGGCGGAAGTGGGGCTCCAGTTCGTCGTCTCCACGGGTTCCTGCGAGTCGGCGGGCGTGCCCTGGAGGCTGAATCCGGAGAGGTGCGGATCGGGCATCCCGTTGGTGTCGGGGAAATACGTGTCTTCGAGCCCCAGGGGCTCGAGGATCTCGGACTGCAGCACCTCGGGGTACGGGCGACCGGTGACCTGCTCGATCACCGTGCCGAGGAGCACGTAGTTGGTGTTGGAGTAGTTGAACTGGGTTCCCGGGTCCGACAGCGGGGGCATGCCGAGTCCGTAGGAGAGCAGCTCCTCGGGGGTCCAGGGCTGCGTGGGGTCCGCGAAGAGCCGGGTCGTCATGGCGTCGTCGGCGGTGTAGCTCGGGATGCCGCTCGTCATGTTCAGCAGCATCCGGATCGTGACCTCGTCGCCGTTCTGCACGCCGTCGACGTACTGGTCGATCGTGTCGTCGAGGCTCAGCTCGCCGTCCTCCACGAGCTGCAGGATGAGCGAGCTGGTGAACGTCTTGGTGATCGACCCGACTCGGGTGAAGTCCTCGGCCGTCGCCGACGTGCCGGTCGTGGGGTCGGCGTCCCCGAACGCCTCGATCCACGTGCCCTCGGGCGTGCGGACGCCCACGATCGCGCCCGGCGCGGACGCGAGTGCGAGGCCCTGCTCGGCGGCGTCGTGGAGCTCGTCGGCCAGGTCGAGGTCGCCGGTCGCGGCGGTCGCGGGCAGCTCGGCGGACACGACGGCCTCGGGCGCGACGCCGAGGCACGTCGCCGCCGCATCGTCGGAGGCCGTCGGCGACGGGGATGCCGTGGAGACCGGGGCGGCGGTGCAGGCCGAGAGGCCGAATGTCGCAGCCGAGAGGCCGATCGTCATGACGGCGAGGATCGCGGATCGGTGGAGCGCAGTGGCTGGGTTCTGGCGCATCGGGTTCCGCCTCCGAGTCTGTCGACCACGTGGGCCCATCGTGCTCCTCCGCCGCGCAGCGCGACAAGGCGACGTGCACCCCCAGTTCGAGTGCGCGATGACGCTCGTCGAAGGTCGGATCGCGACATTCCCTCGGGGGTGTTGCGCTGTGTTTCGGCCGAGGTCTAGCGTCAGGGCAGGATCGGCGCATTGGACGACGCCGAAGGACGAAAGGTGCGACGATGAACAGTCTCTGGGATTTCCTCGTCTGGCTCTTCTGGATCTACATCGCGATCGCGTGCATCTGGATCTTCATCACGATCTTCATCGACATCTTCCGTGACAAGTCCCTCAACGGGTGGGCCAAGGCGCTGTGGGTGATCTTCCTCGTGATCCTGCCGTTCCTGGCGGCGCTGGTCTACCTCATCGCCCGCGGGAACTCGATGGCCGAGCGGCGTGCGGGGGACATGCGGCAGATGCAGGCCGCGAACGACGAGTACATCCGAAGCGTCGCCGGCAGCGGCGGCACCTCCGCGGCATCCGAGATCGCGAACGCGAAGCAGCTGCTCGATTCGGGCGCGATCTCGCAGGCGGAGTACGACCAGCTGAAGGCCAAGGCGCTGAGCAGCTGATCCGACTGGGGAGGACGGCGGCGGTCGACGCGGAATGCGCGACCTCCGCCGTTCTCGTCACCGGGCGGACTCGCTCAGGCGTGGTGGGGGCCGTACGAGCGCCCCGACGGGTTGCGGACGACGACGCGGACGCTGATCGGCGTCAGCGAGTCCGCCCCGTCGGCGGGGCGACGGCTCGGCTGCGACAGGATCACGCGCCCGTCGTGGGGCGAGATCGTCAGCGTCGCCGCCGCGGTGCGGACGGTGGTCCTGGTGATGGACGTCGTTCGGCTCACGGGGTGCTCCTCCTCGAGATCGGTGGGTTCAGCGCGCCTCGGCCTCGGCCTCGACGGGTCGGGGTCGGGCACTCGCGGTGCGGGTGATGGGCAGCAGGCCGAGGAGCAGCATCACGAGGCCGAATTCGACGGCGCCGGCGATGAAGTAGACCGCCTGCAGGAAGCTGAACGGGATGAGCATCATCTGCACGAAGATCCAGATGAGAGCCGCGAATCCTGCGGCCGCGCTCGCGAGGAGCGCCGACGGACGCCGCCGCCACAGCAGGATGAACGCCAGCGCGTGGATGCCGCCGAGGATCAGGGCGAGCGCGAGGCCGGGCACCAGGTACGACGAGAACGCCGAGCCCTCGAGGTACTCGACCGGCGGGGAGAGCACCGTCGCGAGGTCGGGCACGAGCGCACCGACCATGAGGGAGAGCCCCCCGGCGACCGCCGTCACGGCCACGAACGCCTCGACGACGAGGAGGGTGATGCGAGTGGCTCGCTTCGTGTCCATGGCGCCAGTGTGACGCGATGACGGATGCCCCGTGGGGACGAAGGTCCCGTCGCAGTTCGGTTCAGTCGGCCGCCACGTGCGGGACGATGACCACCGGCCCGCCCGCGTTCAGCAGCAGCTCGCTGTTGGTGCGCCCGAGCGGACGGAATCCGCGGGCTCCGGCCTCGGTGGGGCGACCGCTGACCGTGAGGACGGCGCGGCGCGAGGCCTCCGCGAGCGCCTGTCCCGCCGGAGCGGTCGAGCGGCGGAGCTCGATGTCGACGGACTGCTCCTCCGCGTCGGCGGCGTCGAGGAGCCGGGCGAGTTCCCGTTCGTCGAACGGGAGGTCCCGGTCCGACCGGATCACGATGAGCGGCTCGCCCAGCCGTGACGCCTCCCGCAGTGCGTAGCGCACCGACCCGATCCAGCCCGGGGCGTTCCCGGCGCCGGCCACGATGCCGCTCCGCGGGTCGCGCGCCGAGCCCGCGACGACCGCCACCGGCACCGGCGCGGTCGCCGCCAGCTGCAGCCCTCGCGCGCCCAGCGCGCGGCCGTGGAAGGTGCCCGTCTTGTGGGAGCCGATGACGACGGACTCGTACGCCGACGCCGATGCGGCCAGTTCGATCATCGGAGCGCCCATGTCGATGCCGGCGGACACCGGCACCCCGTCGGCCGTCTCGCGTGCGAACGCGAGCTCCCGGACGGCGAGGCGTTCGGCATCGGTCCGCAGCTCCCGCAGGTCGCGGTCGCTGATCGTGCCCCATTCGTCGTCGACGACGTTCAGCAGGAACACGCCGACGCCGAGCTCCTCGGCCCGAGCGAGCGCCCAGACCACGGCCGAGCGACTCGCGACCGAACCGTCGATGCCCACGAGGATCGCCGCGTCCATCGCCACCGCCTCTCCGACGTGCGCACCTCCCGCCGATCCCGACGGGACGGCGTTCGCACGTGGCCATGTTCGGCGCGTCCGCGCTCGTCGGCCGGGTCTTTGGTCCCCTGCTCCCTGACGACCCGTCGAGGGCGGTGGTAGCCTGCGGTCAAGCCGTCCCCGGAGGTGCAATGCCCGGTCAGCGGTCGCCTGGGTCGCTCCCGGGAAATCCCGGGTCCGAGCTCGATCGCGCCCTCCACGAACTCGTCGAGCGCGCCGGCGAGGTGGTGCACTCGCAGGACCGGCTGCGGTCCCTGTTGCGAGCCACGCAGGCCGTCGTCGAGCCGCTCGACCTTCCCGTCGTCCTCGAGCGGATCGTGCAGGCCGCCGTCGAGCTCGTCGACGCCGAGTACGGCGCGCTGGGCGTGATCGCCGCGGAGGGCGGCCTCGAGGCGTTCGTGCACGTCGGGGTGCCTGCTGAGCAGGTCGAGGCGATCGGACACCCGCCCGAGGGACGCGGGCTGCTCGGGGCGCTGATCGACGATCCACGACCGATCCGGCTCCGGCACATCGCCGAGGACGCGCGATCGGTCGGATTCCCCGTGGGGCATCCGCAGATGGATGCGTTCCTCGGAGTCCCGGTGCGCGTGGGCGATGCGGTGTACGGGAACCTGTACCTCGCCGAACCGCGCTCGGGCGAGTTCACGCCGGCGGACGAGGAGCTGGTCTCCGCGCTGGCAGCGACGGCGGGATCCGCCATCGCGAACGCGAGGCTCTACGACGAGACCGTCCTCCGCCAGCAGTGGACGGCGTCGTCGGCCCAGATCGCGTCCGCGCTGCTCGACACCGCGAGCTCGGCGGCGCTTCCCCTGCTGGCCGACGAGCTCGCCGCCAGGTCCGCGGCCGACCGCGTCTGCATCCTCGTCGCGGGGAACGAGCCCCTGACGCTGCGGATCGCCGAGGCGCGCGGTGCCGATGCCGACGACCTCGCCGGCGCGGTGGTCTCGTCGATGGACACCGCGGCGGGCCTCGCCTTCGAGTCCGGCGAGTCGCGTCTCGTGGCCGGCGTTCGCGAGGCCCGCGCGCCCGATGCGCTCGCGATCGTCGGCGAGCGCGGGGCGGGCCCGGTCATGATGGTGCCGCTCACCCACGCGGACTCGGTGTCGGCGGTGGTCACGGTCGGCCGTGCGCCCGGCCGGCCGTCGTTCTCCTCCGCCGAGCTCGACATCGCCGACGACCTCGCGATCCGGGTCGGGCTCGCGATCGAGCTCGCCGAGGCGCGCGAGCAGCGGCAGCGCGCCCAGCTCGGCGAGGACCGCACGCGCATCGCACGCGACCTGCACGACCACGTGATCCAGCAGCTGTTCGGCCTGGGGCTCGAGCTGCAGTCGCTCGCGCACGACTCCCATCCGGATGCCGCGGCTCGCCTGCAGGAGGCGGTCGCCACGCTCGACGACGCGATCTCGCAGATCCGCACGATCATCTTCGCGATGCGCCCGCGCGGGCCCGAGCGCTCGTTGCGGCATCGGATCCTCGACCTCGTGGCGGAGGGCTCCTCGGGCTTCCCGCACCCCGTGCCCGTGGCCTTCTCGGGACCCGTCGACCTGGTGATCGAGGGCACGCTCGGCGACGACGTCGCGGCGGTCGTCCGGGAGCTCCTGGCGAATGCCGCGCGGCACTCCGGCGCGGACCAGATCCGCATCTCGGTGGCCGTCGACACCTCCTGGGTGCGGGTGACGGTCGACGACGACGGGGTCGGCATCCCCGAGCACGGCCGGCGGAGCGGCCTGCAGAACCTCCTGATCCGGGCGGAGCGGCGCGGCGGGACCATGCGCATCGACTCGGCGCCCGGGATGACGGAGATCGAGTGGCGGGTTCCGGCGCCCGGATCGCGGTCGGGCCCCGAGGCCGGGGCGATCGGCGGCCCCCGATGACACGCATCTTCCTGGTCGACGATCACGAGATCGTCCGGCGCGGCATCGCGGAGCTCCTCGATCGCGAGTCCGACCTCGAGGTCGTCGGCGAGGCGGGCGACGTCGCGCACGCGCTCGCGCGGATCGAGGCGACGCGACCCGACGTCGCGGTGCTCGACGTGCGGCTCCCCGACGGGGACGGCGTCGAGCTCTGCCGCGAGATCCGGTCGCGGCATCCCGAGGTGCGCTGCCTCATGCTCACCGCCTACGACGACGACGAGGCGACCATGTCCGCCGTGCTCGCGGGAGCATCGGGCTACGTGCTGAAGAACGTGTCGGGCACGGACCTGGTCGCGGACATCCGCGCCGTGGCATCCGGTCGCTCGCTGCTGCACCCGGCGGCCGCGCGGCACGTCGCCGAGCGGGCGGAGGCCGACCGCGACGACCCGCGCTTCGGCTCCCTGCAGCTCAGGGAGCGGCAGGTGCTGGCGCTCATCGCCGAGGGCCTCACGAACCGGCAGATCGGCGAGCGGCTCGGCCTCGCCGAGAAGACCGTGAAGAACTACGTCTCGGGGCTGCTGCGGAAGCTGGGCCTCGAGCGGCGCACGCAGGCGGCCGTGTACGAGCTGGAGCGTCGCGACCCGCAGGCGTGAGGCGCGGCATCCGCCACCGTGCCGCGTGCCCCCGTGCCGGAGCCCATGTGACCTTGGGCCCGATCACGAGGTCGCACGCGGCGCCATCCTGTGACCATGTTCACCAAGGTCATCGCAGGGCGGGACGGCAGCCACGAGTCCGAGGCGGCAGCGGACTGGGCCGCCGAGCACTCCGGTGGGGCACCGCTCACGCTCGTCCATGCCATCGGGGGGAAGCCGACCGGCAGCGAGTACCTGCAGGCCTCGGGTGAGCGATCGGCGGAACGGACGAGGCTGATGGATGCCGCGGAGCGACTCCGCGCGTCGCATCCGGAGCTCCGCGTGGAGACGGAGACCGTGCACGGTTCGGCGATCGATGCGCTCGGGGAGCGGCTCGCCCCCGACGTGCTCGTCGTGGTCGGCGGCCCCGACCACCGCCGAACGACCAGGTGGACCCTCGGGTCGCGCTTGGCCGGACGCCACGACGGGGGAACCGTGGCGGTGATCCCAGAGACCCCGGCGACCGAGCGGCGGGTGGCCGTGGTCGCCGGGGTCGACGGGTCGCAGGCCTCGCTGGCCGCGGTCGACGTCGCCGCCGAGGAGGCGGACCGGCTCGGTGCGCCGCTCGAGCTCGTGCACGCGGCTCCTGGTCGTGGCGAGCCACGGCGCGGCGGCGTTCACGCGGTTCTTCCTCGGCTCGGTCAGCCACGACCTGCTCGAACGAGGCGCCGGCGCCGGTCATGATCGTCGCGCCGAACGGCGCGCGTCCCGAGTGAGCGAGCCCTCGGAGCAGCGGCGGTCACCACCCGCGGTCGGCCTCACCCCACGTGGATCGTGGGCCGCTCGGCCGGGTCCTTCTCGACCTCGCGGAGGATCTCGCGGACGACGGGGGCGGTGTCGCCCCGGCCGAGCAGGATATACCTCACCATGTGCACGAGCGGGTTGCCCTCCGCCCATTCGAAGAACGCGTGGGGGCGGACGCCCGTGGCATCCCGCATCGCCACCAGGATCGCGGCGATCGCGTTCGGGGCCGCCGGACTGTCGGCGCGCAGGATCCGGTGATCCCCGACCTCCAGGCCGCGGACGTGCAGCACCTCCTGGAAGTCGGACGGGTCGACCACGTCGATCTCGAGGAACAGCACGTCGGCCCGACCGGGGACCGGGTTGAGCTCGCGCTGCGCGCGTTCCTTCTGCCGGTAGTCGGCGGCCTCGCGCATGCCCGGCCGGATGGCGACGAGGTCGAGCCGGCCGTCGTGCACCAGGGAGTCCTCGATGAAGCGGCGGGCCGCGTCGTCGAACTCGATGCGGTCGGCGCGGATCTCCGTCGTTCGGGTGACCCGGGAGATGATCGAGACGGCGACGATGCCGAGGATGAACATGGCCGAGATGGCGAGGCCGTCGGGCTTCTCGACGATGTTGTCGACGAGCGCGTAGCCGAGGAGCACCGTCAGGGCCGCGAAGCCGACGATCGGCGCCGTGCGCTTGCGCCGGATCGCGGAGATGAGCACCGCGACGGAGGCCGAGGCCATCATGGCGAGGATCCCCGTCGCGTAGGCGCCGGCCTGGGCGTCGACATCGGCCTGGAACGCGATCGTGATGACGATGCTGATCGTCGTGTAGACGAGCACGACGGGCCGCACCGCCCGGCTCCAGTCGGGCGCCATGCCGTACGCCGGCAGGTACCTCGGCACGATGTTGATGAGGCCGGCCATCGCGGATGCCCCGGCGAACCACAGGATCAGGATGCTGCTGATGTCGTAGACCGTGCCGAACACCTCGCCGAGGTACTCGTGGGCGAGGTACGAGAGCGCGCGGCCGTTGGCCGGACCGCCCTCCTCGAACGCCTCCGGCGGGATCAGCAGGGTCGTGACGAGGCTCGAGGTGATGAGGTAGACGGACATGATCAGCGCCGCGGTCGTGAGCAGCTTCTTCGTGTTCCGGATCCTCGAGGCGAGTCGCTCCTCGGCCGTCGTGCCGGATGCCGCCACGAGGGGCATCATGCTGACGCCCGTCTCGAATCCCGACAGGCCGAGGACCAGGAGCGGGAACGCGAGGAGGGCGGGCAGCAGGATCGCGGCGAATCCGCCGCGGCCCTGCGTGAGCGCATCCCACCAGTCGGTGATCGTGAGCGGATGCTCGAAGATCGCGACGAGCCCCGTGCCGATGACGATCGCATTGAGCGCGAGGAAGACGGCGACGAGCGGGATCGCGACGTTGACCGCCTCGGTGAAGCCGAGCAGGAACACGCCGCCCAGGATGACCAGGAGCCCGATGGTGATCGGGACCGCCCACCCGTGGAACACCGCCGGCGTCAACGGGTTCTCGATGATGTGCACCGTCGCGTCGGCCGATGACAGCGTGATCGTGATGATCCAGGAGGTCGCGACGAAGCCCAGGAGCACCAGCACGAAGATCTTGCCCCGCCAGAACGGCAGCAGGCGCTCGAGCATCGCGACGGACCCCTGCCCGTGGGGGCTCTCCTTCGCGACCCGCCGGTACATCGGCAGCATCCCCAGCAGGGTGAGCGCCACGATCAGCAGGGTCGCGATGGGGGAGACGGCGCCGGCCGCGATGATCGCGATCGAGGGCAGGTACGACAGCGTGGAGAAGTAGTCGACGCCCGTGAGGCACATCACCTTCCACCAGGAGTGCTGCTCGACGTGCGCCTCCCGGATCTCGGGGCCGGCCGGCTGGACGGTGCGCTCGAGGAGCCAGCGCGACAGCGGGGTCTCGCGTCGTCGGCTCTTCGGCCCGGGGACGGTGGCGGGGAACTCGAACTGCGACCAGTCAGGCATCTCGTCCTCCCACGCGCCGCCTCGCGGCGGCGATCACCTCGTCCACGGGGCGGCTCGTCAGAGCCACCCCTTCGTCTTGAAGACGGCGTACAGCACCACGCCGAGTCCGACCATGAGCACGATGGCGAACGGGTACCCCAGCGCCCAGTGGAGCTCGGGGATGTTGCTGAAGTTCATCCCGTAGATCGTGGCGACGAGCGTCGGCGTGAACAGGATCGCGGCCCAGCCCGACACCTTCTTCACCGACTCGTTCTGCTGCTGGGCCACGAGGGTCATGTGCGTCTGGAGGGCGGACTGGAGCAGTTGTCGCTGGGCGTCGGCGCGTTCGACGATGCGGATCGTGTGGTCGAGCACGTCGCGGAACGACCGCCGCACCTCCAGCTCGACGCCCTCCTTCGGGAGATCGTCGCGGAGAGCCGTGAAGATGTCGATGAGCGGCTTCGTCGCCCGACGGAAGTCGCTCACCTCGCGCGTCAGGTCGTAGATGCGGCGGGTGACCGCCGCGTCCCCGCTCTCGAAGAGCTCGTCCTCGACCTGCTCCACGTCGGCGTCGAGTCCCGCGGCGACCGGGTCGTACTCGTCGACGACCTGGTCGGCGACGGCGTAGAAGACCCCGAGCGGTCCGCGGGCGAGCAGCTCGGGCGCGGCCTCGAGGCGTCGCCGCACCTTCGCGATGTCGGGCGACTCGGCGTGGCGGATGACGATGACGAAGTCCGGGCCGATGAACAGGTGCACCTCGCCGAACTCGACGGTATCGGTCTCCTCGATGTAGCGCGCCGGCCGCAGCACGGCGAAGCGGATGTCGCCGTAGCGGTCGAGCTTGGCTCGCTGGTGTCCGTTCAGGGCGTCCTCGACGGCGAGCTCGTGCAGGTGGAACTCGTCGGCCACCGTCTGCAGCTCCTCGGTGTCGGGCCGGTAGAGCCCGATCCACGCGAAGCCGCCGTGCTGCTCCAGCGCATCGAACGTCGCGTCCAGGCTGTCGGGCGAGGCCACCCGGCGCCCGTCGACGTAGATCGCGTTGTCGATGACGGTCACAGGGTCAGTCTCCTCCGAGCAGAGCGATTCGCGCCTCCCCTTGCGGGCCGTGTTCAGCGGATCCGGCGGGCGCGCCACCGCCGCGCGAGCACCACCGCGCCCGCCGCGACGACCAGCACGGCGAGCAGGGGGATCCACGGGATCGCCCAGCCCAGCCCGCTCGCGCCGACGGCGTCGAGCGGGCCGGTCGACCCCGCCGGATCGGTGTAGAGCGGGACCGCCGTCACGGCGGCCGACAGCGTGCCCACCTGGCCCACGTCGTCGATGGGCGCAGACACGCTCCACGACTCTCCGGGCAGCAGCTCGGGGGTGTTCCCGAGGTCGCCCGCCGTGCGCGGCGTCAGCCCGAACGGCCCGCTGAGGGCGACCGACTGCTCGGCGGCGAGCACCGTGTCGCCAGTGTTCCGGATTGTGTACGTCACGGTCGCCGTGCCCGCGCCGAGGAGCTCCGGGGAGTAGCCGACGCGGACGTCCTCGACGGACAGGCGCGGGTGGAAGGTGCCGCCCACGTGGAGGCGGACGCGGATGGCCGCTCGATGCTCGACGCCCGAGTCGGCGGATGCCGCGGGAACCGTCGTGACGATGCCGCCGACGTACTCGCCGCGCGCATCCCGGGGCACCGTGATCGCGAAGGGGACCTCGGCGGACTCGCCCGCCTCGAGGGCGACCTCGGCGGCGGGGAGCGCGAGCCAGGCGCCCACGCCGATCGGCTCGTGGCCGCTCGTGCGCAGGTCGAGCTGCCCGGCCTCCGTCGTGAAGGCGTCGGCCGCGTAGAGCCGCACCTCGATCCGCGCGTCGCCGGTGTTCGCGACGAGCACCTCGTCGTCGATGCGATCGCCGGGTTCGACCGAGTAGTCGTAGTTCGCACGGCCGGCGCCGTAGGGTCCGTCGATCGTCGCGACATCCCACGCCGCGTCGGTCGCGGCGGCGGCCGCGGGCGCCGAAGCGGGTGCGGCGGACACCGCGGGCGGGGCCGAGGCCGCGGGGCCGGCCGCGGAGGCGACGCTGAGCGCCCCGGCGGCGATCGCGACGGCGGCGACGGCAGCGGCGCCGCGAGCGCTGACGCGCGCGGCGCGGAGGATCGGGGTGGCGGGTCGCGGGCGTCGTGCACGCTGGGCGGAGGCGGTCATGGTGCGATGGTCCTGTCGTTGCGGGGTGGGCTGGGCGTTGCCCGGATGAACGGGGCGGGTGGGCGGGCGCCGCAGCGCCCGCCCACCCGACTGCGGCGGGACGGTCAGTCGATCGTGGTGATCGTCACGTCGTCCTGCTGGGTGGTGACGGCCGGGGCCGTCGCGCCACCGCGCGGACCGCGGGTCTCGTCGTACCTGTGGATGACGACCTGGTCGACGACCGAGCCGACGGGCTGGGCCGGGCTCGCGCCCTCGTCGGGACCGCACCAGCTCTCCTGGCCGAGCTCGACGGCCGCATTGGGCGCCGCGCACGTGCCGCTGCGGATGTTCTCGACCTGCAGATGCTCGTCGCGCACCGAGACCTTCACGTAGCTGCGCACGTGCTCCTGGTCCTCGACCGAGTTGGCCCAGTGGCTCGCGGGGTTGAGCGGGTCGGGACCGAAGTCCGAGCCCACCCGCGGTGCGGTGAGGTCGTAGTACTTCGAACCCGAGGCCGAGTTCGCCGTGACGTAGACGACGCCGCCCGGGCCCTGGAACACGCTGTCGGCACCCGGCTGCTCATCGGGGTTCGCCTTCTCGCCGTTGCGGATCAGGTAGCTGCGCGAGTACGAGTGGTCGTGGCCCTGGAGCACCAGGTCGACGCCGAGCTCGGAGAACGCGGTCGGGAAGTCCCGACGGCGCTCCTGCGCGTCGCTGTCGTTGGCGTGCGAGGCCGGCGAGTAGATCGAGTGGTGGTACACGAGCACCGTGTACTTCGCCTCGTCGCC
Source organism: Agromyces sp. NPDC057865 (assembly GCF_042796995.1). Classification (NCBI taxonomy): domain Bacteria; kingdom Bacillati; phylum Actinomycetota; class Actinomycetes; order Micrococcales; family Microbacteriaceae; genus Agromyces; species Agromyces sp. NPDC057865. The sequence continues at coordinate 21,994 of NZ_JBHVMJ010000006.1, read as the reverse complement.
GTGCTCCGCGATCACGTCGCTGACGTAGCCGATGTGCGCCTCATCGGCGTCGACCCCGGGCTCCGCGCTGGCGGTGTACGCGTTGCTGTTGAGGTCGATGAAGAGCACGTCCTTGTACGTGAACCAGTAGTCGCCGCCCGACTGCGCGGCCGGGTTGCCGCGGTAGTGCTTGGGCGAGCGGTCGGTGTTCGGCGTCCACAGGTGCTGCTCGTAGGCCTTGCCGCCGACGTCGTGGTTGCCGATCGTCGCGACCCACGGCACGGAGCGGAGCTCCTCGGGCGCGAGGAACGCCGTCCACTGCGACTCGACGTTGGCGGTCTCGACCTGGTCGCCGCCCGAGACGAGGAGCTCGGCCTCGGGGTTCGCGCCGACGGCGACCTCGAGCGTGTCCTCCCAGCCGGCCTGGTCCTTCGGGACGTTGCCGGACGAGCCGATCTGCGGGTCGCCGAAGAACAGGAAGTCGAAGTTGCCGTCGAACTTCCGGGTCTTGAATGCGTGGGCCTCGGACCAGCCGCCGTCGCCGCCGACCCGGTACGAGTACTTCACGTTCTCGCTGAGGCCGGTGATCACCGAGTGGCCGTTGTAGCCGCCGTTGACCGTGTTCGCGCTCACGACCGCGGGGAAGACCGTGGCGTTCGCGGGGAACTGGCCCTTCTTGATCGAGTTGGTCGGTGCGACCTGCACGACCTGCGCCGTCGACGCCGAGGCGTACCAGTTGACGACGCGCTGCGACTCGTCGGCCCCCGTGAGGAGGATGATGTCGTCGATCGCGGCGGGCTCCGCGGCCTGGGCGGCGCTCACGGCGAAGCCGCCGAGCACCATGGCGGTGCAGGCGGCCGCCGCGGCGGCTCCCAGCGCGGCGCGGCGCCGCACTGCATGGAATGGCGCACCGAGGGTGCGCGGGATTGCCTTCATCGGGAGATGACTCCTTGTTCGGGTGAGGTGGTGGCCGCAACCGGCCGACGGTCACGTTCGTCCCGCCGTCTGTCGATCGGGTGAACCGTGGCGGAACAACGTGGCGCGTGACGTCGAACACTCGAAGGAGAGCGATTTCCGTGCGGTAGAAACGTCGTGTGCTGAGCCGTAGGAGCGACGTCCGTCGTCCCCGTCCCCGTCCCCGAGCCGCCGCGTTCGCGGCATCCGCTGCCATCGCCCTGGCGCTGGGCGGATGCGCCGCCGCCGACGACTGGTCGGCTCCGCGGCACGCCGTCGAGCCGGTCGGCACGCTCGCGCCCGGGTTCATCGATGCGGCCGCGCCGCCGTCGCCCGAGGCGACCGTGACGCCCGAGCCCGGCACCTGGGACGGCGTGCACCCGCCCGCCGGGTACCGCGTCGTGCTGCTGACGGCGGAGTACGACCCGGCGACCGCGCAGCTCGCGACGGGCGTGACCGAGTGGGCGGGAGCCGAGCGCGTGAGCCTCAAGCGCGTGGAGGTCGCCGCCCCCGACGGCGCCGTGGGCGGCATCACCGAGGCCATGGACCTCGACCCCGACCTCATCATCGCGACGGGTCCGGCGCTCGTCGACGCCCTCGCCCTCGTCACGGCGAGCCACCTCGACCGGCAGTTCCTCGTGGTCGGCGCCCAGGTGCCCGAGCCGACCGGCAACGTGACGGCCGCGATCTGGGACGGTGCCGCGTCGCGCGGCAGCGAGATGGCCGACACCGCCGACTCGCACGACGAGACGGCCTACACGAGCGAGCGGGCGGATGCCGCGGTGCGCGCCGGCGTCGCGAGCGTGCTGCACGACGTCACGGGCGTCGTCCTCCAGCTCGGCTGAGCGCGACGCCCGCGGCATCCGCTTCACCCGATGCCGAGCACCCGCTGCACGGACCAGACGAGCCCCATGACGGCCACGCCGCCGGCGACCACCACGCCGACCGCGAGCCCCGTCCTCGGGGTCTTCCCGCGGAGCAGGAGCAGCAGCGGGAAGACTGCCAGGATGATCGAGACCTGCACCGCCTCGATTCCGACGTTGAAGACGAGCAGCGAGAGCAGCAGCGGCCACGAGAACGGCTCGTCGATGCCCAGCGCGCCGGCGAAGCCGAGTCCGTGCATGAGCCCGAAGCCGAACACCACCGCGAGTCGAGCCCAGTCGGCGCGGTCGAAGCCGCGGCCGGTGGACGGCGCCAGGCGCATCGCCGGGTCGCGGTGCTCGCGCCAGACGCGCCAGAGGTACCAGACGGCGACCACGGCGATCGACAGCGCGATGAGGGGCTCCACGACCACGCCGGGCACCGAGACCACGCCGAGGGCGGCGAGGATGAACGTCACCGAGTGGGCGGCCGTGAACGCGGTCGCGGCCAGCACGACGTCGCGCAGGCGTCGCGAGCCGACGATGAGCGCGAGCAGGAAGAGGATGTGGTCGATGCCGAAGAGCAGGTGCTCGGCGCCGAGCACGAAGAAGTGCGAGAGACGCTCGGCGAGCGCCTGCTCGGTGCTGAAGGTCGGCGCCTCGCCGTCGAGGGTGGCGTTGCCCGAGCGCCCGTCGAGGTCGTACTCGAGGATCGTCACCGCGCCCTTCACGTACGCCTCGTCGTCGGGGAACAGCGCCGTGCGGAACTCGTGCGCGGCCGCGGGCTCGCAGGCGTGGTCGATCGTCAGCACCGCGTACGGCACGCCCTGGCGCTCGACCACCTCGAGGTCGCCGACCCGCGTCGGCGTGCATGGCTGGCCGCCCGCGCTCACCTCGAAGCGGGCGTTCACGTAGTCGGCGATCTCGTCGGCGTGCGCATCGAGGGCGGACTCCTCGTCGCCGGTCTGGAAGACCGCCATGCCGTCGTCGAAGAACGCCGGGGCGTCCTCGTACTCCGCGACCGAGACGACGAGGAGGTCGTACTCGAGCTCGAGCTCGGTGCGCACCGTGTCGTCGGCCGACGCGGAGGCGTTCGCGTAGACGACGGTCGAGAAGCCGTGGGCGTCGGCCGGCGAGGCCGAGAGCGTGACGAGCAACGCGGCGATGAGGGACGTGACGGCGAGGGCGAACGCGGCGACGGGACGGCGCGTGCCGGGGGTGGGGGACATCGGGCTCCTTCGTGGCACGCCGATGCTCCACGAGGCGGTTGAACGGGACCCGGCCGGGCGACGAACACCGGGCGAACCGGCGGCGCCGGAGGTGGTTACACCGCCGGCGCGGGGACCGGGCGAAGCGGGATCGTCACGACGACCGTGAGTCCGACGTCGGGTTCGTTGTCGAGCCGGGCCGTGCCGCCGGCGACCGCGGCGATCCCCGAGACGATCGCCAGCCCGAGGCCCGATCCGCCGTCGGGTGCCCCGGGTCCGCGCGTGAAGCGCTGGAACGCCGCGGGGACGAACGCCGGGTTCATGCCGCCCGCGTCGTCGCGGACGGTGAGCCGGGCCTCGGTGGGTGTCTGGGTCCACGCGAGGTCGACGTGGACGTCGTTGCCTCCGGCGGCCACGACCGCGTTCGCGATGAGGTTCTCGACGATGCGGTCGAGCTCCGAGGCGGACAGCTGCACGATGCGCTCGGCGTCGGCGGTCGTCGAGAGCTCGTAGTCGATCGTCGCCCGCGTGTCGCGGAATCGACGGCGGCTCCGTTCGACGGCGTCGGCCAGCTCGTCGGCGAGCGCCGCCCACGTGGCGGTACCGGGCTCCGACCGGGCGTCGAGGCGCGAGAGCTCGAGCAGCGCGGTGGTCAGCGCGCTGAGCCGGGCCAGGGTCGCGCGCGCCGCCTCGAGGTCCTCCTCGATCCGCTCGCGCGAGGCGTCGCCCGAACCGGCCAGCTCGAGCTGCGCCTGCAGGATCGCGAGCGGGGTCCGGATCTCGTGCGACGCGTTCGAGACCATCTGGCGCTCGCGATCGAGCGACTCGCGGAGCCGCGCGATGAGGGAGTTGAGCTCGCGGGCGAGCGCGGCGATCTCGTCGTCGGCGCGGCCGACGGACAGCAGGTCGTCCCCCGGCCTGGCCGCGAGCTCGGCCGCGGACCGACGCAGGCGGCCGACCGGCGCGAGCGCGACCGTGCTGATCGCCCACGACGCCGCGCCGAAGCCCAGGTTGATGAGCAGGAAGGAGACGATGAGCACGACAGCGAGCTGGTCGAGCACGGCCGCCTGGGTCGCGGCGTGCCGGGCCGCGATGACGTGCCAGATGCCGTCGGCGCCCTGCACCGGCGTGATCCGCAGGAGGTAGTCGTCGCCGCCGGCGCCGACCGTGCTGAGGCCGTTCCCGCCGGCGATGAGGTCGTCGATCTTCACGCCGAGCGCGGGCGGCAGGCTGTCGATCACGATGGTGCCGTTCGGGTCGACGACCGCGGCGAGCTGGCCCGGTCCCGGCTCGTCCACCTGCACGGGCGGTTCGGCCGCGATCTCGGTCACGTACGGCGCCTCGATCGCGTGCAGCACCGAGGTCTCGCCGTGGAGCACGATCCGCTGCACCTGGTCGTAGATGACCACCCCGGCGACCGCGGTGAACACCAGTGCGATCAGCACGGTGCCGACCGTGATGCGCGTGCGGATCTTCAGCCGGCGCAGCATCACCCGGCCGCCACGAGACGGTAGCCGACGCCGCGAACGGTCTCGATCGCGGCATCCGAGCCGACCGCCGCGAGCTTGCGGCGGACGTAGCTCACGTACTGGTCGACGATGTTCTGGTCGATGTGCTCGGTGGACCCCCAGACGCCGTCGAGGATGGCGGGCCGCTCGACGACCTGCCCGGCCTGCGAGGCGAGCAGGTGGAGCACGTCGAACTCGGTGCGGCTCACCGTGAGCTCGCCGTCCTGCGACCCGATGCGGTGGCGCACGAGGTCGAGCTGCAGGTCGCCGACCTGCATGCGATGCGAGCCGGATGCCTCGCGGCGCCGCAGCGCGCGGAGGCGGGCCGCGAGCTCGGGGAACGCGAACGGCTTTGTCAGGTAGTCGTCGGCGCCCGCGTCGAGTCCCCGGACGCGGTCGTCGACGGCATCGCGGGCGGTGAGGAGGAGGATCCCGATGCCGGCGTCGAGCTCGCGCATCCGGCGGCAGAGCTCGAAGCCGCTCATGCCGGGCAGGCCGACGTCGACCACGGCGATGTCGGGCACGGCCTGCATGGCCTCGAGCGCGGCGAGCCCGTCGCCGACGGCGGTCACCTCGTAGCCCTCGCCCGTGAGGCCCCGGACGAGGAGCGCGCCCATCGCCGCCTCGTCGTCGACCACCAGGATGCGACCAGCCACCGCCCCTCCCTTCGGGCCCGTGGCCGATCCTACGACCGACCATCGGATGCCGCCCATGTGCCACCCGAACGGTTCCTGAGAAGACTCTCAGTCGCCGGAACGGCTGCTCACAGGGCCCTGCCGACCCGTCGATGGAGCATCGGGCACATGACCGTCGAGCAGCTGATCGGCACCGTCGAGCGACCGGTCGCGTCGCCGGGCCCGATCACGCACGCCTCGACGTCGTCCACGGGCGACGATCGTCGACGACGGGTGCGGTTGCCGCGCTCCCTCGCGGGCCGCGCCGTGATCGTCGGCGTCGTCGCGGCCGCACTCGGCTACATCGGCGCGGGGATCCCGTCGTACTGGGGCGACGAGGCCGCGAGCGTCATGTCGGCGCAGCGGTCGTGGTCGAGCCTCGCGCTCGAGCTGGGCAAGATCGACGCGGTGCACGGGCTCTACTACGCCCTGCTGCACGGGTGGATCGGCGTCTTCGGCGCGGGGGAGTGGTCGACCCGCGCGCCGAGCGCGATCGCGGTCGGCCTGCTCGCCGCCGGCACCGTCGTGCTCGCGACCCGCTGGTTCGACGCGCGCGTCGGGCTCATCGCGGGCATCGTCGTGGCCGTGCTCCCTCGCACGACCTCGATGGCCACCGAGGCCCGCTCGTATGCGCTCGGCGCCGCGCTGGCGGTGTGGCTGACCGCCGCGTGCACGGAGCTGATCCGCCGCCGGGTGAGGTCGCCATGGTGGTGGACGGCGTACGGCGTCGGCCTCGCGCTCTCGGCGACGCTGTTCGTGTACCTGCTCCTCCTCGTCCCGGTCCACCTCGCGGTGCTCGCCGTGTCACGGGCACCGCGAGGCACTTGGCTGCGGTGGACGCTCGGCGCCGCGGTCGCGGTGGTCGGTTCGTGGCCGATCCTCGCCGCGGCATCCGCGCAGCGGCGGCAGCTGCACTTCCTCGCCGAGCGCGGCTACGCGTCGGTCGACGGCGTCGTCGTGCGCCAGTGGTTCGAGTCGGCGCCCGTCGCGGTGGTGGCGTGGACGTTCGTGGTCGTCGGCGTCGTCGCGGCCGTCGCGGCCCGCCTCCGGGGCCGGCGGCTCCCGCTCGGGGTCGTCCCGTCGCTCGCCTGGATCGTGGTGCCGACCGCCGCGCTCCTGCTCGCCGACGCGTTCGTCGCCCCAACCTACAGCCCCCGCTACCTCTCGTTCGCCGTGCCGGCCGTCGCGATGCTCATCGCCGTCGGTGTCGCGTCGGCGATCACGGCGCTGGAACGCATCGTCGGTCGGCGCGACCAGCGCCCCGCCGACCCGGCCGGCGGCTCGCGCGGCGTCGGCGCTGCGGCATCCGCTCGGGTGCTCGCCGGGGTCGTGGCCGGCGCGCTCGCCCTCTCGGTGCTCGCGCCGGTGTACGTGCGGCAGCGCACCGAGTGGGCGAAGGACGGCGGGAGCGACCTGCGCGCCGTGGCCGAGTACGTGCAGCAGCACGCGCAGCCCGGCGACGGGATCGTGTTCGACCGCACCACCAAGCCCTCGCGACGGCCCAGGCTGGCGCTGCACCTGTATCCGCAGGCGTTCGCGGGGCTCCGCGACGTCGCACTGCGCACGCCGTACGAGCAGCGCTCCGGCATCTGGGACACGACCTCGCCGGTCGCGGTCGTCGCGCCTGACCTCGACGAGCACACCGTCTGGGCGCTCGAGCTGCCGAGCGGGTCGCCGGATGCCGCGAACGCCGCCGTTCCCGACGACGTGCAGGCGCTCGAGGCGAGCGGCTACCGCGTGGTCGACACCCACCTGATCCATCGCACCGTCGTGTACCGACTCGAGAAGGGATGAGCCATGCCGAACCGCGTCATGGTCGTGATGCCGACCTACAACGAGGTGGAGTCCCTGCGCGGGGTGATCGCGCGGCTGCACGCCGCGGTCCCCGAGGCGGAGGTGCTCGTGGTCGACGACGGCTCGCCCGACGGCACCGGTGAGCTCGCCGACCGGCTCGCCGCCCCCGACCCGCGCATCCGGGTACTTCATCGGACGGCCAAGGCGGGCCTCGGGTCCGCCTATCGAGCGGGGTTCGCGGCGGCGCTTGCGTCGGGATGCGACGTGGTCGTGGAGTGCGACGCCGACGGCTCCCATCGCCCCGAGGACCTGCCGCGCCTCCTCGCCGCGCTCGACGACCACGACGTGGCGGTCGGATCCCGCTGGGTCGCGGGCGGCGTCGTCCCCGACTGGCCCCTCGCGCGACGGATGCTGTCGCGCGGCGGCAGCGCCTACGCCCGTCGGCTCCTGGGGCTCCGCCTGCAGGACGTCACCGGCGGGTACCGCGCGTTCCGCGCCTCCGCGCTGCGCGCCGCGCGACCCGAGGCGGTCGAGGCGCGCGGATACGCGTTCCAGATCGAGCTGATCGCGAGGGCAGCGGATGCCGTGTGCCGCATCGCCGAGGTCCCCATCACGTTCGACGACCGCACCCACGGGCGCTCGAAGATGTCGTCCGCGATCATCGCCGAGGCGCTCCTCCGGGTCACCGCCCTCGGGATCGCCCGACGCGTCGGACGCCGGGCACGTCCGATGCCCGTGCCGGTGCCGGTCGCGACCACCGGGCTGATGGACGCGACCCCGGAGCTCGAGCATGCTTGACGCCGCCACCGCACCGAGTGCCGACGTCCGACAACGCACGGGCGCGTCCCTGGCCACGCAGGTGATGCGGTTCGCGCTGGTCGGCGGTCTCGGATTCGTGGTCGACGTCGGCCTGTTCAACGTGCTCCGTGCGCACGCCCCCGAGGGGGTGCACGGCTGGACGATCGCCGCGAAGACCATCGCCCTCGTCGCCGCGATCGCGGTGAACTGGATCGGGAACCGCCTGTGGACGTTCCGTTCGCGGACGCGCCGGACCGACACCGCACGCGAGGCGGTCGAGTTCTTCCTCGCGAGCGTCGTGGGCAGCCTCGTCGCGCTGGTGTGCCTCGGCGTCTCGCACTACGGCCTGCACCTGACCTCGGCGTTCGCCGACAACATCTCCGCGAACGTCGTCGGGCTCGTCCTCGGGTCGCTGGTGCGATTCGTCGCGTATCGGCAGTGGGTCTTCCGGGCCGCGTGAACCGAACGGCCGTCCGCCTCGTTTCTCCGTCGGGCCGGACGCCGGGCTCGGGGATCGGGGGGATCGGACGACGTCCGGCCCATCGACGCCGCGATCAGGCGGCGGGTGAGCCCGCGACCGCCGGAGCACGCTTCCGCAGCGGCGCCGGCCGCGTCGGGATCCGGGATCCGTCGCGGTCGGCGATCGCCGCGCTGAGCGAGAGACCGGCGTTGCTGTTCACGGCGACCATGAGCCGCTCGAGCCAGTGGTGGTCGCGCAACGTGCGAGTCGCACTGTCGAACTCGGCACGGATGAACGCGTCCTGCGTCATGAACACCCGCTGTTCCTGACCGGCCTCGTCGGTCCAGGTCATGAGCACGGGCTCGTGGCGACGCAGCTTCGCGATGATGACGGTGAAGACGTGGTCGAGGAGTTCGTCGTCGATCGCGATCGGGCCGACTCCGTCGAGGTGCAGGGCTCCCATGATGGGCCCTCGCTTCCCAGCGACATGCATCCGCGTGACGCAGCAGTCTGCTGCGGATCTCGCATGCTCCATCGCCTTCTCGCACGGTACGACTGCAGCCTGTGAACGGGCTCCGTTGCGGGACGATGTGTCCGCATACGCGGGCCTGAGGGACATCTCCGCTTCCCAGTGACTCGGAGGCCCGTGCCAGCCCGTTCCCAGCCGTACGAGGACCCGTGCCGGCCCCCGTGCCCGGCCCGGGCGTCCCGGCCGTTCGAGATGCGCGTGCGCGCCCGGCGCGGCAACGAAACACCGCATGACCAGCGTGTTCGCGGAGGGAATCGGTCGACGGGTGCTGTCGGGTCGGGGCGCACGGACGGCGTCGTCGTGCCATCTGCGGGTCACCATACGCGGTGGTCCGGGGTGCGTAAACCCCCGTTGCGCCAGACCCCGCGACAGCTAGCGTGGGCCACTTGCCCGGAGCGCATCAACCCGAGATCGTGCGTCGCGGGACACGGTTCGAGGGGGAACCTCGTCCGGATCACCGATCCGGTCCAGCCCGTCTTCAACCCGGGAGAGCGAGGAACCACCCGACATGACTTCCACGACAAGCAGTGATGGCGGCATCGACGCCGGCGACCTCGGCAGAGCCGTGAGCTCGTCCGTCGACGGCATCGTCTCCGCCATCCAGAGCCTGCTCGCCACCATCGACTGGGGCGCGATCGCAGACTTCTTCACGTCCATCGAACCGTACTTCCCGGTCGCGATCGCCGGAACGATCGTGTGGGGCCTGTGGCTCTACCGGTTCGTCCTCTCGCGAGGAGCGCGGCCCATCGTGAACGCCCATCGGGCCACCACGTCGGTCGTCGTGCCGTCCTTCCACGAGGACCCCGACATCCTGATGCAGTGCCTCGAGTCGTGGCGGGCCCAGGGGCCCGACGAGGTCATCATCGTGCTCGACGTGCAGGACCTCGAGGCGTACGAGCGCATCGAGGCGCTCGGCGACGAGCGCGTGCGCCCGATCCTGTTCCACCACGTCGGCAAGCGCTCCGCCCTCGGCGCCGGCATCCGCCTCGCCCGGCACGAGCTGCTGGTGCTCACCGACTCCGACACGCGCTGGCGCGACGGGCTCCTGCGCAACGTGCAGATGCCGTTCATCGACCCCGACGTCGGCGGCGTGGGCACGCACCAGACCGTCTACCAGCGCGACACCAGCATCTGGCGCCGGATCGCGGACTGGCTGGTGAACCTCCGCTACTACGACTACGTCCCCGCCATGGGGCGTGCAGGCGCCGTGCCGTGCCTTTCCGGACGCACCGCCGTCTACCGGCGCGAAGCGGTCCTTCCCGTGCTCTACGACCTCGAGAACGAGTTCTTCCTCGGTCGCCGCTGCGTCGCGGGCGACGACGGCCGCCTCACCTGGTTGGTCATCGCCTCGGGCTGGAAGACCGTCCACCAGTCGACCGCCCGCGCGCTCTCGATGTTCCCGGCCACGCTGCGCGCGTTCGCGAAGCAGCGCGTGCGCTGGAGCCGCAACTCGTATCGCACGTACCTGACGGCGATGTTCGAGGGGTGGCTGTGGCACGTCCCGTTCATCACGAAGGTGACGGTCCTGCAGATCCTGCTCACGCCGGTCACGATGGGGATGACGCTCTTCTACCTCGTCTTCGCCCGCCTCGAGCTGACCCCCCTCGGCATCGCCGCCGCGGTGACCTGGCTGCTCGCCGGACGCGGGATCCGTGGGTTCTCACATCTCCGCCGGAAGCCTCGCGACCTCCTCATCCTGCCCGTGCTGGCGATCACGGTGATCTTCATCGCGCTGCCGATCAAGCTCATCGCCTTCGTCACGATGAACAAGCAGGGCTGGCTGACCCGTCGCGCCGGCCAGGTCGGCGGTGACGGACAGGCGGCGGCGTCGCTGCAAGGTCGCTCGCGTCCCGAGCCGGCCGTCGCCGGCCGCGCCACCGAGAAGGAGGAGGTCGCCGCATGAGCACGCTCCGCAGGTTCCTCGGCACGCTCGCGCTCGGGGTCGTCATCATCGCCGCAGCGATCGCCGCAGGCGTCGTCTTCGCGAGCATCCGCCCGTCGGCACCCGTCGGCGGAAGCGGGATCGCCGCCGACGGCGGAGCGCAGGGGCGTCCGTACCCAGGAGACCCGAACGCCGAGGCATCCCTCGTCGCAGCCGAGGAGGAACGACTCGACGTCGTCAAGGACGTGGGCAGCCTCGTGCCGTCGCAGGTGACCTGGTTCGACGGCGGGCCGTACCGCGTGCCGACCGCGCCGGCGACCACGCTGGTGCTCCCGGCGAGTGCCGAGCCGTACACCGTCGCCGACCTGCAGGCGCTCGCGCCCGAGACCTTCGTCGCCCAGGCCGACGGGTCCTACCTGCTCTCCGAGAACCTCGTGACCCTGCCGGGCGCCACGCTCGACCTGACCTCGGAGGGCCCGACGACGGTGCGGATGCTGAGCACCCAGGGCGTCTTCACGTCGATCGTCGCGATCGGCAGCAGCCTGAGGCTCAACGGTGCGCCGGATGCCCCGGCCGCCCTCACGAGCTTCGATCCGTCGACCGGGTCCCCCGACACCGACACCGCCGACGGGCGTGCGTACCTGCGCGTGATCGGCGGCACGGTGGACCTCCGGCAGGTCGCGTTCAGCGACCTCGGCTTCTGGAGCGGCGAGACCGGCGGCGTCGCGCTGACCGGAGCCGCGTCCGCCGCGCAGCCGGCGCCGCTGGGAGACGGCGACGCGGCCGACGGTGCCCCGACGCTCTCCCAGGACGAGGTGAACGGTCTCGTCGCCGAGGAGCAGCCCGATCCCGGCCCCACGACCGGCGTCATCAGCAGCGTCACGTCGACGGGCAACGCGTTCGGCCTGTTCGCGTCGACGACCACGAAGCTCGCCATCAGCGGCCTCCGCGTGCAGGACAGCCTCGTCGACGGCATCGTCCTCCATCGTGCGGTGACCGACTCCTCGATCGAGGCCACGGAGAGCTCCGGGAACGCCGTCGACGGCATCGTCATCGACCGATCCAGCTCGGCCATCTCGTTGACCTCCGTCACGGCGTCGGGCAACGGCCGCAACGGCATCTCCATCGACGGTCGCCCCCTCGCCGAGGGCCCGACGGCCGGCGGCACGCCCGTGAGCCAGTCGGGGCAGGTGCAGGTGCAGGACAGCACCATCGCCGACAACGCCCGCTACGGCATCCAGGTCAACGGCGGCGCCACCATCTCCATCAGCGGCTCGGACTTCCGCGCCAACGTGGTGGGGCTCGCGCTCGACCACGACGCGACCGGCGTCGACGTCGCGAAGAACACCTTCGAGGGCCAGGAACGCCAGTCGATCTCGGTGCGCGGCGGGGTCGACCAGACCACGATCCACGAGAACCGATTCGCGTCGGTCGACACCGGCGTACGGATCGCTGACGCCTCGGCGGCCGTCGAGGACAACACGTTCCGCGACATCTCGAACCACGCCGTCACGCTGGTAGGCACGGCGACGGGGGCCAGCGTGACCGGAAACACCGCCGCCGGCAACGGCAGCGCGGCCATCCACGACGCCGCCGTCGGCGGCTACGTCGCCGGCAACGACACCGAGCACTGGCGCGAGGCGGTCACGCCCGACTCCGTGCTGCACCTGTTCGCCCAGCCGCTCACCCTCGTGTGGGTCGGCCTGGGGATGCTGCTCCTCATCACGGCCATCACTGGATATCGGATGCGCCCCTCGCGCGACCGATGGAACCGCACCCCGCTCACCGAGCTCTCGCGCGGCATCGTGCCCGTCGAGCACGTGCGAGGAAGGAACCGATGAACGACGCCATCCACACCGGAAGCACCCGCGCCACGCGATCGGCGCGCGTCAACCCCACGATCGTCATCGTGCTCGTCATCGTCGGCCTCACCGTGCTGACCGTCGGCATCGGTGCGATCGCCTGGGCCGTCGCCCAGGGGGCGCCGGCCGGCGACGGGAACCGTGCGGGCGCCCCGGCCACGGAGGAAGCCCACGACGCGAAGGGGACGGCCTCGAGTGCCGCCCCGACTCCCTCCGCGGATGCCCGCTGCCCCGAGGCCACCGTCGACGTCTCGAGCGCGAAGGAGCTCGAGCAGGCCCTCGAGCAGGCGCGCCCCGGCGACGTCATCGGGCTCGCCCCCGGCCGCTACGAGGGCGAGTTCGTCCTCGCGGCCGACGGCGAGGCGCAGCATCCGATCACCCTCTGCGGCACGCCCGAGAGCGTGCTCGACGGCGGCGGCACCGACGGCGGCTACGTGGTGCACCTCGACGGCGCATCGTACGTCGTGCTCAAGGGCTTCGCGGTCGAGAACGGCCAGAAGGGCGTGATGGCGGATGCCACGACGCACTCGGTCATCCGCGGGCTCAGGGTCGCCCATATCGGCGACGAGGCCATCCACCTGCGCGGTCACAGCACCGACAACCAGGTGCTCGACAACACGATCAGCGACACGGGCCTGCGCAAGCCGAAGTTCGGCGAGGGCATCTACATCGGCACCGCCGAGAGCAACTGGTGCGACATCAGCGACTGCGAGCCCGACGCGAGCGACCGGAACCTCGTGCAGGGGAACACCATCTCGGGCACCACGTCCGAGAGCGTCGACATCAAGGAGGGGACGAGCGGCGGCGTGCTGCGCGACAACACGTTCGACGGGTCGGCGATCACGAAGGCGGACTCCTGGGTCGACGTCAAGGGCAACGGCTGGCTCATCGAGGGCAACACCGGAACGGCCGCGCCCGAGGACGGCTTCCAGACGCACGAGATCCTCGACGGCTGGGGGACCGGCAACGTGTTCCGGCACAACACCGCGAAGATGAGCGGCTCGGGCGTCGGCTTCGCGCTCGAACCCGAACGCGACAACGTCGTGGCCTGCGACAACACGGTCAGCGGAGGTGAGGCCGAACTCTCGAACGTCGACTGCCGCGAATGACCGTGACCCGTATCCGTCGCTCGCCGAGCGCACCCGAACGAAGACCTCGGAGGAACCCAGCATGTTCGAACTCCAGCACACCGATCACCCGATCGTGCAGCGACCCCGCATCACGGTGGTGGGCGTCGGCTACCTCGGCGCCACCCACGCCGTCTGCATGGCCAAGCTCGGCTTCGACGTCCTGGGCGTCGACGTCGACGAGGCGAAGATCGCCGAGCTCCGCTCGGGCCGCGTCCCGTTCTTCGAGCCCGGACTCCCGGAGCAGCTCGGCGAGATGCTCGCGACCGGCCGACTCACGTTCACCACCGACCTCGACGAGGCGGCCCGGTTCGGCGACGTCCACTTCATCTGCGTGGGCACGCCCCAGGCCGAGGGCTCGGATGCCGCGGACCTCACCTTCGTCGACGCCGCCTTCGACGCGCTCGTCAGGCGCATCGACCGCAAGGCGCTGCTCGTCGGCAAGTCGACGGTCCCCGTCGGGACCGCGGAGCGACTCACGCGCATGATCGCGGGACGCTCGCCGATCGGCGACGAGCTCGAGCTCGCCTGGAACCCCGAGTTCCTGCGCGAGGGCTTCGCGGTGGAGGACACCCTGCATCCCGACCGCCTGGTCTTCGGCGTGGCATCCGAGTGGGCCGCGGGCCAGCTGCGGGCGCTGTACCGGCCGCTGCTCGAGCGGGGGACGCCGCTCGTCGTCACCGACCTCGCCACGGCGGAGCTCGTGAAGGTCGCGGCGAACTCGTTCCTCGCCACGAAGATCTCGTACATCAACGCGATGGCCGAGGTGTGCGAGGCGACCGGGGCCGACGTCAACCGGCTCGCCGAGGCGCTGGCGTTCGACGACCGCATCGGCGGCCGGTTCCTGAAGCCCGGGCTCGGGTTCGGCGGCGGCTGCCTCCCGAAGGACATCCGCGCCTTCATGCATCGCGCCGACGAGCTCGGCGTCGGACAGGCAGTCGAGTTCCTGCGCGAGGTCGACGACATCAACACGCGTCGCCGGGTGCGCACGGTCGACCTCATCCGCGAGTCCGCGGGCGGAGACCTGAGGGGCGCGCGCGTGGCCGCCCTGGGTGCGGCGTTCAAGCCGAACTCCGACGACGTGCGCGACGCGCCGGCGCTCGACGTCGCCCGCATGCTCTACCTCGAGGGCGCCGAGGTCCGGATCTACGATCCGGAGGCCAACGAGAACGCGCACCGCGCGTACCCCGACCTCGAGTTCGCCGACTCCATGGATGAGGCGCTCCAAGACGCCGACGTCGTCGCGCTGCTGACCGAGTGGGACGAGTTCACGGACGCTGATCCCGAGGCCGTGGGTGCACGCGTCGGCGCTCGGCGCATCGTCGACGGTCGCGACGCCCTCGACGCCGACGCCTACCGCGCCGCGGGCTGGGAGGTGCGCGCGCTCGGACGTCCGGGGCGACGTGCCCGGGTGCCGGCGCGGAGCTGACCGAGCGCCGCGGTGCGGGATGCCGCGGTCGACGGAGCGTCAGCCCGTCGGCTGCGGCACCGCGTACGCGATGTGGACCCGGTCGATCGTGCCGTCGAACGCGAAGGGCATGCGGTCGGCGTAGTGCCGTGAGACGGCCCCGCCGTACGCCCGTCCGATGTCGAGGCAGTCGTTCGCCGAGAACAGCAACGGGGCGCTCACGGGCACGGTGCCCGAGCCGACCTCCGCACCGTCGACCAGGAGCGTGACCCTGAGGGGACCGCCCGGCCGTGGCTCCACGTACTCCGTCCGCACCTCGATCGTCACGTCGCCCGCCGGGATCGGCGATGCCGACGCGATGATCGTGCGCTGGATCAGGAAGAGGTTGTACTCGTAGGTGAGCACGCCGTCGGCGAGGTAGCACGTGAGGCCTCCGCCGGCCCCGCCGAGCTTGTAGAGCACGCCGTTCGCCCGGTCGCCGAGGTGCACCTGCATCGTGACGGTGTTCGGACGGTTGCCGAGGGCCGGCGCGCAGAACTCCGGGACACGCACGGTGTCGCCGCTGAGGTCCCACTCGGTGTACGGCGGGCTGATCCGGTCCTCGGGGTGCAGCGCCGGCACCCAGAGGCCGCCGCCGATCGGCAGCGCGTCGTTCCGGGCCGCCTCGATCGCGAACAGCTCCTTCAGCGCGGCGAGCTTCTCGGGATGCTCCGCGGCGAGGTCGCGCGCCTGGCTCCAGTCCTGATCGAGGTCGTAGAGCTCCCACGGGTCCTGGTCGGGGGTCCACGTCGCGATTCCGGGAGGTGCGCCGGGCACCCACGGCAGGCGCGGGCCGAGCGCCGACGCCATCCACCCGTCGGAGTAGACGGCGCGGCTGCCCATGATCTCGAAGTACTGCGTGCGACGGCGGCCCGCGGCATCCGCTTCGTCGATCGAGTACGCGATGCTGATGCCGTCGATCGGGTCCTGCGGGATGCCGTTCACGGAGTCGGGGAGGGAGATGCCGATGATCTCGTAGATCGTGGGGACGACGTCGACGACGTGGTGGAACTGCGTCCTCGGCACGGGGTCGGGCTCGATGCGACCGTTCCACTGCACGAACATCGGGTTGCGCGTGCCGCCGAGATGCGACGCGAGCAGCTTCATCCCCTGGTAGGGCGACGACCCCGCCCACGCCCACGCGGCGTGGTACTGGTTGTCGGTGGCCGGCGTGCCCAGGGCGTCGAGTCCACCCAGCTCCTCGAGCACGGCGATGTGCTGGTCGACGGTCGACGGGATCATGTTCTGCGCGAGCAGCTCGCTGATCGTGCCGTTCTGGCCCTCGCCCGACGAGCCGTTGTCGCCCCAGATGTAGATGATGATCGTGTCGTCGCCGTAGCCGAGTCGCTCGAGCTCGTCGATGAGTCGCCCGGCCTGCACGTCGGCGTGCTCGCCGAAGCCCGCGGCGACCTCCATCAGGCGGCGCTGGAACGGCTTCTGGTGCTCGGGGATGTCGTCCCAGGCCGCGAGGCTCTCGGGCCGAGGGGTGAGCTCCGCGTCGGCGGGGATCCACCCGGCCGCCTTCGCGCCCTCGTGGGCGCGCTCCCGGTACACGTCCCAGCCGTCGTCGAAGGCGCCCGCGTAGCGGTCGGCCCACTCCTTCATGATGTGGTGCGGACCGTGCAGCGCGCCGGTCGCCCAGTACATGAAGAACGGCTGGTCGGGCTTCAGGGCCTTGTGGTCGCGCAGCCAGGCCATCGCGTCGTCGGCGATGTCCTCGCTGAGGTGGTAGCCGTCCTCGGGCGACTTCGGCGGCAGCACCGAGGTGGTGTTGCGCACGAGGTTCGGCTCGTACTGGGAGGCCTCGCCGGCGAGGAACCCGTAGAAGTACTCGAACCCGTAGCCGGTCGGCCAGCGGTCGAACGGCCCGGCGACCGTGGTCTCCTCGGCCGGCGTGTTGTGCCACTTGCCCCAGGCTCCCGTGGCGTAGCCGTACTGACGCAGCACCTCCGCCATGGTCGCGCTGCTCTTCGGGATGTGACCGGAGTAGCCGTCCCAGTCGTTCGCGAGCTCCGCGATCTGGCCGTTGCCGACGCGGTGGTGGTTGCGGCCGGTCAGCAGCGACGCCCGCGTCGGCGAGCACATGGCCGTCGTGTGGAACCGGTTGTAGCCGACGCCCCGCGCGCGCACCCGATCGAGCGTCGGCGTGCGCACGGCGCCGCCGAGCGTCGTCGGCAGTGCGGGGCCTGCGTCGTCGATCAGGATGACGAGGACGTTCGGGGCATCGGCCGGCAGGTGATGCTCGGACGGCTTCGGACTGTAGGTGGACTCCTGCATGGTGCGCCCCGTGGTGCTGCCCGAGGCGGCCGGCGGGAACGGCAGCGTGCGTGCGGGTGGCAGCGGCGCTCCGATCACCGAATCGGGCGTCTCATCCGTCATGTCATGTCCGCCTTCCACACGAACCCGAACTCCTGCTGCCGGCCGACCGCCGCGGTCAGGCGGCGAGTGCCTTCGCCTTGAGGGCGTCGAACTCGGCCTGCGTGATGGTTCCCGCGGCGAGCAGCTGCTGCGCCTTCTCGATCTCGGCCGTCGGCGATGAGCCGGAGCCGCTCACGCTGCGGATGTAGTCCGCGTTGGCCTGCTGGGCGTCCCGGACGCGTGCCATGTTGCGCTCGCCCATCCCGCGACCGCGTGCGATCAGGTAGACCAGCGCCGCCAGGAACGGCAGGAAGACGAGGAAGATCAGCCACAGCGCCTTGCCCCATCCGTTCAGGGTGTGGTCGCGGAAGATGTCGATCACGATCGAGATGAAGATCCAGATGCACGCGAAGAGGATGTACACCCAGAAGAGCCAGACCAGGAAGTCCCAGAAGTTCATCGCGCTGCTGCCTTTCGTCGTGCGGCGGGCCCCCAGGCGGACCCGCCGTCGCCGGAACGGTACAGCGGCGCTCGCCGGAGCCACATCATGCGAATCGCGTGAAGCCGACCGGGTGGGGGATCATGCGAATCGCGTGATGCGGGCGCGGCATCCGTCGAATGGAATGTCGTCGTCCTCATGGGTGCCGGACGTCGACGGGGGAGGGACGCTGGTGGACTACACCGAACGGCTGCGTCGGCTGACGATCAACGACCATCGTCTCGGGGAGGATGCCGGAGACGCGGATGAGCTCGACCGCAGGACGCTCGCGCTCATCCGCATCGCCGCGCTCGTCGCCGTGGGCGGCGCCCAGCCGTCGTTCGGCGCAGAGGCGGATGCCGCGGTGAGCGCCGGGGCGACGCCGAGCGAGATCGTGGACGTGCTGGCGGGCGTCGTGCCGGTGATCGGACTCCCGCTCGTCGTCGCCGCCGCGCCGAAGCTCGCGCTGGCCCTCGGCTGCGATGTGGGGCTCGCACCCGACGACACGTTCTGACCCGCGACGAGGCGCGCGGGGCAGGCGCCGAGCGGCTGGCCCCGAGCGGCTCGACGTCAGGCCCCGAGCAGTCCGATCGCGACGGCCCGCTCGACCGCCTCGCTCCGCGTGGTGACCTGGAGCTTGCGGTAGATCGAGCCGACCTCGGAGCTGACGGTGTTGCGGGAGATGAACAGGCGTCGGCCGATCTCGCTCAGTGTGAGATGCGTCTGCAGGTAGGGCAGGAGCCGCAGCTCGGCCGGGGTCAGCGGGGTGCTGCCGGCGTCGGCCGGTCGTTCGTGCGCCTCCCGCCGGAACGCTGCGATCTCGTCGGCGAGCGCGCCGAGGTCGTGGCAGCGGTCGAGGAGGTCGTCGATCTCGCGGAGCAGGTGGTTGGTCGTGACGCCGTCGCCCATCGCCGCGGACGCGACGGCGAGCTGCAGCCGGACCCGTACGGACACGAACGGCATGGCGTACGTGCAGCCCACCCGCGCGCGCATGCCCCGGGCGAGCAGGCGTTCGGCCGCCGCGCGGTCGCCGCGATGCACGGCGACCGAAGCGCCGACGGCGAGCGCCAGCGCGGTCGTGGGGTAGCCCTCCATGTGGAACGCGTCGATCGCGCCGAGCGCGACGTCGACGTGCCGTTCCGCGTCCGGCCAGCGGTGCTCCCGGGCGGCCAGGATCGTGAGCTCAGCCTCGCTCAGCAGCACCGCGTCGGTGGTGCCGACCTGGGGCGCGAGGGCCGCCGCAGCCTCGAACGACGATCTCGCGGCGTCGAGGTCGCCACTCAACAGGGCGACCTCGCCCGAGAGGTAGAGTGCGAGATCGCGCCACGGGCTCCAGGGCGGCTCGCTCGCCACGGCCAGCGCGGCGTCGGCGATCGCGCGCTCGCGGCCGTGCGCGTACATGGCGGTCCGCAGCATGGCCCGCGCCGACTCGAACGCGGGCAGCTCGTCGAGGTCCTCGTGGTCGTAGCGGATGCGCTCGATCATCGACGCCCACCGTTCGGCCTCGGCGGGCGCGCCGGTCAGCACGGCCGCCCAGCACGCCAGGATCGCCAGCGGCGGGAACGCCTGGATCGCCGCGTCGCCGAGCTCGGTGAGCCATCTCGTGACGACGCTCACCTGGCCGACCAGGTAGGTCGGCCGGGCCAGTGCGGCCACGAGGTGGGCCGCACGGGCGCGGTCTCCGGCGGCCAGCAGGTGCTCGATCGCCTGCGCCGGGAGCCCGTGCTCCTCGTACCACGCGGCGGCGGCGAGGTGCAGTCGGACGACCGAGCCGTTCTCGGACGCCCCGAGCTCCCCGAGCAGGAACTCCCGGAACAGCGCGTGGTACCGGTACCAGCCGCGCCGACGGTCGAGGGGCACGAGGAACAGCCCGTGCGCCTCGAGCTCGCGCAGGAGGGCGCCCGAGTCGGCCCGGTCGAGCACCGCGTCGCAGACCGGACCGGACAGCTGCTCGAGGATCGCCGTGCGACGCAGGAACCGCTGCGTGTCCTCCGGGAGGCTCCGCACGCACTCCCGATAGAGGTAGTCCGCGACGAACCGGTCGTCGCCCGTCACCGATGACGGGTCCCCGCCGTCGCGGGCGAGCAGCGCGGCGAGGAACAGGCCGGTCGGCCACCCTTCGCTGCGCGCCACGAGTGCGTCGAGTTCGGGCTCGGCGATGTCGACCCCGGCCCCGGCGAAGATCACGCGTGCCGCTGCGGCATCCGCTCGCAGCTCGTCGGCGCCGATCTCGAACGCCCGACCCTCGACGCGGCGCCGGGCGAGGGGGGACTGCTCGTGCCGGCCGGCCAGCACGACCTGGGACCCGTCGGGGACGCCGGCGAGCGCCACCTCGAGCACGTCCTGGCAGGCTGGCGAGTCGGCCTCGTGGAGGTCGTCGACGACCAGGAGGAACGGAGCCGGGGCGTGGGCCATCGCCGCGGCCAGCAACGGCGCCGAGCGGCCCAGCGACGCCGAGCCCTGGCCGCGCATCTCCGCGACCACGCCGGCGGCGTCGGGGAAGACCCGCGCGAACGCCATCGCCAGGAGCGTGAGCAGGGCGGCCGGGTCATCGTCGAAGCGGTCGAGCGACACCCAGCCGACCGGGCGCGCATCCGTCGACGCCCACTCGGCGAGCAGCGTCGTCTTGCCGTAGCCCGCCGGGGCGGTGACGGCGACGACCCCCGCGCCGCTGTGCACGGCGCGCTCGACGAGCGATCGCCGACTCGCGAGTCCGGGACGCGGCGGGGGCGGGCTGAACTTCGCGTCCAGCAGTTCGCGGTCGAGCGCAGGCGAAGCGGAGACAGACCCCCGGTTCTCCTCGACCACGCTCGCATCCTACGGTGGGCGGTTTCGAGCCTCAAGGATGCCGCGTCGGCTCGCGCGGGCCGTCCGTGCGGTGCGGCCCGGACGTTCACGAGCCGTTCACCTCGTCGAGGTTGGCCACGGATGCCGCGCGGCGGACAATGCACGAATGGACGATCCCGTCGAGCACGCAGCCATCCGGAACGTTCTCGATCGCCTCGCCGAGCGGTTCCCGACCGTCGGCCGGGAGCGTGTCGAGGCGGTCGTCGGGGAGGAGTCCGCGCGGCTCGCCGACGGCAAGGTCCGCGAGTACATCCCCGCACTCGTCGAGCACGCGGCCGACGAGCGGCTCCGGCTGGAGGCCGATCCCGTCGACCTCGCGGCCGAGGATCCCGGCGGCCCGGTCCTGGCGGACGACGGCTCGGACCTCGATCCGCTCGAGATCGAGCGGAAGGCCCGCGAGCAGCGGGCGGGCCTCCTGTTCGGCGACCTCGGCGGCGGGTCCGTCTGAGCCGTCAGCTCGCCGCCGCGAAGGCGCCGAGCGCGCCCACGGCTCGGGGCAGCGACTCGAACACGCCGACCTGGCGGTCCGCCCAGTCCCACGCGATGAAGCCCGCGCCCGTTCGCCAGACGTAGCCGACGACCGACAGGCTGTCCCGCAGTTGGACGTCCCACCGTCCCTCGCCCGCGCCGATGATGTCGTAGTGGTCCATGGAGTGCATCCCACACCTCCGTTCGGTTTCCGGCACGATATGCGGGCGAGATGACGAGCGTGTGACAGGCAGGAGACCATTCCGTGCGCGCGCTCGGACGGCCTTGGCCCGGGTCGTGGACGGCCAGTAAGGGAAACCGCCGCGCCCGGGCCAAGGTCCGAGTCGTCGTGGACCCCCCTCGACGACCCGTCAGGCAAGCATGCGGTGCGACGGCGCGCGAAGCATCCCCTTGACAGGGCGGGTCGGATGCCGCAGCGCATGACGAAGCCCCGGCACCGGCGGCGCACGACGAGGGGCGCGGCATCCGGTCGGATGCCGCGCCCCGCGGTCGTGGACCCGAGCGGGTTCGGCTAGGGCCCGAACGGCTCTGACGACGATTGCGTCGCTCCCGAGGGCGACGGCCGGTGCGTCGACGGGCCGCCCGAGCTCGTGATCGGAGGCTGCGTCGTCGGAGTGGTCGACGGCGTCGTCGAGTCCGCCGACGTGTGCTTCTCGGCCGTGTGCTTGGCCTCGCTCTGCACCTCGGATGCGGCGGCCTCGCCTTCCTGGCGGACGGTCTCGACGGCCTCGGT
Organism: Agromyces sp. NPDC057865; assembly: GCF_042796995.1. NCBI lineage: Bacteria > Bacillati > Actinomycetota > Actinomycetes > Micrococcales > Microbacteriaceae > Agromyces > Agromyces sp. NPDC057865. The sequence goes on along the minus strand of NZ_JBHVMJ010000006.1, from coordinate 7 downwards.
GGCCCGG
>NZ_JBHVMJ010000005.1:0-69198 GCF_042796995.1 Agromyces sp. NPDC057865 | reverse complement strand
TCACGCTGGTCGAGGCATGCCTATCCCCCGCTGCTGGGCCCGTGCGGTTGCCGGGGGGGTGCGCCGCGGCATCCGCTCGCCCGCGGCATCCGCTCGATCGTCGCATCGCGTGTAAAGAATGCTTGACACGGTGTCGCGTTTGGTTGACACTGACCATGTCAAACATTGTTTACCTGAGGAGGGGGCATGTCCTACGAGGAGAAGGGGACCTGGGTCTACCTGGTCATCGCCGTCGTCGGCTACACCGTCTACCTCTCGCTGCTGCTGCCCCAATTGATCGGCGGGGTCCCGGTGGCCGACGTCGACTACGTGCCGATCATGCTCTGGACGATCGGCGGTGCGATCGTCGTGACGATCGTGCTGCGGATCCTCGTCGAGATCGTGTTCCCGAGCGAGAGCACCAGGGGCGACATCCGCGACAAGGAGATCGACCGGCTGGGCACCCGGGTCGGCAGCTCGTTCGTCGTGATCGGCGCGCTCGGCGCCCTCGTGCTCGCGATGCTCGAGGCCGACTGGTTCTGGATCGCGAACGTCATCTACCTGTGCTTCGTGCTCTCGGCGCTGCTCGAGAGCATCACGCGGCTCGTCGCCTACCGCAGGGGCGTGCCGACATGGTGAAGCCCACGCGCGTCACGAACGACCTCCGCGCGCTGCGGTTCCGCCACGGCGAGATGACCCAGGCCGAGCTGGCGCAGCGCCTCGGGGTGACCCGCCAGACCGTCATCGCCATCGAGCAGGGACGCTACTCGCCGTCGCTCGAGATGGCCTTCCAGATCGCGCGGGTGTTCGGGGTCCCGCTCGACGACGTGTTCCAGTACCCCGAGGTCGAGGAGACGAAGCGATGAGGGCAGCGAGGTTCGACCGGTACGGACCGGCCGAGGTGATCCGGATCGAGGAACGGGCCGTTCCCGAGGTCGGCGACAGTGACGTCCTGGTGCGGGTGGATGCCTCGGCGGTCGGCGTCACCGACGCGGTGAGCCGCTCGGGCACCCCGTGGTTCGCCCGCCTGTTCTTCGGGCTGCGGCGCCCCAAGTACCCGCTGCTCGGCACGGAGTTCGCGGGCACGGTCGAGCGCGTCGGCCCCGGCGTGACGCGCTTCGCGCCGGGCGACCGGGTCTTCGGCGCCGCCGAGGTGGGCGCGGGCGCGACCGCCGAGTACGTCGTGGTCGGCGAGCACGCCGCCGTCGCGCATGCACCCGACGGCCTGGATGCCGCGCACGCCGTCGCGACGGTCGACGGCTTCCTGACCGCCCTGCCGTTCCTGCGCGACGCGGGGGAGGTGCGACCGAGGCAGTCCGTGCTCGTGAACGGCGCCTCGGGCACGGTCGGCTCGGCCGCGGTGCAGCTCGCGAAGCACCTCGGGGCATCCGTCACGGCCGTCACGAGCGGTCCGAACGCGGAGCTCGTGCGCTCGCTCGGCGCCGACCGCGTCATCGACTACACCCGCCAGGACTTCACGACCGAGCGCGACGCCTACGACGTGATCTTCGACGCGGTCGGCAAGCGCTCGTTCGGCGCCTGCCGCCGCGCGCTCACGGCACACGGCATCTACCTCACGACCGTGCCGACCGGGGCGATCATGCTGCAGACACCGTGGACCCGCCTCTTCCGGGGCGGGCGGCGCGCGGCCATCGCGTTCACCGGCCTGCGCGACTCCCGCACGAAGGGCGTCGAGCTCGAGCAGCTCGCCGCCCTCGTGGAGTCGGGCGCGTTCGTGCCGGTCGTCGACCGGATCCTGCCGCTCGACGAGCTCGTCGCCGCGCACCGCCGCGTCGAGGGCGGGCACAAGGTGGGCAGTGTCGTGATCGCGATCACGGATGCCGCGGGGCCGGCCGACGCGTCGGCCGCCGACGCGGCAACGGCCGATGATTCGCGCGAGGCGAACGGCGCCCCCGCGTGAGGGCCGTGGTGCAGCACCGCTACGGCGGACCCGAGGTGCTCGAGCTCGCCGAGGTCGAAACTCCCGAGCCGGCCGCCGACGAGGTGCTCATCCGCGTCGACGCGGTCGCCGTGAGCGCGGGCGACGTGTTCCTCGTGCACGGCGAGCCGCGCATGGTGCGGCTCGCGTTCGGGCTCTCGCGTCCGAGGCGGCCGGTGCCCGGCCGCGACGTCGCGGGGGAGGTCGTCGCGGTCGGATCGGCGGCCAAACGGTTCCGCGTCGGCGACCGCGTGTACGCGGAGTCCGACCAGGGCGGCTGGGCCGAGCTCGTCACGGTGCCCGAGCGGTTCGTGGCGAAGCGGCCCTCGTCGATCGACGCGGTGCACGCCGCCGCGGTGCCGGTGTCGGGCACGACCGCGCTGCAGGGACTGCGGCTCGCGGGGGTCCGTCCCGCGCAGCACGTGCTCGTGAACGGGGCGTCGGGCGGAGTCGGCGGCTTCGTCGTGCAGCTGGCCAAGGCGATGGGCGCCGAGGTCACGGGCGTCTGCCGCGGCGCCAAGGCCGACCACGTCCGCGCCATCGGCGCCGACCACGTCATCGACCACACCGCCGAGGACTTCACCGTGCACGAGGGCCGCTACGACGTCGTGTTCGACCTCGTCGCCGACCACTCCCTCGGCCGCACGCGCCGGGCGCTGCGACGCGGTGGCACGCTCGTGCTGTCCTCGGGCCGCGGCGGCCGCGTGTTCGGGCCGCTCTGGCGCATCGCCGCGGCATCCTTCACCTCGCCGTTCGTGCCGCAGCACCTGCGCACCCTTGCGGCGAAGCGTGACGGCGACGACCTCGCCGAGCTCACCCGGCGCATCGACGCGGGCGAGGTGCGGCCGGTCGTCGACGCGGTGTTCCCGCTCGAGCGGGCGGCCGAGGCCGTCGCCCGGTTCGAGGCCGGCGACGTGCGCGGCAAGCTCGTGTTCGCCGTGCGCTGAGCGGCGCGAACGCTGGTCGTCCCCGCGCCGCTCAGCCCAGCAGCACCGCGCCGTAGGCGAGCGCCGCGACGAGCACCCACGAGGTGAGGCCGACCACGAGGGCGCGCCATCCGGTGCGCACGAGCTCGACCACGCGGATCGACGCCCCGAGCGCGAACAGCGCCGTCGCGAGCAGCGCGGTCTGCGCGACGTCGGCGCCCGCGAGCAGCCACTCGGGCAGCGGCACGAACGAGTTGAGCAGCACCGCCGCGAGGAAGGCGGCGATGAACAGCGGCACGATCGGCGGGCGCGGGCCGGTCGGCTCGATCGCGCGTCGCCGCTCGACCGCGGCGGTGATCGCGACCATCGGCGCCAGCATGAGCACGCGCGTGAGCTTCACGACGACCGCGACCGCGAGCGCCGCCGGCCCGGCGAGCTGCGCCGTCGCCACGACCTGCCCGACGTCGTGCACGCCCGCGCCGACCCAGTGCCCGAATCCCGTCGCCGAGAGCCCGAGCGGATGCCACAGTGCGGGCAGCACGGCGATCGCGAGCGTGCCGCACAGCGTCACGAGCGCAACGGGCACGGCCTGCTCCTCGTCGCGGGCGCGCACGGTCGCGCCCATCGCGCCGATCGCGGAGGCGCCGCAGATCGCGAACCCGCTCGCCACGAGCACCGGCTGGTGGCCGGGCAGCCCGAGCGCCCGGCCGAGCCCGATCGTGCCGGCGAACGTCAGCACGACGACCGCGATCGTCGTCAGGATGGTGATCCAGCCGAGGCCGGCGATGTCGACGAGGCTGAGCTTCAGGCCGAGCAGGACGATGCCGAGGCGGAGCAGGCGGCGCGCGGCGAGCTGCATCCCCGGCGCGAGGCGGCCGGCGAGCGCGGGCTGCAGCGCGGGCACCTGGCCGACCACGATCCCGAGTGCCACCGCGGCCGTGAGGATCGGCACGGCCGGCACGGCGAGGTGCACGAGCCACGCCACGAGCGCCGCGGATGCCGCGACGGCGAGTCCCGGCATCCGTTCGCGCACCGGGCTCACGTCGCCCAGGCGGGCGTCCAGAAGTGGAGCTGCCGGAACTCGGGCGTGACCGGCACGGCGGTCCAGATCGGGTAGTAGAACGCCGAGATGAGCAGGGCGAAGCCGAGGAAGATCGCCACGATGGCGATCCCGCGTTCTCGGCGCCATCGCACGTCGTCGCGTCGGCCGAGGATGATCATGAGCACGGCCGTGAGCGCCAGCATCGTGTAGGGCTGGAACGCGATCGAGTAGAACTGGAACACCGTGCGGTCGAGGTAGGCGAGCCACGGCAGGTACCCCGCCGCGAGGCCGAGCAGGACGAGGCCGACCTGCCACTCCCGGTAGCGCACCAGCCGGTACAGGAGGTAGAGGCACGCGAGCGCGGCCGCCCACCAGATGAGCGGGTTGCCGATGCCGATGATCGACTCCCAGCAGGTCGCGGCGCCGCATCCGCCCGACCCGTCGTCGGTCGCCGAGAAGTACATGTTCGTGGGCTTGACCATGATGAGCCAGGTCAGCGGGTTCGCCTGCGACGGATGCGTGGCGTGCACGCCGATGTGGTACGTGTACGCGGACTGGTGGTAGTGCCACAGGCTCTGCAGCGCGTGCGGCACCCAGGCGAGCCAGCCGGTGGCCGCGTTCTCGGGCTCGTCGGCCCAGTGCCGGTAGTAGCCGCCGTCGGTCGTGAGCCAGCCCGTCCACGACGCGAGGTACACGGCGAGGGCGACCGGCACCATCAGCAGGAACGTCACCGGCCCCTGCTTCAGCACCGCGCCCGTGAGCCAGAACGGCACGCCCGAGCGCCGGCGCGCGAGGGCGTCGACGACGATGAGGTAGAGCCCGAACGCGGCGAGGAACCACGCGCCCGACCACTTCACGGCGCACGCCGCGCCGAACGCGACGCCCGCCGCGACCACCCACGGCCGCGCCCAGAGCGCGGGCCCGTAGTGCGGATCGCGCCCCTGCGCGCGGGCATCCTCCAGCCGCCGGGCGAGCTCCCGCGCGGCGTACTCGCGATCGAGCAGCACGAACCAGAAGCCGAGCAGCGCGAACAGCATGATCCAGTTGTCGAGCAGCGCCACGCGCGACATCACGATGGCGTTGCCGTCGATCGCGAGCAGGAACGCCGCGATCACCGCGACGATCGTCGACGGCCAGAGCCGTCGCGCGACCATCGCCAGGATGAACACCGCGGCGGTGCCCGCGAGCGCCGTGGTCGCCCGCCACCAGAACGCGCTGTCGGCGCCGAAGACGGCCATGCCGAGCGAGATCATCCACTTGCCGAGCGGCGGATGCACCACGTAGGCCGGGTCCGTCGTGAAGATGTCGGTGTCGCCGCGGGCGAAGTCCGCGTCGGCGTTCTCGGGCCAGGCCGACTCGTAGCCGTTGTGGAGCAGCGTCCACGCGTCCTTCACGTAGTACGTCTCGTCGAACACGATCGCCTGCGGGTGCCCGAGGTTCCAGAACCGCAGCACGGCGGCGAGCAGCGTGACGAGGATCGGCCCGCCCCAGTACCAGAGGGTGCGGCGTCGCGGCGTCGAGAGCACGCGACCCCACCACCGGTCGAGCGGCGTGCCGCGTTCGACGTCGGCGGCGGCGTGGGCGGGGGTGCCGGCGCCCTCGGCGTCGGGCGCGGTCGGTGCAGGGGGCGTGTCGTCGCCGGAGGCGTCGGTCTCTGCCGCGCCCTCGGGATGCTCCGCCGGGTCGTCGCCTGCACGCGATTCGCGCGCGTCGGCGGCGCCGGTCTCAACACCCATGCGCCCCAGAGTAATCGCGCGAACCGTGCCCTCCACCCTCGGGGACGGGCATGGGGGACACTGGGGGCATGATCATCCTCGCGGCGACGCCCATCGGCAACCTCGGCGACGCGTCGGCGCGCCTCCGCGAGGCGCTCGAGCAGGCCGCCGTCGTGGCATCCGAGGACACCCGCGTGACGCAGCGACTGCTCGCCGGGCTCGGCATCGCCAACCGGCCGCGCCTGATCGCGCTGCACGAGCACAACGAGCGGCAGAAGGCCGCCGACCTCGTCGAGCTCGCGCGCGATCAGGATCTGCTCGTGCTCTCCGACGCGGGCATGCCGACCGTCTCCGACCCGGGCTTCCCGCTCGTGCAGGCCGCGGTCGCCGGGGACGTCGAGGTGACCGCGATCCCCGGTCCGTCGGCCGTGATCACCGCGCTCGCCGTCTCGGGCCTGCCGACCGACCGGTTCGCGTTCGAGGGGTTCCTGCCGCGCAAGGCGGGCGACCGCGCGCGCCGCCTCGCGGAGCTCGCGGGCGACCGCCGCACGCTCGTGTTCTTCGAGGGGCCGTCGCGCCTGGCCGTGAGCCTCGAGGCGCTCGCCGACGCGTTCGGCGCCGATCGCCCGGCCGCGGTGTGCCGGGAGCTCACCAAGCTGCACGAGGAGGTCCGCCGCGGCGGCCTCGGCGAGCTCGCCGCATGGGCCGCCGACGGCGTGCGGGGCGAGATCTGCATCGTCGTCGGCGGCGCGCCCGAGGGGCCGGCGGATGCCGCGGGGGCCCTCGACCGCGTGCTCGAGCTCGCGGCATCCGGCACCCGCCTGAAGGACGCCGCGGCGCTCGTGGCCGCCGAGAGCGGGCTCGGCAAGCGGGACCTGTACGAGGCGGCGCTCGCGGCCCGTAAGTAGCGCGCTGCGGGCGTCGCCGGGCTCGACTGAGCACCGGCGCGCGCCGATGCGCACCCGCACGACGTTCAACCAGGGGCTGAACCGCATCTGGACGCTCCCTGAATGTTCCACCGCTGTCCCCCCATCAGGGGGACAATGGCAGTACCGCACAACGGTGGAGGTGCCACATGGCGCACGCAGTGAGGTTCGCAGCATTCGGGGGCCCTGAAGTGCTGGAGGTCGTCGAGATGCCGACGCCCGAAGCGGGGCCGGGCGAGGTGCTCGTCGAGGTGTTCGCGACGGGCTTGAACCCCGTCGAGAGCGCGATCCGTCGCGGCGACCACCCCGAGCGCTGGCCGGTCGAGCTCCCGGCGACCGAGGGACGCGACCTCGCCGGCGTGGTGATCTCGACGGGGCCCGGCGCCGAGCGATTCTCGCGGGGCGACGAGGTCATGGGCTTCGTCTCGCACGGCGCGCAGGCGACGCACGTCGTCGTGCCCGAGGGCAACCTCATGCCGCGTCCGCCCGCGCTCTCGTGGGAGGTGGCGGGGTCGCTGTACACCGCGGGCACGATGGCGTGGAGCGCCGTCGAGGGCCTGCAGCTCGGCCCGAGCGACACGGTGGTCGTGACCGCGGCGGCCGGCGGCGTCGGATGCCTCGCGGCCCAGTTCGCCCGCATGCGCGGCGCCACCGTGGTGGGCACGAGCGTCGAGACCCGCTTCGACTTCCTCCGCCAGTTCGGCATCATCCCGACCGGCTACGGCGAGGGCCTCGCCGAGCGGGTGCGCCTGCTGACGCCCGGACCCGTGACCGCGTTCCTCGACTTCCTCGGCGGGCAGACCGCCGCCGCACGGGAGCTCGGCGTCCACCCGTCGCGCGTGCTGACGGTGCTCGACTGGGACGCCGTCGACGAGCACGGCGTCATGCACGTCTCACCGGGCGACGTGGTCGCCCTCGGGCGGGTCGCCGCGCTCGCGGCGGCACGACGCATCCGCCTGCCCATCGCCGACGTGTTCCCGCTCGACGCCGTCGCCGACGCGTACCGCGCGCTCGAGAAGCGCGAGGCGCCCGGCAAGATCGTGCTCGGCCTCCGGGTCGTCGGCTACGCCGGGCAGCGCGTGCAGGAGCCCGAGCTCAAGGAGCAGGACGTGACCCTCGGCGTGCTCACCCCGCACGCGCACATGGACGTGGAGGAGGCCGTGCCGCCCGCCGTGGGCGACGGCAGCGTCCGGCGCCGGCACCGGGAGGAGCGCGCCAGGAACGCGTGAGCGGAGGGGCCGAACGCGCCGCGCGCCCAGCAGCGGGGCGGCACCGCGGGCGAGTCCGCCCGGGGCGTAACCCGGCGCTGGTGGCATCCGCGCGCCCATAGGATTGAGCGCATGGCCGACGCCTCCTCGTTCTACATCACCACGCCCATCTTCTACGTGAACGACGTGCCCCACATCGGGCACGCGTACACGGAGGTGGCGGCCGACGTGCTGGCGCGCTGGCACCGCCAGGCCGGCGAGGACACGTGGTCGCTCACGGGCACCGACGAGCACGGCCAGAAGATCCTCCGCACCGCGACGGCCAACGGCGTGACGCCGAAAGAGTGGGCCGACCGCCTCGTCGACGAGGCGTGGAAGCCGCTGCTCGAGACCATCGACATCGCGAACGACGACTTCATCCGCACGACCGACGAGCGGCACGAGGTCAACGTGCAGCGCTTCCTGCAGAGGCTCTACGACGAGGGCCACATCTACACGGGCGAGTACGAGGGCTACTACTGCGTCGGCTGCGAGGAGTACAAGCAGCAGTCCGAGCTCGTCGAGGGCACGGGCGAGTACGAGGGCCAGCTCGTCTGCGCCATCCACTCGAAGCCCGTCGAGCTGCTGCACGAGAAGAACTACTTCTTCCGGATGTCCGCCTTCGCCGACAAGCTGCTCGCGCTCTACGAGGAGCAGCCCGACTTCGTGCAGCCCGAGTCGGCGCGCAACGAGGTCGTCTCGTTCGTGCGTCAGGGCCTCGCCGACCTCTCGATCTCGCGCTCGACGTTCGACTGGGGCGTGAAGGTCCCGTGGGACGACACGCACGTCGTCTACGTGTGGTTCGACGCGCTGCTCAACTACGTCACCGCGGTCGGCTACGGGCAGGACGAGGCGGAGTTCGCGCGCCGCTGGCCCGCCCAGCACATCGTCGGGAAGGACATCCTGCGGTTCCACGCGGTGATCTGGCCGGCCATGCTCATGGCGGCCGGCCTCGAGGTGCCCCGCGGCGTGTTCGGCCACGGCTGGCTCCTCGTCGGCGGCGAGAAGATGTCGAAGTCCAAGCTCACGGGCATCGCGCCGTCGCAGATCACCGAGACGTTCGGCTCCGACGCGTTCCGGTTCTACTTCCTCTCCGCGATCCACTTCGGACAGGACGGCTCGTTCTCGTGGGAGGACCTCGCCGCGCGCTACCAGGCGGAGCTCGCCAACGGCTTCGGCAACCTCGCGTCGCGCGTCGTCGCCATGATCACGCGCTACTGCGACGGCGTCGTGCCCACGGCAGCCGAGCTCTCGGCCGCCGATCACGAGATCGCGGCCATCGAGCAGCGGGCGACGGATGCCTCGTGGTCGGCCGTGAACCGGCTCGCGATCCACGAGGCGATCGCCGCCGCGTGGGAGCTCGTCGACGCCCTCAACGGCTACCTGACCGTCGAGGAGCCGTGGACGCTCGCGAAGGACCCGCACCAGCGCGCCCGCCTCGAGACCGTGCTCGCCACCGCGTACCACGGCCTCGGCACGCTCGCGGTGCTGCTCTCGCCCGTGCTCCCGGAGGCGACCGCGAAGCTGTGGACGGCGCTCGGCGCGCCCGGCACCGTGCAGGAGCAGCGCATCGACCGCGCGAACGAGTGGACCGTCGGCGAGCGCGTGTGGCCGCTCCAGGCGCTGTTCCCGCGCGTCGAGGTCGCCGAGTGACGTGCTCCGCTCGTCGAGGAGCGCCGCGCGGTGCGCGACGCGTATCGAGACGCGGCACGCAAGGTCTCGATACGGCTGCTTCGCTGCCGACTCGACCACCGGGATCCTCGAAGCGCGATGACTGACCACCTCCGCACCCGCTCCGACCCTTCGACGGGCTCAGGGGCCAGGGCGTACCCGCCGCCGCCCGAGCCGCTCGCCGTCGGCGTCTACGACAACCACACGCACCTCGAGGTCGCCGACGGCCCCCCTTCGACAGGCTCAGGGACCGCGGGCTCAGGGACCGTGGGCATGTCGGTCCACGAGCACCTCGAGCGCGCGGCATCCGTCGGCGTCGTGGGCGCCGTGCAGGTGGGCACGGATGTCGCGACGAGCCGCTGGTCGGCCGACCTCGCCGAGCGCGAGCCGCGCCTGCTCGCGGCCGTGGCCCTGCACCCGAACGAGGCGCCCGAGCTCGAGGCGGCCGGCACGCTCGACGATGCGCTCGCGGTGATCGACGAGCTCGCCGCGCGTCCGCGCGTGCGCGCCGTCGGCGAGACCGGGCTCGACTTCTACCGCACGGGCGAGGGCGGCCGCGGCGCCCAGTTCCGCTCGTTCGAGGCGCACATCGACATCGCGAAGCGGCACGGCGTCGCGCTGCAGATCCACGACCGCGACGCGCATGACGAGGTGCTCGAGACCCTCCGGCGCGTCGGCGCCCCCGAGCGCACGGTGTTCCACTGCTTCTCGGGCGGCGAGGAGCTCGCGACGACCGCGGCCGACGCCGGCTGGTACCTCTCCTTCGCCGGCAACGTGACCTTCAAGAACGCAGAGAACCTGCGCGAGGCGCTGCGGGTCGCGCCGCTCGACCGCATCCTCGTCGAGACGGATGCCCCGTACCTCACGCCCGTGCCGCTGCGCGGGCGTCCGAACGCGCCCTACCTGGTGCCGCACACGATGCGGTTCATGGCCGAGGTGCTCGGCGCCGACCTCGACGAGCTCTGCGCGCGGGTCGCCGCAAATACCGAGCGCGTGTACGGCTCGTGGGATGATGTGCCCATGGGGGAGACCAGGGCGTGAACGCCCATCGCCATGCGGCGGACGGCGACGAGCCGGCTCCGCGCCTGCTCGGTCCTGCGGAGATCCGCGACCTCGCCGAGCTCCTCGACGTGACGCCGACGAAGAAGCTCGGCCAGAACTTCGTGCACGACGGCAACACCGTCCGCCGCATCGTGCAGACCGCGGGCGTGCAGCCCGGCGAGACGGTGCTCGAGATCGGACCGGGCCTCGGGTCGCTCACGCTCGGGCTGCTCGAGGCCGGGGCATCCGTCGTCGCCGTCGAGATCGACCGGCGCCTCGCCGAGCAGCTGCCGCACACCGTGAGCATCATGCAGCCGGGGCGCTCGCTGACGGTCGTGCACGACGACGCGCTGCGGGTCACGGAGCTGCCGGGCGAGCCGGTGCGGCTCGTGGCCAACCTGCCCTACAACGTCTCGGTGCCCGTGCTGCTGCACCTGCTCGAGCACTTCCCGTCGCTGCGGGCCGGCATCGTGATGGTGCAGGCCGAGGTCGGTCAGCGCCTCGCGGCCGACCCCGGATCGAAGGTCTACGGCGCGCCGAGCGTCAAGGCCGCGTGGTACGGCGATTGGCGCCTCGCCGGACAGGTGTCCCGCATGGTGTTCTGGCCCGTGCCGAACGTGGACTCGGTGCTCGTCGGCTTCGAGCGCGACGAGGAGCCCGGCACCGAGGCGGAGCGGCGCGCGACGTTCGCGCTCGTCGACGCGGCCTTCCAGCAGCGCCGCAAGATGCTCCGGCAGGCGCTCTCGAGTGTGCTCGGCGGTTCCTCGGCGGCCGCCGCGGCGGCGCTGGAGCGGGCCGGTGTCGACCCGCAGACCCGCGGCGAGCAGCTGCGCGTCGAGGACTTCCTCGCGATCGCCCGGGCGTCGGAGACGGCGCGAGCCTGACGCCGGCGCGTCGGTCGGATGCCGCTGCGAGCGCCTTCCGCGCCTCGAGCGACCGCACTACCGTTGAGCCATGAGCACGCCGGTGGGCAGCAACGCCGAGGGCGTCGGCGACGACGCCGTGCGCGCGGCGACGGGCCGGGATCGCGCCGAGTGGTTCGCGCTCCTCGACGAGGCGGGTGCCGCGACGTGGACGCACCGGGAGGTCGCGACCTGGCTCGTGCGGGAGCACGGCGTCGACGGCTGGTGGGCGCAGGGCGTCACGGTCGGGTACGAGCAGGCACGCGGCATCCGCCGACCGGGCCAACGGCAGGACGGCACGTTCGAGGCGAGCGTGAGCCGCAGGGTCGACCTCGCGCCGACCGACGCGCTGCGGGCGCTCGCCGCGGTGGTGACGCTCCGGCTCGACGTGGATCCGCTCGCGCTCAACCTCACCGCGAAGCATCCGACGGCCCGGTTCCCGCTCGAGGGCGGCGAGTACGTGCTCGCGACGGTCAGCCCGGTCGCCGGCGGTCGCTCGTCGATCGGCCTCACATGGGGCCGGATGCCCGACGAGACGCGGCTCGCCGAGGTCAAGGACCGCATGCGCGAGTACCTGCGATCGGTCGGCTGACCCGCTGCACGAGCCCGCCTCGGCGCCGAGGCCGTGGGATAGCGTGGCTTCATGACGATCGCGGCGACCGACGAGGCAGTGCACGTCCGGGCGCCCGGCAAGGTCAACCTCTTCATGCGGGTGGGCGAGGTGCAGCCCGACGGCTACCACGACGTCGCCACCGCGTACCAGGCCGTCTCGCTCTACGAGGACGTGAAGGCCTGGCCCGACGACGAGTTCAGCGTCACGTTCGGCGGCAGCATCGACACGTCGAGCCTGCCGACGGATGCCTCGAACCTCGCGATCAAGGCAGCGAAGCTGCTCGCGCGCACCGCCGGCGTGCCCGGCGGCGTGCACCTCGAGATCGAGAAGCACGTGCCCATCGCGGGCGGCATGGGCGGCGGGTCGGCGGATGCCGCGGCGACCCTCGTCGCCTGCGACGCGATGTGGGGCACCGCGCTCTCGAAGGACGAGCTGCACGCGCTCGCGGCGAAGCTCGGCGCCGACGTGCCCTTCGCCCTCACGGGCGGTACCGCGATCGGCACGGGACGCGGCGACCGGCTCAGCCCGGCGCTCGCCACCGGATCGTTCCACTGGGTGCTCGCGGTCGCGGAGTTCGGGCTCTCGACGCCCGGCGTCTACCGGGAGCTCGACCGCCGCCGCGAGACCGATCCGCTCCTGAACGCGCCCACGTCGTCGCCGACGGTCGACACGGCCGTGCTGCAGGCGCTTCGGGCCGGCGACGCGCACCTGCTCGCCGACGCGCTGCACAACGACCTGCAGGCCGCCGCGCTCGGGCTCGCGCCGGGACTCGGCGGCATCCTCGAGCTCGGCGAGACGCACGGCGCGATCGCAGGACTCGTCTCGGGCTCGGGTCCCACGGTCGCGTTCCTCGCCGAGGACGCCGACACGGCCCTCGAGCTCCAGGTCGCGCTCTCGGCCGCGCGCCTCAACGCGGTGCACGTGCACGGGCCCGTCTACGGCGCCCGCATCGTGCACGCGTAGGCTCGTCGGGACATGGCACACCTCCTCGGCGCTGAGCGCCTGCACCTCGAGTTCCCGACGCGCACGGTCTTCGACGAGGTCACCCTCGGCATCGACGAGGGCGACCGCATCGGCGTCGTCGGCCGCAACGGCGACGGCAAGTCGACCCTGCTGAAGCTGCTGGCGACGCGGCTCGAGCCCGACGGCGGGCGGGTCACGCACCGCCGCGGCATCCGGATCGGGATGCTCGACCAGGCCGACGCGGTCGACCCGGGCCACACGGTCGCGGAGGCCGTCGTGGGCGGCATCGAGGAGCACGTGTGGGCGGGCGACGCGAAGGTGCGCGACGTGATCGGCGGCCTGCTCGCCGACGTCCCGTGGCAGGCGCAGGTCTCGAGCCTCTCGGGCGGCCAGCGCCGGCGCGTCGCGCTCGCGGCCCTGCTCATCGGCGACTGGGACGTCGTGTTCCTCGACGAGCCCACGAACCACCTCGACGTCGAGGGCATCGCCTGGCTCGCGCAGCACCTGAAGGCCCGATGGGCGACGGATGCCGGTGCGCTCGTCGTCGTGACGCACGACCGCTGGTTCCTCGACGAGGTGTGCACCGCCACGTGGGAGGTGCACGACGGCATCGTCGAGCCGTTCGAGGGCGGCTACGCCGCGTACGTGCTGCAGCGCGTGGAGCGCGACCGGATGGCCGCGGCATCCGAGGCCAAGCGGCAGAACCTCATGCGCAAGGAGCTCGCCTGGCTGCGCCGCGGCGCGCCGGCGCGCACCTCGAAGCCGAAGTTCCGCATCGAGGCGGCGAACCAGCTCATCGAGAACGAGCCGCCCGCGCGCAACGCGATCGAGCTCAACCGGCTCGCGGTGTCGCGCCTCGGCAAGGACGTCGTCGACCTGCTCGACGTGTCCGTCGTCTATCCGGTGGCGGATGCCGCGCCCGAGGCGCCCGACACGAAGACCGTGCTGCACGACGTCGAGTGGCGCATCGCGCCGGGGGAGCGCACCGGCATCCTCGGCGTGAACGGCGCGGGCAAGTCGACGCTGCTCGGACTCGTCACCGGTGCGGTCGAGCCGACGACCGGACGGGTGAAGCGCGGGAAGACCGTGAAGATCGCGACGCTGAGCCAGGAGCTCGCCGAGCTCGCGGAGTGGAGCGAGCAGCGCGTGAGCGCCGTCGTCGCGGAGCAGCGCACCGCCTACAAGATCGGCGAGGGCTCGAAGGCGGTCGAACTCACGCCGGGCCAGCTGCTCGAGCGGCTCGGGTTCACGAACGCGCAGCTCTCGACGCCCGTGAAGAACCTGTCGGGCGGCCAGAAGCGACGACTGCAGCTGCTGCTGATCCTGCTCGCCGAGCCGAACGTGCTCATCCTCGACGAGCCCACGAACGACCTCGACACCGACATGCTCGCGGCGATCGAGGACCTGCTCGACTCCTGGCCGGGCACGCTGCTCGTCGTGAGCCACGACCGGTACCTCATCGAGCGCGTCACCGATCGGCAGTTCGCGATCCTCGACGGCCACCTGCGCGACCTCCCGCGCGGCGTCGACCAGTACCTCGAGCTGCGGCGGCAGGCGCAGCTCGCCCCATCCGGTGGTCCCTCCGCTGGTCGAGTAGCCACCGAAGGCGGCGTATCGAGACCCGTCGGGAACTCCGGCCTCGATACGCGGCCGGCTTCGCCGGGCGCTCCTCGACCACCGGTCACCGCAACACCCGCGCTCGCCGGCGCCGAGCGCCGCGCGGCCGAGAAGGAGCTGTCCTCGATCGACCGCCGGCTCGAGAAGCTGCAGTCGCAGATCGCGGAGCAGCACGAGCGCCTCGCCCGCCACGACCAGAGCGACTACGTGGGACTGGGGACGCTCGGCGACGAGCTCGCGGGGCTCGAGGCATCCGTGGCGGAGCTCGAGACGCGCTGGCTCGAGGTGTCGGAGGCGCTCGAGGGCTGAGCTCGAGCCCGCCAAGAACGTCGCCCGCTAGCACGACGCGGACGAACGGTGTTCGGTTGTGTCGCAGCATCCGTCGTAACACAGCTTCACATCCGCAGGAACTGTGACCGATCGTGACCCCGCTGGCGTGAGGCCGAAGATCCTTCGCCTAACGTGGAGGTGCGCGCGCGTTCGCGGCATCGAAGCCCCCACCGTTCACCGACCGTGGCGGAGCCATGCCTGCTCCACTGCACACCAGCACCCTGGACGCGCGCGCCCATGCGAAAGGGAGTCCACCGGAATGTCACGCACCAGCACCAAGATCCTCGGCGCCCTCGCGGCCCTGCCCCTCATCGCCGGCCTCGCCGCCTGCGCCACGCCCGCGGCCGGGGAGACGGCCGACGACGTCGTGAAGATCGGCGTCGTCGGGAAGGGCGACCCGCAGTGGGCCGCCTTCGAGGAGGCCGCCGCCGACGAGGGCATCCAGATCGAGATCGTCGACTTCGCCGACTACGCGCAGCCGAACCCCGCCCTCACCGAGGGCGAGCTCGACCTGAACCAGTTCCAGCACATCGTGTACCTGGCCGACTACAACGTGTCGGCGGGCGAGGACCTCGCCCCGATCGGCTCGACGGCCATCTACCCCCTGGGGCTGTACTCGCTGAAGTACGACTCCGTGAAGGACATCCCCGCCGGCGAGACGGTCGCCGTGCCGAACGACGCGTCGAACCAGGCCCGCGCGCTGCTCGTGCTGCAGTCGGCCGGCCTCATCGAGCTGAAGAGCGGCGGCACGATCTTCTCCGACCTCGCCGACATCGACGAGGCGAAGTCGAAGGTCGAGGTCACCGCGCTCGAGGCGTCGCTCACCCCGACGTCCCTGCCCGACGTCGCCGCGGCGATCATCAACAACGACTTCGTCGAGGACACCGGTCTCACGTTCGACGACGCGATCGCGAAGGACGACCCGAGCGACCCGAACGCGCTGCCGTACGTCAACATCTTCGCGGCGCGCGCCGAGGACAAGGACAACGAGACCTACCTGAAGCTCGTCGACATCTTCCAGACCGACCCCGACGTGCAGCGCGCGCTCGTCGACGCGTCGGGCGGCACGGGCGTGCCGATCGTCACCCCGGTGAAGGACCTCGAGGACTCGCTCGCCAAGGTCGAGGCCGACACGAAGTCCGCCAAGGGCTGACGCCGCACACGATCCACGATCGATCGCCACGAGCGGGCGGTGGGCGCCGATCCGGCCCACCGCCCGTCGCGGCGTGCGGAAGGAGCATCCATGGCCCTCGTGAGCCTCACCAACGTGACCAAGAGCTACCCCTCGCCCGAGCGCGGCGGCGCCCCGGTGGTCGCCGTCGACGACGTCTCGCTCGACATCGAGCCCGGTGACGTCTACGGCATCATCGGCTACTCGGGCGCAGGCAAGTCCACGCTCGTGCGCCTCGTCAACGCCCTCGAGCCCGCGACGTCGGGCTCGATCACGGTCGACGGGCGCGACCTGACGACGATGCCCGAGCGCGAGCTCCGCGGCATCCGACTCGGCATCGGCATGATCTTCCAGCAGTTCAACCTGTTCGGGTCGAAGACGGTGCAGCAGAACGTCGCCTACCCGCTCAAGGTCGCGGGTGCGTCGAGGTCCGAGGTCGACGCCAGGGTCGCCGAACTGCTCGACTTCGTCGGCCTCGCCGACAAGGCGCGCAACTATCCCGACCAGCTCTCGGGCGGGCAGAAGCAGCGCGTCGGCATCGCGCGTGCCCTCGCCACGTCCCCGCGGCTGCTCCTCGCCGACGAGGCCACGAGCGCGCTCGACCCCGAGACGACGCACGAGGTGCTGCAGCTCCTCAAGCGGGTGAATCGCGAGTTCGGCGTGACGATCATCGTCATCACGCACGAGATGGACGTCATCCAGTCGATCGCGACGAAGGTCGCGGTCATGGACGGCGGCCGGGTGATCGAGCACGGCGACGTGTTCGACGTGTTCTCCGACCCGCAGAACCCGTCGTCGGCGCGGTTCGTGTCGACGGTCGTGAAGGGCATCCCGTCGCCGGCCGAGCTCGCCGTGCTGCGCGAGCGGCACGAGGGTCGCATCGTGACGATCTCGTTCCGCGACGGCGACGCGTCGCAGGCGGCGGTGTTCCTCGAGCTCGGCGCCGCGGGCCTCGAGTTCGAGCTCGTCTACGGCGGCATCAACGACATCCAGGGGCGCGCGTTCGGGCATCTCACGCTCGCGATCCGAGGCGCGGATGCCGCGATCGACGCCGCGCTCGCGAGTATCGGCTCGCGCGTCGACGTGACGGAGGCAGCCTGATGGATCGCCTGATCGAGCTTCAGGGCGAGTTCTGGGTCGCCGCCGTCGAGACCCTCTACATGGTGGGGCTCACGCTGCTGTTCGGCGGCATCGCGGGACTCCTGCTCGGCGTCGCCCTCTACACGACCCGCCCCGGCAGCCTGCTGTCGAACCGCGTCGTCTACAACGTGGTCAACGTCGTCATCAACTTCTTCCGGCCGATCCCGTTCATCATCTTCATCGCCGCGGTGCAGCCGCTCTCGCGGGTCGTGGTGGGCACCGGCATCGGCAACAACGCGCTCATCTTCGCGCTCTCGCTCGCCGCGTCGTTCGCGATCGCGCGCATCGTGGAGCAGAACCTGCTCACGGTGTCGCCGGGCGTGATCGAGGCGGCGCGCTCGATGGGAGCGGGCCCGATCCGCATCCTCGTGACCGTCGTGATCCCCGAGGCGCTCGGGCCGCTCATCCTCGGCTACACGTTCGTGCTCGTCGCGATCGTGGACATGACCGCGGTGGCCGGCCTCATCGGCGGCGGGGGACTCGGCACGTTCGCGCAGGTGTACGGTTACCGCCAGTTCGAGCCGGTGATCACGTGGGCCGCGGTGCTGCTCATCGTGGTGTTCGTGCAGGGCGTGCAGTTCCTCGGCAACTGGTTGGCGCGCAAGGTGCTGCGGCGGTGAGGAGTCGTCCTCCACACCTCGTGACGCGAGTGCTGGCTCCACCGAACCGCGCCTGAGCGCAGCCTCGGCCGGCGACCGTGGAACCTTCGGGGCATGACTCGACTCGACACGACCACCGACCGGACGCACCCGCCCATTCCCACCGACGAGGACATCCGGCAGCGCGTCGGCGACCTGCTGGACCGTGCGGTCCGCCGCCAGTGGTGGACCCTGTACCTCGACGACCAGGACGTGCAGCGGCCGGTGCTCATGCCCATGGCCGGTTACCCCGTGGATCCGCACGAACCGTGCGGCGCCGAGGGCACCATGGCCGAAGCCCTGGCGAATCGGCTCGCGAGCATCGTGGGTGAGATCGGCGCGGCGAAGGTCGTCTTCGTCTGGGAGCGCCCGGGGAGCGACGAGCTCACGTCCGGCGACCGGGAGTGGGCCGGCGCGCTCGGTGCAGCCTGTCGCGCGGCCGGCGTCGAGGTGCGGGCGCAGCTGATCCTGCACGACGGCGGCGTTCGGTGGATCGCTCTGGAGGACGTCTGAGCTCAGGAGCGTGCGGGAGTTCAGAACGGCGGGGTCTTGGGAGGCCTCCCACCCCGAGAACGGGCCGGGTCGACCGGATCGGGGCGCTCCGTTCGGGTCGGATCGGGCGCAGCTCGCGCCGGGATCCGGACCGACGGCCCGGTGACGTACTGACGACCGGCCGGGGAGCGCCACTCGAGTGTTCCGTGTTCGAGATGTCGCACCGACCAGGAGGACTCGTGCTTCAGGTGGTGGTGATACGGGCAGAGGTGCGCGAGGTTGTCGAAGCTCGTGCTGCCGAGGTCGGCCCAGCCTTCGGTGTGGTCGAGCTCGCATCGAGCGGCGCGACGGTTGCAGCCTGGGAACCGACAGGTCTCGTCGCGAACCCGCAGCCAACGGGCGAGGTCGGCGGGCGGGCGGTACGTGGTGCGGTCGACGTCGAGCACCGTGCCCGAAACCGGGTGGGTGAGGATGCGGGTGAAGGAGGGCGCCTGCGCTGCGAGGCGGCGGGCCATCTCAGGGTCGATCGGGCCGTAGCCCTCGAGGTCGGCGGGCGCGTCGTCGAGGCCGAGGAGCGTGAGCACCGGCACGGTCACGTGCACCGTCGGTCGAACCGTCGCCGCGGCGACGTGGAACGCCTCGCCGATCGGCGGGACGCCATGCAGCAGGAGGTCGCGTGCGACATCCGCACGGAGTTGATCGGGGGTGCGAGCATCGGCCACGGCCGACACCTCGCCTGTCTCGCCGGTCACATCGGCGGCCACCCGGTCGAGCCGGTTACGGATCAGCAACGCGTCGCTCGCCGGGAGGTGCAGGTGCAGCCAGGCCATGCCGTCGCGCGCGGGCTCGAGCTCGATGCGGCGTTCGGCGAGCGCATGTGCATGGCGTTCCTCGAGCGACTCCGCCTGCAGCGTCTCGCGCAGGCGTCGGGCGGCGCGACGGAGGCTCGCAGCCGTCATCGTCGCAGCGCGCTCGACGAGCTCGAGGTCGAGGCGAGCTCGCACCGAGCCATCTGCGACATCCCCGGTCTCGTCGATGACCACGCGCGCGTGCGACTCATCGATGTCGCCCAGGCGAAGGGCCGCGAGGGTCACGGGAAGCTGGTTCGCGAGCGTCCACGACTCCGACACGAGTCGCGTCATAGTGCGCTCCGGAATTCGCAGCGCCGTTGCGAGCTCGGCGATCACGGCACGTCGGGCGACCTCGCGCCGACGCTCGGGCGAGAGGGATGGCGCGGTGAAGGCATCGGCGCTGCGCATCGCGTAGTCGACGGCGAGATTGATCACGTCGACGCGCATCGCCGCCTGCATCGCTTCCAGCCGGCGTGCCTGGACCGCGGCGTCGACCAACCCGGCGAGGCCGTCTTGGGCGATCGCGAATGGCGACCGATTGGACGACTCGGAGCCCGTTTGCGGCGGGGCGGCGATCGCGATCGGCATGCTTCGATTCTACTGAAATTCGAACGTACGTTCGAGTGCTTGTGGAGAACTCGTGGTCGCGGCCGCATCGATCGCAGCGCGAACACTGCGCGAAGAACCGCGAAAAGGGTGCGTTTCCGAGGCCGCTCACGTGCGGAGGAGCTCAGTGCGAGCGAGCACGGTCGTCGACCGCCGGTGAGACGAGGAAGGTGGTGAGGGGTGGAAGGTCGGTGAGATGCGGAAGTCGGTGAGCTGCGGAAATCAGTGAGATGCGGACGCATTCTCCACCTCACGGGGGAGGCGGACCGCCGCCCGTCTCCCGCATGCTCTGGCGTATGAGCGAATCCATCTTCACGCCGGGAGCCGATGTGGTCACGGCCCGCGGACGCGGCACGGTCGTCGATGTCCGGGCCACACCCTCGGGCAAGTTCGTCTTCGGCGTCGAGGATGTCGACGGCGAAGTGACCTACTTCACCGAGAAGGCCGTCCGGCTCGCGTGACGCCAGCGCTCAGTCGAACCCGAGGCTGAGCTTGCGCAGCAGGCCCGCGAGCCGCTTCTGCTCCGCGGCCGGCAGGCTCTCGAGCAGCTCGGACTCGGCGTCGACGAGCCGCGTGATCGCGGCGTCGACGCGGGTGAGGCCGGCGGGGCTCATCTCGACGAGGATGCCGCGTCCGTCGTTCGGGTCGGTCTGGCGGGACACCAGCCCACGTTCCACGAGCCGGTCGATGCGGTTCGTCATCGTCCCGCTCGAGACGAGGGTCTGTTGCAGCAGCTGCTTCGGCGAGAGCCGGTAGGGCGTGCCCGCGCGCCGCAGGGCCGAGAGCACGTCGAACTCGGATGCCTCGAGCTCCGACCGCGCGAACGCCTGCCGCCGCGCCCGGTCGAGGTGCTTCGAGAGCCGCGCCACGCGCGAGAGCACCTGCAACGGCGCGAAGTCGAGGTCGGGACGCTCGCGCTCCCAGTCGCCCACGATCCGGTCGACCTCGTCAGCATCGGTCATCCCGCCATCATCCCACCGCCGGCGATGCGGCCGACGCCGAGCGGCGGCGTCCACGGCAGTCCACGGCGAGCGGATGCCGCAGGGCCGCGCCCGCGCGCCATGGCAGACTTGTGGGCGGCGCAGGGCCCGACTCCCGCGCAGTCCGCCATGGTGTAACGGCAGCACGACAGCCTTTGGAGCTGTGAGGACCAGGTTCGAATCCTGGTGGCGGAGCATGGACCAGCAACTCGCCATCATCGTGCTCGCCGCCGGCCAGGGCACCCGCATGAAATCCGCCACCCCGAAGCTCCTGCACCCGCTCGCAGGGTCGCCGATCGTAGCCCACGTGCTGCGTACGGCGCAGGCGCTCGACGCCGCGCACGTCATCGCCGTCGTGCGCCACGAGCGCGACGAGGTCGCCGCCGCCGTCGAGGCGACGCTGCCCGGCACGGTCGTCGTCGACCAGGACGAGATCCCCGGCACCGGACGTGCCGTCGAGCAGGCCGTCGCGGTCCTGCCCGACGACTTCGCGGGGGAGGTGCTCGTGCTCAACGGCGACGTGCCGCTCCTCGACGCCGACACGCTCGCCGCCTTCCTCGAGCGTCACCGCGGCCATGCCGCGCAGGCATCCGTGCTCTCGGCGTTCTACGACGACCCCACGGGGTACGGCCGCGTCGTGCGCGACGACCACGGCGCGTTCGACCGCATCGTGGAGCAGAAGGACGCCAGCGACGACGAGCGGGCGATCGACGAGATCAACGCCGGCATCTACGCGTTCGGCGCGGGCGCGCTGCGCGACCAGCTCGCGAACCTCACGACCGACAACGCGCAGGGCGAGAAGTACCTCACCGACGTGATCCAGCTGCTGCGTTCGGCGGGCTCCGAGGTCGAGGCGGTGCCGGTGTCCGAGCCGTGGCTCGTCGCGGGCATCAACGACCGCGCGCAGCTGTCCGAGACCGCGGCGCGCCTCAACGCGCTCATCGTGCGCGGCTGGCAGCTCGCCGGCGTCACGATCGAGGACCCGGCCACCACGTGGATCGACCTCGACGTGAAGCTCGAGCCCGACGTGACGATCCGCCCCGGCACGCAGCTCAAGGGCGCCACGGTCGTCGCGACCGGGTCCGTGATCGGCCCCGACACGACGCTCGTCGACTGCGAGGTCGGGCGGGGCGCCGAGGTGAAGCGCACGGATGCCACGTTGTCGGTCATCGGCGACGGGGCATCCGTCGGCCCCTTCTCGTTCCTGCGGCCCGGCACCGTGCTCGGCGCCGACGGCAAGATCGGCGCGTTCGTCGAGACGAAGAACGCGACCATCGGCGAGGGCAGCAAGGTGCCGCACCTGTCCTACGTCGGCGACGCCACGATCGGCGTGCACTCGAACATCGGCGCGGGCTCGATCTTCGCCAACTACGACGGCGTGCGGAAGCACCACTCCGAGGTGGGCTCGCACGTGCGCACCGGCTCGCACGGCGTCTTCGTCGCGCCCGTTAGGATTGCCGATGGGGCCTACACGGGCGCCGGCACGGTCGTCCGGAAGGACATCCCGGCCGGGGCGCTGGCCGTGAACGTGGCCCCGCAACGCAACATCGAGGGATGGGTCAGGAAGCATCGGCCCGGCACCGCGGCGGCACAGGCCGCCGAGGCCGCCGACGAGGCATCCGGCCCCGCTTCGGACGACGCAGCCACCGACTGACGCACGGCCCACGCGGGTGGAGAGGACACACACCACATGTCGGGAATCGAGACCACCGGATCGAAGCGCCTCGTGCTCGTCTCCGGACGGGCCCACCCCGAGCTCGCGGAGCAGATCGCGGAGGAGCTCGGCACCGAGCTCATGCCCACCGATGCGCGCACCTTCGCCAACGGGGAGATCTACGCCCGGTTCGACGAGAGCGTGCGCGGCACCGACGCCTTCGTGATCCAGTCGCACACGTCGCCCATCAACGAGTGGCTGATGGAGCAGCTCATCATGATCGACGCACTGAAGCGCGCGTCGGCCAAGCGCATCACGGTCGTCTCGCCGTTCTATCCCTACGCCCGGCAGGACAAGAAGGGCCGCGGCCGCGAGCCCATCTCGGCGCGACTCGTCGCCGACCTCTACAAGGCCGCCGGCGCCGACCGCATCATGTCGATCGACCTGCACGCGGCGCAGATCCAGGGCTTCTTCGACGGTCCCGTCGACCACCTCTTCGCGATGCCCGTGCTGCTGGAGCACTTCAAGGCGCGGCTCGACCCCTCGACCCTCACGGTCGTCTCGCCCGATATGGGCCGCGTGCGCGTCGCCGACATCTGGAGCGACAAGCTCGGCGTGCCCCTCGCGATCATCCACAAGCGCCGCGACCCGCTGGTGCCCAACCAGGTGTCGGTGCACGAGATCGTCGGAACCGTCGAGGGCCGCGTGTGCCTCCTCGTCGACGACCTCATCGACACAGGTCGCACGATCGTGAAGGCCGCGGAGGCGCTGAAGGCGAACGGCGCGATCGGCGTCGTCGTCGCCGCGACGCATGCGGTCTTCTCGAACCCCGCGGTGGAGATCCTGCAAAACGAGTCGATCGATGCCGTCGTCGTCACCGACACGCTCCCCATCCCGCCCGAGAAGCGCTGGGACCGCCTCACGGTGCTCCCCATCGCACCGCTGCTCGCCCGGGCGATCCACGAGGTGTTCGAGGATGGCTCGGTGACGAGCATGTTCGACGGCGCGGCCTAGGACGACGACGATGGCCATCTCGACTCCGCGTCCCTGGCTGGCCAGCTACGCCAACGGCGTGCCCGACGACATCGATCCGTTCGAGGGGTCCCTCTACGACCTCGTGCGCGGCTCGGTGGAGCAGTACGGCGGCAACGTCGCGCTCGAGTTCTTCGGCGCCACGACGACCTACTCCCAGCTCGGCGACCAGATCGAGCGCGCGGCCGAGGGCCTGCGGCTGATGGGCGTGCAGAAGGGCGACCCGGTCGCGATCGTGCTGCCGAACTGCCCGCAGCACGTCGTCGCCTTCTACGCGGTGCTGCGCCTCGGCGGAATCGTCGTGGAGCACAACCCGCTCTACACGCCGCGGGAGCTGCGCCACCAGTTCGAGGACCACGGCGCGCGCGTCGTGATCGCCTGGGACAAGGTGGTCGCCACGATCCAGGACTTCCCGCCCGATGTCGCGGTGCAGTCGATCGTCTCGGTCGACGTGACGCGGGCGATGCCATTCCTCACGCGGGCGATGCTGCGGCTGCCCATCGCGAAGGCGCGGGAGTCGCGGGCGGCGCTCACCACGAAGGTGCGCGGCACTACGCCGTGGCAGGAGCTCGTGGCATCCGCCCCCGTCGACGCCCACATCATCGGGCCCGAGGCCGCGGACATCGCGCTCATCCAGTACACGAGCGGCACGACCGGCTACCCCAAGGGCGCGGTGCTCACGCACGCGAATCTCGGCTCGAACGCCGCGCAGGCGCGCGCGTGGGTGCCGCAGGTCGAGCGCGGCACGTCGGTCGTCTACGCCGTGCTGCCGATGTTCCACGCCTACGGCCTCACGCTGTGCCTGACGTTCGCGATGAGCATGGGCTCGCGGCTCGTCCTGTTCCCGCGGTTCGACGCCGACCTCGTGCTGAAGGTCGTGAAGAAGCATCCGCCCACGTTCCTCCCCGCCGTGCCGCCGATCTATGACCGGCTCACGAAGGCCGCGGCGGCCGAGGCCGTGTCCCTCGAGGGCATCCAGATCGCCATCTCGGGCGCCATGCCGTTGTCGGCCGACGTCGTCGAGCCGTGGGAGGCCGCGACGGGCGGCTACCTCGTCGAGGGCTACGGGCTCTCGGAGACCTCGCCAGTGCTCATGGCCAACCCCGTCGCGCCCAACCGCAAGGCGGGCACGGTGGGGCTGCCGCTGCCGTCGACCGAGGTACGCGTCGTCGACCCCGACGAGCCCACCCGCGACCGCGAGCCGGGCGCCGAGGGCGAGCTCATCGTGCGCGGACCGCAGGTGTTCTCGGGGTACTGGCGCAAGCCCGAGGAGTCCGAGGCCGTCTTCGTGCCCGCCGACGACGGCGGCGCGGACTGGTTCCGCACGGGCGACATCGTGGCGATCGACGACGAGGGCTTCGTGCGCGTGGTCGACCGCATCAAGGAGCTCATCATCACGGGCGGCTTCAACGTCGCGCCGAGCGAGGTCGAGGAGGCGGTGCGCGCCCACCCCGACGTCGAGGACTGCGCCGTGGTCGGCCTGCCCGACGAGCACTCGGGCGAGCAGGTGGTCGCGGTCGTCGTGCTGAAGGACGGCGCGACGTTCGACGCCGCCGCGATCCGGGAGTTCGCGCGCGCCGGGCTGACGCCCTACAAGGTGCCCAAGCGCGTCGTGCAGGCCGACGACCTGCCGCGCTCGCTCATCGGCAAGGTCCTGCGCCGCCAGGTGCGCAACGGGCTGCTCGAGGGCTGAGCGCGGTGGCGTTCCTCTCGGGCGACTCGGCGCGCGCGCTCGCGCGGCTCGTCGAGCTCGAGTCGGCTGCGTCGGGTGAAACGGATGCCGCGTCGCTCGAGCGGCTCCGGGGCATCCGTGTGCTCGCGGCCGCCCTCGAGGCCGACCCGGCGGCGCTCACGGCTGTGCGCGAGGCGCTCGACGGTGGCGCGACGTGGGACGAGGTCGCGGAGGCGGCGGGCCTCAGCGCCTCGGCCGCGAAGTACCGCTGGGCGGGCGACGACGACACCATCGCCGAACGGCAGGAGTCGAGCCGCCGTCGCAAACGCGACCGGCCGTCGAGCGCGCCGACCGACCTGCCGGGGCTCTCGGTGTCGGATGCCGCGAAGCGCCTCGGCCTCACGCCGCAGGCGATCTACCAGCGGGTGAGCCGCGGGCTGCTCGAGGCGACGACCATCGAGCTGCCCGACGGGCGGAAGTACAAGCGCGTGTTCCTCGCCGAGGACCGTGACGGCGACGGCGACCGCCGTGACGGCGACCGCGACGATCGCGACGGCGGCCGCGCGGCCGACTGAGCCTACGTCCGCACGCCGGGGATGGCGGGCTGCGGCCCCGACGGCATGACGCCGAGGTTGGCGACGAGCCGGCTGCCCCCGTCGTCGCGGATCTCGTAGCAGAGCCAGCCCGGGCCGCCCGGGCCGAAGAACTCGAACGAGACGCGCCCGCCCGCGGCATCCGTGTCGTAGGCGGCGACGACGACGGCGCACGTGCGCTCGGCCGACGAGTGCGCCACCGCGACCGACGAGAGCACGAGCGGCAGCACCATCGCGCCCAAGGCCACGATGACGGCGACGCGCAGCACCTTGCGCCGCCGCTCGCCCGGCATCGGGGTCTCGTCGAACGGGTCGGGCTCGAGCTCGGGATGGCGTTCGCTCATGGCCGGCCCTCCACGAGGATGGACGCCACGCCGGCCGCGCTCGCGACCAGCGTGATGAGCGCGACGCCGACGAGGACGCCGCGCGGCGGCGTGATCGTGAGCAGCTCGCCCATGAGCTGCCGCCGGCGCACGACGCCGACGACGACCGCGGCGCCGGCCGCCGCGAACAGGAGCACGCCGACCGCCAGCAGCGCGGGCTCGCCCGCCACGAGGCCCGCGCGCAGCGCGAGCAGCGCGTTCACGGCGATCGCCAGCGACGTGCGCACCCACGAGAGCGACGTGCGCTCGGGCTGCAGGCCGGGATCGCCGGTGGCGGGGATGCGGTAGGCGGTCACGGGAGCACCGTTCAGGACACCAGGAGGAGGAAGGTCAGGACGGCTGCGGTGAGCAGGCACGCCCCGGCGAGCGCCGGCAGGACCCAGCTGTAGGGGAGCGGGCGGCGGCGGCGGATCGCGATCTCGTTCGCGCGCCACCGCGTGTAGGACACGACGCTGAGCACGGACGCGATGAGGCCGAGCGCCACCGACACCGAGACGAGCACGACGCGCGGCTCGAGCGTCGCGGCGAACTGGTGCAGCAGCACGCCGCCCGCGAGGAGCGCGAGAGCCGTGCGGATCCACGCGAGGAACGTGCGCTCGTTCGCGAGCGTGAAGCGGTAGTCGGGGTCGTCGCCCTCGTGCTGCCACGCCGGTCCGCGCATCGACGCCCTCCTCGCCTCGGGCATCAAGCCTAATGCGAGGAGGGCGTCGTGGAC
This sequence comes from Agromyces sp. NPDC057865, assembly GCF_042796995.1. Classification (NCBI taxonomy): domain Bacteria; kingdom Bacillati; phylum Actinomycetota; class Actinomycetes; order Micrococcales; family Microbacteriaceae; genus Agromyces; species Agromyces sp. NPDC057865. The sequence continues at coordinate 42,360 of NZ_JBHVMJ010000005.1, read as the reverse complement.
CCTCGGCCGGGTGCGACCGGGCTCGGGCGCTAGTGCGACGAGGGCGTCGTCTCGATCTCCGAGCGGTCGCCCGACCAGAGCGTGTGGAACACGCCCGGCTTGTCGATGCGCTGGTAGGTGTGCGCGCCGAAGAAGTCGCGCTGGGCCTGGATGAGCGCTGCGGGGAGGCGCTTCGCGCGCAGGGCGTCGTAGTAGGCGAGCGACGACGAGAACGCGGGCGTCGGGATGCCCGCGTGCGCGGCGGTCGCGACGACGCGACGCCAGCTCTCCTGCGCGCTCGTGACGGCGTCGCGGAAGTACGGCGCCACGACGAGCGCGACGAGCGACGGGTCGTCGGCGTAGGCCTCGGCGATGCGGTTCAGGAAGCGGGCGCGGATGATGCAGCCGGCGCGCCAGATCTTCGCGATGTCGCCCTTGTGGATGTCCCAGCCGAACTGCTCGGCGCCCGCGACGATCTCGTCGAAGCCCTGCGAGTAGGCGATGATCTTCGACGCATAGAGCGCCTTGCGCACGTCCTCGATGAAGGTCTCGGGGTCGTCGACGGTCCACTCGGTCGAGGGGCCCGGCAGGTCGACGGCGGCGTCGCGCTGGGCGCGCTTCGACGAGAGGCTGCGCGCGAACACGGCCTCGGCGATGCCCGACTCGGGCACGCCGAGCTCGAGCGCGTTCTGCACGGTCCACGCGCCGGTGCCCTTGGCGCCGGCCGAGTCGAGGATCACGTCGACGAGCGGCTTGCCCGTCTCGGCGTCGACCTGGCGCAGCACCTCGGCCGTGATCTCGATGAGGTAGCTCTCGAGCTCGCCCGTGTTCCACTCGGCGAAGACGTCGGCGATCTCGGCCGGGGTCTTGCCGGTGCCGGTGCGGATGAGGTCGTAGGCCTCGGCGATGAGCTGCATGTCGGCGTACTCGATGCCGTTGTGCACCATCTTCACGAAGTGGCCGGCGCCGTCGGTGCCGACGTGCGTGACGCAGGGCTCGCCGTCGGGTGCGACCGCGGCGATGCTCCGCAGGATCGGCCCGAGCGTCTGGTAAGCCTGCGCGGTGCCGCCGGGCATGAGCGACGGGCCGTGCAGCGCGCCCTCCTCGCCGCCCGAGACGCCCATGCCGACGAAGTGGATGCCGGTCGGCGCGATCTCGGCCTCGCGGCGGATCGTGTCGTGGAAGTTCGCGTTGCCGCCGTCGACGATGATGTCGCCCGGCTCGAAGCGCTTCACGAGCTCGGAGATGACCGCGTCGGTGCCCGCGCCGGCCTGGACCATGATGATCGCCGTGCGCGGCGTGGCGAGGGAGGCGACGAACTCGTCGTAGCCCTCGGAGGCGACGAAGTCGGCCTCGGGGTGCTCGGAGGTGAGCGTGCGGGTGCGCTCGGGGGAGCGGTTGAACACCGCCACGGTGTTGCCCGCACGGCTGGCCAGGTTGCGGGCGAGGTTCGACCCCATCACCGCGAGTCCGACGACGCCGATATTTGCTGATCCGTTTGCAGGCACGAAAGCTCTCCTCGTGAGTTCGGGGGGTCGCCCTCCAGCGTACTGTGAGCGGGGCTCACCGTTGCGCGCTGTTGCGGTGAGGGCGGTGCGGCGGATGCCCCGTCGCCGCCGTTGGGCTACCCTGCCACGCATGACCGCCCCGCCCTCGCCGCCCCGCCTCGTCGTCATGGGCCCGAGCGGCGTCGGCAAGTCCCTGGTGGGCGCCGCGCTCGCGGAGCGCCTCGCGGCGCGGTTCCCGGGCCTCGCGTTCGTCGACGCCGACGACCTGCATCCGGCCGCCAACGTCGAGAAGATGCGCGCGGGCGTGCCGCTCGACGACGCCGACCGGTCGCCGTGGCTCCAGGTCGTGGGGGAGGCGCTCGCCGCCGGGGACGCGGGCCGGGTCATCGCGTGCTCGGCCCTGCGACGGCGCTACCGCGACGTCATCCGCGAGGCCTGCCCCGATGCGACGTTCGTCGAGCTCGTCGTGCCGACGGGCGAGCTCGCCGGGCGGCTCGGATCGCGCCCCGGTCACTTCATGCCGGCGTCGCTGCTCGCCTCCCAGCTCGAGGCCCTCGAGCCGATCGAGGCCGACGAGGCCGGCGCCCGCGTCGAGAACGTCGGAACGGTCGACGAGGTGGTTTCACGGGCGATCGCGGCCATCGGGCAGGGCTGGTAGACTCACCCCTTGGTCTCCCGCGTCAGCGGCGCGGGCGATCGACATACTTCGGCGAGGGAGGCCCGGTCGTCCGCGAGAGCGGCAGGCGGGGCATCCGTGATCGACGCGGTGGAACCAGGCTTCACGGCTGTTTCCTCACGCATCAGCGCATGTCACATGCCGCGCGTTCGAGTCGAGACGACAGACACCCCCATCTGGGCCCGCGAGCCCGCAAGGAGAACCACCATGGATGAAGACAACAAGGTCGAAGCCGGCACCCGCGACACCTTCGGCAAGGGTGCGGCGCGCAAGCTCCGCGCCACCGGCCAGATCCCGGCCGTGCTCTACGGGCACGGCACCGCGCCGCAGCACCTCACCCTCCCCGGCCACCAGGTCGGCCTGCTGATCCGCAAGGCGAACGCCGTGCTCGACCTGCAGATCGCCGGCAAGAGCCAGCTCGCCCTCGTCAAGGACGTGCAGAAGGACCCGGTGCACCAGGTCATCGAGCACCTCGACCTCATCGTCGTGAAGCGCGGCGAGAAGGTCCAGGTCGAGGTGCCCGTGCACCTCGAGGGCGAGCCGTTCGCCGGCACCATCGCCGACCTCGACGCCAAGACCCTGCTGCTCGAGGTCGAGGCGACCCACATCCCCGAGCGGATCATCGTCGAGATCGAGGGCCTCGAGGAGGGCACCCAGATCCTGGCCGGCGCCGTCGAGCTCCCGAAGGGCGCGACCCTCGTGAGCGACGCCGAGACGCTCGTCGTCAACGTCCACGTCCCGCAGAAGGTCGACCTGGGCGAAGAGGCTGAGGCCGCCGAGGCCGCCGAGGGCGAGGAGGCCGAGGGCGAGGAGGCCGCCGAGGAGGCTGCCGCCGAGTCCGCCGAGTAGTCGCTCGGCGCCCATCGCGCACGGGGCCTGCGGCGCCGCATCCGGGTACGCTCGGACTGCGGGCCGCAGGCCCCGCCCCGTTTCCCCCGAACCCCGCGCCGTCGAGAGGAGCCGCCCATGGGCCTCCTCGATCGGCTGCGCTCCCGCCGGAAGGACGACCCCGTGGCCGACAACACCTGGCTCGTGGTCGGGCTCGGCAACCCCGGCGCGCAGTACGCCGCGACCCGGCACAACGTCGGCCAGATGGTCGCCGACGAGCTCGCCTCGCGCATCGGCGCGACGTTCAAGTCGCACAAGACGCCGTCGCGCGTCGCCGAGGGGTTCCTCAGCCCCGGCGGCCCCAAGCTCGTCATCGCGAAGCCCAACGGCTACATGAACACCTCGGGCGGCCCCGTCTCGGCCCTCGTCAAGTACTACTCGCTGCCCGTCGACCGCGTCGTCATCGTGCACGACGAGCTCGACATCCCGTTCGACACCGTGCGCCTCAAGCAGGGCGGCGGGCACGGCGGCCACAACGGCGTGCGCGACGTGACGAAGGCGCTCGACGGCGGCGGCTTCACCCGCGTGCGGGTCGGCATCGGCCGCCCGCCGGGGCGGCAGGACTCCGCTGACTTCGTGCTGAAGGAGTTCTCGGGCGCCGAGCGGCAGGCCGTGCCGAACCTGGTGTCGGATGCCGCGGACGCCGTCGAGGCGATCGTCGAGCACGGCCTCGTGGCCGCGCAGCAGCGGTTCCACTCGCCCGCGTAGCGGCGGGCGGGCGCGGCGGCCTCCGCGGGCTCGACGGCTCAGATCAGGCCGCGGAGGAACTCCTCGGGCGTCTGCCCTGCGGCGCGTGCGCGCTCGACGAGCCGCGTATGCTCCTCGCTCGTGAGCTCGAGCGACAGCGTGAGCCAGTCGGCGGCCGGGTCGTCGAAGTCGAAGAGCGTCGCGTCCTCGGCGGCGCGGTCCTCGAGCGCGGTCGCGGCGGGGGCGGCGGGTGGTGCTGCCGGTGCTGCCGGTGGTGCCGGCGTCGCGGATGCCGCGGGCGCCGCGGCATCCGTCACCGGCTCGCATTCGCCCGTCCACCCCGGACCGCTCGGCACCTCGCGCCCCTGCTGGTAGGCGAGCGCGACGGCGCGGGCGCGCTCGTCGGCCGCCTCGTTGGCCGGATGCCCCGCGTGCCCGCGCACCCATTCGAACCGGAAGCGCCGGCCCTGGGTCGCGGCGTCGAGCTCCTGCAGGAGCTCGAGGTTCAGCACGGGCTTGCCGTCCGCCTTGCGCCAGCCCTTGCGCTTCCAGCCGGCCATCCACTTCGTGACCGCGTTGATCACGTACTGGCTGTCGCACTGCACGAGCAGCTCGTCGTCGAGGTGCGCCGTCGCGCGGAACAGCTCGAGCACGGCGGTGAGCTCGCCCTGGTTGTTGGTGCCTCGCGGCCAGCCGCCGGCGGCCCAGCACTCGTCGTCGACGTACCAGGCCCATCCGGCGGGGCCGGGGTTTCCGAGGGCGGAGCCGTCGGCTGCGGCGATGATCATGCAGGGTTTCCTTCCGTCCGGCGCTCATGCTAGCGGGAAGCTCGCTCCCTGAGCCCGTCGAAGGGAGTGACCCGTGTCACGGACCGGGCTCCCTTCGACGGGCTCAGGGAGCGGGGCCAGCCCCAGCGTCGGAGGCCGGGCGTAGACTCCTACGGTGATCCTGCAGGGCTTGAACACGGCGCTTTCGCGCGCCTCCTCGATCGACGGCGCACTCGCCGAAGCCCTGCGGAACGCGGACTTCTCGGCGCCGTCCGGACTCGACGCGCCGCTGCTCGCGGGCCTGCTCGCCCGGCGCGCAGAGGCGGGGCTGCCGCCCGCCCTCCTCGTCGTCACGGCGACCAGTCGCGAGGGCGAGTCGGTGCGCTCGTCGATCGCGCCGTACCTCGACGACGCCGAGATCCTCGAGTTCCCCGCGTGGGAGACGCTGCCGCACGAGCGGCTGAGCCCGTCGGCCGAGACGGTCGGGCGCCGGCTGCACGCCCTGCGCCGCATGCACGACTGGGCCGAGGAGGGCGCGCGGCATCCGCTCGTCATCGTCGCCTCGGTGCGCGCCGCGCTGCAGCCGCTCGCCGACAACCTCGCCGGGCTGGCGCCGATCGAGCTCGTCGCGGGCGGCCGCGGCTACGACCTCGCCGACCTCGCGGCGCGGCTCGTCGACCTCGCCTACGCGCGCGTCGACATGGTCGCCCGGCGCGGCGAGTTCGCGGTGCGCGGCGGCATCCTCGACGTGTTCCCGCCCACCGCCGACCACCCCGTGCGCGTCGAGTTCTTCGGCGACGAGGTCGAGGAGCTGCGGGCGTTCTCGGTGGCCGACCAGCGGTCGCTGCCCGAGCCGGTCGAGCGCGTGGCGCTCGCGCCGAGCCGCGAGCTGCTGCTCACGCCGTCCGTGCGCCAGCGCGCCCGCGAGATGGTGCACGAGTTCCCGAGCCTCGCCGGCCTGCTCGAGAAGATCGCCGAGGGCATCCCGGTCGAGGGCATGGAGTCGCTCGCGCCCGCCTTGCTCGAGCGGCTCGTGCCGCTCGCCCACTACCTGCCCGCGGGCGCGGCGGTCGCCGTGCTGCAGCCCGAACGGGTGACCGGGCGTGCGGTGAGCCTCGCCGAGACGAACCGCGAGTTCCTCGGCGCGGCGTGGAGCGCGGCCACGGTGGGCGCCGAGGCGCCGATCGACCTCGCCGCGGGCGACTTCCTCACGGTGCGCGAGTTCCGCGAGGCGACGCTGCGGCCCCTGAGCCCGTCGAAGGGCGCGCCCGGCGAGCCCGATCCGCGCCGGGCGTGGTGGACGTTCTCGGGCTTCGACCTCGGCGACGCCGCGGCGGTCGTCGCGGCATCCGGCGACGAGGAGGCCGCCGCGGCCGCGGCACAGGCCGCCTCCGACTACGTGCGCGTGGCCGCGAACGCGATGCCGAGCTTCGCCGGCAACGTCGCGGGCGCCATCGACCACGCCGCCGAGCGCCTGCGCGACGGGTGGAGCCTCGTCGTGGCATCCGCCGGCCATGGCCTCGTGGAGCGCGCACGCGACGTGCTCGCCGAGGCGGGGCTCGCCGCTCGCATCGTCGAGTCGGTGCCCGCCGACCTCGAGCCCGGGGTCGCCTACCTCGTGCAGGCCGACGCCGCACGCGGATTCGAGGTGCCCGAGGCCAAGCTCGCGCTCATCGCCGAGACCGAGTTCTACGGCCGCTCGGCCGGCTACGACGCGCGCCAGAACAAGAAGCTCGCCACCCGGCGCCGCAACGTCGTCGACCCGCTGCAGCTCAAGGCCGGCGACTACGTCGTGCACCAGACCCACGGCATCGGCCGGTTCGTCGAGATGGTGCAGCGCGAGGTCGCGACCGGCAGCCGGCCCACCGGGCCGAGCCGCACCGCCGGCATCCAGCAGGCGCCCACGGCCGTGCGCGAGTACCTGGTGCTCGTGTACGCGCCGTCGAAGCGCGGACAGCCGGGCGACCGCCTGTTCGTGCCCACCGACCAGCTCGACCTGCTCAGCCGCTACGTCGGCGGCGAGGCGCCGTCACTGTCGAAGATGGGCGGCAGCGACTGGGCGCAGGCGAAGGGCCGCGCACGCAAGGCCGTGCGCGAGATCGCGGTCGAGCTCGTGAAGCTCTACTCGGCGCGCATGGCGGCGAAGGGCCACGCGTTCGGGCCCGACACCCCGTGGCAGCACGAGCTCGAGGAGGCGTTCCCGTTCGCGGAGACGCCCGACCAGCTGCAGACCATCGACGAGGTGAAGGCCGACATGCAGCGGCCCATCCCCATGGACCGGCTGCTCGCCGGCGACGTCGGCTTCGGCAAGACCGAGGTCGCCGTGCGCGCCGCGTTCAAGGCCATTCAAGACGGCAAGCAGGTCGCAATGCTCGTGCCGACGACGCTGCTCGTGCGCCAGCACCTCGAGACCTTCTCCGAGCGGTTCGCCGGTTTCCCCGTGCACGTGCGCGCGCTCAGCCGGTTCCAGACCGACAAGGAGGTGCGCGAGGTCGTCGCCGGGCTCGCCGACGGCACCGTCGACATGGTCATCGGCACGCACCGCATCCTGACCGAGAAGGTGAGCTTCAAAGACCTGGGGCTGCTCATCATCGACGAGGAGCAGCGCTTCGGCGTCGAGCACAAGGACCAGCTGAAGAAGCTCAAGACCAACGTCGACATCCTCGCGATGAGTGCAACGCCCATCCCGCGAACGCTCGAGATGGCGGTCACCGGCATCCGCGAGATGTCGACGCTCGCGACGCCGCCCGAGGATCGCCACCCGATCCTCACGTTCGTCGGCCCGTACTCCGAGCAGCAGGTCGCCGCCGCCATCCGCCGCGAGATGCTCCGCGAGGGCCAGGTGTTCTTCGTGCACAACCGGGTCGCGTCGATCAACCGGGTCGCCGCGCAGCTTGCCGAGCTCGTGCCCGAGGCGCGCATCGCGGTCGCCCACGGCCAGCTCAACGAGCACGTGCTCGAGCAGATCGTCGTCGACTTCTGGGAGCGCAAGTTCGACGTGCTCGTCTCGACGACCATCATCGAGACGGGCCTCGACATCTCGAACGCGAACACGATCATCATCGACCGCGCCGACAAGTACGGCCTCTCGCAACTGCACCAGCTGCGCGGCCGCGTCGGCCGCGGCCGCGAGCGCGCCTACGCGTACTTCCTCTACGACCCGGCCAAGCCGCTGTCCGAGACGGCGCACGACCGGCTGTCGACCATCGCCGCGAACAACGAGCTCGGCGGCGGCATGCAGATCGCCCTGAAGGACCTCGAGATCCGCGGCGCGGGCAACCTGCTCGGCGCCGAGCAGGCCGGCCACATCGCCGGCGTCGGCTTCGACCTCTACCTGCGCATGATCGGAGAGGCGGTGTCGGCGTTCCGCGGCGACGTCGCCGAGGGCCAGACCGAGCTGCGCCTCGAGCTGCCCGTCGACGCGCACATCCCCGAGGAGTACGTCGACTCCGAACGGCTGCGCCTCGAGGCCTACCAGAAGCTGTCGGCCGCGAGCGGCCCGGCCGCGAAGGAGGGGCAGATCGACGCGGTGCTCGACGAGCTCGTCGACCGCTACGGCGCGCCGCCCGAGGCGGTCAAGCACCTCATCGCGATCTCGCGGCTGCGTCGCACGGCCCAGCTCGCGGGGCTCTCCGACGTCATCGCCACGGGCTCGAAGCTGCGCATCGCGCCGGCGAGGATCCCCGATTCCCGGCGCGTGCGCCTCGAGCGCCTGTACCCGGGCGCCAAGCACTTCGCGCAGAACGACGTGATCCTCGTGCCGTTCCCGATGCCCGGCGGCGAACTCCCCGAGGATGCCGAGCTCATCGAGTGGGTGTCGAAGCTCGTGACGGCGATCTTCCCCGCGCCCGAGCCCGCAGCGGGCCAGGCGGATGCCGCGGGCGCGACGGCTGCGGCCGCGGGCTGAGTCGCGGCATCCGCTCGCTTCGTTCGCCGCCGCGCCGCCGCACCGCGGTGCGCGCCGGACGCTAGTGCGAGAACGCGCCGCCCTGCCCGGCGTGCTCGCCGCGGCGCCGGTAGTGCCGTGACCGGGCGGTCACGACGACGGCCGACAGCACGATCGCGACGCCCGATCCGAGCAGCACGGCCAGGGTGCCCTCGTCGCGGACGCCTGGCAGGCGTGCGAAGGCGAGCTCGTTCATCAACAGCGAGACGGTGAAGCCGATGCCGCCCAGCGCCCCGACCACGGCGAGGTCGGCGAACGTGAGCGGCGTCCCCGAGCGGCTCCGCGCGAAGAGGGCGCCCAGCAGCCCGGCCGCGACGATGCCCACCACCTTGCCGACAGGCAGTCCGACGAGGATGCCCCAGAACGCCGGGTCGAGCTCGGCCGGTGACACCTGCGGCACCACGACCATCGCCGCGGTGAAGGCGAACAGGGGCAGGATCACGCCGTTCGACCACGGCTCGAGCGCGTGCGCGGCACGACCGGCCGGGCGTCGCGACATCACGAGTCCGAGCGCGACGCCCGCGATCGTGGCGTGCACGCCCGACCGGTACGTGAAGTACCAGGCGAGCACGGCGAGCACCACGAGCACGGCGATGATCGGCCACTGCGGCCGTCGCGCGAGGATCCACGCCGACCGCGGCTTCATGACCCGGCTCACGGCGCCGAAGACCGCGATGGCGATGCCCGCGTACCCGAGGTAGGCCAGGTCGGCGTCGGCGGTGAAGAAGAACGCGATGATGAGGATCGCGATGAGGTCGTCGAGCACCGCGAGTGCGAGCAGGAACACCCGCGCGCGCGTCGGGATGAACCGGCCGAACACCGCGAGCACGCCGAGGGCGAAGGCGATGTCGGTGGCCGTCGGGATCGGCCATCCGTCGACCGTCTCGGAGCCGGCCGTGAAGGCGAGGTAGATCGCCGCCGGCACGACGACGCCGCCCACCGCGGCGATGGCCGGCAGCAGCGCCTTCGAGAGGGAGTTGAGCTCCCCGATGACGAGCTCGCGCTTGAGCTCGACCGCGACGATGAAGAAGAAGATCGCGAGCAGGCCGTCGGTGACCCAGTGTCCGGTCGAGAGGTCGACCCGCAGGAACGGGATCTCGAGGTGCGCGTCCTTCACCGCGATGACGGATGCCCCGAACGGCAGGTTCGCAATGAGGAGGCCGAGCACCGCGGCGGCGAGCAGCAGCGCAGCGGCGACGCGCTCGGAGCGGAGGAACGACATGGGAGCCCCTGTCTCGGCGAGGTGAATCGCCGGTCGGTGAACGGTGTCGACGCCGTCGCGTCGGCCGACCAGGCTTCCCGGCTCTCCGTGGGCGAGTCTAGCGACGCCGCTCGGGCTACGCTGTGCCGGTGTCGTTCTCGCTCTGGATCACGCTGCTCGCCGCGTGCTTCGTCATCAGCTTCACGCCCGGAGCGGGCGCGATCAACACCATGGGGAACGCCCTGAGCCACGGGTTCCGCCGCTCCATCTGGGGCATCCTCGGCCAGCAGGCCGCGCTCATCGTGCACATCGCGATCGTCGCGCTCGGCGTGGGCGTGCTCGTGGCGAGCTCGCCGATCGCGTTCAACGTCATCCGGTACGCGGGCGCCGCGTACCTCGTGTACCTCGGCGTGCGGCAGCTGCTGCGGAGGCCGGCGGCGGCGGCCCAGCCGATCGGGGCGGCCGAGGCAGCGGCGTCCGGGGCGTCCGGGGCGGCCGAGTCGGCCTCGACTGACGCATCCGGGGCATCCGGGTCCTCGAGGTCGTCGGATGCGTCTCGCGGCTCCGATCGGCCCACGGCATCCGCCGCCGTCGAGGTCGCACCGGATGCCACGACGGCGCCGTCACCGCCCGAATCGCGCTGGTCCATGTTCCGCCGCGGCCTGTGGGTGAACCTGCTGAACCCGAAGGCGATCGTGTTCTTCCTCGCGTTCCTGCCGCAGTTCATCCGCCCGAGCCTGCCGCTCCTCCCGCAGTACCTCGTCGTCGCTGCGACCGTCGTCGTCGTCGACGTGATCGTGATGTGGGGGTTCTTCGCCTTCGCCGCGCACGGCATGCGCCGGTTCACCCGCTCGGCGCGCGGGCAGCGGACCGTCGACGCGGTCTTCGGCCTGCTCTTCATCGCGGTCGGCATCCTGCTCGTCTTCCTGCACTGACGCCTATGCTGGCCGGATGACCGAACACCCGCGCCTCGAGGAACTCGTCGCGATCGTCGCGCAGCTGCGCGCGCCGGGCGGGTGTCCGTGGGACGCCGACCAGACCCACGAGAGCCTCGTGCAGTACCTCGTCGAGGAGAGCTGGGAGCTCATCGACGCGATCGAGTCCGGCGACCGCGACGAGATGATCGAGGAGCTCGGCGACGTGCTCTACCAGGTGCTCTTCCACGCCGACATCGCCGCGCACACGCCCGGCGAGGATTTCGACATCGAGGACGTCGCGGCGCACATGACCGCGAAGATGGTGTCGCGGCATCCGCACGTGTTCGGCGGCGACCGCACCGCCGAGACGGCCGACGACGTCGTGGGCTTCTGGGACGAGCTGAAGGCCGGCGAGAAGCCGCACCGCACGAGCGTGCTCGACGGCATCCCGCGCGGCATGCCGGCTCTTGCGCTCGCGCAGAAGGTGCTCGGCAAGGCCGCGAAGGTGGGCGTCGAGGTCGAGGTCGGGGTCGCGGTCGCCTCGGTTCCGGATGCCGCGGGGCGGCCGGGGCCCGCCACGGAGGAGGAGCTCGGGGCGACGCTGCTCTCGCTCGTGGCATCCGCTCGGGCGCAGGGGCTCGACGCCGAGCGCGCGCTGCGGCACGCCGTGCGCGGACTCGAGGACGACGTGCGCGCGGCCGAGGCCGTCGCCGCCCGGGCGACCTCGGGCGCCTAGGTTCCCGAGCGGCGTTCGGCTCGCGCCCGCGCGGCGTCGTGCGCGCTGCGGAGGAGCGCCAGCACCGTCGGCATCGTGCGCTCGCCCGGGACCACGACGCTCACCCAGCCGAGCACGGCGTAGACCGGGTGCGGGTTGACGACGTCGGTCGCGGTGAAGTCGCGCGGGCGTTCGAGGTGCCGCGACTCCTCGCCCGTGAGCTCGACGAACGCGGCCCGGTCGACGTGCACGTTCACGCGCCACCTCCCGTCGGCGTCGAGGTCGGACGCGGCGTCGTCGGGGTAGTCCTTGGTCACGATCGTGCCGTAGGGCTGGGTGTGCTGCGGCATGCGCCCGTCGGGCGCGTAGTAGAAGAACGCGTCGCCCCAGGCGAGCTCGGGTGTGCCGTCGCCCGGGCCGGGAAGGACGACGAGTGCGCCGTCGAGGCCTTGCACCTCGTCGATGACCTGCTGCATGCTCATGGTTCAAGCATGTGGTTGAAGTGCTTCTGTGGGGTTTCGGGGAGGCGATGTGGAGGGGCGTCCGCTGCGCACGGCCGACGTCGCCCGTGCGTCGGGGTACTCGCTGCAGCAGGTGCGCGACCTCGAGCGGCTCGGCGTCATCCCGCCCGCCGAACGCACCGGCAACGGCTATCGCGCCTACGCGCCGGTCCACGTCGTCGCACTCCGCGCCTACCGGTCGCTCGCGTTCGCGGCCGGTCCGGTGGCGTCCCGGCACCTGCTCGCCGATGCGTGGGGGCAGAGCCCGGCGGATGCCGCGGCGGCGATCGGCGACGTGCATGTGCGCCTCGCCCGGGAGCGCGAGGAGGTGCTGCACGCACGGCGGGCGCTCGCCGCGATCCGGTCGGAGGCGGGCGCGGTGGACCCGAACCCGCGGTCGGTGGAAGGTACGGACGGAGGCGCGGGCTCGGGCGCGGGCGATGCGATGTCGATCACCGAGCTCGCCGGAGCCCTCGACGTGCGCACCTCGACGCTGCGCTTCTGGGAGCAGGAGGGGCTCGTGCACCCCGATCGGATCACGTCCGTGCGCGCACGGCACTACGCGCCGGAGGCCGTGCGCGAGGCGCGGATCGTCGCCGCGCTGCGACGCGCGGGCTACGGCGTCCGGGCCGTGCGCGAGCTCATGGGCGCACTCGGCCACGCCGACGGGCTCGAGGCGGCCGACCGCGTCCTGCAGTCACGGCTCGACGGGATCGCCGGCCGGACGGTCGCGCTGCTGCGGGCCGGGTCGGACCTCGCCGACGTGCTCGACGCGCTCGCACCCGGCACGTCGGTTGCGCGCTAGGCCACTCGGCTCCCCGACGGAAGCCGCCGCGCCGGCACCTCCGTGCGCCGCCACGCCCAGAACAGCGCCGCGCCGCCGAGCAGTGCGTTGATCGTGAGGCCCACGAACCACGACGGCACCGAGCGGTCGTACACGTCCTGCGGCGTCTCGACGTCGGGCTGGACGTACTCGCCCGACGGCCGCCAGGTCGCGCAGTCGTCGATGAGCACGTCGGTCTCGGGCGCATGCTGCGCCGAGCGCACGCCCACGGCGATCCAGCCGAAGAGGTCGCGCGGACTGCCGTACTCGTCGAACGTGCCCGGCGCGGCATCCGCCAGCACCACGTAGGGGTTGGCCGCGAGGAAGCCCCAGACGAGGTCGAACCGCGGCGTCGGGTACTCGCGGATGTCGGGCGGCAGGCACGGAGCCAGTTCCCCGGCCGGCGGTGGCCCGTCCTGCTCGAGGGCCTGCCAGTCGACGCCGACGTAGGTCTGCCGCACGGTCGTCTGGATCGCCGTGCCGCCGAGCCCGAACGCGATGAGCGTGCCGATGCTGAGCGCCGCGACGACGAGGTAGGTCACGGCCACGGAGAACAGCGGCTTCGTGAGCACGCCCGAGAGCCCCACGCCGATCGCGGCGATCACGCCGAGCTCGATCGCGAGCACCAGCACCGAGACCATGATGGTCGGTGCGGAGACCTGCCCGAGGGCGACCGCGAAGACGAGGAACGGCAGGGATGCCGCGAGGAACGCGAGCGCCGTGAGCCACGCCGCGATCCACTTGCCGACCACCAGCTGCGCCGTCGTGATGAGCGTGACCTGCGTGGTCGCGAGGGTGCCGGCGTCGCGCTCGCCGTTGATCGCGTTGCCGCTGAGGGCGGGGGAGACGAGCGTGCCGAGCAGCAGCACGAAGAACACGATGGTCGAGAACACGCCGCCGCCGCCGTCGTCCCACGCGTTGGTCGCGAGCACGAGCAGCCCCGTGACGATCGTCACGAGCAGCACGAACACGCCGAGCAGCACGTACCACGCGACGCCGCGCACGCGCTGCTTGAGGTCGAGCGTCACGATGAGCCACATGCCGGCGAGGAAGCCCTCGTCGGGACGCACCGCAGTCGTGGGCGCCTGCACCGGGGTCGTCCCGGGTGCGGCGCTCATGCGCCGGCCTCGCCGTCGATGGGGGCCGCCGGGTCGGGCGCGGATGCCGCGGGCGGAGGCCCGGCGCGGTTGAGGTCGAGGAACACGTGCTCGAGGTCGCCGACGGCGGGCGCGAAGGACGAGACCGGCACGCCCACGCTCACGAGGTGCGCGAGGAGCTGCGCGGCATCCGCTTCGCTCGCCAGCGGCACGATCGCCCCGAGGTGGTCGATGTGCGCGACCGTGCCGAAGCCCGCGGCGATGAGCGCTTCGCGCAGGCGCTCGGCATGGAGGGCCCGCACCCGCCACTGTCGTGCGCTGCGCCCCGCGGCGGCGACGGCGTCGGCCGCGGCCGTGACGCCGTCGGCGACGTACACGGCGGTGTCGGCCATCTCCTCGAGCTCCGCGAGCACGTGACTCGACACGAGCACCGTCTTGCCCTCGCCGGCCAGGCGCCGGACGAGGTCGCGCAGCGCGACGCGCGCGCCCGGGTCGAGCCCCGACGCCGGCTCGTCGAGCAGCAGCACCTCGGGGTCGTGCACGAGAGCTCTGGCCAGGCTTAGCCGCTGCTTCTGCCCGCGCGAGAGCACGCGCGTGGGCCGGTCGGCGAGCGGTCGAAGGTCGACCATGTCGATGAGCCGCGCCGAGCGAGCGGATGCCGCATCCTTCGCCATGCCGTACATGCGGGCGCTCGTGGTGAGCGCGTCGCGCACCGTGAGGGCGGGCCACGAGCCGAGCGTGTCGGGCATCCAGCCGATGCGCGCACGCACCTCGCGCGGCTGCGTGACCGGGTCGAACCCCGCGATGCGGATGGAGCCCGCGTCTGGGGCGAGGAGGGTCGCGAGCATCAGGAGAAGGGTCGTCTTGCCGGCGCCGTTCGGGCCGATGAGCCCCGCGACGTGACCCGGCGGCACCGAGAAGCTCGCGTGCCGGACCGCCTCGACTTCGCCGAAGGAGCGGGCGACCCGCTCCACCGTGATGCCCCCCACCGTGCCACCGTCCTGTCCGCCGCGTCGCAATCGGTCGGAGTCTAGCGGCGGGGTGCGGCGCCGCGCGGGAATCGCGGCGGGTCCTGTGGACAGGCGGCGAGGTCGAGTCCCGGGGCGCGTCGGGGTCGCGTGCGCACGGCCGTCGGCGTACGGTCGGGGCAGGCGCATCACCATCACCGCACGCATCGCCGCACGCCGACGAGGGGATCGAGGGCGACATGGGCATCGAGGAGGAGCGGCTCGCCGAGTTCTTCGACGAGTACGCCGCGGCGCTGCGGGAGTTCGACGCCGACGCCACGGCCCGCCTGTGGGGCCTGCCCGGCATGATCGTCACCGACGACTTCGCGGGCGCGCTCGAGAGCCGCGCCGACATGGCCGCCGGGCTCGCGTCGTCGTACCCGCTCTACCGGCGCCTCGGCCTCGAGTCCGCGCTGCCCGAGATCCTCGCGGTCAGCGCGCTCACGGACCTGATCTCGCTCGTGCGGGTGCGCTGGAGCTACCTCGACGCTGCGGACGAGGTCATCGTGACCACCGACTACGAGTACCTCGTGCGCGACGACGCCGACGCGCTGCACGTCTACCTCGCCGTGGGCATCGACGAGGCCGACGCGCTGCAGCGGGCGGCGCGCACGCGCGGCGTCGACCTCGACCTTTTCGGGTGAGCCGCGGCATCCGCCCGTGATCGAGGAGCGCCGCCGCAGGCGATGCGTATCGAGATCCCCACTGCTTCGACGACAGAGCTGCACCGCCCGTGCTGGAAGAATGGTCGGCATGGCCGCAACCGTCACCCCTCCGCGCGGCATGCGCGACTTCCTGCCCGCCGAGAAGGCCCGGCGCGAGCACGCGCTCGGCGTGATCCGCGACGTCTACGCGGCGCACGGCTTCGACGAGATCGAGACGCCCGTGATGGAGGACTCCTCGCGCCTGCACGCCGGCCTCGGCGGCGACAACGAGAAGCTGGCGTTCGCGGTGATGAAGCGCGGCCTCACGTCCGAGGACCTGGCGGCCGCCGCGGCATCCGGTGAGGCCCTCGCCCTCGCCGACCTCGGCCTGCGCTACGACCTCACGGTGCCCCTCGCGCGGTTCTACGCGACGCACCGCGCCGCGCTGCCGCCGGTGTTCCGGGCGATCCAGATCGCTCCAGTGTGGCGCGCCGAGCGCCCGCAGAAGGGCCGCTACCGCCAGTTCGTGCAGTGCGACATCGACATCATCGGCGAGCCCGGGCCGCTCGCCGAGCTCGAGCTGCTCACCGCGACGATCGCCACGCTCGACGCGCTCGGCCTCGGCGGCTGCACGATCCGGCTCAACGACCGGCGGATCCTCGGCGGCATCCTCACGTCGTGGAACGTGCCCGACGACCTGCGCGAGCGCGCGCTCATCACGATCGACAAGCTCGACAAGATCGGCACGGCGGGCGTCGCGGCCGAGCTCGTCGAGCTCAGGGCGGTCGACGCGTCGACGGATGTCGCGGCCCAGCTCGAGGCGCTCACCTCGGCCGACTGGCACCTGCGCGACGGCGTCGTTCCGCCGCCTGCGTGGCTCGACCTCGACGCCTACCGCGACCTGCTCGCGCTGCGCGAGGCGCTGCCCGACGCCGCGATCGAGTTCGACCCCACGCTCGTGCGCGGCATGGGCTACTACACGGGCACGATCTTCGAGATCGCGCACCCCGACTTCGGCTACTCGCTCGGCGGCGGCGGCCGCTACGACCACATGATCGGACGCTTCCTCGGCCAGGAGGTGCCGGCCTGCGGCTTCTCGATCGGGTTCGAGCGCATCGTGGACCTCCTCGCGATCCGCGACCACTCGCGTCCGCGCGCCGTCGTGCTGGTGTACGACCCCGAGGTGTCGCCCGCGGAGCTCCTGCGCCTCAAGGACGAGCTCGTCTCGGGCGGCACGCGCGTGCGCCTCGAACGCCGCGTCAAGAACCTGCGCGCCCTGCTCGACCGCGTCGCCGCCGACGGCTTCGACGCCTTCGCGCAGGTCGGCCCCGACACGACGGATGCCGCGTCGCTCGCGTTCCGCGACCTCTCCGCGTAGCGCGGGCCTGGGTCTCCTCGCCCCGCGCGCACCGCGCGTCTTTCCGCGAATGGGCGATCTTGGCGCGCTGCGAGAGCGGACGATCGCCAAGATCGCCCACTCACGGAGCTGAGCGCGCCAGTCGGACTCGCCGGATCCGCTCGATGAGCCGCTCCGGTTCGTCGAACAGCGCATGCCGGGTCACGCGGATGACGCGCCAGCCCGCGTCCTCGAAGAGTTCGCGTCGCTCGATGTCGTGCTCCCATCGCCTCGCCTCGCGATGGTCGCCGCCCTCGCACTCGATCGCGATGCGAAGGTCCGGATACGCGAGATCGGGATGCAGCATCAGGCCGCGTCCGACCGCCACCGGATGACCGATGACCGGTTCGGGGAGTCCGGCCGCGACGATGACGAGGCGCAGGAGCGTCTCCATCCGCGATGCGGGCCCCACGCGAATCTGCTCGAGCGCCCACCGCGCCGCGCGCGCACCACGGCATCGGGGAGACCGATGCAGCGTCGCTGCGAGCTGCGGGAGTGTGGTGAACGCCGGCTCGCGTGAACGGCCGAACGGTGATCCCGTCACCAGGAAGTCGCCCACCGCGGTGAGGTCCTCGCGGCGCAGCGCACCTGCGAGGTGCAGCCACGTCGCCTCGGGTGAGACCACCGGCAGGCCGAATCGCAGCACGACCGGGAAGCTGCCCGACGATCGATGTCCCACGGTCCCCGTCGTACGCGCACGCGTCACGCCGGGACTCATGACGTGCAGTGGCTGCGCGGCGCTCATCCTCGACGGGAGCGGCGCCCCGAGCAGCAGCGCTGCGGTCTGGTGGCTGAACGCCTCGCCGGCACGGAGCAACGGTTCGTACGCCTGGCAGGCCTCGACGATCGCCTCGACGTCGAGTCCGAGCGAACTGACGCCGGTGAACGGATGCTGCACGCGACGTGCACGCAGTCGGGCCCGCGTCGTCTCGAACTGGGCATGGTCGCTCGTGCGGATCGCCGCGCCGCGCGGGATCGGGTCCTTCGTTCCTCCGGGCATGCGCCCCAGCGTGCCGATTTCCGCAGTTCGCTGCTCCAGCTCTCCACACGACGATGCGAGTGGGCGATCTTGGCGACCGCGCGCCGGGGTGACGCGCCAAGATCGCCCACTCGCGGAAACGACGGGGAGGAGGGGGCGAGCGGAGCGCGGGCGGGCGGATGCCGCGGCCCCGCGGCATCCGTGGCGCGTCATGGGTGAGCGCGCCTCACTAGACTGTCTGGCGGATCACGACGGAGTCGTCCGACGCACACCCCCATCACAGAGGAGTTCACTGTGGCATTCATCGAAGCTGTAGGCGCCCGCGAGATTCTGGATTCTCGCGGCAACCCGACCGTCGAGGTGGAGGTGCTGCTCGACGACGGCTCGCTGGCGCGCGCGGCCGTCCCCTCGGGCGCGTCGACCGGCGCCTTCGAGGCGTACGAGCTGCGCGACGGCGACAGCGACCGCTACCTCGGCAAGGGCGTGCAGAAGGCCGTCGACGCCGTGCTCGACGAGCTCGGCCCGGCCATCGAGGACCTCGACGCCGCCGACCAGCGCCTCGTCGACGCCGCGCTCATCGAGGCCGACGGCACCGAGAACAAGAGCCGCCTCGGCGCGAACGCCATCCTCGGCGTGAGCCTCGCGGTCGCGAAGGCCGCAGCCGACTCGGCCGACCTGCCGCTGTTCCGCTACCTCGGCGGCCCGAACGCGCACGTGCTGCCCGTGCCGATGATGAACATCATCAACGGCGGCGCGCACGCCGACACCGGCGTCGACATCCAGGAGTTCATGATCCTGCCGATCGGCGCGCCCACGTACTCCGAGGGCCTCCGCTGGGGCG
Source organism: Agromyces sp. NPDC057865 (assembly GCF_042796995.1). Classification (NCBI taxonomy): domain Bacteria; kingdom Bacillati; phylum Actinomycetota; class Actinomycetes; order Micrococcales; family Microbacteriaceae; genus Agromyces; species Agromyces sp. NPDC057865. Next base: position 23,789 of record NZ_JBHVMJ010000005.1, on the reverse strand, counting down.
TCGAGACCTACCACGCGCTGAAGAGCCTGCTGAAGTCGAAGGGTCTCTCGACCGGCCTCGGCGACGAGGGCGGCTTCGCCCCCGACTTCGAGCACAACCGCGCGGCGCTCGACTTCATCGCCGAGGCGATCGGCACGGCCGGCTTCACGCTCGGCACCGACATCGCGCTCGGCCTCGACGTCGCCGCCAGCGAGTTCTACGAGAACGGCGTCTACCGCTTCGAGGGCAAGGACCGCACGTCCGACGAGATGAACGCGTACTACGCCGAGCTCGCCGCCGCGTACCCGCTCATCTCGATCGAGGACCCGCTGAACGAGGACGACTGGGAGGGCTGGGCCGCGCTCACCTCCGAGCTCGGCACGAAGCTCCAGCTCGTCGGAGACGACCTGTTCGTCACCAACCCGGCGCGCCTGGCGGACGGCATCGCCCGCCACGCCGGCAACTCGATCCTCGTGAAGGTCAACCAGATCGGCACGCTCACCGAGACGCTCGATGCCGTGAAGCTCGCGCAGCGCGCCGGTTACACCGCGGTGCTCTCGCACCGCTCGGGCGAGACCGAGGACACGACCATCGCCGACCTCGCCGTCGCGACCGACTGCGGTCAGATCAAGACGGGCGCGCCCGCCCGGTCGGAGCGCGTCGCCAAGTACAATCAGCTCCTGAGGATCGAAGAAGAACTCGGTGAGGCCGCGGTGTACGCGGGCCGCACGGCGTTCCCGCGATTCACGGCCTGAGCAGACTGAGGTCATGACGGGGGCGGCCGTGAGGCCGCCCCCGTTCTCCTTTCCCGGGTCGGTGAGGAGGGGCGATGCATCCGGACGCTCCGCGCCCTCCGCGCTCGTCGGGCGTGCCCCGTCGTCCCGCCGTCCCGGGTCGTCCCGGCGCGGTCCCCGGCACGTCGAAGTCGGATGCCGCGGCGGCGTCGGCCGCGAAGCGCTCGGCGGCGTCGGCGGCCCCGGCGAAGGCGAAGCCCACGCCGTCGAAGGCGCCGAAGGCGTCGAAGTCGGATGCCGCGACGGGCGCCACTCCGAAGGGCGCGCCGACCACGAGCTCGAAGCCGACGGCGTCGAAGCCGGCCACGGCCGCAACGTCCGCCGCCGGAAGCAAGCCGGCCACTCCCGCCAAGGGCGCCCGCGGAACGAAGGCCGCGAAGGGCGCGGCCTCCGCATCCGCGTCGAAGACGTCACGCCCGGGTCGCGGCGGCAACGGCCGGACCCGCCCGCCGAAGGCCCGCTCGAACACGGGGTCGGGCGGGGCGGCTTCGACCGATCGCGCGGGGTGGCTCAGCGGCATCCGATTCTCAGGGTTCTCGCTCATCATGATGGGTGTGCTCGTGCTCGCGGTGGTGGTGCTCGCGCCGACGATCGCGGCGTTCGCGCAGCAGCGCCAGCAGATCGCGGAGCTGCGCGCCGCCGTCTCCGCGCAGGAGGCGGAGGTGCAGCGCCTGCGCGGCGAGCGCGAACGCTGGAACGACGAGACGTTCATCATGACCCAGGCCCGCGAGCGGCTGTACTACGTGATGCCGGGTGAGGTGAGCTACCTCGTCATCGACGACCGTACCGAGGCGGCGAAGGCGGATGCCACCGCCGCCGTCTCGGCCGAAGTGACCGAATCGAAGGGCGACTGGATGCGCACCCTGCTGGACTCCGTGATGACCGCGGGGCTCGCTCCCGCGCCGACGGATCCGGCGGACGCACCCGCCGACACTCCTGCGGACGCGCCCGTCGGCGCGCCGGCCGAGGGGAGCGGACGATGAGGCCGCCGTTCGCGCCCGTGAGCGAGCGCGACATCCGCATCGTCTCGGCGCAGCTGGGTCGCCAGGCGCGCGACGTCGTGGGCATCCCCGCGCGTTGCGTGTGCGGCGCGCCGACCGTGGTCGCCACGCGGCCGCGCCTGTCGGACGGCACGCCCTTCCCGACGTTCTACTACCTGACGCATCCGGTCGCGACCGCGGCGATGTCGTTCCTCGAGGCCGCGCAGGTCATGGTCGAGTGCAACGACCTGCTCGCGGCCGACGCCGAGGTGCGCGCCGGGTACGAGCAGGCGCACGCGGACTACCTCGCCGACCGCGAGTCGATCGCGGTCGTCGCCGAGCTCGCCGGCATCTCGGCCGGCGGCATGCCGACGCGCGTGAAATGCCTGCACGCCCTCGCGGCGCACGCCCTCTCGGCCGGACCGGGCGCGAACCCGATCGGCGATATCGCGCTCGAGCGCTCGACGTGGACGCCCGAGGTGTGCCAGTGCCCCGACTACGGCGTCGACGTGCCCGACCCCGAGGACCCGGCCGACGACGACACCGGAGGGCGCGCGTGACGCGTCGCGCCCGACGCGTCCGACCCCTCGCCGTCGCGGTGCGGGCGGCCGCCGTCGCCGCCGTCGCGACGTCGATCGCGCTCCTGGGCGCGACGCCGGCACACGCCGACACCGTGCGCGACCTCGAGTACTGGCTCAACGACTACGGCTTCACCACGGCGTGGAACACCTCGCGCGGGGACGGCGTCACCGTCGCGATCATCGACACGGGCGTGAACGGCAACGTCGCCGAGTTGAAGGGCGCCGTCGTCGGCGGCACGGATGTCTCGGGCATCGGCACTCCCGACGGGCAGACGCCCGTGGGCGACGATCCCAACCACGGCACGATGGTGGCCTCGCTCCTCGCCGGACGCGGCACCGGCGAGGGCAACGGCGTGATCGGCATCGCCCCGCAGGCCGACCTGCTCACCGTCTCCGTCGCCTTCGGGCAGGACACCGGCGCCGAGAAGTCGAACGACGACCAGATCGCCGAGGCCGTGAAGTGGGCGGTCGACAGCGGCGCGGACATCATCAACATGTCGCTCACCCGGAACACGCGGGACTGGCCCGAGAGCTGGGACAACGCGTTCCTTTACGCGTTCGAGCATGACGTGGTGGTCGTCGCCGCCGCCGGCAACCGAGGGAGCGGCACGAGCGAGGTGGGTGCGCCGGCCACGATCCCCGGCGTGCTGACGGTGGCGGGGGTCGACAAGGAGAAGAACGCGAGCTTCGACGCCAGCTCGCAGGGCATCACGATCGCGGTCGCCGCCCCGAGCGAGGACCTCGTCGGGGTGCTGCCCGACGGCAGCTACGTGCAGTGGAGCGGCACGAGCGCCGCAGCCCCGATCGTGTCGGGGCTAGCGGCCCTCGTTCGCAGCGAGTTCCCCGACCTGAGCGCCGCGAACGTCATCGAACGACTCATTCGGACGGCCGATCCGCACGGCCAGTCGGTGCCGAGCCCGCTGTATGGATGGGGCATCATCGACCCCGTTCCGGCGCTCACCGCCGACGTTCCCGAGATCGAGGACAACCCGCTCGGCAGCCTCACGGAGTGGATCACCCTGCACCGGCGCGCGGATGCCCCGACCTCGGAGGGCGGCGACGATTCCGAGGAGGTCGTGCCGGTCGCCGACCCTCCGCTGCCACGATCCGACGAGGCGAAGACCCTCCTGCCCACGGCGTGGACGCTCGCCTATATCACGGTGCCGCTCTCGTTGGTCGCCGGATTTGGTACGCTAGCAGCGCTGTTGGGCATCGGCGCCACTCGGCATACCAGGCGGACTGTCCGCACTCGCGAGCAGTGATCGCAAGCAACAGATACTGAGGAGTCCATTCACCGTGCCCAAGATTCTCATCGTCGGTGGCGGCTATGCGGGTTTCTACACAGCGTGGAAGCTCGAGAAGTGGCTGCGCGCGGGCGAGGCCGAGGTCACGATCGTCGACCCGCTCCCGTACATGACGTACCAGCCGTTCCTTCCCGAGGTCGCCGCGGGTTCGATCGAGCCCCGTCACGCGGTCGTCTCGCAGCGCCGGCACCTGAAGAAGACCAACGTCGTCACGGCCAAGGTCACCCGCATCGACCACGCGTCGAAGACCGCCACGATCACGCCCGAGCTGGGTGAGCCGTGGGAGTTCGAGTACGACGTCGTCGTGGTGACGGGCGGCGCGGTGTCGCGCACCTTCCCGATCCCCGGCATCGCCGAGAACGCGATCGGCCTGAAGGCCATCGAGGAGGCCGTTGCGATCCGCGACGGCGTGCTCAGCAACTTCGACAAGGCGTCGAACCTCCCGCCCGGTCCCGAGCGCGAGCGCCTGCTCACGTTCGTCGTCGTCGGCGGCGGCTTCGCGGGCATCGAGATCTTCGCCGAGCTCCGCTCGTTCGCCAGCGCGCTGCTCGAGTACTACCCGCAGCTCACGTTCGACGAGACGCACTTCCACCTCATCGAGGCCATGGGCCGCATCATGCCCGAGGTGTCGCTCGAGACCAGCCACTGGGTCATCAAGCACCTTGCGCAGCGCGGCGCGGAGATCCACCTCGACACGCAGCTCACGAGCGCGGTCGACGGCAAGATCGAGCTCTCGACAGGCGAGACCTTCGAGTCCGACCTCATCGTCTGGACCGCGGGTGTCATGGCCAACCCGGCCATCGTGCGCTCGAGCGACCTCCCCGTCGAGGAGCGCGGCCGAATCATGACCCGTGCCGACCTGCGCGTCGGCGACGAGGACGACTTCGTGCCCGACGCCTGGGCGGCCGGCGACATCGCCGCCGTGCCCGACCTGTCGGGCGGCGGTGTCGGCGGCTACTGCGTGCCGAATGCGCAGCACGCCGTGCGCCAGGGCAAGCTCCTCGCGAAGAACATCGTGGCCGTGCTCCGCGGCGAGGAGCCCAAGGAGTACTTCCACAAGAACCTCGGCGCGGTCGCCGGCCTCGGCATCGGCTCGGGCGTGTTCCAGTCGGGCAAGCTCGCGATCAAGGGCCTGCTCGCGTGGTTCGCTCACCGCGGCTACCACGGTCTCGCCATGCCCAGCTGGGAGCGCAAGTTCCGCGTGTTCTGGGGCTGGTGGAACAACTTCTGGCTCGGCCGCGACATCGTGTCGCTCTCGGCGCTCCAGCAGCCGCGCGCCCAGTTCGAGCAGTTCGCCGCGCGCCCGAAGCCGCCGGCCGCCGCTGCGCCGGCACCGGCTCCCGCCGTGGCATCCGGCACGGCAGCGCCCAAGGCCGTGAAGGCCGCAGCCGACGCCAAGCCGGCGAAGGCCGAGGCGGAGAAGGCCGACGCGAAGGCCGAGCCGGTCGCCGCCAAGTGATCGCGGCCTCCGCGAAGTAGTGTTGACGCGGCGTCGCCCCTCGGGGCGGCGCCGCGCTCCCGTAGCCCAACTGGCAGAGGCAGGCGACTTAAACTCGCCGAAGTCTGGGTTCGAATCCCAGCGGGAGCACCTGTCTGTAGGTGACGGACGCTCGTGGGCAGGACGTCGCGGCACTGGTCGCGCAGGCTGAGCGACTTCATCGACCTGTGTGCGCAGTCCGGAGGGAGCGGTCGCGCCTTCACCGGATCCGTCCGATGCCAGCAGGAGTGCGCTGCATTGAGGGGTCGTACGTTTGCCTGTTCATCGGCCGCAATAGGCAAGCGAACGGATCACCCGCTTCGTTCGCTGTCCTGCCGCCCCTGCCGCGCTTCGCGCGCTTCCCAACCTCCCCCGATCATCCTTCGTTCTTCGTGGGGGAGGTTGGGAAGTAGAGCAGGGACAGCAGGACAGGGAATGACAACAAGAGAACACAAGATCCACGGCATCGCGCGAGAGGAATGACGCGAACACGGAGCGTCGAAAGGAGGGGGTACGCATACGGATTGGTGCCCTAGTGATGGGGGTGAATGCGCGTTCTTCCACTCTTCTCTCGGACAGCTCAAAGTTGCATCGCCAAGGCAGGTGTTGGGGGATAGTGGCGTGACTGAGGCGGGGGTACGTTGTGAGTGTCCCTCCGCCGAACGGCGTCCGACTCCGGCCGAGGGCAGTCCTCGTCGATCGACGTACATCAGCGACCGGTCCGCGAATTGCTACATGCGCTTCGGCCGCTGCGGTTGGCGTGCGATTCGTGCGCGTCCGACCTGCCCGAGAGATTGTCGATATCGGCACGGAAGGAAGCGGATCATGGCGCTCTCCGATCAGCTGAGCAAGCTCAGCGACCAAGCAAAGCACCTCGAAGAATCGGCAGAGGAGTTGCACACCGAGAACCAAGCGAAAGTCCAAGCCCGACTCACCGAGCTCCGAACGTCACTCGATCAAGCGCAACGCGACATCGACGCACAAGCTCAGGCCGATGCGGAGTCCGTCGCAGCCGGTTGGGCAGATCTGCAGAAATCGGTGTCCGACGGCTTCGCGGAGATGAAAGCGGACATGGAGGCCCGACAGGCCGGCAGGAAGGCGAAGCGGGCTGACAGGGCGGCCGATCAGGCCGAGTATGACGCCGCCGCCGCCATCGACTGGGCGGTCTACGCACTTGAAGAGGCGGAGTACTACGTGCTCGCAGCCGCTCAAGCCCGGGCCGACGCGGACGCCGCCGCGGCAGCCGCCAGCACGTAGTTATTCGCTGCATTCGCAGCGCATTCGCGGCGCTCTGGGAATACGCCACGTTCCGCCGCGCCCGACGCGCGATCTCAACTCGTCTTGTTCGGGCTTGGCGGAGCGAGCGCTTGGGATGTCATGAAGCACGGTGGCTGCCGATTCGGCTCGCGATCACTGCTGCATGTTCCCGACGTCGATGATCGCCTGCGCGAACGCGGCGGGCGCTTCCTGCGGCAGGTTGTGGCCGACGCCTCTTGTGATCACCCGATGCGCATACGGCCCGGTGAACTTCGCCGCGAAGGCGGAGGCATCCGGATGGGGCGCACCGTTGGCATCGCCCTCGAGGGTGATCGTAGGTACGGAAATCCGGGGGGCCTGGGCCAGGCGGTCCTCCACTTCGGCGTAGCGCGGATCGCCGTCCGCGAGACCGAGGCGCCAGCGGTAGTTGTGGATCACGATGTCGACGTGGTCGGCGTTGTCGAGTGCGACGGCGCTGGCCTCGAAGGTCGCGTCGTCGAATGCCCATTGCGGCGACGCGAGTCGCCAGACCAGCTTCGCGAAGTCGCGGCGGTACCGGTCGTAACCGGCCCGTCCGCGCTCGGTGGCGAAGTAGTACTGGTACCACCACTGCAGCTCCGCTTCCGGCGGCAACGGTACTGCTCCGGCCGCCTGGCTGCCGATGAGGTAGCCGCTCACGGAGACGAGCCCGATCGTGCGCTCGGGGTGCAGCACCGCAAGGATGTCGGCGGTGCGGGCGCCCCAGTCGAACCCGCCGACGATCGCATGTTCGATGCCGAGCGCATCGAGGAACGCGATGGCATCCGCCGCGAGTATGGATTGCTGCGCGTTGCGAGGGGTGCCCGCATCGCGGAAGACGGTTCCGCCGTGTCCACGCAGGTATGGAGCGAGCACCCGGTATCCGGCTTCGGTGAGACGCGGTATGACCTCGGCGAAGCTCCGAATGTCGTACGGCCAGCCGTGGAGCAGCAGCACGGTCGTGCCATCGCTGGGGCCGGCATCGACGTAGGCGATGTTCAGCTCGCCCGCGTCGACGTGGCGCAGCTCGCCGAACCCGTTGGCGGTGTCCGGCGACGCGCCGCTCGACAGCGGTGAGGAGATGTCGGACATTCTGGTTTCCTTTCGTGTCGGATGCGCTTCAGAGCGAGGCGAGAGCCTCGCGGAGCGCGATCAGCCAGGCACCGGCGGTCGTGGGAACGGTGTAGGAGCCGTGGTGGCCAGGGAAGGTCGTGAACGGAACGCGAAGCTCGTCGGCGATTCGGCGCGACGTGCGACCGAACGGAAGGTCGAGGCTCAGCTCGCCGGCGCCGAGCACGACCTTGACGCCGTTCTCCGCGATGGCGGCGAGGTCGGGCGCGTAGTTCGTGAGCGGCAGCATCTGGTACTTCACGTAGAAGTCGGCGAAGTCGAATCCGGGTAGGGCGTCGGCGTTCGGGCGGATGGCGTCGATCTCGGCCTGCGTGAACGGCTCGCCCGCGTTGAACGGCAGCTGCGTGAGCAGGAGGAAGTCCAGGAACGCTTGCTTCGGTCCTTCGGTCCATGCGGTTCGGTAGATCTCGGCGACCTTTCGCTGGAACACGTCGGCGTCGGGTAGGACGCGGATCACGGGAGGCTCGTGCAGGACGAGGCCCTCAACACTGTCCGGGTGATTCTTCGCGAGCTCGAGTCCGACTTCGGCTCCCGCACTGTTTCCGAACATGAGTGCGCGCTCGAATCCCGCGGCGTGCAGGACTTCGACGACGTCGCCGGCCTGCTGGCCGATTTCGTACCGCCGCGGCTCACGTCCTGTGCTCCGTCCGAATCCGCGGGGGTCATATGTGATCACAGTGCGATCGATGGACAGCGGGTCGGCGATCAGGCCGTAGGCGGTCGCGTCACCCGGTGTTCCGGGCAGCAGCACGATCGGGTCTCCGCTTCCGCGGACGTCGAATACGAGGTCGTCGCCTTGGACGGCGACCCGGTCGGTCCGAGTCGTGCTGGTGATGGTGTTCTGGGTAGGCATGGTCGTTCTCCTTCTGAGTTGGGATGAGCGGTGACCTCACGGCCGACCGATCCTTCGCCCGGACCAGATCGTTCCGAGCTCGCAACTACGATCTCTCCCGTGTGCGCGCATGGCGCCCGGGTCACTCCCGGGCCGATGCCCGGGTCCCGGTCAGCTGCTTTCCCGACGCATCCGCGACCATCCGATCAATCTCGGATACCCTCGCAAGTCTCGGACGCGGACGCCCGCAACTCCCAGCATTGACGCCGCGCGTGAAGGGGAGGAATCTGATCACCGCCACTGGGAGGCGACATGACTGCAACGACATCGCGTACCGATGCGAGGGTTGGGCTCGGCAGGTTGGCCTTGGGCGTGGGCGCGCTCGGAGTCGTGTTCGGTGACATCGGCACGAGCCCGATCTACACGATGCAGACCGTGTTCAACCCCGAGGACCCGCATCCCGTGCCGGTGTCGACCGACAACGTCTACGGCATCGTCTCGCTCATCTTCTGGTCGGTCACGATCATCGTGACGATCGCCTACGTCGGGTTCATCCTCCGCGCCGACAACGAGGGCGAGGGCGGCATCATGGCGCTGCTCACGCTGGTCGGCCAGAAGACCGCGGCGGGCAGCCGGCGGGTGAAGTCGATGCTCGTCGCGCTCGGGATCTTCGGCGCGGCGCTGTTCTTCGGCGACAGCATGATCACCCCGGCGATCTCGGTGCTCTCGGCGGTCGAGGGAGTGAAGGTGGCCGCGCCGACCCTGGCCGACTGGGTGATCCCGATCACCGTCGTCATCATCATCGCGCTGTTCCTGGTGCAACGCTTCGGCACCGGTGCGGTCGGCCGCGCGTTCGGTCCGATCATGATCGTGTGGTTCGTCGCGATCGGTGCCCTCGGGATCCTGGGGATCACTCGTGAGCCGGAGATCCTGCTCGCCCTGTCGCCGACGTATGCGATCGGGTTCGGCGTTGCGAATCCGGGGATCGCATTCTTCGCCCTTGCGGCGGTGGTGCTCGCGATCACCGGCGCCGAGGCGTTGTACGCCGACCTCGGTCACTTCGGTCGGAGTCCCATCGCTCGAGCATGGCTGGTCCTCGTGTTCCCGGCCTGCGTGCTCAGCTACTTCGGACAGGGTGCGCTCGTGCTCGACGATCCGGCGACGCTCGCGAGTCCGTTCTTCATGCTCATCCCCGAGCCCCTGCAGCTTCCCATGGTCGTGCTCGCGACGGCGGCGACGGTCATCGCGTCGCAGGCCGTGATCACCGGCGCGTTCTCGGTCGCGCGTCAGGCCGTGCAGCTCGGGTACCTGCCGCGCCTGCGCATCGAGCACACGTCATCGCATCGGATCGGGCAGATCTACGTGCCGATCATCAACTGGATCCTGCTGGTGGCGGTCATCGTCCTGGTGCTCACGTTCCAGGAGTCGGCGGCGCTCGCGTACGCGTTCGGCATGGCCGTGACGGGCACGATCATCATCAGCACCACGCTCTTCCTGTACTACGCGCGGAAGGCGTGGCGATCGCCACTCTGGCTCGTCATCGTCGCCGGCGGGCTGCTGCTCGCGTTCGAGGGGCTCTTCTTCGCCGCGAACCTCACCAAGCTCACCCACGGCGCGTGGCTGCCGCTGGCGATCGGCATCGTCGCCTTCACCATCCTCATGACCTGGTACCGCGGACGCCAGCAGGTCACGACGCAGCGGGAACTCGAGGAGGGACCGCTCTCCACATTCCTCGAGGAACTGCACGACCGTCGGATCCCGGTCGTACGCGTTCCCGGCACAGCCGTGTTCCTCAACCGCAGCGCCGACACGACCCCGCTCGCCATGCGCGCCTGCGTGGAACACCTCCACTCCCTGCATGAGCACGTCGTGATCCTCTCGATCGAGACCGCGCAGACGCCCACGGTCGCAGCCGACGAACGCCTCACCACCGATGGCCTGCGCTTCACCGACGACGGCATCGTGCTCGTCCGCGCCCGGTTCGGCTACATGGAGGCGCCCGACGTGCCCGCCACGCTCCGGACGCTGCAGAGCGACGACCCCGAGATCCCGCACGATCTCGAGGACGCCTCCTACTTCCTGTCCACCATCGATCTGCACCGCAGCAACGTTCCCGGTCTCGCACAATGGCGCGCGACCCTCTTCCTCGCAACTGCACGCGGCGCCGCGGATGCCGCGCAATACTTCAACCTTCCCCGCGAGCGCACCATCCTGATGGGATCACGCGTCGAAGTCTGACGACCGAGAGGGGAGCCCGACCGCGTCATGACGCCCGAGGCCGGTGACCCCGATCTCGGGCTCACCGGCCTCTCCCTGGATGATGGGGCCTCGATCTTGACTCACCGAAGGGTCCGGAAGGAGTCTCGGATCTCCTGCGAGAACAGCTCGGGCTGTTCCCACGCCGCGAAGTGCGTGCCGCGGTCGAGCCTGTTGAAGTGGATGAGGTTCGGGTAAGCGGCAGTCGCCCAGCTCCGCGGAGCCGCGTAGATCTCGTCGGGGAAGACACTGACCGCGGTCGGCAGCGTCACGCCCTTCGGCGCGAAGAACGCGAGCTTGCTCTCCCAGTACAGCCGTGCCGAGGAAACCGCCGTGTTCGTGAGCCAATACAGGGTCACGTTGTCCAGGACGTCGTCGGGAGTGAGGCCTTCGGGTTCTCCGGCGAACGCCCGTGCGATCATCGCGTAGCTGCTGGCGTCATGGTCGAGCATCCAGGCCGCGAGCCCGACCGGCGAGTCCCCGATCGAGTAGAGCGTTTGCGGCCGGTTGGCCATCTCCTGCGCGTACCCGAGCCCGTGCGCGTAGAAGAACGCGAGCTGGTCCCACGCTCCACGCTCCTCGGGGGAGAGGTCGGCGGGCGCCGGGTCGCCGTTGTCCAACGCCGCCTGGATCGCGGTCGGAACGGTCGCGGGCATGTTGGTGTGGATGCCGACGAGCCCGTCGGGCTCGAGCAGCGCCATCTGCTCGGTCACGGCGTTGCCCCAGTCACCGCCCTGGCCGACATAGCGCTCGTACCCGAGCCGTCGCATCAGCTCGATCCACGCTTTCGCGATGCGGATCGGGTCCCAGCCGGGTTCGGTGGGCGTGCCCGAGAAGCCGTGCCCGGGCAGCGACGGGATGACGAGGTCGAACGCATCCACGGCGCTCCCGCCGTGCGCGGTGGGATCCGTGAGCGGACCCACGATCTTCAGCTGCTCGATGATCGAACCCGGCCAGCCGTGCGTGACGATCATCGGCAGGGCACCCTCATGCGCTGAGCGCACGTGGATGAAGTGGATGTCCACGCCGTCGATGCGGGTGATGAACTGCGGCAGCCGGTTCAGGCGGGCCTCCACGGCTCGCCAATCGTGACCGTTCAGCCAGCGTTCGGCCAGCGCCTTCACGACGTCGAGCTGCACGCCCTGCGAGGCGTCGCCGACGATCTCCCGTTCCGGCCAGCGCGTCTCCCGCACGCGGCGGTGCAGGTCGTCGAGGTCCGACTGCGGGAATCCGATCGTGAATGGACGGATCGACGCGTCGTCGTGGTTGTTCGCCTCTGACCGAGGCTCAGTCGTGCTCATGATGTACTCCTCATGGATTGCAGGCGAGTGGGACGGTCCGCCTCGCCGTTGATGAAGGTGTCTTCTCGCGGGGCCCGCGCCCCGATCCGGGTGGCCGCCGCCAGGTGTTGCCGGCGGCGGCCCACACGGTGTTCGGGGTCGTGCTGCCTTGGATGAGCCGCCCTTTCGGGCGACTGGTTCATCGGCTGGTCTGGCGCCCGAGGGCGGGGGAGAGGAAGTCGATGAGCAGGTGGTTCACGCGCTCAGCCTCGTCGTGGTGCACCCAGTGCGACGCGTCCGGCAAGCGCTCGACTCCGTAGAGGTTGGGGACGTCCTCGATGTGCGGCTCAGCGAGCGTCGGGCCGAGGTACCGATCGCCCTGTCCCCAGATGACCAGGGTGGGCGCCGAGATGGGAAGCACCTTCTGCTTCGAGCCCAGGCGGACGGCGGCGCGGTAGTAGTCGATCATCGCCTTCGCGGCCCCGGGCTGGGACCACGCCTCGACGTACCGCTCGTTCTCCTGCTCCGTGTACGACGGGCGAGCGTCCCGCTGGAAGCCCTTGAAGAACTTCCACCCGTTGCGGGCGGCACGACGCTCGGGCGACCCGGGCAGCTGGAAGTAGAAGAAGTACCAGCTGCGGAGGAGCTGACGCGGGCTCTTCAGCCCCTCGTTCAGCTTGCGCGGGTGAGCCGCGTTCAGGATGACGAGGCGATCGACGACCTCTGGGTGGTTCATCGCGAGGGTCCACGCGACCGATCCGCCCCAGTCGTGGCCGACGACCATCGCCGACTCGGTACCGATCTCACGGATGAGGCCTCGGATGTCGGCTGCCGGCTTGTCCGCCGTGTAGTCGGTGAACTCGGCGGGCTTCGACGACAGGTTGTAGCCGCGCATGTCCGGCGCGACGACTCGGTAGCCGGCCTTGACGAGCGCTGCGATCTGCAGCCGCCAGCTGTACCAGAACTCCGGGAAGCCGTGGAGCAGGACCACGAGCGGTCCGGCACCCGCCTCGACATAGTGCAGGTTGACGTCGCCGATCTGGGCGTAGCCATCGCGAAGGGTGGTCTCCGTGTCGATCGCCCAGCTGGTGACGGTGTTGGTTGTGGTGTTCATCATGATCCCCTTCCAAGAGATCTCGTTGTGATGCCACCAACATTCGTCCGGACGCGACGGCGTCGCGCCCGGGCGATGCCCGGGTCCAGGTCCCCGGCCGCGCCCGGGTCTGAAACATCCAGACCTCTTGCCTGCGCAGACCCCGATCTCTACTGTCGGAACCGGCGGTGGGATGCACATGAGTATCGAGGCGAGCCGCGCACTGCGAGGCAGGCGCGACGAGTGTGCTGAGCTGGACCGACTCCTGGCGAGCGCGGCCTCCGGGAACAGTGAGGTCCTCGTGCTCCGCGGCGAGGCCGGCGTCGGGAAGTCCGCCCTGCTCGGATACCTCGCGCAGCGCGCGAACGGGTTCGTGATCTCGCGAGCCACAGGCGTGGAGTCCGAGGTCGACCTCTCCTTCGCGATCCTGCAGCAAGTGTGCACACCCTTCCTCGATGCCGCACCTCACCTTCCCGAGCCTCAGCGACACGCCCTCGACACAGCCTTCGGATCACGCGGGGGAGAGCGTCCTGATCGATTCCTGGTCGGGCTCGCTGTACTGGGTCTCTTCGCGGAGGTGGCTGAGACGACCCCCGTGCTCTGCATCCTCGACGATGCGCAATGGATCGATACCGTGTCCGCCCAGGTGCTGACCTTCGTGTCCCGACGCTTGGCCGCGGAGCGAATCGCGATCGTCTTCGCCGTCCGCGATTCCGGCATCCCGAGCGCGCAGGGCGATGCGTTCGATGCCATCCCGGCCCTCGGCGTCCACGGCCTCGCCGAGGAAGATGCCGCAGACCTGCTCGATTCGGTTGTGGCGGGGCCATTCGATCAGCGAGTACGAAGCCGCATCCTCGCGGAAGCGCGTGGCAACCCACTCGCCCTCGTCGAGCTGCCGCTCGAGCTCGATCGTCCGGAGTTCGGCTTCGGAATCGTGGCCGTCGAGCGCGGCTCGCTCTCCAGTCGGATCGAATCGGGCTTCGCCCGCCGCATGGAAGAGCTTCCTGCAGCCACGCGCGAGTTGCTGCTGATCGCAGCCGCGGAACCGATGGGGGATGTGACCCTGCTGTGGCGAGCCGCGACGCTCGCGGCCATCCCGGTTGCTGCCGCCGAACCTGCACAGGATGCGGGCCTTCTGGAACTGGGCGGTCAGGTTCGATTCCGCCACCCACTGATGCGGTCGGCGGTCTATCGCGCAGCCACCGAGCGGGATCGGAGGAAGGCGCACCAGGTCCTCGCCGAAGCGATGATCGGCGATGCGAATGCGGATTGCAGGGTATGGCACCAGGGCGTGGCCGCGAGCGGTCTGGACGAAGACGTCGCAGCGGACCTCGAACTCGCCGCAGAACGAGCGCAATCGCACGCTGGCTGGGCGTCGGCCGCTGCGTTCCTCGAACGATCGATGGAACTGACCCCCGACCCCGGACGGCGTGCTCGCCGGGCCCTCGCCGCCGCGTCTGCGCGACTTCAGGCCGGATCCACCGACAGGGCGCACGCGATGCTCGCGCTCGCCCGCACCGGACCGCTCAGCGACCTGGATGACGCCCGAGCGCAACTGCTCGGAGCACAGATCTCGTTTGCTTCGACGCGCGGTCGCGAAGCTCCATCGCTCCTGCTTCTCGCGGCGAAAAGGCTCGAGCCCCTGAACGCGCCCCTTGCGCGAGCGACCTATCTCGATGCGTTCACGGCCGCGCTGTTCGCCGGGCGCCTGGCAGACGTCGGTGCAGCACTCGATGACGTGGCTCGGGCGATCATCGATGCACGCTGGAACGATTCCGGGAGACGACGGCCCTCGGCTTCAGAACTGCTCCTCGATGGGCTCGCGACCCTTGTCGAACAGGGGTACGCCGCCGGCGTCCCGATCCTTCGCCGCGCACTCGACGCAATGCGGAGCGAGCCGTTCAGCGACGAAGACGCTCTGCGATGGCTGTGGCCGGCCGCCCGCGCGGCGCGCGCGCTGGGCGATGACCTCAGCTGGTTGGAGCTCACCGATCGACAGGTCGAACTCGCGCGACGCACCGGCGCGCTCGCGATGCTGCCCATCGCCCTCATGGAGCGAGTCAGCGTCGAGCTGTTCACCGGGGATCTCGCAGCGGCGCTCGCGCTGGCCGTCGAGGCGGAGGCGGTGACGACGGCCACGGGCAACGAACTGAGCCCGCACATCGCGTTCCTGCTCGCCGCGTGGCGTGGAAACGAGAGGGAGGCGCGCGCGCTCATCGACGCCAGCCGCTCCGACGTCACGGCACGCGGTGAGGGCATCTGGCTCATGGGCACGGAACTGACGAGCTCGGTCTTCCTGAACAGCTACGGGCGCTACGAAGAAGCCCTGGCTGCGGCGGAGCGTGCGGCCGAGCATCCGTTCGAACTCGGTTTGTCGACCTGGGTCTATCCGGAACTGATCGAGGCGGCGGTACGCGTAGACCAGGCTGACCGAGCAATTCCCGCGGTCGACCACCTGGCCGAGATCGCCGACGTCAGCGCCAGCGATTGGTCGCTCGGCGTCTTGGCGCGTTGCCGCGCACTGCTCGCCGGCGATGACGCCGCCGAGGCCTGGTACCGCGAGTCGACGGATCGGCTCGGTCGCACGCGCATCCGCATGGCGCTCGCCCGGACGCAGCTGCTCTACGGCGAATGGCTCCGCCGCACCGGCCGGCGCGTCGACGCGCGCGAACAATTGCGCCCGGCCCTCGAGTTCTTCACCGAGGCGGGCATGGAAGGATTCGCCGACCGCACGCGACGCGAATTGGCCGCGACCGGCGAGACCGTTCGCGCACGCAGGTTCGACACCGCGAACGAACTCACTGCACAGGAGGCGCTCATCGCCCGGCTGGCCGTGGAGGGCCGAAGCAATCCCGAGATCGGGGCTCAACTCTTCATCAGCCCGCGCACCGTCGAGTGGCATCTCGGGAAGGTCTTCACCAAGCTCGGTGTCGAATCCCGGAAGGGCCTGCGGGCGATGCTGGGACAAGGTGGGCCGGGGCTGGGGTTCGCTGCACTCTCCGGCTGAGGTGGTTCCGTACGGACCGCGAACGGACGGGCAGAACGGCTAGTTGAGCCGCATCCCGGCTTCCCGTGCTTCTTCCTCGGCCTTCAGGGCCCAATCGAGTGCGAAGTCCGCGAGGGCCTCCCATTCGGGGATCGCGGGCAGGAGATGTGGTCCGTCGCGCTCCACGATCTCGGTGACCGTCCCTTCCGCCTTGTAGTGCTTGGCGTTCGAATGGCCCACCTTCGGCGGGAACAGCGGGTCCTGCTTCCCTGAGATGAACAGCAGCGGCGGCCGCGCGTCATTGTGGTAGTTCACGTACGTGTCGTCCTTGCCCGGATGGATGTTCGCGAGCGCGCTTCCCCAGAAGATCTTGCCGGAGGCCGG
Source organism: Agromyces sp. NPDC057865 (assembly GCF_042796995.1). Taxonomy (NCBI): domain Bacteria; kingdom Bacillati; phylum Actinomycetota; class Actinomycetes; order Micrococcales; family Microbacteriaceae; genus Agromyces; species Agromyces sp. NPDC057865. The sequence continues at coordinate 7,437 of NZ_JBHVMJ010000005.1, read as the reverse complement.
GATGTGGTACCGGTCGTAGAGCTCCCGGGATCGCTCCTCGCCGAACGTGTTCGCGAAGATCTCGTACCACTGCTCGGGGGTGAGGCCGACCGCCTTGTGTCGGTTCGCGGGGTTCTTCAGGACCGGGAACGACGACTTGATCTCGGACAACGGGATCACCTTGACGCCTTCGGTCGGCGCCGAGTTGATCACCACTCCGGCCGCACCGAGCCCGTGATCGAGGAGGATCTGGGTGAACGCTCCGCCTGCTGAATGGCCCATGATGATCGGCGGGCGGTCGAGTCCCCTGATCAGGTCCTCGAGCTTGCCGATGATGTCCGACACCTCGAGCTGCTCGATCGGGGTGGGATCAGCACGGAGCGCCTCGACTTCGACCTCGAACCCGGGGTACGGCGGCGTGAGTACCGTGTATCCCTTGGCTTCATAGTGCCGTTTCCAGTCCTCCCAGCTGCGTGGTGTGACCCAGAATCCGTGGATCAGCACGATCGTGTTCGGAGCCGTGTCTTCCGGCGGTGTGACCATGGCCGCCCCCCTTCATTCTTCGCCCTGTCTACCCCTCGACCGGCATGACGAGGGGAAAAGACGACGACTGTCCCGGAACCACCTTCGAGTGACCGTGCGCCTACTCGTCGAGGGAGACGTCTGAACCCAGGTACGTCACGATTCCCGGCGGGTATTCATGCCACCGATCCGTAATGTGGGCAACCGGGGGAGGCGCAGAACCCTCCCATCCGGCACCCATGGCCAACGATGGTTCGGGCAATCTCGATGTGCCGAAGATGCCGAACCGCGACGCATCTGCGGTTGTGGCAGCCGTCGGAACGATCGGCGCGGCTGAGGTCGGCGGAGGCGCAGCCGCTGGACCCGGAGGCTGGTGGGTCGTTTGCTTCTCGTGGAGGACGTGGCCGGAGTCGTCCGCCTCCTGAATCGTCACTGCCCACGTGCCGTCGGGATATCGCCGTGTGTGGATGTTGTGATGACGACCTTGCGCGTGCTGAACGAGGTCCTCCCACATGTCGAACGTTCCGAGCAGTGAGCCATCAGGGCGCACGTTCCAGGTCTTCATCACGCCGCCGTGGGACTCGAGATCGTGGCAGGGCCGCACTTCCTTGACGAGCGCGGAGCCGTCCGCGTTGTAGCGCCACGTCGTGATGTCATCCGAGCCCAGTTGCCGGTGATCGATCTCCCAAGTTCCGTCGTCGCGAAATCGGATCGAGGCTTGCGTGTCGTCGGGATACTCCAGCTCGCCCTCGGTTGCGCTGCCGCCGTCGGAGTGGAAGGTCGTGACCTGGGTCGAGCGCGTTCCGTCGTTCCACACCACGTCGAGCTGAAGCTCGACTCGCGCGCCATTCGCGTCGAAGTACACCCTGCGCTCTTCGATGTACCCGTCCCCCGGGACCTGGACCGCCCACGCGTGAAGTTGCTCGTGTCCCATCGCGGCCCCCAAGCCCACGCCTCGACGACTGTTCTCGAAGCCGAGAATACCTCAGACGGATCCTGCGGCACTATTGCTCCCCGCCCATCGGCGGGGTACGACCGACACCGGACGGATGGCCCCCGGGCGTAGCCGCCATCGGCACGCCGCAGGAGACTCTCCCGAGGACGCGGTTGTCTTCGGCCGTTCGCCGCCGCAAGCCGCGCAGGTCGCGCGCCGAGATGGTTGGGGACTGGAACCTGATGACGTCATTGCTCGAACACGTTCTGGACGCGAATGGCGCGGCCCGGTTCGCCTCCGTTTCCACCATCACGGCCACCGTCGAGTACGGCGGCACGTTCTGGGACCTCAAGGGTCACCCGAGCTTCGCCGGATCCGCGGTCGTGGAAGCCAGGGCGCACGAGCAGTGGATCCGGCAGACCGATGTCGTCGGCGGGCGACAGATGATCTTCGACAGGTCCCTGAATCGGATCATGGTGATGGATCGCAACGGCGAGGTCATCGAGGAGCTGCACGATCCTCGCCGGACCTTCGGCGGGTACACGCAGCGGTCGCCCTGGACCGAGGGGCAGATGGCGTACTTCCGTTGCTATACGACCTGGCATTACCTCGTCGAGCCGTTCGTGTTCGCCTTTCCGGGCACCACGAGCGGCGAGATCGACGAGCACGCCGAGCACGGCGAGCATTGGCGAGGGCTCTGTGTGACGTTCCCCGAGGACTTGGACAGCCACAATCAGACGCAGCTGTACTACTTCGATGACGCGTACCATCTGAGGCGAACGGACCTGCAGCCCGAGGTCAACGATTACTCCCCGACGACGCAGTACGTCGAAGACCAGGTCGAGGTCGACGGCATCACCGTCCCCACCAAGCGCCGGGTGCACACCCGCAGACTCGACAGGTCACCAGATACCCGGCGCACGCCCCTCACCGTGGATCTGAGGGACATACAGTTCAGCTAGGCGAGGCAGCGCCTGAAGCAGCGAAGGGACGGGCGGAGCAAGGTGGAACGGGAATCTTCGGACGACGCGCGCGAACGCACGATCCGTTGGAGCGAAACCGGCTCAGGACTCGCGGCGCTGCCGCGGATGTCAGGCCTCGACTTCCTGCGGGCGATTCGCGACGGTGAACTCCCGCCCGCACCGATCTCGTCGCCCATGCTGATGCAGTTGGAAGAGGTGGACGACGGACGCGTCGCATTCTCGTGTGAACCCGACGAGTCCCTCTACAACCCCATCGGCTCGGTGCACGGCGGCGTGATGTGCACGATCCTCGATTCGGCGCTCGGTTGCGCTGCGCACTCGACCCTTGCTGCAGGGAGCGGCTACACGTCGATCGAGATCAAGGTGAACTACCTCCGTCCCGTCCAGATCGCCGCCGGGAGGCTCACGGCGATCGGCCGGGTCACCAAACGGGGCAGGCGGGTCATCTTCGCAGAAGGCGAAGTCACTGACGTTCAGGGAAGCATCGTCGCCACCGCGAGCAGTTCGCTCCTCGTGTTCCCTCTCGCCTGACCCGCACGCAGTTCAGCAGCCGGCTGGGCTGGGCAACGCCCCGGGCTCGGAGTCTCTGCCCAACGCCGGGTGGCAGGATACGACCCATGGGCACGCAGCGGCGCTTCCGATCCACGGTCGCGGTCGACCGACGCGGGCGCACCGTGGTGCCGGTCCCGTTCGACCCCGACGAGGCGTGGGGTGTGAAGCCGCGCCACCCGGTGCGCGGGTCCGTCGCCGGCTGTTCGATGCGGGGCATCGTCGAGAAGCGGGAGCACGGACCTGTCATCACGCTCGGACCGTCGTGGACGAGGATCCCACTCTACGACGGGGCCGAGGTCGAGGTCGTGCTGGAACCTGAAGGACCGCAGCGTGCCGACCTAGCGCACGACATCGCCGCGGCGCTCGACGCAGCACCGGACGCCGCGGCGTTCTTCGACTCCCTGGCGCAGTTCTACCGCAATGGCTGGCTGCGGTGGATCGACTCGACGAAGCGGAACCCCGAGCAGCGTCCCGTTCGCATCGCGGAGATGATCCGGAGTCTGCAGGACGGGCGAAAGGAGCGACCGTGAGACGGGGTCGCACTGGGGGAGCTCGGCGCCGTTTCAGCTGCGGACCGTGGGTGGCTCGGGGAGCGTCCAGATCATGGCGAACGTGCCAGGGGACCCCGGGCGACTGACTGACGGAATGCCGCCCTGCCACGCGAAGGCGAGACGCTGAGTCGTCTGGTGTGCCGGCCCGTCCTTCAACGCGTTCGCCCCCGGCGACTGCGGCGGACGGGCCGACAGCCGGACGTCAGCTGGTCGCTTCGGGCATGATCGGGACGTCCTCGGCCATGATGATGAGGCCGCCGCCCTTCGACGCGGAATCCGCGAGCTTCTCAGCCCACGCGAAGTTCAACTTCGGTTCGCGGCCACCGGAGTACTCGAAGAAAATCGGGACACCATTGTCGATCCAGACCGCACGCCGCCCCTCGCCGGACGAAGCGGGAGCCTTCCAGGCCATGAAGAAGTTCTCACCACGGCGGAGCTTCACGCCGATGATCAGCTGCAGATGGGCGAGCTGTCGATCGTCCATCTCGAATTCGTGGTTTCCGTAATGCAGTTTTCCCATCATGGCCCTCCCGCGAAAAACGGTAGCGCGAGGCGCTGCCCGCAGGTGAGAACCGTCCGGGGGCTTGATCGCGTACGATGCTTCCGCTATCTGCTCACAACACGTCGATCGAGCTGAACCATGCCTCCCGTCGCCATGGCATCTCCACCGCCACGTCGCGCTCCGATGGCTCGTCCTCCACGTCGGTGACCTCGATGGAGAGGCTCACACCGGGTGAGACGAGAACACGCACCGAACGATCCGGTGTCCGAATGATCTCCACGAACCCGCCGCCGGCTCGCACCTGCTCGGTGATCCTGCCCATGATCGCATCACCGCTGTCGCCCGGAGGGAGAAAGTGATCTCGCCCCTCGATCCTGATACTCGCCTGCATCATGCGTGCTTCCCGTCTGCGCTTACGTCTGATCGATCCAGGTTCGCTGCCGCTCGATTGAGTCGCCCCCGACCGACACGTCCGTCGATTCTCAATTGCGAGACTCAAGGAGTCGGCCATCTGAGTGGCCCGGGTCAGCCCCGCAGTGCGCGATGCCCCGACCATACGGTTGTACCTCCCAGCGCACCTCGGCGCGCACCCCTTGACACGCACCACGCTCACGATCCGGTGCGACTCACCTCAGCCCCTCCATCGACGAGCGCTGGTTGGCCGTAATAGTGAAGCCCTCCAACGCTCGGTGCCTCATCACGCCATGGTGCGATTCGGGGTCACGGAGGGTCGTGCTCCTTTGACGAATGCCGAGCCGTCAAGGTTGCATCGCCAATTCGGACCCGGCTGGGAATTGCATCCTCCGACGCATGCGGCGCCGCTGCGCGATCGCATCGAGCGTCACGATCTGCCGCTCAATCGGAGGCCGCCTTCGCGCACGCTTCGTGCCCGACCCATCGCCCGCGACGTCCTTCATCTGGCGTTAACCCGGGCGTACGCTGTGCTCGTGGGCACCTTCTACTACGGAGACTCCGGCACGCCGATCGGCATCGATGATCGGGCACTCGCTCACGTCAAGATCGCCATCACCACGAAACTGCGCCGTGGTGAGAGCTTCACCCTTTCCTGGCGTCACGCCGATGATCAGCCCCGCGGACGCACCACCATCTGGCTCCACCCCTCGATCCCGGTCCGGTTCGTCTTCGACGAGCCCGAAGCGCCGGAGCTCAATCGGGACTGGCTCGAAGAGCTCATGCGGTCGGCGAACAGCACCGGCGGCATCCAACTCGTTCCGGAGCACCTGGACACCGGACCCATTCCGGTACCGGCCGATCAACCGGTACAGATCGGCGTCGACGTGCAGGAGATCACCGGTGATGGTCGGCCCGGGAATGGCTGAGCGAGCCGGTTGTGCGGTTCCGCAGATACCGCAGCCCTGAGTAGCCGCATGCCCCGCGATTCAGTAGTCGAGTCCAAGCCTTCGTACGAGGCGGAGAGATCCCGCATCTCCCACGGCGTCAAGCTCCTGACGGTGTGTCGAAGCGCAGTCGTCCGTCGCTTCAGTTCCGCGAGGAGCCCGGCCCGGGGAGGCTGAGGCCCGGTCATCGGTTCCCAGTCCTCTGCTTTGGTCGCCTTCGTGGAGGCGACCTCGACAATGGAGGGCGGCGGCGTCAAGGGGGTGGGAGTCGTGGTCATCATCCTCGTGGCAGTCGTCGGCCTCATGTTGCTGGTACGCGCCTAGGTCCCTCTCGCAGCACAGCTCCCGGGCTCGATGCCCGGCTACGTGCTCCTACGACTTCCTCTGCGGGATGGAGGACGGCAAACGGCGAAGCGCCTCTTCACGGTGAAGACCTTCCGGCTTGCAGCGATCTGCGACAACTGGCCCGACGTCCTAATCGCCCTTGCCTTTTCCCTTGCCTTCGCCGCCACCCTTCTGGTCTCCGCCCTTGTCCTTCTTCCCGGCCTTTTCCCCGTGGTTTCCGGGGTCGTCTTCCGGTCCCGAATTGCTGTCCGTCTCTGCTTGCAGTTGATCGATCTGGCCCTGCAGTTGCGCTTGCTGCTCCTGGAGTCGGATCCGTTCGGCCTCTTGTTCCGCGGCGGCGATTGCTGAATCGAGATCCTGACGAACGAGCTCCATGGCGAGGGTGATGTTCTCGAGGCGATCATCATCGATCTTCCCCGCCTTGTAAGCAGCGGCCGCCTCGGATGCCAGCGCATCGAGCTCGGCGATCGCAGTCGGCCAATCGCCGGCGGCGCTCGCTTCACTCACCGTGACGACATGCTGACGGAGACCGTCCTTCGTTTCCTGGTCGTACGACGTGGAGCAGGATGACAAGGCGAGCGCGGCGACCGCAGCCAAGGCGATCAGCTTCAAGCTCATGCGTGCACCTCTCAGGTTGAGTGGCAAGGTTACGCATCCGCCGGCACCCGGCTAACCGGGTTGACAGGCCTGTCAAGGGTCTACCAAGCGCTGAGGGGGTGACATTCGATGTGGGTGTCGGGCTCGCGGGGGAGCAGGCCCGACTGGCTGGCCCGGACTGCAGTTTCCATCCTTTACGAGTCCGGGTCAGCACGACGAGTCCGGGTCAGCACGCTCACTGCTACGCGGGTCACTCCAGCGCGACGATTGACCGTGCAGGCTGGGGCAGCGCCGGATGCCGGCGAAGGCTGATGCGCAAGTCCTGCCGCGGCACCGAAAGGGCGCCGGGTCGGCGCTGGCCCAGTCCGACAGCCCATCAGTCGATGCTCCGGCAGGCAGTGGGCTGAGTCCTCGAGTCGGAGAGCGCCGGTCGGCTCGGCGTTCCGTCGTTACTCCACGCCGAGGCATGGCACAGTGCGCGTTCCGAACTCGCGCCGCAGCGCACTCAGCGCCGCGTACCGTCCGTTGAGCCCGGTCACGCCGGGGCCTGGAGGCGTCGACGACGACGCCAAGTAGACGCGCCCCTCGAGCCGCCGTTGCGCGCGTATCCACCCGCGCGCGGGTTATACGCGCCGAGGTCGGCCATCGCAAGGGACTTCATCGGCTTCCTCGGGGCTACGTACCGTGTTCGAACCCGAACCGACGGGCTGTCGCTGCTCGATGGCGGCATCGAGCCCGTCGGCCCAGATACAGGAAGAGGGCAGACGATGACCAGCAGTTCCCTGTCGAACACGCCCGGCGGCGTCACCGCCGCCGACGACACGACCTCGGACCGGTCCGGTGATCTCCGCGACGACGTCTCCACGCTCGCTTCGGATGCCGGGGACGCCGGCCGGCACGTCGTGGACGTGGCCAAGGACGAGACCCGCTCGGTCGCGTCGGAGACCAAGGACCAGGCTCGCCGGTTCCTCGGCCAGGTGGGCGACGAGCTCAGCAGCCAGGCCGCCACGCAGCAGACGCGGTTGGCTGGCGGGCTGCGCTCGGCGGGCTCCGAGTTCTCGGAGATGGCGAGCGCCTCGACCGACTCGGGTTACGCCTCCGAGCTGGTGCGCGG
>NZ_JBHVMJ010000004.1:0-219824 GCF_042796995.1 Agromyces sp. NPDC057865 | reverse complement strand
CGTGTGACGTGCGCAATTCAGGTGCGGAGGTGTGTCGCGCGCCGACACGCCGTGCGCGACCCCGACACGCCGAGCGCGCACCTGAATTGCGCACACGACGGTACTCACGGGGCCGGGCACGGATGCCGCGCCGCGGTCGACTCGGCATGGCGCGGATGCCGCGCGGCATCCGTCGGCCCGCGGGCGGCGAGGCCCGCGTTAGATGTGCCAGTCGTGCACGCCGCGGGCGGCGTCGGCCGTCGCGTGCGACAGCGGACGGACGCTGGCCGGCACGCCCACGAGGAGCGAGTGCGGGGGAGCGGGCCTGGTCACGACCGCGTTCGCCCCGACCGCGCTCCACGCACCGATGACGATGTCGCCGAGGATCTTCGCGCCGGCCCCCACCGTGACGCCGTCCTGCAGCGTGGGGTGGCGCTTCGTGCCGGGGAGCGTGTGGCGCGGCGCCTTCCCGCCGAGTGTGACGCCGTGGTACAGCATCACGTCGTCCCCGACGCTCGACGTCTCGCCGATGACGACGCCCATGCCGTGGTCGATGAAGAAGCGGCGGCCGATCGTCGCGCCTGGGTGGATCTCGATGCCCGTGAGGAAGCGCACGAGCTGGGACAGCAACCGTGCCGGCAACCGCCACCCGGCGACCCAGAGCCGGTGCGCGAGCCGGTACGACCAGATGGCGTGCAGCCCCGAGTACGCGAGGAAGACCTCGAGATCGCTCCGCGCAGCCGGGTCGTGCGAGCGGGCGGTCGCGAGGTCTTCCCTGAACGTCCTGAGGATGGGCACCCGATCAGTCAAGCAGACCCTCGTACAGGACCGTGGACAGGTATCGCTCGCCGTAGCTCGCGACGATGACCACGATGGTCTTGCCCGCGTTCTCGGGGCGCTTCGCGAGCTGCGTCGCGGCGTACACGGTGGCGCCCGACGAGATGCCGCCGAGGATGCCCTCCTCGACGCCGAGGCGACGCGCGGTGGCGACGGCCTGGTCGATGTTCACGTCGATGATCTCGTCGTAGACCTCGCGGTCCAGGATCTCGGGCACGAAGTTGGCGCCGATGCCCTGGATCTTGTGCGGGCCGGGCTGGCCGCCGTTGAGGATCGGCGACTCGGCCGGCTCGACGCCGACGACCTGCACCTCGGGCTTGCGCTCCTTGAGCACCTGGCCCACGCCGGTGATGGTGCCGCCGGTGCCGATGCCCGACACGAAGATGTCGATGCCGCCGTCGGTGTCGTTCCAGACCTCCTCGGCGGTGGTGAGGCGGTGGATCTCGACGTTGGCCACGTTCTCGAACTGCTTCGCGAGCACCGCGCCGGGCGTCTCGGCCGCGATCTGCTCGGCGCGCGCGACGGCGCCCTTCATTCCCTCGCCGCCGGGGGTGAGCACGAGCTCGGCGCCGTAGGCGCGCAGCAGCGCGCGGCGCTCCTTCGACATGGTCTCGGGCATCGCGATGATGACCCGGTAGCCGCGGGCGGCGCCGATCATGGCGAGCGCGATGCCGGTGTTGCCGCTCGTGCCCTCGACGATGGTGCCGCCGGGCTGGAGCGCGCCCGCCGCCTCGGCGGCGTCGACGATGCCGATGCCGAGGCGGTCCTTCACGCTGGCGCTGGGGTTGTAGAACTCGAGCTTCGCGAGCACGGTCGCCTCGGCGCCGTCGGTGACGCGGTTGAGCCGCACGAGGGGCGTGCGTCCGAAGACCTCGGTGATGTTGTCGAAGACCTGGGCCATGGGAGGTTCCTCTCGGATGGGCGTCGTCGTCGGCGACGACCGGGTTCGCTGGCGGGGGCGGGTGCCGCGGCCCAGCCTACGGCGGCGCCTGCCGCCGGTCACGTGCGTTACATTCCATTTCGTGGATGAGGGCAGGATTCAGGCCGAAGGGCGCGACCTGCGCGCGGTGCGCGACGAGACGGTCGGGCGCCTCGCGGCGGCGGGCGTGCCCTACCCCGAGGTCGACGCCGAACTGCTCATCGGGCACGTGCTCGGGCTCTCGCGCGGCGGCGTGCAGGCACGGCTGGTCGTCGGCGGTGCGCTCGGCGACGCGGATGCCGCGACGCTCGAGTCGCTCGTCCGCCGCCGAGAGCGGCGCGAGCCGCTGCAGCACCTCACCGGCCGCGCCGCGTTCCGCTCGCTCGACCTGGCCGTGGGACCGGGGGTCTTCGTGCCGCGTCCCGAGACCGAACAGGTCGCGCAGCTCGCGATCGACGCGCTGCGCGCCACCGCCGAGCCCGAGCCGATCGCGATCGACCTCGGATCGGGCAGCGGCGCGATCGCGCTCGCGATGGCGACCGAGGTGCCGCACGCCCGCGTGTGGGCCGTCGAGAACTCGCCCGCGGCGTTCCCGTGGACGCGTCGCAACGTCGACGAGGTCGGCGCGCCGAACCTCGAGCTCGTGTTCGGCGACCTCGCGACCGCGCTCGCGGAGCTCGACGGCCGCGCCGCGGTCGTCATCTCGAATCCGCCGTACGTGCCCGCGGGCGAGCTCCCGCGCGACCCCGAGGTGCGCCTGCACGACCCGGAGGCGGCGCTCTACGGCGGAGCGGACGGGCTCGATGTCGTGCGCGTGCTCTCGACGCGCGCCGCCGAGCTGCTGCATCCGGGGGGCCTGCTCGTCATCGAGCACGCCGAGACGCAGTCGGCGGCGATCGCGGCGATCCTCGCGGCCGACGGATGGCGCGCGATCGCGCACCACCGCGACCTCACGTCGCGCGACCGCGCCACGACCGCCCTGCGCTGAGCGCGCCGGCGGGGCACCGCGACGACGGGGCTACGACCTCGCCGCGTCCCGCGCCGCCCGCTCCGCGGCCTTCGCCGCGCGCTCGGCCGCCTTCGCGTCCTGCTCGGTCGCGCGCTGCCGCGCCGCCGCGATCTCGTCGCGCTCGCGGCGACGGGCCTCGCGCAGCGACTTCTGCGCCTCGCGCACGGCGCGCTCGGCGTCGCGGCGACGGCGATTCGCCTCGCGCACCTTCGGATCGCGGGGGAGGGGCTCCTCGCCGCCGACGGCCTCGCGACCCTCGTCGCGCGCCGCCCCGGCCGGGGCCGTCGCGGCATCGGGTTCGCCCGCGCGACGGGTGAGGTAGAGCTCGAGCCCGTCGAGGATGCGCTCGAGGCCGAACGCGAAGTCCACGTCGGGATCCTCGGGCTCGTCGCCGCCCAGGTAGCCGCCCGACATGAGGAACGGGGCGAAGTCGGGGAACCGCTCGGGGGTGACGAGCTGGGCGAGCCCCGACATGAAGTTCGCGCCGTCGATGTCGCCGGGGTCGGCGGCGGCGAGCTCGTGCTCCTGGCGGGATGTGCCGCGGGCGTAGTTCGCGAGCAGCAGGAGCATCCCCATCTTCTCGCCGGGGTCGAGCGGCAGGCCGCGCACCTCGCGCAGGAACCAGTCGACCATCGCGAGGCTGTTCGGCGTGATCGGCACCCCCGAGATCGGGATGTCGCTGAGCCAGGGGTGCTCGCGGTAGGCGGCGCGCGACGATCCGACCCACTGCGTGAGGCCGGCACGCCACCCGCCCGCGTGCGCCGTCTCGGGGATCGGCACCTCGCTGGCCTGCTCCTGCATGAGCAGCAGGAGGTCGTCCTTCGCGGTGACGTACCGGTACAGCGACATGGTCGTGTAGCCGAGCGACTGGGCGACCCGAGCCATCGACACCGCGGCGAGGCCCTCCGCGTCGGCGATGCCGATCGCCGCGTCGACGATGCGCTCGATGCTCATCTCGCGCTTCGGTCCGCGCTGCGGGTTCGCCGCGACGCCCCAGGCCAGCGCGACGGCGCGGGGCAGCTCGGGCTCGGCGGGCGTCTCGGGGGTCATGGGGCTCCAATCGGCGAGCGGTGCTTGCGTCAAGCATAGAACTGTGTATTACTTAAACAGTCGTGCATGGCATAAACAGTTTAACTCGTACACCGGAAAGGCGCAGCCCATGACCCTCGCGATCGACGCGCGCGGGATCGCCAAGCGATTCCGCTCCACCGAGGTCCTCGACGACCTCGACCTCGCGGTCGAGACCGGCAGCGTATTCGCCCTCCTCGGGCCGAACGGCGCCGGCAAGACCACCACCATCAACATCCTCACGACGCTCGTGCGGCCCGACGCCGGCACGGCCCTCGTCGCCGGAGCCGACGTGCTGGCCGACCCCGACGGCGTGCGCGCCCGCATCAGCCTCACCGGGCAGTCGGCCGCCGTCGACGAGGTCCTCACCGGCCGCGAGAACGTCGTGATGCTCGCCCGGCTCTCGGGCCTCGGCGCGCGAGCGGCCCGTGCCCGGGCCGACGAACTGCTCGAGCGCTTCGACCTGGCCGAGGCATCCGGCCGACGCGTGGCCACGTACTCGGGCGGGATGCGACGGCGGCTCGACCTGGCCCTGAGCCTCGTCGTGCCGACGCCCGTCATCTTCCTCGACGAGCCGACCACGGGCCTCGACACCCGGAGCCGCCAGGAGCTCTGGCGGATCATCCGGGAGGTCGCCGACCAGGGCGCGACGGTGTTCCTCACCACGCAGTACCTCGAGGAGGCCGACCGGCTCGCCGACCGCGTCGCCGTGCTCGACCGGGGGCGGATCGCGGCCGAGGGCACGGCGTCCGTGCTCAAGGCGCAGGTCGGCGGCGAGGTCGTCGAGCTCCTCGGGCCCCACGACGAGGTCCTCGCCGAGCTGCCGACCGACGGCACCGTGCACGGGCTCCGCGCCGCCATCGACGAGCTCGACCGGCTCGCGGCCTCCGCCGTCGACGGCGCGAGGGTCGCCATCCGCCGCCCGAGCCTCGACGACGTCTTCCTCGCCATCACCTCGCACCCGGCCGAGCCCGAGCGCGCGGCCGACCTCATCGGAACGAAGGGCTGACCATGACCACCCTCATCGACACCGCGCCGTCGCGCCCGGCCTCCGCGCCGGCGCTCGTGCGGGCCCGCCCCGCCGGGCTCACGGCCGAGGCCGTCTTCATCCGCCGGAGCATCACGCACTCGCTGCGCGACACCGAAGCGCTGCTCATGGCGGTGATCCTGCCGACCATGCTCATGCTGCTCTTCACCTACGTGTTCGGGGGCGCGCTCGACCCGTCGGGCGGGTACGTGAACTACGTGGTGCCGGGCATCATCCTGCTCTGCGCCGGGTTCGGCGCGAGCTCGACCGCGATGTACGTCGCACGCGACATGACGACGGGGATCATCGACCGGTTCCGCACCATGCCGCTGCGGGCTGGCGCCGTGCTGACCGGCCACGTCGTCGCGAGCGTGCTGCGGAACCTCTTCGCGACCGGCGTCGTCATCGGCGTCGCGCTGCTCGTGGGCTTCCGGCCGACGGCGACGCCGCTCGAGTGGGTCGCGGCGATCGCGCTGATCGCGTTGTACATCCTCGCCATCACGTACCTCTTCGCGGCGATCGGCCTCGCGGCCTCGAGCCCCGAGTCGGCGAGCGCCTACGGGTTCATCCTGCTGTTCCTGCCGTACCTCTCGAGCGCGTTCGTGCCCGTCGAGACGCTGCCCGACTGGCTCTCGTGGTTCGCCGAGCACCAGCCGATCACGCCGATCATCGAGACGATCCGCAGCCTCCTCATGGGCACGCCGATGGGCGACTCCGCCTGGTGGGCGGTGGGCTGGTGCCTGCTGTTCATCGCGGTGGCCGCGGTGTGGGGCGCCTGGCTCTTCCGCCGCAAGGCGGGGCGCCGCTGACGCGAACGACGACGACGGATGCCGCGGGCAGCACGGGCTCGCGGCATCCGTCGTCTCGTGCGAGGCGGTCGCACCGGGCGACGCGCACGGCTGTCCCCATGCCCCGGGAACGGCGACCGCGCTGGTCTAGAATCGAGCGGTCATGACCACCATCTACGACTGTTCGGTCGATTCCCAGCTGCTCACCGGCATGCGACTCGCACGTGGCGCCATCGGCCGCGGCGAGCTCGTCGTGATCCCCACCGACACGGTCTACGGGGTCGCCGCCGACGCGTTCGACCCGAAGGCCGTGGAGCGCCTCCTGCAGGCGAAGGGCCGTGAGCGCACCTCGCCGCCCCCCGTGCTCATCCCCGGCATCCCCACGCTCGACGCGCTCGCGACCGACGTGCCCGGGCCGGTGCGCCAGCTCGTCGCCGAGTTCTGGCCCGGCGGGCTCACCGTGATCCTGCACGCGCAGCCGTCGCTGCAGTGGGACCTCGGCGAGACGCGGGGCACCGTGGCGCTGCGCATGCCGGCCAACAAGATCGCGCTCGAGCTCCTCTCCGAGACCGGGCCGCTCGCGGTGTCGAGTGCGAACCTCTCGGGGCAGCCGTCCGCGACGACCGCGGCCGACGCGGAGGCCATGCTCGGCGAGTCCGTGACGGTGTACCTCGACGGCGGCCAGGCCGGCGAGACCTACGAGGCCATCGGCGAGCGTCCGGGCGACACGAGCTCGACCATCATCGACGCGACGTCGCTGTCGGGCGAGGGCGGGCTGCTGCGCATCGTGCGCGCCGGCGTCATCTCCCGGGAGCGCATCGCGGAGGTCGTGGGGGAGGAGCTGCTCGCACCCGCCGACGGCGAGGAGGCCGCGGAGACCGTGCCGGTCGCACCCGACGCCGAGGCGACCGCCGTCGAGGACGCGGTTCCCGACGCGGCATCCGATGCGCCCGCTGACGACGACGTCGCCGCCGCCGACGACGTGCCCGCGGCATCCGCCCGCGCGACCCCTGACGATGGAGCGGACGCCGCCGCCTCATGACCCTCTTCCTCGCGCTCGCCCTCGTGGCCGCGCTCGTCACCTTCGGCGGCTCGGTGCTCGTCTGGAAGCTCAGCCTCAAGTACCGCCTGTACCCGAAGATCCGCGAGCGAGACGTGCACACGCGTCCGACTCCGCGGCTCGGCGGCATCGCGATGTTCGTCGGCATCGTGGCGGCCATCGCCGCGGCGGCGTTCGTGTCGACGCTGGGGTCGTCGCGGTTCTCGGTGGTGTCGATCATCTTCCAGAACCCGACGCAGATGCTCGCGATCCTCGGGGCGGCCCTGCTCATCGTGCTCATCGGCGTCGCCGACGACATCTGGGACCTCGACTGGACGACGAAGCTGGCGGGCCAGTTCATCGCGGCGGGCCTCATCGCATGGCAGGGCGTGTCGATCGTCTCGCTGCCGATCGGCGGCATCACGGTGGGCTCCTCGTGGATGAGCGCCACGATCACGGTCTTCACGATCGTCCTCGTGATGAACGCGATCAACTTCATCGACGGACTCGACGGGCTCGTGGCCGGGGTCGCCCTCATCGCGAACGGCGTCTTCTTCCTCTACACGTACCTCCTCGTGCAGAAGACGTCGCCGCTCAACTACTTCAACCTCGCGTCGCTGCTCGCGATCGTCGTGGTCGGCGCGTGCGCCGGGTTCCTGCCGCTGAACTGGCACCCCGCGAAGCTCTTCATGGGCGATGCCGGCGCGCTGCTCATCGGCCTGCTGATGGCCACCTCGGCCATCGCGGTCACCGGGCAGATCGACCCCGCCTCGCTCGGGCTCGGAGAACTGTTCCCCGCGTTCATCCCGATCATCCTGCCGTTCGCGGTCCTCGTGATCCCGTTGCTCGACTTCGGGCTCGCGGTCGTCCGGCGGCTCCGCGCCGGCAAGTCGCCCTTCGCGGCCGACCGCAAGCACCTGCACCACCGCCTGCTCGACATGGGCCACTCGCACCTCAACGCCGTGCTCATCTTCTACGCGTGGACGGCGGTGGCCTCGATCGGATGCCTCCTCTCGTTCGTGTTCCCCGTCTACTTCGGGATCCCGTCGGGCTGGGCCTTCCTCCTGCTGGCGGTCGGGTTCCTCGTCTGCGCGGCCTTCACGCTCGCCCCGCTCGGACGGCGCAAGCGGCTCACGGTCGCGGCCGAGGCCGACGGCGACGACCCCGTCGCGGCGACGGTGTTCGACGAGCTCGAGTCGCCCGAGCCGGTCGCGGTGGCGACGGGGTCCGTGCCCGTCGCGACCGGTTCCGTGCCCGTGTCGACGGGCTCGGCCGACGTCGCCGCCACGGCATCCGGTCAGGGCCGCCCGGTAGAATCGGGCGACCCCGAACTGGAGCACGATGACCGACCCACGTCCTGAGCCCGCCGACCGCACGCCGACCTCGAACCCGGTCCTCCGCAAGGCGCTCGCCTGGGGAGGGGTGCTCGCCGCCGTCGTGCTGGTGGTGAGCGGCGTCCTCGGTCTCGTCTTCGCCGGCACCGAGGGGCTCGTCAGCGCCCTCGTCGGCACGCTCATGGCCGTCGTGTTCATGGGCATCACCGCGGCGAGCATCCTGCTCGCCAACCGTTTCGCCGGGAGCGACGTCTTCGTCGGCGTCTTCTTCGGCATCGTGCTCGGCGGCTGGCTGCTGAAGTTCATCGTCTTCATCGTGCTCGTGGTCGTGCTGCGCGACGCCGACTGGCTCAATCCGACCGTGCTGTTCCTCAGCTTGGTGGGGGGCGTCGTCGCCTCGCTCGTGGTCGACGTGATCGTCGTCTCGACCTCGCGGATGCCCTACGCGAGCGATGTGAAGCTGCCCGAGGCGCCGACCGACGACTGAGCACGATCTGAATTCGTCTGCTCGTAGAAGTCTTGCTAGAGTAATGGCGATCCCCCCGGTTTCCGCGTGTTTTCACGTGTGCGGAAACTGTTCCGATGTTCGACGACGCGAGAGCCGAGCTCCACGCCCCGAAACAGGAGATAGCGCTGCTAGCTAACGCTCTGAACCTGCTGGTTCCGATGTCAACCGATGATGGTGAGTTCCACGGGCCGTCGATTCTGGAGTTCTTCCCCGACCCGATCGCGTTCGAGGGCACCCCCTTCGAGATCAACCGCATCATTCTGGTCCGCTGGGTCGCGGTCATCGCACTGCTGCTCGTCTTCTGGCTCGGCACGCGCCGCATGAAGGTCGTCCCCGGCCGCTTCCAGAGCCTCGTCGAGATGGGCCTCGACCTCGTCCGCGTGAACATCGCCGACGACCTGCTCGGCAAGAAGGACGGCCGTCGCTTCCTGCCGATCCTCACGACGATCTTCTTCCTCGTGCTGTTCATGAACCTCACGGGCGTCATCCCCGGCCTGAACATCGCCGGCACGTCCGTCATCGGCGTTCCCCTGGTGCTCGCGATCGTGGCGTACGTCACGTTCATCTACGCGGGCATCAAGAAGAGCCCCAAGAACTTCTTCAAGAACTCGCTGTTCCCCTCGGGTGTTCCGTGGCCGGTGTACATCATCGTCACGCCGATCGAGCTGATCTCGACGTTCATCATCCGCCCGATCACGCTCACCCTCCGACTCATGATGAACATGATCGTCGGACACCTCCTGCTCGTGCTCTTCTTCGCGGCCACGCAGTTCTTCATTTTCAACCTCGGCGGCTGGTACACGGCCCTCGGCGTCGGGACGCTCGCCTTCGGCTTCGTCTTCACGCTGTTCGAGATCCTCGTCGCCGTCCTGCAGGCCTACGTCTTCGCACTCCTCACCGCGGTCTACGTCCAGCTCGCGGTGGCGGAAGAGCACTGAGCCCGGGCACCCGCCCAGAACATCCCTAGGAAAGGAAAACCCCAACGTGGACGCAACTACCGTTCTCGCTGAGATCAACGGCAACATCGCGACCGTCGGTTACGGCCTCGCGGCCATCGGCCCGGCCATCGGCGTGGGCATCGTCGTCGGCAAGACGATCGAGGGCGTCGCTCGCCAGCCCGAGCTCGCCGGCCGCCTCCAGGTGCTGATGTGGATCGGCATCGCCTTCACCGAGGCGCTGGCCTTCATCGGCATCGCGACCTACTTCATCTTCGTCTGATCGACCCCGCTCACCTGAGGAGGCCAACGTGCTTCATGCAGTACTGAGGGCTGCTGAGGAAGGCCACGAGTCGACCCCGAACCCGGTTCTGCCCGCGACCTACGACATCGTCTGGTCGGCAGTCTGCTTCGTCGTCATCCTCGTGTTCTTCTGGATCTACGTGCTGCCGCGCGTCCGCAAGCTGCTCGACGAGCGTGCCGAGGCGATCGAGGGCAACATCGCGAAGGCCGACGAGGCCCAGCGCAAGGCCGAGGCCGCGCTCGAGGAGTACACCGCCCAGCTCGCCGACGCGCGCGCCGAGGCCGGTCGCATCCGCGAGACCGCGCGCGAGGACGGTCGCAAGATCGTCGCCGAGGCGAAGGACCAGGCCACCAGCGAGGCGGCCCGCGTCACCGCGACCGCGCAGGCGCAGATCGAGGCGGAGCGCCAGTCGGCGCTCGTGTCGCTGCGCTCCGAGGTCGGCACCCTGGCGATCGACCTCGCGTCCGGCGTCATCGGCGAGAGCCTGACCGACGACCGCAAGGCGCAGAACGTCGTGGACCGCTTCCTCGCCGATCTCGAGGCGAGCGAGCAGGCCGCTGCCGGAGGGAAGAAGTAATCCATGGGTAGCGCTACGAGAGGGGCCCTCGTCGGCACGCGAGCCGCGCTCGCGCAGCTCGGCCGGGCCGAGCTGCAGGTCGCCGAGGACCTCCTCGCCGTCGCCCGGGTCGTGGGCTCGTCGTCGCAGCTGCGCTCGGCGCTCATCGACGCCGAGGCGGATGACGCGCAGAAGCGCACGCTCGTCGAGTCCGTCTTCGGCGCCAAGATCACGGCCGACGCGGTGACGCTCGTCACCGCGGCCGCGACGCGGCGCTGGTCGACCGGCGACGACTTCATCGGCGGCCTCGAGGACCTCGGCTACCGCGTCGCCTCGGAGTCGGCCGCCGAGGGCGTGCAGATCGACGCGGAGCTCTTCGCGTTCGAGCGCGCCGTGGCATCCGACGCCGAGCTCGAGCTCGCGCTGGGCAGCAAGCTCAGCCCGCTGCCCCCGAAGCTCGCGCTCGTCGACCGCCTGCTCGCCGGCAAGGCGTCGCCGCAGACCGTGGCGATCGTGCGGCACCTCGTGCAGCAGCCGCGCGGCCGCCGCATCGGCGAGCTGCTTCGGCACGCGGCATCCGTCGTCGCCGACCAGCGCGGCTTCGACGTCGCGACGGTCACGACGGCCGTGCCGCTCTCGGCCGACCAGCTCGCGCGCCTCGCGCAGGGCCTCGTCGCGCAGGCGGGCCGCCGGGTCCGATTCGACACCATCGTCGACCCCGCCCTCATCGGCGGAGTCCGCGTGCAGATCGGCGACGACGTCATCGACGGCAGCGTCGCCTCGCGCCTCAGCGAGCTGAGGCAGAAGCTTGCCGGCTGACCGCCGGACGAAACGACCGGCGTTCCCCGCCGCGACACACCAGTAGCTGTACAACCGGTACAGACGAGGGCCCGGCCCTTCAGAAAAGGAAATGGCAATGGCAGAACTCTCCATCAGCCCTGACGAGATCCGTTCCGCTCTCTCGGAGTTCGTCTCGTCGTACGAGCCCGGCCAGGCGCAGAAGACCGAGGTCGGGTACGTCTCCGACGCAGCCGACGGCATCGCCCACGTCGAGGGACTTCCCTCGGTCATGGCGAACGAGCTGGTCCGCTTCGCGGACGGCACGCTCGGCCTCGCGCTGAACCTCGACGAGGACGAGATCGGCGTCGTCGTGCTCGGCGAGTTCACCGGCATCGAGGAGGGCATGGAGGTGACCCGCACGGGCGAGGTCCTCTCGGTGCCCGTCGGCGAGGGCTACCTCGGCCGCGTCGTCGACCCGCTCGGCAACCCGATCGACGGTCTCGGCGAGATCACCGGCATCGAGGGCCGCCGCGCCCTCGAGCTCCAGGCGCCCGGCGTCATGCAGCGCAAGTCGGTGCACGAGCCGCTGCAGACCGGCATCAAGGCCATCGACGCGAT
The DNA here is from genome assembly GCF_042796995.1 of Agromyces sp. NPDC057865. Lineage (NCBI taxonomy): Bacteria > Bacillati > Actinomycetota > Actinomycetes > Micrococcales > Microbacteriaceae > Agromyces > Agromyces sp. NPDC057865. The sequence continues at coordinate 208,123 of NZ_JBHVMJ010000004.1, read as the reverse complement.
GATCCCGGTCGGCCGCGGCCAGCGCCAGCTCATCATCGGCGACCGCCAGACCGGCAAGACCGCGATCGCGATCGACACGATCATCAACCAGAAGGCGAACTGGGAGACGGGCGACCCCTCGAAGCAGGTCCGCTGCATCTACGTGGCGATCGGCCAGAAGGGCTCGACCATCGCCTCGGTGAAGGGCGCCCTCGAGGACGCCGGCGCGATGGAGTACACCACCATCGTCGCGGCTCCCGCGTCCGACCCGGCGGGCTTCAAGTACCTCGCTCCGTACACCGGCTCGGCCATCGGCCAGCACTGGATGTACGACTCGAAGCACGTCCTCATCATCTTCGACGACCTGTCGAAGCAGGCCGAGGCCTACCGCGCCGTGTCGCTCCTCCTCCGCCGCCCGCCGGGCCGTGAGGCGTACCCCGGCGACGTGTTCTACCTGCACTCGCGCCTGCTCGAGCGCTGCGCGAAGCTGTCCGACGAGCTGGGCGCCGGATCGATGACGGGCCTGCCCATCATCGAGACCAAGGCGAACGACGTCTCGGCGTACATCCCGACCAACGTGATCTCGATCACCGACGGCCAGATCTTCCTCCAGTCCGACCTGTTCAACGCGAACCAGCGTCCCGCGGTCGACGTCGGCATCTCGGTCTCCCGAGTCGGCGGCGACGCCCAGGTCAAGTCGATCAAGAAGGTCTCGGGCACGCTGAAGCTCGAGCTCGCGCAGTACCGCTCGCTCGAGGCGTTCGCGATGTTCGCGTCCGACCTCGACGCGGCCAGCCGCCGCCAGCTCGCGCGCGGCGCTCGCCTCACCGAGCTCCTCAAGCAGCCGCAGTACTCGCCGTACCCCGTCGAGGAGCAGGTCGTCTCGATCTGGGCCGGCACGAACGGCAAGCTCGACGAGGTGCCCGTCGAGGACATCCTGCGCTTCGAGCGCGAGCTCCTCGACTACCTCGGCCGCAACACCAACGTGCTGAACGAGCTCCGCGAGACCAACGTCCTCTCGGACGACAACGTCTCGACGCTCGAGGCCGAGGTCGACAAGTTCAAGCTCGAGTTCCAGACCGGCGAGGGAAAGCCGCTCGCCTCGGTCGGACGCGAGGAGTTCGAGGCCAGCGCAGAAGAGGACGTCAACCAGGAGAAGATCGTCAAGGCTCGCCGCTAGGCGACCACGATCGACGACGAACTCTAGGGATACAGGAGAGACATGGGAGCGCAACTTCGGGTCTACCGGCAGAAGATCAGGTCTGCCCAGACGACGAAGAAGATCACGAAGGCGATGGAGCTCATCGCCGCCTCGCGCATCCAGAAGGCGATGGCGCGTGTGACGGCTTCGTCGCCGTACTCCCGCGCCATCACCCGCGCCGTGTCGGCCGTCGCGACGTACTCGAACGTCGACCACGTGCTCACGACCGAGCCCGAGAAGATCGAGCGCGCCGCCGTGGTCATCCTCACGTCGGACCGCGGTCTGGCGGGCGCCTTCAACTCGCAGGTGCTGCGCGAAGCCGAGGAGCTCAGCGAGCTGCTCCGCTCGCAGGGCAAGGAGGTCGTGTACTTCCTCGTCGGGCGCAAGGCGGTGGGCTACTTCCAGTTCCGCCGCCGGGCGTCGGAGCGGCAGTGGACCGGCAGCTCCGAGAACCCGCAGTTCGAGCTCGCCAAGGAGATCTCCGACGCGGTGCTCGAGGTGTTCCTCCGCGACGCCGCCGACGGCGGGGTCGACGAGATCCACGTCGTCTACAACCGGTTCGTGAGCATGATGACGCAGTCGCCCGAGATCGTGCGCCTGCTGCCGCTCGAGGTCGTCGAGGGCGTCGAGGAGCCCGACGCCACGGTGCAGCCGCTGTACGAGTTCGAGCCCGACGTCGAGACGGTGCTGGACTCGCTCCTGCCCGTCTACATCGAGAGCCGCATCTTCAACGCGCTCCTGCAGTCCGCGGCCGCGAAGCACGCGGCGACGCAGAAGGCGATGAAGTCGGCGTCCGACAACGCCGACAAGCTCATCACCGACTACACCCGGCTTGCGAACGAGGCGCGCCAGGCCGAGATCACGCAGCAGATCGCCGAGATCGTGGGCGGCGCCGACGCGCTCGTCGCCAAGAAGTAATCCAGAAAAGAGAGAGCCAGAATGACTGACACCGCAACCGCGCCGGTCGCCGAGTCGACCGCCGGCGCCGTCGGCCGCATCGCCCGCGTCACGGGCCCCGTCGTCGATATCGAGTTCCCGCACGACTCGATCCCCGAGATCTACAACGCTCTCAAGACCGAGATCACCATCGGCGGCGAGACCTCCATCCTCACGCTCGAGGTCGCCCAGCACCTCGGCGACGACCTCGTGCGTGCCATCGCGCTGAAGCCCACCGACGGACTCGTGCGCGGCCAGGAGGTCACGGACACCGGCGAGGCGATCTCGGTCCCCGTCGGCGACGTCACCAAGGGCAAGGTCTTCAACGTCATCGGCGAGATCCTGAACGGCGAGCCCGGCGAGCAGGTCGAGATCACCGAGCGCTGGCCGATCCACCGCAAGCCCCCGGCCTTCGACCAGCTCGAGTCGAAGACCCAGCTCTTCGAGACCGGCATCAAGTCGATCGACCTCCTCACCCCCTACGTGCAGGGTGGAAAGATCGGCCTCTTCGGTGGTGCGGGCGTCGGCAAGACCGTCCTCATCCAGGAGATGATCCAGCGCGTGGCGCAGGACCACGGTGGTGTGTCGGTGTTCGCGGGCGTCGGCGAGCGCACGCGTGAGGGCAACGACCTCATCCACGAGATGGAGGAGGCGGGCGTCTTCGACAAGACCGCCCTCGTCTTCGGCCAGATGGACGAGCCGCCCGGGACGCGTCTGCGCGTCGCCCTGTCGGCGCTCACGATGGCGGAATACTTCCGCGACGTGCAGAAGCAGGACGTGCTCCTCTTCATCGACAACATCTTCCGCTTCACGCAGGCGGGCTCCGAGGTGTCGACGCTGCTCGGCCGCATGCCCTCCGCGGTGGGCTACCAGCCCAACCTCGCCGACGAGATGGGCGTCCTGCAGGAGCGCATCACCTCGACGCGCGGTCACTCGATCACCTCGCTGCAGGCGATCTACGTGCCGGCCGACGACTACACCGACCCGGCCCCGGCCACCACGTTCGCGCACCTCGACGCCACGACCGAGCTCTCGCGTGAGATCGCGTCGAAGGGCCTCTACCCGGCCATCGACCCGCTGACCTCGACGTCGCGCATCATGGACCCCCGCTACCTGGGCGAGGACCACTACCGCGTCGCGACCACGGTCAAGCAGATCCTCCAGAAGAACAAGGAGCTGCAGGAGATCATCGCGATCCTCGGTGTCGACGAGCTCTCCGAGGAAGACAAGATCACCGTCGCCCGCGCGCGCCGCATCCAGCAGTTCCTCTCGCAGAACACCTACATGGCGAAGAAGTTCACGGGTGTGGAGGGCTCGACCGTTCCGCTCAAGGACACGATCGAGTCGTTCGACGCGATCGCCCGCGGCGACTTCGACCACGTGGCCGAGCAGGCGTTCTTCAACGTCGGCCCGATCACCGACGTCGAGGAGAACTGGGCCCGCATCCAGAAGGAGAACGGCTGAGCATGGCCGCCCTCAACGTGAGCGTCGTCTCGGCCGACCAGGAGGTCTGGTCGGGCGAGGCGTCCATGGTGGTCGCCCGCACGGTGGAAGGCGAGATCGGCATCCTGCCGGGCCACGAGCCCATGCTCGCCATCCTGGCCGGCGGCGAGGTGCGCGTGACGCTGCCGAGCGGCGAGAAGGTCACGGCCACCGCCGAGGACGGCTTCCTGTCGGTCCAGTCGGACTCCGTGCAGGTGGTCGCGTCCCGAGCCGAGCTGGCCTGAGGAGGTCCGGATGCAGGGGGAGCAGCCGATCGACCGCCAGTTCGGTGACCTGAGCGTCACCCAGCTCATCGTCATGGCCGGGTTGCCGGGTGCGGGCAAGTCGACGATCGGGGAGATCGTCGGCGCCCGCCTCGGCGCCACGGTCGTCTCCGTCGACCCGATCGAGTCGGCGATCCTGCGTGCCGGGATCGACTCCGACCAGCCGACCGGGCTCGCCGCCTACCTCGTGGCCGAGGAGATCGCCGAGAAGGAGCTGCTCTCGGGGCGCACGGTCATCGTCGATGCCGTGAACGCCGCCGAGTCCGCCCGCCTGCAGTGGCGCGACCTCGCCGCACGCGCCGACGTGCGCCTGCGCGTGATCGAGGTCGTCTGCTCCGACGAGGCGCTGCACCGCGCGCGCCTCGAGAAGCGCGAGCGTGGCCTGCCGCACCTCGAGGAGACCACCTGGCGCGCCGTCGAGCAGAGCCTCGACGGGTATGCGCCGTGGACAGGCCCCTCGTCGGCACTGCCGCGCATCACGATCGACAGCGTCGAGTCGCTGGGGTCGAACGTCGACGCCGCGCTGGCGTTCATCGCCGCCTAGTGCTCCTCCTGCTGCCGCCGTCGGAGACGAAGCGCGACGGCGGGGACGGCGTCCTCGACCTGTCGGTGCTGTCGTTCCCCGAGCTCACCGCCGCCCGCACCGAGCTCGTCGAGCGCGTCGTCGAGCTCGCTGGGGATCACGACGCCGCGATGCGCGCGCTGAAGCTCGGACCGCGCCAGGCCCCAGAGGTCGAGCGCAATCGCGGTCTGCTCGAGGCGCCGACGATGCCCGCGATCGACCGCTACACGGGCGTGCTGTACGACGCCCTCGACGCGGCCACGCTGGACGCCGACGCCCGCGCCTTCGCGCACCGCACGGTGGTCGTGCACTCGGCGCTGTTCGGCCTCGTGCGGGCGCTCGACCCGATCCCGGCCTACCGGCTCTCGCACGACTCGCGGGTGCCCGACGTGCGGCTCCGCAGGTTCTGGCGCGAGTCCCTGCCGGCGTTGCTCGCCGCGAGCCCTGGCGTGATCCTCGACCTCCGGTCGGAGGGCTACGCCGAGCTCGGGCCCGCGCCGGCGCGCGAGGGGAGTGTGTTCGTGCGCGTCGTGTCGGTCGAGGCGGACGGTCGCCGTCGTGCCCTCAATCACTTCAACAAGCACGCGAAGGGCCGCTTCACGCGTGCGTTCCTCGAGTCGCGCCCCGAGATCGCGACGCTCGACGAGCTCGTCGGCTGGGCCCGCGGCGCTGGGTTCCGCCTCGACCTGCGTGAGGCCGACGGGCCCGACGCCGTGCGCGAGCTCGAACTCGTCGCCTGAGCCGTACCGACGGCCCGGCCGGGCGCAGCGTCCGCGCTCCGCTCGAACCCGCCGCCGCAGACGCGGCGTGACGAGGCTGGCGGCGTCGCCGCAGCCGATCAGGCCGGAACGGCGGCGGCGGCCTCGTGGACGTGACGCGTGGCGTGCGAGCGGAAGCAGCCGGCCACGTGGTCGTCGACCATGCCCGCCGCCTGCATGAGTGCGTACATCGTGGTGGGGCCGACGAAGCGGAAGCCGAGCGTGCGCAGCTGCTTGCTCATGGCCGTCGACTCGGGCGTCGTGGCCGGCACCTCGGCGAACGAGGTGGGCGAGTCGTCGCGGGGCGGCGGTGCGAAGCTCCAGAGGAGCTCGTCGAGCGGTTGGTCGAGCGCGAGCGTGGCGCGGGCGTTCTGGATCGTGGCCTCGATCTTGCCGCGATGCCGGATGATGCGGGCATCGCCGAGGAGGCGCTCGACGTCGACTTCGGTCATCGCCGCGACCTGCTCCGCGTCGAAATCGTGGAAGACCTCGCGGAACGCCGGACGCCGGCGGAGGATCGTGATCCACGACAGCCCCGACTGGAACCCCTCGAGGCAGACCTTCTCGAAGAGCCGCACCGGATCATGCTGGGGCGTGCCCCACTCCTCGTCGTGGTAGCGCCGGTACTCGGGATCGGACGCGCCCCATGCGCAGCGCGCGAGGCCGTCGTCGCCCACCACGACGTCGGGCCGCGGGACGACGCTCACGCGGCGAAGCCGATCTGCTCGTGCCCGAGGAGCCAGAGCTTGGTGGGGATGCCCTCGCCGCCGGAGTAGCCGGTGATGCGTCCGTCGGAGGCGAGCACGCGGTGGCAGCCCACGATGATCGGGATCGGGTTGGCGCCGACGGCGCCGCCGATGGCACGGGCGGAGCCGGGCTTGCCCACCGCGGCGGCGAGTGCGCCGTAGGAGGTGGCCTCGCCCCAGCCGAGGCGTTCGAGCTCGGCCCAGACGGCCTCTTGGAACGGGGTGCCGGAGAGGCGGACGGGCAGGTCGAACTCGGTGCGGGAGCCGGCGAAGTACTCGGTGAGCTGGGTGCTCGCGTCGTCGAGCACGGCGTTGGACCGCTCGGGCTCCCCATCGTGGGGGAGTGCGCCGTCGCGTTCGATGGTGAGGCCGCTCACGGCCTCGTCGTCGCCGGTGAGCTCGAGGCGCCCGATGGGGCTGTCGAGGCGGATGAGGAACACGTTGGTCATGCTTCGAGCGTAGCCGCGGCATCCGACATCGACTCGCGGGAATCGGACATCGCGAGCAGCCGCCCGATCAGCCCGGTTGGGGAGGACGAGTCGGGGCGGCGGCACGGCGGTGCGGCATCCGATCGACCCGGTCACGACCTGCGCGCGGGCCCGCCTAGGCTGGTCGGATGACCGATCTCGAGTACCGTTCCCTCGGCCGGTCGGGGCTCCGCGTGTCCGCGGTCGGCCTCGGCGGCAACAACTTCGGACGCACGGGCACCGCGACCGAGACCCAGGAGGGCACGAGCGCGGTGATCGAGGCGGCGCTCGACGCCGGCGTCAACTTCATCGACACGGCCGACATCTACGGCAGGGAGTACGGGCTCAGCGAGACGCTCCTCGGCGAGGCCCTGCGCGGCCGGCGCGACGAGGTCGTCATCGCCACGAAGTTCGGCCACGCCTCGCTGCCGTCGCCGCTGCCCGCATGGGGCGCGCGCGGCTCGCGGCGGTACGTCCGGCTGGCGGTCGAGGGCTCGCTGCGCCGCCTGCAGACGGACTGGATCGACGTCTACCAGCTGCACACGCCCGACCCCGCGACGCCGATCGACGAGACGATCTCGGCGCTCGACGACCTCGTGCGCGAGGGCAAGGTGCGCTACATCGGGCACTCCAACCTGAGCGGATGGCAGCTCGCCGAGGCCGACCTGGTGGCCCGCGAGCTCGGCGCGACGCGGTTCGTGTCGGCGCAGAACGAGTACAACCTGCTCGCACGCGGCGCCGAGGCCGAGGTCCTGCCGGCCGCGCGCCACTTCGGGCTGGGCTTCCTCCCGTTCTTCCCGCTGCACAACGGCCTGCTGACCGGCAAGTTCCGTCGCGACGAGCACCCGGCCGACACGCGCATCATGCGCCAGCGCCGGCACCTCGTCGACGACGCGCCATGGGACGTGCTCGACCGCTACCGGGCGTTCGCCGAGGATCGCGGCCTCACCATGCTGGAGGCGACGTTCGGGTGGCTGCTCGCCCAACCGGGGCTCGCCAGCGTGATCGCGGGCACGACCCGGCCCGAGCAGGTCCGGCAGAACGCGGCGGCCGGAGCCGCCTGGCGGCCCAGCGACGCCGAGGTCGCCGAGGTCTCGGAGCTGTTCGCCGCGCGCTGACGCACGCACTCGCCCTCCACAGGGGGTCGCGGCGCGAGTCGGTCGCGCAGATCGCGACGGCACGAGGTCGACGGATGCCTCGGGCGGCAGGCTCCCGGCATGACCACCATCATCCGTGCCGCTGCGGCGCATGACCTGCTCGCCCTCGTCCCAGCCCTCGCCGGCTTCGTGCCCGAGCGCTCGATCGTCTGCGTCGCGTTCCGGGGCTCGAGGTCGGCCGGCGTGCTGCGCCACGACCTGCCCCGCCGCGCCCGCGACCGACCATCCCTCGTGTCGGCGATCGTGGGCACGCTGTGCCGGATGCCGGGCGTCGACGCCGTGGTGCCGATCGCCTACACCGACCGCACGTTCGCGTCGTCCCGCGGGCTCCCCGAGCGCGTGCTGCTCTCGCTCCTGGTGCGGCGCTTCGAGCAGGCGGGCTTCCAGGTGCGCGATGCGCTCTGCCGCGCGACCGACGGCTGGGGCTCGCTGCTGGATCCGGCCACGCCGGCTCGAGGGCATGCGCTGGCGATGATCGACGAGAGCGCCGCGGCAACGGCCCTTCCCGAGGTGGAGCCCGGGCAGACGTCGGCGACCGCGAGCGGACGACTGCCCGAGCGCGACGAGGGACTGGCGGAGGCGATCGCCGGCGAGCTCGCGGCGTTCGCGGAGCTCGACGACGTCGCGACGCAGCTGGACCGGCTCGGTGAGGTCGCCGACCCCGTCGCCCTCGTCGAAGCGCTCGTCGAGGAGGTGCCCGACGGCCCGGAATCGAGCAGCGTGAGCGGCCTGCGGCTCGCCTGGTTCCTCCACCTCGCCGAGCGGCCGCCGATCCGCGACGCGATGATGCTCCAGTTCGCGTTCGGCCCCGTCGTGGGTGCCGCCGCGCACGACGACGCCCTCGAGACCGCCGAGCGCGCCGAGCGTCACGGCGAGACGGTCGACGAGCTGGTCCGTCGGGAGCTGGCCGACGGCGCCGAGGGCGAGGTGTCCGAGCTGCTCGGCCGCCTGCTGCTCGGCCGGTCGACGCTGCGGCCCGACACTCCCCGCATCGAGCGCGCGCTCGAGGTCACCCGCCTTGCGGCGGCGCACGCGCCCGACGAGCTCCAGGTCGCGCCGCTGTGCATCGCCGCCTGGCTGGCGTGGTCGCTGGGTCGCGGGTCCGCGGCCGGCGCGCTGATCGATCTGGCGGTCGAGGCCTCGCCCGGCCACTCGATGGCGTCGCTGCTGTCGGCGTTCATCGGCAGCGGGACGCTGCCCGAGTGGGCGTTCGCGGACCCGCGCTCGTCGAGCCCCCGACGACCGTGACCGCGGGGTCAGTGGCCGACGAGCGGCGCGATCAGGCGGGCGGCGAGCGACGGGCGCTTCGTGAAGCGCTCCTCGAGGTCGGCGAACTGCATGCCGAGGATGCCGAGGTTGGCGCCGGCGAACCGCAGCGGTTCGGGCTCCCAGAGCGGCGAACGGTGGTTCGTCCAGGGCAGCGTCGTCAGCTCTGTCTCGCGTCCGAGCACCAGGTCGGCGAGCGTGCGCCCGGCGAGGTTGGTCGTCGAGAGCCCGTCGCCCACGTAGCCCCCGGCGAAGCCCACGCCCGTCCTCGGGTTGTAGCTCGCGGTGGCGTGCCAGTCGCGCGCGATGCCGAGCGGGCCGCCCCATCGGTGCGTGACCCGCGCGTCGCCGACGGCGGGGAAGAGGTCGCGCAGCGCGTCGTGCAGGTGATCGAACACCTCGTCGACGCGCTCATGCGACGGGTCGACGCTGCTGCCCCAGTGGTAGCGGGCGCCGCGTCCGCCGAACGCGAACCGGTTGTCGGCGGTGCGCTGTCCGTAGATCAGCAGGTGCCGGTAGTCGCTGAAGGTCTGCCCGTGGTCGATGCCGATCTCGTCCCACACGTCGTCGCCGAGCGGCTCGGTGGCGATCATGAGCGAGTACAGCGGCATGAGCCGGCGTCGCACCCGCGGCAGCTGCGAGCCGTAGCCCTCCAGGGCGATGATCACGTGACGCGCGGAGACCGTGCCCTCGATCCCCGTGTCCACCGCGCGGAATCGCACCGTGCCGGCCGCCCAGTCCTGCACCTCGGTCCGCTCGAAGAGGGCGACGCCCATGCCCTCGACCACCCGTGCCAGCCCGCGGACGAGCTTGGCCGGGTGCACGCTGGCGCACGCGGGGTCGAACACGGCGGCAGGCGGACGGCCATCGCGGCCGGTTGCGCCGAAGCGCGCGCGGACCGTGCGCTCGTCCCAGTACTCGGTGCGGTCGACGCCGTACAGCCGGGCTTCGGCCACATCGGCGCGAGCGAACTCGCGCTGCACGTCGTTGCGGGCGAACACCACCGTGCCGCCGCGCTCGTAGTCGCAGTCGATGCCCTCCAGGGCGGCGACGCGGCCCACTTCATCGACCGTGTCGACCATGGCGCGCCGCATCGCGACCGCGGCGTCGTACCCGTGCCGGCGTTCAAGCGAACCGGGCGACCGCGGGAAGAGGGCCGAGCACCAGCCGCCGTTGCGGCCCGACGCGCCGAATCCCGAGATCTCGCGCTCGAGCACGGCGATCCGCAGGCTCGGGTCCGCCGTCGCGAGCGAGTACGCGGTCCAGAGCGCGGTGAGGCCGCCGCCGACGATGCACACGTCGAATCGGGCGTCGGCCGTGAGGGCGGGGCGCGGCGCGAGATCGTCGCGCCCCGCCGTCACGAGGTCGTCGAGCCAGAAGCTCGCCCGACGGTAGCCGGCAGCCGTGCCGTCGGTGGCCCGGTGCAGGCTCACCATCAGACGCGCGCGGGCACGAGGAGGTGCTCTCCGCCGTGCTGGTGACCCTTGAAGTCGGCCGCGCGGTCGGATGCCTCGGTCAGCACCGAGCGCAACGTCTGCTCGATCTCCTGGAACTCGGGCACGCCGATCGTGAGCGGCGGGGCGAGCTGGATGACGGGGTCGCCACGGTCGTCGGCGCGGCAGTACAGCCCGGCGTCGAAGAGGGCCTTCGACAGGAACCCGCGCAGCAGGTACTCGGACTCCTCGTCGTTGAACGTCTCGCGGGTGGCCTTGTCCTTCACGAGCTCGATGCCGAAGAAGTACCCGTCGCCGCGCACGTCGCCGACGATCGGCAGGTCGAGGAGCTTCTCGAGCTCGGCCCGGAACAGCGGGGAGTTCTCACGCACGCGCTCGTTGAGGCGCTCCTCCTCGAAGATGTCGAGGTTCGCGAGGGCGACGGCGGCCGACACCGGGTGTCCGCCGAAGGTGTACCCGTGGTAGAAGCTCGTCGTGCCCTTCGAGAACGGCTCGTAGATCTTCTCCGACACGATCGTCGCGCCGATCGGGGAGTAGCCCGAGGTCATGCCCTTGGCGCACGTGATCATGTCGGGCACGTAGCCGTAGGCGTCGCAGGCGAACATGTGGCCGATGCGGCCGAACGCGCAGATCACCTCGTCGCTCACGAGCAGCACGTCGTACTGGTCGCAGATCTCGCGCACGCGCTGGAAGTAGCCGGGAGGCGGCGGGAAGCAGCCGCCCGAGTTCTGCACCGGCTCGAGGAAGACCGCGGCGACGGTCTCGGGGCCCTCGAACAGGATCATCTCCTCGATGCGGTTGGCCGCCCAGATCCCGAACGCCTCGAGGTCGTCGGCGGGGGCGCCGACGTCGGCCGCGCGGTAGAAGTTCGTGTTGGGCACGCGGAAGCCGCCCGGGGTCAGGGGCTCGAACATCGCCTTCATCGCCGGGATGCCCGTGATGGCGAGCGCGCCCTGCGGGGTGCCGTGGTAGGCGACCGCACGCGAGATGACCTTGTGCTTGGTGGGCTGGCCCTTCAGCTTCCAGTAGTACTTCGCGAGCTTGAACGCGGTCTCGACGGCCTCGCCGCCGCCTGTGGAGAAGAACACGCGGTTGAGGTCGCCCGGAGCGTAGTCGGCGAGCCGGTCGGCGAGCTCGATCGCGGACGGGTGCGCGTACGACCAGATCGGGAAGAACGCGAGCTCCTGCGCCTGCTTCGCGGCGACCTCGGCCAGGCGACGGCGCCCGTGGCCGGCGTTGACGACGAAGAGGCCGGAGAGGCCGTCGAAGTACTCGCGACCATGGATGTCGTAGATGTGGTGACCCTCACCGCGGGTGATGATGGGGACGCCGTTCTCCTCCATCGTGGACTGCCGCGCGAAGTGCATCCAGAGGTGGTCCTTCGCCTTCTGCTGCAGGTCGGCGTCGTCGTAGCCGGCCGAGCCGAGGCTCGTCGCTGCGTCGATGGTGGTCATCGGGATCTCCTTCCGGGCGGCCCGCGGTCAGCGGGTGCCCCAGTTGTAGAACTGCTTCTGCAGTTTCAGGTAGACGAACGTCTCGGTGCTGTGCACGCCGGGCAGGTTGCGGATGCGCGAATTGAGGAGGTTGATGAGCTCCTCGTCGTTCTCGCACACGACCTCGGCCATGAGGTCGAAGCTCCCCGCCGTGAGCACGACGTAGTCGAGCTCGGGGATCTCCGCGAGTCGCTCGGCGAGCTCGCGCGTGTCCCCGCCGGCGCGGATGCCGATCATCGCCTGTCGCGTGAAGCCGAGCTGCATCGGGTCGGTCACGGCCACGATCTGCATCACGCCCGACTCGGTGAGCCGCTGCACGCGCTGGCGCACCGCCGCCTCGGAGAGGCCGACGGCCTTGCCGATGTCGGCGTAGGAGCGTCGCCCATCGACCTGGAGCTGCTCGATGATCGCCTTCGAGACGTCGTCGAGGTGCACCGGGCGCGACGAGTTGGAGCGCGGGGCGTTCGTCATGCGACCGATTGTGTCAGTGGCGGATGCCGCAAGCAAGCGATTCCGTCGATTTCCACCCCTTTCACAACTGATTCCTATGCATTCACTCGCATTTCACCACTGAAGCCGCCTATCATGGGCGCCACGGCGCCGGTCCGGCGCTGCGGGCGCGCGCGCCGCGCCGACGGCATCACATCCGAGGATCGATATCCCATGACCAGCGGCACCCTCCTGAGCACCGGCACCCTCCGGAACTTCGTCGGCGGCGACTACGTGGAGGCGCAGGGCGATGACGCGATCGACCTCGTCGACCCGGCGACCGAGGAGGTCTACGGCGCTGCGCCGATCTCGACCGCGGCCGACCTCGATCGCGCCTACCGTGCGGCGTCCGACGCGTTCGAGACCTGGGGCGAGACCACTCCGGCGGAGCGCCAGCTCGCGCTCTTCCGCATCGCGGACGCCATGGAGTCGCGTGCCGACGAGTTCGCCGACCTCGAGTCGCAGGACACCGGCAAGCCGCGCGCGTCGCTCGTCGCCGACGAGATCCTGCAGTCCGTCGACCAGCTCCGGTTCTTCGCCGGTGCCGCCCGCAACCTCGAGGGCCGTTCGGCCGCCGAGTACATGACCGGCCACACCTCGTTCGTGCGCCGCGAGCCGATCGGCGTCATCGGCCAGGTCACGCCGTGGAACTACCCGCTGAACATGGCCGTGTGGAAGATCGCGCCGGCCATCGCCGCCGGCAACACGGTCGTGCTGAAGCCGTCGGACACCACACCGCTCTCGACGCTGAAGCTCGCCGAGGTCGCGGCCGAGTTCCTGCCCGCCGGCGTGCTCAACGTCGTCACCGGCGACCGCACCACGGGCGCTGCGCTGCTCGAGCACCCCACACCGCAGATGGTCGCGATCACCGGCTCGGTGCGCGCCGGCATGGAGGTCGCGCGCGCCGCGGCATCCGACCTCAAGCGCGTGCACCTCGAGCTCGGCGGCAAGGCGCCCGCCATCGTCTTCCCCGACAGCGACCTGCAGGCGGCCGCGGCCGGCATCGTCACCGCCGCGTACTTCAACGCCGGCCAGGACTGCACGGCCGCCACCCGCGTCATCGTCCACGAGTCGGTGCACGACGCGTTCGTCGCCGCCCTCGTCGCCGAGGCGTCGGCGAACGCCCGCACCGGCGGCCCGCGCCAGGACGGCGTCCTGTACGGCCCGCTCAACAACGCCAACCAGCTCGCGCACGTGTCGGGCTTCGTCGACCGCCTACCGGCGCACGCCGACATCGTCCTCGGCGGTCGCCGCCAGGGCGACCGCGGCTACTTCTGGGAGGCGACCATCGTGACCGGTCTCCGCCAGGACGACGAGGCCGTGCAGCGCGAGATCTTCGGTCCGGTGCTCACCGTGCAGTCGTTCCGCGACGACGCCGAGGCGCTCGCCATGGCGAACGGGGTCGACTACGCGCTCGCGGCATCCGTCTGGACCGGCGACCACACGAGGGCGATGCGGTTCGCGAAGCACCTCGACTTCGGCTGCGTCTGGATCAACACCCACATCCCGTTCGTGTCCGACATGCCGCACGGCGGGTTCAAGCACTCCGGGTACGGCAAGGACCTCTCCAACTACGGCTTCGAGGACTACACGCGCATCAAGCACGTGATGAGCCACATCGGCTGACGTCGCGCACGCGGTCCCGCGCGCCGCGGTGCCAGACTGTTCGACATGGTCGCGGGAACCGTCACGAGCTCGGCGGTGCCCGGCGCATGCGCGTGGGACGTCGTGGTCGGTGACCGCTTCATCGTCGCCGTCGCGGCGCCGTCGCCCGACTCGGCGACCTCCGCGTTGGCCGCCGCCGCGGCGGACGACACGGTGACCGTCGAGGCGCTCGTCGGGATGATCCCGCTCGGCGGCGCCGACGCCGTCGAGTCGTTCGCCATCGTGTGGTGGCCCGGCCCCGGCACCGATGAGGTGACGGCCGTCGTGCGCGGCGACGCCGTGGTCGACCTGACATCGCCCGGCGGAACACGGCGCTTCGACGCCCGCGGCATCCGCCCATGGCACCTGGCGGACTTCGGCTCCGTGATCGCGCTTCGCGCCACCGGCGCCGACGCGCCCCTCGACCGCCTCGGCGAGTCGGGCGACCCCGTTGGCCATGCACGCGCGGGCATCCGGGCGTCCGCGGTCGAGTGGTCGGCTGCCCCGCCGCGGCCCCGAAGGCCGGATGCCGCGGTCGCCGACGCGGACACGGTGCTCCTGCCGCGTCCGCACGACCCTGACACCGTGCGCAGCCCCGACGACGACGTGCCCGTCGCCGGCGAGCCTGCCGACGGGCATGCCGACGCCGACACCGTGCGGCGCCCCGGCCGACCACCGACATGGACACCGACGCCGAAGGCCCTGCACGGGCCGTCGTTCGACGTCGCCTCGCCGCCGACCTCCCGTCTCCGCGTCATCCGACCGGCCGTCAGGCCGTCGCCATCACCGTCGCCCGACGGCGCGCTCGCGGGCCGGGAGCCGCGCGTCCTCGGCGCGGGTGTCCGCTTCGACCCGCCGCGCGTGCCGGCCACCATCGAGCCGGGCGCGATCGACGCCGTCGCCCCGATCGGGCACCCGGGAGCGGCTCCCGCCGAGCCGAGCCCGGCCGCGGACGGGCAGGCGGCCGCGGGATCCGCCGAGCCGACCGAGGCCCCCGCCGAGCACGCCGCCGCGGCATCCGCCCGACCCACCGCGGCGCCCGACGTGCCCGCCTTCCGCATCGGCGGCGGCGAGCCGCACCCGGTCACGGGCCCGGTGCTCATCGGCCGGCGGCCCTTCGCGCCGCGCGTGCCCGATCCGCACGGCCTCGCGCCCGAACTCGTCACGGTCGCGTCGCCGCGCGCCGTCGTGTCGGGCACGCACCTCGAACTGCGCGTCGAGGGAACCCGCGTCGTCGCGACCGACCTGCGCTCGACGAACGGCACGATCGTGCGCAGCGCGACCGGGACGCGCCGCATGCGCGCCGGCGAGTCGATCGTGGTCGCACCGGGGACCCGGCTCGACCTCGGAGACGATACGATCATCGAGATCCTCCCCGCCCCCAGCTCGCCCCCCGAGTGAACAGAACAGACAGCAGGCACGTCCCGTGACGCAGATCGGCAACGGCAACGCCCGTCATCGCGTGACGCTGCCCGACGGCACCGAGATCACGATCGCGTGGGCGGCCGTCACCGACACGGGCCTCCGTCGCGAGGTCAACGAGGACAGCTTCGTCGCGCAGGCGCCGATCTTCGCCGTCGCCGACGGCATGGGCGGCCACGCCGCGGGCGACTTCGCCAGCGCCGCCGTGGTCACCCGGCTCGCCGAGCACGGCGGCAAGGCGATGATGGGCACCCCCGAGATCGACGCGGCGCTGCGCCTCGCCGTGCAGGACATGGGCCGCGGCGCCGGCGTCACCGACGAGGGCAGCGGCACCACCGTCACGGGGGCCGCGCTCGGCAGCATCTCCGACGAGCCCGCCTGGATCGTGTTCAACATCGGCGACTCGCGCGTCTACCGGCTCGTCGGCGGCGTGCTCGAGCAGCTGACCGTCGACCACTCGATCGTGCAGGAGCTCGTCGACGCCGGCCAGATCACGCGCGAGGAGGCCGACACCCACCCGCACTCCAACGTGATCACGCGCGCGGTCGGCTTCCATGAGGCGCCGATCCCCGACTACCGCGCGATCGCGGTCGAGCCGGGCATGCGCCTGCTCATCTGCTCAGACGGGCTCACCAAGGAGCTCACGTCGTACGGCATCCGGCACTTCCTCGTGGCCAACCCGAAGCCCGAGCAGGCGGCCCGCCAGCTCGTCGAGGCGGCGGTCGGCAACGGCGGCCGCGACAACATCACGGTCGTCGTGCTCGACGTGCTCAAGGTGGTCCGACCGGCCCACGCACCGCTGCACCGGCACCCCGACAGCGACGTCGACTGACGGATGCCGCGGGCCGCCCCGGCCCGTCCCCACAGGGGTCGTCGCAGCATCCGCACGCCCGCCTACAATGGGGGTCACCGGGGCCCGCCGGGCGTTGGTGCGGGCGCCGATGGACTCGAACGCTGGGAGGATCGTGACGAGGCGCCTGCCGTCCACTCCACCGAACCTGCCCGGGTTCGCGTTCATCCGCGTGCTCGGTTCCGGCGGGTTCGCCGACGTGTTCCTCTACGAGCAGAACATGCCCCGCCGGCTCGTCGCGGTGAAGGTGCTGCTCGCCGAGGTCGTGAACGACGACCTGCGCCGGATGTTCCAAGCCGAGGCGAACCTCATGGCCCAGCTGTCGTCGCATCCGTCGATCCTCACCGTGTACCAGGCGAGCGTCGCCGCCGACGGCCGCCCGTACCTCGTCATGGAGTACTGCTCGTCGACGCTGGGCCAGCGCTACCGCGCGGTGCAGCTGCCGCTCGCCGAGGTGCTCTCGATCGGCGTGCGCATCGCGAGCGCCGTCGAGACGGCCCACCGGCAGGGCGTGCTACACCGCGACATCAAGCCCTCGAACATCCTCACCACGGCCTACGGCCACCCCGTGCTCTCAGACTTCGGCATCGCGGCGACCCTCGGCGAGGCCGAGACGAGCGAGGCCGTCGGCCTCTCGATCCCGTGGTCGGCCCCCGAGGTGCTGCACGACGACGTGTCGGGCACCGTCGCGAGCGAGGTGTGGTCGCTCGGGGCCACCGTGTACTCGCTGCTCGCCGGGCGCAGCCCGTTCGAGGTGCCGGGCGGCGACAATGCGCCCGTGACGCTCATGGGCCGCATCGAGAAGGCGAAGCCCGCCCCGACCGGCCGGGTCGACGTGCCGCCGAGCCTCGAGCGCGTTCTGGCGCGCTCGATGTCGAAGCGGCCGCAAGACCGGCAGGCGAGCGCCCTCGAGTTCATCCGCGACCTGCAGTCGGTCGAGGAGGAGCTCGGCCTTCCGCAGACGCCGCTCGAGGTCGCCATGGACGACTGGGCCCTCGCCACCGCGGTCGACCTCGACGAGCGGACGCGCGTGACCGGCCTACCCTCGACTGTCGATCGCCAGGGGGGTCGCCGTCGCCCCCGTCGGACGCCCGTGCGCACGCAGAGCACGGCGCAGGGGATCGACGGCCGCTCGAGCGAGCTCTCGACGGGCCGCTCGCGGACCGCGCCGCCCACCACGAAGCGGCTCGTCTGGGGCATCTCGATCGCCGCCGCGCTCATCGTCGCACTCGTCGGCGCGGGCGTCGTGGCGGTCCTGCAGGGCACTCGGTCCATCCCGGTCGTCGCGAACGTGCAGGGCTCGGTCGTCGACGGCTCGGCCGTCTTCACGTGGGACGATCCGGGCATCCAGGGCGGCGACGCGTACCTCGTCGCGGTCGACGGCGATCCCGAGCCGGTCCAGCGCGTCGCCCGCGTCGAGGTCCCGGTGCAGGAGGGCGACCGGGTGTGCGTCACCGTCACGGTGACCCGCGGGGGCAAGAGCGGCGCTCCGAGCGCCGAGCGCTGCGTCGACGTCACGGGGGTCGGCTGATGCGGCTGCCGAAGGTCGGCCGTCACCGCTCCGCGCTCATCACCGCGGGGGCGATCACGGGCGTGGTCGCGCTCGTCGTCGGTGTCGCGGTCGCGTCGGGCGGATACGCCGCGCAGCGGGTCGACCTCGGCGACGCGTCGGTCTGGGTGGTGAACGCGAAACGCGAGGCGGTCGGCCGCGCCAACACGAAGATCCACGAGCTGAACTCCGTGGTGCAGACGCCAGGGTCGTCCCCGGAGCGTGAGATCGTGCAGCGGGGCTCGTCCGTGTTCGTGCTCGACACCAGCCGCGCGAGCGTCGACGTCCTCGACGCGACCACCTCGGAGGTCGTCGAGACCGTCCCGGTGCCTCCCGGCGAGACGACGCTCGCGCTCGCAGGAGACCGCGTGGTGCTCGCGGCGAACGGCGACTTCTGGTCGATGCCCGCCGCCGACTTCGTCGACTTCGACGCCGAGTCCGACCCGCTGCTGACCTTCGGCCGCGGCACCGTCTCGTCGGTGGACCCCGAGGGCGTGCTGTTCGCCTTCACGCCGTCGACGGGCGAGATCGCGCGGGTCGACGCCGCCGGCGAGGAGACGGTCAGGGCGCGCTGGCAGGCCAGTCCCGTCGACGACGACCACGACGTGCAGATCACGTCGATCGACCAGCACTGGGTGGTGCTCGACGAGGCCGACCTCGCGCTCACGATCGACGGCCGCCGCATCGACCTCTCGGGGATGATCGAGATCGGCGACGCGGTCCGCCTGCAGCAGCCCGCTGCCGACGGGGACACGGTCGCAATCGCGCATCGCCACGGACTCGTCGTCGTCGACCTCGACGGGGGCGCACCGGTGGCTGTCATCGACGACGTGACCGGCGACCCGGCCGCTCCGGTGCGCTTCGACGGCTGCCTCCACGCGGCATGGGCGGGCGGCAAGGCGGCTGTCGCGTGCCCGGGTCAGCAGGGGCGTCGCTTCCAGCTCGATGACGGCGAGAATGCCGACACCCCCGCCTTCGAAGTGAACGGCGACGCGCTCGTCCTCAACGACCGCCAGACCGGGAAGTCGTGGGCCGCCTCCGCCGACTACGGGCTCATCGACAACTGGGCGGACCTGCTCGACACCGACTACACCGAGGAGAAGATCGAGGAGAACGATCCCAACACGCCGCCGATCCTCGAGAAGGGCCAGGTGGCCCCCGTCGCGAAGGACGACGCACTCGGCGCGCGACCGGGACGGTCGACGATCCTGCCCGTGCTGCTCAACGACTACGACGCGAACGGCGACGTGCTCGTCGTTGATTCCGTCGACGGCGCGCTGCCCGCCGGCGCGAGGATCGACCGGGTGTCGAACAACCAGCAGTTGCAGCTCACGCTCGACGACGGCGCATCCGGTGTGCTCTCGTTCGGGTACACCGTCGATGACGGCCGGGGCGGCACCGCGCGCGCACAGGTGAGCGTCACGGTCCGCGATGACGACGAGAATTCACCACCGTACCGGGAGCGGGAGAACCACGCGGCGGTGCAGGTCGGCGGCCGCGTCACCACCGCGGTGCTCGGTGAGTGGTTCGACCCCGACGGCGATCCGTTCTTCCTCAAGTCCGCCACGACCGCCGGCGGCGACGCCGTGTCGTCGACGGCCGAGGGCGTGGTCGTCTTCGACGAGCGCGACGGCGTCGGCGGAGAGCGCGCCGTCTCCCTCGTGGTCTCCGACGGCCGCGCCGACGGATCCGGGCAGCTGACGGTGTCGGTGCGTGCGCCCGGCGACGTGCCGCTCATCGCGGAACCCTTCGTCGCGCTCGCGACCGCCGGCGAGGAGATCCGGATCGATCCGCTCCGCTACGTGCACGGGGGCTCCGGGCCTGCACGCCTCAGCGCCGTGCCGGCGAAGCCGGAGGTGGAGATCACGCCCGACTTCGACGGCGGCAGCTTCCGGTTCACGAGCTCGGCACTCGGCACGCACCTCCTCGAATACTCCGTGACCGACGGAACCGTGACCGCCACCGGTACGGTGCGCGTCGACGTGTCGGCACCACCCGACCTCGACACGACCCCGATCACCGTGCCCCACACGGCGTTCCTGCGCATCGCACAGCCGCTCGACGTGGACGTGCTCGCCACCGACATCGATCCGACGGGCGGCGTGCTCGTCGTCACGGGCCTCACCGAGACCGCGGAGGACGAGGGCGCGCGGGTCGAGGTCGTCGACCACCGGATCCTGCGGATCACGCTCTCGCAGCCGCTCGGGCTGGGATCCACGGTCATCGGGTACCGGGTGAGCAACGGACTCGCGTCGGCCGACGGAACGGTCACGGTCGTCGAGGTCACGCCGCCGGCGGTCGACCAGCCGCCCGTGGCCGTGGCCGACACGATCTCCGCGCGCACCGGCGACGTCGTGGACATCCCGGTGCTCGACAACGACGAGCAGCCCGACGGCCTGCCGCTGACGCTTGCGCCCGACCTCGTGCTCCAACCCACGGCGGGCCTGCTCTTCGCCGCGGGCGATCGGCTGCGCTACTTCGCGCCCGACGAGCCCGGCGAGTACGACGCGCAGTACCGGGTCGAGGGGCCCGACGGGCAGTTCGCCACGGCCGACGTGCACATCTCGGTCCGCGAGGCGGTCGTCGAGACGAACCGCGCGCCCGTGCCGCCCACGATCACGGCGCGCGTGCTGGCCGGCGAGACCGTGCGCATCCCGATCCCCCTCGGCGGCGTCGACCCCGACGGGGACTCGGTGCAGCTGCTCGCCCAGGAGTCCAATCCCCAGGAGGGAGCCGTCGTCGACCGCGGCGGCGACTGGCTCGAGTACCAGGCCGGCCAGTACTCCGCCGGCACCGACACCTTCCAGTACTCGATCATCGACGCACTGGGTGCCCGTGCGGACGGCACGATTCGGGTGGGCATCGCGACCCGCCTCGACGGAGCACGGGCGCCGGTGGCCATGCCCGACGAGGTGACGGTGCGCCCGGGCCGGACCATCGCCGTGCGCGTCCTCGCGAACGACTCCGACCCCGACGGAGGCGCACTGTCGCTCGTCGCGGTCGAGCCCAACGACAACGAAGCCGAAGCCGAGGTCGACGACGTCGGCGTCGTGCGCATCGAGGTGCCCGACAGCGAGGGCGTCTACGGCTTCCGGTACACGATCGAGAACGAGCGACTCGGTTCCGCCTCGACGTTCCTCACGGTGACGGCAGACGACGACGCGCCGTTCGCGCGCCCCGAGGCATCCGACACGGTGCTCAGCCTCAGCGACATCCTCGACGAGGAGTTCGTGGACGTGAAGGTGCTTCGGAACGTGTTCCTCGCCGACGGCAATCCCGCCGACCTCGACGTCTCGTTGGTCGACGGCTACGAGCAGGGCGCCGACGTGCGACGCGACGGCAGCATCCGGGTAGCGGTGCAGGATGAGCGGCGGATCATCCCGTTCCGCGTCACGCACCCCGAGGACCCCGACGTGTCGGCCCTCGCGTTTATCTGGGTGCCGGGCCGCGATGACGCGCTGCCGCAACTGCGTCGAGACGCTCCCGACGTCGTGGTCGACAGCGGCGACGAGGTGGTGCTCGACCTCGAGGACTACGTCATCGCGGCATCCGGTCGGCCGGTACGCATCACGGACAGCGCCAGCGTGCGCGCCTCGCACAGCAATGGCACCGATCTCGTGGTCGACGCGGATACCCTGCGATTCCAGAGCGAGCCGGGCTACTCCGGCCTCGCCTCCCTGTCGTTCACCGTGACCGACGGCGAGTCCGACGGCGACCCCACCGCGCGCACGGGCACGATCGTGATCCCGATCACGGTCGAGCCAACCGAGGATCAGCCGCCCGCGTTCACCGGCGCCGTGATCGACTTCGAGCCCGGCCAATCCAGGACCGTCGATCTCGTGCTGCTCACCAACTACCCCGACGCCGACGCGATCGACGAGTTGACGTTCCGGGTCCTCGCGCCCGAGCCCGACGGCTTCACCGTGGCCGTCGACGGGCAGGAGCTCCAGCTCACCGCCGACGAGGGAACGCCGACGGGCACCCGCCAGTCCGTCACGATGGCGGTCGAGGACGCCTCGGGCCGCGGCACGCCCGGACGCATCGAGCTGCGCGTGGTCCCGTCCACGCGACCGCTCGCCCAGCCGGCGCCCGACCTGGCCGTCGCGGCGCGCGGACGCACGACGACGATCGACGTGCTCGCGAACGACTCGGCCACCAACCCGTTCCCCGGGACCCCCCTGCAGGTGGTCGGCGTGCGCGGCCTCGACGACAGCCTGCCCGACGGCGTGTCGATCGTGCCGAGCAGCGACAACGCCACGCTCACGGTCGACGTGTCCCAGGGTGCGGCCGCCGTGAACACGACCCTGCAGTACCAGGTCGCCGATGCGACCGGCGATCCGAGCCGCTACGCATGGGGCACCATCACCATCTCGGTCCAGGACCGCCCCGACCCGGTGAGCGCCCCGCAGGTGACGGGCTTCGGCGACGGAACGCTCGATGTCGTGTTCGGCGCCGGAGGCTTCAACAACTCGCCCATCACGGGCTATGAGATCGCGCTCGTCGATCCCGCGAGCGGCGGGGTCGTGGGCACCTCGACGTGCGCGGCGACGACGTGCACCGTCGGCACGCCCGGCAACGGGCAGGCGAACGGCGTGATCGTACGCGTGCAGGCGCGGAACGCGATCGGCCTCTCCGACCCGGTCGACGCACCCGGCCCGATCTGGTCCGACGTCATCCCGCCCGCCCCGCAGGGCCTGCGCGCGCTGCCGCTCGACGGCCGCCTCTCGATCGAGTGGCAGCCGGTGTCGACGGGAGCCGGCAGCGCCGTCCGCTCGTACGTCGTGACGGTGGCGGGCGTCTCGAGCGAGGTGGATGCCGCGGCGTGCACCGCGACGGTCTGCTCGACCGTGTCGCAGGGCATCCCCAACGGCACGCAGGTCCCGTTCACGGTCAGCGCGCGCAACCAGGCGTATCCAGCCCTCGCCGCGTGGACGGAGGCCGGCGGCACCGGCACGCCGTTCGGCCCGCCGATCGCCGGCGGGATAGCCGTCACGGGTGACGCCCTCGCCGGGACGGTCACGGTCTCGTGGGCGCCGTTCGACGGCAACGGCGACCCCATCGGTGGGTACTATGTGCAGCGCCTCGCCGACGGGCAGACCGCGGTGCCGACCGGTCCGCAGGCGTGCTCCGTGACGAGCCCGGCCCCCGGCAGCGTCGTCGGCCCGTCGAGCGGCGGCACGGTGGCCGAGGTCGCGCAGGTGGGGCCGGATGCCTCGAGCGTGCAGTTCGGCGGCACCGCGACCGAGTCGACGCGCTACTCGTTCGTCGTCTGGGGCTACAACCGCTCGGCCTGCGTCAACACCGAGGTCGCCGGGATCGTGGTGCGACCGGCCCCCGGAGCCATCGGCGCGGTCGACAGCCACATGGACTGGATGAACGTCGAGACGTGGGACCGCTACATCGACCGCGTGGACGCGGGGGGCCCGCGACTGCAGATCATCGCGGTCGACGCGAACGGCGCCCAGATCGGCAGCCCGACGGAGTTCAAGGGCACCGGCTGGCTGCGGACCCTCCTGAACCGGCCGTTCGGCGAGGCCGCGCGGTTCCAGGTGCGTTCGTGCACGGTGTGGGGCAGCTGCGGTCCGTGGTCGGCGATCTTCCCCGCCGACGCGCAGCCGACGCTGACCTTCGCCCTGCCGAGCCGGGTCTGGGACGAGGCCACCGCCACGTGGTCGTGGACCGCCGCGCCCGACAACTCCGGGTTGCCGACCGTGTTCCGGTGCGGCATCGAGGGCGGGAACGGACAGCCGCGCGTCGCCCAGACCGCCACGACGTGCCAGATGCCGGAGGCCAAGCCCGGGGACCGGGTCTGGTTGGATGTTGAGGTCGCAGGCGTCGTCGCCCGCTACTGGAACCGATGAACGAGGAGCGAGCATGACCATGACCCCCGAGGAGGCGACGCGGTTCGCCGCGAACCTCGACCGACTCGTCGGCGCGGTCGAGGAGGTGCTCCTCGGCAAGAACCGGGTCGTGCGACTGGCGTTCACGGCGTTCCTCAGCGAGGGTCACCTGCTGCTCGACGACGTGCCCGGCACGGGCAAGACGTCGCTCGCGCGCGCGATGGCGCAGTCGGTCGCCGGCTCGAGCAACCGAGTCCAGTTCACGCCCGACCTGCTGCCGGGCGACATCACCGGGGTCACCGTCTACGACCAGCGCAGCGGCGTCTTCGAGTTCCACGCCGGACCGGTCTTCGCGAACATCGTGCTCGCTGACGAGATCAACCGCGCGAGCCCGAAGACGCAGTCCGCGCTCCTCGAGGTCATGGAGGAGGGCCAGGTCACCGTCGACGGGCAGACGCACCCCGTGGGGCATCCGTTCATGGTCATCGCGACGCAGAACCCGGTGGAGCAGGCCGGAACGTACCGGCTGCCCGAGGCGCAGCTCGACCGGTTCCTCATGAAGTCGTCGATCGGCTACCCCGACCACGCGTCGACCATCCGCATCCTCGAGGGCGCCGACCAGCGCGCCCACGACCACCGCGTCGGCGCGCAGCTGAGCGCCGAGGAGATCGTCGAGATGGCCGCGCTCGCGCGCACCGTCTACGTCGACCCCACGATCCACGACTACGTGTCGCGCCTCGTCGACGCCACCCGCACCGCACGCGAGGTGCGGCTGGGCGTCAGCGTCCGCGGCGCGCTCGCCCTCATCCGCGCGGCGAAGACGCACGCCGCCGGCCGCGGCCGCCACTACGTGGTGCCCGACGACGTGAAGGCGCTCGCCGAGCCCGTGCTCGCGCACCGGCTCATCCTCGACCCCGAGGCGGAGTTCGACGGGGTGACGACCTCGAACCTGATCTCCCAGGTGCTCATCGAGACCCCGCCGCCGTCCAGCAGGCAGGCCGTGTGACGTTCACCCAGACCCGCACGTCGATCCCCGAGGAGGCGAAGAGGGAAGGTCTTCTCGCGGTCGTCATCGGACGCGCCGTCGGCGGCATCGTCGCCGCCGCGGGGGTCGTCGCGGACTGGGCGCGCGCCGTGCAGGGCGTCGTCACGCCGCTCGGCTGGGCGGTCGTCGCGGGCGCGGTCGCCGCGCTCGCCGTCGGGTACACCTGGGGCTGGGTCGAGTTCATCGCCATCGGGTGGGGGCTCGTGCTGCTCGTCGCCGTGGCATCCGTGTGGCTCATCGGCCGAGGCGCGTCGACGATCGAGCTCATGCTGCCGACGCCGCGCGTGGTCGTCGGCGAGCAGGCCCAGGCCCGCCTCATCGCGGCGAACCCCGGACGCCGGCGCTTCGGGGGCGTGCAGCTCGAGGTGCCGGTCGGCAACAAGGTCGTCGAGCGCGTGCTGCCGGGGCTTCCGCGCGGCGGGGCGTTCGACGACCACTTCAAGATCCCGACCGAGCGGCGCGGCATCGTGCCCGTCGGGCCCGCCCGCACGGTGCGCGCCGACCCCATCGGGCTCATGCGCCGCGAGATCGTGTGGTCGCAGTCGGTCGACCTGCACGTGCACCCGCGCACGATCGCGATCGGCACGCTCAGTACGGGCTTCATCCGCGACCTCGAGGGTTCGCCCACGCGTGACCTCACCGCGAGCGACATCGCCTTCCACGCGCTGCGCGAGTACGTGCCCGGCGACGACCGGCGGTTCATCCACTGGAAGAGCACGGCGAAGACGGGCACCTTCATGGTGCGGCAGTTCGAGGAGACCCGACGCAGCCGGCTCATGGTGCTGCTCGACCTCGAGCCCGGCGCGTACGCCGACGACGAGGAGTTCGAGCTCGCGGTGAGCGCGGCGGCGTCCGTCGGAGCCCGGGCCATCCGCGACGCCCGCACGGTGTCGTTCGTCGTCTCCGGACGCGGTCGCGTCGGCGCGCGGGGGAGCGGGATGCGCGAGCTGCCGACGGTGTCGCGAGACCGGCTGCTCGACGCCCTCTGCGTCGTCGAGCGCGACGACGCCGCACTGCTGCTGCCCGACGTCGCCCGGGCGGCGGCCGAATCGCTGCCCGGCGTCTCGCTCGCCTTCCTCATCACCGGCACCGGCCGCGGCGCGGGCGCACTGCGCGCGGCATCGTCGCGGCTCCCCGCGGGCGTCGAGGCGATCGCCGTGCAGTGCTCGCCCGGCGGCGAGGCCACCGCCCGAACCGTCGCCGGCCTCACCGTGTTCGGCATCGGGTACCTCGAGGACCTCCGCGCCATGCTCGCTCGATCGGCGTCGATCGCATGAACGCGCAGCGACGGCCGGCCGCGCCCGAGGGCGTGTGGTCCACCGCGACCACGATGGCCCTCGTCGGCGCCATGCTCGTCGCCGCGATGATCCCGTGGTGGCCCATCTACGAGAGTCCGGCCTTCCTCGTGGCCGCGACGGTCGCCATCATCGCCGGATCGGCCATCGGGCTCGCGGGCGCACGATTCCACTGGCCGGCCTGGGCCGTCGTCGTCGCGGTGTTCGGCGCATACCTGACCCTCGGCGTGCCGGCTGCGGTGCCGGGAAGCGCGATCGCGGGCGTCATCGCGACGCCGCACGGACTCGTCGAGCTCCTCGCCGGCGCCGCGCTGTCGTGGAAGCAGCTCGTCACGATCGCGGTGCCCGTCGGCTCCTACCAGGCGCTCCTGGTCCCGGCCTTCCTCCTCGCGCTCGTCACCGCGACGACGGCCGTCACGATCGCGCTTCGCAGCCGACGCCCCGCGGCGGCCGTCATCCCGCCGGCGCTCCTGCTCGTAGCGGGCATCGCGCTCGGGGTCGTGCACGAGACGCTCGCGGTCGAGACCGGGCTCGCGTTCCTCGTCACCTCGATCGCCTGGCTGGTGCGGGTCGCCATCGCCCGTCGGCGCGCGATCACCACCGGGCGGCCGGTCGAGGCCGCGCTCGCCGACGCGCGGCGCGTGCTCGGGGCATCCGCCCTCGTCGCCGTCGCCCTCGTCGGCGCCACGGCGGCCGCCGTCGCGCTTCCGACGCCGCCGCGCAGCGTGGTGCGCGCCGAGCTGCAGCCGCCGTTCGAGCCACGCGAGCACGAGAGCCCGCTCGCCGGGTTCCGCAACGCGTTCGATCCCGAGGCCGTCGATGACGAGATGCTCGAGGTCAGTGGCCTGCCGGCGGGCGCTGGGTTGCGCGTCGCAACGCTCGACACGTACGACGGCATCGTCTACAACGTCGGGGGCGCCGACGGCACGGGCGAGTCGGGTCGGTTCACCCGTGTCCCGTACCGCCTCGACCAAGGCGACGTCGACGGGACGTCGACGCGCCTCGACGTGCTCGTACTGGATTACGACGACGTGTGGGTGCCGGGCGTGGGGCAGCTCGAGCGCATCACCTTCGGGGGCGACCGCGCGCCCGTCCTGGCCGACGGGTTCTTCTACAACGACGTGACGGGCACGGGCGCGGTGCAGACCGGGCTCACCGCCGGTGACCGCTATACGACGGAGTCGATCACGCCGCGTCGGCCCGCAAGCCTCGAGGCGTTGCGCCCGGGCACGAGCGTGCTTCCGGCGTCGCCCGCGATGCCCGAGGAGCTCGGACGCCTGCTCGACGACTGGGCACCGGCGTCTGATGCCCCGGGCGTGCGGCTGCAGGCCATGGTCGCGGGCCTCCGGGAGACGGGCTACGTGAGCCACGGCACCGAGGGAGAGGTGTGGAGCCGTTCGGGGCACTCGCTCGATCGGATCATCGAGCTCGCTGACGAGCAGCGCATGATCGGCGACGGGGAGCAGTACGCCGTGGCCGCCGCGCTGATGGCTCGCGAGATCGGCTTCCCGGCGCGCGTCGTCGTGGGCTACATGCCCGACCTCGACGAGGCGGCGGCGGGCGCCGGCGAGGCTGTGGTGTTCCACCGTGACGACCTCCAGGCCTGGATCGAGGTGCAGGACGCCGACGGCAGCTGGGCGACGGTCGACCCGAATCCCGAGCGCAGCGACATCCCTGAGCGCGATCCCGACCAGCCGACCGTCGTGTCCCGGCCGCAGTCCGCCCTGCCGCCGCCGGCGGAGCGGACACCCGTCGACGACCTCGATCCCGATCCCGACCTCACGCTCGACCAGCGCGACCAGGGCGTCGAGCCGTGGGTCGAAGCGCTGCTCGCCGCGCTCGCCGTCACCGGGTTCGCGCTGCTCGGCCTCGCCGTGCTCGTGAGCCCGTTCCTCGCGATCATCGTCGCGAAGCTGCGGCGACGGCGCCTCCGCCGGCGCGCGCCCACCCCGGTCGAGCGCATCGAGGGCGGCTGGCAGGAGTTCGCCGACACCGCGGTCGACTTCGGGTACCCGATCCGCCAGAACGCGACGCGGGCCGAGCAGGCGGCGACCGTGGGCGGACTCGGTCCGCTCGTGCTCGCGTCGGTCGTCGACCGGGCGGTCTACGCACCCGACGGGCCGGCGGACGGCGACGACGAGCGGGTCTGGGACACGGTCGACGAGCTGCAGGAGCGCCTCGCCGCGCCACGCACGCGCCGCGATCGGCTCCGCGCCGCGATCTCGCTGAACTCGCTGGCCGGGTACGCTGTGACGCGGAGAGGAGCCAGGCCGTGACGTGTCGGATCTGCGGTGCGCACCTCCCCGACGGGGCGATGTTCTGCGGCGAGTGCGGCAGCTCGACGAGCGCGACGCCCGAGTCCCGCCGCCGGCCCGATCCGCGACCCGGCGACACGACCGCGATCGAGCGCCCGGCGCGCCGCAACAGCGGCGTCATCAGCATCCCGGTGCACGGGTTCCATGCGAGCGACGACGACGGCGACGGCGAGCGAGCGGATGCCGGCATCGCGCGCGTGCTCGACGATGCGGCGTCGTCGGCGGTCGAAGGCGGTGACGACCTGCGAGCGGATGCCGCGATCGCCCGCGTGCTCGACGCCGCCGCGTCGTCCGCGCTGACGGGGCCGCCCTCGGCGCCCGCTGCGACGCCGGCCGCGACGCCGGCTGCGCCCACCACGCTCGCCTCCGCGCGCACCTCGCCACGGTTCGTGCTGTCGTTCAGCACCGGCGAGACGCGCACGGTCTTCGGCACGGGACTCATCGGGCGCAGGCCGCTGCCCCAGCCGGGCGAGGAGTTCGACCACCTCGTCCAGATCGCCGACCGCACGCTCTCGGTGTCGAAGACGCACCTCGAGTTCGGCGAGCACGAGGGCCAGCTCTGGATCGCCGACCGCTTCTCGG
The DNA here is from genome assembly GCF_042796995.1 of Agromyces sp. NPDC057865. Classification (NCBI taxonomy): domain Bacteria; kingdom Bacillati; phylum Actinomycetota; class Actinomycetes; order Micrococcales; family Microbacteriaceae; genus Agromyces; species Agromyces sp. NPDC057865. The sequence goes on along the minus strand of NZ_JBHVMJ010000004.1, from coordinate 179,307 downwards.
GCAACGGCACGGTCGTGCGCCGCCCCGACGACGGCGCGCTGCGCTGCGAGCCCGGGCGCCGGTACCTCGTGCCGCGCGGGAGCCTCGTGGAGCTGGCCGAGCAGTCGTTCACCGTGGCCTGACGCGGCGACGCGCTCGTCCCGTCCTCCCCAATCGAGCGGACGCTGCGGGCCCGGAACGGCCCGACCCGGACGCGCCCGAGCGAGTGATCTCGCATGATCGGATGACGGGATGGATCGCCCCCCGCCCGAGCTCGCCGCACCCGGCGACCCGCCGCTCGCACTCCCGCCCCGGGCGCCCGAGCCGGTCGCGCAGGGCTTCCCGTGGCTCGCGGCGGTGGCACCGCTCGCCGGTGCGGCGGTGCTCTGGGCGGTGACGGGATCGGCCCTCTCCCTGGCGTTCGCCGCACTGGGCCCGCTGGTCGCCATCGCGTCGGTCGTCGACGCGCGACGCCAGGGTCGCCGCGCGCGCCGGCGGGGCGCCGCCGAGCGGGCGGCGCTCCTGGCCGAGCTGCGCACGGCCGTCGCCGACCGCCACGCGGCGGAGCGCGCTGCGCACTGGCGCCGCGTCGCGTCGGCGAGGCAGATCGTCGAGGACGCTCGCCCCCTCGAGTGGCGTCACGGACCGCCCGACCGGGTGGTGCTCGGTCGCGGCACCATCGCCAGCGGCGTCCGGATCGACGGCGTGCCCGACGACGATGACGATCGCACGCTGCTCCGCTCCGCGGGTGCGCTCGACGACGCGCCCGTGCTCGCGTCCGTCGCGGGCGGCATCGGCGTCGTCGGGGTCGAACCGATCGCCGGCGCGCTCGCCCGCGCCCTCGTCGTCCAGGTCGCGCACGCGGGCCGGCCCGATGCGGTGGGAATCGCGCTGCCGGCCGGAGACGCATGGGCGTGGTCGGCGGCGTTGCCGCACCGGAGCGGGCCGCTCGCCGTGCGCGTCGTCGGGCGACCGGACCGCGGCACGGAGCCGGCGCGTGCGAGGACGACGGCGGACACGGATGCCGTCGCCACGATCGCCGTGGCCGATGCGGCCGAGCACCTGCCGCACGGCCTCGAGACGGTCGTCCGGATGTCGGACCACCGGCGGGCGGTCGTCGAACGGCGCGGGGCCGCGGTTCCCACGCTCATCCTGCCCGACCTCGTCGGCGTGGCCGAGGCGTCCGCGTGGGCCGACCGGGTGCGCACCGCGGCCGCGCGGGAGCAGGCGGGTTCGGGCTCCGGCGTGCCCGAGCGCGTCGCGTTCGACGCGCTCGAGCAGCCGTCGCCGGACTCCTCGAGGACCTCGCTCCGGGTCGTCGTGGGCATGGCCGCCGACGGGCCGCTCGCGCTGGACCTCGTCGAGCACGGACCGCACGCGATCGTGGCGGGCACGACGGGCAGCGGCAAGAGCGAGTTCCTGGTCGCCTGGCTCGCGGCGCTCGCGACCCGCCATCCGACTGATCGCGTGGCCTTCCTGCTGGTCGACTTCAAGGGCGGTGCGGCGTTCGAGCCACTGCGCGGGCTGCCGCACGTCACGGGCATCGTCACCGACCTCGACGAGGCCGAGGCGGAGCGCGCGGTCCTGAGCCTGCGCGCCGAGCTGCGGCATCGCGAGGCCGTGCTGCTCGCGGAGGGCGCGCGCGACCTCGCCGCGCTACCCGAGCAGGTCGTGCTGCCTCGCCTCGTGCTCGTCGTCGACGAGTACCAGGCGATGGTCGAGCAGTTCCCCGACCTGGGCCTGGTCGTCGCCGACGTCGCGGCGCGGGGCAGGTCGCTCGGCGTGCACCTCGTGCTCGCCTCGCAGCGACCGAACGGCGTGGTGCGCGAGCAGGTGTCGGCGAACTGCGCGATCCGGGTGTCGCTGCGCGTGCGGCAGCGGGCCGACAGTGTGGCGGTCGTGGGCACCGAGGCCGCCGCGGCGATCCGGCCCGACCGGCCGGGCCGTGGCATCGTCGACCTGGGCGACCGATGCCCCGTGCAGTTCCAGTCCGCCCTGGTCGACCAGGGCTCGCTCGAGCGCCTGCATCGATCGACGTCGACGCTCGCGCCGGCCCGCCGCCCGTGGATGGATCCGCTGCCGGCGCGACTGACGCCGTCCGTGCTCGCCGAGCTGGTCGCCGCCGACGGTGCGGTGGCCGAGGGTGCCCGGACCCGGGAGCGCGGCCGGGGGCTCCCGTTCGGGGTCCTGGACGACCCCGAGCGGCAGCGGCACGTCGCGGCGGTCTGGACCCCCGAGGCCGACGGGCACCTCCTCGTCGTCGGCGAGCCCGGCAGCGGTCGGACGACGGCGCTCGCCGCGATCGCGCGGGCGGCGGAGGCGTCCTCGTTCGAGGTGCGCCGCGTCACCGGACCGCCCAGCGCTCGATGGGACACGTTGCGGGTACTCGCCCTCGACGATCGCCGAGGCGCATCGTCCCGCCGTGTCCTCCTCCTCGTCGACGACCTCGACGTGGCGTTCCGGGACTGGCCCGACGAGCACCGCGTCGCGGCCGTCGGCATGCTCGAGCGGCTGCTGCGGGAGGGCCGGGAACGGGGACTCGCGGTCGCAGCGGCCGCGGGCTCGGCGCATCGCCTCCCGGCGGGCCTTCGCGAGCTGCTCGGCTCGACCGTGCTGCTGCGGCATCCGACGCGGACCGACCTCGCGCAGGCCGGCGGAGCGACCGGATTGTGGAGGGCCGGCGACCCACCCGGCTCCGGCCAGTGGCGCGAGCGTCGGCTGCAGGTGGTCGACGTTCCGCCGCTCCCGGCCGAACCCGGCGTCGAATCGCCGATCCTCCGCTTCGGCACGACGCGGCTCACCGCGGTCGTGAGCGCGCGACCGCGAGCGGATGCCGCGACGCTCGGGCGCCTCGGGTCCGCGCCCGTGCTCCTCGAGCCGGGCCCCGACGCGACCCTCCGCGCCGCGATCGCCGCGGGCGCGGGCGGGGGAGCGGGGCATCCGCTCGTCGTCGTCGGCGACGCCGACGCGTGGACCGCGAACTGGACGCTCGCCGCGCTCGTGCGCGAGGAGGCCGTGATCGTCGTGCACGGGGGATCGCGCGAGTTCCGCGTGTTCTCGAGGGGCTCGGCACCGGCGCCGCTGCTCGACGATCCGGTCGCGCAGTGCTGGCTGATGCGACCCGGCGGCGAACCGATGAGATGCGCATGGCCTGTCCACGTGGACAACTGAAAACGTGCGTCAACCTGCGCGATCGGTACTGAATCCGCACACGATGTTCGCAGAAATTAACGATTCGGACATTATTCCGTGAATCTCGCCCCCCAGTGTGTCAGTATCGACCCACCCCCAGCACGCGCCCGATTCCGAATGGAGTTCCCCCGTGACCGCTCGGCCCCTACCCCAGGATCCGATGATCCGCTCCTTGATCGCGCAGGCCCGTCAGGCGCACTTCAACCGGCGCACGCTGCTCGCCGGCGCCGGCGCCGGCGCCACCGCCCTCGCGCTCGCGGCCTGTGCCAACACCGGTGGCGGCCAGGCGAAGCCCTCCGCGGCCGCCGACAAGTCCGAGACCGACAAGACCCTGAACTGGGCGAACTGGGCGGCCTACATCGACGAGGACGACGACGGGAACTACCCCACCCTGGTGGCCTTCACGGAGCAGACCGGCATCGAGGTCAACTACGAGGTCGCCGTCGACGACAACAACACCTACTACGGCAAGGTGAAGGACCAGCTGGCCCTCGGCCAGGACATCGGCGCCGACACCGTCTGCCTCACCGACTGGATGGTCGGCCGCTGGATCCGCTTCGGCTACACGCAGGAGCTGGACCACGCCAACATCCCGAACCTGTCCAACCTCACGCCCGCGCTGGCGGACCCCGACTTCGACCCGGGTCGCAAGTTCTCGGTGCCGTGGCAGGGCGGCTTCGCCGGCATCTGCTGGAACAAGGAGGCGATCCCGGGCGGCCTCGAATCGGTCGAGGACCTCTGGAACTCCGAGCTCAAGGGCCGCATCGGCGTGCTCTCCGAGATGCGCGACACGATCGGCCTGCTCATGCTGCAGAACGGCGTCGACATCTCGGGCGACTGGGGCGACGCCGAGTTCGAGGCGGCGAACGAGATCCTCCGCGAGCAGGTCGAGTCCGGCCAGGTCCGCAACATCAAGGGCAACTCCTACCTGGAGGACCTGAAGAGCGAGGACACCCTGGCCGCCATCTGCTGGTCGGGCGACATCACGGTCATCAACGCCGAGGCCGGCGACAAGTGGGAGTTCGCGATCCCCACGGCGGGCGGCACGCTCTGGAACGACAACTTCCTCGTGCCGATCGGCTCGCCACGCAAGACCAACGCCGAGACGCTCATCAACTACTACTACGAGCCCGAGGTGGCCGCCGAGGTCGCCGCGTGGGTGAACTACATCACCCCCGTCGTCGGCGCCAAGGAGGCGGCGATGGCGATCGACCCCGAGCTCGCCGAGAACCAGCTGATCTTCCCCGACGAGGACACGCTGTCGCAGGCGCACATCTTCCGCACGCTCACCCCGGCGGAGGAGCAGAAGTACCAGGCCGCGTTCCAGAGCATCCTGCTCGGTTCCTGAGACGAGCGGAAACGACGACATGGCTGTTCGCGAATTCGCCGAGCGGGGCGCCGACCTCGAGCTCGTCGGCATCCAGAAGCGGTTCCCCGGCTTCACGGCGATCGAGGAGCTCGACCTCCTGATCCCGGCCGGTTCGTTCTTCGCCCTCCTCGGCCCGTCGGGCTGCGGCAAGACGACCACCCTCCGACTCGTCGCCGGACTCGAGGAGCCGACCCGCGGTCGCATCCTCATCGGCGGCAAGGACGTCACCGACACGAAGTCGCATGAGCGTCCGGTCAACACGGTGTTCCAGAGCTACGCGCTGTTCCCGCACATGACGATCATCGAGAACGTCGCGTTCGGCCTGAAGCGCCGCCGCATGGCCGACCCGATGGGCAAGGCGCACGAGGCGCTGCGCCTCGTCGAGCTCGACCACCTCGCCCAGCGCCGGCCGCAGCAGCTCTCGGGCGGACAGCAGCAGCGCGTGGCCCTCGCCCGCGCGATCGTGAACCGCCCGGCCCTCCTCCTCCTCGACGAGCCGCTCGGCGCGCTCGACCTGAAGCTCCGCCGCCAGATGCAGCTCGAGCTGAAGACGATCCAGGAGGAGGTCGGCCTCACCTTCCTCCACGTGACCCACGACCAGGAGGAGGCCATGACCATGGCCGACACCGTGGCCGTCATGAACAAGGGCGCGATCGAGCAGATGGGCGCGCCCGAGGAGTTGTACGACCTGCCGCGCACCTCCTTCGTCGCGAACTTCCTCGGCCAGTCCAACCTCTTCACGGGCGAGGTCGTCAGCACGACCGCCGACGCGATCACGGTCGACGCAGCCGGGACGCGCATCGTCGTGCCGGCCGCGCGTGCCCAGAAGCACCAGGGCGAGGTCACCGTCGGCGTGCGGCCCGAGAAGGTCGTCCTCCACACCGAGGAGCCCACCGAGACCGCCGACCGCAACACCATCGGCTCGGGCCGCGTCATCGACGTGTCGTTCTCGGGTGTGAGCACCCAGTACCTCGTCGACCTCGGGGCCCTCGGCACGCTGCTCGTATTCGCGCAGAACATCGGCTTCGCCCCGGTCGCCGGCCTCGGCACCGAGGTGTGGCTGAGTTGGGACGTCACGCACGGCTTCGGCCTCGCCGACGAGCCGGCCGAGACCGGGCGCTTCCCCGCCGACGACTCGACCACTTCGATCGCCGTGCAGCGACGCGAGGCACTGGTCTCGGAGCTCGAGGAGCACTGACGATGGCCTTCGCAGCGTTCGCGACGACGGAGGCGCAGCCACAGGCACCGAAGCGGAAGAGCCGCATCGCGCTCTTCCTGCTCCTGCCCGGCATCCTCTACCTCGTCCTCTTCTTCCTGACCCCGCTCATCTCGCTGACGCTCACGTCGCTGCAGGTGCCGAGCGAGTTCGGCGACATCGGCCAGTACGACTACGCGTTCAACTGGCAGAACTACGTCGACGTGGTGCAGCTGTACTGGCCGCACATCCTCCGCTCGTTCGGCTACGCGCTCGTGGCCACCGTGCTGGCGCTGCTGTTCAGCTACCCGCTCGCGTACTTCATCGGCGTCAAGGCGCGGCGCTGGCCGCTGCTCCAGAGCCTGATGCTCGTGCTCGTGATCGCCCCGTTCTTCATCAGCTTCCTGCTCCGCACGCTCGCGTGGAAGCAGCTGCTGTCGGACGAGTCGTTCATCATCACGTCGCTGAAGGCGCTGTCGCTGCTCGCACCCGACGCGCACTTCACGGGCACGCCGTTCGCGGTGATCTTCGGCCTCACCTACAACTTCATCCCGTTCATGACGCTCCCGCTCTACACGACGCTCGAGCGCCTCGACCTGCGGTACCTCGAGGCGGGTTCCGACCTGTACGCGAACCCGTTCACGGTGTTCCGCAAGATCACGATCCCGCTCTCGATGCCGGGCATCGTGGCCGGAACGCTGCTCACCTTCATCCCCGCCGCGGGCGACTACGTGAACGCGAGCCGCGACTTCCTCGGCGGCCCAGACACCCAGATGATGGGCAACGTGATCGAGGCGAACTTCCTCGTGCTGCTCAACTACCCGGCGGCCGCCGCGCTGTCGATCATCCTCATGGCCGCGATCCTCGTGCTCGTCGGCATCTACGTGAGGCGCTCGGGAACGGAGGACCTGCTGTGAGCGGCGAAGTCCAGGCCGCCGCCGTGCTCGGCGGCTTCCAGGAGAACGAGGAGCTCGACAACCGCCGTCAGGCGGGTCCTGCCCGGCCGCGTCGGCTCGGCCTCGGCGACTGGCTCCTCCCGGCGTACACGATCATCGCGTTCGTGTTCCTGCTGATCCCGATCGTCTACACGTTCGTGTTCTCGTTCAACGACTCGATCAAGTCGAACATCTCCTGGCGCGGGTTCACGCTCGACAAGTGGCTCAACGTCTGCAACGTCGAGGGCGGCGCGGTCTGCCAGGCGTTCGGCAACAGCATCGTCATCGGCCTCGTGGCGACGGTCATCGCGACGACGCTCGGCACGATGATCGCGATCGCGCTCGTGCGCTACCGGTTCCGCGCGCGCTCGGCGATCAGCCTGCTGCTGTTCCTGCCGATGGCGACCCCCGAGGTCGTGCTCGGCGCGGGCCTGGCCGCGCAGTTCCTCGCGGTCGGCGTCCCGAAGGACATGCTGACGATCATCCTGGCGCACACGATGTTCTGCATCAGCTTCGTCGTGGTCACGGTCAAGGCGCGCGTCGCGAGCCTCGACCCCGCGCTCGAGGAGGCGGGCCGCGACCTCTACGGGTCGCCGTCGCAGGTGTTCTGGCGGGTGACGTTCCCGCTGCTGCTGCCCGGCATCCTCGCGGCCGCGCTGCTGTCGTTCGCGCTGAGCTTCGACGACTTCATCATCACCAACTTCAACTCCGGCTCGGTGTCGACGTTCCCGAAGTACATCTACATCTCGGCGTCGCGCGGCATCCCGGCCGAGGCGAACGTCATCGCCTCCGCGGTGTTCATCATCGCGCTCGTGATCGTGGTCGCCGCGCAGGTCTCCCGCGCGGCGAGGGTGCGGCGCCTGGCCAAGCTCGGATGAGACGGGAGCCGGCGGAAACCCGAACCGCCGGCTCCGGATCCGGGCTCGCGCCCGGGTCGCAGGCGACGGATGCCTCGGCAGGAGCGATCCCGCCGCGGCATCCGTTCGTCTGCGTCGAAGGCGGAAGCGTCAGACGGTCGCGCGGATGCGCCCGACCCGGCGCTCGCCGCCCATGACCCACAGGTCGAGCTCGGTCTGCACGGCGTCGACCGCGTCGTCCTCGACGGCTCCCGCGGCGGCGAGCAGCCGCAGCGCGATGATGGTCGAGGCGCGCGAGGAGCCGTCGAGCACCTTGAGTGCGGTCGTCGTGCCGTTCGGCGCGGTCATGACCATGACGCCCTCGGCGCCGACCTTCGCGAACACGCCGAGGCGCTCCATCGCGACGGTGTCGGGCTGGCCGGGCCCGCCGACGGCCCACGCGTGCTCGCGGGACGCCTCGGTGAGCGCCGCCGCCTCGCGGTAGAGCGCGAACGGCGAGGACGGCGAGGCGGTCGTGATCTTCTGGATGCCGCGCGCGAGCGCGTGCAGGCTGATCGCGTGCACGGGCGCGCCGCAGCCGTCGACGCCGGTGGCCGCCGGCCGCTCGCCGGTGAAGCGCTCGAGCACGTCGAGGATCCGCTTCTGCAGCGGGTGCTCGGGGTCGAGGTAGCCGTCGAGCGGCCACTCGTTCGCGGCGCAGGCGAGCAGCATGGCGGCGTGCTTGCCCGAGCAGTTCATGTAGACCCGCTCGCGCGGAGCGCCGCTGCGGATGAGCTCGTCGCGCGCCGCGTGATCGGTCGGCGTCGCCGGCGGGCAGCCGAGCGCCGACACGGGCAGCGATGTGCGGGCGAGGAGCCCGCGCACGAGCGCGACGTGCGCGGCGGTGCCGGAGTGGCTCGCCGTCGCGATCGCCGCGTCCTCGCCGCGGAGCGTGACGCCCGACGTCATGACGGCGACCGCCTGGAACGGCTTGAGGCTGGACCGGGGGAAGATCGGCGTGCGCGTGTCACCGAGGTCGCGCAGCACCTCGCCCTCGGGGGAGAGCACGACGGCGGAGCCGGCGTGACGGGACTCGATGAAACCGCTTCGCTCGACCACGGCGAGTTCGAGGGCGTCGTTGACGGTGAAGGTGCCGGTCACCGGGTCACCCGAGCGACGCGAAGCCGTCGTCGAGCACGCGGAGTCCGTCGTCGAGCAGGGCGTCGCTGACCGCGAGGCTCGGCAGGAACCGGAGCACGTTGCCCCAGGTGCCGGCGCTCAGGAACAGGACACCGTGCTGCGCCGCGAACGCGACGAGGCGCGACACGGCCTCGGCGTTCGGCACCTTCGTGGTGGCGCCGGTGCCGGGCTGCACGAGCTCGATCGCGATCATGGCGCCACGGCCGCGGATGTCGCCGATGATGTCGTAGCGCTGCTTGAGGCGCTGGAGGCCGGCGCGGAGCGTCTGCTCGATGCGCTCGGCCTCGGCGAGCAGGTGGTTCTCGTCGATCGACTCGAACACCGCGATCGCCGCGGCGCACGCCACGGGGTTGCCGCCGAACGTGCCGCCGAGGCCGCCGGGCTGCGACGAGTCCATGATCTCGGCACGGCCGGTGACGGCGGCGAGCGGCAGGCCGCCCGCGATGCCCTTCGCCGAGAGCACGAGGTCGGGCGTCCACTCGAAGTGCTCGCTCGCGAAGTAGCGGCCGGTTCGCGCCATGCCGCTCTGGATCTCGTCGGCGATCATGACGACGCCGTGCTCGGTGCACCACTGCTGCAGGATCGGCAGGTAGCCCTCGGCGGGCACCATGAAGCCGCCCTCGCCCTGGATGGGCTCGACTACGAGGCAGGCGAGGTCGCTGGCGCCCACGGCCTTCTCGAGGTACGCGATCGTGCGTGCCGCGGCATCCTGGCCCGAGAGGCCGTCGCGGTAGGGGTAGGAGCTGGGCGCGTGGTACACGTCGCCCGCGAAGGGGCCGAACCCGGTGCCGTAGGGGCTCGCCTTGTAGTTCATGGCCATCGTGAGGTTGGTGCGGCCGTGGTACGCGTGGTCGAGCACCGCGACGGCACGGCGACCCGTGTACTTGCGCGCGATCTTCACGCCGTTCTCGACCGCCTCCGCGCCCGAGTTCACGAGCACGGTGCGCTTCTCCCAGCCGCCCGGCGTGTGCTTCGCGAGGAGCTCTGCGACGCGCACGTACTCCTCGTAGGGCGTGATGGTGAAGAGGGTGTGGATGACGTCCTGCAGCTGGCTCGCGGCCGCCGCGACGACGCGCTCCTCGGTGTGGCCGACGGTGGTCACGCCGATGCCGGCCCCGAAGTCGATGAACCGGTTGCCGTCGACGTCGACGAGGATCGCCCCGTTGGCGCGCTCGATGTACACCGGCAGGGCCGAGGAGACGCCGGCCGAGACGACCTTCATGCGTCGCGCGTGCAGTTCCTCGGACTTCGGACCGGGCACGGCGGTCACGATCTGACGCTCCTGCGGCACGGAGTACACCGGCGCGGTCGCGGTCTCTGCGGGGATGTTGGTGTCAGTCATGGTGCTCCCACCATATCGCCGTCGCGCGCGGCCGCCTGAGGGTCGCGCGTGGCCGCCCGAGGGTCGCGCGTGGCCGCCCGAGCCTCCGAGGGTGCAGAATCGGAGTCGCGACCCGCGCCCGACGGGTCGCAGCGACAGGAGGCCCGGATGTTCGGCGAGCACCACTACGCGGTCGAGGTCGAGTGGCAGGGCGATCGGGGCGAGGGCACTTCGAACTACCGCGCCTACGGGCGACAGCACGTGGTGCGGGCCGAGGGGAAGCTGCACGACCTCGCGGGCTCGAGCGACCGGGTCTTCCACGGCGACCGCGAGCGGTGGAATCCCGAGGAGCTGCTGATCGCGGCGCTCAGCCAGTGCCACATGCTCTCGTACCTGCACGTGGCGACCCGTCACGGCGTGGTGGTGCACGGCTACACGGATGCCCCGACGGGCACCATGCTCGAGGACGGACGCGGCGGCGGCGCGTTCAGCGAGGTCGTGCTGCGACCCCGCGTCGTCGTGGCCGACGAGTCGATGGTCGACACGGCGAGGCGGATCCACGGGGAGGCCGGCGAGAAGTGCTTCATCGCGGCATCCGTCGCGTTCCCGGTGCGCCACGAGCCCACGGTGGTCGTCGCGAGCTGAGCCGGCGGCGCCCGGCGGCGACTAGCTCAGCGGCGGCGACGGCAGCTGCGGTTCCGACGGCGGGCACGGATGCCCGCCGACGAGCCGCGAGCAGGGCGGGAAGAACGCGGGGAGCCGCTCGGACTCGGGGTCGCCGAACCAGCGGTGCCAGATCCGCCAGAAGTTGAGGTTGCCGAACGCCGAGCAGGCATCGCCCCGGTCGGGATCGGCCAGGGTGGCGGCGCTCGGCTGGTAGGGCGTGTAGTTGTACAGGTTCGCGGTGGCCTGGTTGCGGATGTCCACGGGGGACGCGCCGCACGCGGCGTCGGGGTGGTACCCGACGTTCACCGTGCCGATCCTGTACTGCCGGTCGGGCTCCTCGGTGTACTGACGGAACTGCCAGGCCGCGTTGTAGACCTGGTTGAAGAAGCCGAAGTACTTCTGCTCGCAGTCGGCCGTGTCGGGGCATCCGTAGCCCGTCGCCCGCTCGTAGCCGTAGGCGCTCGGGCGCGTGAGCAGGGACTGCTCCTTCTGCAGGAGCACGAGCAGCGTGCGCGGGCTGATGCCGCAGGCCTCGGCCGTCTTCGCGATGATGCGGCTGGCGCGCTCGCGGATGCCGCCGCGGTACTCCGCGCAGTGCGCGCCGCCGACCGTCGGCTGGGTCGTCGTCGACTGGGTGTAGTCGGCGAGGCACTTCACGCCCGCGTCGGGGCGGCACGGGACCTTCTCGAGGAACGCCTGGATCTCATCCTCGGTCATGGCGTCGCTGTCGTAGAACGAGTCGTCGCTGACGATGTAGCCGGGGTCGAACTCCGAGGCCGGCGGCTCGGGCAGCGTCGCCCGCGTGGAGAGGGAGGCGGCGGGCGCGCCACCGTCGGCGGGAGCGGTGCAGGCTGCCAACGACACGACGACGAGGGCGACCGCGGCGAGGCGGGCGGCGACGTCGGCGAGGCTCATCGTGCCGACGATACCGGGCCGCGCCCGGTCTCCGCTGGGAATACCGTCAGACCCGCTCGCGCGGCGCAACGCGGTCGGCGAGCTTCGCGAGCGTGCCCGTGGGTGGGACCTCGTTGTAGCGCCCGGCGAGCTCCTGGCCGGTGAGCTCGTGGATCGCGGCCATGATGTCGTCGGTCGCGGCGCGCCGGGCGCGACCCGACGACGCCGGGCCGTGGCCGCTCAGGTCGAGGGGCGCGCCGAAGCGCACGGTGACGGGCCGGATGCGGGGGAGCTTCGCCCCGACCGGCTGGATCTCCTGCGTTCCCGTGAGGCCGACGGGCACCACGGTCGCGCCCGTCTCGAGCGCGAGCCATGCGACCCCCGTGCGGCCGCGGTAGAGGCGTCCGTCGAGCGAGCGCGTGCCCTCGGGGTAGAGCGCGAATGCGGCGTCCGACTCCAGGATGCGCCGGCCCTGCTCGAGCGCCTCCTGCGCCTGCGCGCCCGCGCCGCGCTCGACGGGGACCGCGCCGATGGCGGAGAAGAACGTGCGCGACACCCAGCCCGAGAACCCGGTGCCGGTGAAGTAGTGCGACTTCGCCAGGAACTGCACTGGTCGCGGCGACGCGAGCGGGATCACGATGCTGTCGACGAACGAGAGGTGGTTGCTCGCGAGGATGACAGGACCGTGCTTCGGCACGTGCTCGGCGCCGGTGATCGTGGGCCGGTAGACCAGGCGCACGAGGGGGCGGAGGATGCCGCGGACGATGCGGTAGAGCGGCCCCTGGCGCACGGGGGAGTGCGGGACGGCGACGGCCTCGATCTCGGTCACCATCCGACGATAGGCCCACGGGCATTCCGGGCCGGGCATATGGACGACGGGCCGAAGTGCGGCCGCGGCGGCCAGGACGACGCCGGCGCGGCCCGGATCGGGGCGTCATGCGCGAGGATGGTGGGCATGGACATCGCGGGCGACGGCGAGCTCATCGAGCTCGAGGAGGCGGGCGCGCGTGTGCTCGTGCTCGGCGGCGCCCGACGCCAGCCCGCGGCCGACGCAGTGCTCCGCGGCCTCATCGCGGAGGTGTCGGGCGTGCCGGCCGACGACGTCGAGCTCGTGCACGCGTGCGGCGTCTGCGGCGCGCGGCACGGGCGCGTCGGCATCCCGTACCCGCTCACGGCCTCCGGCGCCTCGTGGTTCGCGGACATCGCGGTGTCGGGCGACGCGACCGTCGCGGCGGTGGCGACGCGGCATCCGCTCGGGGTCGGCATGGAGACGGCGACGCTCGACTCGGGCGAGGTGATCGACGAGGCGGCGTTCCACGCGAGCGAGCGGGCCGCGCTCGCCGAGCTCGACCCCGCTCGTCGCGCCCTCGTGCGGGCGACTCTCTGGGCGCGCAAGACCGCGCTCCTGCGGGCGGTCGGCCACACCGACTTCATCGAGCCGTCGCGACTCGCCCTGTCCATCCCGGGCGACGACGGGGGCGCCGGGCGCATCGTGCGGAGCGTGCCCGAGTTCGGGTCGGTCTGGCAGCAGGTGCGCTTCCACGACATCGCGGTGCCGGGCAACCGCGCGGCATCCGTCGCCGTCATCGGCTGAGGCGCGTTCGGCACGAGTCGACGGCGCCGCCGTAGGGTGGGACCGTGCGCAGCGTCATCATCCTCGGCTCATCCGGTTCGATCGGCACCCAGGCGCTCGACGTCATCCGCGCCAACCCGCGGCGTTTCGAGGTCGTCGGCCTCGCGGTCGGCTCCAATCGCGCGCTGCTCGAGCAGCAGGCCGCCGAGTTCGGCGTCGAGCAGACCGCGGTGGGCATCGACGAGGCCGTGCAGCTCGTGCGCGACGTCGACGCCGACGTCGTGCTCAACGGCATCACGGGCTCCGTCGGGCTCGGGCCGACGCTCGCGACGCTCGAGCGCGGCGCCACGCTCGCCCTCGCGAACAAGGAGTCGCTCATCGTCGGCGGCGACCTCGTGACGCGGCTCGCGGCGCCCGGCCAGATCGTGCCGGTCGACTCGGAGCACTCCGCCATCGCGCAGGCGCTCCGCTCGGGCACCGACGACGAGGTGCGCCGGCTCGTGCTGACCGCGTCGGGCGGGCCGTTCCGGGGCCGCACCCGCGAGGAGCTCGTCGACGTCACCCCGACCGAGGCGCTCGCGCACCCGACCTGGGACATGGGCCTCGTCGTCACGACGAACTCCGCGACGCTCGTGAACAAGGGCCTCGAGGTCATCGAGGCGCACCTGCTCTTCGACGTGGCGTACGACCGCATCGACGTCGTCGTGCACCCGCAGTCGATCGTGCACTCGATGGTCGAGTTCGTCGATGGATCGACGATCGCGCAGGCCTCGCCGCCCGACATGCGCCTGCCGATCTCGCTCGGGCTCGACTGGCCGAACCGGGTCGCCGCGGTCGGGCGTCCGCTCGACTGGACGCAGGCGACGAGCTGGACGTTCGAGCCGCTCGACGCGGGCGCGTTCCCCGCGGTCGCGCTGGCGAAGCAGGTGGGACGCGCGGGCGGCGAGTACCCGGCCGTGTTCAACGCGGCGAACGAGGAGGCCGTGGCGGCCTTCCACGCGGGCCGCATCGGCTTCCTCGACATCGTCGACACCGTGCGCGCCGTGGTCGAGGCGCACGAGGCGCCCACGGGCGAGGTCACCGTCGCGTCGCTCGGGGAGGCCGAGCGAGCCGCCCGCCGGGCGGCGAACGACCGGATCGAGCGTTCAGGCCACCGGTGATCGAGTAGCGCCGCGCTGCGCCGGGCGCTCCTCGACCACCGGGGCGCTCACAGCCGACCGCCAGCGGACGCGAAGGCACCGGCAGTACGCTCGTCGGGTGGAATCCGTGCTGCCCTTCGTGATCGGCGTCGTCATCATCGTGATCGGCCTCGCCGTCTCGATCGGCCTGCACGAGATCGGGCACCTCGTGCCCGCCAAGCTCTTCGGCGTCAAGGTCACGCAGTACATGATCGGCTTCGGGCCGACCGTCTGGTCGCGACGCAAGGGCGAGACCGAGTACGGCGTGAAGGCCATCCCGCTCGGCGGCTACATCGCGATGATCGGCATGTTCCCGCCAGCCAAGGGCCAGCAGGTGCACGAGGACTCCACGGGCTTCTTCCGCGGTCTGGTGCAGGACGCACGCGACTCCAGCATGGAGTCGATCACGCCCGGCGACGAGGAGCGCGCGTTCTACCGGCTCCCCGTGTGGAAGCGCGTCGTCGTCATGTTCGGCGGCCCGTTCATGAACCTCGTGCTCGCGGTCGCGCTGTTCGCTGTCCTGCTCATGGGCTTCGGCGTCACGCAGCCCTCGACCACGGTCGGCTCGGTCTCGGCGTGCGCGCTGCCCGCCACGAGCGAACGGCAGACCTGCGAGGCCGGCGACCCGGCCGCGCCCGGAGCGGCCGCGGGCATCGAGCCCGGTGACCGCATCGTGTCGGTCGACGGCCAGAAGATCACGTCGTGGAACGAGTCGACCGCGATCATCCGCGACCACGCCGAGGAGCCGATCGAGCTCGTCGTCGTGCGCGACGGGAAGCAGGTCACCCTCGAGGTCACCCCGATGCTCAGCGAGCGGTACGCGACCGACGCGAAGGGCCAGGTCGTGACGGATGCCTCGGGCGACCCGGTCACGGTGCAGGCGGGCTTCGTCGGCATCAGCCCGGCCAGCGAGACGGTGCAGCAGCCCGTGACGGCCGTGCTGCCCGCGGTCGGCGAGCAGATCACCGGCGTCGCCGGGATCATCGTCAACCTGCCGCAGCGCATGGTCGACGTCTGGAACGCCGCGTTCGGCACCGAGGAGCGCGATCCGAACGGCCCCATCTCGGTGGTGGGCGTCGGCCGCGTCGCCGGCGAGATCGCGAGCCTCGACGAGATCCCGCTCGCGTCGAAGGCCGCGGGCCTCCTCGGCATCCTGGCGTCGCTGAACATCGCGCTGTTCGTCTTCAACCTCATCCCGCTGCTCCCGCTCGACGGCGGCCACATCGCGGGCGCAGTCTGGGAGGCGATCCGCCGCGGGTTCGCGAAGCTCTTCCGCCGGCCCGACCCCGGACCCGTCGACCTCGCGAAGCTCATGCCGCTCACGTTCGGCGTGGTGGTCGTGCTCGGGGCGATGAGCGCGCTGCTCATCTACGCCGACATCGTGAAGCCGGTGACACTGCTCTGAGCGCGTCGCAGCACGGAGCGGTGAGCGGATGCCGCGCCTACTCCCTCGGGAGTACCCCGTGAGCCTCCGGACAGCCGATCCGTCGCGACGGGCACGGCGATACGATCGGGGAATGCCGGTCACCCAGTGGGACGGACGGCCCCCCTGGGACGGACGACCCGAGCGCTTCCGCCCCCCGCCGGGCGTCGTGCTGCTCGTGCCGGTCATCCTCAGCCTCCTCGTGCAGGTCCCCGCCGCGATCGGCATCGCGGCGTGGTTCGACGTCGGCTGGCCCGAGGGGCTCGGCATGCTGGCGCTCGCCGTGATCGGCCCGCTCGCGCTCCTCGGCTCGCGGCGGTACCCGGGGCCCACGGTCGCGGTCGTCTCGGCCGCCGCGCTCGCCGACCTGCTCACCGGCCCCGACATCGGACCCCCGTACATCGCCCTCGCCTTCGCGATAGTCCTCGCGGTGGTGCGTGGCGCCGTGGCCTGGGCGGTCGTGTCGGTCGTCGTCGCGTGGGTGGCGGCGATCGCGCTCGGCGCGGTGATCGGCCTGCACTGGCATCCGTTCCGGATCGCCATCACGACCGTGCTGCTGGCGGGCTGCTTCGGGATCGGCGCCTTCCTGCGCGTGCGCCGCGATCGCGCGGCGGAGTGGCGCGCCGAGGCCGCGCGGCGCCGGCAGACCGCCGAGGAGCGGGAGCGCGTGCGCATCGCCCGTGAGCTGCACGACGTGATCGGCCATGCGCTCTCGCAGATCAACGTGCAGGCCAGCGTCGGCCTGCACCTCATGGACCGCGACCCCGAGCAGGCGCGCACCGCGCTCGCGGCCGTGAAGGAGACGTCGAAGACCGCCCTCGAGGAGGTGCGCAGCGTGCTCGGCGTCATCCGCAACGAGGGCGACGCGCCGCTCGCACCGCAGGCGGAGCTCGCCGAGCTTCCCCGGCTCGTGGCCGGCGTGCGCTCGCCGGGATTCGAGGCCGAGTTCGTCGATCGGCTCGACGGCGCCGTGCCGGGCCGCGCGGCCCAGTTCGCCGCCTACCGCATCGCGCAGGAGGCGCTCACGAACGTCGTCCGGCACGCGGGCGCCACCTCGGCCGTCGTCGCGGTGGAGCGGCTCGGCGACGAGCTCATGGTCACGATCGACGACGACGGCTCGGGCATGGGCGGCCAGGGTGTCGACGGCGCGGCCGAGGGCAGCGGCATCCTCGGCATGCGCGAGCGCGCCGCGCTCCTCGGCGGCTCGGTCGAGGTCGGTCCCTCGCCGCGCGGCGGCACGCGCGTCACGGCGCGGCTGCCGTGGGGGGCGACGTCGTGATCCGCGTCGCGCTGGCCGACGACCAGGTGCTCGTGCGTGCGGGCTTCCGGGCGCTGCTGCAGGCCGAGGACGGGATCGAGGTCGTCGGCGAGGCGTCGGGCGGCGAGGAGCTCATCGCGCTCGTGCGCCGCGAGCCGGTCGACGTGGTGCTCATGGACATCCGCATGCCCGACGGCGACGGGCTGTGGGCGACCGAGCAGATCGCCGCCGACCCCGCGCTCGCGGGGGTGCACGTCGTCATCGTCACCACGTTCGAGCTCGACGAGTACGTCGCGCGGGCGATCCGAGCGGGCGCGAGCGGGTTCCTCGTGAAGGACACGGAGCCCGAGGACCTCGTGCGTGCCGTGCGCGTCGTCGCGAGCGGCGAGGCGCTGCTCTCGCCCGGGATCACGAAGCGGCTGCTCGAGCGCATGGCGGTCGGCCTGCGCGACGCGCCCGACGCCGAGCGCCTCGCCGCGCTCACCGAACGCGAGCGCGAGGTGCTGCGCCTGGTCGGACAGGGCCTCACGAACGACGAGATCGCCGAGCGGTTGTTCCTGTCGCCGCTCACGGCGAAGACGCACGTGTCGCGCATCATGGCGAAGCTGCACGCCCGCGATCGGGTGCACCTCGTGGTGGTCGCCTACGAGTCGGGCCTCGTCGCGCCCGGCTGGCAGCAGTAACGCGCAGCACTGAACTGCTCCCGGGGGAGCAGCGCAGGTGTCACCACCGGGCGGATTCGCCGGCGCACCGTCATCGCGAGCATGGAATCGACGGTCCGCACCGGGCCGCACGAACAAGGGAATGACACCATGCTCACCACGCTCGCGACCACCGCGGTCGTCGCCCACGCCGGCCCCTGGATGGCCGGTTGGGGCTGGGCCTTCTTCTTCATCCCGATCTTCTGGATCCTCATCATCGGGCTGGTCATCTTCCTCGTCACCCGCGGCCGTCGCCGCGCCTGGGCGAACGGCGACTACGGCCCCCCGTGGGCGCGCGGCGCGAGCGCCGAGTCGACGCTCGCCGAGCGCTTCGCCAAGGGCGACATCGACGAGACCGAATACCGCGCGCGCCTCGAGGTGCTGCGCGCGAACCGGCCGAACGCGTAGCCGGCCGACCGTCCGACCGACGCGAGGGGGCGGATGCCGCGACATCCGCCCCCTTCTGGTGCGTCGAGACGGCTCGAATGCCGGGTCGCACCCTGCATCCGCGACCGTTCGATGCGTCGTGTCACGGATGCCGCGGCATCCGCCTCAGTCGCCGAGCGCCCGCTGCAGCGCCGCCGCCTGGTGCCGGTGGCCGACGGTCTCGAAGCCGACCACGACGACGAACGGCGACACGGCCGTGATGAGGATGCCCACGCCGAAGCTGGCGCCGGCCGCGACCGCGACGACCGCGAGCGCGAGCATGACGATGCTGCCGACGAACAGCCAGACGTGGAACGGGTCGAACTGCTTCAGGAGCAGCGAGTAGATCGTGAAGAGCGCGACCATGAACAGCCCGACGGGCACGACCACGGTGAGGATCGCCTGCACGAGGCCGATGTGCGCGACGCCCTCGATCTCGTAGGCCGCGACGTGCAGGCCTGCGCCGGTGCCCGCCAGCGCGACGAAGATGAGGTAGTGGAGGTAGCCCCACACGAAGCCGCGCTCCCGGAAGCGGGCGAGCACCTTGCCCGACGGCATCGTGAAGTACACCCACCACAGCCCGAACGCGAGCGCCGTGCCGCCGAACGCGACGGCGACGGCCTCGGGTGACCAGTCCTGCTCGTCGATGACGGCCGAGATGGCGAGGATCGTGCCGAGGATGATCTCGCCGAGCGTGATGATGACGAGCAGGCCGTAGCGCTCCGCGATGTGGTGGGCGTGCCACGGCGTGCCGCCCTCCCGGCCGTGCTCGGCGACGTACGGCCCGACGAGCTCCGCGATGATGAGCAGCAGCGTGAAGCCGATCGTGGGCGCCACCGGGAGGTTGACGAAGATGAGCACGATCCAGCCGAGCTGGATCACGGACACGAAGCCGACGTAGGTGAGCGCGGTGCGCCGCCGGGCCGGGTCGTGCTTCGCCGCGCGCAGCCAGATCGCGATGGTCGCGATGCGCATCACCACGTAGCCCGCGACCACCACGCCGTTGTCGACGTGCTCGCCCTCGTCGAGCGAGTGGAACAGCGCGGGCAGGCCGAGCGCGAGCACCAGCACGCCGAGCATCTCCACCATGGTGGCCACGCGGAAGAAGATGTCGTCGTTGTCGTACGCCGAGGCGAGCCACGAGTAGTTGATCCAGGCCCACCAGATCGCGAAGACCGCGAACAGGAAGCCGCCGATCGCCGGCCCCCAGTGGCCGAGCTCGAGCAGGTGCGCGGTCTGCGCGCCGGCCTGGCTGAACGCGACCACGAACGTGAGGTCGAAGAGCAGCTCGAGCGGCGTCGACGCCCGGTGCGGCTCGTCGGGGTCGCGGCCGACCATGCGCCGCAGCCGGTGGTCGAGGGGCGGGCGGGCGGATGCTGCCGCGTGCCCGTCCTGCGTGTGCTGCTCGCTCATGGTGGGGCCCTCTCGGGGCGCACTGGCGGCGCCCGTCGCATCATGCTGCCACAGGCGTCGTCGCGCCCGCGCGCGGAGCGTGACGGACGGAGCCGGTGGGCCGACGTCCGTCTGTCATGCGCGGGCGCGGCCGTACCCGAGCAGCGCACGGCGAAGCGGGCCCGGTTCAGCGGGCCCGCTTCAGCGCGAGGTTCAGCGCGACAGGATGAGCGCCTCGCCCTGGCCGCCGCCGCCGCACAGCGCGACCGCGGCGCGGCCGCCGCCCCGACGGGAGAGCTCGAGCGCCGCGTGCAGCGCGAGGCGTGCGCCGGAAGCGCCGATGGGGTGTCCGACGGCGATCGCGCCGCCGTGCATGTTGACCTTTGCAGGGTCGAGGTCGAGGTCGCGCATCGACTGCAGCGACACGGCGGCGAACGCCTCGTTGATCTCGACGAGGTCGAGGTCGGCCGCCGAGACGCCCTCCTTCTCGAGCGCCGCGGCGATCGCGTTCGACGGCTGCGAGTGCAGCGAGTTGTCGGGGCCGGCGACCTGGCCGGCCGCGCCCACGAGTGCGAGCCACGGGAGTCCGCGCGACTCCGCCCACTCGCGGCTGGCCACGACGACCGCGGCCGCGCCGTCGGAGAGCGGCGACGAGTTGCCGGCCGTGATGGCGCCGTCGGCCGCGAACGCCGGACGGAGCTTCGCGAGCACCTCCGCGGTCGAGTCGGGACGCACGCCCTCGTCGGCAGCGACCACGACGGGGTCGCCCTTGCGCTGCGGCACCTCGACCGACACGATCTCGTCGTCGAACACGCCGCCGGCCTGCGCGGCGCCGGCGCGTCGGTGCGACTCGGACGCGAGCTCGTCCTGCTCCTCGCGCGTGAGGCCGTAGCGCGCGTTGAAGCGCTCGGTCGACGCACCCATGGAGTCGTGGTCGAACGCGTCGGTGAGGCCGTCGTTCGCCGCGTGGTCGAGCATCTCGACGGTGCCGTACGCCCAGCCCTTGCGGGATCCGGGAAGCAGCAGCGGAGCCTTGGTCATCGACTCCTGGCCGCCGGCCACGACGACGGATGCCTCGCCGAGGCGGATCAGGCGCGCGGCATCCGTGATCGCGACAAGGCCAGACAGGCAGACCTTGTTGACCGTCGTGGCGGGCACGCGCCACGGGATTCCGGCGGCGACCGCCGACTGCTTCGCGGGGTTCTGGCCAGCGCCGGCCTGGAGCACCTGGCCCATGATCACGGCGTCGACGTCGTCGGGGGAAACCCCCGCCTTCTCGAGTGCGCCGCGGATCGCGACGGTGCCGAGCTGCACCGCGGTCTGGCCCGCCAGGTTGCCGTTGATGCGGGCGAACGGCGTGCGGGCTCCGGCGATGATGACGACGTCGGGGATGCTCATCGGTGGTGGACTCCTTCGTCTCGATGGGGGGATCGCCCCGTTGGCAGTCTATGTCGGCCCGACTGGGGAAACGCCGCCGAGGGAGACGCGCGGGCTGTGCATTTGTGCACGTCGAGGCTGCAGTTCTCAGCATTGTCGGTGCGTTCGTGCGCAGTGCAGACTCGGTTCCGGCCGGCCCTGCCGCCGCGCCGCACGACGAGGTGGAGGAGTCGCCGAATGACGGGATTCGACGGGCGCCGGGTGCTGGTCACCGGCGGGGCGAGCGGCATCGGGCGTGCGTGCGCCGAGGCGTTCGCGGCGCGTGGTGCGCGGGTCGTCGTGGCGGACATCGACGCCAGCGCGGCATCCGAGGTCGCCGACGCCATCGGCGGCGAGGCGTGGCCCGTCGACCTCGCCGACACCGCGGCGCTCGCCGACCTCTCGCTCGACGTCGACGTGCTCGTGAACAACGCCGGCCTGCAGCACGTTCGTCCGATCGAGGCGTTCGAGCCCGAGCGGTTCGCACTGATCCTCCGGGTCATGCTCGAGGCGCCGTTCCTCCTCATCAGGGCGGCGCTACCGGCCATGTACGAGCGCGGGTTCGGCCGCATCGTCAACGTGTCGAGCGTGCACGGCCTGCAGGCCTCGCCGTTCAAGTCGGCCTACGTCGCCGCCAAGCACGGGCTCGAGGGCCTGTCGAAGGTCACCGCGCTCGAGGGCGGCGCCCACGGCGTGACGTCGAACTGCATCAACCCGGGCTACGTGCGCACGCCGCTCGTCGAGAAGCAGATCGCCGACCAGGCGCGGCTGCACGGCATCAGCGAGGCCGAGGTGCTGCCGAAGGTCATGCTCACCGAGCCGGCCGTCAAGCGCCTCGTCGAACCCGCCGAGGTGGCGGGCCTCGCACTCTGGCTCGCCGGCGACGAGGCGGGCATGGTCACGGGCGCGAGCTACACCATGGACGGCGGATGGAGTGCGCGATGAGCCGGCCGGATGCCGCCCGCCGCCTCGGTCGCGGCCGGATGCCCGGGTCGCCCGCCGACGCCGGTAGCGTGATCACTGCAACCCGCGCCCGACCCGGGGCCGCGGAAGCTCAGGAAGGTGCATCGTGACACTCGACAAAGTCGTCGGGTCCGCTCAAGAGGCGGTCGCCGACATCCCCTCGGGCTCGAGCCTCGCCGTCGGCGGGTTCGGCCTCTGCGGCATCCCGATGGTGCTCATCCAGGCGCTGTTGGAGTCCGGCGTCGACCGGCTCTCGGTCGTGTCGAACAACTGCGGCGTCGACGACTGGGGGCTCGGCGTGCTGCTCGCACAGCAGCGCATCGCGAAGATGACCTCGTCGTACGTCGGCGAGAACAAGGAGTTCGAGCGGCAGTACCTTTCGGGCGAGCTCGAGCTCGAGCTGACGCCGCAGGGCACGCTCGCCGAGAAGCTGCGCGCGGGCGGCAGCGGGATCGCCGCGTTCTTCACGCAGACGGGCGTGGGCACGCAGGTCGCCGAGGGCGGGCTGCCGCGGCGCTACCACGCCGACGGGTCGATCGCGATCGCGAGCCCCGTGAAGCCCGTGCAGTCGTTCACGGTGCGCGGCGAGCAGCAGGACTTCGTCCTCGAGGAGGCAATCACGACCGACTTCGCGCTCGTGCACGCGCTGCGCGGCGACCGGTTCGGCAACCTCGTGTTCGAGAAGTCGGCGCGCAACTTCTCGCCGCTCGCGGCGATGGCGGGCGCGGTCTGCATCGCCCAGGTCGAGGAGCTCGTCGAGCCCGGTGAGCTCGACCCCGACACGATCCACCTGCCCGGCATCTACGTCGACCGCGTCGTGGTCGTCGGCACCGACATCGAGAAGCGCATCGAGCGCCGCACCGTGAGGGAGAACTGAGATGGCGCTGACGCGATTCGAGATGGCCGCGCGCGCCGCGCGCGAGCTCCACGACGGCTCCTACGTCAACCTCGGCATTGGACTGCCCACGCTCGTGCCGAACTACGTGCCCGAGGGCGTCACGATCCTGCTCCAGTCCGAGAACGGCATCCTCGGCGTCGGCCCGTACCCGACCGAGGACGAGGTCGATCCCGACCTCATCAACGCGGGCAAGGAGACGGTCACCGTGCTGCCCGGCGCCGCCTACTTCGACTCGGCCACGAGCTTCGGCATGATCCGCGGCGGCAAGATCGACGCCGCGATCCTCGGCGCGATGCAGGTGTCGGCCGCGGGCGACCTGGCGAACTGGATGATCCCCGGCAAGATGGTGAAGGGCCCCGGCGGCGCGATGGACCTCGTGCACGGCGCCCGCCGCAAGATCGTGCTGATGGAGCACGTCGCGAAGGACGGCTCGCCCAAGATCGTGGACGAGTGCTCGCTGCCGCTCACCGGCAAGGGCGTCGTTGACCGCATCATCACCGACCTCGCCGTGATCGACGTCACGCCCGACGGCCTGAAGCTCGTGGAGGTCGCGCCCGGCGTGACCGTCGACGAGGTCGTCGCGGCGACCGAGCCGCCGCTCGACACGAGCGCCGTGGCCTGACCCAAGCGGACCCTGCCCTCCGATACGGAATCGTGATGCGGTGCGGCACCCTCGGGTGCCGCACCGCAGCCATGATCGGAGGAGGCGTCTTCCGAGACGCCGACGATCCAGACCCAGGAGTCCGATGACCCGAACGTTCCGCGCCGGCGCCCTCACCGCCGCCGCGATCTCGCTCATGCTCGCGCTCGCAGCGTGCGTCGGCCCGACGCCGACTCCGTCACCGACGGCGGATGCGGCGACGCCGCGCCGGACCGCCACGGCGACGCCGACCGCCGAGCCGGTCGATCCGCTCACGACCGTGACGGAGATCGTCGCGCGCCCCGAGTCGCTGGAGCTCCGCGACGCATCCGGCGTCGTCGTGACCTCGCTCGACTACCTCACCCCTGCGGCTCCGGCCATCGAAACGCTCACGACGGTGTTCGGCGCGGCACCGGATCCGGAGGACCACCAGGGCAACGGCCACTTCCCGCCGAACACCGCGCACCGATGGGGCGGGTTCGAGCTCTGGGAGAACCGCTACGTCGACCGCTGGGCGGAGTTCGCCGACCGGGAGCGCACGCTGTACCAGCCGAGCTTCCGTGTGGCGTTCACGGATTCGCAGAGCTCGGGCGTCGCACTCACCACGTCCGACGGCATCGGGGTCGGGTACTCGTGGAGAGACCTGCAGGCGATGCCCGACCTGCAGGTCAATCCGAGTGGATGCTCCGGGCCCTACCTCGAATACATCGAGCGCGACGAGACATGGCCCGACGGCACGGTGCACGTGAAGCGGTTCGGCGTGGACTTCGGGAACACGGACGATGCCGATGCCGTCACCCGGGTCGATGCGCCGACGCCGATTTACGAGGACGGTTGCGCGTGAGCGCCCTCCGCGCCGGCATCCTGCCCGCCGCTGCCATCCTCGTCGCGCTGACCTTCACCGGCTGCGTCGGCCAGTCGACGCCGCAGGACAGCGCCGCACCGTCGTCGTCGCCCTCCGTGCCGAGCCCGGCCCCCACCACCGCGCCGGCGGAGCCCGTGATCGCATCGATCGTCGTCCGCCCCGAGCAGCTCGACCTGCAGGACGGGTCCGGCGCCGTCGTCCGGACGCTCTCGTACGACCTGGCCGCCGACGAGTTCGTCGCCGACCTGACCGTGGTCTTCGGCGGCGAGCCTACGATCGAGGAGTACGCGGGGTCGTGCTGCGAAGCCCGGCCGGAGACGAGGTACCGGTGGGAGGACTTCCAGGTCTCCGACGACCACATGGGCCACTTCGCCGACGACGACCACTCCGTGTGGATCCCCGACGACGGGCCGGACGTCGCCGGCATGAACCTGGCGGTGCAGGTCACGGCACCGACCGTGCGAGGTATCACCCTGACGACTTCACCGGGTTTCGAGGTCGGGGACGACGTCGGCGAGCTCGCCGGACGGTTGGGGGAGCCGTACGATGTCGACGGCTACGTCGAGGTACCCGTCGAGACGGGCCCTGAGCTCGGCCCGTCCGAGGTGGAGGGCAGGACCAACGCCTATTCCGTGGTGATCTGGAAGGACGGCGAGGACGGCTTCCGCCTCGTCGCTCCCGTCAACATCGGCGTCGGGCGGGTCTAGCTCGAATGGAACCAGGAGTCCGATGACCCGAACGCTGCGGCCGGCGCCCTCACCGCCGCCGCGCTCTCCCTGGTGCTCGCCCTGAGCGCGTGCGCCGGCTCCACGCCGACCCTGACGCCGGATGCCGCGACGCCGCGTCCGACCGCGTCGCCGACGCCGTCCGCCGAGCCCGTCGACCCGCTCACGACGGTGACCGTCCTGGTGGCCCGTCCTGACGCGTTGGAGCTGCGCGATGCGACCGGGACGGTAGTGGCGACCCTCGGCTACCTCTCGGCTCCCTCCGAGGCGGTCGCCGCGCTCACGACGGTCTTCGGGGTCGCTCCCGTCGATCAGCCGGTCGAAGGCGGGAACCACCTCCCGCCCCGAACGTGGCACCCCGACGTCGGCGCGGGCTGGGAGGAACTCGTCGCGATCCCCGAGCTTCGGCAGAATCCCTCCGGCTGCTCCGAACCGTATCTCGAGTACGTCGAGGAGTCCCGCGCGGCCGTCGGGGGTCCCGGCACCGTGAAGATCAGCGTGGAGTTCCGCCCGAGCGAGGACTCCGCGACGATCGCCTCGGTCGACGCACCGGTCCCGGTGTACGAGAACGGCTGCGCCTGAGGCATCCGCCCATCGGCCCGCACTCCCGCAGCCGGAAGTAGACTCGTACGGTGCCTGCAGTGAATCTCGGAATGCCGAAGGTCCCCGAAACCCTGGCCCCGCGACGCAAGTCCCGGCAGATCAAGGTGGGCAAGGTGCTCGTCGGCGGCGACGCGCCCGTGAGCGTGCAGTCGATGACCACGACGCCGACGCCGAACATCAACGCGACGCTGCAGCAGATCGCCGAGCTGACCGCCTCGGGCTGCGACATCGTCCGCGTCGCCGTGCCCAGCCGCGACGATGCCGAGGCGCTGCCGATCATCGCGAAGAAGAGCCAGATCCCGGTCATCGCCGACATCCACTTCCAGCCGAACTACGTGTACGCGGCGATCGACGCGGGCTGCGCGGCCGTGCGTGTGAACCCGGGCAACATCCGCAAGTTCGACGACCAGGTCGGCGAGATCGCGCGCCGCGCGAAGGAGGCGGGCGTCTCGATCCGCATCGGCGTGAACGCCGGCTCGCTCGACCCGCGCCTGCTCCAGAAGTACGGCAAGGCGACGCCCGAGGCGCTCGTCGAGTCGGCGGTGTGGGAGGCGAGCCTCTTCGAGGAGCACGACTTCCACGACTTCAAGATCTCGGTGAAGCACAACGACCCGATCGTGATGGTGAAGGCCTACCGCCAGCTCGCCGAGCGGGGCGACTGGCCCCTGCACCTCGGCGTGACCGAGGCCGGTCCCGCGTTCCAGGGCACCATCAAGAGCGCGACGGCCTTCGGCATCCTGCTCAGCGAGGGCATCGGCGACACGATCCGGGTGTCGCTGTCGGCGCCGCCCGTCGAGGAGGTCAAGGTCGGCCTGCAGATCCTGCAGTCCCTCAACCTCCGCGAGCGCAAGCTCGAGATCGTGTCGTGCCCCTCGTGCGGCCGCGCGCAGGTCGACGTCTACAAGCTCGCGAACGACGTCACCGACGGGCTCGAGGGCATGAGCGTGCCGCTGCGCGTCGCCGTCATGGGCTGCGTCGTCAACGGACCCGGTGAGGCACGAGAGGCCGACCTCGGCGTGGCATCCGGCAACGGCAAGGGCCAGATCTTCGTGAAGGGCGAGGTCATCAAGACCGTCCCAGAGTCGGAGATCGTCGCGACGCTCATCGCCGAGGCGAACCGCATCGCCGACGAGATGGGCGCGGATGCCCCGGTCGGCAGCCCGCAGGTCGTCACGCCCTGAGCCGTTTCCCGCGTCGTATCCGAATCGATATCCACGCGGTTCTCCCCGATGGATTCCCGAGCGATACATTCTCGCCATGACACGTATCACTGGCGCCCTACTCGTCGGTATTCTCCTCGCGGCATTGACCGGTTGCGTCCCAGCAGCGGATGCCGCCGCCCCTACCCCGGAGCCTCCGTCGCCGACGGCGACCGCGGAGCCCACGCCGACGATCGTCGCGAAGCCGGCCGTCGCATTCGGCGGCTCGTGCGCGGCGGTCGCCGATGAGGCGACCCTGTCCGAGCTCGTCGGCGACGACGTGGCGCTGCGCTCGACGGCCGGGAACAGCGAGCGCGTCTGGGCCGTCGACGTGCTCGGTGGTCTCTTCTGCGCCTGGATGAGCGACTCCGAGGCCCACGTCGAGCTCGACGTGATGCCCGGGGCCGGACTCGAAGCCCAGGTCGCGAAGGCGGAGGCGAAGTCGCCGTACTGCTACGGCGGCGAGCCGGTCGAGAACCGCTGCTCGTTCAGCACGGTCGTCGGCGGCTACTGGCTCACGGGCATCGTCGGTGTGGCGAACGGATCGGCGGACACCGCCCTCGACGTGATCGACGCCATCACGGCCGGCGTCGGGGACGCCGCCGCCGCGAATCCTCCCGTGCCCGTGCATCGCGCCGAGGGGATGTGGACGGTACCGGCCGACTGCGCCACCTTCGGGTCGGCGGTGGACACGACCGCCGTCCTCGGAGAGGCGTTCACCGCGGAGGAGGGCGGCCGCGGCGGTGAGGCCTCGCCCGGCTTCATGGCGGCGACGGCTACGGTCGGCGACTTCCCGTGCACCTGGTCCACCCCGGAGTACGCACGGTGGTTCGGGAGCGAACTCCTCCCGGGTGCCGGCTGGGCCATCGCCGAGCTGGCCACCCGCGAGGGCGCCCAGGCGGTCGCCGTCGACGGCGCGCTCGAGGCCGTCGCCGTGCCCCACGGCAGCGACACGACCTCGGTCTACGCCACCGACGGCGTCAACCTCGCGTGGGTCCAGGTGCCCGCCGACATCGATCGGGCGAGCTCCACGGCGCTGCTGACGATGATCATGGCGGCGGCGTCGCGGTGACCCGGGCTCGCGGGTAACGTGGGCCCCACGGAATGCCCTTACATGCGGCATCCGTTCGCGAGAGGGGACCGCGATGAGCGGAGACGGCACGCAGTTCGAGTACCCCGACGAGGCGGGCTACCCCGACGGCATGGGGACGCTGCACGAGGGGACCGACGAGGCATCCGGTGAGGCGGCCGAGGCGGACACGGCCGAGGACGAGCTCGACGATTTCGCGATGCAGGACGAAGAGGACGTCGACGGCAACGTCTGAGCCTGGGGACCGAGGGCACTAGCGTTGTGCCGTGGCCCGAACCCTGCCCGCGCTCGCGTTGAGCGCCGCCCTCGTCACCCTGCTCTCCGGCTGCGTGTCCGTAGCGACCGCCGAGACGGAGCCCCCGACCCCGAGCATCGTCGCCGAGACGCCCGAGCCGACCGCCGAACCCGACCCGCTCGCACCGCCGGCGCTCGTGTTCGACGGCAATTGCTCCACCGTCCTCACCGACGCCGAGGTCTCGGCGGCGAGCGGCGGACCGGTAGTCTCGCGCGCCGACGGGCCCGTCGATGGGGTGACGATCGCCGTCCAGCAGCTCGGGGGCATCCGGTGCGCCTGGGACGACGACGCCGGCCTCCCGCAGGTGTGGATCACCGTCATCCCGCACGCTGCGGTCGCGGACGCCGCCGCTGCCTCGGGCGCCGACGAGGGCAGCGCCCCGACCTGCTACGGCGACGACGTGCAGGGGCGGTGCTCGTTCGGTCGCACCGTCGGCGAGTACTGGATCGCGGGCGTCCTGTATACCGCGGTCGACTCCGGTGCGGATGCCGTCGAGGGGATCGATGCGCTGGTCGACGCGTTCGACGCTCGATCCGACCGACCGGCGCCCGCTCCGGTCACACGACCGGGCGCCTGGCCGGCCGACCAGGACTGCGCGTTCCTCGATGCCGCCGCAGCGCTCGGGCAGCCCGACCTCGAGGCGACCGACGGGCACCACCCGGCGGAGGCGGGGCCTGGCGTGTACGCCGCGCTCCGCGCCACGGGCTACCGATCCTGCGGCTGGTGGAGCGCGTCCAGCTCGTTCGGGCTGGGACTGACGACGATCCCCGGCGCCGGCTGGGCGGTCCGCACAGCGGCTGCGGAGTCCGGCGCGATCGCGACACCGGTCGACGGCGCCGGGGAATCGGTCGCCGTCGCGACGTCTGAGGAGTCGTGGGCACTGCTCGCCACGGACGGGGTGAACCTCGTGATCGCCACCCCGTACAACCGGGGCATCGAACCCGAGGAGCTCGCCCCGGCCGTCGCGGCGGCGATCGCGGCGCACGCGCAGGGCTGATCGGCGCGGTCAGGCCGCCCGGAACCGCACGGTGCCGGTGCGGATGTCCGCGCCCTCGAGCACCACGGCCAGCTGCGCGCCCGGACGCGCCTCGGGCGGCGCGGGACACGTCGCCGTGACCGCCGGCTCGACGAGCTGGATCACCGCCGAACCGTTCCGCAGTCCGAGCACCGTCGCGTCGAACCGGTCGCCGACGCGATCCGACAGCACGGCGGCCTCGACCCGTGCGATCGACCCCGCGTCGAGCTGCGACGCCCGACGGGTCGACGCGCCCATGAGCGACGGCAGCTCGCCGAGCGACGCTCGCGCCCAGTCGGGGACCTCGCGCCCGTCGGCGATCGCCTCGCACACCACGAGTCCCCAGCGGTCGACGAGTCGGCGCAACGGGGCCGTGACGTGGGCGTACGGGGCGGCCAGGGCGGACTGCACCGGGTCGTCGGGCACGGTGCCGTCCATTGCCACGTAACCGGCTCCGCGGAACAGCCCGCTCGCGGCCTGGAGGATCGCGAGCGATGCGGGCTCGTCGCGCGGCAGCTCGTGGAGGTACTCGCCATAGCCGATCGACTCGGGCCACGGGCGTCCGAGCGCCTCGGTCTGGCGGCGGAACGACGCGATCTCCTCGTCGGACGGCTTCGGCATGGTGCGCAGGATGCCGACGCGCGCGGCGATCATGAGCTCGGCGGCGGCCATGCCGGTCATGAGCGAGAGCTGCGCGTTCCAGTCCTCGACCGGCAGGAGCCTGCGTCGTTCGAGGGCGTAGCCGCCGTCGGGCGTGCGCACGATCTCCTCGTCGGGCACGTTGAGGCTCGCGCCGCCGCGCGCCCGCTCCTGCTCGAGCCGTAGCCCGCCCACCTCCTTCAGCAGGGCGAGGGACCCGTCGGCCGACCCGTCGTCGATGCTCGACTGCGCCTGCGCGTAGTCGAGCTGCGCGCGGGAGCGCACGACCGCGCGCTCGAGGCGGGTCTCGAGCACGGCTCCAGCCTCGTCGAGGTCGAACGACCACACGTAGGCGCTGCGGTCGACGCCGGGGAGCAGCGACGCCCGGTCCTCGCTGAGCACGGGCGGATGCAGCGGCACCCGTCCGTCGGCGGCGTAGAACGTCTGCCCGCGCCCGCGGGCCTCGAGGTCGACGGCGCCGCCGGGCAGCACGAAGCCCGGGACATCCGCGATCGCGTAGTGCACGACGTAGCCGCCTGCGCGTCGAGACAGGTGCAGCGCCTGGTCGAGGTCGAGCGAGCCCGGGGGATCGATCGTGACGAACGGGAGGTCGCGCCGGTCGGCCGCGGGCGGCGGCGTCGGGGCCGCCGCGGACTCCGCCTCGTCGAGCACGGCCGGAGGGAATCCGTCGGGCAGCTCGAGCGTCTCCCTGAGCTCGGCGAGCGCCGCGGCGAGCTCGCTCTGGGCGGCGGAACCGGCGACGTGCGGTCGGCGTCGAGGCATGCGGCAAGCCTAGGCCCGGCCGCGTGAGCGACCGGGTGTCGCGGATGACGCGACGACGTGGCATCCGTGCGTCACGAGAATCGCCGGGTGACGCGCATGACGCGACGATGTGGCATCCGTGCGTCACTAGAATCGTCGGGTGCCCGTACGCCTGTCGAACTTCTTCCTCCGCACGCTCCGCGAAGACCCGGCCGACGCCGAGATCGCGAGCCACAAGCTGCTTGTCCGCGCCGGCTACATCCGGCGCCAGGCGCCCGGCATCTTCGCCTGGCTGCCGCTCGGCCTGCGCGTGAAGGCGAAGATCGAGCGGATCATCCGCGAGGAGATGACCAACGCCGGGGCGCACGAGGTGCACTTCCCCGCGCTGCTGCCCCGCGAGCCCTACGAGGTCACGGGCCGCTGGACGGAGTACGGCGACGCGCTGTTCCGCCTGCAGGACCGCAAGGAGGCCGACTACCTGCTCGCGCCGACGCACGAGGAGGTCTTCACGCTGCTCGTGAAGGACCTGTACTCCTCGTACAAGGACCTGCCGCTCACGATCTACCAGATCCAGGACAAGTACCGCGACGAGGCCCGGCCGCGCGCCGGCCTCCTGCGCGGCCGCGAGTTCACGATGAAGGACGCCTACTCGTTCGACGCCTCCGACGCCGGCCTCGACGCCAGCTACCAGGCGCAGCGCGACGCGTACGAGCGCATCTTCGCGCGGCTCGGGCTCGAGTACGTGATCGTCAAGGCGGATGCCGGTGCGATGGGCGGCTCGAAGTCGGAGGAGTTCCTGCACCCGACGCCCGTCGGCGAGGACACCTTCGTGCGCTCGGCCGGGGGCTACGCAGCGAACGTCGAGGCGTTCACGACCGTCGTGCCCGAGGCGATCCCGTTCGACGGGCTGCCCGCGGCCGAGGTGCTCGACTCGCCGAACACGCCGACCATCGCGACGCTCGTGGACCTCGCCAACCTCGAGTACCCGCGTCCCGACGGCCGCGACTGGACCGCCGCCGACACGCTGAAGAACGTCGTGCTCGCGCTCACGCACCTCGACGGCACGCGCGAGGTCGTCGTCGTCGGCATCCCGGGCGACCGCGAGATCGAGGCCAAGCGCGTCGAGGTCACCTTCGCGCCCGCGGAGGTCGAGCCCGCGACCGAGCAGGACTTCGCGCGCCACCCCGGCCTCGTGAAGGGTTACATCGGCCCGTGGTCGGCCGACGGACCGGTGCTCGGCGCCGAGTCGTCGACCGGCATCCGCTTCTTCCTCGACCCTCGCGTGGTCGACGGCACCGAGTGGATCACCGGCGCGAACCTCGACGAGCAGCACGTCTTCGGCCTCGTCGCCGGACGCGACTTCACCGCCGACGGCGTGGTCGAGGTCTCGAACGTGCGCGACGGCGACCCCGCGCCCGACGGCTCGGGCCCGGTGGAGCTCGCGCGCGGCATGGAGATGGGCCACGTGTTCCAGCTCGGCCGCAAGTACGCCGAGGCGCTCGGGCTCAAGGTGCTCGACGAGAACGGCAAGCTCGCGACCGTCACGATGGGCTCGTACGGCATCGGCGTGACGCGCATCCTCGCGATCATCGCCGAGCTCAACAACGACGACAAGGGCCTCGTCTGGCCCGCGCCGGTCGCGCCGTTCGACGTGCACGTGCTCGCCACGGGCAAGGACCAGGCGGCCTTCGACGCCGCCGAGCGCGTCGTGGCCGACCTCGAGGCCGCGGGCTACGACGTGGTCTACGACGACCGCCCGAAGCTCTCGCCCGGCGTGAAGTTCGCGGACGCGGAGCTCATCGGCGTGCCGAAGATCGTGATCGCGGGCCGTGGGGTCGCCGATGGCGTGGTCGAGGTCTGGGACCGCGCGTCGGGCGACCGTGTCGCGGTGCCGATCGACGGAGTGGTCGCCGCACTGGCCGGCTGAGCCACTGGCCGGTCGGCTGAGCCGCCCGCTCGGGCTCGCGCCCGCGTTCGCGACTCAGAGGCGGGCGTACCGCGCCCGCGCGAAGCAGTACACGCCGTAGATCACGAGTCCCGCGCCGACGAGCCAGAGCAGGACGCGACCGAACGGCAGCTCCGCCATGCTCCGCAGCGCGGCATCCAGGCCCCCGGCCTTCTCGGGATCGTGGGTCAGGGCCGCGATGACGAACAGCACGCCGACGACCGCGACGGCGACGCCCTTGGCCACGTAGCCGACGACGCCGAGCGCGCGGATGCCGCCGCCGACCGCGCCGGCGGGCAGCGACAGCTGCTTCTCGAAGTCGCGGCGGGCGCCCCGCACGACGAACGCGACGCCGACGCCGAGCACGAGGAGTCCGAGCAGGACGACGAGCACGACGCCGGCGGGGTTCGCGAGGAGGTCGGCGGTGAACGTCCGGGTGGACTCCGAGGAGTCGGAGCTCCCGCCGAGGGCGTACACGAGCGCCGTGCCGGCGATCGCGAAGTAGGCGGCCGCGGTGCCGACCTCCTTGGCTCGCCGTCCCCACCGCCGCTTCGCGTCGGGATCGCGCTCGACGACGGCCTCGCCGATCCGCCAGACGCCGAGCGCCGCGAGCCCGACCACGATGACCCAGAGCACCACCACGCCGAACGGGACGCGCGCGATCTGCTCCATGGCCCCGCTCTGGTCGGCCTCGCCGCCGCCCGCCCCCGCGGCGATCGACACGGCGATCATGCCGATGACGACGTGGACGAGTCCGAGCACCACGTAGCCGGCGCGGGCGGCGAGTCGGAACGCGGTCGAGTCCTGGGCGGCATCGACGGCGGCGCTGGGGGAGACAGAGGTCGGGTTCATGTCGACACTGTAGGCACGGGCATGTCGCGCGATCACCCCCTTGTGCTTCACCGCGACGTCAGTTCCTGTTCACCGTCGCGGTGCCTTCGCGTTTCCTCGGACGACGACGCTCGGATCGACCCGTTCGTCGATCGTGAGGACCCGAGAAGTGACGATTTCCGACCAGACTCCGCTGCGATTGCTCCCCATGGCCGACCACGTCCGCGGCAAGCGCTCGGCCGTGACGTGCCGGCTGAAGTGCGCCGACGCGTGCCTCGGACCCGAGTGCAACACGTCGGACAACGCGCACTTCCGCGACATCGCATCGGCGGCCCTCACCCGTCGTTCGCTGCTCGGCCTGGGACTCGCGGGCGCCGTCGGGCTCGTGGTCGGCAACGCCGTCGGCGGCGGGTCGGGCGCCGCGTACGCCGCGAAGCCCGGAAACGCCGGCCTCGCGTTCGGCGCGATCGACCCCGTCGACCGCCTCGTCGACGAGTTCACGGTGCCGGCAGGCTACCGATGGAGCCCGATCATCCGCTGGGGCGACCCGCTGTTCTCGTCGTCGCCGTCGCTCGACTTCGCGAACCAGTCGGCCGACGCCCAGGCGGGCCAGTTCGGCTACAACAACGACTACCTCGACATCATCGCCGACCCGAGCGGCAAGACGGGCGTGCTCGTCGCGAACCACGAGTACGTCAACCCGAACATCATGTTCCCGCCCACGAGCGATCCCGCCGAGAAGCGCCGCCGCGGCGACATCTACAAGGCGGCGCAGGGCATGTCCGTCGTCGAGCTGCGCCGTGACAAGGCCGGCGACCCGTGGTTGTACGTGGTGGGCGGCAGGCGCAACCGCCGCATCACGGTCGAGACCGTGTTCGAGCTGACCGGTCCCGCGGCCGGCTCCGACCTGGTGAAGACCGCCGCCGACCCCGAAGGACGCTGGGTCAAGGGCACGCTCGGCAACTGCGCCGGCGGCACCACCCCGTGGGGCACCGTGCTGTCGGGCGAGGAGAACTTCAACGGCTACTTCGCGTGGGCGGCCGACACGGCGGAGCAGAAGCGCTACAGCGGCACGTCGACGACCTCTACCGAGACCGGCTGGGAGGCGTACGACCCGCGCTTCGACGCGCACCGGGCCGGCTCCGTGAACGAGCCGAACCGCTTCGGCTGGATCGTGGAGATCGACCCGAACGACCCGACGTCGACGCCGCTCAAGCACACGGCCATGGGCCGACTGAAGCACGAGGGCGCCAACGTGATCATCGCCGAGGACGGCCGCGTCGTGGCGTACATGGGCGACGACGAGCGCAACGACTACCTGTACAAGTTCGTGTCGAAGGGCCGCTACACCGCGGCGACGTCGACCGGCGCGAAGAAGAAGAACCAGCGCCTGCTCAGCGAGGGCGACCTGTTCGTGGCGAAGTTCACGGGCAACTCGCCCGCCGGCGAGATCACGGGCGGCGGCGCGATGCCCAGTGACGGGCTCTTCGACGGTGCGGGCCAGTGGCTCCCGCTCACGCGGAACGGCCGGAGCGTGGTGCCGGGCATGACGATCGAGGAGGTGCTCGTCTACACGCGTCGCGCCGCCGACCTCGTGGGCGCGACCAAGATGGACCGCCCCGAGGACGTCGAGCCGAACCCGCGCACCGGCAAGGTGTACGTCGCGCTGACGAACAACAGCGCGCGCGGCACGTCCTCGCCGCTCGACGAGGCGAACCCGATCTCGGGCAACCGCTTCGGGCACGTCATCGAGCTCACGGAGACCGCCGGCCAGGCGGGGGAGACGTTCGGCTGGAACATCCTGCTGCTCTGCGGCGACCCGTCGAAGACCGCGTACACGTACTTCGCCGGCTTCCCGAAGGAGCTCGTGTCGCCGATCTCGTGCCCCGACAACCTCGCGTTCGACTCCGAGGGCAACCTCTGGATCTCGACCGACGGCGCGCCCGGCACGATCGGGTACAACGACGGCCTCTTCCGGGTGCCGCTCGAGGGCGACCAGCGCGGCAACGTGCAGCAGTTCCTCTCGGTGCCGCGCGAGGCCGAGACCTGCGGCCCGGTGATCCACGACCGCGAGGGCCTCGTCTTCGTGGCCGTGCAGCACCCGGGCGAGAACGGCTCCGTGGCCGCGCAGACGTCGCGCTTCCCCGACTACGGCTCGGCGGCGCCCGGTGCGGTCGCCGCGCCGCGCCCGTCGGTCGTGCAGGTCTGGCACGACTGACCGGCGACGAGCGGGGTGCGGATGCGGGGGCATCCGTCACCCGTCGCGGCGGGCGGCCCTGGGGAGCGGCCGCTCGTCGCATTCCCCCTCGAGCCGTGAGCGGTCACGCCTCCTCGGGCGACCGCCCGGACGAGTGCGTCGGTCGCCCGACGAGCGCCAGCAGGCGGTCGGATGCCGCGTCGGCGGCGTCGGCCGACCGGATGCGCCGCCCGAGGTCGGCCGCCGCGGCGGCCATGCGCCGGTCGCCGAGCGCGCGCACCACGGCCTCCGCGATCTGCCCGGGACGCACTCGCGGCGACAGCGCGACGCCCGCGCCTGCGGCTTCGATCGCGGCCGCGACCATGGGCTGGTCGGCGTGCGGGTTCATCGGGAGGATGACGAGCGGCAGGTCGTGGGCGAGCGCCGTCGAGGTCGTCGAGTGGCCGCCGTGCCCGACCACGAGCGAGGCCTCGGGGAGGACGTCGGCGTGCCGGCGCCGATCGGCCCACTCGACGTTCGGCGGCAGGTCGATCGGCCGGTCGGGCGCGATGCCGCCCGCGGTCACGAGCCCGCGCACCGGCAGCGATCCGAGCGCGGTCACGATGCGCTGGTAGGCGGAGGTCTGGCCGGGCAGCCACGTCGTCGACAGGCTGACCACGACGAGCGGCGGCCGGTCGGGATCAGGATGCGCCGGCACGCCGGTATCGGTGGGCCCGACCCAGGCCGTGCCGGGCTCGCCGACGTGCCCGGCCGGGTCGAGCGTCGCGTCGGCCGTCACGATGCGGGCGTCGGCGCTCCGCCAGGCGGCGCGCAGGTCGACGCCCCGGAGCCGTGCGACGATCCCGACGGGCCCGCGGGCGTACGCGTCGCGCCAGTACGCGAGGAAGGTGTGGAAGAGCACCGCGGACGGCACGCCCGCGTCGCGGGCGCCGAGCACCGCCGAGGCCGTGAGGCAGTCGACGAGCGCGACGTCGGTCTCATCGGACCGCAGCCGGTCGGCGACCTCGCGCCGGAGGGCGCCGTCGGACCCGAGCCGGCTGAACTGCCCGAGCGTCGACGGCAGCGACCGCGGGATCGTGCAGTCCCAGAACGCGAGCGCGTCGAGCGGCTCGAACCGGGCACCGGTTGGGGCGACGCGATCGCGCTGGCGCTCGTGCCCGAGGACGCGCACGTCCTCGCCGCGGCGCACGAGCGTGCGGGCGATGTCGAGCATGGGCGGCGCGTTCCCGCCCGCGTCGACGGTCACGAGCGTGACGGCGGTCATGGTCGTCTCCCTTCCCGAGTGGAGGGTCCTCGCGTGGCGGGCTCCGAGCTCGCAGGTGCGTCGATCGAGGCGAGCACGGATGCCACGAGGCGGCGCATGCGCCCGATCGTCGCCGCACGATCGAGGCCGCGGTCGCGCCGCATGAGCTTCCAGGTGTAGAGGTCGGTGGCCGCGACGAGCAGGTCGACCGCCTCGTCGCGGTCGGATGCATCGAGCCGCTCGACGGCCGGCGCGAACACGGCGCGGACCCAGTCGCGGTGCAGCATCCGGCCGCTCGCCGTGATCTCCGCGGCGACCGGCTCCCACGACTCCTGCGCGAGCAGCAGCAGCATGGTGTCGCCCCACGCCTCGTAGTGCCCCGCGAGCACCTCGAGCGCGGCATCCGCGTCGCCGACGGGCGTCTCGCGCTGGGCGACGACCTGCTCGCGGCCGCGGGTCGTCGCGGCGGCGAAGAGGCCGTCGCGGCTGCCGTACGCGCGCAGCACGGTCTGCACCGACACCCCCGCGCGGTCGGCGATCGCGGGGAGGGTGCACGCCGCGAGGGGGACCTCGCCGGCGAGCGCCACGGTCGCGTCGAGGATGCGCGCGCGGGTGCGGTCGGCCTCGGCCGCACGACCGCGCATGTCGTAGGTCCTCGTCGTTTTCATGATGATGTCCATTAACACCGAATTCATGGTTCATGTCAATGGGTGTTCACATGAACATCGAGCGCACGGATGCCCCCGAGCCGACGCCGTGCTCGCCGGTCCCGGCCGCGAGCGATCGCGCCCGATCGCCGTCCCGGCCTGCGGATGACGGGCGTCCCGACATTCCGGTACGGTAGAGAGTCGTCCGCTCGGGGTTCGAAGCGGCATGAGAGCTGAATAGAGGAGGCCGGCGATGGACATCGACCTCAGCGTGCTCCGCATGATGGAGCGCGAGAAGGAGATCCCGTTCGACGAACTGGTGGAGATCATCGAGCAGGCGATCCTCATGGCCTACTTGAAGCACACCAACCCCGGCCAGCACGGGCACGCGAACCCCGCGGGCGCCCGTGCGCACCTCGACCGCAAGACGGGCCACGTCTCGATCTACGTGCCCGAGTACGACGAGGACGGGAACGTCGTCGGCGAGGCCGAGGACAGCCCCAGCGACTTCGGCCGCATCGCCGCGTTCGCCGCGAAGCAGGTCATCAACCAGCGCCTGCGCGACCTCGCCGACGACGCCGTGCTCGGCGAGTTCCGCGGCCGCGAGGGCGACATCGTCGCCGGCGTCATCCAGCAGGGCCCGAACCCGCGCATGGTGCACATCGACCTCGGCACGGTCGAGGCGATCCTGCCCCCCGAGGAGCAGGTGCCCGGCGAGGAGTACCCGCACGGCCAGCGCATCCGCGTCTACGTCACGAGCGTCGCGAAGGGCGCGAAGGGCCCCTCGATCACGGTGTCGCGCACGCACCCCGCGCTCGTGCGCAAGCTGTTCGCGCTTGAGGTGCCCGAGATCGCCTCCGGCGTCGTCGAGATCGTGTCGCTCGCCCGCGAGGCCGGCCACCGCACGAAGATCGCCGTGCGCGCGAACCAGCCGGGTGTGAACGCGAAGGGCGCTGCCATCGGCGAGCTCGGCCAGCGCGTGCGCGCGGTGACCGCCGAACTCGGCGCCGAGAAGATCGACATCGTCGACTGGTCGGACGACCTCGCGACCTTCGTCGCGAGCGCCCTCTCGCCGGCCAAGGTGACGAGCGCCTTCGTCATCGACGAGCAGACCCGCGCCGTCCGGGCCCTGGTGCCCGACTACCAGCTGTCCCTCGCCATCGGCAAGGAGGGCCAGAACGCGCGCCTCGCGGCGAAGCTCACCGGCGCGAAGATCGACATCCAGCCCGACTCGATCCTCGAGTCGAACTGACCCGCGAGCCGGGCGTCGCCGGGCCGTCTGGCGGGGAGGTGTAGGATGGAACCCGTCAGAACGTGCATCGGATGCCGTTCGCGTGCCCCGCGATCCTCGCTTCTGAGGGTCGTCTCCCAGAACTCCCACGTCGTGGCCGATGCCTCGGCTGTGCTTCCGGGGAGGGGTGCGTGGCTGCATCCGACGCTCGAGTGCTACCGGCTCGCCGTGCGGAAGCGCGCCTTCGGGCGCGCGCTGCGCATTCGCGGCGAGGTGGACACCAGCAACGTAGAGAACAGGCTGAACGGCTAATGGACAACTCATGAGCGGCTCGAAATGAGACCCGTCCGCCATTGATGGTCCGCCCCTGTCCGGGGGTGGGCCCGGAACAGGAGAGAAGTGGCTGCCAAACCACGCGTACACGAGATCGCATCCGAACTCGGTGTCGACAGCAAGATCGCCCTTGAGAAGCTCAAGGAGATGGGCGAGTACGTCAAGGGACCCTCGTCCAGCATCGAACCCCCCGTCGCCCGCAAGCTGCGGGCGGCACTCGAGGGTGCCGCGAAGGCCGAGCCGGCGGCGGCCAAGCCCGCCACCGCGGCGAAGCCCGGCCCCAAGCCCGCCCCGAAGCCGGCGCCCCAGGCGGCTCCGGCCGCTCCTGCTGCCCCCGTCGCCGACGCGCCGATGACGGTCGCCGAGCGCCAGGCGCAGGCCGAGGAGAAGGCGGCGCAGGCCGCCGCGGCCAAGCCCGCAGAGGCGCCCGCCGCACCCGCGGCATCCGACGTGGTCAAGCCGGCCGCGCCGAAGCCGAGCGGTGCGATCCCGCGCCCGGCTCCGCGCCCCGGCGCCCCGCGCCCCGGCAACAACCCGTTCTCGAGCTCGCAGGGCATGGGCTCGCGCCCCGCCCAGCCACGCCCCGGGAACAACCCGTTCTCCAGCTCGCAGGGCATGGGCCAGCGTCCCAGCCCGGGCAACATCCCGCGGCCGCAGGCGCCTCGCCCCGGCTCGCCGCGTCCCGGCGCACCCCGTCCGGCCGGTGCCGGCGGCGGTCGCCCCGGCGGCTTCCAGCGCCCCGGCGGTGGCGGCGGTGCCGGCGCAGGCGCGCGTCCGGGCGGTCCCGGCGGCGCGGGTGGCGGCTTCCAGCGCCCCGGCGGCGGCTTCGGCGGCCCGCGTCCCGCGGGCGGCGGCGGTCGTGGTCGCGGCCCCGGCGGCGGCACGGCCGGTGCGTTCGGCCGTGGCGGCGGCAAGTCCAAGGCCCGCAAGTCGAAGCGCACGAAGCGGCAGGAATTCGAGATGCGGGAGGCCCCGTCGCTGGGCGGCGTGAGCGTCCCCCGCGGCGACGGCAACACCGTCATCCGCCTGCGTCGCGGCGCCTCGATCTCCGACTTCGCCGACAAGATCGACGCGAACCCCGGTTCGCTCGTCACGGTGCTGTTCCACCTCGGTGAGATGGCCACCGCGACCGAGTCGCTCGACGAGGCCACGTTCGAGGTGCTCGGCGCCGAGCTGGGCTACAAGATCCAGGTCGTCTCGCCTGAAGACGAGGACAAGGAGCTCCTCGAGGGCTTCGACATCGACCTCGACCAGGAGCTCGAGGACGAGACCGACGAGGTGCT
Organism: Agromyces sp. NPDC057865; assembly: GCF_042796995.1. Lineage (NCBI taxonomy): Bacteria > Bacillati > Actinomycetota > Actinomycetes > Micrococcales > Microbacteriaceae > Agromyces > Agromyces sp. NPDC057865. Next base: position 138,949 of record NZ_JBHVMJ010000004.1, on the reverse strand, counting down.
CGAGCAGCGTCCGCCGGTCGTCACCGTCATGGGCCACGTCGACCACGGCAAGACCCGCCTCCTCGATGCGATCCGCAACGCCAACGTGGTCGCGGGCGAGGCCGGCGGCATCACCCAGCACATCGGTGCGTACCAGGTGCACACCGAGCACGAGGGCATCGACCGGGCCATCACCTTCATCGACACCCCGGGTCACGAGGCGTTCACCGCCATGCGTGCCCGCGGTGCGCAGGTGACCGACATCGCGATCCTCGTGGTCGCGGCTGACGACGGCATCATGCCGCAGACGATCGAGGCGCTGAACCACGCGCAGTCGGCCGACGTGCCGATCGTGGTCGCGGTGAACAAGATCGACAAGCCCGACGCGAACCCCGCCAAGGTGCGCCAGCAGCTCACCGAGTTCGGCCTCGTGGCCGAGGAGTACGGCGGCGACGTCATGTTCGTCGACGTCTCGGCTCGCGAGAACATCGGCATCCAGGAGCTGCTCGACGCAGTGCTCCTCACCGCCGACGCCGGCCTCGACCTGCGCGCCAACCCCGACAAGGACGCGCGCGGCGTGGCCATCGAGGCGAAGCTCGACAAGGGCCGCGGCGCCGTGGCGACCGTGCTCATCCAGTCGGGCACGCTCCGGGTCGGCGACGCGATCGTGGCGGGCACCGCCTACGGCCGCGTGCGCGCCATGGCCGACGAGAACGGCGACCCCGTGGCCGCCGCGACCCCGTCGCGGCCGGTCCAGGTGCAGGGCCTCTCGACGGTCCCGCGCGCGGGCGACACCTTCCTCGTCACCGAGGAGGACCGCACCGCCCGCCAGATCGCGGAGAAGCGCGAGGCCGCCGAGCGCAACGCGCAGCTGGCCAAGGCTCGCAAGCGCATCTCGCTCGAGGACTTCACCCGTGCGCTCGAAGAGGGCAAGGTCGAGGCGCTCAACCTCATCATCAAGGGCGACGTGTCGGGTGCCGTGGAGGCGCTCGAGGAGTCGCTCATGAAGATCGAGGTCGACGACTCGGTGCAGCTGCGCATCCTCCACCGCGGTGTGGGTGCCGTCACCGAGAGCGACATCGACCTGGCGACGATCGACAACGCGATCGTCATCGGGTTCAACGTCCGCCCCGACGTGAAGGCGCGCGAGCGTGCCGCCCGCGAGGGCGTCGACGTGCGCTTCTACAACGTCATCTACAACGCGATCGACGACATCGAGAACTCGCTCAAGGGCATGCTCAAGCCCGAGTTCGAAGAGGTGCAGTCGGGTGTCGCCGAGATCCGCGAGGTGTTCCGCTCCTCCAAGTTCGGCAACATCGCCGGTGTCATCGTGCGGTCGGGAACGATCACGCGCAACGCCAAGGCTCGCGTCATCCGCGACGGCGTCGTGGTCGGCGACAACCTGGCCATCGAGTCGCTGCGCCGGTTCAAGGACGACGTCACCGAGGTCCGCACGGACTTCGAGGCGGGCATCGGCCTCGGCAAGTACAACGACATCCAGGTCGGCGACGAGATCGAGACGATCGAACTGCGCGAGAAGCCTCGCGCGTAGTCGTGGTACCGGGGCCTCCGGATCTTCCCTTCGGGTGAGGACGGAGGCCCCTTCACCCCGATTCACCCGAAGGGAAGATCCGGAGGCCCCTCCTGGTCGAGCAACGCTTCTTGCTCGCTCGATCGTGAGGGGAGGAAAGGGAGACAATCATGGCCGACCCGCAGCGGGCCAGGAAGCTGGCCGACCGCATCAAGGAGATCGTCGCGCGCCGGCTCGACAAGGGGCTGCGCGACCCGCGACTCGGGTTCGTGACGATCACGGACGTCCGGGTCACGGGCGACCTGCAGCACGCGAGCATCTTCTACACCGTCTACGGGACCGAGGAGGAGCGCCGCGACTCCGCGGCGGCCCTCAAGGCAGCGACGGGGATGCTCCGCACCGAGGTCGGGCGCAACATCACGGCGCGCCTCACCCCGTCGCTCGAATTCATCGCCGACGCGATCCCCGAGAACGCCGAGCACATCGAGGAGCTCCTGCGCGAGGCGCGCACCCGCGATGAGGAGGTCACGGCCCTGGCGTCGACGGCCGCCTACGCGGGCGACGCCGATCCGTACGTGAAGCCGCGCGACGCCGACGACGACCTCGACGAGCTCGGGGAGATCGACGACGAGGCATCCGACCTCAGCGACGACGCCGAGCTCGGCGGTGCGCGCTAGCCCGCAGCCTCCGCTGCGACCGCAACCCGGCGCGCACCCGATGGCGCCGGATCAGCCGCGCGGCCGTCCGAGGAGCTGATCCTCGACGGCCGCGATGCGCGCCCGCAGGGCCTCGATGAACGCGAGCGCCGTCGGCTGGCGCAGCGCCTCGGGGCGGCAGACCAGCCAGTACGGCAGGCGCTGGTCGATCTCGTCGGCGAAGAGCCGCACGAGGTCGTCGTGCCGGTCGGCGAGGAACGCCGGCAGCAGGCCGAACCCGGCGCCCGACCGCGTCGCGTCGACGTGCACGTACACGTTCGTGCTCGACACCGCGTCGACCATCTCGCGCGTCGGCGTGCGCGCCTCGTCGAGCGCGTCGACCTGCAGCATCGACTCGATGAAGTACACGAGCGGCTGACCGGCGAGGTCGGCCGTCGAGGCGGGCGTGCCGTGCCGCGCGAGGAAGTCCCGGCTCGCGTAGAGTCCCAGCGCGTAATCGGCGAGGTGGATCGCCTCCGCGCGATGCACGTGGGGGCGGCCGACGACGACCTCCAGGTCGACGCCGACGCGCTGCTGCGCCGCCCGTCGCTGGGTCGCCACGATCTCGAGCGACACGTCGGGATGCTCGCGGCGCACCGCGGCGATCGCGGGCGACGCGATGAACCCGCTGAAGCCGTCGGTGGCGCTCAGGCGCACGACGCCCGAGAGGCGGGGTCGGTCGGGTGCGAGCTCGCCGAGCGCGCGCTCCACGCCCTCGGCCGCGGTGATGGCGTGCTCGCCGAGCGGCGTGAGCACCCAGCCCGCGGCGCCGCGGGCCAGGACGCGCCCGCCCAGCGCGTCCTCGAGCGCGGAGATCCGCCGCGCGATGGTCGTGTGGTTGAGCCCGAGCTCGGTGGCGGCCGCCGTGTAGCGGCCCGCCCGCGCGACGGCGAGCAGCACGAGGAGGTCGTCGGGGCTCGGCCGGCGCCCGGGCAGCGTCGTCACGGACATCCCTGCATCCTCGCACACGGAGCGGAAGCGCCGGCGCCTCGACCGACCCGCCCGCGACTCAGGCGGAGGGCAGGCCGAGGCCGCCCTGCGGGTCGGCGACCGCGAGCCCGTCGGCGACGAGCCCGTCGATCGCGCGGTCGAGCTGCGCGGCATCCGCCCACAGGCCCGTCAGCTCGTCGCGCGCGACGGGACGATGGGCCGCGCGGAGCTCGCGCATCACGAGCCCGCGCACCTGGCGGTCGGATCCCTCGAACCGCGCCTGCACCGCCTTGCGCGGGCCGTCGTACGGCGGGTACCCGGCGAGCCGCCAGGCGCAGGCCGTCGCGATCGGGCACGCGTCGCAGTCGGGCATGCGCGCGGTGCAGACGGTGGCCCCGAGCTCCATGGCCGCGGCGTTGAACACGCGCGCTGCGGCTTCCGACTCGGGCAGCAGGGCCGACATCTCGGCGAGGTCGCGCGCCGTCGACGGCGGCCCCGGCTGCGCCTGGCCGAGCACCGCCCGGGCGATGACGCGACGGGTGTTGGTGTCGACCACCGGATGTCGCCGACCGAACGCGAACGCCGCGATCGCGCGCGCCGTGTAGGGGCCGATGCCCTGCAGCGCGAGGAGCGCGTCGAGGTCGTCGGGCACCTCGCCGCCGTGCCGCTCCACGATCTCGACCGCGGCGCGATGCAGCCAGAGCGCGCGACGCGGGTAGCCGAGCCGGTCCCACGCGCGCACGGCCTCGGCGGCCGGCTCCGACGCGAGCGCGGCGGGCGTCGGCCAGCGCCGGATCCACGCCTCCCACTTCGGCACGACCCGCGCCACCTGCGTCTGCTGCAGCATGAACTCGCTCACGAGCACGGCCCACGGCGACACTTCGGCGGCCCGCCACGGCAGCGGCCGCGCGGCGTCCGCGAACCAGGCGTTGAGCGCCGTCGCCAGGTCGGGGGAGGGCGGGCGAGGCATCCCGCCAGCCTATGCCCGGGCGGATGCCGCGCGGCTAGGCTCGGGGCCATGGAGCTCGTCACCACGCCTCGCGTCACGTTCCTGCGCACGCTCGCCGACGAGATCCTGCAGCACTACGGCCGCGGACGGATGATCGTCGCGATCGACGGGCCGCTGCGCAGCGGCAAGACGGTCTTCGCCGACGATCTCTCCGCGGTCCTGCGGGAGCGCGGCCACCGCGTGTTCCAGGCCAGCATGGAGCGGTTCCACCGCTCGCGCGCGGCGCAGGACGAGTACGGCGACGACACGCCGCAGCGCTACTACGGCTACGGCTTCGACGAGTCGGCGCTGCGGCGCGTGCTCGTGGAGCCGTTCCGGATGGGCGGGTCGACGGCCTTCGTCACGGCCGTCTTCGACCCGACGCGCGACGCCTGGATCGCGCCGAAGTGGATCACCGGCCCGGCCGACGCGATCCTCGTGCTCGACGGACGCTTCGTGCTGCGCCCGCGGCTCGCCGACCTGTGGGACGTGCGGATCGCGCTCGACGGCGATCCCGTCGACCCGGCCGACGTCGTCGCCTACGCCGAGGCCGACCCCCGGCTCGTCGCTTCGGCGGTCATCGACGACCGCGATCCCGAGCATCCGCGACGGCGGTTCCTCGACAGCTGCTGACGCCTTGCACGCGACCCCTCAGGCCGGCACCTCGGCGAGCACCCGCTCCTCGGGCAGGAACTCGCCGATGCGCTCCACCTCGTGCACCAGCACCGTGAGCGCCTCGTTCACGGGCGCGTCGAGCTCGGCGAGGATCGCCTCGCGCACGACGGCGCCGTTGAGGTGGTCGACCTCGGTCGGCTGCCCGCGTCGCACGCTCTGCTGCGTCGAGCCGAGGTTGGGCACCTTCCCCATGCGCACGCCCATCATCCACGGCAGTACCTGCCCGAGCGCCACGGGCACGCGGGCGAACAGGCGCAGGCGGGCGTTCGAAAGGCCCTGCAGCGAGCCGAAGCGGATGCCGCGGGCCATCCCCACGCGCACGGTCTCGCGCATCGACGCCGCGACCACGCGCCGCAGGCGACGGTCGTGCAGCACCTCCTGCACGCTCCGGCCGACGATCGCCGGCACCGCATTGAGCATGTTCACGACGAGCTTCGTCCACTGCGCGCCGCGGAAGTCGTCGATGGCGACCACGGGCACCGCCTCGGAGAGGATCGCCGCGATGCGCCGGCTCTCATCGTCGGCCGCGCCGTCGCCGCGCCCGAGGTAGCTCGCGGCGGTCGTGGTCACGCGCACCCGGCCGGGCTCGGTGTAGTTCGCGGCGATGATCGAGAGCACGCCCACGCACGTCGAATGCGGCAGGAAGCGCTCGGCCGTCTGCACGCCGTCGAGCCCGTTCTGCACGACGACGACCGGCACGCCGTCGATGAGCTCGGCGTGGCGGCCGAGGGCCAACGGGGCATCCTGCGCCTTCGTGCACAGCAGCACGAGGTCGGGCCGCACGGTGAGCACCTCGACCGCGGCGACGCGCGCGTGCACGTCGCCGTAGCCGCCCGAGAGCCGGATGCCGTCGGCGCGGATCGCCTCCAGCCCGGCACCGCGTGCGGTGACCTCCACGTCGTGCCCGGCGCGCGCCAGCAGCGCGGCGAAGGTGCCTCCGAGCGCGCCCGCGCCGATGATGCCGATCCTCACCCTCCCAGCGTAGGTGCCGTGCCGCCCGCGTCCGGCCGCGCTGTTAGCCTGTACGGCGTGAACAGCGGCATCCTCCTCGTCGACAAGCCGCAGGGGATCACCAGCCACGACGTCGTCGCCCGCTCGCGCCGGCTCGCCGGCACCCGCAAGGTCGGCCACGCGGGCACGCTCGACCCCATGGCGACGGGCCTGCTCATCCTCGGCGTCGGGTCGGCGACCCGCCTGCTGCACCACCTCGTCGGGCTCGACAAGGAGTACCTCGCGACCATGCGGCTCGGCTGGGACACCACGACCGACGATGCCGAGGGTGAGCCCCTCGACGCGGCATCCGCCGACCGCATCGCCGCCGCCGACGAGGCGGCCGTGCGCGCCGCGATGCTGGCGTGGACGGGCGACATCGAGCAGGTGCCGAGCACCGTGAGCGCCGTGAAGGTCGCCGGCAAACGCGCCTACCAGCGGGCCCGCGACGGCGAGACCGTCGAGCTCGCGGCGCGTCCGGTCACGGTGTCGGCCTTCGACCTGCTCGACCTGCGCCCCGGCGACGGACACGTCGACGTCGACGTGCGCGTCGCGTGCTCCTCGGGCACCTACGTGCGTGCGCTCGCGCGCGACGTGGGCGCCGACCTCGGCACGGGCGGGCACCTCACCGCGCTGCGCCGCACGCGCATCGGCGCCTTCGGCGTCGACGAGGCCGCCGAGCTCGAGGGCCTCGACGTCGTACGGGTCATCCTGCGCCCCGCGGATGCCGCCCGCCGGACGCTGCCCGTCGCGTCCATCACCGAGCAGGAGGCCGTCGACCTCGGGCACGGCAAGCGCATCGCCGCGCCCGACGAGCTCGCTGCCCTTCCCGGCGGAACGCCGATCGCGGCCATCGATCCCGACGACCGCCTCGTGGCGATCGTCGAGCGGCGCGGCACCGAGCTCAAGGTCGTCACCGGATTCCCGGCCGAGGAGGCGTCGGCATGATCGAGTGGTTCACCTGGGTCCAGGTCGGCGTCGCGGTGGTCGCGGGCGTGCTGTGCCTCGCGCTCGGATTCGCGGGCCGCGCGCCGAGCGACCTCACGAACGGCGCCCTCGTGCTCGTCGAGCTCCTGCTGCTCGTGCAGCTCGTGATCGCGCTGCTCGCGCCGCTGTTCGGCAACCAGCCGTCGGGCAGCGTGCTCGAGTTCTACACGTACCTCGTCGGCGCGCTGCTGCTGCCGCCGGCCGCGGTCTTCTGGGCGCTGCTCGAACGCAGCCGCTGGAGCACCGTCGTGCTCGGCGTGGCCGCACTCAGCGTCGCCGTGATGGTCTACCGCATGCTGCAGATCTGGACCGTGCAGCAGGCGTAGCCGCGAATGAGAGAATCGAACGACATGACTGACGTGCGGAGTGCCCGGCCCGAGACCGATCCCGGGCGGCGGATGAGCGGCATCGGGCGCGTGCTCGTGGCCGTCTACGGGGTGCTCGCGCTCGCCGCCGTCGGCCGCTCCTTCGTGCAGATCGCCACGAAGTTCGACGAGGCGCCGCTCGCCTATGTGCTCTCCGCGCTGGCGGCGGTCGTCTACGTCGTCGCGACCATCGCCCTCGTGCGCTCGGGTCGCGGCTGGTACCGCATCGCGTGGGCGACGCTCATCTTCGAGTTCACGGGCGTCCTCGTCATCGGCACGCTGAGCATCGTCGACCCCGAGCTGTTCCCGCACGACACGGTCTGGTCGTGGTTCGGCCGCGGCTACCTGTTCATCCCGCTCGTGCTGCCCGTGCTCGGCATGTGGTGGCTCGCGAAGCACCGTCCGCCGGCCGCGCAGGCCCCACAGGCCGCGCAGCCCGCTCCGGCCACCGACTCCGAAGCCGGCACGGGGGCGGATGCCGCGTGAAGACCTTCAAGGGCCTCGACGCGGTGCCCGAGGGCTTCGGCCCGAGCGCCGTCACGATCGGCAAGTTCGACGGCGTGCACAACGGCCACCGCGCAGTGATCGACCGCATCCGCCGCATCGCGGCCGACGACGACCTCCGCTCGGTCGTCGTCACGTTCGACCGCAATCCCCTCGCGCTCCTGGCGCCCGACAAGTGCCCCGACCCGCTCGTGAGCGTGCGGCAGAAGCTCGAGCTCCTCGGCTCGACCGGCATCGACGCGACCGTGCTCCTGCCGTTCGACCGCGCGCTCGCCTCGGTGCCCGCGACGGAGTTCGTCGAGCGGGTGCTCGTCGACACGCTCGACGCGAAGGCCGTGCTCGTGGGCAGCGACTTCCGCTACGGCGCGCGCGGCGCCGGCGACGTGGCGCTGCTGCAGGACCTCGGCCACACCTTCGGCTTCACGGTGGAGGTCGTCGGCGACGTGGCCCCCGAGGACGGGCGCCGCGTGTCGTCGACCTGGATCCGGGAGCTCCTCGCCGATGGCGACGTGCGGCACGCCACCCGCCTGCTCGGGCACGCGCCGACCGTCTCGGGGATCGTGGTGCACGGTGCCAAGCGCGGTCGCGAACTGGGCTTCCCGACCGCCAACCTCACGCCCGAGTCCGAGGGACTCATCCCCGCCGACGGCGTCTACGCGGGCTGGCTGACCGACGCCGGCACCCGGTACCCGGCCGCCATCTCGGTCGGCGACAACCCGACGTTCGAGGGCGTGCCGAAGAAGCAGGTCGAGGCCTATGTGCTCGACCGCGAGCTCGACCTCTACGACCACGTGGTCGACGTCGAGTTCGTCGAGCGCCTGCGCGGCATGGTCGCGTTCACGAGCATCCCCGACCTCATCGAGACGATGCACGGCGACGTCGACCGGGCGCGTGAGCTCCTCGTCGACTGAGGCGGAGCCGCCCGCGCCGAGCCCGCCGTCAGGCCTCGTCGCCCAGCTCGCCCCGACGAGCGAGCCGCGGCGCCTGCGTGCCGATGCCGGCCAGGAAGCGGATGAGCTCGTGGGCCGTGCCGACGAGCACCGGCCCGTGCCCGATCGTCCACGCGGCATCCGTCGCGTGCAGGCTGTGACCTGAGATCACCGCCCTGATCGGCGTGGGCGCGCCCGCCGCGCGCCGCAGCGCCACGGCGCCCGAGGCGAGCGCCGGAACGGGGATCGGCGCTCCGAGCGCATCGCCGATGCGCACGGCGGCCACGACCGCGTCGTCGAGCTCGACGAGCCGCGTCGGCTGCGGGCGCTCGGTGATGGCGAAGGCCCGGGCCTCGAGGGCGGCCGCGGCATCCGCCGGCCCCTCGGGCTGCGCCTCGGTCGACGGCGTATGGCCGCCCATGCCGAGCGCGTGCTGCGCCGACTCGAGTGCGCGACGGGCGGGCGCCCGGTCGAATCCGGCCACGAGCTCGGCCACGGCCTCGGCGACGGTGGTCGCATCGTCGTCGGCGTGCACCGTCCAGGCATCGTCGTCGGCGGCGCGCAGGGCGGTCGCGATCGAGCCGAGGACGGTCGCCGTGGGCTCGCGACGGTCGCTCGTGACCCCGCGCTCGTCGACGCGCGAGCGCTGGCTCAGCGGTAGGTATCGGGCGAAGTCGGCCACGCCTCCAGCCTAGACTCGGGAAGGTGATGTCGACCTCGCCCCGTCCGCTCTGGGCCGGGCGGTCGCTGGCGCTCATCGGCATCGTCCTCGTCGCGTTCAACCTCCGCACCGCGGTGGCGTCCCTTTCGCCGATCCTCACGATCCTCGAGCACGACGTCACGCTCGCGCCCGCGGTTGTCGGGTTCCTCGGCATGCTGCCGCCGCTCTGCTACGCGATCTTCGGCATCCTGACGCCGCTCATCGCGAAGCGGTTCGACCTCGAGCCCACGCTCGTCGTCGCCCTCGCGGCGCTCACGGTCGGCCTCCTCGGCCGCGGCATCGCGGGCGACGCGCTGTGGCTCGTGTTGGCGAGCGCGCTCACGTTCGCGGCGATCGGCGTGGGCAACGTGCTGCTGCCCCCGCTCGTGAAGCGGTACTTCCCCGACCGGGTGGGCCTGCTCACGGCCGTCTACGTCACCGCCCTGTCGGTGAGCACGTTCGTGCCGCCGCTCCTGGCCGTGCCGGTGGCGGATGCCGCGGGCTGGCGCGTCTCGCTCGGCGAGTGGGCGTTCGTGGCGGTGCTCTCGCTCGTGCCGTGGATCGCGATCATGCTGCGTCCCCACGCCGACCGGGCGGCCGACCTGCCCGAGGAGGCGGAGCGCGGACTGCTCCGCTACGCGGTGCGCTCGCCGCTCGCGTGGGCGCTCGCGATCCTGTTCACGATCCCCGGCATCAACGCCTACGCGATGTTCGCGTGGCTCCCGCCGATCCTGCACGACATCGCCGGCACGACGCCCGCCCAGGCCGGCGCGCTGCTCTCGCTGTTCGCCGCGATGGGCCTGCCGGCGAGCATCATCGTGCCGATCGTCGCCGCGCGCTGGGGGCACGTGAAGCTGCTCGTGGGCATCGCGATCGTGTCGTTCATCATCGGCTACCTCGGGCTGCTGCTCGTTCCCGCGACGGCGACCTGGCTCTGGGTCGCGCTCATCGGCAACGGCCCGCTGCTGTTCCCGCTCACGCTCGTGCTCGTCAACCTCCGCACCCGCACGCACTCGGGATCGGTCGCGCTCTCGGGGTTCGTGCAGTCGGTCGGCTACTTCATCGTGGCGATCGGGCCTCTTGCGGTCGGCCTCCTGCACGAGGCCTTCGGCGGCTGGACGTGGCCGCTCCTGTTCCTGCTCGCGTCGATCATCCCCGCCGCGATCGCCGGCGTCGTCGCCGCGCGTCCCCGTTACTTCGAGGACGAGCGCGCCCGCTGAGGTGTCCGGCGCCTGCCGACGACCGGTCTCCCGTGCGGGCGTGCCCCGCGTGTCCGCGCGGGCGTGCGCGCCCGCCCGGACAGCCGTGCTCGTCGCGGTGCGTCGGCGCGCGGCATCCGCTCGCTCGCTGCTCATATGAGCAGGATCGCCCGCGAGTGTTGCCGATGAGCGACGGCCTGCCTACGCTGGAATGCGGCGAAGGGACAGGTGTGGACGAGATCGACGAACTCCTCTCGATCCGGGCTGCCGAGCTCTACTACGAGGAGAACAAGACCCAGGACGAGATCGGGCAGGCGCTGCGCCTGACCCGGTGGAAGGTCGGGCGCCTCCTCGCGCAGGCGAAGCAGCGCGGGTTCATCCGCATCGAGATCCTGCATCCGCGGGCCCGACGCCTGGCCATCGAGCGACGACTGCGCGACGAGCGCGGGCTCGCCGACGCGATCGTCGTGTCGACGGCGGGCGTGCACTCGCCCGAGGAGCTGCAGGAGCGCACCGCGCAGGCGGCCGCCGACTACCTCACGGCGCTCCGCCCCGTGCCCCGCACGCTCGGCGTGAGCTGGGGCCGCACGCTCTTCGAGATCTCGCAGCACCTGCGCAACGGCTGGGCCACGGGCGTCAACGTCGTGCAGATCAACGGCGGGGTGAGCCTCAACCGCCGGGCCGGCACCGCCGCGGCCACCGCCGTGGGCATCGCGCAGAAGGGCGGCGGCAGCGCCACCCTGCTGCCGAGCCCCGCCATCCTCGAGCGTCTCGCGACGAAGGAGGCCATCGAGGCCGACCGCGTCGTCGCCGGCGTCATCGAGCTCGCCCGTTCGGCCGACGCCTACCTGTTCAGCGCGGGCGCCGCCGACCACAACTCCGTGCACGTCGAGAGCGGCTACCTCTCGGGCGCCGACGTCGACGTGCTCGTGCAGAAGGGCGCCGTCGGCGACGTCGTCGGCCGCTACCTCGACTCCGACGGCAACATCGTCGACCCCGCGCTCGACGCCCGCACGGTCGGCCTCACGCTCGACGAGCTGCGCGACTCGTCGCTCGCGATCGCCGTGATCGCCGGCGAGGCCAAGCACGCCGTCGCCGACGCCGTCGTGCGCTCGGGGCTCTGCACGGTGCTCGTCACCGACGAGGCCACCGCCCTCCACCTCCTCGACGGCTGACGCGCACCCATCGGGCCCGCCCAGCACACCTCACACGAAAGCCAGGTCACCACCATGTCAGGCACCTCCCTCGTCACCGCCCGGGAGCGCGCGCTCGCCGTGCTCGGCGGCGAACCCGACGACGCCACGCTCGGGCGCTACCTGCACGGCATCGCGGGCGTCGACGCCGTCGGCCTCGAGCAGCGCGCCGCGTCGCTCGCCACGCGCTCGATCAAGACGTCGTCCAAGCAGTGGGCGCTCGACAAGATCATCACGCTCATCGACCTCACGACGCTCGAGGGCGCCGACACACCGGGCAAGGTCCGCTCCCTCGTCGCCAAGGCGATGACCCCCGACCCGTCGGATGCCACGACGCCGCGCGTCGCCGCCGTGTGCGTGTACGGCGACATGGTGCCCGTCGCGATCGACGCGCTCGGCTCGGTGCACGGCGACCCCGACGACGGACTCATCTCCGTCGCCGCGGTGGCGACCGCCTTCCCGAGCGGCCGGTCGTCGCTCGAGATCAAGCTCGCGGACACGGCCGAGGCCGTCGCCGCCGGCGCCGACGAGATCGACATGGTCATCGACCGCGGCGCGTTCCTCGCCGGCCGCTACGGCGAGGTGTTCGACCAGATCGCCGCCGTGAAGGAGGCGTGCCGCCGGCCCGACGGCACGGCCGCGAGCCTCAAGGTGATCCTCGAGACCGGCGAGCTCGTGACGTACGACAACGTGCGCCGCGCGTCGTGGCTCTCGATCCTCGCGGGCGGCGACTTCATCAAGACCTCGACGGGCAAGGTGCAGCCGGCGGCCACGCTCCCGGTCACGCTCCTCATGCTCGAGGTCGTGCGCGACTGGCACCTGCTGACCGGCCAGCGCATCGGCGTGAAGCCCGCGGGCGGCATCCGCGCCTCGAAGGACGCGATCCGCTACCTCGTGACCGTCGCCGAGACGGTCGGCGAGGAGTGGCTCGTGCCGCACCTGTTCCGCTTCGGCGCGTCGAGCCTCCTCAACGACGTGCTGCTGCAGCGCCAGAAGATGACCACCGGACACTACTCCGGCCCCGACTACGTGACGATCGACTGAGACGAGAGCACTTCCTCATGAGCTTCCTCGAATACGCACCCGCCCCCGAATCGCGGGCGATCCTCAACCTCCGCGACCGCTACGGCCTCTTCATCGACGGCGAGTTCGTCGACGGCCGCGGCACGCCCTTCCAGACCATCTCGCCCGCGACCGAGGAGCGCATCGCCGAGATCGCCAACGCGAACGAGGCGGATGTCGCCGACGCCGTCGCGGCTGCGCGCCGCGCCTACGACCGCACTTGGTCGCGCATGAGCGGCCGCGACCGCGGCAAGTACCTGTTCCGCATCGCACGTCTCGTGCAGGAGCGTGCCCGCGAGCTCGCCGTCGCCGAGTCGCTCGACAACGGCAAGCCCATCAAGGAGTCGCGCGACGTCGACGTGCCCCTCGTGGCCGCGTGGTTCTTCTACTACGCCGGCTGGGCCGACAAGCTCGACCACGCGGGCCTCGGCGCGAACCCCCGCTCGCTCGGCGTCGCCGCGCAGGTCATCCCGTGGAACTTCCCGCTGCTCATGCTCGCGTGGAAGATCGCGCCCGCGCTCGCCGCCGGCAACACGGTGGTGCTGAAGCCTGCCGAGACGACGCCGCTCACGGCGCTGATCTTCGCCGAAATCCTGCAGCAGGCCGACCTGCCGCCCGGCGTCGTGAACATCATCACGGGCGCTGGCGACACGGGCGCCGCGCTGGTGTCGGCCGAGGGCGTCGACAAGGTCGCGTTCACGGGCTCCACCGCCGTGGGCCGCGCGATCGCCAAGGAGATCGCGGGCACCGACAAGAAGGCCACGCTCGAGCTCGGCGGCAAGGCCGCGAACATCGTGTTCGACGACGCGCCCATCGACCAGGCGATCGAGGGCATCGTCAACGGCATCTTCTTCAACCAGGGCCACGTGTGCTGCGCCGGCTCGCGCCTGCTCGTGCAGGAGAACATCCACGACGAGGTCGTCGAGCGCCTGAAGCTGCGCCTGTCGACGCTGCGCCTCGGCGACCCGCTCGACAAGAACACCGACATCGGCGCGATCAACTCGAAGGAGCAGCTCGAGCGCATCCGCGAGCTCTCCGACATCGGCGTCGCCGAGGGCGCCGACCGGTGGAGCGCGCCGTGCGCGATCCCCGAGAACGGGTTCTGGTACGCGCCGACGATCTTCACGAACGTGCAGACGTCGAGCCGCATCGCCCGCGAGGAGATCTTCGGCCCGGTGCTGTCGGTCCTCACCTTCCGCACGCCGGCCGAGGCGATCGCCAAGGCGAACAACACGCCCTACGGCCTGTCGGCGGGCATCTGGACCGACAAGGGCAGCCGCATCCTGGCGGTCGCCGACCAGCTGCGCGCGGGCGTGATCTGGGCGAACACGTTCAACCGCTTCGACCCCTCGAGCCCGTTCGGCGGCTACAAGGAGTCGGGCTACGGGCGCGAGGGCGGCCGTCACGGCCTCGCCGCGTACCTCTCGCCGGCCCCGATCGGCCAGTCCGCGCTGTCGCGACCCGCGTTGCGTGCCGCGGTCGAGTCGGCGGATGCCGCGGCCGCGCCGAAGTCCCGTCGGGCCGTCCGCTCGTCCCGAACGACCAAGACCGCGACGAAGGGATCGAAGCGATGAGCCGCCTCGCCGTGCCGAAGACGTACAAGCTCTACATCAACGGCGCCTTCCCGCGCAGCGAGTCCGGCCGCACCTACGAGATCATGCGGGCCGACGGAGGGTTCCTCGCCAACGTCGCGAAGGCGTCCCGCAAGGACGCCCGCGACGCGATCGTCGCGGCGCGCGGCGCGGTCGGCGGCTGGGGCGGCGCAACCGCCTACAACCGCGGCCAGGTGCTCTACCGCATCGCCGAGCTGCTCGAGGGTCGTCGCGCGCAGTTCGTCGCCGAGATCGAGGAGGCCGAGGGCGTGTCCCGTGCGGTCGCCTCGGCGCAGGTCGACGAGTCGATCGACCGGTGGGTCTGGTACGCCGGATGGGCCGACAAGTTCGCCCAGGTCGCCGGCAACGCCAACCCGGTCGCCGGTCCGTACTTCAACATCTCGGTGCCCGAGCCCACGGGTGTGGTCGCGATCGTCGCGCCGCAGGACTCGTCGCTCCTCGGCTTCGTGTCGGCCGTCGCGCCGGCGCTCGTCGCGGGCAACTCGGTCGTGGTCGTCGCGAGCGAGCGGTACCCGCTGTCGGCGATCAGCCTGGCCGAGGTCCTCGCCACGAGCGACGTGCCGAAGGGCGTCGTCAACGTGCTCACCGGCTCGACCGCCGAGATCGCGCCGTGGCTCGCGAGCCACAGCGACGTGAACGCGCTCGACCTCGTGGGCGCGGGCGACCTCGACTGGATCTCGCTCGAGGTCGCGGCCGCCGACACGCTGAAGCGCGTGCTGCGACCCGAGTCGGGCCCCGATGCCGCGGCGCCCGCGCTCGGCCGGATCAGCGCGTTCACCGAGACGAAGACGGTCTGGCACACGAAGAGCCTGCGCTAGCGATGTCAGGACGCAACGGCGCGTCCGACGAGCGGGGCCGCCTGGCGGCGGACCCGTTCGACTGGCGCGTCACCAAGCAGGGCGGCGTGCTCGTCTCACGTGGCGGGCGCGTCGTCATGACGGTGGGCGGCGGCGACGCCGCCCGGCTCGTCGTCGCGCTGCAACGTGCGGACGATTCACAGGCGCAGCACCTCCTGGCCCGCGCGAGCGGTGACTATCGTCGAGGGAACGAACGGTCCTGACGCCGCGCGTCCGTCGGCGGGATCGCGACGGGGGTGGCGCATGCGAGTGCTCGTGACCGGGGCGACCGGCTACATCGGCGGTCGCCTGGTGCCCCGACTGATCGGGGCGGGCCACGACGTGCGCGTCCTCGTGCGGCAGCCCGAGCGGCTGCGCGACGTGCCATGGGCGGCATCCGTCGACGTCGTCGCCGGCGACCTCGGCGACCGGGCCGCCGTCGATCGCGCGATGGACGGCATCGAGGTCGTGTACTACCTCGTGCACTCGATGGGCGGACGGGGCGACTTCGAGTCGATCGAGGTCGAGATCGCTCGGAACGTGGCGGCTTCCGCCCGCGAGCACGGCGTGGGTCGCATCGTGTACCTCGGCGGACTGCATCCCGAGG
The DNA here is from genome assembly GCF_042796995.1 of Agromyces sp. NPDC057865. Taxonomy (NCBI): domain Bacteria; kingdom Bacillati; phylum Actinomycetota; class Actinomycetes; order Micrococcales; family Microbacteriaceae; genus Agromyces; species Agromyces sp. NPDC057865. The sequence continues at coordinate 123,166 of NZ_JBHVMJ010000004.1, read as the reverse complement.
GCGTGCGCCTCTCGCGGCACCTGCGCTCCCGTGCCGAGGTTGGCGAGGTGCTGCTCGGCTCCGGCGTCCCGACGGTGGTGCTGCAGGCGGGCGTCATCATCGGGTCGGGGTCGACGTCGTTCGAGATGATCCGGCACCTCACGGAGGTGCTGCCGTACATGCCCGCGCCGCGGTGGGTGCGCAGCAACATCCAGCCGATCGCCGTGCGCGACGTGCTGCACTACCTGATCCGTGCCGCGGAGGTGCCCGCCGACGTGAACCGGGCGTTCGACATCGGCGGCCCCGACGTGTACCGCTACGGGCAGCTCATGAACGGGTACGCGGTCGAGGCCGGGCTCCCGCAGCGGCCGATCGCGGCGCTGCCGGTGCTCACGCCGTGGCTGGCGGGGCAATGGGTGAACCTCGTGACGCCGATCCCACGGCGGCTCGCCGTGCCGATCATCGAGTCGCTGCAGTACGACTGCGTGATGCGCGACCACGACATCGACGCGGTCATCCCGCCGCCCGCCGAGGGACTGCTGCCGTACCGCACGGCCGTGCGGCTCGCGCTCGAGCGCGAGCGGGAGGGCGAGGTCGAGACGAGCTGGCGCAACGCCCAGGTGCTCGGGGCGCCGAGCGACCCGTTGCCGAGCGACCCCGAGTGGGCGGGCCACACGGTGTACGTCGACGAGCGCGAGCAGCGCTCGACGGCGCCGGCCGACGACGTCTGGCGCGTCATCGAGGGGGTGGGCGGCGAGAACGGCTGGTACTCGTTCCCACTGCTGTGGGCGGTCCGCGGCTGGATCGACAAGCTCTTCGGCGGCGTCGGCCTGCGGCGCGGCCGCCGCGACGCCGACGAGCTGCACGTGGGCGACGCGGTGGACTTCTGGCGTGTGGAGGCGATCGACCGTGGGAGGTCGCTGCGGCTCCGCGCCGAGATGCGCGTGCCCGGCCGCGCGTGGCTCGAGCTCGCGACGAGCGACGTCGACGGAGGCTCCGACTACCGGCAGCGCGCGGTGTTCTTCCCGAAGGGACTGTCGGGACGCCTGTACTGGTGGGCGATCGTGCCGTTCCACGACGTGATCTTCTCCGGCATGGCGAACCGGATCACGGCCGAGGCGGAGGCGAGCGCGCGGGCCCGTGAACGGGGGAGGTAACGAAACGGTAACGATGCTGCTAGGGTGACGGGCACCGTTCGCGCAATGACGCGCGACGGTGGAAAGGCCCGACGCCCGTGACCCGAACCCTCCGCCGCGCCGTGCGCATCGCGTGCGCGCTCGTCGGCACCCTCGCGACCGCCGCCCTGCTGATCGTCGCCGCGACGCCCACCACCGCCTCCGCCGTCGACGTGTTCGGGGCGCTCCGGCTCCCCGGCGAGGCCGCGTTCATCGTCGGCCATCGCGGCGACCGCGCCGAGGCGCCCGAGAACACCATGCCGTCGCTCGAGCTCGCGATGGACGACCTCGCGTTCGTCGAGACCGACGTGCAGCTCAGCCGCGACGGCGTGCCGGTGCTGTTCCACGACACCACGCTCGAGCGCATCACGGGGGATCACCGCACCGTCGGGGACCTCGACCTCGCCGAGCTCGAGCGCCTCGATGTCGGCGCGTGGTACGGACGGGAGCACGCGGGGGAGCGGATGCCCACGCTCGACCGGTTCCTCGGCGCGCTCGCCGAGCGCGAGACCGCACGCGCCCTCGTCGAGCTGAAGGCCGACTGGCGGCCCGACCAGGTGCGCCAGGTGGTCGATCTCATCGAGCGGCACCAGCTGCGTGGGCGGGTCGTGCTGCAGAGCTTCAGCCTCGAGACGCTGTTCGCCGTGCAGCAGGTGTCGCCGACGACGCCGCGCATCATGCTCATCCGCGAGCTTCCCGCGAACCCGGTGCCGCTCGCCGAGCGGCTCGGCATCATCGGGTTCGGCACCACCGCGGCATCCGTCACCGCCGTGCCGGGGGCGCTCGATGCGGCCCACGCGGCCGGCGTCGCGGTGCTCTGCTACACGCTGAACACGCACGAGCGGTGGGAGGAGGTGAGTGCGCTCGGCGTCGACGGCATCATCACCGACCAGCCGAGCGAGCTCGACCAGTGGCTCGCGGTGACCGCGCCCGGGACCTGATCCCGGGACGTCCTCGGCGGGGTTCAGGCCACGTCGAGTCCGAGGCGCTCGGCGGCGACACGGAACTCGTCGTGCATGCGGTCGGAGAACAGCACGAACCGCACGAGTGCGGGCGCGGCATCCGCACCGGCCGTGGTCTCGAGCGCGACGAGTGCGGCGTCGTCGGCCGGCCAGCCGTAGATGCCGGCCGAGATGGCCGGGAAGGCGACGGATGCCGCGCCGAGCTCATGCGCGACGCGCGCCGAGTTGCGGTACGCCGAGGCGAGCAGCAGTCGTCGTGCGTCGGCCTCGGCGCCCGGGCCGGGCCAGACGGGGCCGACCGCGTGCACGACCCAGCGGGCGGCGAGCCGGCCGGCGCCCGTGGCCACGGCGTCGCCCGTGGGAAGCCCGTCGGGGAGCACGGTCGCGCGCAGGGCGCGGCACTCCGCGAGGATCTCGGGTCCGCCCGCGCGGTGGATCGCGCCGTCGACGCCACCGCCACCGAGGAGGCCCGAGTTGGCGGCGTTCACGATCGCGTCGACGCGCTCCGCGGTGATGTCTCCCATGACGAGCTCGATGCGCGGCATGCGCGGCTCCTTCCTCGTGTTGCGGGTGGTGGACCTATCGACCCGATCGCAGGACGCGGGCGACCGTGCGGACGTCGTCGGGTCCGGTGCGGCAGCAGCCGCCGATGAGCGCGGCGCCCGCCTCGCGCCACTCGCGCACGAGGGCTTCGGGGAACGCGCCCGTGCCGTGCCAGGTGCGCAAGGCGGCATCCCATCGCTCGCCGCTGTTCGGGTAGACGACGACCGGCTTCGGCGTCGCCGCTCGCGCCGCGACGATGGCGCCGGCCACCTCATCGGGCGGGCAGCAGTTGACGCCCACGGCGAGCACGTCGTCGCTCGCGGACGCGAGCGTCAGGGCCTCGGCGATCGGCTCGCCGCTGCGCAGGCGCCCGCCGGCGGCCGTGACCGACACCCATGCGGGTACGCCGACGCCGTCGAGCTCGGCGACGATCGCCTCCACCTCGGCGAGCGTCGCCACGGTCTCGACGGCGAGCAGGTCGGGCGCCGCGTCGGCGAGCACGCGCAGTCGGTCGCGGTGCCAGGCGCGGAGCTCCGCCACGCCGAGCCCGAGGTCGCGGTACTCCGAGCCGTCGCCGAGCGTCGCGCCGTAGGGGCCGACGGATGCCGCGACGAAGCCGTGTCCCGCCTCGTCGCAGGCGCGGCGGGCGAGCTCGACGCTGCGGGCGAGGATCGCGTCGGTGGTCGCGCGATCGAGCCCGGCACGCGCGAAGCCGTCGTGGGAGACCTGGTAGGAGGCCGAGATCACGACGTCGGCCCCGGCCGCGAGGTACTCGCGGTGCACGTCGAGCACGAGTTCGGGGCGCTCGGCGAGCACGGCGGCGCTCCAGAGGGCACTCGACACGTCGGCGCCGCGCTCGTCGAGGCGCGTGCCGAGGCCGCCGTCGAGCACGAGCGGCCCGTCGGCGAGGGCGTCGGCCGGCGTTCGACGCGGCATCCGCTCGACTACCCCCGGTTGTTCGACAGCTCGAAGATGCGCAGCAGCTCGGCGACCGCGGCGTCGCGCTGCTCGCCGCCCGCCTCGTACATCTCGCTCACGTGGGTGCGGAGGTGGTTCTCGACGAGGAGCTTGTTCAGGGAGCCGAGCGACTTCTGCACGGCCAGCGACAGCGTGATGATGTCGACGCAGTAGTCCTCGTTCTCGATCATCTTCTCGATGCCGCGCAGCTGGCCCTCGATGATCTTGGTGCGGTGCAGGGCGCGCTTCTTGATGTCATCGATCACCCGAACAGGATACCTCGTTTGCGCCATATACCCCCTGTGGGTATCGTGGTCACCTCACGAACACCACGGAGGATGCGCGGATGACCCCCCAGCACGACGAGCTCACGGTCGACCTCGACATCGAGGGCATGACCTGCGCGAGCTGCGTGTCGCGCGTGGAGCGGCGCCTCGAGCGCATCGACGGCGTGCACGCGCAGGTGAACCTCGCGACCGAGCGCGCCCGGGTGAGCTATGCGCCCGGCGTGGAGGTGGCGGAGCTCGTCGAGGCCGTGCGGTCGGCCGGGTACGCCGCGTCGGTGAGCACGCGCGCGGCGGGGGAGTCGGCGACGGCGGTCGCGTCCCGGACGCCGGTGCCCGTGACGATCACGGCGCGTCCCCTCGACCTGACGGCGCGGACGCCCGTGCCCGTGACGATCACCGCGCGGCCGGTCGATCCCGCGCCGGATCAGGCCTCCGCACCGCAGCCCGCCCTCGCACCGCAGCCGCCCGTCGCCCCACCCACCGACCTCCCCGAGCCCGCGCCGCGGCGCGACCCGCTTCGCCTGCGCCTCCTCGTCTCCGCGGTGCTCACCGTGCCCGTGGTCGTACTCGCGATGGCGCCCGCACTGCAGTTCCCGGGGTGGCAGTGGGTGTCGCTCGTGCTGGCGACGCCGGTCGTGCTGTGGGGCGGCTGGCCGTTCCACCGCGCCGCCGCCGTGAACCTGCGCCACGGCGGCCTCACGATGGACACCCTCGTCTCGCTGGGCACGCTGACCGCCTTCGCGTGGTCGGTGTGGGCGCTGTGGTTCGGCCACGCCGGTGAGCTCGGCATGACCCACGGCTGGTCGTTCGGGGTGCGCGGCACGCCGGGCGGCGACGTCTACTTCGAGGTCGCGGCCGGCGTGGTCACGGTGCTGCTCCTCGGGCGCGTGATCGAGGCGCGGTCGAAGCGGCGGGCCGGGGCGTCCCTGCGCACGCTCCTCGACCTCGCACCGCGCGAGGTCACGCTCGTCGACGACACGGGGCGCGAGACGCGCAGCGCCGCCGGCGCGCTGCGGGCCGGAGGGCGCTTCGCAGTACGGCCCGGCGAGCGCATCGCCGCCGACGGCGTCGTCGTCGAGGGCGAGGCCGGGGTCGACCAGAGCATGCTCACGGGCGAGCCCGCGCCCGTCGACGTGGCGCCCGGGTCGGCCGTGACCGCGGCGACCATCGTGGACGGCGGCCGGCTCGTGGTGCGCGCGACGCGCGTGGGCGCCGACACGCGCCTCGCGCAGATCGCGCGCCTCGTCGAGGACGCCCAGCTCGGGGCGACCAGGGCGCAGCGGCTCGCCGACCGGGTCGCCGCCGTCTTCGTGCCCATCGTCATCGCCATCGCGCTCGGCACCGCCGCGGTCTGGTTGCTGACCGGGAGTCCGCTCGAACAGGCCGTGACGGCCGCCGTGTCCGTGCTCGTGATCGCCTGCCCCTGCGCCCTCGGCCTCGCGACGCCCGTCGCGGTGCTCGTCGGCACGGGCCGCGGCGCGGAGCGCGGCATCCTCATCACCGGGCCCGAGGTGCTCGACCGCACGGCCGACGTCGACACGATCCTGCTCGACAAGACCGGCACGCTGACCACCGGCCGCATGCGCCTGCTCCGGGTCACTCCCGCGAACGGTGCCGACGGGCTCGCGGGCGTCGACCGCGAAGGCGCCGGGGCGCGGGCGCTGGGCGTCGTGGCCGCGCTCGAACGGGGGTCGGAGCATCCGATCGCCCGTGCCGTCGTCGCCGGGGCGGAGGCCGCCGGTGCGCCGCGCCTCGACGTCACGGGCTTCCGGGCGCACAGCGGCCTCGGGGTGACCGGCCGAGTGGACGGGTTCGACGCTGCCGCGGGCCGTCCCACGTTCCTCGCGGGCCTCGGCCACGGCCTGCCCGACGACCTCGCCGCGGTCGCCGCGGCATCCGACGCCTCGCTCGTCGCGGTCGGCTGGGACGGCGAGGTCCGTGCGCTCCTCGAGGTCGGCGACGACGTGCGCGACGGCGCCCGCGAAGCCGTGGCGCGACTGCGCGCCCAGGGTCTCCGGCCGGCGATCGCGACCGGCGACGCGCCGCGCGCCGCCCAGCGCGTCGCCCGTGCGGTCGGCATCGACGAGGTGCACGCCGCGCTCGCGCCCGAGGAGAAGCTCGCCCTCGTGCGGCGACTGCAGGGCGAGGGGCGCTCCGTCGCCATGGCCGGTGACGGCGTGAACGACGCGGCGGCGCTCGCCGCGGCCGACCTCGGCATCGCGATGGGCGGCGGCACGGATGCCGCGGCGTCCGCGAGCGACCTGGCGCTGCTGCGCGACGATCCCGCCGGCATCCCCGACGCGATCGACCTCGCGCGGGCGACCCGTGCGACCATCCGCGGGAACCTGTTCTGGGCCTTCGCGTACAACGTGGCGGCGATCCCGCTCGCCGCGGCCGGATTCCTCAACCCGATGATCGCGGGCGCGGCGATGGCGTTCTCGAGCGTGTTCGTCGTGCTCAACAGCCTGCGGCTCCGCTCCGCCTGAGCGGCCCCCGATCCGGGGGAGGGCCGATCCTGCTGAGCGGGCCCGCGGAGCGCTACCGTTGGCACATGCTCCGACCCCTCGCCAGGGCCGCCGCCGCGGCCGTCGTCGCCGCCGTGCTCGTGGCGGCTCCCGCACTCGCGGCGTCGGGCGCGACGCGCTCGGCACCGGGCGGCACGTCGGAGACGGCACCGGCCGCGCAGGCGGCCCACGCGGCGTCCGCCCCCGTGACCGCGGTGCCCGCCGGCGTCGACGATTTCACGTTCGCCTCGTTCGACGCGGTGTTCGAGCTGGGCCGCGATGCGGCGAAGCGCTCGGTGCTCGACACGACCGAGACGCTCGTCGCGGTGTTCCCCGAGTTCGACCAGAACCGCGGCATCAGGCGGGCGATCCCGCTCGACTACGACGGGCACCCGACCGACATCCGGGTCGAGTCGGTGACCGACGGGGACGGCACGCCGCGCTCCTACGAGGTCGAGGAGGATGAGAACGGCGAGTTCCTCCTCGTCACCATCGCGGCCGACGACTACGTGCACGGCGAGCAGACCTACGTCATCCGCTACCACCAGCAGAACGTCACGCTCCAGCCCGACGACGCCCCGATCGACGAGTTCTACTGGGACGTCAACGGCACGGGGTGGGCGCAGCCGTTCGGGCGGGTGCGCGCCGAGGTGCGGATGTCGCCCGACGTGGCGGCCGGGCTCAACGGCGACACCGCGTGCTATCGCGGCTGGCAGGGGTCGGGCACCGCGTGCGAGTCGCTCACGACCACCGAGACCGACCCGCCCGCCGTGATCGCGGAGGCGGCAGCCCTCGGGCCGTACGAGAACCTCACGGTCGCGATCGGCTTCGAGCAGGGCACGTTCGCGCCCCGCGACAACTCGTTCGGGGCCTCGCCCGCGGCGATCGCGGGCGCCGTCGCGGCGGGCCTCACGGGGCTCGCGCTCCTCGCGGCCATCGCGCTGCGGGCCACGCGGTGGCGCAACCATCCCGGACGCGGCACGATCATCGCGCAGTACGAGCCGCCCGAGGGCGTGAGCGCCATGGTCGCGGCCGACCTCGTCGGGCACCCCGAGAAGGGCGTCACCGCCACGATCCTCGAGCGAGCCGTCGACGGCGAGCTGCGCGTCGTCGAGACCGGGCGCAAGAAGTACGCCGTCGAGTTCGTGGGCGGCGAGCCCGGCGACGCGCATGCGCGGTCGGTCGTCTCCGCACTGTTCCGCGGCAACCCGGTCCCGGGCGCAAGCCGGCAGCTCAAGTCGAGCGACACCGCGCTGGGGCGGCGTCTGCTGTCGATCCGCCAGGCCGTGACGAAGGGCGTCGTGCGTTCCGGCCTGCGGCGCAAGCCCGATCCCGGACTGCGCGTGCTCCTCGCCATCGGCGCCATCTCCGCCGCCACGCTCAGCGTCGTGCTCGGCATCTTCGCGATCGACGACCGCCGCGGCGGTCCATGGCCGGCGATCCTCTTCATCGTCGCGATCGTGGCCGCGCTCGCGACCGTCGTGCTCGTGGGCAACGTGCGGCCGCTCACGGAGCGCGGTCGCGAGTTCCGCGACCACCTCGAGGGCCTGCGGCTCTACATCCGCCTCGCCGAGGCCGACCGGCTGCGCGTGCTGCAGAGCCCGAGCGGCGCGCTGCGGGTCGAGCGACCCTCCGCGGCATCGCTGGCCGCGTCGACGACGGGGGCGACGGATGCCGCGACGACGACCGCGACCGCCACGAGTGCCGCCGCGCTCGACCCCGCCGTCGTGCTGAAGCTCAACGAGCGGCTGCTGCCGTATGCCGTGCTCTTCGGACTCGAGCGCGAGTGGAGCCGCGTGCTCGCCGACCTCTACGAGGCGCGCGGCGAGGAGCCGACCTGGTACTCGGGTCGCAGCGGCTTCGACGCCGGCTCGTTCGGCGTGGCGGTGTCGTCGTTCTCGACGGCGTCGAGCACGTCGTGGTCGGGCTCGAGCTCGAGCTCGTCGTCGAGCGGCTCGTCGGGCGGCGGCTCGTCGGGCGGCGGCGGTGGCGGCGGCGGAGGCGGCGGCGTCTGACCGAGGCGGCGGACCGGGGTCAGCCCTCGTCGTCGGCCGAGCGCTCGTCGCGCAGGTCGACGTGGCGCTCAGCGTCGATGCCGGGCACCTCGTCGTCGAGGCTGTCGTCGAGCGCGCGATGGTCGTCGTCGGGGGCGAGCTCGTCCGCGTCGAACTCGGTGTCCTGCGCGACGGTGAATTCGTCGTCGTCGGGCGACGCGGCGCCCGACCCAGCGAGAGCGTCCATGGTCGAAGCATAGGCCGACTCCGGCGCACCCGCACCGGGTTATCCGGGCCGCTGGGAGCCTCTCCGGACCGCGTCACGTCGCGCCAGCCGCATTCCTGCGGCTAGAATGGCATGGCGCCCGACGAATCCGTTCTTCGGCCGACCGTGTGAGCCCGGCTCGCGCGCTGCTCGGTTCGGGATTCGGCGTACCGCATGCGGCATCCGAGACGTCACGAGCGTCTCGACCACCGCATCGGTGTCGAGGGAGCGACCAGCACGGTCGCGCCCGGAGGGCGACCTGACAACGGGAGACCGGCCGGAAACGGGAGGACCATGGCCCAGACGAGGCAGCGCCAGCGCACGCGTTCGCGTGACGACGACGCACCCATCATCCCGATCCTCGCCCGCAAGGTGCGCGAGGTCGAGACGAAGGCGCAGAAGGGCAAGCTCGGCCCGACCAACCGCACGAAGTTCCAGGTGATCGCGCTGCTCATGCGCGAGGAGCGCGCGCGGGTCAAGGCCGACCCCGACGTCGCCGACGCGGCCCGTGCCGAGCTCCTGAAGCGGCTCGACGGCATCGCGCAGATCCTCGCGAAGACGGCCGCCCGCGACACGAGCCTCATCGCGCTGCTCGAGCCCGACGCGTCGATCTCCACGGTCGCGCAGCGGTTCCGCCGCGACTGGCTCCTCGAGTCCGGCGCCGACCTCAGCCCCGACGAGCTCATCATCACGCGCGAGTCCGCGCCGGCGCCCGAGCTCGCCGAGAACCAGGTCATCCCGGCCTCGGTGCGGTCGCGTCAGCTCGCGAACCCGTTCCTCGCGCCCGACTTCTCCCGTCCGACCGCTCCCGTGGTGCCCGTGCGCCGCCTCGCGAACTGGGAGCTCCTCGGACCCCTGTTCAAGTCGTTCGAGATCGGCTCCGGCGGCCAGGCCGCCAGCATGGACCTGCCCGAGGCGCCGAAGGTCGACCGGCTCTCGCCGCGCGGCCTCGAACTCATGAAGCACCAGATCCGCTTCATCGAGGCCGCACGCGAGGGCCACCGCACGTTCCTGCTCGCCGACGAGCCGGGCCTCGGCAAGACCGCGCAGTCGGTGCTCGCGGCATCCGTCGCCGACGCCTACCCGCTGCTCGCGGTCGTGCCGAACGTCGTGAAGATGAACTGGGCGCGCGAGGTCGAGCGCTGGACGCCGCACCGCCGAGCGACGGTCATCCACGGCGACGGCGACTCGCTCGACGCGTTCGCCGACGTGGTCGTCGTCAACTACGACGTGCTCGACCGGCACATGGCGTGGCTGTCCACCCTGGGCTTCAAGGGCATGGTCGTCGACGAGGCGCACTTCATCAAGAACCTGTCGTCACAGCGCTCCCGCAACGTGCTCGCGCTCGCCGAGCGCATCCGGCGCACCACTCCGGGCGGTGACCCGCTGCTGCTCGCGCTCACGGGCACGCCGCTCATCAACGACGTCGACGACTTCCGGGCGATCTGGCAGTTCCTCGGCTGGATCCAGGGCGACCGGCCGTCGCCCGCGCTGCTCGGGCGCCTCGAGGAGACCGGCCTCACGCCCGCCGACCACGGCTTCTACACCGAGGCGCGCCGCACCGTGATCGACCTCGGCATCGTGCGACGCCGCAAGGTCGACGTGGCCGCCGACCTGCCCGACAAGCGCATCGCCGACCTGCCGGTCGAACTCGACGACGAGCTGGGTCGCTCGGTGCGCGCCGCCGAGCGGGAGCTCGGCAACCGCCTCGTCGGCCGGTTCCGCGCGCTCGTCGAGTCGCGCAACCTGCGCGTCGGCGACCTCGACGAGGACGAGCGCGACCAGTTCATCCGCGCCATCGCGCGCGCCGAGCTCGAGGAGTCGAAGTCCGCCAAGTCGGGCGAGAACGTCTTCACGATGGTGCGCCGCATCGGCCAGGCGAAGGCGGGCCTCGCGGCCGACTACGCGGCGCAGCTCGCGCGCTCGGTGGGCAAGGTCGTGTTCTTCGCGAAGCACATCGACGTCATGGACCAGGCCGAGGCCGCCCTCGCGGCCCGCGAGCTCCGCACCGTGTCGCTGCGCGGCGACCAGACCGCGTTCCAGCGCCAGGCGGCCATCGACGCGTTCAACAAGGACCCCGACGTCGCCGTCGCCGTCTGCTCGCTCACCGCGGCGGGCGTCGGCGTCAACCTGCAGGCCGCGTCGAACGTCGTGCTCGCCGAGCTCAGCTGGACCGCGGCCGAGCAGACGCAGGCCATCGACCGCGTGCACCGCATCGGGCAGGACGAGCCCGTCACCGCCTGGCGCATCATCGCCGCGCACACGATCGACGCCCGCATCGCCGAGCTCATCGACTCGAAGCAGGGCCTCGCTGCCCGTGCGCTCGACGGCAGCGACGTGGAGCCCGGCTCGGCGGACTCGGTGCAGCTCGACGCGCTCCAGCACCTCCTGCGGGCCGCCCTCGACGGCGCCCTGTAGCGTCCCCGATCGCCCCGGATCGGGGCGCGCGGAGCCGACGCTATAGACTGCGGCAGTCGATACGCCCCGCCGTCGTGGCATCCGGCACCCGCCATGTCGAACGAGTACCTGGGAGTCCCGCACACATGAAGATCGGTCTGCTCACGAGTGGGGGCGACTGCCCCGGCCTGAACGCGGTCATCCGCGGCGCCGTGCTGAAGGGCGTCATCTCCCACGACACCGAGTTCGTCGGGTTCCGCAACGGCTGGCGCGGCGTCGTCGAGCGCGACATCATGCCCATCACGCGCCACGACGTGCGCGGCCTCGCGAAGACGGGCGGCACGATCCTCGGCTCGAGCCGCACCAACCCGTTCGAGGGCGAGGGCGGCGGCCCCGAGAACATCCAGCGGATGCTCGACGAGGAGGGCATCGACGCGATCATCGCGATCGGCGGCGAGGGCACCCTCACGGCCGCGCGCCGCCTGCACGACGAGGGCGGCATCAAGGTGCTCGGCGTGCCGAAGACCATCGACAACGACCTCGCCGCGACCGACTACTCGTTCGGCTTCGACACCGCCGTGCAGATCGCCACCGAGGCCATCGACCGCCTGCGCACCACCGCCGACTCGCACGGCCGCTGCATGGTGCTCGAGGTCATGGGCCGCCACGTCGGCTGGATCGCGCTGCACTCGGGCATGGCCGGCGGCGCGCACGCCATCCTCATCCCCGAGCAGCCGCAGACGATCGAGCAGATCTGCGAGTGGGTCGAGTCGGTGCGCGACCGCGGCCGTGCGCCGCTCGTCGTCGTCGCCGAGGGCTTCACGCTGCCCGGCATGACCGAGGCGCACTCGCACAAGGGCCTCGACGCGTTCAACCGGCCGCGTCTCGGCGGCATCGGCGAGCTGCTCGCGCCGCTCATCGAGGAGCGCACGGGCATCGAGTCCCGCTCGACCGTGCTCGGCCACATCCAGCGCGGCGGCGAGCCCACCGCCTACGACCGCGTGCTCGCCACGCGCCTCGGCATGGCCGCCATCGAGGCGGCCTACGCGCACGCGTGGGGCTCGATGGTGACGCTGCGCGGCACCGACATCAAGACCGTGTCGATCGCCGAGGCGACCGGCAGCCTCAACCGCGTCCCGCAGGACCGGTACGACGAGGCGAAGATCCTCTTCGGCTGACCCTTCGCCCTTCGACAGGCTCAGGGACCGGGAAAGGGAGACTGACGGATGCCGCTGCCCCAGGTCTGCGTCTGCTACCTCCTGCGCGAGGAGGGCGGCGTCGTGCAGGTGCTCCTCGGGCGCAAGAAGCACGGACTCGGCGAGGGCTACTTCGTCGGCCTCGGCGGCAAGCTCGAGCCGGGGGAGTCGGCCGTCGACGCGGCGGTGCGCGAGGTGTTCGAGGAGTCGGGCGTCGTGGTCGCGGCATCCGACCTCGAACCGCGCGGGCTGCTGACCTACCACTTCCCGCACCGCGAGGCGTGGAGCCAGGAGTCGAACGTCTTCGTGTGCCGCACGTGGACGGGCGAGCCGTCGGGCTCCGACGAGCTGGACCCCGAGTGGATCGCCCTCGATGACGTGCCCTTCGACGAGATGTGGGACGACGCGCGGCGCTGGCTGCCCGAGGTGCTCGCGGGAGGCCGCGTGCGCCGCACCTTCGTGTTCGGTGAGGATCTCGCGACCGTGGTGGCTGAGCCGGAGTCGGTCGCGTAGTATCGACGGGGCACGGCGCTCGCCGGATCCGCAACCAACGTCCCCTGAACATTCGGTGAAACGCACCACCGAGACAGAGAAAGACGCCGGTGGAAACCCTCCTCATCGTCGTGCTGGTCATCGCACTGGCGCTCTTCTTCGACTTCACGAACGGCTTCCACGACACCGCCAACGCGATGGCGACGCCGATCGCGACGGGCGCGCTCCGCCCGAAGGTCGCCGTCACGATCGCCGCCATCCTCAACCTCGTGGGCGCGTTCCTGTCCACCGAGGTGGCCAAGACCATCTCGGGCGGCATCATCAAGGAGGGCGACGGCGGCGTGCTCATCACGCCGGAGCTGATCTTCGCCGGCCTCATCGGCGCCATCGTGTGGAACATGGTCACCTGGCTGCTCGGGCTCCCGTCGTCATCGAGCCACGCCCTCTTCGGCGGCCTCATCGGGTCCGCCCTCGTCGGCTTCGGCGTCCAGGCCATCGACTTCAGCGTCGTGCTCTCGAAGATCGTGCTGCCGGCCGTGCTCGCGCCGTTGACCGCGGGGGTCGTCGCCTACACCGCCACGAAGCTCGCGTACTCGATCACCCGCCGCTACGACGGCAAGCCCGATGGACGCGACGGCTTCCGGCATGCGCAGATCTTCTCGAGCTCCCTCGTGGCGCTCGCGCACGGCACCAACGACGCGCAGAAGACCATGGGCGTCATCACGCTCACCCTGATCTCGGTGGGCCTCCAGCCCGCGGGCGCCGGTCCCGAGTTCTGGGTCATCGTGGTCTGCGCGATCGCCATCGCGCTCGGCACCTACATGGGCGGATGGCGCATCATCAAGACGCTCGGCACGGGCCTCACCGACGTGAAGCCCGCCCAAGGCTTCGCGGCAGAGACCTCGACTGCGGCCACGATCCTCGCGTCGACCCACCTCGGCTTCGCACTCTCGACGACCCAGGTCGCCTCGGGCTCCGTCGTCGGTTCGGGCCTCGGCCGTCGCGGTTCGAAGGTGCGCTGGCGCACCGCCGGCCGCATCGGCGTGGGCTGGCTCATGACGCTGCCGGCCGCCGGCGCGGTGGGGGCGCTCGCCGCGCTCGTCGCCTCGCTCGGCGTCGTCGGTATCATCATCGACACCATCGCGGGCGTCGTGGTCATCGCGACCATCTTCCTGTGGTCGCGGCGCAGCGAGGTCTCCTCCCAGAACGTGGTCAGCGAGGTCGCCGACTCCGGCCGGGCCGTGAAGATCAAGCGCAACCCGAAGCCGAAGAAGCAGGTGACCCGATGATCGACTGGGCCGCATTCGTCGTCGTGTTCATCGCGGCGTTCCTCGGCGCGACCGTGATCGTGAGCGCCTACGCGCTCGGCATCCGGCTGCTGACGATCTCGGGCCGCACGCCGATCGTGACCCCGGCCGAGTTCACCGACGCCATCACGGTCATCACGCCCGCCGAGGCGAAGGCGGCGGCGAAGAAGGCGGCGAAGGCCGCGAAGAAGAGCCCGCTCACCGACGGGCAGAAGCGGGCGGCGTTCATCGGCGCCTGGAGCTGCTTCGTGTTCAGCGCGCTCGCCGTGCTCGTGGGCATCTTCCTGATCGTGCCGGCGCTGCACCGGTTCATCGGCATCGCCTGACCCCGACGGCAGCGACCCCACCTCCGTTTCGGGGGGATAGCTCCATACTGCGGCGTGCGCGGCATCCGTAGCGTGGAAGCACACCCACGAACAGGAGATCACCACCATGACCACCGCAGCTCCCACCTCGTCGCAGCAGGCGCCGTTCGGCGAGCCGAACCCCTACGCGACCCCCGCCGCATCCGTGGCCGAGTCGCGCGGATTCAGCATCGCGAGCCTCGTGCTCGGCCTCGTGTCGATCGTCGCGAGCTCCACGTTCTTCGTGCCGATCATCGGCCTCGTGCTCGGCATCATGGCGCTCAGCCGCGAGCCGAACACGCGCACCATGGCCATCTGGGGCATCGTCCTCAACGCGGTCATGCTGGCCGGCACGGTGCTGTTCGCGTTCGGCGCCGCGCTCGTCGGACTCGCGTTCCTGCCGTTCGCGTTCCTCTGATCGGCAGCCCGGCGCGCGTCGGGCAGAACGGGCCGCCCCCTGGCTTCGGGGGCGGCCCGTTCGCGTGTCCGGTACGTGCCCGCCCCGTCGCCGAGCGGATGCCGCGCCGCCTCGTGTCAGGCGTAGAAGCCGCGCAGCAGCGCCTCGGTGCCCTCGAGGTGCTCGGCCATCGCGGCCGCGGCGTCGTCGGGGCTGCCGCGCAGGATCGCGTCGACGATCGCGCGGTGCTGCTCGTCGGAGTGCGCGATGTTCGGCGCGAGCAGCGGGATCCCGTCGAGGAGCTCGTTGACGCGCATGCGCACGTCGGCGAGCAGTGGGATCACGCTCGGCGCCCCGAGCACCTCGGCGATGAGCAGGTGCAGGCGGGAGTCGGCCATGCGGTACTGGTCGCCGCGGGCCGTGCGGCACTCCTCGTAGGCCTGCCACAGCCGCTCGCGGTCGGCGGCCGCGAGCTCGCTCTCCGCCGCACGGCGGGCTGTGCCCACCTCGATGACCGCACGGAGCGACAAGGTGTCCTCGAGCCGTGAGCGCGAGTCGGTCGGGTCGCGGTCGAGCGCCGAGCTGCGCGGCGAGGCCGTCGGCAGCTCGTCGGAGACGAACGTGCCCCCGTAGCGCCCCCGGCGCGACAGCACCCATCCCGCGTCGGCGAGCGAGCCGATGGCCTCGCGGATCGTGTCGCGGCTCACGGCGAGCATGCCCGCGAGCTCGCGCTCGGGCGGCAGCCGCTCGCCCGGTCCGATGAGGCCGAGCCGGATCGATTGCAGCAGCCGCTGCACGGTCTCCTCGAACGCGTTCGCCGGCCGCGCGGGCGTGAGCAGCAGCCCCGCGCTCAGCACCTCCGCGGCGCCGTCGACGGGAGCCGCGGCATCCGCCGCCGCCCGCTCGTCGTGCGCGTCGGTTCGCATGCTTCGAGCCTAGAGCGGCGTGACGTAGGCGGAGCTGATGCCGCCGTCGACGAGGAAGGTCGAGCCCGTGATGAACGAGGCGTCGTCGCTGGCGAGGAACGCGACCGCGGCCGCCAGCTCCTCGGGCTCGGCGAACCGGCCCACGGGGATGTGCACGAGGCGGCGCTGCGCGCGCTCGGGATCCTTCGCGAACAGCTCCTGGAGGAGGGGTGTGTTCACGGGCCCGGGGCAGAGCGCGTTCACGCGGATGCCCTGGCGGGCGAACTGCACGCCGAGCTCCCGGCTCATCGCCAGCACGCCGCCCTTCGAGGCCGTGTAGGAGATCTGCGAGGTGGCCGATCCCAGGACCGCGACGAACGAGGCCGTGTTGATGATCGACCCGCGGCCCTGCGCGACCATGTGCCGCAGCGCCGCGCGCGAGCAGAGGTAGACCGACTTCAGGTTCACGTCCTGCACCTTCTGCCACGCGGGCAGCTCGGTGATCTCGATCGAGTCGTCGTCGGGCGGTGAGATGCCCGCGTTGTTGAACGCGATGTCGACGGATCCGTAGACGCGGGCCGCCTCGTCGAAGAGGTGGTCCACCTGCTCCTGGTCGGTCACGTCGACCCGGACGAACAGGCCGCCGACGAGCTCGGCCGCGGCCGGGCCCGCCGTGGCGTCCATGTCGCCGATGACGACGGTCGCGCCCTCGGCGGCGAGGCGCTTCGCGGTGGCCAGTCCGATGCCGGATGCCCCGCCGGTGATGACGGCGACGCGTCCGGCGAGCCGCTGGGTGAGGTCGATGCGGGCCAGGTCGGTCATGGTGCTCCTGTCGTAGGGATGGCGGGTCAGTCGACGGCGAGGAAGACGTTCTTCGTCTCGGTGAAGGCGAGCGGGGCGTCGGGTCCGAGCTCGCGCCCGAGGCCCGACTGCTTGAACCCGCCGAAGGGCGTGGCGTAGCGCACCGACGAGTGCGAGTTGACGCTGAGGTTGCCCGACTCGACCGCACGGGCGACGCGGATGCCGCGGCTCAGGTCGCGCGTCCAGATCGAGCCCGAGAGGCCGTACTCGCTCGCGTTCGCGAACGTGATCGCGTCGGCCTCGTCGTCGAACGGGAACACCGACACGACCGGACCGAAGATCTCCTCGCGCGCCGCGCGCGACTCCCGCGACGGCGTGAGCACGGTCGGCGCGAACCAGAATCCCGCGCCGTCGGGTGCGCTGCCGCGGAACGCGACATCGGCGTCGTCGGGCACGAACGACCGCACGCGCTCGAGGTGCCGGCGGGCGACGAGCGGGCCCATCTCGGTCGTCTCGTCGGCTGGGTCGCCGACCTTCACGCCGTGGACGGCCGGCTCGAGCAGCTCCATGAACCGCTCGTAGACGCTGCGCTCCACGAGGATCCGGCTGCGGGCGCAGCAGTCCTGCCCGGCGTTCTCGAACACGCCGTAGGGCGCGGTCGCGGCCGCGCGCTCGAGGTCGGCGTCGGCGAAGACGATGTTCGCGCTCTTGCCGCCGAGCTCGAGGGTCACGCGCTTCACCTGCTCGGCGCACCCCGCCATGATGTGCTTGCCGACCTCGGTCGAGCCCGTGAACACGACCTTGCCCACCGTCGGGTTCGTCACGAACCGCTCGCCGACGACCGAGCCCTTGCCGGGCACGACCTGGAACAGCCCCTCGGGGAGCCCTGCCTCGAGGCCGAGCTCAGCGAGCCGCAGGCTCGTGAGCGGCGTCCACTCCGCGGGCTTCAGCACCACGGCGTTGCCCGCCGCGAGCGCCGGGGCGAAGCCCCACGAGGCGATGGTCATGGGGAAGTTCCACGGCGTGATGACGCCGACGACGCCGAGCGGCTCCAGGAACGTCACGTCGAGCCCGCCCGCGACCGGGATCTGGCGGCCGAACAGCCGCTCGGGCGCGGCCGAGTAGTACTCGAGCACGTCGCGCACGTGGCCGGCCTCCCAGCGGGCCTGCGAGATCGGATGCCCCGAGTTGCGCACCTCGATGGCGGCGAGCTCCTCCACGGCGCCGTCGACCGCCTCGGCGAAGCGCCGCAGCATCCGTGCCCGGTCGACCGGGGCGAGCGCCGCCCAGTCGCGCTGCGCGGCCGCGGCGCGCGCGATCGCAGCATCCGCCTCCTCGATGGTGGCGGACGTGACCGTGGCGACGACCTGCTCGTCGGCGGGGTTCACGATCGTGTGGCTCACGCGATGCTCCTTCTCGTGCGGTGCGTGCGGGCGGCGTCGACGAGGCCGGCGAACAGGCGTCGGTCGGCGGCGTTCTCCTCGGGGTGCCACTGCACGCCGAGGCCGAACGGCACGGACTCGAGCTCGACGGCCTCGATGACGCCGTCCTCGCTGCGCGCCGTGACGGTGAGGCCGTCGGCGACCACGTCGAGCGCCTGGTGGTGGTAGTAGTGCACGGGCAGCGTGCCGCCCTCGTCGCCGAGCACGTTCGAGAGCCGGGATCCGGGCTCGACGCTCACCTCGCCCTCGCCGAACACGGCGGCGGAGGGCTGGTAGCGCTCGCTGCCGACGACGTCGGGGAGGTGCTGCACGAGCGTGCCGCCGAGGGCGACGTTGAGCACCTGCGCGCCGCGGCAGATGCCGAGGAAGGGCAGCTCGGTGGCGATCGCCTCGGTGAGCAGCGCGTCCTCCCATTCGTCGCGGTCGGTGCGCGGCGACCCGGTGCGCGGGTGGGGCTCCTGCCCGTAGCGGGCGGGGTCGACGTCGGCGCCGCCGGCGACGATGAGGCCGTCGAGCGACGCGAGCACCGTGCGGGCGATCGCGGGGGAGACGGGCTGCGGCGGCAGCAGCACGGCGATGCCGCCGGCATCCGTCACCGCGTCGAGGTACACCTTCGGCAGGAACGAGGCCCGGAGGTCCCAGACGCCGGACTGCGCCTGCTCCAGGTAGGTGGTGACGCCGATCAACGGTGCGGATGCCGCCGGCCGCCGTGCCGGGGCATCCGCACCGTCCCCCCTCCCACTCGTCGTCGCGAAGTCGGGTTCAGAGTCGTTCGAAGCCACGCACGCGCTCCCAGTCGGTGACGGCCGCGTCGTAGGCCGCGAGCTCCACGCGCGCGTTGTTGAGGTAGTGCTCGACGACCTCGTCGCCGAACGCCTCGCGCGCCACGGCGGACGCCGCGAACAGGTCGGCGGACTCGCGCAGGGTCGCCGGCACGCGTGCGACGTCGCTCTCGTAGGCGTTGCCCACGAAGAGGTCGTCGGGCTCGAGCTCCTGCTCGATGCCGTGCAGGCCCGCGGCGATCAGGGCCGCGACGGCGAGGTACTGGTTCACGTCGCCGCCGGGCACCCGGTTCTCGACGCGCATGCCGTGCCCGTGGCCGACGACGCGCAGCGCGCACGTGCGGTTGTCGAGGCCCCACGCGATGGCGGTCGGTGCGAAGGATCCGGCGACGTAGCGCTTGTAGGAGTTCACGTTCGGCGCCGAGAAGAGCGTGAGCTCGCGCATGGCGGCGAGCTGCCCGGCCAGGAACTGCCGGAACAGCGTCGACATGCCGTGCGGGGCATCCGCGTCGCTGAAGACCGCCGAGCCGCCCTCGCCGCGCAGGCTGATGTGGATGTGGCAGCTGTTGCCCTCGCGCTCGTTGAACTTCGCCATGTACGTCAGCGACTTGCCGTGGCGGTCGGCGATCTCCTTCGCCCCGTTCTTGTAGATCGAGTGGTTGTCGCACGTCGTGAGCGCGGTGTCGTAGCGGAACGCGATCTCCTGCTGCCCGAAGTTGCACTCGCCCTTCACACCCTCGCAGTACATGCCGGCGCCGTCCATGGCGTTCCGGATGTCGCGGAGCAGCGGCTCCATGCGGGTGGAGGCGAGCAGCGCGTAGTCGATGTTGTAGTCGCTCGCGGGGGTCAGGTCGCGGTACCCCTTGCGCCAGGCCTCGCGGTAGGAGTCGTCGAACACGATGAACTCGAGCTCGGTGCCGACGTGCGCCGTGAGGCCCCGCTCGGCGAGCCGCTCGAGCTGGCGCTGCAGGATGCGGCGGGGCGACGCCTCGACGGGCGTGCCGTCGAGCCACTGCAGGTCGGCCGTCACGAGGGCCGTCGCCTCGAGCCAGGGCGCGATGCGCAGCGTCGTGAAGTCGGGGATCATCGCCATGTCGCCGTAGCCCCGCTCCCAGCTCGACATCGCGTAGCCGTCGACGGTGTTCATCTCCACGTCGACCGCGAGCAGGTAGTTGCAGCACTCGGCGCCGTGCGCGGCGACGTCCTCGAGGAAGAGCCGCGCCGAGACGCGCTTGCCGACGAGGCGGCCCTGCATGTCGGTGAAGGCGACGATGACGGTGTCGACGTGGCCGTCGGCGACCGCGTCGCGCAGTTGGTCGAGCGAGAGGTATCCGGTCGGTGCCGACATCCGTGGCTCCTCCTCGAGGCGGTGAATGGTCTGCGGTGGCGACCATTACACCACAGCCGACGGCGGCTGCGACACCGCTTGGCGCGCGTCCACTCCGGGCGGTCTGCGGATGCCGCGCCGTCACGTCCCCGAAAAAGGTCTGTACGAGCGACCATTGGGAGCCCTATAGTCGGGGCCAACGCATCGCACCCCCCTGCGCCGGCCCCTCCGGCCCGCGCGATGAGAGCAAGGGAGCCGTCATGGCGAAAGACACCTTGAGGGTCTCGGGAGTGAAGTACACGACCGCCGACTCCGGATACTTCGAGAAACGGAAGCTCACCCGCGCCGCCGGCGTGTGGGGCCTGTGGGGACTCGCCGTCGCGGCGGTCATCTCGGGCGACTTCTCCGGCTGGAACTTCGGCATCGACTTCGCCGGCTTCGGCGGCATGCTCATCGCCTTCGTGATCCTCGTGGCGATGTACTACGGCCTCATCTTCTCGATCGGGGAGATGTCGTCGGCCATGCCGCACACCGGCGGCGCGTACTCGTTCTCGCGCGCGGCGATGGGGCCGTGGGGCGGGTTCGTGACCGGCCTCGCCGAGACCATCGAGTACGTCGCGACGACCGCGGTCATCGTGTTCTTCTCGGCCTCGTACGCCGACGCCATCACGAGCGAGCTGCTCGGCTTCTCGATGCCCGGCTGGGTGTGGTGGATCATCCTCTACCTGATCTTCATCGGCATCAACGCCGCGGGCGCGAACATCTCGTTCAAGTTCGCGATCGTGGTCTCGATCATCTCCATCGCGATCCTGCTCGTGTTCAGCGCGATGGCGATCTTCTCGGGCCAGTTCTCCTGGGACAAGCTGTTCGACATCGTGCCCGACGCGGGCCAGACGGCGTTCCTGCCGCACGGCGTGCTGCCGATCCTGTTCGCGCTGCCGTTCGCGATGTGGTTCTTCCTCGGCATCGAGGAGCTGCCGCTCGCGGCGGAGGAGTCGCACGACCCCGTGCGCGACATCCCGCGAGCCGGTCTCATCGCCCGCGGCACCCTCATCGTCACGGGCCTGCTCGTGCTGTTCCTCAACACGGGCGTGGTCGGCGCCGAGGCGACGGGCGTGGCCGCCGAGCCGCTGCTCGACGGGTTCCGTGCGATCGTCGGCGACGAGCTCGCCGCGCTGCTCGCGCTGTTCGCCCTCATCGGCCTGCTCGCGTCGCTGCAGGGCATCATGTTCGCCTACGGGCGAAACATGTACTCGCTCTCGCGCGCCGGGTACTACCCGAAGTTCCTCTCGCTCACCGGCAAGCGGCAGACCCCGTGGGTCGCGCTCGTCGCGGGCGCGGTCATCGGCTTCGTCGCCCTCATCGTGCTCGACCTGCTCGCCCAGGCCGACGCCGAGGGCGCCGGTGCGGTGGCCGGCGCGATCGTGCTGAACATCGCGGTCTGGGGCGCCGTGCTCGCGTACCTGCTGCAGATGGTCGCCTTCGTGATCCTGCGGCGCAAGTACCCGAACGCAGAGCGCCCGTACCGCAGCCCGTGGGGCATCCCGGGGGCGGTCGTGGCGGCGGTGATCGCGGCGCTCATCTTCCTGGGCTTCCTGCTCAACCCGACGTTCGTGCCGGCGATCATCGCCATCGGCGTCGTGTACGCCGTGATGCTGCTCGTCTTCGCGCTGTGGGGCCGGCACCGGCTGATCCTGTCGCCCGAGGAGGAGTACGCGGTCTCGGGCGGCCTGCACGGCAACCCGCAGAAGGAGGGCTACGGCGGCTCGGTCGAGGAGGAGCTGCTCGCGGCCGACGGCGTCGACGGCACCGCTGCGGCGGTCGTGGTCGACGACGTCGACGAGCCCGACAAGGTCTGAGGCGCGGGGCGCGACGGGCGGCGGGGCGTGGGGGCGTCCCGCCGCCCTCGTGCGCGCTCCCGGGGGCCCCGGGCCGTTGCCGGCGGGGCCGCCGGGGCGATGCTGGAGCGGTAGGCTCGAAGGGTATCCAGTCGCGGAGACCCCGCGCGCGAACAGCGGGATGCCGCCGCACGAGACGGCGACCGCACGAGGCAATGGAGCCACCTGTGTCGATGACCCGACCCCAACATCTGCCCACCCGCCCGACCGCCGAGGAGGAGTACGTGGCCAGAACCGACGAACCGATCGAGACGCGAACCGAGACGGACTCGCTCGGGAGCGTCCAGGTTCCGGCCGACGCGTACTGGGGCGTGCACACCATGCGCGCGCTCGAGAACTTCCCGATCTCGAAGCGCCCGATCTCCGTCTACCCCGACCTCGTCATCGCGCTCGCGCAGGTCAAGCAGGCCGCGTCGCGTGCGAATCGCGAGGTCGGCGCGCTGTCGCCGCAGAAGGCGGCCCTGATCGACGAGGCGTGCCAGCGCATCATCGACGGCGAGCTCAACGACCAGTTCGTCGTGGGCGTCATCCAGGGCGGCGCGGGCACGTCGACGAACATGAACGCCAACGAGGTCATCGCGAACCTCGCGCTCGAGATCGCCGGGTACCCCAAGGGTCGGTACGACATCGTCCACCCGATCGACGACGTCAACCGCAGCCAGTCGACGAACGACACCTACCCGACGGCCCTGAAGCTCGCGATGACCGCGTCGCTGACGACGATGCTCTACGAGCTCGACCAGCTGCGCATCG
This sequence comes from Agromyces sp. NPDC057865, assembly GCF_042796995.1. Taxonomy (NCBI): domain Bacteria; kingdom Bacillati; phylum Actinomycetota; class Actinomycetes; order Micrococcales; family Microbacteriaceae; genus Agromyces; species Agromyces sp. NPDC057865. The sequence goes on along the minus strand of NZ_JBHVMJ010000004.1, from coordinate 100,459 downwards.
CCTTCGGCCGCAAGGGTCGGGAGTTCGCCGACGTGCTGAAGGTCGGCCGCACGCAGCTGCAGGACGCCGTGCCGATGACGCTCGGCCAGGAGTTCCACGGCTTCGCCACGACCCTCGGCGAGGACATCGCGCGCCTGCGCGAGACCATCAAGCTGCTGAGCGAGGTCAACCTCGGCGGCACCGCCGTCGGCACCGGCATCACGGCCGACCCGGGCTACGGCGCCTCCGTCGTGCGCCACCTCAGCGAGATCACCGGCCAGTACCTCGAGACCGCGCCCGACCTCGTCGAGGCGACGAGCGACACGGGCGTGTTCATGACGTTCTCGAGCGCGCTCAAGCGCAGCGCCATCAAGCTCTCGAAGATCTGCAACGACCTGCGCCTGCTCTCGTCGGGCCCGCAGGCGGGCCTCGGCGAGATCAACCTCCCGCCGCGCCAGGCGGGCTCGAGCATCATGCCCGGCAAGGTGAACCCGGTCATCCCCGAGGCGGTCAGCCAGGTCGCCTACGCGGTCGCGGGCGCCGACGTCACGGTCACGATGGCGTCCGAGAGCGGCCAGCTGCAGCTCAACGCCTTCGAGCCGGTCATCGCGCACTCGCTGCTGCAGTCGATCACCTGGATGCGCCAGGCGTGCTGGACGCTCCGCGTCAACTGCGTCGATGGCATCACCGCCAACGTCGAGCGGCTCGACGCGATGGTCGCCTCGAGCGTCGGCGTGATCACCGCGCTCATCCCGTTCATCGGGTACCACGAGGCGTCGAAGCTCGCCAAGCAGGCGCTGGCCACCGGCCGACCGGTCGCCGACCTCGTCGTCGAGGCGGGCCTGATGACCCGCGAGGACGTCATGAAGCAGCTGCAGCCTGGGCGCCTCTCGGGCATCCGGCCGGTCACGCAGGCCATCCCGGTCGTCGACCTGATGGGCGAGGCCAGCGAGTAGCCCGTCGCCTCAGACGACGCGGCAGTGGGTCGTCAGGGAGCCGATGCCCTCGATCGACACGGTGACGGTGGAGCCGTCGCGCAGGAACACCTGGGGGTTGCGGGAGTAGCCCGCGCCCCCGGGGCTCCCGGTGGAGATGAGCGTGCCCGCGGGGATCGTCGCCGACCGCGAGAGGTAGGAGATGATCTCGGCGACGCCGCGCACCATCTCGTTCGTCGACGCGTCCTGCATGATGCGCCCGTCGAGGTTCGTGGTGAGCCAGAGGTCCTGCGGGTCGGCGATCTCGTCGGCGGTGACCACGACAGGACCCGTCGGGGTGAATCCGTCGAACGACTTGCACCGCGACCACTGCGCCTCGCTGAACTGCAGGTCGCGCGCCGTGATGTCGTTCACGACGGTGTAGCCCCAGACGTAGTCGAGCGCATCGCGCACGTGCACGCCGCGTGCCGGGCGGCCGGTGATGACGCCGAGCTCGGCCTCGTAGTCGACCTGCGTCGTGAGGTCCTCGGGCCAGGTCGTGGTCGCGCCGTGACCCGCCAGCGAGTTCGGCCAGAGCGAGAAGATCGTCATGGCCGACTCGGAGCGGAGCTTGAGCTCCGAGGCGTGCGCCGCGTAGTTCGCGCCGATGGCGATGACCTGGGCCGGACGCAGCACGGCGGACGAGTGGCGCAGTTCCGAGACGGCGGTCAGCTCCGCGCCGTTCCCGAGGGCGACGTCCACGGCCTCCCGCACCTCGGCGAGGCCCTCGCGGCCGCGTTCGATGAGGTCCTGCAGGTCGCGGGGCGCCCGCTCCATGACGTCGTCGAGGAAGAGCGCGGCCTCCGCCACCACCACCGCGAGCCGAGGGGTCGTCTGGCCTTCGGCTCTGAGGTGCGCGAATCTCACCCGTCTAGGCTATCGGCCGCGTTGCCGCCGCCGATGTGCATGGCGTACAACGAACGGATGCCGGGACGCCACGACGTCGACAACCGGGGCACGTCGGCGCGGCGCGCCCGTCAGCTCGAGGCGGGCCGGAGCCGGAGCTCCTGCATGCCGCCGTCGACCGCGAGCGCGACGCCCGTGGTCGAACCGGCCGCCGGGCTCGCGAGGTACGCGACGGCGTCGGCCACCTCGTCGGCGGCGACGAGCCGGCCGTGCGGCTGGCGGGCCTCGAGCGCGGCGCGCTCGGCCGCCGGGTCGGGTGCCGAGTCGAGGAGCCGTCCGACCCACGGGGTGTCGGCGGTGCCCGGGTTCACGGCGTTCACCCGGATCCCCTCGCGCAGGTGGTCGGCCGCCATGGCGCGGGTGAGGGCGGCCACGGCGCCCTTGCTCGCGCTGTAGAGCGCGCGCTGGGGCAGCCCCGCCGTGGCGGCGATGGAGGACGTGTTGACGATCGCGGCCGCGGGGGAGCGGCGCAGGTGGGGGATGACCGCGCGGCTCACGCGGACCATGCCGACCACGTTCACGTCGAGCACGCGGTGCCACTCGTCGTCGTCGTTCGCCTCGACCGTGCCCTGGGCGCCGATGCCCGCGTTGTTCACGAGCACGTCGATGCGGCCGAGCTCGGCGACGACGCGCTCGACGCCGGCGCGCACGCTCGCGTCGTCGGCGACGTCGACGGCGACCGCGAGGTCGGCGTGCGGCGCGGCATCCGGTCGCAGGTCGAACACGGCGACGGTGGCGCCGCCCGAGCGCAGGCGCTGGGCGATCGCGGCGCCGATGCCGGATGCCCCGCCGGTGACGATCGCGACGAGTCCGGTGAAGTCGTTCGACATCGTGGGTGACGGTCCTCTCGAAGTGGGTGCTGGATGATGCGGAGCGGGTGGGTCAGGCGGCCGCGACGACCTGCTGGCGCTGTCGCCCCAGGCCGTCGATCTCGAGCTCGACGACGTCGCCGGGGGCGAGGTAGGGGAAGCGGCCGGAGAGCGCGACGCCCTCGGGCGTGCCGGTGAGCACGAGGTCGCCCGGCTCGAGCGCGAGCACCTGGCTGAGCTCGTGCACGATCCGGTCGATGCCGAAGATGAGGTCGCTGGTGCGGGAGTCCTGGCGCGGCTCGCCGTTGACCGTGCTGGTCAGGCGCACGTCGTCGGCGTCGAGGTCGTCGGCGGTCACGAACCACGGCCCGGTGGGGCAGAAGCCCGGGGCGCTCTTGCCCTTCGACCACTGCCCGCCCGAGATCGCGAGCTGCCAGTCCCGCTCCGAGAGGTCGTTCGCCACGACGTAGCCGGCGACGTGCTCGCGCGCCTCGGCGGGCGAGGCGAGGTAGCTCGCGCGACGGCCGATCACGACGCCGAGCTCGACCTCCCAGTCGGTCTTGGTGCTGCCGCGCGGGATCGCGACATCGTCGTAGGGGCCGACGACCGTGTTGGGGGACTTCATGAACATCACCAGCCGCGTGGGCGGTTCCGAGCCCGACTCCGCCGCGTGGGCGGCGTAGTTCATGCCGATGCAGTACACCGCCGAGGGACGCGCGATGGGTGCGCCGACGCGCAGTGACCCGGCGTCCGCCAGCACGGGGAGGGCGCCCGCCTCGAGGGCGGCGCGCGTGCGGGCGATGCCGTCGGAGGCGAGGAAGGCCCCGTCCACGTCGTTCGTCACGCTGCGCAGGTCGAGGGCCACGTCGCCGTCGAGGACGACGGGGATCTCGGTGCCCACGTTGCCGAGCCGGGCGAATCTCATGGGGGTCCTCTCCATCGTGGCGTGGTCGAACATCGGAACTCTGATCCGAGCGACCGTGGAATCATGGAGATTCTTGCACAGATCTCAGATGTTGACAGCCGAGACATCCGATGTTTATGCTCAGGTCGCCCACGAAAGGACGCCATGAGCACGATCGTCAGTGTTGACACCCGGGACATCCGCTTCCCGACCTCCCTCGAACTCGACGGGTCGGACGCCATGAACCCCGACCCCGACTACTCGGCGGCGTACGTCACGATCCGCACGGACGCCTCCGACGGCCTCTCCGGCGACGCGTTCGTGTTCACGATCGGACGCGGCAACGACGTCGAGGTCGCGGCGATCGACACGCTGCGCGGCCACCTGCTCGGCCGTGACGTCGAGGAGCTCCTGGGCGACATGGGCGCGACGTCGCGGCTGCTCATGCACGACTCGCAGCTGCGCTGGCTCGGCCCCGAGAAGGGCGTCATGCACATGGCGATCGGCGCGGTCGTGAACGCCCTGTGGGACCTCCGCGCGAAGCGCGCCGGCCTCCCGCTCTGGCAGCACCTCGCGAGCCTCAGCCCCGAGGAGCTCGTCTCGCTCGTGGACTTCCGCTACCTCACCGACGCGATCACGCCCGACGAGGCGCTCGCGATCCTCCGCGCGGCGGAGCCCGGCCGGGCCGAGCGCACCGCGCGCCTGCTCGAGGTCGGATATCCCGCGTACACGACGACGCCCGGCTGGCTCGGGTACTCCGACGAGAAGCTCGAGCGGCTGTGCCGCGAGGCCGTCGCCGATGGGTTCCCGCAGATCAAGCTCAAGGTCGGCGCCGACCTCGACGACGACGTGCGTCGCCTCGGCATCGCGCGCCGGGCGGTGGGTCCCGACTTCCCGATCGCCATCGACGCGAACCAGCGCTGGGACGTGTCCGACGCGATCGCCTGGGTGAACGCCCTCGCCGAGTTCCACCCCGCCTGGATCGAGGAGCCGACGAGCCCCGACGACATCCTCGGCCACGCGGCGATCGCCCGCGGCATCCGGCCGGTGCGCGTGGCGACCGGCGAGCACGTGCAGAACCGGATCGTGTTCAAGCAGCTCCTGCAGGCCGGCGGCATGGCCGTGATGCAGATCGACGCCACGCGCGTCGGCGGCGTCAACGAGAACGTCGCGAACCTCCTGCTCGCCGCCAAGTTCGGCGTCCCCGTCTGCCCGCACGCCGGCGGTGTCGGCCTCTGCGAGGCCGTGCAGCACCTCTCGATGTTCGACTACGTCGCAGTCTCGGGCAGCATGGACGGGCGCATGATCGAATACGTCGACCACCTCCACGAGCACTTCGCCGTCCCCACCGAGGTCGTCCGCGGGCGCTACCTCGCGCCGACCGCCCCCGGCGCCTCGACCGAGATGCTGCAGGCCTCCGTCGACGCCTACACCTGGCACGGCGCGCACGCCGTGGCGCCGGCATGACCGCCCTGCATCGCGGAGCCGCGAACGACGTGACGAGCACCGAACGGCTCGGGCCGCTCGGCTTCGGGGCCGCGCCCATCGGCAACCTCTACCGCCCGGTGTCCGACGAGGACGCCTCGGCCGCCCTCGAGGCGGCGTGGGAGGGCGGCATCCGCTACTACGACACCGCGCCCCACTACGGGCTCGGCCTGTCGGAGCGACGGCTCGGCGCATTCCTCCGCGGACGGCCGCGCGACGAGGTGGTCGTCTCGACGAAGGTCGGCCGCGTGCTCGAGCCGAACCCCGACTTCGCGGGCGGCGACGACCTCGCCGACGCCTACGCGGTGCCCAACGACCTCGTGCGGCGCTTCGACCCGAGCGAGGCGGGCATCCGACGGAGCATCGAGGACTCGCTCGAACGGCTCGGCCTCGACCGCATCGACATCGCCTACCTGCACGACCCCGACGTGTACGACCTCGACCAGGGCCTCGCCGAGGGCCTGCCCGCCCTCGCGCGCCTGCGCGACGAGGGTGTCGTCGGCGCCATCGGCATCGGCACGAACGACGCGGATGCCGCGGCGCGCGCCGTGCGCGAGGGCGACCTCGACCTCGTCATGATCGCCGGCCGGTACACGCTGCTCGAGCAGCCCGCGCTCGACGACCTCCTGCCGCTGTGCGAGGCGCGCGGCGTCGGCGTGGTCGCGGCCGCGCCCTACAACTCGGGCCTGCTCGCGACCGACACGCCCGCGGACGGCGCCCGCTACGACTACGCCGAGGCGCCCGGCGATGTGCTCGAGCGCGCCCGACGGCTCGCCGAGGCGTGCCGTGCACGCGGCGTGTCGCTGCCGGTCGCCGCGCTCCGCTTCCCGTTGCGCCATCCGGCGGTGCGCACGGTCGTCGTCGGCTCCGCTCGCGCGAGCTCCGTGCGCGAGAACGCGGCGCGGCTGGCCGTCGAGGTGCCCGAGGGGCTCTGGACCGACCTGCGCGACGAGGGGCTGATCCCATGAGCGGCCGGATCGTCGACGCGCACCTGCACCTCTGGGATCGATCGCGGGGCGGGTACCCCTGGATCACGCCCGAGCTCGGTCCGCTCGACCGGGACTTCGCGCCCGAGGAGGCCGCCGCCGAGCTCCGGGCCGCGGGCGTCGACGCGGCCATCCTCGTGCAGGCCGACGACACCGCGGCCGACACCCGCTTCATGCTCGACGTCGCCGCGACGAACGACTGGGTCGTCGGCGTGGTCGGATGGGTGCCGCTCGACGACGAGCGCGCGGCCGCCTCGGCGCTCGACGCGCTCGACGGAGAGCCGCTGCTCCGCGGCATCCGCCACCTGGTGCACGACGACCCGCGCGACGACTTCCTCGACCTGCCCGACGTGCGGGCGTCGCTGCGCCGCGTGGCCGAGCACGGCCTCGTGTTCGACGTGCCCGACGCGTGGCCCCGCCACCTCGCCGCGGCCGGTCGCGTCGCGCGCGCCGTGCCCGAGCTGACGGTCGTCATCGACCACCTCGCGAAGCCGCCGGCCGGCACCGATGCACTCCCCGCGTGGAAGGCCGAGCTGCGGGCCGTCGCGGCCCTGCCGAACACCATGGCGAAGTTCTCGGGCCTGCACCTGCCGGGCGTGTCGTTCGACGAGGCGACCGTGGGCGCGCTGCTCGACCTCGCGCTCGACGCGTTCGGCGCCGAGCGGCTCGTCTACGGCGGCGACTGGCCCATGTCGGTGCCGCACGGCGGGTACCAGCCGACCTGGCAGGTCATGCGCGCGTGCCTCGACCGCCTCGCGCCCGACGAGCGCGACGCGGTGCTCGGGGGCAACGCCGAACGCGTCTATCTCGACCCAGAGATCAGATCGATCGTCCCAGAATCTGGCCTATCACCCCGAATCATCGACGAATCCGCACGAAACATCGGATGAGTAGTACACTCATCCCCGTCCATCTCAAGGAAGAGAGGCCCAGGTGCTGACCGGCATCCACCCGATCCTCGCCGGCGAGCTGCTCGCCGCGCTCGATCGGCTCGGGCACGGCGACGAACTCGTCGTCGCCGACGCCAACTTCCCCGCCCACCGCATGGGCGCCCAGGTCGTCGAGACCCCGGGCCTCCCGTCGCCCGAGGTGGTCGAGGCGATCCGCACGGTCGTCCCGCTCGACGGATACGAGGGCGCATCCGTGCTCCTCATGGCCGCCGAGGGCGGCGAGCGGCTGGCGGTGCAGCACGAGCTGGTCGAGGCCGCGAGCGCGCCGGCCGACCGCGTCGCGGAGCTCGAGCGCTTCGCCTTCTACGAGCGCGCCGCCGCCGCGCGGCTCGTCGTCCGCACGGGGGAGCTGCGCCCGTACGGCAACCTCCTGCTCCGCAAGGGCGTCGTGAACGCCTACGTCGCGACGGGAGCCGCGCGATGAGCGCGGTCGACGGCGTGCCGCTCCTCGAGCTCGAGGGCGTGAGCAAGGGATTCCCGGGCGTGCAGGCCCTCGACGACGTGCGGCTCGACCTGCGGCACGGCGAGGTGCTCGCCCTCGTGGGCGAGAACGGCGCCGGCAAGTCGACGCTCATGAAGCTCCTCGCGGGCATCTACACCCCCGACGCGGGCGTGTTCCGGATGAACGGGCACGAGCTCGTCATCGACGGGCCCCGTCACGCGCAGGAGCAGGGCATCAGCATCATCCACCAGGAGTTCAACCTGATGCCCGACCTCACGGTCGCGCAGAACATCTTCATCGGCCGCGAGCACCGCAGCGGTGGGCTCTTCCTCGACGACCGGGCCCTCAACCGGCGCGCGCAGGACCTGTTCGACCGCCTCGGCCTCGCGCTCGACCCGGCGGAGCCCGTCGAGCAGCTCACCGTCGCACGGCAGCAGATGGTCGAGATCGCCAAGGCGCTCTCGTTCGACGCGAAGGTGCTCATCATGGACGAGCCGACGGCCGCGCTGAACGACGCCGAGGTCGACGTGCTGTTCGAGCTCATCGGCCGGTTCCGCTCGCCCGAGACCGGCGTCATCTACATCTCGCACCGCATGGAGGAGCTCTCGCGCATCTCCGACCGCATCACCGTGCTGCGCGACGGGCGCTACATCGACACGCTCGAGACCGCCGCCACCGACCAGCGCGAGGTCATCTCGCTCATGGTCGGCCGCGAGCTGCGCGGCGAGCAGCGCCCGGCCGGCGGCCGCGTCGAGGGGGAGCCCGTGCTCTCCGTACGCGGGCTGTCGACGAAGCGGCTGTTGCGCGACGTGAGCTTCGACGTGCACGCGGGGGAGATCCTCGGCTTCGCCGGGCTCATGGGCGCCGGCCGCACCGAGGTGGCGCGCGCCATCGTGGGCGCCGACCGCCGCGACGCGGGCGCGGTCTCCGTGCGCGGCCGCGAGGTCAACATCCAGAACCCGGCGGATGCCGCGCGCCTCGGCATCGGCTACCTCTCCGAGGACCGCAAGCAGCTCGGCGTCCTCCTCGAGCGCAGCGTGCGCGAGAACATCGTGCTCGCGTCGCTCCGCGACTACGTGGGCGCCCTCGGATTCGTCAGGAGCGGCCGCATCGAGGCGACCGGCCGGGAGTACGTGCGGAAGCTCCGCATCAAGACCCCGTCGACCGCGCAGCTCGTGCGCAACCTCTCGGGCGGCAACCAGCAGAAGGTCGTCATCGCCAAGTGGCTCGCGAAGGACTGCGACGTCCTCATCTTCGACGAGCCGACGCGCGGCATCGACGTGGGCGCCAAGGAGGAGATCTACATCCTGCTGCGCGAGCTCGCCGATCAGGGCAAGGCGATCGTCATGATCTCCTCCGAGCTGCCCGAGGTGCTCCGCCTCGCCGACCGCATCGCCGTCATGGCCGAGGGACGGCTCACCGCCGTCCTCGACAACGCCGACGCCACCCAGGAGAACGTCATGGACTACGCCACCCGCTTCAGCGCCGAAGGGACCATCGCATGAGCCCCACCACCACCCCGACGACCGAGACGCCCTCGACGTCGGCCTATGCCGCGGTCGAGGCCGGCACACCCCGGTTCGCGCGGCTGCGCGGCTCGCTGCAGCAGCTGCTCGCAGCGGCGAGCCTCATCGTCATCGTCGTGTTCTTCTCGTTCGCGAGCTCGCACTTCTTCACCGCGAACAACCTCATCTCGATCCTGACCGCGGCGACCGTCACGGGCATCCTCGCGCTCGGCACGACGTTCGTCATCATCACGGGCGGCATCGACCTGTCGATCGGCACGGGCATGGTGCTCTGCGGCGTCATGGCCGGCGTGTTCCTCACGTACTGGGGCTGGCCGCTCTGGGCGGGCGTGATCGCGACGATCCTGTTCGGTGCGCTCATCGGACTGGTCAACGGCGTGAACATCTCGATCTTCGGCATCCCGCCGTTCATCGCGACGCTCGGCATGATGCTCATCGCCGCGGGCCTGTCGCTGGTCATCTCGGGCACGAAGCCGATCTACTTCAACGACACCCCCGAGTTCCAGCAGATCATGAACCTGTCGATCATCCCGGGGCTGCGCTTCCCGCTCGGCGTCGTGATCTTCATCGTCATGATCGTCGTGGCCGCGCTGCTCCTGTCGAAGACGATCGTGGGCCGATACGCCTTCTCGATCGGCTCGAACGAGGCCGCGACCGAGCTGTCGGGCGTGAACGTGCGCCGCTGGAAGATCATCATCTACACGATGGCCGGCCTCTTCGTCGGCCTGGCCGGCGTGCTCTCGGCGTCCCGCCTCTCGTCGGCGCAGCCGACGGGCGGCATGGGCCTCGAGCTCGAGGCGATCGCCGCCGTCGTCATCGGCGGCACCTCGCTGCAAGGCGGCAAGGGCTCCATCGTCGGCACCGTCATCGGCGCCCTCATCATGGCCGTGCTCACCAACGGCCTCCGCATCATCTCGGTCCCGCAGGAATGGCAGTCCGTCGCGGTCGGCATCGTGATCCTGATCGCCGTCTACCTCGACATGCTTCGCCGCCGGCGGGCCTGAGACCACCGGGACCCCACCCCGGATCATCCGCAACACAGCACCAACACCGAACCACCGACACAAGGGAGTGACCATGTTCAAGAAGCGCACGATCGGGGCCGTCGTCGGCCTCGCGGCTGCGGCGCTCGTCCTCGCCGGCTGCGCGAGCGACGGGGGCGGCTCCGCGGCCGCCGACGGCGAGAAGCCGTACGTCGCCCTCATCTCGAAGGGATTCCAGCACCAGTTCTGGCAGGCCGTGAAGGCGGGCGCGGAGCAGGCCGCCGAGGAGTTCGACGTCGAGATCACCTTCGAGGGCCCCGACACCGAGGCCGACGTCGACCAGCAGATCCAGATGCTGCAGACCGCCCTCGACAAGAGCCCGGCGGCGATCGGCTTCGCCGCGCTCGACAGCCAGGCGGCCGGCCCGCTGCTGCAGCAGGCGAAGGACCAGAGCATTCCGGTCATCGCCTTCGACTCCGGCGTCGACAGCGACATCCCGCTGACGACCGCCGCGACCGACAACCTCGCCGCGGCCGCCGAGGCGGCCGAGCACATGGCGGAGGCCGTCGGCCACGAGGGCAAGGTCGCGCTCGTCGTGCACGACCAGACGTCCGTGACCGGCCAGCAGCGCCGCGACGGCTTCGTCGACTACATGGAGGAGAACGAGCCGAACATCGAGATCGTCGACATCCAGTACGGCGGCGGCGACCAGGCCAAGTCGGCCGACCTCGCCAAGGCGATCATCGCGGCGAACCCCGACCTCAAGGGCATCTACGGCTCGAACGAGGGGTCGGCGATCGGCGTCGTGCAGGCGGTCAAGGAGCTCGGCATCGACCCGACGCAGCTCGTCGTCGTCGGCTTCGACTCGGGCAAGGCGCAGATGGACGCGATCCGCGACGGGCTCATGCTCGGTGCGATCACGCAGAACCCGGTCGGCATCGGCTACGAGACGGTGAAGGCCGCCGTCGAGGCGATCGACGGCAAGGAGCTGCCGAAGACGATCGACACCGGCTTCTACTGGTACGACGTGTCGAACATCGACGACGACGAGATCCAGGCCGTCCTCTACGAGTGAGCGAGCAGAGGCGGGGTGTCCAAGGCACCCCGCCTCTTCCATGTCCAGTCCCATGTCGAGCGATGGAGGATTCCTCCCCTGATCCCGCGCAGCGGCTCGGATGCCCCGCTGTCGTGATGCACCACTCACACCGCGCGCTGCGGTGACGCATCCAACCAGTTGGGAACGCGACCCGGCTCGCTTCGCCGTGCCCGATCAATGGAGAGAGAACTGTGCTGACATCAGATCGACTGCATACGGATGGGACCGCCGCGCTCGGCGCGAGACGACGCGGGAGGAGGTGGATCTCGGGTTCGCTCGCCCTCGCACTGACCGCGGGCGCTGTCGTCGCACTGGGCACGCCGCCCGCTGCAGCGGAGGAATCCCCGCCGTTCGGCGAGCAGCCGGCGCTGAAGGCCTGGTACGCCGCACCCGCGGGACCGGCCAACGACAAGGCGGGAGCCTGGGAGAAGGAGAGCATCCCGCTCGGCAACGGCTTCCTCGGCGCCAGCATCCTCGGCGGCGTCGACAGCGACGAGATCATCATCAACGACCACACGTACTGGACCGGCGGGCCGGGGCAGAACCCGGCCTACGACGGCGGGTTCAGCTCGAAGACGTCGGAGGAGAACGCGGCCAACATCACGAAGGCCCAGGACCTCATCCAGGCAGCGTGGGACGAGACCGCCCCGGCGACGGTCGACGCCAACGGCAACATCACGCCCGCGACGACGCCGAGCTCGGCGAAGATGAACGAGATCACGGGCGTCGTCAACCAGCTCGTCGGCGACAAGGCGAACTTCGGCAGCTACCGGCAGCTGAGCTCCATCGTCATGAACTCGGGCGACGTCATCGAGATCGCCGGGTACTCGGCGAACTACACGAACCCGAACAACGCCGGCGAGACGACACGGTCGCTGTTCGACGGCACCACGCAGACGAAGATGTACGCCGACAAGTTCGGCGCCCCGAGCACGGCCAAGCCGTACGAGGTCGAGTGGTCGTACTCGAAGGCGTTCGACGCGGCGACGTACCGGCTCGCGACGGGCAACGACAGCCCGAACCGCGACTTCACGAGCTGGGTGCTCTCCGCGAGGAAGGGCGACGGCTCCTGGGTCGTCGTCGACACGGTGACGGATGCCGCGTTCGGCTCCGCCAGGCAGACCTACAAGTCGTTCACCCTCGACGTGCCCGGCTCGTACGACCAGTACCGGATGTCGGTGACCGCGACCGCAGGCAACGGCGACCCGCAGATGTCGGAGATCGACGTGCCGATCCCCGGGAGCGGCGCGCCGAAGTTCGTCAGCTCCACCGCCAGCCGAGAGCACCCCGGCAACGCGGCCGAACGCTCACCGTCCCTGTTCGACGGTGACACCGGCACGAAGATGTACGCCGACGGCGCCGGGCAGATCACCGAGGCCAACCCGTACACGGTCGACTGGTCGTACACGGCGCCGTTCGCGGTGACGACCTACCGGCTCGCCACCGGCAACGACGTGCCCGGGCGCGACTTCAAGACCTGGAAGCTCTACGGCAAGGCGGGCACCGGCGCCTGGGTGCTCATCGACACCGTCGACAACGCGGGCTTCGGCTCCGAGCGCAAGGCCTACAAGCAGTTCGAGGTCGACGTGCCCGGTACGTACGATGCGTTCCGCATGACGGTCACGGCGCTCTCGCAGCTCAGCCAGCAGCCGCAGATGTCGGAGATCGACGTGCTGCCCACCGCACCCGTCGAGGAGGAGGACCCCGTCACCGACTACCGCCGCGAGCTCGACCTCGACGGCGGCAAGGCCTCGGTCTCGTACACGCGCGACGGCGTCGACTTCGAGCGCGAGTACTTCGTCTCGAACCCCGACCAGGTCATGGCGATCCGCTTCACCGCCTCCGAGCCCGGGGCGATCACGCAGGCGTTCTCGATCAAGCCCATCGACCCGCAGAAGCTCACGGTCGAGGGCGACACCATCACCGCGACCGGCTGGGTCGGCGGCCACAACCAGGCGGCCGACGACGTCAACCGGTTCAACGACGCCCTGCACTACGCCCAGCAGCTCCAGGTGATCCCGCAGGGCGAGCACGCGAAGCTCGTGAAGTCCGGCAACGCGATCCGCGTCGAGGACGCCGACTCGGTCGTGCTGCTCACCACCACGAACACCAACTACCAGGAGGACATCACCGCAGACGAGCCCTACCCGGGCGAGGACCCGCTGAACAACTACTTCGACGGCCAGGACCCGCTCCCCGAGGTCGAGGAGCGCATCGACGCGGCATCCGCCAAGGGCTTCGACGCGCTGTACGAGACGCACCTCGCCGACTACTCGGCCCTCTACGACCGCGTGGAGCTGAACCTCGGCAACGTGGCATCCGCGACCTCGAAGACGACGCCGCAGCTGCTCAAGGGGTACCGCGACGGCACCAACACCGCCGACGAGAACCTGTACCTCGAGACGCTGTACTACCAGTTCGGCCGATACCTGCTCATCGCGTCGTCGCGCGAGGGGTCGCTCCCGGCGAACCTGCAGGGCATCTGGGCCTACGGCACCAACCCGCCATGGGCCAGCGACTACCACGCGAACATCAACCTGCAGATGAACTACTGGCTGGCCGAGCAGACGAACCTCTCCGAGCTCACCGAACCGCTGATCAGCTACATCGACAGCCTCGTGCCGCGTGGCACGGAGGGCGTCGAGCGGGTCTTCGGCGAGGGCACGCGCGGGTGGACGACCTGGCACGAGAACAACACCTGGGGCAACACCGCGCCCGCGACATCCTCGGCCTTCTTCAGCCCCGAGGACGGCGCCTGGCTCGCGCAGCACGTGTGGGAGCACTACCTGTACACGAAGGACGTCGACTTCCTCGCGGAGCACTACGACCTCCTCCGCGACGCGGCCCTGTTCTGGGTGGACACCCTCGTGCTCGACACGAAGAGCAACAAGCTCGTCGTGAGCCCCTCGTACTCGCCCGAGCACGGACCGTACTCGGCCGGCGCGACGGAGCCGCAGTCCGTGGTGAGCGGCCTCTTCGAGGACGTGATCGAGGCCCACGACGTGCTCGGCGACCGACTCGACGCGGCCGACGCCGCCGTTGGTCTCGAAGGGCGCGCCGCCGAGGACGGGTACCTGGACGAGATCGCCACGGCGAAGGACGGCATGCTCGGCCTGCAGATCGCGCCCAAGGGCACGTACACGCAGGGCGGCCGCACCTACCAGGGCGGTCAGCTGCAGGAGTGGCAGAACCCCATCGCCATCGACTTCACGGGCGACGGGAGCCACCGCCACACCAACCACCTCTACGCCCTGCACCCCGGTGACCAGGTCGTGGCCGGGCGGAGCGCCGAGGAGGATGCGCTCGTCGACGCGATGAAGGTCACGCTGAACACGCGCGGCGACTCCTCGACGGGGTGGTCCATGGCCTGGAAGCTGAACTTCTGGGCGCGGGTCCGCGACGGCGACCGCGCACACGTCCTGTACAGCACCCTGCTGAAGCAGGGCACGTACGACAACCTGTGGGATGCGCACCCGCCGTTCCAGATCGACGGCAACTTCGGCGGCACCGCCGGCGCGACCGAGATGCTCCTGCAGTCCCAGGGCGACGCCATCGAACTCCTGCCGGCGATGCCGGAGGTCTGGGGCACCGGCTCGGTGACGGGCCTGCGGGCTCGCGGCGACGTCGGGGTCGACATCGCGTGGGCCGGCGGCGACCTCACCGAGGCCGTGCTGACCCCCGACGTCTCGCAGACCGTCACCCTCAAGGGCACCGACCTCGCCCGCATGAAGGTGACGGACTCGAACGGCGACGAAGTGCGGTTCGAAGCGGTGGCGGACTATGACGGCGACCTCGACGGCCACACCATCCGGTTCGACGTGGAGGGCGGTGAGACCTACCGGATTTCGGACGGCGCCGGGTTCTCGACGGTCCACTGGCTCATCGATCGCGCCGAGCAGGTGGGCGACCTCACCGGCGACGTCGCGGACGACGTGCGGAAGCGCGTCGAGCAGGCGGAGGACCTCGCCGACTCGCCCGCGTCGCGCCGGGCCGTGATCGCGCAGCTCGACAACGCCGTTCGGAAGGGCGCGGCGAGTGCCGAGCTCGTGGAGGCGCTGCAGGCGCTCACCGCCACGTTCCGCTGATCCGCTGAACAGCGTGTGCCCGGCGACCGACCTCGGTCGCCGGGCACACCTGCGTGTCAGGCGAGGCGCGCGCTCAGAGGGCGCTGCGGAGCCACTGCTCCACGCCCGACACGTGCACGACGGTCAGCGCGGAGGCGAGGTCGGCGTCGCCGGCCGAGATCGCGTCGAGGATGGCGTGGTGCTCCTGCAGGGTGCGGCCGACGGCGTTCTCCTGGGTGATGCCGCGCCAGATGCGCGCCCGCACCGTGTGGCTCGACAGCGAGTCGATGAGGCTCGCGAGGTAGGTGTTGCCGGTCGCCTCGGCGATGCCGCGGTGGAACTCGAGGTCGTGCTCGACGAGGCTCTCGACGTCGGCGGCCTGGTCGACGCTCGCGACGACCTCGCGCAACTGTGCGACGGCCTCCTCGTCGGCGTTGCGGGCCGCGAGGGCGGATGCCGCGGGCTCGAGGATGCGGCGCACCGCGAAGATCTCGAGCACCGACTGGTCGTCGTGCAGGTCGACCACGAACGACATCGCCTCGAGCAGCAGGCGCGGCTCGAGGCTCGTGACGTACGTGCCGTCGCCGCGCCGCACGTCGAGCACGCGGATGACCTCCAGCGCCTTCACGGCCTCGCGCAGCGACGACCGCGAGAGCCCGAGCCGCTCGCTGAGCTCCTTCTCGGGCGGGAGCCGATCGCCGGGGGCGAGGTCGCCCGCGATGATCATCTCCTTGATGCGCAGGATCGCTTCGTCGGTGACCGCCATTCCGGCATCGTAGCGCGAACCGGCGCAGACATCGGACGTCTAGGGCGCGGCGCGCCAGAGGTGCATCGACGCGTAGCTGCGCCACGGTGCCCAGCGGACACCCTCGGCCGCGAGCGCGGCCGCGTCGGACGGCAGCCCGAGCGCGGCGGCGCCGTAGCGCAGCACGAGGTCGCTCGTGAGCAGCACGTCGGGCGCACGGGTGACGCGCATCGACACGTACCCCGCGGTCCACGGCCCGATCCCCGGCACCGCGAGGAGGTCGCGCGCGAGCTCCTCGCGCTCGCGGTCGGCCGACACCACGAGGTCGCCGTGCTCGAGCCGGCGGGCGACGTCGACGATCGTGCGGATGCGCGCGGCGGGGCCGCGGAGCACGCGCTCGCCCTCCTCGGCGATCGCCGCCGTCGTGGGGAAGAGCACCGACGGTCCGTCGCCGACGTGCTCGCCGAGCTCGGCGGCGAGGCGCACGAGCGCCGTGCGGGCGGCCTTCACCGAGACCTGTTGTCCGATGAGCGCCCGGAAGACGAGCTCGTGCGGATCGAGGCATCCGGGCACGCGGATGCCGGGGACGGCGGCGACGGATGCCGCGAGGCGCGGGTCGGCCGCGAGGGCCTCGTCGATCGCCACGGCGTCGGCGTCGAGGTCGAACAGTCGTCGCACGCGGGCGACGAGTGGCGGCAGGTCGGCGAGCGTCGCGAGGCGCGCCTCGACGTCGATCGAGGGGGCGTCGACGTCGCCGCCGGACTCGAACCCCACGAGCGCCGGCCCGCCGGGGAGCCGGAGCGTGCGCCGGTAGTGCAGCGCGCCCGCCTCCTCGACGCCGTCGAGCGCGCGCGTACCGAGCCAGGTGAACACGCCCGCCGCGTCGAAGGGCGCCCGGGCGGGCAGCCGCAGTCGCACGAGTCCGCCGTGCGGGTCGGCCTCGGCGCCCGGCACCGAGCCCGGCGCGACCCCGTCGTCGCCGCCGGCGTGCGCGACGGGCGCCGCGAGCCCGCGATCGCGCAGACGCGCCGTCGCCCGGAGCTCGAGCGGGCTGCGCTCGTACACCGCGCGGATCGTGTCGTTGAACTGGCGGATGCTGCCGAACCCCGACGCGAACGCGACATCGGCGACGGGCAGTGACGTGGAGGTGAGCAGTGCACGCGCCGTCTGCGCCCGGTGCGCTCGCGAGAGCGCAAGGGGCCCGGCGCCGAGCTCGGCGGTGAGCACGCGGGTGAGGTGGCGCGGCGTGTAGCCGAGACGCGCGGCGAGGCCCGGCACGCCCTCGCGCTCGACCACGCCGTCGGCGATGAGCCGCATGGCGCGTGCGGCGAGGTCGTCGCGCAGGTCCCACTCGGGGGAGCCGGGGACCGCGTCGGGCAGGCAGCGCTTGCAGGCGCGCAGCCCCGCCTCGTGCGCCGCCGCAGCGGTGAGGTAGAAGCTCACGTTCGTGGCCTTGGGGGAGACCGCCGGGCAGCTCGGCCGGCAGTAGATGCCGGTCGAGTGCACGCCCGTGATGAACTGGCCGTCGAATCGTGCGTCGCGGGCGCGCATGGCGCGGTACCGCTCGGCGAACACGGGGTCGGCGAGGGGATCGGCGGGCCGCGTGGCGGTGGCGTTCGGCGGGGTCATGCGTCCAGCCTCGCACGCGGCACCGACATCGACCAGCGGGAATCGGACATGGCCTCCGATGCGCGATGGAGCCCCGCCGACACGGCCGGCCGGGCGCAGCGGCTAGCGTGGTCGGATGCCGACCGACGTGCTCGCCCGCCTCCAGGACGCCCTCGGGGCATCCGTCATCACCGACCCCGCCGTGCTCGACGCGACGCGCGAGGACAAGTCGGGCTGGCGCAGCGCGACCCCGCCGCTGGCGGTCGTGCACGCGGCATCCGTCGACGACGTGCAGGCCGTCATGCGCCTCGCGCACGCCACCGGCACGCCCGTCGTGCCGCGCGGCGCGGGCACGGGCCTCGCGGGCGGGGCGCTCGCGAGCCCGGGTGCGATCGTGCTCGACGTGACGCGCATGAACCGGATCCTCGAGGTCTCGGAGGCCGACGAGCTCGCCGTCGTCGAGCCGGGCGTGCTCAACGGCGACCTCAACGCCGCGCTCGCACCGCTCGGACTCTGGTTCGCGCCCGACCCGGCGAGCCGCGCGATCTCGTCGATCGGCGGCAACATCGCGACGAACGCCGGCGGCCTCCTGTGCGCGAAGTACGGCGTCACGCGCGAGGCCGTGCTCGGGCTGGCCGTCGTGCTCGCCGACGGACGCCTGCTGCGCACCGGGCACCGCACCGTGAAGGGCGTCACGGGCTACGACCTCACGGCGCTCATGGTCGGCTCCGAGGGCACGCTCGGCGTCATCGTCGAGGCGACGCTGCGGCTGCGGCCCCTGACGCCCGGCGACGTGGTAACGGTCGCGGCGGTGTTCCCCGACGTCGAGGCGGCCGCCGCGGCATCCGCCGCCGTCACCGCCGCGCGCATCAGGCCCGCAGTGCTCGAGCTCATCGACGCGGCCGGCCTCGCCCGGGTCGCGGCGCACCTCGGACCCGAGGAGCTCGCCGGCACGCCCCTCGAGTCGCTCGCGCCCGACGAGGCGTTCCTGGTCGCGCAGAGCGACGGCGGGGCGTCCGTCGCCGAGGCGGCGCGCATCGGCGAGGCGTTCGCGGGCGCCGGCGGCCGGGTCACGGTGTCGACGGATGCCGCGACGGGCGAGCGGCTCCTCGCGATCCGTCGCTCGATGCACCCGGCGCTCGCCGCATCGGGACAGGTGCTCATCGAGGACGTCGCCGTGCCGCGCTCGCGCCTCCCCGAGATGTTCCGCGCGATCGAGGAGATCGGTCGGCGCCACGGCGTGGAGATCCCGACGCTCGCGCACGCGGGCGACGGCAACCTGCACCCGAACTTCGTCTTCACCGGAGACGAGGTTCCCGCGCACGTCTGGGCGGCGGCCGACGAGATGTTCCGCGCGGCGGTCGCGCTCGGCGGCACGCTCACGGGCGAGCACGGCGTCGGCATCCTGAAGCGACGCTGGCTCGCCGACGAGCTGGGCGAGGATTCGTTCGAGCTGCAGCGGGGGATCAAGGCGCTGTTCGACCCGACCGGCATCCTCAACCCGGGCGTCATGTTCGAGGCATCCGGCCGCTGACGCACCCGCTCGGTATGCTGCGCGAGTGAGCACCGTGCCGCTGCAGCCTCCGCCGCCGAACCCGTCGCCCGCGCCCCCGTTGTGGTCGGCCCCGCCCCCTAAGAGGCGCACCGGCGGCATCGCGTTCGCCGTCACCGGCATCGTGATCGCCGGCTCGGTCGGGTTGCTCGTGGTCGGCTACCTCGCGCTCGCGCTCGGGGTGCCCACCGTCGCCCTCGGCGCGGCGCTCGCGCTCCTGCCGCTCGCGGTCGTGCTGCTGACCATCCGGTGGGTCGACCGTTGGGAGCCCGAGCCGCGATGGGCGCTCTGGTTCGCGTTCCTCTGGGGTGCCGCCGTCTCGGTCGCCTTCGCCCTCGTCGTCGACCTCGGCATCCAGCTCGCCGTCGCGTACGCCGAGTCGGGCGCGACGCTCGACGAGGCGATGCAGGCCGTCGTGCAGGCGCCCATCGTCGAGGAGACGGCGAAGGGCATCGGCGTGCTGCTCATCTTCGCCTTCTCGCGGTCGCACTTCGACGGTCCGGTCGACGGGCTCGTCTACGGCGCGACGGTCGCCGCGGGGTTCGCGTTCACCGAGAACATCCTCTACTTCGGGGCCGCGCTCATCGAGGGCGGCGCGGAGGAGCTCGGCGCGACCTTCGTCGTGCGTGGCATCTTCTCGCCGTTCGCGCACGTGCTGTTCACCGCCTGCACGGGCATCGCCATCGGCATCGGCGCCCGACGCGGCGGCGGCGCGGGCGTGATCGGCTGGTTCCTCCTCGGCCTGACCGGCGCGATCCTGCTGCACGCGCTCTGGAACGGCTCGCTCGCGTTCGCCGACGACGCGATCGGCCTGTACTTCACCGTTCAGGTGCCGATCTTCATCGGCTTCATACTCGTGACCGTGTTCCTCCGGCGCGAGGAGGTCAGGGTCACGCGCACACGACTCGCCGAGTACGGCGCGGCCGGCTGGTTCAGCCCGGCCGAGGTGCAGATGCTCGCCACGCCGGCGGGCCGGCGGCAGGCGCGCGCGTGGGCGAGGCAGCAGACGCCGCCGCGCACCGCCGAGATGCGGCGGTTGATCACGGATGCCACGCACCTGGCGTTCACGCGCCAGCGGCTCGTCACCGGGCGGTCCGGGCTCCGCTCGTCGGTCGACGAGGATGCGCTCCTGCGGGCCGTCGTGGCGGATCGCGCAGCGCTGCTGGGCTGACCGCACGCCCCGATGCCGCCCGGATGCCGCGACTATGATGACGGCATCCGGAATCGACGGCGATCGGAGACGGCATGCCCGTGCCGCGGCATCCGCAGGGCTACGACCTGCACGACCTGCGCGACCGGCTGCTGCGCGCCCAGGAGACGGCGATCGCCACCGGCACCGTGCCGCCCACCCTCCGCCCCGTCGTGCGGGAGTCGTGGGAGCGGGCCCTCCGCGGGCAGATCGATCCCGACCACGCGCTGCCGCGGGTCGAGCTCGACGAGGACGAGTTCCGCGAGTACCGCGCCTCGCATGCGCTCGCGCCCGTGCTGCCCGTCATCCGCCGGCTGCTCGTCGACGGCGCCGACGACGCGGGCCTCGTGGTCGCCGTGGGCGACGAGCACGGCCGGCTGCTCTGGGTCGAGGGCGACCCCGGGCTCCGTCGACGCGCCGAGGACATGCTGTTCATCGCCGGCGCCGACTGGTCGGAGGCGAGCGTCGGCACGAGCGCGCCCGGCACGGCCCTGCAGCTCGACCGCGCCGTGCAGATCCGGGGCGCCGAGCACTACAACCGGATCGTGCACCCGTGGAGCTGCACCGCGGCGCCCGTGCACGACCCGGCCAGCGGCGAGCTCCTCGGCGTCATCGACATCACGGGCACCGACCACGCCGTCGCGCCGCACACCCTCTCGCTCGTGCAGGCGACGGTCGCCGCCGTCGAGGCGGAGCTGCGCATCGCGAGCCTCGAGTCCACGGTGCGCGCGACGCTTCGCCGGTCGCGCATGACCGCCGTGCCCACGCCGCGTCCGACGCGCACGCCGCTCACGGTGCTCGGCGAGCGTCGTCCGCGACTCGGCGCGGTGGAGCTGAGCCCGCGGCACGCCGAGATCCTCACGCTCTTGGCGTGGCATCCGCGCGGCCTCGGCGCCGAGCGCCTCGCGAGCCTCGTCTACGAGACCGAGGCGTCGCCCGTCACGCTCCGCGCCGAGCTCGTGCGCCTCCGTCGCGTGCTCGAGGGCGCGGGGGAGCCGCCGCTCGAGTCGCGTCCCTACCGCCTCGGTCGCGAGGTCGACCTCGACGCGGCATCCGTGGCGAAGCTGCTCACGCAGGGCTCGCTGAAGCGCGCCGCCGAGCGCTACGCGGGCCCCGTGCTGCCCGCCTCGACGGCGCCCGGCATCGTGGGGGCTGCGCGACGAGCTCGCCGGGCGACTGCGCGAATCCATGCTGTCGGATGCCTCGCCCGAGGTGCTCGCCGCCTACGCCGAGCGCGACGAGTGCCGCTACGACGCCGAGGTCTGGCGGGCGCTCCTCGGGGTGCTGCCGCCGCGCTCGCCGCGACGCGCCTCCGTCGTCGCGCACCTCGAGCGCATCGAGGCCGCACTGCGCTGAGCCCGTTGCAACGTCCTTGCAACCCTCGGGCAACGGGGCGGCAACCCGTGCGCGCCTAGCGTGGCAGCGCCCGCTTCGGGCACAGACGACGACGTCGAGGAGACACGATGACCGTGTACGCCGCGCCCGGCACCGCCGGCGCACTGATCGAGTTCAAGCCGCGCTACGAGCACTTCATCGGCGGCGAGTGGGTGAAGCCCGCCGAAGGCGCCTACTTCGAGAACATCTCGCCCGTGAACGGCAAGCCGTTCACCGAGGTCGCCCGCGGCACCGCCGCGGACATCGACGCGGCACTGGATGCCGCGCACAAGGCGGCCCCCGCGTGGGGCCGCACGAGCGCCGCGCACCGCGCGGGCATCCTGAACGCCATCGCTGACCGCATCGACCAGCACCGCGAGCTGCTCGCGGTGGCCGAGACGTGGGACAACGGCAAGTCCGTGCGGGAGCCGCTCAACGCCGACCTGCCGCTCGCGAGCGACCACTTCCGCTACTTCGCCAGCCTCGTCCGGGCGCAGGAGGGCAGCTTCACGCAGCTCGACGAGGACACCGTCGCATACCACTTCCAGGAGCCGCTCGGCGTCGTCGGGCAGATCATCCCGTGGAACTTCCCGCTGCTCATGGCCGTGTGGAAGCTCGCGCCGGCGCTCGCGGCAGGCAACGCGGTCGTGCTGAAGCCGGCCGAGCAGACGCCGACATCGATCCTCGTGCTCGTCGAGCTCATCGCCGACCTGCTCCCGGCCGGCGTCCTCAACGTCGTGAACGGCTTCGGCGTCGAGGCCGGCAAGCCGCTCGCGTCGTCGAACCGCATCCGCAAGATCGCCTTCACGGGCGAGACGACGACCGGCCGGCTCATCCTGCAGTACGCGTCGAACAACATCATCCCGTCGACCGTCGAGCTCGGCGGGAAGAGCCCGAACATCGTGTTCGAGTCGGTCGCCGACCGCCGCGACTCGTTCTACGACAAGGCGCTCGAGGGCTTCAGCCTGTTCGCGTTCAACCAGGGCGAGGTCTGCACCTGCCCGAGCCGCTCGCTGATCCAGAAGTCCATCTACGACACCTTCCTCGACGATGCGATCGAGCGCACCAAGCTGGCGAAGCAGGGCAACCCGCTCGACACCGAGACCCAGGTCGGCGCGCAGGCGTCGAACGACCAGCTCGAGAAGATCCTGAGCTACATCGACATCGGCAAGCAGGAGGGCGCGAAGCTGCTGCTCGGCGGCGAGCGGGTCGACCTCGGCGGCGACCTCAGCGAGGGCTACTACGTCGCGCCGACGATCTTCGAGGGCCAGAACCGCATGCGGCTCTTCCAGGAGGAGATCTTCGGGCCGGTCGTCGCGGTCACGAGCTTCCGCGACTACGACGACGCGATCGCGATCGCGAACGACACGCTCTACGGGCTCGGCGCCGGCGTCTGGAGCCGCAATGGCAACGAGGCCTACCGCGCCGGCCGCGACATCCAGGCCGGCCGCGTGTGGGTGAACAACTACCACGCGTACCCCGCGGGTGCGGCGTTCGGCGGCTACAAATCCTCGGGCATCGGACGCGAGAACAACAAGCAGGCCCTCGACCACTACCAGCAGACGAAGAACCTCCTCGTCAGCTACAGCGAGAATCCGCTCGGGTTCTTCTGATCGGAGCGGACCGATGTCCCTGGCACGCCTGGCCCACGGTGTCGTCGCGTCCGTCACGATCGGTGGGGAGTCGTCGCCGCGGGTGGAGCTGTCACCCGCGGCGGCGGTGCTCCTCGACCGGCTCTGGGCGAAGCACGGCCCCCTCATGTTCCACCAGTCGGGCGGATGCTGCGACGGCAGCGCCCCGATGTGCTACCCCGCGGGGGAGTTCCTCACCGGCGACGCCGACGTGCTCCTCGGCGAGCTCGACCTCGGGCCCGGCGGCGACGGCGCCGGCGGCGGCGGCGATGCTCGTGTGGCGCCGTTCTGGATGAGCGCCGAGCAGTTCGCCTACTGGCGGCACACGTACCTCGTCGTCGACGTGGTGCCCGGCCGGGGCAGCGGATTCTCGGTGGAGGCGCCGGAGGGCGTGCGCTTCCTGATCCGCTCCCGGCTCATGGACGGCTGACGGCTCCCGTACACAAGGAAACTCGCCGCCTTGTGGTGTGGCAATGCCGACATCTCTACCGGGCGACGAGTTCTCCGGATTCCAGCGTGCAGGCTGTTCGCAGTCAGCGCAAGAGGAGGGTGGACGGTTGTCCGCGACGGCCGTCTCCAGTTGGATGGAACGCATGACTGACACCAACAGCAAGCCCGAGGTCGACGCCCCCGAGGGCCCGGCCCCCGTCGAGCTCGTCATCGAGGACATCGTCGTCGGCGACGGCCCCGAGGCCACCCCGGGCTCGACCGTCGATGTGCACTACCTCGGCGTCGAGTACGACACCGGCGACGAGTTCGACTCGTCGTGGAGCCGCGGGCAGTCCATCAACTTCCCGCTGCAGGCTCTCATCGCCGGCTGGCAGGAGGGCATCCCGGGCATGCGGGTCGGCGGTCGCCGCCAGCTCATCGTGCCCCCGCAGAAGGCCTACGGCCCCGCGGGCGGTGGCCACCAGCTCAGCGGCAAGACCCTGATCTTCGTGATCGACCTGCTCGGCGTGAGCTGAGCCCCAGCGAACCGGGCGAAGGCCGGCGGGCGACGTTCCCGCCGGCCTTCGCCATGCCCGCTGCGGCTCGTAGGGGGCCTCGGCGCAGCTGCCGGGCCGACGCCCGTTACGATCGGGAGGACCCGACCCCGAGAGGCACGACGACGTGACCGATTCCCGCCCCGATTCCGGCGACCGCCGCCGGCTCCTGCCGGCCTTCCTGCCCTACCTGGTGCTGTCGGCCGCGCACCTCGTCCTGCTCTACACCGGGCCCGCATGGGCGGTCACCGCGACGAAGGCCCTCCTGATGCCGCTGCTCGCGCTCGCGGTGATGATGGTCGCCCGGCCGCTGCGCGGCCGGACGATCGGCCTCCTGCTGCTGGCGATCGCGCTGTCGTGGGGTGGCGACGTCGCACTGTCGTTCCCGGGCCAGCTGCTCTTCGTCGTCGGGCTGTGCCTGTTCCTTGTCGGGCACGTGGCGTACATCGTGCTGTTCCTCCGGCTGCGTCCCCGCGGCCGGCGCCTCCCGCTGTGGACGGTCGTCTACGTCGCCTGGTACGCCGCATTCCTCGCCCTGCTCGGACCCGACCTCGGCGTGCTGTTCGTGCCCGTCGCGATCTACGGGCTCGTGCTCGGCGCGATGGCGGCGCTGGCCGGCGGGGTCGGGGGCGTCGTCGCGCTGGGCGGCGCACTGTTCGTGGTGTCCGACTCGGTGCTCGCGCTCGGGCGCTTCCTGCCGGGCTACGAGTTCTCTCTGCACGACCTCACGGTCATGTCGACGTACCTCGCCGCGCAGGGCCTCATCGCGCTCGGCGTGGTGCGGCTCTCCGCTCCGGCTCCGTCGTCTCCTGCACCCGGTCGACCAGCTTCCGCCACGGCCCGGTGAGCTGGCGCTCGGCGAGCGTCGCCTCGTGCGGCGCGCACCGGATCCGGTAGACGAACCGGTCGGGCTCAGGCGGCACGGGCGGGGGCTGGCTCCAGGGGATCTCCTCGATGAGGAGGTACCAGTCGTCGGCGTCGGGCTGCTCGTCGACGCGCACCTCCCACGTGAGCCGCAGGCCCGCCAGGCCGCCGCTCCGCGACACGATGACGTCCATGCCGCGATCGTACTCCCGGCGCCGCCGAGCCGACCCGGGCGTGAAGCCGACCCGGCCGTGCGGGTCACGACGTCGGCGGCACCTCGATGCCGACGCTCTCCCACCCGTTCGCGACCGCCCGCGCCTCAGGCGAGGTGCGCCCGTAGCGCTCGCGCGCCGCGCGAACCGTCTCGGTCGCGAACGTCGCGAAGTCGGTGTCGGGCTCCAGCCGACCCGACGTGAGCACGTCGTACCAGATACGACCCACCGTCTCCCACGCGAACCCGCCGAGCTCGATGGCCGCGAGCGCGAAGGCGCGGTTGGGGATGCCCGAGTTGAGGTGCACCCCGCCGTTGTCCTCGTCGGTCTCGATGTAGCGGTCGAAGTGGTCGGGTTGGGGGTCGCGTCCGAGCACGTCGTCGTCGTACGCGGTGCCGGGCTCCTTCATCGAGCGGATGGCGCGACCCTCCACGGCGTCGGTGAACACGCCCTCGCCGATGAGCCACGTCGCCGACGCGGCATCCTGCCCCATCGCGTACTGCTCGACGAGCGCGCCGAACACGTCGGAGACGTGCTCGTTGAGGGCACCCGACTGGCCCTGGTAGCGCAGGCGCGCCGTGCGCTCGGTGACGCCGTGCGCGAGCTCGTGCCCGATGACGCTGATCGACTCGGTGAACCCGCGGAACACGTCGCCGTCGCCGTCGCCGAACACCATGCGCTCGCCGTCCCAGAATGCGTTGTCGTAGCGGTCGCCGTAGTGCACGGTGGCCTCGAGCGGCATGCCGGCGTCGTCGATCGAGTCGCGGGCGAAGACGCGCGCGAACATCTCGAAGGTGTCGCCGAGTCCGTCGTAGGCCTGGTTCACCGCAGGGTCGGCGCTCGGCGGCTGGCCCTCGCGGCGCACGAGCCGCCCGGGCAGCTTGTCGTCGCCCTCGGCGTCGGAGATGCGCCGGTCGGGCTGCGGCGCGGTGCCGGGCGCCGCGGCGGGTCGCTCGTCGCGCACGGGACGCTCGGGCCCCATGAACGACGGCAGCTCGCCGGCCACGCGGAACTCGCGCAGCGGCGCATCGCGGAGCAAGGAACGTCGGGCGGCGTCGGCGGCGTCCGCGTAGGCGGGATCGTCGGTTCGTGCGATGCGCGCCAGCAGGTAGGGCGGCACGATGGCCGCGTGGGCCGACGGATGGGGGTAGGGCCGGGGCATCCGTGTCATGCACCCGATCGTGCCACGTCGGGCCGACATGCGCGCCCGCACTCGCCGCGTGCGACACGCCGCGGCGTGGGGTCGCCACTTGCCGCGGGAAACGCCGCTTGCGAAGCTGGAACGGTGACCGCCGCTCCCGTCGCCGCCCCGACCGAGGTGCGCACGCATCCGATCGGCCTCGTGCCCGCGGTGCTGGTGTGCGGCGCGGCGGTGCTGCTGTTCGGGTTCCTGCTCCCGCTCGCCGGGTACGCGATGCTCCTCGCCGGTCTCGTCGCGGCGTGGTTGACCGACCGCTCAGGGCGCACGAGCCGGCTCCTGCCCGACCTCTTCCTCATCGCGCTCGGGCAGGCGATCATCTCGACGATCTCGCTCGAGGCCGACATCAGCTATCCCGCGATGCTGCGCTTCGCCGTGGTGCTCGGCGCCGCGGTTGCCGTGCCCTACGTGATCTCGCGGTACTGGTACGGCGACCGGGTCATCCGCTTCCCGTGGCGCACCGGCCGGCGCTGGACCCGCACGCAGTGGATCTACCTCGTCGCCGTGACGGTCGCGGGCTGGCTCATCCTGCCCTTCTACTTCATCACGTCGGGCGTCTACCAGAACTGGCCGACCGTCACCGCGCCCGACGAGATCGCCCGCCTCTTCGTCGGCGTCAACGCCGTGGGCACGTGGGACGAGCTGTTCTTCATCTGCACCGTCTTCGCGCTGCTGCGCCGGCACTTCCCGACCTGGCAGGCGAACCTGCTGCAGGCGATCGTGTTCGTCTCGTTCCTGTGGGAGCTCGGCTACCAGTCGTGGGGTCCGCTGCTCACGATCCCGTTCGTGCTGATCCAGGGGTACACGTTCAAGCTCACGAAGTCGCTCACGTACGTGCTGGTCGTGCACCTCATCTTCGACGCGGTCGTGTTCTGCGTCATCGTCTATGCGCACAACGGCTGGCCGGCGATCTTCCCGCTCGTGCCGTCCTGATCGAGGTGGGCGAAGCGGGGCGCGCGACGAGCGAGCGGATGCCGCGACGCGGATGACCGGATCAGTCGCCGCGACCGCTCCGGCGAGATCGCCCGCTTCAGCGGCGGACGGTTCCCACTCGGTCACGGCCGACGCGGTCGTTCCGCCGAGGGAATCCCCGGCGCGCAGCTGAGCCGCTTCCAGCGCCCGTTGGATGGCGAGACCTGCGCCGGGCTCGGATTCCGTTGTCCGATCGCCCATCGAGTGACGCCTTCCTGCGATGAGTCGGTGCCTGCCTGCGCCTGACGGTAATGCCGAATGCACCGGAGGTCCCGCACGCCGCGCACCACCGACCTCAGAACGGCACCGGCTCGCATCGCTCGAGGAGCGCCTGCCACTCGTCGTCGATCGTCGAGCTCGGATCGGGTGGGATCGGCGGCGGATCGCCAGGGCGCTCCACCCCTTCAGCCATCCGCCACGCGGCGTCCGACCCCGAATCGATGCCCTCGCCGGCAGCCACCGGCAGGAACGGCCGCTCGGGCAGCGTTCGCAGCACGTGACCCGCGGGCGAGGTCCAGCGCATCACGCCGCCGGGCTCCTGCAGCACCCGCCACCGGCTCTCGTGCTTCAGGTGATGGTGCCCTTCGCAGAGCGCGGCGAGGTTGGTCGCGGAGGTCGCGCCACCGCGCGCGAAGGCGTTCGTGTGGTCGAGATCGGCGTGCGTGGCGGGCCGCGAGCATCCCGGGAACCGGCACTGCCCGTCGCGGAAGCGCACCAGCCCGGCGAGGTCGGTCGGCACGCGGTAGGTCTCGCGCCCGTAGCTCAGCACCGCGCCGGTCTCGGGGTGCACCAGGATGCGGCGCATCGACGGTGCGTGTGCGGTGAGCACGCGGGCGGTCTCGGCGTCGATCGGGCCGTAGCCCTCGAGCTCGGCGGGCTCGTCGTCGAGCCCGAGCATCGACAGCACGGGCACCGTCACGTTGATGCGCGGCGCGACCGCGCCGGTTGCCGCCGCGCCGTCACGCGTGCGCTCGTCATCGGGCAGCGCTCCGCCGAGCAGCAGGTCGGCGGCGATGTCGACCGCACGCTGCAGCGATGTGCGGGTGTCCCCGGCCACGCCAGGACGCGCCGCGAGCGAGGTGAGGCGCGCGTCGATCGCGACCGCCCGCTCGGCCTCGAGGTGGAGGCTCAGCCAGGCCATGCCGTCGGGAGCCGGATCGAGGCAGACCCGCCGGTCGTCGGCGGCGCGCGCTCGTCGCTCGGCCAACGGCTCGGGATGCAGTCGCTCGCGCACGCGCCGCATGCGACGTCGCAGCTCTGCGTTTGTCGACACAACGCCGCGCGTCGCTGCGGCGGATGCCGCGTCGAGGGCGACCAGCTCCACCGCGTCCGCGACCTCGACCGGAAGCCCCTGCGTGAGTTCGAGCACAGACCGTACTTGCGCAAGTGCGAGCTCGCCCGCCCCCAGCGCCTCGAGCGTCGCATGACGCGGCCCCGTGAGCCGCTCGGCCTCGGCGACGAGACGAGCAGCGGATGCCTCGTGACAGCCGAGCGTCGTCGCCAGTTCGGCGACGAACGAGCGCTTCGCCATCTCGCGCTCGCGTGGGGTGCTCGATCCGGTCACACGCTCGACGTCGGAAGCGAGCTGGCGAGCCCGCTGGATGCACCGGTACTGCCCCGCCTGGAGCTGTCGGATGGCCGTCTCGAACGTGGCGATCGCCGCCAACTCCGCCTCGAGCGCCGCTTCGTGCGAGAGGTCGAGAGTGGCTGGCATGGATCCATCCAAGCAGGACCCACCGACATCGCCTGTACGCCATGAACCGCAGGTCAGCGAGGAAATCAGAACACCGTTCCGCATTCCGCGCGCGAGTGCAGCCTATGTCGACGCGCGAACCCGCCGCACGCTCCGCACCGCCAAGACCGCGAGCACGACCGAAGCGCCCACCGCCGCGGCGCACAGGACCCACTCGAGCACCCCCGGCGGCTCGGGCGGCGTCTCGTACGCCGCGCCCGACCCGTCGAGGTAGACGGTCGCCGTCGAGCCGACGGCGAGATCCTCGCTGCGCAGGTCGGTGAGGGCGCCGTCGGGGAGCTCGACCGTCACGACGCGGACGGTCTCCGTGCGGTTCCCTCGCCGGTCGGCGACCATCAGCTGCTCACTGTGCTCGTCGACGACGGTGGCCTGGAGCGGCGTGTACGACGCGAACGCGCGCGACGAGGTCTCGACGATCATGACGACCGCGACCACGGCGAACACGATGGCCGCGATCGCGAGCACGGCGGCGGTGACCGCGGGCGGCGGGTATCCGGCGCGGTCGTCGCTTCGTCGTTCGTCGGTCATCGTTGGGGGCGACCTCCCGTTCAATCGCGATCCCGACCACGCGAAGGGCGTGAGGCGGCGGCTCTGGCCGGCGCTACTTCAGCTGCCCCCGGATCTCCCCGGGCATGTTGTTCACGTTGTGCACGTTGACGTAATACGCGCTCGGGTTCGCCGCGATCGCGTCGAGGAGCGCCTCGTCGTTGACGGTCGTGCAGCCGCTGACCGAGAAGTCGGTCGCGCTCGGCACGCCCAGCGGGATCACGACCGGGCCCGGCGTGTTGCGCGGGGCGACGTGCACGTGCGCGGCGGTCGCCGGCGCGGACAGTCCGTTCACGACGAGCGTGTAGCAGAACTGGTTGAGGTCGTCGTCGATCTCGTAGCTGAACGAGCCGTGCGCGCCGAAGTTATTCGGCCTCGGCGACTCCTGTCCGCCGGTCAAGGGGATGGCGGGTGCGGCCTGGGCAGCGCCGGCGCCGGCGAAGGTGAAGGCGGCGGCGACGGCGAGCGTCAGTGCCGCGGTCCGAGCATGCCGATGGGTGATCATGATGATTGCTCGATTCCTCGGGTTTCTCGGCACGCTACGCCGACCCCCGAGCGCCTGCAAGAGCCCCGCCCCGCGGCATCCGCGCCCCTACGACTCGACGGATGCCCCGTGCGCCGCGAGCCACTCGAGCAGCACGCTCACGTGGTTGACCTGCTCATCGCGCGCGGCGAACACGAGGGTCACGCGATCGTGCTCGCGGCCAGTCTGGAGCAGCTCCTGCGCGGCCGGACCCGCGTCGAGCTCCGCGCGGTACTGCGCCGCGAACTCGTCGAACCGCTCGCGATGGTGATGCCACTCGGTGCGCAGCTCGGGCGAGGGTGCGACGTCCTTGTCCCACTCGTCGAGCTCCGCGCGCTCCTTCTTCACCCCGCGCGGCCAGAGGCGGTCGACGAGCACCCGGTAGCCGTCGGATGCCTCGGCCGGCTCGTACACGCGCTTCATCGTGAACGCCATGCCGCCAGTCTGCTCCCTCGGACGAGCCACGGCGACTCCAGCCCCGCCGTTGGCGGCCGGGATGGCACCCGTTCGCGTGGCTTGGGGTTTGATTGCAGTCGATGCTACGTTCCGCTTCGAAGCCCGCACTGGCTCCGACGATGGAGGCGGAAGTGACGACAGCCGCACCTTCCGATATCGGTCCGCTCCAGCGGATCGGCGCCGCATTCGCCAAACGCACTCGACGGCTGCGCCCCGACCGCGTGCACGGCGGCTTCCTCATGGTCCTGCTCACCCTCTGGGTCTCGGCCGTGGTCACAGCGGTCGTACTGGTCTTCATGGACCCCGATCAGGTCAACCTCCAGCCCGCGAGCGGCGGGGATCCCGTCGACCGATTCTTCGCGCCGCTCTGGCTGCGTGAGGTGCTCATGGCGGCGATCGCAGTATTGGCCGTGAGTGCATGCGTGCTCGCAGCGCTCAGTGCCGACCTTGGAGGAGCGCGTTCTCAGCGCCGTGAAGTTCGCTACGAGGTGGTGCTTGCGGTGGCCGCCGGATTCCCCGCCTTCGCATTAGCCGCCGACCGTCAACTGCTTCTCGCAGGCATTGCATCGGTCGCCTTTCTCGGCGTGGAGATCACTGCCCATCTCCCTGTGATCGGGCGGCGCGGCTGGGCTTCGATCCCGATCATCGCCGCCTTGGTATTGGTTCCGTGGCTGATCATGCTCATTGCACAACTCTTCGGGGGCGTACCGTCCGGTGGTTGGACGTGGGCCTCGCTCTTCTGGTTCGCGGCGACATTCGCCGTTTTCGGTGCGTACTACGGCCTTGTTCGAGCGTCGGAAGTCCGGGTGAAGGGGCTCGCGTTCACGAAGCGACGCGACCTCCGGCCGGCGGTGGCCTGGACGTGCGTCTTGATCGTTCTCGGCCTCGTCATCCTCAGATCTACTGTCGCCAACGGTCTGTTCAATGAAAGCGATGCTGAGATCTGGACTCCGTGGCAGAAGGCTCCGACCTCGTGGGTGATCGCCGCATCGGTAGCTATGTTCATCGCGCTGGCGGCAGTCCGATCCTCGATCCGCCCATTCCGTCGATATGGTGAGCGCCTCATCGCAGGGACGATCGCGGCCACTGGCGTGCTCGAGTTGGTGCTGTCCTGGGTTGCAGTGGTGATCGGAATGATCGTTGCGATCGTCAGCGGTGCCAACGTTCTGCCTGATGCGTGGGTCGACTGGTACCAACCGGTGCAGCTCGCGATCATCGTCCTCCTTGCCGTGGTCGCATGTCTCCCTGCGTTCCGTCGAACGGCGTCCAGGGCGATTGCGTGGGCGAGCGCGCTGTATCTCATCCCGGCCCTCCTTCTGATCGTCTTCATTGCCAACGCCCCAAGCTGGTACAGCGTCGCGACGTCGGTCCAAGTCGTCCTCGTTCTGCTTGCGATTGCGATCGCGCTGGGGTTGTGGAACCTCGTGGGGCGGACTCACTCAGTGGGCTGGAGGGTGGTTGCCCGCCTTGCAGTGGTTCCACTGGTGGTTGTTCACGCGGGCCTCCTGCTGCCGGCCGTGCTCGACTGGTCGGCACGATACGTCTTGATCGTGGGCGCGGTCCTCTCGTTGCTGCTCTTCCTCCCGAAGGTCGCCGCGGACCCGCGGCGTCGTGCACTCGACCTCATCGGAGCATCGAGTGCCGTCCTGCTCAGCTTCGTTGTCGCGGTGATGGCGCTGCCGAGCACGTTCAAGGCGGAGACCTGGGGAGTGACCGGAACGCTATGGCTGCCGATCACGGTGATTACCGGGCTCGTCCTCGAGCTGGAGCCGAGGTTGTTCTCAGGGTCAGGGGAGACTGCGGCGGAGGGACGCCGCGAAGTCGACGCCTCAGCGCCTTGACGCCCTCGACCGAGTGACTGGCCTCGGGCGCGGCAATCAGGCCGCGGAGGCGGCGACGTCTGCTTCGACTCCGTCGCTGCGAGTCTTCTCCGCCATCACGATCTGCTGCACCGCCGCGCGCCCGGCGCGGTTCGCGCCGACCGTCGACTGGGACGGCCCGTAGCCGATGAGGAACAGGCGCGGCTCGTCGAGCGATCGCGTGTCGGCGACGCGGAAGCCGCCCTCGGGAGTGCGCAGCCGGAGCGGCGCGAGGTGGTCGAGCGCCGGGCGGAACCCGGTCGCCCAGAGGATGACGTCGGCCTCGATGAACGAGCCGTCGGGCATGCGCACGCCGTCCTCCTCGATCGCCGCGAACATCGGATGCCGCACGAGCACGCCCCGGGCCTGGGCGGCGCGCGCCCACGGGGTCCAGTGCATCCCGGTGACGGCGATGACGCTGCCCGGCGGCAGGCCCCGACGGACGCGTTCCTCGACGCCTGCGATCGCCGCGCTGCGGGCGGCGAGGTCGAAGTCCTCCTCGACCCACTCGGGCTCGCGCCGCGTCATCCAGACGGTCTCGGCGACATGCGAGATCTCGTCGAGCAGCTGTACGGCCGAGACGCCGGCGCCCACGATGACGACGCGCTTGCCCGCGAACTCCTCGGCGGAGACGTAATCGGCCACGTGCAGCTGGCGTCCGCGGAAGCGCTCGATGCCGGGGTAGTACGGACGGAACGGGCGGGTCCAGGTGCCGGTCGCGTTGATGACGTAGCGAGCGGCCCAGGTGCCCCGGTCGGTCTCGACGAGGAGGCGCCCGTCGGGGTCGTCGTCGGCCCGGCGCACCGCGCGCACCGCGACCGGGCGCTGCACGTCGAGGTCGAAGCGCCGCTCGTACTCGGCGAAGTACGGCGGCAACGCGTCCCGGCTCGACATGGCGGGGTCGGCAGGCGGCACCGGGAACCCGGGCAGCTCGTGGATGCCGTTGACGGTGGCCATGCGCAGCGAGGCCCACCGGTGCTGCCAGGCACCGCCGGGGGCCGGGTTCGCGTCGAGGACCACGAACGTCCGGTCGGCCGACGTCTCGCGCCTCACGGGCACGAAGCCGCGGCGCTGCAGGTGGTGGGCGGCGGAGAGCCCGGCCTGCCCGGCGCCGATGATGGCGACGTCCACCTCGATCACATCCACATGCATCGGAACCGGCGCGGGGCCGCCGGTATTCCGCCACCGTGAGGAGGTCCGCCGCGCCGCCGAGTGCCGCCGCCTCGATAGGCTCGCGGCATGCGGGCGGTGCGGTACGAGCGGTACGGAGGCCCGGAGCGCCTGCGGCTGGTCGACGCGCCGACCCCCGAGGCCGGTCCGGGCCAGGTGCTCGTGCGCGTGCACGCGGCATCCGTGAACTCATGGGACTGGGACCTGCTGCGCGGGCGGCCGCTGTTCGCCCGCATGGGCGGCCCGTTCCGGCCGCGCATGCGCGTGCTCGGCGCCGACGTCGCGGGCGAGGTGGTCGCCGTCGGCGACGGCACGACGGGATTCGCCGTCGGCGACCGCGTGCACGGCGACCTGTCGGGCGCCGGCTGGGGCGGGTTCGCCGAGTTCGTCGCCGCCGACGCGACGGCGTTCCGGCGCATTCCAGACGGCATCGCCTTCGTCGACGCCGCGGCGCTGCCGCAGGCGGGCGGGCTCGCGATCCAGGGCCTCGCGCTCGCCGAGGTCGCCGCCGGCGACCGGGTGCTCGTCAACGGCGCCGGCGGGGGAGCGGGCACGCTCGCCGTGCAGCTCGCGCACCGCGCGGGCGCGATCGTCACGGCCGTCGACCGCGCCGACAAGCTCGCCATGCTGACCGGCCTCGGCGCCACGCAGGCGATCGACCTCGCGGATGCCGCGGCGGCCGTGCCGCCCGACGGCGGCTACGACGCCATCATCGAGCTCGTCGCCCAGCGTCGCCTGCGCGACTACCAGGCGATGCTCGCACCGGGCGGGCGGTTCGTCATCGTCGGCGGCCGCATGGGGATCATCCTCGCGACGTTCGTCTTCGGCTCGCGGCTCGGGCGAGACGGACGGTCGTACCGGTTGCTGGCGGCGAAGCCGAACCAGGGGCTCGAGGAGCTCGACGCCCGCGTCCTGGCAGGCGAGGTGCATCCGGTGATCGACGCCGTGCTGCCCCTGGCCGAGGTGCCCCAGGCGCTGCGCCGCATCGGCGCCGGCGAGGTGCACGGCAAGCTCGTCATCGACACGACGGCCTGAGCGGCGGACTTCTCAGCCCGGCGAGCGCCGCACGTCGAAGGTGCCGTCGGCGTGCCAGTCGACCGTCAGCAGGTCGGTGCGCGACGCGTCGCCCGAGATGCCGTCGCCGTCGAGGTCGGCGTCCGTGCCGAGGTTCGCCGGGATCGACGCGTGCAGGCGCATGCCCTCGTCGAGCACGTCGCGGATCGGGCGGCAGTTCCACACCATGCCGCTCGCGTCGAGCCGCACGATCAGGCATGCCGTGGTGTAGTCGGTCGTCGCCGCGTACACGCTCACGCCGGGGATCGGGCCGTCGGCCGACGCGACGAGACGCGCGACCCGCGCATCGGGGAAGACGTCCCGCAGCCACGTCGGCAGCGAGCCGGGGTCGCGGGACGGGTCCCGGAAGACCTCCATCGCCGGGGCGCTGTAGAGCGTCTCGTCGGCGAGCATCTCCGACGCCGTGGGGGCGGGCGTGAACGCGAGCTCGAGCACCGGCGACCGGCCCGCCGTGCTGACGGCCCAGAGCCCGCCCGCGACGAGGGCCGCGCCCGCGGCGAGCCCGACGACCGCGGCGACGATCGTCGTCGTGGCGGGCCGCCGCCGTCGCGCCCGCGCGGCATCCGTCGAGCCCGGCCGGGTATCGGCCCCGCCCGGACCGCCCGGACCGCCCGGACCGCCCGGACCAGCTAGACCGCCCGCGGCCGCCCGCTGGTCGACCGACACAGGCGACGGCACGCCCTCGCCCGCGGCGGCGCGCATGGCCCGATCGGCCTGCAGCAGCATCCACTCGCTCTCGGAGACGACCAGCGTGACCCCGGTCTCGGGATCGAAGCGCTCGACCCGCGGCTCGTCGGCCCCGGCGCGGGAGTAGACTCGCGCCTCGAGCTCCGATCGTGCGTCGTCCAGAGCCACCTCGACCACCTGGTCCGAACGCTACACCGCCGTGCGAACGCCGTGGAGTCGCCAGAGTGGGGGACGAACGCGACGGACGCGGCGGATGCGGGGCCGTCGGCCGTGCGGCATCCGCTCTGGTAGACTCTTCAGGTTGCCGTCATGACGGCCGCGCATCAAGAGAGCCCAGGCACAAGGCCCCGGGCAGCGCGCAACGAGGAGAAAGGGGATCCCATCTATGGCACTTGAAGCTGATGTCAAGAAGGCGATCATCGAAGAGTACGCGACGCACCCCGGTGACACTGGATCCCCCGAGGTCCAGATCGCGCTGCTCACCAAGCGCA
The DNA here is from genome assembly GCF_042796995.1 of Agromyces sp. NPDC057865. Taxonomy (NCBI): domain Bacteria; kingdom Bacillati; phylum Actinomycetota; class Actinomycetes; order Micrococcales; family Microbacteriaceae; genus Agromyces; species Agromyces sp. NPDC057865. The sequence goes on along the minus strand of NZ_JBHVMJ010000004.1, from coordinate 64,468 downwards.
TCAAGGACCTCACGGAGCACCTCAAGGAGCACAAGCACGACCACCACTCGCGTCGTGGCCTGCTGCTCCTCGTCGGTCAGCGTCGTCGTCTGCTCGGCTACCTCGCCGACGTGGACATCAACCGCTACCGCTCGCTCATCGAGCGTCTCGGCCTGCGCCGCTAAGCGTCTTTCCGGACGCGGCTCTCGCTGATACCGCGAACTTCTTGCGAAGGCCCCCACCGTGCATGCACGGGCGGGGGCCTTCGTCATGCTCGGATGCCGCGGGCCGGCCTACCCCGTGCTGCGCGCCCGGTACGCGCGCACGGCCATGCGGTTGCCGCACCGCGTCGAGCAGAACCGGCGGGAGCCGTTCTTCGAGAGGTCGAGGAAGATGCCGGTGCAGTCGTCGGCGGCGCACGCGCGCATGCGGTCGGTCTCGTCGGCGCGGATGACGTCGACGAGCGCCATCGCCGCCTCGACGAGGATGCGCTCGGCGAGCGGCGCCTCGAGCGATGTCGCATGGATGTGCCAGTCGAGCGTGTCGTGCCGCACCAGGCGGGGGACGGCTCTCGACTCGGCGAGGATCGCGTTCACCTCGACCACGGCGTCGTCGCGGTCGAGCGCCCACAGCGCGCGCAGCCGCTCTCGTGCGGCGACGACCTCGGCGAGCTCGCGCGGGTCGCCGTCGCGGCGCCCGGAGTAGATCCACTCGTCGAGCAGGTCGTTCAGCTGCGCCGTCGTCGCGAGCTCGTCCTCGCCGGATTCGGAGGCCTCGGGCACCGTGTCGGCGAGCGCCGCGACGAAGTTCAACGCCGCGGTCGTGTCATCGGTGAAAATCATTTGACTCCTGACATCCGTCTCCGGTACTGTCATCAGCATAACGGCGTTCGCCCATGACAGCGCCGAATTCGACGCACATTCCGGGGAGGCAGCCGTGCGCGCATCGCGTGGCCTGATCGGCATCGCACTCGGCCTCGCGGCGGGGCTCGCGTTCGGCGCCGGCGGCGTGTTCGTGAAGCCGCTCCTCGAGAGCGGCTGGTCGCCGGGCGCCGCCGTCCTCGCGCGCATCACCGTGGCGGCCGTCCTGCTCGCGGTGCCCGGCCTCATCGCGCTCCGCTTCGACCTGCGTCCGCTCTGGCGCGCACGCTGGACCGTGCTCGTCTTCGGCCTCGTCGCCGTCGCGGGCGTGCAGTTCGCGTTCTACGCATCGCTCGAGCGCATCCCCGTGTCCACGACCCTCCTCATCGAGTACCTCGCGCCCATCGCGCTCGTGCTCTACGCCTGGGTCCGCACGCGACGGATGCCGCAGCGCATCGTGCTCGCCGGCTCGGCACTGGCGATCGCCGGGCTCGTGCTCGTCATCGGGCCCGGCGGGGGCTCGCTCGACCCGATCGGACTCCTGTTCGCCGCCATCGCCATGATCGGCGTCTGCGTCTACTACGCGGTCGGCGAGCGCGCCGCCGAGCAGCTGCCGCCGGTGGCGCTCATCGCAGCCGGCTTCGTCGTCGGCGCCGTCGCGCTCGCGCTCACCGGACTGGTCGGCCTGCTTCCGATGGAGGCGACCTTCACCGACGTGCCGTTCCTCGGCGGCACGGCGCCGTGGTGGGTGCCGCTCCTCACGGTCGGCGCGGTCTCGACCGCGTTCGCGTACGTGGCGGGCCTCGCCGCCATCCGCATGCTCGGCGCGCGACTCGCGGCGTTCCTCGGCCTCTCCGAGGTCGTGTTCGCGGGCATCGTCGGCTGGATCCTCATCGGCGAGGCGCTCGGCCCGCTGCAGATCCTCGGCGGCCTGCTGATCCTCGGCGGCATCATCTGCGTGCGCATGGAGCGCCCTGCGCCCGCGGCGGCCGGCGTGGTCGAGCTCGGCGGCGAACCCGTGCCGGTCACGGCGTCGACCACCGTGCGCGCCGCCCCGACCTCCGCCACAGCCGCCGACCCCCGCTAGGCTCGGGCCCATGCGGTTCGGCGTCGTCATCCTGCCCCAGTACGACTGGCCCGAGGCGGCGCGACGCTGGCGCGCGGCGGAGGAGTACGGGTTCGACCACGCGTGGACCTACGACCACCTCGCGTGGCGCGGCCTCGCGGGGGAGCGCTGGCACGCCACCGTCCCGACGCTGACGGCGGCGGCGACCGTGACGAGCCGCATCGGCCTCGGCACGTTCGTGGCGTCGCCGAACTACCGCCATCCCGTGCCGTTCGCGAAGGACATCGCCTCGGTCGACGACGTCGCGGGCGGGCGCGTGCTGCTCGGCCTCGGATCCGGCGGCACCGGCTTCGACGCGTACGTGCTCGGCCAGCCCGAGCTCACCCCTCGCGAGCGGTTCGAGCGGTACGCGGAGTTCGTCGAGGGGCTCGACATGCTCCTGCGGTTCGAAGCGCCCGGGTCGGGCGGCGTCTCGTTCGAGGGGTCCTGGTACACCGCGTCGAACGCGCGCATGGTGGGCGAGCCGTCGCAGCATCCGCGGATGCCGCTGCACCTCGCCGCGAACGGGCCGAAGGCGCTCGCGCTGGCCGCCCGCCTCGGCGACGGATGGGTCACCACGTCGCGCGGCGACGACGACGTGGAGGGATGGTGGCGCGAGGCCGGCGAGCTCTCGAAGCGGCTCGACGACGCGTGCGCGGCGATCGGCCGGGATCCGTCGACGATCGCGCGCACGCTCTCGCTCGACTCCGAGGCGTTCCACAGCCTCGCGAGCGTCCGCGTCTTCGAGGATGCCGTCGGCCGTGCGACCGAGCTCGGGTTCACCGACGTGGTCTCGCACTGGCCCCGCGAGCACGGCCTCTACGCCGCCGATGAGGCGGTGCTCGACGAGGTCGCGGCCCGGCTTCCCGGCCTGCGCTGACCGATAGCCTGAGGGGCATGCCCGCTCCGCGCTCGAAGCCCCTGCTCGCCTGGGAGCCGCTCCCGTTCCTCGTGCTCGTCGGGCTGCTGCTGCTGACCGGGGTGATCCGCCCCGAGGGCCCGCCCTCGGTGTTCTGGCCGTACCTCGTGGTCATCGGCCTCGCGGTCGCGTGGCTCATCGTCTCGCTCGTCCGCGGGCTCCGGCGCACGAATCCCGACCGCTGGGGCGACCTCTCGACGATCGAGGGGCTCGACCTGCTCGACGCGCCCCGACGCGACCGCGAGGTGCGGTCGGTCGTGCCGGTCGACGAGGCGAACCGGCACCAGCCCGCCATCGAGCTGGCGCGGCTCTACGGCGGCGCCGAGCAGCATGCGGTGCTCGTGCCGCGCGCGAGCCGCTGGCTGAAGCGGCGCTACCGCATCGGCGTGCAGCTCGTGGGCGGCGACCGGCCGCGCCACGCCGGCTTCCTCGGGCGCGTCGCCGAGGACCGATGGGTCGACCTGCTCGACGGGCTGCGCGAGCGCGGGACCTACGTGCGCGTCCCCGCCATCATCGTGGGCGCGTCACGGCCCTACGGCATCGACCTCGACCTCAGCGGGCTCGAGGGCGTCGACGCCTGACGCCTGACGCCTGACGCCCGGCTCAGGCCTCGGTCGCCTGCGAGGAGGCGACCGCCTGCTCGGTCTCGCGCTGCGCGAGCTCGGCGCGGACGCGGTCCATGTCGAGCGCCCGAACCTGCGAGATGAGATCGTCGAGCATGGGACGGGGGAGCGCGCCGGCCTGGGCGAACACGCCGATGCCGTCCTTGAACGCCATGATCGTGGGGATCGACGTGATGTTCATCGCGGCGGCCAGCTGCTGCTGGTCCTCGGTGTCGACCTTCGCGAAGACGAAGTCGGGATTCGCCTCGGACGCCGCCTCGTAGTTGGGGGCGAACTGGCGGCACGGACCGCACCACTCCGCCCAGAAGTCGACGAAGACGGTGCCCCCGTCGAGGATGGTCTTCTCGAAGTCGTCGAGGGTGAGCGCCACGGTAGCCATGCGACCACCCTATGTCGACCGGGCCGGGGATCGCCCGGTGTTCGCTGTGGGCGACCCGCACGCCGCGAGTATCCTCATGGCGTGGTCGCATTCGGAGGCGTGCTCGGTTCGTTCCGTCGGCGCGGCTCGTCGCCCGACGACGAGCCCGTGCAGGCCGACGTGCCCGGCGACGAGGCCCTCGCGCTCGACGGCACGATCCCCGACCTCGACTGGTGTGCCTTCCCGCCCGGCACGGAGCGCGCCGAGTTCCCCGCGCCCAGCGGCCCCCTCGCCCGAGTGGCGCTCGGCCCCGCCGACGGGCCGCGCGTCGTGCTCGTCCCCGGCGCGACGGGGTCGAAGGAGGACTTCGTCCTCATGATGCCGCTGCTGGCCGACGCGGGCTATCGGGTGGAGTCCTACGACCTCGCAGGCCAGTACGAGTCGTGGAACGCGGGTCCGTGGAACCTCGAGCCGCCGCGCAGCCGCTACGACGAGCGCCTCTTCCTCGACGACCTGCTCGCCGTGCTCGACGACGGCGCCGGCGACGCGCACGTGCTGGGCTACAGCTTCGCGGCCACGCTCGCCGAGCTCGCACTGCTCGAGCGTCCCGACCGGTTCGCGAGCCTCACGCTGCTCAGTGCACCGCCCGAACCGGGCCAGGCGTTCCGCGGGGTCAAGCGCATCGGGCCCATCAGCGGCCTGACCTCGCCGCGCCAAGGCGCGGCGCTCATGCTCTGGGGCATCCGCAACAACCTCAACAAGGTGCCGCCGCGGCGGCTCGCGTTCGTGCGCGAGCGGTTCGCGCTGACCCGGCGCGAGAGCGTCGACGACATCATCGGGCTCATGATGCGCACGCCCGACCTGCGGTCGCGGCTCGCGGCGTCGCCCGTGCCGAAGCTCGTCGCCGTCGGCGCGCACGACCTGTGGCCACGCGAACTGCACGAGCGGTTCGCGCAGCAGATCGGCGCGCGCTTCGCCGTGTACGCGACGGGGCACAGCCCCTGCGAGACCGCGCCGCACCAGCTCGTGCGCGACATGCGGGAGCTCTTCGAGCTCACCGACGCGGTGCCGTAGATCGCCTCAGGCGGGCAGCGGCCGCTCGCCGTCGCCGTCGGGGTCGGTCGCCTCGGCGAGCATCGCGGGTGAGACGAGGTCGACGTCGATCCGCCGGTCGGCGCGGCGCTCGAACGGCGGCCACGCCCGCCACTCGACGCCGAGCGTGTGGAACGCCATGCGCACGCGCCGGCGGAGCTCGGCGAAGCTGTCGAACGGCCGTGCCGAGACGCCCACCACGAGCGACCGGTCGTACACGACGGTCATGCCGGGGCGCAGCCACCACGCGAGGTCGAGGTCGTCATGCAGGTCGGCGCGGTCGCGATGCACGACGTCGCGCAGCACGAGCCACGCGTCGGAGCGGATGGCGTAGTTCGAGCCGAAGATCGGCGGATGCCCCAGCAGTGCGCCGATCACCGTGAAGTAGCCGCCCAGGTAGACGTATCGGGCGATCCACCGGCGCGGCGCCGTCTGCCCGTAGAACACCCCGGTGCCGGTCACGACCGTCGGGTGGTCGCGGCGCGACATCCGCTGCTCGACGCACTCGAGCCAGTCGGGCGCCGGCACCGAGTCGGCGTCGAGCCGGGCCAGCACGTCGCCGGATGCCGCGTCGAAGCCCGCCGCGGTCGCGGGCCAGATGCCGCGAACGGGCTGGTCGACCACGCGGGCGCCGGCCGCGCGGGCGACCTCGACCGAGGCATCCGTGGAGCCGTTGTCGACGACGACGACCTCGTCGGCCGGGCGGGTCTGCCGCGCGAGCGCGTCGAGGCACGCCGCCAGGAAGTCCGCGTCGTCCAGACACGGAATGACGACCGAGATCGTGCTCATCACGGCGAGTCTAGCCATCGGGGGAGCGCGCCCACGCAGCAATCGTGCGTGGCGCGACGGCATTTCGCATCCGGGGGTTCCGCCCGCGCACAGCCAACGCATAGGCTCCCCCGGAACGGGTGTCAACGAGGACATCCGCACGGAAGGGAAGACGATGTACCCATCTGCACCACTTTCGAGACGCGCCAAGACGGCCATCATCGCGACCACCGCGATCGCGGCCCTGGCGCTGGTGCCGGCCGGAGGCGCGATCGCCGCGCCGTCGTCGCAGGGCTGCGACAACCGCGCCAACATCACCTACGACAAGCTCCTCGGCTGCGTCACGGTCGACGGCGTGCTCGAGCACGAACGGGCGCTGCAGGCCATCGCGGATGCCAACGGCGACACCCGCGCTGCCGGCACGACGGGCTACACCGAGAGCGTCGAGTACGTCGTCGACACCCTCGAAGCCGCCGGATGGAACGTCGAGCTCGACGAGTTCCCGTTCACGTTCGTGCCGCCGCCCCTGCTCGAGCAGACGGCGCCGGTGCAGGCCGAGTACGGCACCGGCGTCTTCACCGGCACGGGCTATGGCGAGATCACGGGCAATGTGATCCCGGTCGACATCAACCTGACGCCGCCGCGGGACCCCGTGACGAGCGGGTGCGAGGCGTCCGACTTCAGCGGGCTGAACTTCACCGGCCCCACCGACATCGCGCTCATCCAACGTGGCACCTGCGAGTTCGGCGTCAAGGCCATCAACGCCCAGAACGCCGGCGCCGAAGCGGTCATCATCTTCAACCAGGGCAACACGCCGCTGCGCGAGGGGCTGATCACCGGCACGCTGTTCGGCGTCAACCAGACGCCGCTGAGCATCCCCGTGGTCGGCGCCAGCTTCGCCGACGGCTCCGCGCTGTCGCAGGCCGGCTCGCGGGCGCACATCGTGGTCGACCAGCCCGAGTCGCGCCCGCAGGTCAACGTGATCGCGGAGCTGCCGGGCAGGAACGACACCAACGTCGTGATGGCCGGCGCGCACCTCGACTCCGTGCAGGCGGGTCCCGGCATCAACGACAACGGCAGCGGCTCGTCGGCCCTGCTCGAGATCGCCCAGCAGATCTCGAAGCTCAAGCCCGAGAACACGCTGCGCTTCGCGTGGTGGGGTGCCGAGGAGAGCGGCCTGCTCGGGTCGCACGCCTACGTCGACGAGCAGGTCGAGACGGGTGGCATCGAGGACATCGCGCTGTACCTGAACTTCGACATGGTCGCCTCGCCCAACTACATCTTCATGGTGTACGACGGCGACGAGTCCGGTTGGGCCGCGCCGGCCGGCGTGCCGATCCCCGAGGGGTCGATCCAGATCGAGGACCTCTTCGAGAGTTACTACACGTGGGCGGGCGTGCCGTACGACGACGCGCAGTTCAGCGGTCGCAGCGACTACCAGGGGTTCATCCAGGAGGGCATCCCGTCGGGCGGCCTGTTCACGGGTGCCGAAGTCGTGAAGACCGCGCAGCAGGCGGCGATCTGGGGCGGCACCGCAGGTGCGCAGTACGACCCGTGCTACCACCTCGCATGCGACGACATCGACAACCTGTCGCTGCACGCGCTCGACGTGAACACCGACGCCATCGCGACGGCGGTGCTCACCTACGCGTACTCGACCGAGTCGGTGAACGGCGTGAAGGGCAAGAAGGTGCCCGGGAACTTCAGCCTCCCGGCCCCGGCCGGCCCCGAGGGCACCGTGAACCTGCCCGGCGGCGGCGGGCTCGCTCCCGACCACGGCCACGGTCACGACGACGCCGACTGAGTCGGCGTGATGCAGGGGCGGGGGTGCCGCGAGGCGCCCCCGCCCTTCGGCTGCTCCGGAGCGGGTCGGGCAGACTGTGACGCGTGCAGACGATCGTCAAGCGCCGGGCGGATGCCCCGCCGGGCTTCTTCGAGGCCGAGGCGGCCGGGCTCGCGTGGCTGGCCGCGGCCGGCGGCGTCGACACGGTGGGCGTCGCGGCCGTGTCGCCGGGCCGGATCGAGCTCGAGCGCATCGACGAGACGCGTCCCGATCCCGCGGCGGCGGAGGCGTTCGGGGCGGCCCTCGCCCGAACGCACGCCGCGGGCGCGCGGGCGTTCGGCGCACCGCCCGACGGCTGGGAGGGCCCCCCCCGCGGCAACCGATCGCAGCTGGGGCGTGTTCTACGCGCGCGACCGCGTGCTGCCGTACCTCGAGCTCGCGGAGGAGGTCGGCGACACGACGCCGGCCGAGGGTCGGCTCGTGCGCCGGGCGCTCGACATCGTCGCGGCGGGCGCGTTCGACGACGACGAGCCGCCGGCCCGCCTGCACGGTGACCTGTGGAACGGCAACGTGCTCTGGTCGACGCGCGGGGTGGTGCTGATCGACCCCGCGGCGCACGGCGGTCATCGCGAGACCGACCTCGCCATGCTCGCCCTGTTCGGCTGCCCGCATCTCGAGGTGGTGCTCGCGGCGTACGACACGGCGGCGCCGCTGCGGGAAGGCTGGCGCGATCGCGTGCCGCTGCACCAGCTGCATCCGCTCGCGGTGCACGCCGCCGGACACGGCCGCGGCTACGGCATCGCCCTCGCGGATGCCGCGGAGCGGGTGCTGGAACTCGCGGGAACCTGACGCGACGGATGCGGGAATAGATTCGTGGGGGCATCCGTTCAGTACAATTGCATGCAAACGCATGAAGTAGCAGGAAGAGCCCAGGAGGGCGAGATGCAGTTCGGAATCTTCACGGTCAGCGACATCACGCAGGACCCGACGACCGGTCGAACCCCGACCGAGGCCGAGCGGATCCAGGCGACGCTGACGATCGCCAAGCACGCGGAGGAGGTCGGACTCGACGTCTTCGCGCTCGGTGAGCACCACAACCCGCCGTTCTGGTCGTCATCGCCCACCACCACCCTCGCGTACATCGCCGGCCAGACGTCGACGCTGCAGCTGTCGACCGCGACCACGCTGATCACGACCAACGACCCGGTCAAGATCGCCGAGGACTACGCGATGCTGCAGCACGTATCGGGCGGTCGCGCCGACCTCATGCTCGGCCGCGGCAACACCGGTCCGGTGTACCCCTGGTTCGGCAAGGACATCCGCCAGGGCCTGCCGATCACCCTCGAGTCGTACGAGCTGCTGCACCGCCTCTGGCGTGAGGACGTCGTGGACTGGGAGGGCAAGTTCCGCACCCCGCTGCAGGGCTTCACCTCGACCCCGCGTCCGCTCGACGGCGTGCCGCCCTTCGTGTGGCACGGCTCGATCCGCAGCCCCGAGATCGCCGAGCAGGCCGCGTTCTACGGCGACGGCTTCTTCGCGAACCACATCTTCTGGCCCGCGTCGCACACGCAGCGCATGATCGCGCTGTACCGCCAGCGCTTCGAGCACCACGGCCACGGCACCGCGGCGCAGGCGATCGTCGGACTCGGCGGTCAGGTCTTCATGCGCAAGAACTCGCAGGACGCGGTGCGCGACTTCCGTCCGTACTTCGACAACGCGCCGGTCTACGGGCACGGCCCGAGCCTCGAGGAGTTCAGCCAGCAGACCCCGCTCACCGTGGGCAGCCCGCAGGAGGTCATCGACCGCACGCTCGGCTTCCGCGACTACGTCGGCGACTACCAGCGCCAGCTGTGGCTCATCGACCACGCCGGGCTCCCGCTGAAGACCGTGCTCGAGCAGCTCGACCTGCTCGGCGGCGAGGTCGTGCCGGTGCTGCGCGAGGAGTTCGCGAAGGACCGCCCGGCCGACGTGCCCGACGCGCCGACGCACGCTTCGCTCGTGCGGGCGACGTACGGCGACGAGGCGCCGCGCCAGGCGACGCCCAACGCGAACCGCGGCGACAACCTGACCGTCGGGTCGCCCTACCAGGACGCCCAGCAGGACGCGCCCGCCGCGTCCGCGACGTCGAACCAGTCCGGCTCGGCCTTCGGCCCCGCCGCCACCCGCAAGGAGGTCGTGCGATGAGCACGAAGAAGATCGTCGTCATCTCGGCCGGTCTCTCGACCCCGAGCTCCACCCGGCAGCTGGCCGACCGGCTCGCCTCCGACACCCTCGGCATCCTGCGCGAGCGGGGCGTCGACGTGGAGGTGCAGACGTTCGAGCTGCGCGACCTCGCGCACGACATCACGAACCACCTGCTCATGGGCTTCGCCCCGCCGAAGCTGCAGGAGGCGCTCGACGCCGTGTCGTCGGCCGACGGCCTCATCGCCGTCACGCCGATCTTCACGACGAGCTACGCGGGCCTGTTCAAGTCGTTCATCGACGTGGTCGACCCGCAGGCGCTCACCGACCTGCCTGTGCTGCTCGGCGCGACCGGGGGCACCCCGCGCCACTCGCTCGCGATCGACTACGCGATCCGCCCACTGTTCACCTACCTGCACGCCATCCCGGTCACGACCGGCGTCTTCGCCGCGACCAGCGACTGGGGCGGCACGGGCGAGGCCGGCGACGGCGTCCGGTCGCTGCCCGACCGCGTCTTCCGAGGCGCGAGCGAGCTCGCCGACCTCGTCGAGCGCACCGACCGCTCGCAGCTCGTGAACGACCCGTTCGCGCTCGACCGTCCGATGGGCCACCTCGTCGGCGGTCTCGCAGGGGAGTAGGTCAGGAGTCGCCATCGGGGCTCGACGCCGTCCTGGCGTCGAGCCCCGCGACCATCCGGTCGACGAGCAGCCCGAGTGCGATCGCGACGGGAATCGAGACCGCGACCGCGACGAGCGGGGTGTCGCGGAACGCGCTCCCGACGATGGCGCCGACGCCGACGTTGTAGAGCGCCCAGGCGATGCCCGCCGCGAGCGAGAGCGGGAGGTAGCGACGCAGCGGCACCCGTCCGGCGCCCGCGGCGAGGTTCACGGCGATGCGGGCGAACGGCACGTACCGCGCCGTGAACACGAGCACGGCCGTGCGCCGGTGCACCGTGGCGCGGGCGCGCGCGATCGCGGCGGCCGCGCGGCCCTCGCGCTGCCAGCGCCACCGGTCGAGCCCGATCCGGCGGCCGATGAGGTAGCACAGGCCGTCGCCGACGACCGCGCCCGCGGCGGCCGCGAGCACGATCGCGAGCAGCGGCGGCGCCCCCTCGGTCGCCCAGAGCGCGCCCAGCGCGACGACCGCCGTCTCGCTGGGGACCACGACGAGGAACGCGTCGCCGACCACGAGCGCGAACAGCGCGGGCACGAGCCACGGCGAGGCCGCGAGGCCGGCGACCCACGCAGCATCCACCCCGCCGTTCTATCGAGGCGATGTGAACGGCCGGCGACGGGACGGTGTCAGGCGTGCCCTTCGACGGTCAGTCGAGCACGAAGCTGACCTCGAGGACGACCGACCACGCGGTGATCTTCCCCTCGGACGCCTCGACCTTCTGCTCCTTCACCCAGGCGCCGCTGACATGGCGCAGGGTCTGCGCCGCGCGCTCGATGCCGACCGCGACGGCGTCCTCGAAGCTGGTGTCCGAACGGACGGTGATGGTGGTGACCCTTGCGACGGATGACATGGCGTTCCTCCTCGAACAGGCGGGTTTTCCTCGGGCCCCATCATCCGCCCTCGGCCTGCCGCCCGCGAGGGGTTGACGGTCGGATGCCGCGAGCCGACGTCACGGCGACGGCCCGGCGAACGGCCGCCGACGACTCGATGAATCCTCGGCGATCGGGGCCGTTCCGGTCGGTCGCGGCCTCGTGGAGCACCCACGCTGGAGTCGTGAAGGTCGCCCTCCTCGCCGAATCGTTCCTCCCGCACATGAACGGCGTGACCCACTCGCTGCTCCAGGTGCTCCGGCACCTCGAGCGGCGCGGACACGAGGCCCTGGTCGTCGCACCGCGATCCGGGCCCATCGACCGTTCGCTGCACGGCGCGCAGACCGTGCTGCTCCCGTCGATGCCGCTGCCGAGCTACCCCGACGTGCGCGTCACGCTCGCGACGACGCAGCGGCTGTCGGCCGTGCTCCGCGAGCACGGCGCCGACGTGATGCACCTCGCCTCCCCGTTCGTGCTCGGCTGGCGGGGGCTCGCCGCGGCCGAACCCCTCGGCATCCCGTCGGTGGCGGTGTACCAGACCGACATCCCGTCGTACGCCGAGAAGTACGGCGTGCCCGGCGCGGCGCCCGCGCTCATGCGCCACCTCGGCCGGCTGCACCGCCGCGCGACGCTGACCCTCGCGCCGTCGTCGTCCGCGGTGGAGCGCCTCGCCGCGGCCGGCGTGGAGGACGACCGCGTGCGCATCTGGCGCCGAGGCGTCGACACCGAGCGATTCGCGCCAGGCCGCCGGAGCGAGCGGTGGCGTCGCGAGGTGGCTGCGCCCGGCGAGGTGATCGTCGGCTACGTCGGACGCCTCGCCCCCGAGAAGCAGGTCGAGGACCTCCGGGCGATCACCGCGCTGCCGGGCGTGCGCCTCGTCGTCATCGGCGACGGCCCGTCCCGTCCCGCCCTGGAGCGCCTCCTGCCGGGCGCGCACTTCACGGGCTTCCTCGGCGGCGACGCGCTCGCCGAGGCGATGGCGAGCCTCGACGTGTTCGTGCACCCGGGGGAGCGGGAGACGTTCTGCCAGACGGTGCAGGAGGCGCTCGCGAGCGGCGTGCCCGTCGTCGCGACGGGCGCCGGCGGCCCGCTCGACCTCGTGCGCTCGAGCGTCGACGGCTGGCTGTACCGCCCCGGCGACCTCGAGGAGCTCCGCGAGCGTGTGCGCGACCTCGCGGGCGACGACGCCAAGCGTCGCGCGTTCGGCGTGCGCGCCCGGGAGGCCGTCCGCGGTCGCGGCTGGGACGTCCTCGGCGACGAGCTCATCGGCCACTACGAGGACGTGGTCGAGAGCCCGACGCGCCCCGCGCGCCGGACGCCGATGACGACGGTGGATCGCGCGCCCGCGGCATCCGTCGTCGCCCCGCCCCGCTGGCGGCGCTACGTGGCCGTCGGCGACTCGCTCACCGAGGGACTCTGCGACGCGTCGCGGATGCCGGCGGGGGAGTACCGCGGCTGGGCCGACCGCCTCGCCCTGCTGCTCGCGCTCGCGAGCCCGGCCGATGCCCCGGTCGAGTACGCGAACCTCGCGGTGCGCAGCCGGAAGGTCGCCGACGCGATCGACGACCAGCTGCCGTCGGCCGTCGCCCTCGGGGCCGACCTCGTCAGCGTGCTCATCGGCGCCAACGACCTCGTCGGGCGTCGAGCGGATGCCGCGGCGCTGGCGACCCGACTCGGCGAGGCGGTGCTCGAGGTGCGCGGCACGGGCGCCGACGTGCTGCTCGTCACGCCGTTCATGCCGGCCCGTCCGGCCGCGCGCCTGTTCGACCTGCGGTTCGCGCAGTTCGCCGAGCGGCTCGCCGGGATCGTCGACGGCGCCGGCGTGCGGCTCCTCGACGTGCGCTCGGACTCCGGCCTCGTCGCACCCGCGATGTGGGCCGCCGATCGGGTGCACTTGAACTCGGCCGGACACCGTGCGCTCGCCTACGCGGCGGCCGGAGTGCTGGGCGTGCCCGACGCGGCCGAGCTCGAGCGCCTCGAGCGGGCGGTCCACGACGACGGCGCGGTGCCCGACCGGCCGGTCGGCGATGCCGAGTGGCTGGCGCGGCACGCCGCGCCCTGGGTGCTGCGTCGGCTGCGCGGGCGCACCGCGGGCGACGGGCGTGAGGCGAAGCGGCCCGGGCTCGTGGCGGTGCCGACGACGTCGACTCTGCGCGCGCGTTGAGCCGGTCCGACAGGGTGGCGCGGTGGCGAACGAACCGGGCGGCGCTCAGCCGCTCTTGCGGCGGAATTCCCGCTTGTGGTCGACCGGGCCGTGCGTGTTGTTCGCGCCCGAGGTGCCGTCGAGATGCGACTCGCCCTCGCGCTGCTTCGAGGCCTTGTTCTTGCGATCGAGCGCCTCGCGGAACTTGCGCTTCGTCTCCTCGGAGGGTCCGGTGGTGCTCTGCTCGTCGGAAGTCATGTCCACGAGTCTGGCACGGATGCCGCGACGCACCCCTCTGCTAGGCTGGGACCGGTCGCCCGATGGGCCACCGCCGTCTGGGGTGCCGTGAACCGGCGCATCCGCTCGGATGATCCCGGCGGCACAACTGCACATCGAGCACCGTGCTCAGTTCGAGCACACACGGAGCAGGCCGGCAGGAAGCTGGTCCCCTGTGGTGGCTTACCAAACCGCGAGGCTTGGTGGACTTCTACTGGTGGCCAGCGTGAGCACATCGCCTGATGCGTTTCGTAATGCCTGTTCCTGCTCCTGACGTATGAGTCGCGCCCACGACGGGGTGCGACGTAAAACAAAGGAGAAGACCTCTTGGAAGGTCCTGAGATCACGTTCGCCGAAACCGTCATCGACAACGGTCGGTTCGGCACCCGCACCATCCGGTTCGAGACCGGCCGCCTCGCCCAGCAGGCGCAGGGCTCCGCGGTCGCCTACATCGACGAGGAGACCATGCTGCTGTCGGCGACCTCGGTCTCCAAGCAGCCGAAGGAGCACTTCGACTTCTTCCCGCTCACGATCGACGTCGAGGAGCGCATGTACGCCGCGGGCCGCATCCCCGGCTCGTTCTTCCGCCGCGAGGGCCGTCCCTCGACCGAGGCGATCCTCACCTGCCGTCTCATCGACCGCCCGCTGCGTCCCTCGTTCGTCGACGGCCTCCGCAACGAGGTCCAGGTCGTCGTCACGGTGCTCGCCATCGAGCCCGACGAGTACTACGACGTGCTCGCGATCAACGCCGCGTCGCTCTCGACGCAGCTTTCCGGCCTGCCCTTCTCGGGTCCGATCGGCGGCGTTCGCGTCGCGCTCATCGACGGCCAGTGGGTCGCGTTCCCGAAGTACTCGCAGATCGAGGAGGCCGTGTTCAGCATGGTCGTCGCCGGTCGCGTGGTCACCGAGGCCGACGGCTCGCAGGACGTCGCGATCATGATGATCGAGGCCGAGGCCACCGACAACGCGTGGAACCTCATCCAGGCCGGCGGGGTCAAGCCCGACGAGACCGTCATCGCCGAGGGCATCGAGGCGTCGAAGCCGTTCATCCGCCAGCTCGTCGAGGCGCAGCAGCAGGTCGCGGCCACCGCGGCGAAGCCGACCGCCGACTACCCGACGTTCCCGCCCTACCAGCAGTCGACCTACGACGTGGTCGCGTCCGCGGCGTACGACGAGCTCAAGGGCATCTACCAGATCGCCGGCAAGGTCGAGCGCCAGGACGCCGACGACGAGCTCAAGGCCCGCGTCAAGGCCGAGGTGGCCGCCAAGGTCGAGAGCGGCGAGCTCCCCGAGTCCGCCAACGCCGAGGTGTCCGCCGCGTACAAGTCGGTCACCAAGCTGGTCGTCCGCTCGCGCGTGCTCGAGGAGGGCGTCCGAATCGACGGCCGCGGCCTCGCGGACATCCGCCCGCTCGACGCCGAGGTGCAGGTCGTGCCCCGCGTGCACGGCTCGGCCATCTTCCAGCGCGGCGAGACGCAGATCCTCGGCGTCACCACGCTGAACATGCTGAAGCTCGAGCAGCAGATCGACTCGCTGAGCCCGGTCACCAAGAAGCGCTACATGCACAACTACAACTTCCCGCCCTACTCGACCGGTGAGACCGGCCGCGTCGGGTCGCCGAAGCGTCGCGAGATCGGGCACGGCGCACTCGCCGAGCGCGCGCTCGTGCCGGTGCTGCCCACGCGCGACGAGTTCCCCTACGCGATCCGCCAGGTGTCCGAGGCGCTCGGCTCCAACGGCTCGACCTCGATGGGCTCCGTCTGCGCCTCGACGCTCTCGCTGCTCAATGCGGGCGTGCCGCTGCGCGCTCCCGTCGCGGGCATCGCGATGGGCCTCATCTCCGACACCGTGAACGGCGAGACCCGCTACGCGGCCCTCACCGACATCCTCGGTGCCGAGGACGCCCTCGGCGACATGGACTTCAAGGTCGCCGGCACGTCGGAGTTCGTCACCGCGATCCAGCTCGACACCAAGCTCGACGGCATCCCCGCCTCGGTGCTGGCCGGCGCGCTGACGCAGGCGAAGGACGCCCGCACGACCATCCTCGCGGTGCTCAACGCCGCGATCGACGGTCCCGACGAGATGGCCCCGACCGCGCCGCGCGTCATCAGCGTGCAGATCCCGGTCGACAAGATCGGCGAGTTGATCGGCCCGAAGGGCAAGACGATCAACGCGATCCAGGACGAGACCGGCGCCGAGATCTCCATCGAGGAGGACGGCACCGTCTACATCGGCGCGACCGACGGCCCCTCGGCCGAGGCCGCCCGCGCCCAGGTCAACGCGATCGCCAACCCGACCAACCCCGAGGTCGGCGAGCAGTTCCTCGGCACCGTCGTGAAGATCGCCGCGTTCGGCGCCTTCATCTCGCTGCTGCCCGGCAAGGACGGCCTGCTGCACATCTCCGAGGTGCGCAAGCTCGCCGGCGGCAAGCGCGTCGAGAACGTCGAAGACGTGCTCGGCGTCGGCCAGAAGATCCTCGTCGAGATCACCAAGATCGACGACCGCGGCAAGCTCTCGCTCGCCCCGGTGCTGGCCGAGGAGGCTGACACCGAGGGCCGCGAGGCGACCGGCGTGCACGCCGACGCTCCCGCCGAGGGCGCCGACGTCTAGTCGATCACCGCGTCACCGGATGCCCGTCCCGACTCGTTCGGGGCGGGCATCCGTCGTCTCACCGGCACCGGTGCGCGCGTCGCCTCACGCCGAGTCGAGCCGCGCGATCGTCGCGTCGGCGAGGCGCTCGGCGCTCCCCGGCGCGAGGCCGAGGTAGAGCATCGGCTCGATGAGCTCGAGCTCGAGCACTGCGAGGCGCCCGGCGAAGCGCACGACGTCGAACCGCGCGTAGAGCAGGTCGAAGGGAAGCCGATCGAGCATCGCCGACACCGCCGCGACGTCGGCCGGATCGGGGTCCGTGAGCTCCACCGTCCCGCCGTAGATCCCGTGGGCGCGGAAGTCGCCCGCGGCCGGGCGCTTGCGCAGCGCGTGGCTCGGCACGCCGCCGACGAACGCGAACGACAGCTCGCCCTCGTCCACGATCGCGTCCGCGAAGGGCTGCACCATGACCTCGGTCCCGGGCGCCATGGCGCCGAGCGCGTCGGCCAGCCCCGCGGCATCCGTGCGCACGACGCCCGAGCCGCCGACGCCGATCGCGGGCTTCAGCACGAGCTCGTGCCAGCCCGCGTCCTCCACCGCACCGAGCAGGCGGGATGCCTCGGCCGCCGTGCCGCGCACGAGCGGCACGATCGGCACGCCGATCCGCGCGAGGTCGTCGAGGTAGTGCTTGTCGGCGTTCCAGTGCACGGCGGCGACCGGATTGAGGAGCGTGCATCGCGACCGCGCGATCTCGCCGGTGACGTCGAGGAACTCGCCGAGGTGGTCGACGTAGTCCCAGGTGCTGCGCAGCAGTGCGACGTCGTACGCATCCCAGTCGACGTCGGGGCGCGACCAGGCCACGGCCTCGGCGTCGACGTCGCGCTCGGCGAACGCGTCGAGGACCCGGCGGTCGTCGTCGAACAGCGCCTCCACGTCGGGGATCTCCCAGTCGACGAAGCTCGGGAGCCGTTCGCACCGCAGCACCGCGACGCGCATGGACGTCAGGCCCGCTTGTCGAGGAGGGGTGCGAGCCGGAAGGGGATCAGCTCGCCCATCGCGAGCGAGGTCTCGGTGCGCTCGACGCCGTCGATGGCGAGGATGACGCCGTCGATCCGGAACAGGTCGTGCGCGTCGCGGCACACCACGCGCACAAGCAGGTCGACGGTGCCCGAGAGCCCGTGCGCCTGGATCACCTCGGGGATGAGCGCGATCTGGTCGACCACCTCGGCGAGCTGCTTCTGCCGCACGTGCACCGAGATGAACGCCTCGAGCGGGTACCCGAGCGGCACCGGATCGATGCTCCGCTCGAACGAGAGGAAGGCACCGGATGCCTCCAGCCGCGCCATGCGCGCCTGCACCGTGTTGCGCGACAGCGCGAGGCGATCGGCGAGGGCCACGACCGTCGCCCTCGGGTCCGCCGCGAGGGCCGCGAGCAGTGCCCGGTCCACCGAGTCGTAGCCGTTCATATCGCCACACGATAGCACCGGATCGCGGGGAGGTACTTGGCAACATGCTCAACGCGTCCGCGCCAACTTGAGCGCAGTGACATATCGACGTACGCTCACGGTATCCGGCAGAGCCGCCGGGCGCGGGCACGCCCACAAGGCAGCCCGCCGAGAGCGAGGATCGACGATGACCCCATCCGACCGAGACGCAACCGGGCTCCTCACCCGACCCGACCACTTCGTGCAGCTCGTCACCCCTGCCGGCGAGCGCCGCGCCGACGCCGAGTTCGACCCGTGGGTCGCCGACGTCGACACCGCCGCCCTCGGCCGGCTGTACCGCGACATGGCGATCGTGCGCCGCATCGACACCGAGGCCACCGCGCTCCAGCGCCAGGGCGAGCTCGGCCTCTGGCCGCCGCTCATGGGCCAGGAGGCCGCCCAGATCGGCTCCGCCCGCGGACTCCGCGACGACGACTTCGTGTTCTCGAGCTACCGCGAGCACGCGGTGGCGTGGTGCCGCGGCGTGAGCGCCGCCGACCTGCTGCGCGTCTGGCGCGGGTCCGCGGCATCCGGCTGGAACCCCTACGACCACAACATGGCCGTGCCGCAGATCATCATCGGCGCGCAGGCCCTGCACGCCACGGGCTACGCCATGGGCGCGGCTTGGGAGGGCACCGACACCGCCACCATCGCGTACTTCGGCGACGGCGCCACGAGCGAGGGCGACGTGAACGAGGCGTTCATCTTCGCCGCGAGCTTCGACGCGCCCGTCGTGTTCTTCTGCCAGAACAACCAGTGGGCGATCTCCGAGCCCGTCGGCCTGCAGTCGAAGCAGCCCCTCGCGCGCCGTGCGGACGGCTTCGGCATGCCCGGCATCCGCGTCGACGGCAACGACGTGCTCGCCGTGCTCGCGGCCACCCGCATCGCGCTCGACCGCGCCCGCCGCGGCGAGGGCCCGACGCTCATCGAGGCCGTGACCTACCGGGTCGGCCCGCACACCACCGCCGACGACCCGAAGCGCTACCGCACCGACGAAGAGCTCGTCGAGTGGGGCGCTCGCGACCCGCTCGCGCGCGTGCTCACCCTGCTCGCCTCGACGGGCTTCGACACCGAGGCGCTCGAGCGCGAGGTCGCCGAGGAGGCGAACCGCGTCGCGGCCGAGCTGCGCGCGGCGATCACGACCATCCCCGACCCCGAGGCGATGACGGTCTTCGACCACGTCTACGCCGAGCCGAACACGCACCTCGCGCGCCAGCGCGACCACTACGCCCGCTACCTCGCGATGTTCGACGAGGGCGCCGCGGCTTCCGCCGAAGGAGCCGCACGATGACCACGCTCACGCTCGGCAAGGCCCTCAACCAGGGCCTGCGCCGCTCCCTCGCGGGCGACGACAAGGTCGTGCTCATGGGCGAGGACATCGGCACGCTCGGCGGCGTCTTCCGGATCACCGATGGCCTGAAGGCCGAGTTCGGTGCGCACCGCGTCGTGGACACGCCGCTGTCGGAGGCGGGCATCGTCGGCACCGCTGTGGGCCTCGCGTACCGCGGCTTCCGACCGGTCGTCGAGATCCAGTTCGACGGCTTCGTCTACCCGGGCTTCGACCAGCTGGTCGCCCAGGTCGCGAAGCTGCACTACCGCTCGCGCGGCACGGTGCGGATGCCGCTGACGATCCGCATCCCGTTCGGTGGCGGCATCGGCGCGGCCGAGCACCACTCCGAGTCGCCCGAGGCGTACTTCGCCCACACCGCGGGATTGCGCGTCGTCGCGTGCTCGAACCCCGCCGACGCGTACGTCATGATCCAGCAGGCGATCGCGAGCGACGACCCCGTGATCTTCCTCGAGCCGAAGCGCCGCTACCACGTGAAGGGCGAGGTCCACGAGACCGCGAGCCTCGCCGACGCGAAGCCCATGGGCGTCGCCTCCGTCGTCACCGCCGGCTCCGACGTGACCCTCGTCACCTACGGCGCGCTCGTGACGACCGCGCGCGACGCGGCGATCGCGGCCGCGGAGGACGGCGTGTCGATCGAGGTCATCGATCTGCGCTCACTCGCTCCGGTCGACTACGCGACGGTCGAGGCATCCGTGCGCCGCACCGGCCGGCTCGTCGTCGCGCACGAGGCCGGCCAGCAGGGCGGCGTCGGCGCGGAGCTCGCCGCGAGCATCACCGAGCGCTGCTTCGAGTTCCTCGAGGCCGCGCCCGTGCGCGTCACCGGCCACGACATCCCGTACCCGCCCGCGAAGCTCGAGAAGCACCACCTGCCCGACCTCGACCGCATCCTCGACGGCGTCGACCGCGCGCTCGGACGACCGAACTCGCTGAGCGGAGTGGAGGCGTGAGCCGGATGATCAAGGAGTTCCCGCTCCCCGACCTCGGCGAGGGCCTCACCGAGTCCGAGATCGTGGCCTGGCGCGTCGCGGTCGGCGACCGCGTCGAGCTCAACCAGATCATCGCCGACGTCGAGACGGCCAAGGCCGTGGTCGAGCTGCCGTCGCCGTACTCGGGTGTCATCACGGCGCTGCACGCCGCCGAGGGCGAGACCGTGAACGTCGGCGAGCCGCTCTTCTCGTGCGACACCGGCGAGGGCGCCGGTGAAGGTGCGCCGACGGATGCCGCGGGCGCGACGTCGGCGGATGCCGCCGCGGCCCCTGCCACCGCCGCTGCCGAGCCCGCCCCCGGGGCCGAGCCCGACGCCGCACCCGGACCGAACCTCGTGGGCTACGGAGCCCGCGACGAGGGCGGGCCGAAGCGACGTGCCCGCCGCACCGCGCTCGCGGACGACCTCGTGCCGTCCGTTCCCGAGAACGGCGGGGCGACCGACCTCGACGCGCCGCCCGCCGGCGCCGCGGCCGCAGCGGCGACGCCCCCGCCGACGGACCTCTCGACGGGCGCACCCGAGCGTCCCCGCTCGACCCCGCCCGTGCGCAAGCTCGCGCGCGACCTCGGCATCGACCTCACGACCGTGAACGGCACGGGGGAGCGCGGGCTCATCACGCGCGCCGACGTCGAGGCCGTCGCCTCCGGTGCTCCGACGAGCGCCGAGCCGGGCGTCGCGCCGACTGCAGTCTCGGGCGCTGCTCCGGCCGCTCCGGCCGTCGCCGGCGCCGAGCGGCCCGCCGAGACCCGCATCCCGATCAAGGGCGTGCGCAAGCACACCGCCGCGGCCATGGTGCAGAGCGCGTTCACCGCGCCGCACGTGACGGAGTTCCTCACGCTCGACGTGACCGCGACCATGGAGCTGCTCCGCAGCATCCGCGAGGACCGCGCGTTCGCCGGGCACAAGGTCACCCCGCTCACGGTGGTGGCGAAGGCCGTCTGCATCGCGGCACGCCGCACGCCCGAGGTGAACTCGCGGTGGGACGAGGGCGCCCAGGAGATCGTGCAGTACGGCGGCGTGAACCTCGGCATCGCCGCGGCGACCGGCCGCGGGCTCGTCGTGCCCAACGTCAAGGGCGCCGAGCGGATGACGCTCATCGAGCTCGCCGACGCGATCTCCGCGCTCGCCGAGACCGCGCGAGCCGGACGCACGCCGCCGGCCGACCTCTCGGGCGGCACGATCTCGATCACGAACATCGGCGTCTTCGGCATCGACGCAGGCACGCCGATCCTCAATCCGGGGGAGGCGGCCATCCTCGCCATGGGCGCCGTGCGTCGCCAGCCGTGGGAGCACCGCGGCGAGATCGCGCTGCGCGAGCTCATGACGCTGAGCCTCTCGTTCGACCACCGCCTGGTCGACGGCGAGCAGGGGTCGCGGTTCCTCGCCGACATCGGCGCGATCCTCCGGGAGCCCGGCCTGGCGCTGACCATGGCGTGACGTCGCGATCGGCTGGAGGATGGGCGTCATGGACGCACGCAGCATCCTCTCGCCGACCGAGACCGAGGCGAGCCTCGAGGGCTCGGGATTCCGCAACTCGCAGAACCACCTCGTGGGCGCCTTCACGACGGCCGACTTCCGCAGCGCGGTGCAGTTCGTCGACAGGGTGGCCGATGTCGCGGACGAACTGAACCACCACCCCGACGTGCGGCTCGGCTGGGGCCACGTGGAGTTCGCCCTCACGTCGCACGACGTCGGCGGGGTCACCCAGCGCGACGTGGACCTCGCGCTGCGCATCCGCGCGATCGCCGACGAGCTCGGCGCGACGCCGGGCTGAGGCCGGGCCGACGCCGACTCAATCGAGGAGGTAGATCCGCTCCTCGACCTCGATGCCGCGCGCGTTCGCGAAGCTCCGCTCGGTGCCGACCTGCACGAAGCCGAGCTTCTCGACGATCGCGATCGAGCGCGCGTTGTCGGCCGCGACGCGCACGCGCACCGGGCGGTCGTGGACGGCGTCGAGGAACAGTCGCACCGCGCGGCTGCCGATGCCCTCGCCCCAGTGCGCGGGGTCGATCCAGTACGTCATCTCGGCCGTGCCCTCGTCGTACCAGCGGGCGACGCTGCCCACCACGGCGCCGTCGGCGCGGACCGTGCGCGCGTCGACCGACGGGTCCGCGAGGAGCCGGCGCCAGTGGGCGTCGAACGTGGCGCGGTCGGTCGGGTCGGGCGGCGTGAAGGCGGCCATCTGCACGGCCGCCTCGTCCTGCTCGAAGGTGAACAGTGCATCGAGATCCCCGTCGCGGGTCGCGCGCAGGGTCACGACATGAGGCTCGCCCATGTCATCTCCTCCAGGATGCCGCGGATGGTGCCGTCGGCGGGTCTGCGCCCAGGGATGCGGGCGCTGTGCGGAGTGGAGTTCAGGAGTCCGAAGGCGGCGTGTGCCCGGAACCTGAGCTCCGTCTCGGCCCGATCGGGCCGGAGTCGCGAGAGGGTGTCGACCCAGTGCTCGACGTAGCGCCGCTGGAGCGAGCGCACCTCGTGCCGTGCGCCGCCGTCGAGCTGCTCGAGCTCGCGATCCTGCACGACGATGACGTCGGCCTCGCCGAGGGCGAAGTCGACGTGGAAGCGGATGAGCGAGCGGAGCGCGGCGGCCGCGTCGGGGGCGTCGCGGAGCACGCCCTCCGCACCTTCGAGCAGCGAACGGCTGGCGCCCTCGAGGATCGCGGCGAGCACAGCGGCCTTGCCCGGGAAGTGCCGGTAGACGGCCGGACCGGACACGCCGACGGCGGCACCGAGGTCTTCGATCGTGACGCCGGCGTACCCGCGCTCGGCGAACAGCGTGGCGGCCGAGCTCAGGATCGCGGCGCGTCGATCGGCCTTGAGCCGTCCGCGCTCGGTGCGCGGCAGGTCGGTCGCCGGGGCGTCGGCCTGCGGGTCCGCGAAGGGGACCGCCGCGTCGTCGAGGGTGCTTGCCATGTCGGTGAGTGCTCGCTAACATCGGGAATCGAGTTAGTGAACACTAACCGAAATGGCGTGCGCTGCACAAGAGGGCACGCCGTCGACGAAGACGGGCAGGCCATGACGACCCTCACGACGGGCATCGACCCCTCGAGCGACGAGGCACGGCGCAACGCCGCGGGCCACGCGGTGCTCGTGCAGGAGCTGCGCGAGAAGCTCGCCACGGCCGCCCTCGGCGGGCCCGAGGCATCCCGCGAACGGCACGTCTCGCGCGGCAAGCTGCTGCCCCGCGACCGCGTCGACCGGCTGCTCGACGAGGGCAGTCCCTTCCTCGAGCTGTCGCCGCTCGCGGCCGACGGGCTGTACGACGGCGACTCGCCGGGCGCGGGCATCATCACGGGCGTCGGGCTCGTGCAGGGCCGTCCGGTCGTGGTCGTCTGCAACGACGCGACCGTGAAGGGCGGCACCTACTATCCGATGACCGTGAAGAAGCACCTGCGTGCGCAGGAGGTCGCCCGCGAGCACCGGCTGCCGTGCGTGTACCTCGTCGACTCGGGCGGCGCGTTCCTGCCGAGGCAGGACGAGGTGTTCCCCGACCGCGACCACTTCGGCCGGATCTTCTACAACCAGGCGCAGCTCTCGTCGATGCGGATCCCGCAGCTCGCGGCCGTGCTCGGCTCGTGCACGGCCGGTGGCGCCTACGTGCCCGCGATGAGCGACGAGTCCGTGATCGTGCGCAACCAGGGCACCATCTTCCTCGGCGGGCCGCCGCTCGTGAAGGCCGCGATCGGCGAGGTCGTCACCCCCGAGGAGCTCGGTGGTGGCGAACTGCACTCGCGGATCTCGGGCGTCACCGATCACCTCGCCGACGACGACGAGCACGCGCTCGAGCTCGTGCGCGACATGGTCGCGACCCTGCCGCAGCCCGCCGAGCGCGCCTGGGCGGTGCGGGAGTCGCGTCCGCCCGCCGTCGACCCCGCCGACCTCCTCGCCGCGGTGCCGGTCGACGTGCAGCAGCCGTATGACGTCCACGAGGTCATCGCGCGCCTCGTCGACGCGAGCGCGTTCAACGAGTTCAAGCCCGACTACGGCGATACCCTCGTGACGGGCTTCGCCCACATCGACGGCCACCCGGTCGGCATCATCGCGAACAACGGCGTGCTGTTCAGCGAGTCGGCGATGAAGGGCGCGCACTTCATCGAGCTGTGCGACCAGCGCGGCATCGCGCTGGTGTTCCTGCAGAACATCTCGGGCTTCATGGTCGGTCGCGACGCGGAGGCCGGCGGCATCGCCAAGCACGGCGCGAAGATGGTCACGGCCGTCGCCACGACCCGCGTGCCGAAGCTCACGGTCGTCATCGGCGGCTCGTTCGGCGCCGGCAACTACTCCATGTGCGGCCGGGCGTACTCGCCGCGGTTCCTCTGGATGTGGCCGAACGCCCGCATCTCGGTGATGGGCGGCGAGCAGGCGGCATCCGTGCTCTCGACCGTGAAGCGCGACCAGCTCGCGGTGCGGGGCGAAGCATGGTCGGATGACGCGGAGCAGGCGTTCAAGGCGCCGATCCAGGAGCAGTACGAGCACCAGGGGAGCCCGTACCACTCGACGGCGCGACTGTGGGACGACGGGATCATCGACCCCGCCGACACCCGCACAGTGCTCGGCCTGGCGCTCGAGCTCGCGAGCCGCACGCCGCTGCCCGAGCCCGCGTTCGGCCTGTTCCGCATGTGACGGGCGGCTGCGCGGGCCGCTGCGCCTGTTCGCCTGCCCGCGCGCCACTTGACGTGGCGCAGGCGGCGTCGAAGTGGCGCAACCGCGAGTCAGGCCGTCGGATGCCCCGCCGCCTCGGTGACCCGCCGCACGGCCTCGTCGACGCCGCCGTCCCACGGCGTGCCGTGGCCGGGCAGCACCCAGGTGGCGCCGATCCCGGCGAGGTGCTGGAGCGAGGTGATCGCCCCGGCGGGGTCGTCGGTGAACGGCGCCGGCTGGGGACCGTTCGCGCCCGTGAGGACGTGTCGCGTGGTGAGCGCGTCGCCGACGAACACCGCGTCGACGGCGGGCACGTGGATCGCGATGCTGCCGGGGGAGTGGCCGGGCATCCCGATCACCCGCGGCGAGCCCGGTAGGTCGAGCACGTCGCCGTCGTGAACGGGGACGACCTCGGCGACCGGGGTCGTGCGCAGGCCGTTCTTGCGCATGGCGTACCAGAGGAACTTCGCGGTGGCGCCGAGCTTGAGGTGCCCCCACTCGGGCTTGGTCGAGACCTCGCCACGTGCGCGCGCGGCATCCGCTTCGTGCACGTAGATCGGGATGTCGTGATCGCGGCGGAGGCGCTCGGCGAAGCCGAGGTGGTCGCTGTCGCCGTGCGTGAGGACGACACCTCGCACGTCGTCGACCGAGCGGCCCATGGCGGCGAGCTCGGCGGTGAAGTCGGACCACTGCCCGGCGAGGCCGGCGTCGATGACGGTGACGCCCTCGGGTGTGTCGACGAGGTAGACCGCGACGATGTCGTTGCCGACGCGGTGGAGGTGGGGTCGGAGTTGCATCCTGATTCCTCGATGTGGGTGAGCGGACTGGACGATAGCTATGCTACATAGCTATGATGGCTACGGTCAATAGCCAATGATCGAACCGCTCGCCGACGGACTCCGGAGGACCCCATGCCGACACCCGATCGCACCTCGCTCGCCGAGATCGTCGAGGCGGGGCGCGAGCTCCTCGAGCGCGACGGACTCGACGGCCTCACCATGCAGGCGGTCGCCACGCGCGTCGGCGTGCGCGCGCCCTCGCTCTACAAGCGCGTGAGCAACCGCGACGCGCTCGTGGCCCTCGTGGCCGACGCGACGCTGCGCGAGCTCGGCGACTCGGTCGACGCGGTGGCGGGCGATCTCGAGCGCGACCCGCGCGAGCGGTTGCGGGAGATGGCGCGCGCGGTCCGCGCGTTCGCCCGTCGACGCCCGGTGGCGTTCCGGCTCATCTTCGCGCCCGGCGCGGAGCTACGACTCGATCCCGATTCGCTGGCACGGTCGAGCGCGTCAGTCGTGGCGGTCTCGGGGGAGCTGGCGGGCGAGGAGCACGCGCTCGACGCCGCCCGCACGTTCACGGCCTGGGCCAACGGGTTCGTGAGCATGGAGCTCGCCGGCGCCTTCCGGCTCGGCGGCGACGTCGATCGCGCGTTCGAGTTCGGGGTCGAGCGCCTCGCCGACGCCGTCGCGGCATCCGGCGCTCGCTGATCGCCTCGGTGCACGCTCGCCCGCCCGCCGCGCGTCGCTTGCCATTTCAGTTAGCGGCCACTAACCTAGTTCGGGTTCGGCGCGCTCACTGCGAGCGCGCGAGGCAACGTCGCAGAGAGGCGCCGATGGTCATGCTGAGCACGCCGGGGAGCGGGGCCCGATGAGGATCATCGTCCTCGTGAAGGAGGTCCCCGACACCTACGGGGAGCGCAAGCTCGACCTCGAGACGGGGCTCGCCGATCGCGCAGCCAGCGAGGCCGTGCTCGACGAGATCAGCGAGCGGGCCCTCGAGGTGGCCCTCAGCTACGCCGACGGGCACGACGACACCGAGGTGGTGGTCCTGTCGATGTCGGCCGAGAGCGCCGCGACGACCATCCGCAAGGGCCTGGCCATGGGAGCCGCCTCCGCCGTGCACATCGCCGACCCCGGTCTGGCGGCTGCGGACCTGGGCCTCACCGCGCGCACGCTCGCCGCGGCGATCCGGCGCACCGGGTTCGACCTCGTCATCACCGGCAACCTCTCGACCGACGGCAGCGGCGGCGTGATCCCGGCCATGCTCGCCGAGCTGCTCGAGGTGCCGAACGCGACCGGCCTCTCGTCCGTCGAGATCGCGGCCGACGCCGTGTCAGGAACCCGCAACGTCGACGGCGGAGTCATGCGCGTGCGCGCCCCACTGCCGGCCGTCATCTCGATCACCGAGGCGCTCCCCGACGCCCGCTTCCCGAACTTCAAGGGCATCATGGCCGCCAAGAAGAAGCCGTACGAGACGCTGAGCGCGACCGAGCTGGGCATCGACCCCGAGGACCTGTCCGTCGCCGTGTCGATCATGACCGCCATCGCCGAGAGGCCCCCGCGCACCGCGGGGACCAAGATCACGGACGAGGGCGACGGCGGCACGAGGATCGCGGAGTTCCTGATCGAGAACCGGCTGGTCTGAGAGGACGATCATGACCGACTTCCCCGCAGACTCGATCCTGGTCCTGCTCGAGGCGACGCCGACCGGCGAGCTCGCGACGAGCGCGGCCGGCCTCCTCGCTGCCGCCTCGCACGTCGGCACGCCCGTCGCGCTCGCCGTCACCGCGCCCGGACAGGCGCAGTCGCTCGCCGAGCAGGCCGCCGCGTTCGGAGCCGACCGCGTGCTCGCCGTCGAGACGGCGTCGGCGCCGTCCGAGCTCACCATCCCGCAGGTCGACGCCCTCGCCGCTGCGGCGGCCCTCGTCGCCCCCGAGGCGGTGCTCGTCTCGAACTCCATCGACGGCCGCGATGTCGCCGGCCGGTTCGCCGCCCGCACCGGCGCCGCCATCGCCGTGGACGCGATCGGCGTCGCGCGCGACGACGAGGGCGTCCTCGCCCACCACTCCGTCTACGGAGGCGCGTACAACGTCGACTCCGCGGC
Organism: Agromyces sp. NPDC057865; assembly: GCF_042796995.1. NCBI lineage: Bacteria > Bacillati > Actinomycetota > Actinomycetes > Micrococcales > Microbacteriaceae > Agromyces > Agromyces sp. NPDC057865. The sequence goes on along the minus strand of NZ_JBHVMJ010000004.1, from coordinate 36,907 downwards.
CACCTTCGGTCCGCTCGTCGTCACCGTCCGCCAGGGCGCCGTCGACGCGCGCGCCGAGGCACGGCCGGTCGTCCTCGAGTCGCTCGAGGTGCCCGCGTCGGGCGCGGCATCCGCCACCATCGAGTCGGTCGAAGCCGTCACCGAGACGTCGAGCCGACCCGAGCTGCGTGGGGCGAAGCGGGTCGTCTCGGGCGGTCGTGGCCTCGGCTCCGCCGAGCAGTTCGCCCTCGTCGAGGAGCTCGCCGACGCGCTCGGCGCCGCCGTCGGCGCATCGCGCGCCGCCGTCGACGCCGGCTACATCCCGGCGAGCGCCCAGGTCGGGCAGACCGGCGTCTCGGTCTCGCCGCAGCTCTACATCGCCCTCGGCATCTCGGGCGCCATCCAGCACCGCGCCGGCATGCAGACGGCCAAGAACATCGTCGCCGTGAACAAGGACCCCGACGCGCCGATCTTCGAGGTCGCCGACTTCGGCATCGTCGGCGACGTCTTCACCGTGGTCCCGCAGCTGATCAGCGCGCTCGCCGAACGGAAGCGCTGACCCGTGACCGCGGTGCGGAACCTGCGCAGGGGACTGCCTCGGCAGCGCGGCGGTGAGCCCTGGCCGCCGGGCGGCGAAGCCTCGGTCGGTCTCGTCGGTGCGCCGGTCGAGGCCTCCGCGGCTCCGGCGGCCGCCACGGTGGTCATCGCCGCGGAACCCGTTGCGACGACGCCTGCGCCGCCTGTCGCGTCCACGCCCGCAGCTCCGGTCGTCGCAGCCACGGGGGCGTCGGGTCGTCGGCTGCGAAGCGGGCTCCCGCGCGTGCCCGGCGGTGCGTCGTGGCCGGTGACCGGCGAGGCGATCGTCGCTGCGAAGGCCGTGGTGGCGGATGCCGCGGTGACGGATGCCGCGCCGACGCCGGCGCCCGCCGTCACCGCGGAGCCCATCGCCGAGTTGGCCGTTCCCGCGGCACCTGCCGCGCAGCCCGCTCCGGTCGCCGCTGCCGCAGCAGCCTCGGCGGCCGCGACGGCCACCGGACTTCGCCGCGGGCTCCCGAGGGTCGCCGGGGGAGACCCGTGGCCGCCCGCGTCCGTCGTCGCACCGATCGCCGAGGCCATGCCGGTGGTGCCGGCCTCGGAATCGCAGCCGTCAGCAGCGCCCGCCGAGCCCGCGCCCGCGGCGTCAGTGGCGGCATCCGCACCGCCCAGGGAAGCGGAGGTGGCGCCGCCCGCCGTGCCCGCCCCCACGGCCCCGGCTCCCGCGGCATCCGTGGCGACCGCGCCCGCGGCGCCCCCGCAGTCAGCCGAGTCGGCCGCGACGCCCGCACCCGCGGCCTCCGCCGGCCCGAAGCGATACGGCCGCCTCACCATGAAGCAGTGGGTCGGGGCCTCCGTCGTCGGCATCCTCGCGATCATCGGCGCCGCGACGATCGTCGTGCAGCTCACCCGTTGGTTCATCGGGCTCGAGTTCATGCAGGACTTCCTCGCGACCTACCCCGGCGAGACGCCGCTCCCCGAGGGCGCGCCGGTGGGACTGCCGGCGTGGCTCGGCTGGCAGCACTTCTTCAACGTGTTCCTGATCGTGCTCATCATCCGTTCGGGGCTGCAGGTGCGCACCGAGCGCCGGCCCCCGGCCTATTGGACGCCCAGGTGGGCCAAGGGCGGGCAGGGCAGGATCAGCCTCAACCTGTGGTTCCACCAGTCGCTCGACATCCTGTGGCTGGTGAACGGACTCGTCTTCGTGGTGCTGCTGTTCGCGACCGGACAGTGGATGCGCGTCGTGCCGACGAGCTGGGAGGTCGTGCCGAATGCGATCTCGGCCGGCCTGCAGTACCTGTCGCTCGACTGGCCGCTCGAGAACGGGTGGGTCAACTACAACAGCCTCCAGGTGCTCGCGTACTTCGTGACGATCTTCGTCGCGGCGCCGCTCGCGGCGATCACCGGCGTGCGCATGTCGGGCCTGTGGCCGAAGAACGCGACGACGCTCAACCGCGTGTATCCCGTCGAGTGGGCACGGGCCGTGCACTTCCCGGTGATGCTCTACTTCGTCGCGTTCATCGTGGTGCACGTCACGCTCGTCTTCCTGACCGGGGCGCTGCGCAACCTCAACCACATGTACGCGGCGAGCGACGCCGACGGCTGGCTCGGCTTCTGGATCTTCGTCGCCTCGCTCGTGGTGATCGCCGCGGCGTGGGTCGCCGCTCGGCCGTCGCTGCTCGCGCCGATCGCGGGGCTGTTCGGCAAGGTCGGCCGCTAGTCCTCTTGTCATTTCAGTTAGCGACCGCTAACATCGAATCCAGTTAGTGCGCGCTAACTGGATGGCGCGCGGACGACGTCGCAGAGAGGCGCGGATGGTCACGCTCACGAGCCCGCCCGATCGGGCATCGGAACCGACGCCGCAGGCCGCGCCGAACGCCGGCTCGCGACCCTTCGACCGGGTGCTCGTCGCCAACCGCGGCGAGATCGCCGTGCGGGTCATCGGCACGCTGCGCCGCCTCGGGATCCGCTCGATCGCCGTCTACTCCGACGCCGACGCCCATGCACCGCACGTCCGTCTCGCCGACGAGGCCGTGCGCATCGGGCCGGCCCCCGCGGCCGAGAGCTACCTCGACCCCGAGCGCATCGTCGCCGCGGCGCTCGCGACCGGCGCCCAGGCGATCCACCCGGGTTACGGCTTCCTCTCCGAGCACGCCGGGTTCGCCGAGGCGTGCCGCGACGCGGGCCTGGTGTTCGTCGGTCCGGGCGTCGAGGCGCTCGAGGTGATGGGCGACAAGATCCGCGCGAAGCGGCACGTCGAGGCATCCGGCGTGCCGACCGTGCCCGGCATCGCCGACCCCACCCTCGACGACGCGGCGCTCATCGCCGCCTCGGGGTCCGTCGGATTCCCGCTGCTCGTGAAGCCCTCGGCCGGCGGTGGCGGCAAGGGCATGCAGGTCGCGCGCGACGCCGAGGAGCTGGCCGCCGCGCTGCCCGCGGCCCGCCGAATCGCCCTCGCCGCATTCGGCGACGACACGATGCTCATCGAGCGGCTCATCGAGCGCCCGCGGCACATCGAGGTGCAGGTGCTGGCCGACGCCCACGGCACCGTCATCCACCTGGGCGAGCGCGAGTGCTCGCTGCAGCGCCGCCACCAGAAGGTCATCGAGGAGGCGCCCTCGCCGCTGCTCGATCCCGAGACCCGGTCGCGCATCGGACAGGCGGCGTGCGACGCGGCGCGCAGCGTCGACTACCTCGGTGCGGGCACGGTCGAGTTCCTGGTATCGGATGCCGCGTCCGACGAGTTCTTCTTCATCGAGATGAACACCCGGCTCCAGGTCGAGCACCCCGTGACGGAGCTCGTCACGGGCATCGACCTCGTCGAGCAGCAGCTGCGGATCGCCGCCGGCGAGCCGCTCGCCGTCGCGCAGCAGGACGTCGAGCTGCACGGGCACGCGATCGAGGCCCGCGTCTACGCCGAGACGCCGCACCGCGGCTTCCTCCCGTCGACCGGAGAGGTGCTCGCCTGGCGCGCGCCGGTCGGCGAGGGCGTGCGCGTCGACGCGGGCATCGACGAGGGCCTCGAGATCACCGCCCACTACGACCCGATGATCGCCAAGGTGATCGCGTACGGTTCCGATCGCGCGCAGGCCATCGGCCGGCTCGACCGCGCGCTCGCCGACTCCGTCGTGCTCGGCGTCGACACGAACATCGCCTTCCTCCGCCGCCTGCTCGCCGATCCCGCGGTGCAGGCCGGCGACCTCGACACCGGACTCATCGATCGGATGCCCGAGGCCGACGCGACCGACCTGTCGCCGTCGCTCGTCGAGGCGGCCGCGCACCGATTCGCGAGCGACGACGTCGCAGGCCGGCTCGGGTCGATCGCGGCAGGACCGCGGACCTGGCAGTCGGCCGCGGGCTGGCGTCCGGGCACCGCGCGCCCGCTCGAGGTGCTGCTCGCGCCGCGCGATCATCCGCACGACGTGCGCGCGGTCGCGGCCGAACCCGACGGCGCCGCGGCATCCGCTTCGGCCGACGAGGTCGTCCGGATCGGCGACGACGGAGCGGTCTGGGTCCACCGCGACGGCGAGTCCGTCGCCTTCGTGCGCGTGAACCGTCGCACGCGCGCCGAGCAACGACGCGCCGCGGCAGAGCGCGGCGGACTCGCCGCGGAGCCCGAGCTGCGCGCCCCCATGCCGGGCACCGTCACCGCGGTGTTCGCCGCAGACGGCGACCGCGTCGAGGAGGGCGACGCCATCGTCGCCATCGAGGCGATGAAGATGGAGCACCGCGTCGTCGCCGCCTTCGACGGCACCGTGCGGCTCGGCGTCGCCGTGGGCGACCTCGTGAGCCGCGACCAGGCGGTCGCCCGCATCGAGCCGCACCCCGAGGCATCCGAACCCCAATCGACCGACGGCCCTCACGAGGGCGCCGTGGCGAACGCATCCGACCAGGAATGAGGAGCACCATGCACGACCTGACCGACGAGGAACAGCAGCTGTACGACATGGTCTGCGAGTTCGCCGACACCGTCGTCGCCCGGCAGGCCTACGAGGCCGACCGCACGCACGAGCTGTCGATGGACGTCGTCGCGCAGATGGGCGAGCTCGGGCTCTTCGGCCTGCCGTTCCCCGAGGAGTTCGGCGGCCAGGGCGGCGACTACATGGCGCTGTGCCTCGCGATCGAGGCGCTCGCCCGCGTCGACCAGTCGATCGCGATCACCCTCGAGGCCGGCGTCGGCCTGGGTGCCATGCCGATCTACCGTCACGGCACCGACGAGCAGAAGGCCGAGTTCCTGCCCGACCTCGTGGCGGGCCGCGCCCTGGCGGGCTTCGGCCTCACCGAGCCCGAGGCCGGATCCGACGCCGGAGCCACCCGGACGACGGCCGTGCTCGACGGCGACGAGTGGGTCATCAACGGCTCGAAGCAGTTCATCACCAACTCGGGCACGCCCATCACCCGATTCGTCACCGTCACCGCGGTGACCGGGGAGCGCACGCGCCCCGACGGCTCCGTCTCGAAGGAGCTCTCGACGATCATCGTGCCGAACGACACGCCCGGCTTCACGGTCGGGCCGGGTTACGACAAGTCCGGCTGGCGCGCCTCCGACACCCACCCGCTGACGTTCGACGACGTCCGGGTGCCGGCCGCCAACCTGCTCGGCGAGCGTGGCCGCGGATTCGCCAACTTCCTCCAGGCGCTCGACGAGGGACGCATCGCGATCGCCGCACTCGCGACGGGTGCGGCCCAGGGATGCCTCGACGAGGCCCTCGCCTACGCGAAGACGCGCAACGTCTTCGGCGTGCCGATCGCGAGCCACCAGTACATCGCGTTCACCATCGCCGGGATGCAGGCCCGCGTGCACACCGCTCGCCTCGCCTGGCACGACGCGGCGCGGCGCGCCGACGCCGGCCTCCCGTTCAAGAAGGAGGCCGCGATCGCGAAGCTCGTCTCGAGCGACGCCGCCATGCTGAACGCCCGCGACGCGACCCAGATCTTCGGCGGCATGGGCTTCATGAACGAGACGACCGTGGCCCGGCACTACCGTGACTCGAAGATCCTCGAGATCGGCGAAGGCACGAACGAGGTGCAGCTCATGGTCATCGCCCGCGAGCTCGGGCTGGCCGGCTAGGGCGGCTCGGCCGCCGGGAAGGAGGGGAGCGTCATGACGGATGCCCCGATGCGCGAGGTCGTGCAGCGCGGACTCTGGTTCGAGGAGTTCGAGGAGGGCGTGCGCTACCTGCACCGCCCCGGCCGCACGGTGACGGAGGCGGACAACGTCCTCTTCACGACGCTGACCATGAACCCGCAGCCGCTGCACCTCGACGCGGCCTGGTCGACGCGCCAGCCGTTCGGCAGGATCCTCGTGAACTCGCTCTTCACGCTGTCGACGCTCGTCGGGCAGTCCGTGGGGCAGCTCACGCAGGGCACGCTCGTCGCGAACCTCGGGTTCGGGGCGGTCGCGTTCCCGAACCCGGTGTTCGTGGGCGACACGCTCTACGGCGAGAGCGTCGTCGAGTCGAAGCGCCTGTCGTCGTCGCGACCCGGCGAGGGCATCGTCGTGCTCGGGCACACCGCGCGCAACCAGGACGGCGTGGTCGTCGCCACGGCGTCGCGCACCATGCTCGTGTGGACGCGCGAGGCGGGGGAGCGCGCCGCCGCGGCATCCACGACCGATGCGGCATCCGGGAGCGACGGATGACGCATCCGCCGTTCCGCTTCGGCCCGGCCCTGCTGTTCTGCCCGGCCGACCGTCCCGACCGCTACGCGAAGGCGCTCGAGCGGGCCGACGCGGTGATCCTCGACCTCGAGGACGCCGTCGCCGACGCCGACAAGCGCGACGCGCGCATCGCGCTCGTCGAGTCGGACCTCGACCCCGAGCGCGTCATCGTGCGCGTGAACCCGGCCGGGAGCCCGTACTTCGTCGACGACCTCGCGGCGCTCGCCGGCACCGCGTACCGCACCGTCATGCTCGCGAAGTGCGAGGGCACCGCCGACCTCGTCGACCTCGAGGAGTACGAGGTCGTCGCACTCTGCGAGACCGCGCGCGGCGTGCTCGCCGCCGCCGAAGTCGCCGCGCTCCCGAACGTCTCCGCGCTCATGTGGGGCGCCGAGGACCTCGTCGCGTCGCTGGGCGGCTCCTCGAGCCGGCACGCCGACGGCCGGTACCGCGACGTTGCGACGCACGCCCGGTCCCAGGTGCTGCTCGCGGCGGGCGCGCACGACGTCGCCGCGATCGACACGGTGCACCTCGAGATCGCCGACGTCGACGGCCTGCGCGCCGAGGCGACGGATGCCGCGGCGGTCGGGTTCGCGGCCACGGCGTGCATCCACCCGTCGCAGGTCGACGTCGTGCGCGAAGCCTATCGACCCGATCCCGAACGGCTGGAGTGGGCGCGCGCCGTGCTCGCGGCCGCCGCCGACGAGCCCGGCGTGTTCGCCTTCCGCGGCGCGATGGTCGACGCGCCGCTGCTCCAGCAGGCGGAGGCCGTCGTGCGTCGCGACCGGGACTGAATCGTCTGAGGACGTCGTTCGCCCCCCGATGGGGGCACATATCACGTGCTCGGTCCTCGATTCGGGGGACACGCCGTACCGCCACCGCAAACGATTCGGTAACGGTTCACCGAATTTCGCGGGTTCGCCGGGGGACAGGTACCCCGAGGACGTATCCTCGGAGTCAATCCTGGGGAGGAGGAGCGCGTGGCACGACGGCATAGCTACCGCGCCCACGAGGCGAGCGTCGCGGGGGCGACGCTGGTCGAGGACGGCATCACGACCGCGGTCGACGACGCGGCGAGCGTCACGGCGTCCGCTGCGGCGACCTCGGCGCTGCGGGTCGAGACGGTCGAGACGAACACCATGTCGGGACCGATCATGGTCCCCGTGCGGCGCCCGCTCGGCGACACCGGCATTTCGACGCATCCGCTCGCGCTCGGCGGCAGCACATTCGGCTGGACGCTCGGCCGCGACGAGGCGTACGACGTGCTCGACCGGTTCGCCGGCATCGGCGGCGACCTGATCGACACGGCCGACAGTTACGCCGCGGGTCGCAGCGAGTGCATCCTCGGCTCGTGGATGCGCACGCGGAACACGCGCGACCGCATGCGGATCATGACCAAGATCGGTCGCCACCCCGACCACCGGGGCCTCGCGCCGGTCGACATCCGCGCCGCCGTCGAGGACTCGCTCCAGCGACTGGGCACGGATCGCATCGACGTGCTGTTCTTCCACGGCGACGACCCCGAGGTGCCGCTCGAGGAGAGCCTCGGCGAGGTCGACGCGCTCATCACGGCGGGCAAGGTGCTCACGATCGGCGCGGCCGACTTCTCGCCCGAGCGCCTCATCGAGGCGCGCGTGCTGGCCGCGAACGGCCTGCCGCGGTTCGAGCTGCTGACGACGCGCTACAATCTCATGGAGCGCAAGCCGTTCGAGGGCGCGACCGAGCTCGTCGCGCACGCGCAGGGGCTCGCGGTGCTGCCGTACTTCGCGCTCGCCAACGGCTTCCTCGGGGGCCAGGTGCGTCGTCGCTCCGACGTCCGACACGACGCCCGCGGCCACCGGGTGGCCAAGCACCTCGGCCGTCGCGGCCACCGGGTGATGTCCGCCGTCGACGAGATCGCCTTCGCGCACGGCGTGCAGCCCGCGTCGATCGCGCTGGCCTGGCTCCTCGCCAAGCCCACGGTCGTCGCGCCGGTGGCGAGCGCCACGCGATCCGACCAGGTCGAGGCGCTCATCGCCGCGGCATCCGTGGAGCTGCACCGCTCGGAGCTCGTCGAGCTCGACCGCGCGTCCGCCTGAGCCGAGGCCGCCGACGCGCGGCGAGCCGCGCCGACAGGTCTCGTCCTGCCCATCGGGGACGTCGTGGCATAGGCTGTTCGGGATGAACGGCGCCGTCGACCTCCCACTCGGCCAGGCCGAACTCTCGTTCACGGCAGCAGGCGACGCGCGAGTTCGGCGCAGCGTGCTCCCGTCGGGCGTCCGGGTCCTCTCCGAGCAGGTGCCGGGCAGCCGCAGCGTCACGGTCGGCTTCTGGGTCGCCGTGGGCTCGCGCGACGAGCAGCACGCGGATGCCGCGCACCCGGCGACGTACGGCTCGACGCACTTCCTCGAGCACCTGCTCTTCAAGGGCACCACGAGCCGCACCGCCCTCGACATCGCGATCTCGTTCGACGCGGTCGGCGGCGAGCACAACGCGCTCACCGCCAAGGAGTACACCTGCTACTACGCCAAGGTGCAGGATCGCGACCTGCCGATGGCCGTCGAGGTGCTCGCCGACATGTTCACGTCGTCGCTGCTCGACCCGGTCGAGTTCGACAACGAGCGCGGCGTGATCCTCGAGGAGCTCTCGATGGCCGGCGACGACCCAGCCGACGTCGCGAACGAGCGGTTCTTCGAGGCCGTGCTGGGGCAGCATCCGCTCGGCCGCCCGATCGGCGGTGACCCGACGACCATCCGCGCCGCGACCCGCGACGCCGTGTGGGACCACTACCGCGCCAACTACCGGCCGCAGGACCTGGTGGTCACGGTCGCCGGCGCGGTCGACCACGACACCCTCGTCGCCGACCTCACGGCGGCGCTCACCCGCCACGGCTGGGAGCTCGGCACCGAGGCCGCGCCCGTCGACCGCCGCAGCGAGGCGCCCGCGACGCTCGCGACCGGCACACCGCTGACGGTCGTCGAGCGGCCCATCGAGCAGGTCAACCTGCTGCTCGGGGTGCCCGGCATCGTCGCGACCGACGAGCGCCGCTCGACCATGAGCATGCTCAATGCGATCTTCGGCTCTGGCATGTCGTCGCGGCTGTTCCAGCAGGTGCGCGAGCGGCGCGGGCTCGCCTACGCGGTGTACTCGTTCGCGCCCGCCTACTCCGACGCCGGGCTGTTCGGCATGTACGCCGGCTGCGCCCCTGCCAAGGCCGGCACGGTCGCCGCGCTCATGCGCACCGAGCTCGAGCGCGTCGCCGAGCACGGCGTCACCGCCGACGAGCTGCGTCGCGCCTCCGGCCAGCTCGCGGGCGCGTCGGCGCTCGCGCTCGAGGACTCCGACACCCGCATGTCCCGGCTCGGACGCGCCGAGCTCACGCTCGGCGAGTTCGCCGACCTCGACGAGGCCCTCCGCCGCATCTCGCTCGTCACCGTCGACGACGTGCAGGCGCTGGCGGCCGACCTCGCCTCCCGGCCGTTCTCGCTCGTCGCCGTCGGCGCGACCGACGAGGCGGCGCTCCACGGCGCGGTCGACGAGATCGCCGCCGGCACCGACGTCGCCTGACGCCGGATCCGACCGACGCCGACCAGGCTCCGACGCAGCACAGGAAAGCAGGACCGTGCCACACCACCTCTACCTCGTCCGCCACGGCGAGCAGCTCGACGCGGAGCACGGCATGCCCGACGGACCCCTCTCCCCGCGCGGGCGCCGCCAGGCGGAGCTGCTGGGCGAACGCCTCGGTGGCGTGCCGTTCGACCACGCGTGGCACTCGCCGCTGCAGCGCGCCGCCGAGACCGCCGCGATCATCGCCGCGAAGATGCCGGCCCTCGAGCCCGAGCCCTCGGCGCTGCTGTTCGACTGCATCCCGTCGGGTCCGGCGCCCGAGACGCCGAAGGTCTACGAGGGGTTCTTCGGGTCGGTCACCGAGGCCCAGATCGAGGCCGGCAGCGCCCAGATGGCGGATGCCGCGGCGGAGTTCCTGCGGTCGCACCGCGAGGACCGGCACGACCTCCTCATCACCCACAACTTCGTGATCGCCTGGCTCGTGCGCGAGGCGCTCGGGGCGCCCGACTGGCGCTGGCTCTCGATCAACCAGGCGAACTGCGGGCTCACGGTGCTCACGCAGAAGAGCGGGCGGCCGTGGAGCCTCATGGTGCACAACGACCTGGCGCACCTGCCGCCCGAGCTGCGCACCGGGCTGCCCGAGCAGTACGCCCTGTAGCGCGGGCCCGGCCCCGACCCCCGCGGCCTCGCGACCCGCTCAGCCGACCCGCTTGCCGTACCAGTGCGTGGCGTTCGGGTTCGCGTTGTACGGCTCGACCTCGACGTAGCCGCTCGAGCGATAGAGCCCGCCCGCGGCCTCGAGGCTCGCATTCGTGTCGAGCACGAGCTCCTGCGCGCCGAACCCGATCGCGCGACGCTCGAGCTCATGGAGGAGCTGTCGCCCCGCGCCCTTGCCTCGAGCGTTCGGCGCGAGCCACAGGTGCTTCACCTCGAAGCGCACCTCGTAGGTCTCGGGTCGGCGCTGGATACGGCGCACGCCGCCGCAGCCGATGACCTCGCCGGCATCGTCCTCGACGACGAGGAACACGCCCGCCGGCCGCGTGAACTGCTCGGACGTGGGATACGTGGGACGGTACTCGCCCTGCTCCGCCGGGAATCCGGCCGCACGCTCGGCGAAGTACGCATCGAGCAGGACGAGCGCCTCGGCGCTCGTGACGTCGACTTCTCGGAACCGCATGGCCCCAGCCTAGGGCGGGCGGACGGGCCATCCGACCGCCCTTGCTAGGGTGAAGCACGTGACGATACGGGTCGCCGTGGCCGGAGCCACGGGCAAGATGGGACGCTTGGCGATCGACCTCATCGAGGCATCCGACGACCTCGAACTGCACGCGGCACTCGACTCGAGCTCGGAGCTCGACGAGATGCTCGGCGCCGACGTCGCCCTCGATGTCACGCACCCCGCGGCCAGCGCGGGCGTCGTGGAGTTCGCGACGGGCGCCGGCATCCCGATCGTCGTGGGCACGTCCGGGTGGTCGCACGACCGCATCGCCGAGATCGCGCAGTTCGTGCGCGGGCACGACGACGCGGGCGCCGTGCTGTTCATCCCGAACTTCTCGATCGGCAGCGTGCTCGGCACCGCCTTCGCGGCGCTCGCGGCGCGCTTCTTCGACTCGATCGAGATCGTCGAGGCGCACCACGCGGGCAAGGTCGACTCCCCGTCGGGCACCGCGGTGCGCACGGCCGAGCTCATCGGCGAGGCCCGCGCCGCGATCGGCCCCGTGTCCGCGCCGCACGCCGACCAGCGCGCCCGCGGCCAGCTCGTCTCGGGCGTGCCCGTGCACAGCCTCCGCCTCAACGGACTGCTCGCCGAGCAGCGCGTGGTGCTCGGCGGCGACGGGGAGACGCTCACGATCGCGCACTCGACCGTGTCGTCGTCGGCGTACGAGCAGGGCATCCTCCTCGCACTGCGACGCGCGCCGTCGGCCACGGGGGTCACCGTCGGCCTCGACGCGCTGCTCGACCTCGGGCTCCCGGGCGCCCCGTGACGACGCGTGCGGGCGCCATCCTCATGGGGGTGCTGCTCGCGATCTACCTCGTGCTCGTCGGCTGGCGGGCGGTGCAGTTCGTCGCCACGGGGGAACCGGTCGCGGTCGGCATCGGCATCGCGCTCATCGTGCTGCCGGTCATCGCGGCGTGGGCGCTGTGGCGCGAGATCGCGTTCGGCGTGCGCTCGCAGGCGCTCATGCGCCGCCTGGAGGCCGAGGACGGGCTCGACCTCGGCATCCCGACCACCCCGAGCGGCCGGGCAGAGCGCGCCGGTGCGGATGCCGCGTTCCCCGCATTCCGCGAGGCGGCCGAGGCCGAGCCCGATTCCTGGCGGGCGTGGCTGCGGCTCGGCCTCGCCTACGACGCCGCGGGCGACCGTCGCCGGGCGCGAAGCGCCGTGCGGCGCGCGATCACGCTCGAGCGCTCGGAGCGCTGAGCATCGCGTCGAGCGCCGACTCGACGGTCACGTGCTCGAAGCGGAAGCCGTCGTCGATCAGGCGCTGCGGCCGCACCTTCTGGCTGGAGAGCAGCAGCTCGTCGGCGGCGCGGCCGAGCGCGAGCTCGAGCATGCGCTCGGGCACGGTGAACGTGTAGGGGCGGTGCATCCGCTCGGCCATCGCGGTCATCACGCGATCGGCCGTCGCCGGCGTCGGGCCGGAGAGGTTCACGGCCCCCGAGACGTGCGACGTGAGCAGGTGCGCGATGCCGGCGACCTCGTCGTGCAGCGAGATCCACGGCCAGTGCTGGCCGCCCGTGCCGAGCCGGCCCGACAGGCCGAGCCGGGTGATGGTGCCGACCCGCTGCATGGCGCCGCCGTGGCCGATCACGATGCCCGTGCGGAACACGACCGTGCGCGTCTCGTCGGGTGCGAGCGTGGCGGCGCCCTCCCAGCGCTGCACGACCTCGGCGAGGAAGCCCGAGCCCGCGCTGGAGAACTCCGTGAGCAGCTCGCCGGGACGGTCGCCGTAGTACCCGACGGCGGACGCGCTGAGGAACACCGCGGGGGGCTGTCGCGCCTTGCGCATCGCGTCGGCGAGCGTGCGCGTCGCGGTCACCCGGGAGTCGACGATCTCGCCGCGATAGCTCTTCGTCCACGGCAGCCGCGCGAGCGACGCGCCCGACAGGTTGACGACCGCGTCGACCCGGTCCATGACGGTGAAGTCGATGATGCCCGAGGCCGGCGACCAGGATGCCTCGTCGGGACCCTGCGCGCGACGCCGCACCAATCGCACGACCTCGTGGCCCTCGGCGGTGAGCCGCTCGATGAGGGCCGTTCCGATGAAACCGGAGGCGCCGGCGATGAGGATCCGCACGTCAGGCGAGCTCGGCTTCGATCGTGATCGGGATGGACAGCGCCTGCGAGATGGGGCAGTTCGCCTTGGCGTCGTCGGCGAAGCGCTCGAACTCCTCCTCGGTGATGCCGGGAACCCGGGCGCTCACGAGCAGGTGGCTGCCGAGCACGCCGCGCCCCGCCTCGAACGTCACGGCGGCCGTCGCCTGGATGCTGTCGGCCGGATGGCCGGCCTGCGCGAGCGCCAGGGAGAGCGCCATGCAGAAGCACGCCGAATGCGAAGCGGCGAGGAGTTCCTCGGGATTGGTGGTGTTCGCCACGCCTGCCGCCCGAGCGTCCCAGTTCACCCCGAAGGTCGCGAGCCCCGACGAGTCGAGCGACACGTCGCCGGACCCTTCGAAAAGCGTGCCCTTCCAGATGGTGGTCGCTTCAGACGTCAGTGCCATGTTGTCCTCCTCCTCGAGCCGGGATCCCAGCCTAGCCCGGGGGGCGCAGGCGTCGTCAGGTCCTGGGGATGACTCGGGCGCGCACCAGCAGCAGGTAGAGCTGGCAGCCGAGGCAGTAGCCGAACACGGCGTTGAGGAAGGCCGCGACGAACGCCAGCGACGCCGCGATCGGCACGGCGAGCGGCAGCCCGATCGCGCCGAGCAGCACGCCGACGACGGTCACCGCGAACCCGACGCCCTGGGCGAAGGTCGGCGGCCGCGGGTCCTCGAGCTCGTCGGGCGTCGAGAGGCGGGGCCGCACGAATCGCTTGAACAGCAGGCCGAACGGATGCCGCCGGACCCCGGCGAACGCGCCCCAGGCGAACAGGGCGGCGAGGGCCGCGAGCAGGAGCCACGCGGCCAGGTCGGCCCCGCCGAAGCCGAGTACGGCGACCACGAGGAGCAGCACGGCCGTGATGCCGGCGGTGAAGCGGGGACCGCGCGGATCGATGCCGGCGGGTTCAGGCTGGGACACGGGTCCTCCCGGTGAGTTCGTCGAGGCGGTCGCGCACCTCGTTCGAGCGCGGAACCCCGGCGATGCGTGCCGTGGTCGCGCCGCGCGCGTCGAGGATGAGCGTGGTGGGCGTCTGCAGCACGCGGAACCGGTCCGCGATGTCGGGGCGGTGCGTGAGGTCGACCTCGACGTGGCGCACCCCGGCGTAGTCGTGCGCGATCGATGCGAGCTCGCGGGCCGTGGCGGGGCAGCGGCTGCAGTAGGCGGTGGAGAACTGGACGAGCGTCGCCGAGTCGCCGAACGCCTCGGTCGCGACGCCCAGGTCGCGGCCCGCGTCGGCGGTCGTCGGGGCCGCGGCCTCGTCGCCGGTCCGGCCCGCGCTGCGGACGGTCCGGACGCGGCCGGTGCGCGACTTCCACGCGAGGCCGATCGCCGCGGCCGCCGCGGGCAGCGCGACGGCGGCGATGAGCGCGGCGGGCCAGTCCATGCGGGGATGCTACGCCGACGCGGCATCCGCCCGGCCCGGTATGACGGCGGATGACGCACGCCGGGGTTACCATCGACGCGATGGCCGCGACGATCCCCACGCCCTACGAAGACCTCCTCCGCGACGTGCTCGAGCACGGCACGCACAAGACGGACCGAACGGGCACCGGCACGCGCAGCGTGTTCGGCCGGCAGCTGCGGTTCGACCTCGCGCAGGGGTTCCCGCTCGTCACGACGAAGCGCGTCCACTTCAAGTCGATCGCGTACGAGCTGCTCTGGTTCCTGCGCGGCGAGTCCAACGTGCGGTGGCTGCAGGAGCACGGCGTCAGCATCTGGGACGAGTGGGCGGATGCCGCGGGCGAGCTCGGCCCCGTCTACGGCGTGCAGTGGCGCTCGTGGCCGACGCCGGGCGGCGACACCATCGACCAGATCTCCCAGGTCATCGAGCAGATCCGGGTGAACCCCGATTCGCGCCGGCTCATCGTCTCGGCCTGGAATCCGGCCGACATCCCCGACATGGCCCTCGCGCCGTGCCACGCGCTGTTCCAGTTCTACGTGGCCGACGGCCGCCTCTCGTGCCAGCTCTACCAGCGCAGCGCCGACCTCTTCCTGGGCGTGCCGTTCAACATCGCGTCCTACGCGCTGCTGACGCACATGGTGGCGCAGCAGACCGGCCTCGAGGTCGGCGACTTCGTCTGGACCGGCGGCGACTGCCACATCTACGACAACCACGTCGAGCAGGTCACCGAGCAGCTGTCCCGCGACCCGTACCCGGCGCCGACGCTCCGCTTCGCTCGCCGCCCCGACTCGATCTTCGACTACGAGTTCGACGACTTCGTCGTGGAGGGCTACGAGCACCACCCGGCGATCCGCGCGGCCGTCGCCGTATGACGGGCGGTGCGGATGCCGCGGGGGCAGTGCCCGTCGATGCCGGCCGGCCGCGCATCGGCCTGATCTGGGCCGAATCCGCGGGAATCATCGGCCGCGACGGCGGCATGCCGTGGCACGTCCCCGAGGACCTCGCCCACTTCAAGGAGGTCACGCTCGGCGCGCCCGTCGTGATGGGCCGCCGCACGTGGGAGTCCCTGCCGCCACGGTTCCGCCCACTGCCCGGGCGGGCCAACATCGTGGTGACCCGCAACGACGGCTGGGAAGCGGATGGCGCCATGCGCGCGGCATCCGTCGACGACGCCCTCGCACGCGCCGAGGCCGGCGACCCGCCCTGGATCTGGGTCATCGGCGGCGCCGACCTCTTCGGCCAGCTCATGCCGACGGCCGACCGCCTCGAGGTGACCGAGCTGCGCGCCCCAGGCGGCGGCGACGCGGTCGTGCCCGAGCCCGGCGACACCCCCGCACCGACGATCGACCCCGCCGGCTGGCACCTCGCCCACGTCGACCCGGCCACGGGTTGGCTGCCCTCCCGCTCGGGCCTCGAGTACCGCTTCCTGCGCTACCTCCGCGCCTGAGCCGTAATCGCGCCCTCCGGCCCTGTCTCGGGGCCGCTCGTCCCCGAGCGTGCCCGTGCCGCGCCCGCGCCCGTGCCCGCGCCCGCGTCAAACATGGCGGATATACGATCCGACCCGCCGCGCTGCCGCCCGATTCATCGGGGTGGCGGATCGTATATCCGCAGACCTTGACGGGCGACTCGTCCTCGACAGGCGCCCGCGGGTCGGCGGGCGTCGTACGTGCCTCGCGCCGGCGGCGCGGCCGAGGGCGGCGACCGGGACCATCGGGGCATGCGCAGCGAGAGGCCGGCGGGATCGGTCGCTGCGGTGTGCCGCGCGCTCGGCGGGGTCGCGCGGCGCGAGCAGCTCATACGCGCGGGCGTCGATGACCGGATGCTGCGGCACGCCGTCCGCGCGGGTGGGCTCGAGCGCGTACGACCCGGGACCTACGCGGATCCCGACCTCCCCGCGCCGGTCCGCATCGCCCTCCGACACGGAGGCGTCCTCGCGTGCGTCTCCGTCCTGAGGATGCGGGGGCTCTGGGCGATGCCGCTTGCGGAGATCGTGCACGTCTCGCTGCCGCCGAACGGCCACGCGCGACGGCATCCCGGCTGCGCCTGCGTCCAGCACTGGAACGCGCTCGAATGCACGACGACCGAAGTCTCGCTGGTGGATGCGCTCCTGCAGGTCCGCGGATGTCAGGGCGTGGACGCGTTCTTCGCCGCGCTCGAGTCGGCACTGCACCAGGGTGTCCTCACGCGACTGGATCGGGACGAGCTCCGCCGCCGGATCACGGACTCCGCACGATGGCTCGTGGACTTCGCTCGGCGTGACGCCGAGAGCGGTCTGGAGTCCCTGCTCCGGATCCGCCTGCACCGTCTCGGGATCCCGCTGCATACGCAGGTCCAGGTTCCGGGCGTCGGCCGCGTGGACTTCGTGCTCGGCGACCGGCTCATCCTCGAGGTCGACGGCCGGCAGAACCACGAGGAAGCGCCGAAGCGCCATCGCGATCTCGTGCGGGGTGCGGTCGCCGCCGCGCATGGATTCGACACGTTGCGATTCGACTACGCGCTCGTCGTCCACGACTGGCCGCTCGTCGAGGCGGCGATCCTCGCCAAGCTCGACCGCGGCCTGCATCTGACCGGGCGTGGTGCCCACGGCGTCGCGGGGCCGCGCGGCATCCGCTCGACCCGATAGCCTTGAGCACGTGACTCAGGACAACCCCTTCGGACAGGTGCTCGTCGCGCTCGTCACGCCGATGACGGCGGACGGCGAGGTCGATTGGCCCGGGGTCGAGAAGCACATCGACGACGTCATCACCGCGGGCGCCGACGGCATCGTGGTCACGGGCACGACGGGGGAGACGTCGACGCTCACCGACCCCGAGAAGATCCGCCTCGTCGAGGTCGGCAAGGACGTCGCGGCGGGGCGCGCGAAGATCATCACGGGCGGCGGCTCGAACGAGACCGCGCACGCGATCGAGCTCTACAAGCACAGCGAGCGGGTCGGCGCCGACGGCATCATGATCGTCACGCCGTACTACAACAAGCCCACGCAGGCGGGCATCCTCACGCACTTCCGGCTGGTGGCGGATGCCACGGACCTCCCGGTCATCCTCTACGACATCCCCGGGCGCACGGGCGTGCCCATCAAGTACGAGACGATCCTGCGGCTCGCGAAGCACCCGAACATCCTCGCCATCAAGGACGCCAAGGGCGACTTCAGCGAGGTCAGCCGCGTGCTCAACCAGACCGACCTCATGTACTTCTCGGGCGACGACGCGAACGTTCTGCCGCACCTCGCGATCGGCGCCACCGGGCTCATCGGCGTCACCGCGAACATCGCGCCGGCGCCCTACCGCACCATCGTGGACGCCGTGAACGCGGGCGACCTGACGACGGCCACGGCCGAGCACCAGCGGCTCGAACCGCTCGTGCGCGCGGTCATGACGCACGTGCCGGGCACGGTCGCGGCGAAGTACATCCTGCACGGGCTCGGCCGCATCGGCAGCCCGCGCGTGCGCCTGCCGCTCGTCGGCCCCGAGGAGTGGGAGGCCGCCCTCATCGAGGACGAGATCGACCTCGTCCAGGGCATCCCCGGCGCCGACTTCCACAACTTCCGCCCCGACCGCAACGCCGCCGCCGGCGGCGCGCTGCCGAAGGTCGCGGGCACGACGCGCTGACGCGCGCCACGAGGCATCCGCGGAGCCGTGAAGGCCCGCACGAACTGAACACCGCAACGTAAGGAGGGCCCATGCCCGACGTCGTCATCGAACCCGAGCCGCTCGATCCGGGGACCCTGCGCATCATCCCCATCGGCGGCCTCGGCGAGGTCGGCCGCAACATGACGAGCTACGAGATCGACGGCAAGATCCTCATCGTCGACTGCGGCGTGCTCTTCCCCGAGGAGCACCAGCCCGGCGTGGACCTGATCCTGCCCGACTTCGGGTTCCTCCGGGAGCGGCTCGACGACATCGTGGGCGTCGTGCTCACGCACGGCCACGAGGACCACATCGGCTCCGTGCCGTATCTCCTCCGCCTGCGCCGCGACATCCCGCTCATCGGCTCGACGCTCACGCTCGCGCTCGTCGAGGCGAAGCTCAAGGAGCACCGCATCCAGCCCTACACGCTCACCGTGCGCGAGGGGCAGCGCGAGCGGATCGGCCCGTTCGACCTCGAGTTCATCGCGGTGAACCACTCCATCCCCGACGCGCTCGCCGTGGCCATCAAGACGAGCGCGGGCACCGTCCTCGCCACCGGCGACTTCAAGATGGACCAGCTGCCGCTCGACGGCCGGCTCACCGACCTGCGCGAGTTCGCACGCCTCGGCGAAGAGGGCGTCGACCTCTTCATGGTCGATTCCACCAACGCGGATGTCCCGGGCTTCACCCCGCTCGAGCGCTCGATCGGCCCCGTGCTCGACGAGGTCATCGCGCGCTCGCCGCGTCGTGTCATCGTCGCGAGCTTCTCGAGCCACGTTCACCGTGTGCAGCAGGTGCTCGACGCCGCCGCCTTCAACGGCCGGCGCGTCGCGCTCCTCGGGCGCAGCATGGTGCGCAACATGACGATCGCCGCCGAGCTCGGCTACCTCAAGGTGCCCGAGGGCGTGCTCGTCGACTACAAGAAGGCCGGCGACATCCCCGACGACGAGATCGTCTACATGTCGACCGGGTCGCAGGGCGAGCCGATGGCGGTCCTGAGCCGCATGGCGAACCGCGACCACCAGATCGAGATCGGCGAGGGCGACACGGTCATCCTCGCCTCGAGCCTCATCCCGGGCAACGAGAACGCGGTGTACCGCGTGATCGACGGGCTCACGAAGCTCGGCGCCAACGTCGTGCACAAGGGCAACGCGAAGGTGCACGTCTCTGGCCATGCGGCGGCGGGGGAGCTCCTCTACTGCTACAACATCCTGAAGCCGCGCAACGTCCTCCCGATCCACGGCGAGTACCGGCACCTGTTCGCGAACGCCAAGCTCGCGCAGGACACGGGCATCCCCGAGGCGAACACGTTCATCGGCGAGAACGGCACGGTCTACGACCTGCGCGACGGCGTCGTGCGGGTGACGGGGCAGCTCGACCTCGGCTTCGTCTACGTCGACGGCTCCACGGTCGGCGAGATCACCGACGCCGACCTCAAGGACCGACGCATCCTCGGCGAGGAGGGCTTCATCTCGGTCATCATCGTCGTGGACGCCTCGACGGGCCGCATCATCGTCGGCCCCGAGATCCACGCCCGTGGCTTCGCCGAGGACGACGCCGTGTTCGAGGAGGTCAAGCCGAAGATCTCGGCGGCCCTGCTCGAGGCGGCGCAGAACGGCGTCCGCGACCAGCACGCGCTGCAGCAGACGGTGCGACGCACGGTCGGCACGTGGGTGAACCGGCGGCTGCGGCGGCGGCCGATGCTCGTCCCGCTCGTCATCGAGGCGTAGCGGGCCGTCGGAGGGACCAGGGGGAGAAACACCGCGGAAACACGCCCGGCGTAGCATCCGCGCATGGCGGACTTCACCATCCGCCCGGCCATCTCCGGCGACGGCGCGTTCCTCGCGGACATGGTGGTCGAGGCGGCGAACTGGCGGGCGGGGATCACCCGGCCCCGCCCGGTCGTGCTCGCCGACCCCGCCTACCGCGGCTACATCGCGGGCTGGCAGCGTCCGTCCGACCAGGGCGTCGTCGCCCTCGACCGCGACGGCAAGCCCGTCGGCGCGGCCTGGTACCGGCTCTTCGCCGCGGATGCCCCGGCGCACGGCTTCATCGGCAGCGGCGTGCCCGAGCTCATCATCGGGGTGCGTCCGCTCTGGCGCGCGCAGGGCGTCGGTCGTGCGCTGCTGCAGTCGCTGGCGGATGCCGCGCGCTCGGCCGGATTCGCCCGGCTGACGCTGAGCGTGGAGCACGGCAACTTCGCCGAGGCGCTCTACCGCTCGGAGGGCTTCACCGTCGTCGGCACCGGCAGTGGGCGCGACACGATGGTGCGGCGGCTTCGCTGATCGCGGACATGCGCCGCGTCCTGTCGGCGCGCGTCGCCCGTCGGCCGTAACGTTGGGGACATGGCTACGAGCACCAGGTCGAACGGGCGTGCCTCGGGCGCGTCCGGGCGCGGCTCGAGCTCCAAGACGGCGCCGACGAAGAAGCTGCCGGCGACGACGGCCCGCGGGTCGAGCAGCACGGGGCGTGCCGCCGCCTCGAAGGCGAAGCCGGCCAAGGCGCCGTCCGACGGTCCCAACGTCTTCGTGCGCGCCTGGATGGGCCTCGCCCACCTCACGGGCGGTGCCGCGCGCGCGCTCGGCCCCGAGACGCTCGCGAAGGAGGAGCGTCGCGACGGCCTCCCCTTCTTCATCGTGCTGCTGGCCATCGCGGGCGCCGTCGTCGAGTGGTTCTTCATCAACGACCCGGTCGCGCAGACGTTCGACGCCTGGACGTTCGGCGGCCTCTTCGGACGCGTCGCGTTCGCGCTGCCCGTCATCATGCTGCTGTTCGCGGTCTGGCTGTTCCGGCATCCGAGCTCGGTGCACGACAACACCCGCATCGGCATCGGGCTCGGACTGCTGCTGCTCACCGTCTCGGGGCTCTGCCACCTGTTCGGCGGGCAGCCCGAGCCGAGCCAGGGCATGGCGGTCCTCGCCCGTGCGGGCGGCATCCTGGGATGGATGCTGGCGCAGCCGCTGATCCTCCTCATCACCGAGGTCGGCGCGGTGATCGTCATCGTGCTGCTCCTGCTGCTGTCGCTCCTCATCATCACGAAGACTCCGCCGAACCGGATCCCGGCGCGCTTCCGCGAGCTGTACGTCTGGCTCTTCGGCGCACCCGAGCGCGACGAGGAGGCCGCCGACGCCAAGGCGTCGCGCCGCAAGGGCAAGTCGGTCCAGACCGAGCTCGACGGGATTGACGACGCCGACGGAGAGCGGGGCGGCCTCGTGCCGTGGTGGCGCCGCAACGCGTCCAACCGCGAGGAGGACCCCGCGTTCGCGGCCGGCGGCGTCGACGGCATCACCGAGGTGTTCGGCCCCGGATCCGCCGCGGGCAGCTTCGAGTCGCCGCTCGAGGGCGTCGGCGGCGCGGGCGCCTACAGCACCGAGGTCATGGGCGACCTCGAGCGCGCCGAGTCGGCGCTCCAGTCGTTCACCGGCGACGTGCCGCGCGGAGGCACCGGCCTCCGCGGCGACGACGCCGGCGCGACGAACGTGCTCTCGGTGTTCGACGAGCCCGGCGACGGCGAGCCGGGGGCGCCAGGCGGTGCGGATGCCGCGCTCGGCGAGCCCGCGGCATCCGAGCCCGAGCGCCCCTACCACCTGCCGGCCTCATCGACCCTCGCGGCCGGTGCGCCCGCGAAGTCGCGCTCGGCGGCGAACGACGACGTGGTGCGCCAGATCACGGGCGTGCTCGAGCAGTTCCAGGTCGACGCGAAGGTCACGGGCTTCTCGCGCGGCCCGACGGTGACGCAGTACGAGATCGAGCTCGGTCCCGGCGTCAAGGTCGAGCGGGTCACGGCGCTGTCGAAGAACCTCTCCTACGCGGTGGCCTCGAACGAGGTGCGCATCCTCTCGCCGATCCCCGGCAAGAGCGCGATCGGCGTCGAGATCCCCAACGCCGACCGCGAGATCGTGACACTCGGCGACGTGCTGCGGTCGGGCGCGTCGGCGAACGCCAAGCACCCGATGACCATCGGCGTCGGCAAGGACGTCGGCGGCGGCTACGTCGTCGCGAACCTCGCGAAGATGCCGCACCTCCTCGTCGCAGGCTCGACCGGCTCGGGCAAGTCGAGCTTCGTGAACTCGATGATCACGTCGCTGCTCATGCGGGCGAAGCCCGCCGACGTGCGCATGGTGCTCATCGACCCGAAGCGCGTCGAGCTCGCGCCCTACGGCGGCGTGCCGCACCTCATCACGCCCATCATCACGAACCCCAAGAAGGCCGCCGAGGCGCTGCAGTGGGTCGTGAAGGAGATGGACATGCGGTACGACGACCTCGCGTCGTTCGGCTTCCGCCACATCGACGACTTCAACAAGGCCGTCGTCAACGACGAGATCGTGCTGCCGGCCGGCTCCGAGCGCAAGCTCAAGCCGTACCCGTACCTCCTCGTCGTGGTCGACGAGCTCGCCGACCTCATGATGGTCGCCCCGCGCGACGTCGAGGACTCGATCGTGCGCATCACCCAGCTCGCTCGCGCCTCGGGCATCCACCTCGTGCTCGCGACCCAGCGTCCGTCGGTCGATGTGGTCACGGGCCTCATCAAGGCCAACGTGCCGTCGCGCCTCGCGTTCGCCGTGACGAGCGTCACCGACTCCCGCGTCATCCTCGACCAGCCCGGCGCCGACAAGCTCATCGGCCAGGGCGACGGCCTCTTCCTCCCGATGGGGGCGTCGAAGCCGATCCGCGTGCAGGGCGCCTGGGTGAGCGAGGCCGAGATCGAGAAGGTCGTCACGCACGTCACGCGGCAGGCACGGCCCGAGTACCGGCAGGATGTCGCGGCCGCCGTCGAACGCAAGGAGATCGACGCGGACATCGGCGACGACCTCGAGCTGCTGCTCGCCGCCGCCGAGCTCGTGGTGTCGACCCAGTTCGGCTCGACCTCGATGCTGCAGCGCAAGCTCCGCGTGGGCTTCGCGAAGGCCGGGCGCCTCATGGACCTGCTGGAGTCGCGCGAGATCGTCGGGCCGTCCGAGGGATCGAAGGCCCGCGACGTGCTCGTCACGGCCGAGCAGCTGCCCGGCGTGCTCGCGAGGCTGCGCGGCGAGGAGCCCGCGGGCGGCGCCGGCGGCGGGGCATCCGCTGCGGCCGGATCGGGCATGAGTGCGTCGGCCGCCGCCCACGCGGCCGCCGAGCAGGCCGTCGACGACCGCTACGACGACCCCGTGGGCCGCAGCTCCGAGGGCCTCGAGGAGGTCGACGGGGACTCCGACGAGGACGCCTGGGGACTGACCGGCCGCGACTGACCGCCGCCCGTTATCCTTGGCCATATGACCTCCTCCGCCGGCAGCCCGGCGCGCTCGGCCAACTGGAACCTCCCCAACGCCATCACGGTGGTGCGGATCCTGCTCGCACCCGTCTTCTTCTGGCTGCTGCTGGCCGACGACGGCGAGGGCGGCACGCTGCGGTGGATCGCCACCGCGCTCTTCGTGATCGCCATCTCGACCGACGGCATCGACGGCTACCTCGCGCGCAGCCGCGGGCAGGTCACCGACCTGGGCAAGATCCTCGACCCCATCGCCGACAAGCTCCTCACGAGCGGCGCGCTCGTGTGCCTCTCGATCCTCGGCGAGGTGCCGTGGTGGGTCACTGCGCTCATCGTCATCCGCGAGGTCGGCATCACGATCTGGCGCTTCGTCGAACTCGGCCGCGGCAACGTGGTCCCGGCCTCCTCGGGCGGCAAGCTGAAGACCCTCGCCCAGTCGATCGCGATCTCGTTCGCCCTCGCGCCGCTGCCTGCGCTGCTCGGCGAGTGGATGGCGTGGGTCAACGCGGTCCTCATGGCGATCGCCCTGGTGCTCACCGTCTGGTCGGGCCTGCTCTACGTGCGCGACGCCGTGCGCCTCGCGCGCGAGCACCGCGCGCAGGGGTGACGCCGGTGCCGACGGATGCCGCGGCCGGCGACCCCGCCGCCGAGCCGACCGACCCGACCGACCCGACCGCCCCGACCGCCCTCGTCATCGCCGAGCTCACCCGGCGCGGGCTCCGGATCGCCGTGGCCGAGTCGCTCACCGGCGGACTCGTGACGGCCGAGCTCACGCGGATCCCCGGTGCCTCGCTCGCCGTCTCGGGCGGCGTGGTGGCCTACGACACGGCCGTGAAGGCGTCGGTGCTCGGCGTCGACGCGGCGCTTCTCGCGCGCGAGGGGGCGGTGCATCCCGAGGTCGCCCGTCAGATGGCGTCGGGCGTCGCGGCGGCGCTGGCCGTCGACGGGCGCCCGGCCGACATCGGCATCGCGACGACCGGCGTGGCCGGTCCCGACGGCCAGGACGGCCGCGAGCCGGGGACGGTCTTCGTCGGCATCGCGGCCTTCGGCGAGGTCGAGGCGGTCGAGCTTGCGCTCACCGGCGACCGGCAGGAGATCCGCTCGGCGACGGTCCGCGCGGCGATCGACGCGGTCCTCGCGCGCCTCCGCGAGGGCGGACCGGTCGCGGAATAACGTACGTGAACACCCTGTTACATGTGTCGAGTTCACACCGAAGCCACAGTGTGCGACGCTAGATTAGAGGGTACGGAGAGTCAGTGTAAACTGACGCTCCCGTTCCGGCTCCGGCGGAGTCGCAGGGCAGAGAGAAGGAGGTTCCGATGGTTCTGGTTCGACAAGAGATCGGCGACGTGCTGAGGGACTTCCGGCTGCAGAAGGGGCGCACGCTCCGGCAGGTCGCGTCGAAGGCGAGCGTCGCGCTCGGCTACCTGAGCGAGGTCGAGCGAGGCCAGAAGGAGGCCTCGTCCGAGATCCTCGCGTCGGTCGCCGACGCGCTCGACACCCCCATCTCCGTCATCATGCACGAGGTCGGCGACCGCATCGCGGTCATCGAGGGTCTGGCCACGGTGCCCGACAGCCTCCCCGACGAGCTCGTGGCGGAGTTCGATGCGGACATGATGGTCCGCTGATCACGCACGTTCCAACCCGATCGGCCGGTCTTCGGACCGGCCGATCGCGTGTCCGGGCCATGCAGCCCCGTGTCCCCATGCTCCGATCCCGCAGAGGAGGGGTCCGATGAAGCTCAGCGAGTTCCAGAACGCCGTCGACGACGAGTTCGGCACCGCCTACGGCAACGTCGTCGTCAACGACGTCGTGCTCTCGGGCGTCGGCGACCGCACCGCACGCGAGGCGCTCGCCGCCGGCGTGCCCGCCCGCGACGTCTGGCTCGCCCTCTGCGAGGCGACGGATGTCCCGCCCTCGCGCCGGCACGGCGTCGGCCTCCGCGAGCCCGCGGAGGGCTGATCACGGGCGCCGAGACGGTGCCATGACTCCTTCGCGCCGTCGCTCGGACGCGCCCGAAGACGTGTTCGACACGCGGGCGCGGCTTCGAACATCCGTTCGGATGCTCGGCTAGGCTCGTCCTCGACAGCAGGAGGAACGACGCGTCTCTCCACACCCGGCTCCTCGGAGCTCCGGATGTCGGTGGGCGGCCATACGGTCGAAGCGTCGGAACACACCGCAAACGCCTTGTCGCGAGACGCCGCGGGTCACGGCCCGCAACGTGGAACGACAGCCTAGAGGCAGCCGCATCGAGCACGAGGGAGCCAGCACATGCCATCACCTGTAGACCGCGAGAAAGCACTCGAGACCGCACTCGCCCAGATCGACCGCCAGTTCGGCAAGGGTTCGGTCATGCGCCTCGGCAGCGAGGAGCGCGCTCCCGTCGAGGTCATCCCCACCGGATCCATCGCGCTCGACGTGGCGCTCGGCGTCGGGGGCCTTCCCCGAGGCCGCATCATCGAGATCTACGGCCCCGAGTCCTCGGGCAAGACCACGCTCACGCTGCACGCGATCGCCAACGCCCAGCGCGCCGGCGGCATCGCGGCGTTCGTCGACGCCGAGCACGCGCTCGACCCCGACTACGCGAAGAAGCTCGGCGTCGACATCGACTCGCTCCTCGTCTCCCAGCCCGACACGGGTGAGCAGGCGCTCGAGATCGCCGACATGCTCGTGCGGTCCGGTTCGATCGACCTCATCGTCATCGACTCGGTGGCGGCGCTGGTGCCGCGCGCCGAGATCGAGGGCGAGATGGGCGACTCCCACGTGGGCCTCCAGGCGCGACTCATGTCGCAGGCGCTCCGCAAGCTCACCGGTGGGCTCAACCAGACGAACACCACCATGATCTTCATCAACCAGCTCCGCGAGAAGATCGGCGTGTTCTTCGGCAGCCCCGAGACCACGGCCGGCGGCAAGGCGCTGAAGTTCTACGCCTCGGTGCGCCTCGACATCCGCCGCATCGAGACCCTGAAAGACGGCACCGAGGCCGTGGGCAACCGCACTCGCGTCAAAGTCGTCAAGAACAAGATGGCGCCGCCCTTCAAGCAGGCCGAGTTCGACATCCTCTACGGCGTCGGCATCTCGCGCGAGGGCAGCCTCATCGACTACGGCGTCGACCAAGGCATCGTGAAGAAGTCGGGCGCCTGGTACACCTACGACGGCGACCAGCTCGGGCAGGGCAAGGAGAACGCGCGCAACTTCCTCCTGCAGAATCCCGACATCGCCGCCGACATCGAGAAGAAGATCCTCGTGAAGCTCGGCATCGGCCAGCCGGCCGGCGGCGCGCAGGCCGCGCCGTCCAACGTCGAGTCCATCGAGAGCAAGCTCGGGCGCAAGGGCGCCTGAGCGACCATCGCACACCCGGTGTGCAGCCGAGACCGGGGAGGGGAACCAGATGAGCGACGCATCCGAGCACCTCGCCCCGGTCTCGTACCTGCCGTGGGCGAAGCCCGGCGAGGTCGCCGGCGAGCGGTGGGCGAAGCCGGGCGAGGTCCCGGCCGAGCCGTGGACCCCTGGACTGAACGACTCCGCCGAGCAGGACGAAGAGCCCGACGACGTCGATGCCGAGGTCGACGGGAAGCGCCCCGCCGACGGGCACGAGCGCGGTGAGCGCGGGCGATCCGACCGCCGCGATCGGGCACGATCCGATGATCGGCGTGTCGCCTCCCGCCGGGCCCGGTTCACCGTCGTCGACGACGAGCCCGCCGAGACGGGGCCCGAACGAGACGAGCGCATCGACCGCCTGGTCGTGTCGCGACTGCGCCGGTCCGCGCTGTCGGTCGCCGAGGTCCGGGCGGTGCTCGCCGAGCACGGGCTCGACGACGTCGAGATCGAGGAGTGGATCGAGCGCTACGAGCGGCTCGGCTACCTCGACGACGCCCGGCTCGCCGAGCAGCTCGTCCACGTCAACGGCACGCGTCGCGGGCGGGGGAGCGGCGCGATCCTGCAGGAGCTCACTCGGCGCGGCGTCGACGCGGCGGCGGCCAGGGCCGCGGTCGACGAGCTCGATCCCGACATGGAGCGGCGCAATGCCTACGCCTTGGCCGAAAGGCGGGCGCGCCAGCTGGCCGGGCTCGAACGGCAGACGGCAGAGCGGCGGCTGTCGGCGTTCCTGCAGCGGCGCGGGTATCCGGGCGAGCTGGTGCGCGAGGTGGTGACGGCGGCGCTGTCCGCTGCGGGCTCGTAGACTGGTGCGATCATGAGCACCCTTCACCAGGCCCCGACCGTCGAGGCCGTCGAACCGGCCGCGGCGCCGCGCACCTACGAGGTCCGCACCTTCGGCTGCCAGATGAACGTGCACGACTCCGAGCGCCTGAGCGGATCCCTCGAGGCCGCCGGGTACGTCCCCGCCGACGGTGCGGAGCCCGACGTCGTGGTCATCAACACGTGCGCCGTCCGCGAGAACGCCGACAACAAGCTCTACGGCAACCTCGGCCACCTCGCCGGCGTCAAGCGCCGCCACGCCGGCATGCAGATCGCCGTCGGCGGCTGCCTCGCCCAGAAGGACAAGAACGTCATCCTCGAGAAGGCGCCCTGGGTCGACGTCGTGTTCGGCACCCACAACATGGGGTCGCTCCCGAGCCTGCTCGAGCGGGCGCGCCACAACGACGAGGCGCAGCTCGAGATCCTCGACGCGCTCGAGGTCTTCCCGTCGACGCTGCCGACCAAGCGCGACTCGACCTACAGCGGCTGGGTGTCGATCTCGGTCGGCTGCAACAACACCTGCACCTTCTGCATCGTGCCCGCGCTGCGCGGCAAGGAGAAGGACCGCCGGCCCGGCGAGATCCTCGCCGAGATCCAGGCGCTCGTCGACGACGGCGCCGTCGAGGTCACCCTCCTCGGGCAGAACGTGAACTCCTACGGCGTCGAGTTCGGCGACCGGCAGGCGTTCGGCAAGCTGCTCCGCGCCGCCGGGCAGATCGAGGGCCTCGAGCGCATCCGCTTCACGAGCCCGCATCCCGCCGCGTTCACCGACGACGTCATCGACGCGATGGCGGAGACGCCCTCGGTCATGCCGCAGCTGCACATGCCGCTGCAGTCGGGCTCCGACCGCATCCTCAAGGCGATGCGCCGGTCCTACCGCTCCGAGAAGTTCCTCGGCATCCTCGACCGGGTGCGCGCGAGGATCCCGAACGCGGCCATCTCGACCGACATCATCGTGGGCTTCCCCGGCGAGACCGAGGAGGACTTCCAGGAGACCCTCCGCGTCGTCGAGGCGGCACGCTTCGCGTCCGCGTTCACCTTCCAGTACTCCATCCGCCCCGGCACGCCCGCGGCGACCATGGACGAGCAGGTGCCGAAGGAGGTCGTGCACGAGCGCTACGAGCGCCTCATCGCCCTCCAGGAACGCATCTCGTGGGAGGAGAACCAGCGGCTCGTCGGCCGGGCCGTCGAGGTGCTCGTCTCCACGGGCGACGGCAAGAAGGACGCTGAGACGCACCGCCTGAGCGGCCGCGCCGAAGACAGCCGCCTCGTGCACTTCGAGGTACCGGCGGGCTCCGAGCTGCCGCGCCCGGGCGACGTCGTCACGGTCACGATCACGCAGGCGGCGCCGTTCCACCTGCTCGCCGACTCGCTCGACGACGCGCCGCTCCGCGTCCGCCGCACCCGCGCGGGCGACGCGTGGGACCGCGCCGAGGCCGAGAGCTGCGGCGTGCCGGCGGCCCCGGGGGCATCCGGCACCGGCAGGGTCTCGCTCGGGCTGCCCGTGCTGCGCGCCCGCGGCACCGAGCCGCTCGTCGCGCCCGGCGTCGGCACCATGCCGATCTACGACCCCACCGACGCCCAGCGCTGACGTGACCCTCATCGCGATCGTCGGCGCCACCGGCACCGGCAAGTCCGACTTCGCGCTCGACCTCGCCGAGGCGTTCGGACGCGTCGGCCGGGTCGCCGAGGTCGTGAACGCCGACGCGATGCAGCTCTACCGCGGCATGGACATCGGCACGGCGAAGCTGCCGCCCAAGGCGCGCCGCGGGGTGCCCCACCACCTGCTCGACGTGCTCGACGTCGCGCAGGAGGCATCCGTCGCCGCCTACCAACCCGACGCCCGCGCCGTGATCGACGAGATCGTCGCGCGCGACGGCGTCGCCCTGCTCGTCGGCGGGTCGGGTCTCTACGTGTCCTCCGTCATCCACGACTTCCGGTTCCCGGGCACGGATGCCGCGATCCGCGCGCGCCTCGAGGCCGAGCTCGTCGAGCTGGGCCCCGGCCTGCTGCATGCGCGACTGCGCGGCATCGACCCCGAGACCGCGGCGAGTGTCGACGCGCAGAACGGACGGCGCATCGTGCGCGCGCTCGAGGTCATCGAGCTCACGGGGGAGCCCAAGGCCGCACGACTGCCCGACGAGCCGGTCGCGTGGCGCGAGCACCGCATCGTCCACCTCCGCAGCGACCGCGCGCGTCTCGTCGAGCGCCTCGACGCCCGCGTCGAGCGCATGTGGCGCGACGGGCTCGTCGGCGAGGTGGAGGCGCTCGTGCCGCAGGGCCTCGAGCGGGGTGTCACGGCCCGCAAGGCGATCGGCTACGCCCAGGCGCTCGCCGAGCTGCACGGGCGGATGTCGCGCGACGACGCCGTCGCCGAGACGCAGCAGCTCACCCGCACGTACGCCCGACGGCAGGTCGGCTGGTTCCGCCGCTACGCCCACGCCACCACGATCGACGCCGACGACGCGGTCGAGCGGGGCGCCGAGCTGGCCCGCCAGGCGGCCCTAGACTGATCGAATGTCCTTCGATCTGCGATTCACCAAGGGGCAGGGCACCGGCAACGACTTCGTGCTCTTCAGCGACCCCGAGGGTGACACCGAGCTCACGCCCACGCAGATCGCCGCGATCTGCGACCGACGGTTCGGCGTCGGCGCCGACGGCGTCATCCGCGCCGTGCGGTCGAGCAACCTCGACGACGGCGCCGCGGCACTCGCCGCCGATCCCCATGCTGTCTGGTTCATGGACTACTGGAACGCCGACGGCAGCGTCTCCGAGATGTGCGGCAACGGCATCCGGGTCTTCACGAGCTACCTGCTCGACCAGGGCCTCGCCGAGCTGCCGGCCGGCGGGTCGATCGCGATCGGCACGCGCGCGGGCGTCCGCACCGTGAGCCGCACGGCGACCGGGTTCCAGGCCGACCTCGGCCCGTGGCGCCTCGCCGGCGGCGAGCCGCTCGTGCGGGCGAAGGAGCTGCCCGTCGCACGCCCCGGCCTCGGCATCGACGTCGGCAACCCGCACGTCGTCGTGGCCCTCGCCGACGACGACGAGCTCGACACGGTCGACCTGAACTACCAGCCGCTCATCGACCCGGTTCCCGACGCGGGCGCGAACATCGAGTTCGTCGTTCCGGCGGAGCCGCTCGTCGAGGACGGCATCGGCCGCATCCGGATGCGCGTGCACGAGCGCGGCTCGGGCGAGACGCTCTCGTGCGGCACGGGCGCCGTGGCATCCGCCCTCGCCGTTCGGCACTGGGCGGGCGAGGGTGCGCCGAACGACTGGCGTGTGCATGTGCCGGGCGGGGTGCTCGGCGTGCGGATGTTCCAAGCACACGACGGCGAGCACGTGGCCCTCGCCGGGCCGGCCGAGCTCGTCTTCGACGGGGTCCTCAGCCTCGGCTGACCCGCGGCTCAGTCGCCGGCCGCGTGCCGCACCTCGAGCACGCGGAACCCCTTCGAGTTCGCCGCCCGCTCGACGTCGAACCCGAGGTCCGTGCCGATCCAGCGCTGCAGCGACTCGGCGCCGAGGTGCTTCGCGACCACGAGCCACGCCGCCGCGGCGGGCTCGAGGCGCGGCAGCCACTGGCCGAGCATCGCGTGCAGCTCGGCCTTGCCCACGCGGATGGGCGGATTCGACACGATCTGCGCGAATCGCACCTCGGCGGGAACATCGTCGGGCACCACGGCGTTGACATTCGATATGGAGAGCCGCTGACAGTTCCGCCGCACGAGGTCGAGCGCACGTTCGTTGACGTCGACCGCCCAGACCGTGGCATCCGGCGACTGCAGCGCGAGACTCACTGCGATCGGCCCCCATCCGGCGCCGAGGTCGAGCAGGTGGCCCGCAGCGGGCGGCTCGGGCACGGTGTCGAGCAGCACCCGCGTCCCCTGGTCGAGGTGCTCGGGGCTGAAGACGCCGGCGGACGTCACGAGCTCGAGCTCACGCTCGGCCAGCCGCGCACGGATGGTGCGGACGGTGGAGTCGCTCCGAGGGGCAGGGGAGAAGTAGTGGTCGGAGCCCATGCAAGCAAGCTATCGCACGACAGCAGGACCGAGAGAAGTAGGGTGGATTCGATGAACGAACCAGAGCGAAGCACCGCCGACGACGCCGTCGAGCGCGTGCTGCGCAGCGCGGAGACCCGCGCGGGCGTGGCGCGATTCGGCGCCGCCGAGGCGACGGCGATCCAGCGGGACTGGTCGGATGCCGCGGGCGCCGATACCGCCGACGGCGAGCAGTACGACCGCGAGGAGCGCGCGGCGCTCCGTCGCGTCAGCGGGCTCTCCACCGAGCTCGAGGACGTCACCGAGGTCGAGTACCGGCAGCTGCGACTCGAGAACGTCGTGCTCATCGGCGTCTACTCGCAGGGATCGCAGGAGGACGCCGAGAACTCGCTCCGCGAGCTGGCCGCCCTCGCCGAGACCGCGGGCGCCCGCGTGCTCGACGGCCTGCTCCAGCGTCGTCCGCACCCCGACCCCAGCACGTACCTCGGCAGCGGCAAGGCGGAGGAGCTCCGGCACGTCGTGGCGGCGCTCGGCGCCGACACCGTGATCGCCGACACCGAGCTCGCGCCGAGCCAGCGGCGTGCGCTGGAGGACGTCGTGAAGGTGAAGGTCATCGACCGCACCGCGACGATCCTCGACATCTTCAGCCAGCACGCGAAGAGCCGCGAGGGCAAGGCCCAGGTCGAGCTCGCGCAGCTCGAGTACCTCCTCCCGCGCCTGCGCGGCTGGGGTGAGTCGATGTCCCGGCAAGCCGGTGGCCAGGTCGGCGGCGCAGGTGCGGGCATGGGCTCCCGTGGCCCGGGTGAGACGAAGATCGAGCTCGATCGCCGTCGCATCCACTCGCGCATGGCGAAGCTGCGCCGGCAGATCGCGGGCATGAAGCCCGCGCGCGAGGCGAAGCGGGCCAACCGCCGCCGCAACGCGGTGCCGTCGGTCGCGATCGCCGGGTACACGAACGCGGGCAAGTCGAGCCTGCTCAACCGCATCACGGGCGCGGGCGTCCTCGTCGAGAACGCCCTGTTCGCCACCCTCGACGCCACCGTGCGCCGCAACACCACCGCCGACGGCCGCGTGTACACGATCGCCGACACCGTCGGGTTCGTGCGGAACCTGCCGCACCAGCTCGTCGAGGCGTTCCGCTCGACGCTCGAGGAGGTCGGCGACGCCGACCTGATCGTGCACGTCGTCGACGCGGCGCACCCCGATCCCGCCGGCCAGATCGCGACCGTGCGCGACGTCATCGGCGAGGTGGGCGCGCGCGACGTGCCCGAGCTCGTGGTCTTCAACAAGGCCGACCTCGTGTCGCCCGAGGACCGCCTCGTGCTGCGCGGCCTCGAGCCGAACGCCGTGTTCGCCTCGGCCCGCACGGGCGAGGGCGTCGCCGACGTGCTGGAGGCGATCGGGCGCATGCTGCCCGACCCCGCCGTGGAGGTCGACCTCCTCGTGCCGTACGACCGCGGCGACGTGGTCTCCACGCTGCACGAGACGGGTCGCGTCCTCTCGGTCGAGTACGTCGAGGACGGCACCCGCATCCGTGCGCTCGCGTCGCCCGAGCAGGCCGCACAGCTCGCGGAGTTCGACGCGGCATCCGTGCCCGCCTGACGAGCGGGCGAAACGCTCGACACGATCGGCGCACCCGACCCCGGGTGTGCCGATCGTCCCGTTTCGGGGCGTCACGTCACGTCATAGTGCTCATTTCCGCGGAACGCAGGCGTATCGTCGCTGGTGATCGTCGGTGCACGGCCGGATGCCGGGCACCAGGAGCGACCGCCGAGCCCGGCACCCGCCCGCGACACCCACCCGCCGAGTCCGGCCGGGGGACGCGGCCTGCCGTGCCTTCCCCGACGACGCGGCCCCGCCCCGCAGGAGCACCATGGCAGAGACCGGACAGGACGCCGGAGGCGCCGACTGTCGGCCCCGCCCGCCGGTCTCGTTCGAGCTGTTCCCGCCGCGATCGGATGCCGCGGCGCTCGCGCTCGGGCGCACGATCGACCGCCTCGCCGAGGCTGATCCCGCCTTCA
The DNA here is from genome assembly GCF_042796995.1 of Agromyces sp. NPDC057865. Classification (NCBI taxonomy): domain Bacteria; kingdom Bacillati; phylum Actinomycetota; class Actinomycetes; order Micrococcales; family Microbacteriaceae; genus Agromyces; species Agromyces sp. NPDC057865. The sequence goes on along the minus strand of NZ_JBHVMJ010000004.1, from coordinate 3,372 downwards.
TCTCGGTGACCTTCGGCGCCGGCGGCTCGTCGCGCGAGCGCTCACTCACCGTGCTCCGCTACATGCTCGAGAACACCGACGTGGAGCCCATGGCGCACCTCACGTGCGTGGGCTCCTCGCACGCCGAGGCGAACCGCCTCGTCCGGCAGTTCCTCGACGCCGGCATCACGAGCTTCCTCGCGCTCCGGGGCGACCCGCCCGTGGGCGCCGATCCCGACGCGGGGATCGGCGACCTCGACAGCGCCGCCGAGCTCGTCCAGCTCATCCACCGCGTGCAGGAGGAACGGGAGCCATTCGCGCAGGTCGGCATCCCCGGGCTGCCCGGCGTCACGCAGATCCGCGAGCGTCCGCGGCCCGAGCGCGTCGCCGTCGCGGCGTTCCCCACGGGGCATCCGCGCTCGCGAGGCCCCGCGCAGGACGTGGACACCCTGCTCGCGAAGGAGATCGCCGGGGCGAACCTGGCGATCACGCAACTCTTCTGGCACGCGGACGACTACTTCGGGTTCGTCGAGCGCGCCCGCGCCGGCGGGGTCACCATCCCGATCCTGCCGGGCATCATGCCCGTCACGACGCCCGCCCGTCTCGCGCGGCTCACCGAGCTCACCGGCGTCGAGCCGCCCGCGTCGCTCGCGATCGACCTCGAGATCGAGCCCGACCCCGCCGCGCAGACCGAGATCGGCATCGACTACGCGACCCGGCTCGCCGCCGCGGTGCTGGACGGCGACGACGCCCCCGGCCTGCACCTCTACACCTTCAACCGCCACGAAGCCGTGCTCGACGTCGTCGACCGCCTCGGCCTCGGCCCCCACGACCGACTCGTCAACGAGAGGAACACCACAGAACGATGACCGCACACGCCTTCCCCACCGGCACGATCCTGGGCTACCCGCGCATCGGCCGCCGTCGCGAGCTCAAGAAGGCCGTCGAGGCCTTCTGGGCCGGCGCGATCGACGCCGCCGAGCTCGAGGCCGCCGCGGCCGAGCTCCGGGCCGCGACCCGGGAGCGCCTCGCGTCGCTCGGCCTCGGGCGCGACGACTCGTCGATCCCCGAGTCGTTCTCGTACTACGACCAGGTGCTCGACGCCGCGATCGCCGTCGGCGCCGTGCCCGAGCGCTTCCGCCGCCTGCAGGACGAGGCCGGCCGGGTCGACCTCGCCGGGTACTTCACCATCGCCCGCGGCGAGGGCGAGGACGCCCCGCTCGAGATGACGAAGTGGTTCGACTCGAACTACCACTACCTCGTCCCCGAGATCGGCCCCGACACCGCCTTCGCGCTGCACGCCGACCGGATCCTCGCGGAGTTCGCCGAGGCGAAGGCGGCCGGATTCCTGACCCGCCCGGTCATCGTCGGCCCGGTCACCTTCCTCCTCCTCGCCAAGGCCGCCGACGGCGCGCCCGAGGGCTTCCGTCCGCTCGACCGCCTCGACGACCTCGTGCCCGTCTACGCCGAGCTCCTCGCGGAGCTCGCCGCGGCGGGTGCCGGCTGGGTGCAGCTCGACGAGCCGGCACTGGTGAGCGAGAGCATCGACGAACCCCGCGAGCGGGTGCTCGACGCGATCGGCCGTGCCTACGACGCCCTCGGCTCGGCCGAGGACCGTCCCGCGATCTTCGTGGCCGCGCCCTACGGCGCGCTCGGCGACGCGCTGCCCGCGCTGGCCGCGGCCCCCGTCGAGGCGATCTCGCTCGACCTCGTGCGCGGTGCCGCGCCCGAGCAGCTCGACCCGGCGACCGAGGAGTCGCACGCCGCGAAGACGCTCGTCGCGGGCGTCATCGACGGGCACAACATCTGGCGCGGCGACCTCGCGCACGCGTTCGAACGCGCCGACGCGCTGCGCTCGTTCTCGGGCGACGTCGCCGTCTCGACCTCCACGTCGCTGCTGCACGTGCCGCACGACGTCGACGACGAGACGCTGCTCGACCCGCGCCTGGTCAGCTGGCTCGCCTTCGCCGACCAGAAGGTCGCGCAGGTCGCGACGCTCGCGCGCGGCCTCGCCGAGGGACGCGACGCGATCGCGGACGAGCTCGACGCGGCATCCGCCGCCCTGGCCGACCGCGCCGGCGCGCCCGGCGTGCGCGTGCCCGCCGTGCGCCACCGCCTCGACGCGCTCGCCGACCGCGACTTCACGCGGGCGGCGTACGACGAGCGGGTCGCGGCGCAGGAGGCGCTCGACCTGCCCGAGCTGCCGACCACGACGATCGGCTCGTTCCCGCAGACGCCCGAGATCCGCCGCGCGCGTGCGCGCCTGGTGAAGGGCGAGCTGTCGGATGCCGAGTACCGCGCGCTCATGCGCGAGGAGATCGAGCGCGTCATCCGCCTGCAGGAGGACCTCGGCCTCGACGTGCTCGTGCACGGCGAGCCCGAGCGCAACGACATGGTGCAGTACTTCGCCGAGCTCCTCGACGGCTTCGCGGTGACGCAGCACGGCTGGGTGCAGTCGTACGGCTCGCGCTGCACGCGCCCGTCGATCCTCTGGGGCGACGTCTCGCGCCCCGCGCCGATGACGGTCGAGTGGTCGACCTGGGCGCAGTCGCTCACCGAGAAGCCCGTCAAGGGCATGCTCACGGGCCCGGTCACGATCCTCGCGTGGTCGTTCGTGCGCGACGACCAGCCGCTCGGCGACACCGCGCGCCAGGTGGCGCTCGCGCTGCGCGACGAGATCGGCGACCTCGAGCAGGCCGGCATCCGCGTCATCCAGGTCGACGAGCCCGCGCTGCGCGAGCTCCTGCCGCTGAAGCTCGCCGACCAGCCGGCGTACCTCGACTGGTCGGTCGGCTCGTTCCGGCTCGCCACGGGCGGTGCCGCGTCGGCGACGCAGGTGCACACGCACCTCTGCTACTCGGAGTTCGGCGTGGTGATCGACGCGATCCGCAACCTCGACGCCGACGTCACCTCGATCGAGGCCGCACGCAGCCGCATGGAGGTCGTCGACGACCTGTCGACGAGCGGCTTCGACCACGGCATCGGGCCGGGCGTCTACGACATCCATTCGCCGCGCGTGCCGAGCGCCGCCGAGGTGCAGGCGCTCCTCGAGCGGGCCGTCGCCGAGATCCCGGCGTCGAAGCTGTGGGTCAACCCCGACTGCGGCCTGAAGACGCGCGGCTACGACGAGACCGTCGCCTCGCTCGAGCACATCATCGAGGCGACGCGTGCCGTGCGCGCCGAGCTCTCGGAGCCCGTGCTGGCCGAGTAGTCCGCAACGACGAGGGGGGCGGGGGGCGCCGGCGGGCGGGCGCCCCCCCCCGGGGGGGGCCCCCCCAGGGCGGGGCGGTGGGCACCCCCCGGGGGGCGGGGGGGGGGCGCCCCCGCCCCGCGCCCCCACGGCCGGTTCGCCCTGCGGGCCGAGGGCGACCCGCGAGCGGCCGCCGACCTCGA
>NZ_JBHVMJ010000003.1:0-1042698 GCF_042796995.1 Agromyces sp. NPDC057865 | reverse complement strand
GAGTCCGGTCTTGTGGGCATTCCCGGGCCGCGGGGGGGTGGGCGGGGCCGCGCCGGGGGGGGGCGCGCGCCCCCCACCGCCCCACCTTAATGGCCCACGTCACACGGCGGCGAACCTGCGATGCGGGCGGATGCCGCGGGCGGGCGGGACGACGAAGGGGGCGGATGCCGCAGCATCCGCCCCCTTCGTCGTGTCAGCGTCGGGTCACTCGGCGGCGAGGTCGGCCAGGCGGGCCTCCTCGTCGGCCTGGATCGCCGAGTCGATGATCGGCTCGAGCGCCCCGTTCATGACCTGATCGAGGTTGTACGCCTTGTAGCCCGTGCGGTGGTCCGCGATGCGGTTCTCGGGGAAGTTGTACGTGCGGATGCGCTCGGAGCGGTCCATGGACCGGATCTGCGACTTGCGGGCATCGGATGCCGCGGCCGCGAGCTCCTCCTGCTGGCGCGCGAGGAGGCGCGCGCGCAGCACGCGCATCGCCGCCTCGCGGTTCTGCAGCTGCGACTTCTCGTTCTGCATCGAGACCACGATGCCCGTGGGCAGGTGGGTGATGCGCACGGCGGAGTCGGTCGTGTTGACCGACTGGCCGCCGGGGCCCGACGAGCGGTAGACGTCGATCTTGAGGTCGTTCTGGTTGATGTCGACCTCCTCGGGCTCGTCCACCTCGGGGAACACGAGCACGCCCGTGGTCGACGTGTGGATGCGGCCCTGGGTCTCGGTCACCGGCACGCGCTGCACGCGGTGCACGCCGCCCTCGTACTTGAGGTGCGCCCAGACGCCCTGCGACGGGTCGGTGGCGTTCGACTTGATCGCGACCTGCACGTCCTTGTAGCCGCCGAGGTCGGACTCGTTGCGCTCGAGGAGCTCGGTCTTCCAGCCCTTCGACTGCGCGTACTGGATGTACATGCGCAGCAGGTCGGCCGCGAAGAGGGCGCTCTCGGCGCCGCCCTCGCCGCCCTTGATCTCCATGATCACGTCGCGCCCGTCGTCGGGGTCGCGCGGGATCAGGAGCCGGCGCAGCTTCTCCTGCGACTGGGCGAGCCCCTCCTCGAGGTCGGGGATCTCCTCGGCGAACGCGTCGTCCTCCTTGGCCAGCTCACGGGCCGCCTCGAGGTCGTCGCCCGCCTGCTGCCACGCGTCGTGCGCGGCGACGATGCGGCTGAGCTCGGCGTAGCGCCGGTTCACCTTCTTCGCGCGCGCGGCGTCGGCGTGCAGCGCCGGGTCGGCGAGCTCCTGCTGGAGCTCGCCGTGCTCGGCGAGCAGTGCCTGGACGGACTCGAACATGAACTCAGCGGTGGTCGGACTCGTGCCCGTGCGAGTGCGCCGCGCCGTTGGTCACGGGCATCGACTTCTGCATGAGCATGAGGAACTCGACGTTCGACTGGGTCTCCTTGAGCCGGCCGAGCACCGCCTCGAGGGCCTGCTGCTGCTCGAGGCCCGCGAGGGCGCGACGCAGCTTCCAGGTGATCTTGACCTCGTCGGGCGAGAGCAGCATCTCCTCACGACGGGTCGACGACGCGTTCACGTCGACGGCCGGGAAGATGCGCTTGTCGGCGAGCTGGCGCGACAGGCGCAGTTCGGAGTTGCCGGTGCCCTTGAACTCCTCGAAGATCACCTCGTCCATCTTCGACCCGGTCTCGACGAGCGCCGTGGCGAGGATGGTGAGCGAGCCGCCGTTCTCGATGTTGCGCGCCGCGCCGAAGAACCGCTTCGGCGGGTAGAGCGCCGACGCGTCGACGCCGCCCGAGAGGATGCGGCCGGAGGCCGGCGCCGCGAGGTTGTAGGCGCGGCCCAGGCGGGTGATCGAGTCGAGCAGCACGACCACGTCGTGGCCCAGCTCGACGAGGCGCTTCGCACGCTCGATGGCGAGCTCGGCGACCGTCGTGTGGTCCTCGGCGGGACGGTCGAAGGTCGAGGCGATGACCTCGCCCTTCACCGTGCGCTGCATGTCGGTGACCTCCTCGGGGCGCTCGTCGACGAGCACGACCATGAGGTGCACCTCGGGGTTGTTGATCGAGATGGCGTTCGCGATCTGCTGCAGCACGATCGTCTTGCCGGCCTTGGGCGGCGCGACGATGAGGCCGCGCTGGCCCTTGCCGATCGGCGCGACGAGGTCGATGATCCGCTGCGTGAGCTTCGTGGGCTCGGTCTCGAGGCGCAGGCGCTCCTGCGGGTACAGCGGCGTGAGCTTCTGGAACTCGACGCGCGCCGCCGACTCCTCGGGGGTCTGCCCGTTGACGGAGTCGACCTTGACGAGCGCGTTGTACTTCTGGCGGCTGTTCGACTCGCCGTCGCGCGGCTGCTTGATCGAGCCGACGACCGCGTCGCCCTTGCGCAGGTTGTACTTCTTCACCTGGCCGAGCGAGACGTAGACGTCGCTCGGGCCGGGGAGGTAGCCCGTCGTGCGCACGAAGGCGTAGTTGTCGAGCACGTCGAGGATGCCCGCGATGGGGATGAGCACGTCGTCGTCGAGGATCTCGGGCTCGAGGTCGTCGCCGGTGCCCTGGCCGCGGCGCTTGCGGTCGCGGTAGCGGCTGCGACGGCCGCCCTCACCCTCGGCCTGCTGCTGCTGGTCGCCGCCGCGGGCCTGCTGCTGCTGGCCACGGACCTCGCCCTGCTGCTGCTTGCCGGCGTCGCCCTCGGCCTGGCGCTCGCGGGCGGGACGACCGCCCTGCTCCTCGCCCTTGCCGGCCTGGCGCTCGCCGCCCTGGCCGTTCTGGCGGCCCTGGCCCTCTGCGGCCTTCTGCTGGTCGTCGCCGCCGCGCTCGGCGCGGTCGCCGCCGCGGCGGCCGCGGTTGCGGTTGCGGCCCTGGCGGGGCTGCTCGGCGGGCTGCTCGCCCTCGCCGTCTGCGGGCTGGCCGTTGCGGGCGCCCTCGCCCGTGGCGGCCGCGAGCTCCTCGCGCACGGCGGCACGGGCGGCCTCGCGGGCATCGGCGTCGGAGGGGACGAGCGGCACGCCCGCTCCCCCGGCGTTCACGTGCTGGTCGGCGGCCGTGGTGGCGCTCGTGGCGCGGCGGGGCTGGCGGCCCTGGCGCGCGGGTGCGGTGGTGGCGGGCGCGGCATCGGCCGCGGCATCCGTCGACTCGGCCGACGCAGCGTCGGCCGGCGCGGCCTCGGTCGCGGGAACCTCGGCGGCGGGAGCCTCAGGTGCGGCCGACTCGGTGGCGGGAGCCTCGGCCGGAGCCTCGGCCGGAGCCTCGACGGCGGGCGCCTCAGGCGCCTCCGTCGTGGGGGCGGCGGACGTCGGCTCGACGGTCACGAGGGCCTGGTCGATGAGCGCGGGCGCCTCGGCGCCGTCCTGGTGGGCCGAGATGAGGTCCACGAGCTCGCCCTTGCGGCGCTTCGAGGCGCCGGAGATGCCGAGCGAGGCCGCGAGCTCCTGGAGCTCGGCGACCTTGAGGCCGTTCAGGCGGGTGCGGTTCGCCACGCTCACGTCGGCGTGGTCGGTTCCGTTGGTCACTGGGTATGTTCCTTTCCCCTGGTCGCAGGAGTTGCCGACCCAGGAGAGCTGATCGCCGGCACGAGCCGTGTCGTGCGCGGGGGCGCAGACATGCGCGAAGGCGAAATGCAAATGATTGCTAGGGAAATGCACGAGCGGGGTGGGAAACGCTGACGATGCGTCGCCTTCCGGGTGCGGTCCAATCCTAACACCAGGACGGACGTCCTCCGGACGCGCGACGCGCCAGCCGCACCCGTGCCGCAGCCGCGGCGGCCGACCCTAGCGCTCGACCTCGACGACCGTCGCGCCCAGGAAGTCGACCGCGAGCGGCAGCGCCTGCCACGCGGTGTCGGCCGACTCCTCGACGAGGCGGATCGCGTCGGCCCGCTCGCTCGGGTCGCTCGCGAGCACCAGGATCGACGGGCCGGCGCCCGATACGACGGCCGGATGCCCCGCGGCGCGGAGCACGCGGATGAGCCGGTCGGTCTCGGGCATGGCCTGGGCGCGGTAGTTCTGGTGCAGCTTGTCCTCCGTCGCCTGCAGGAGCAGCTCGGGGCTCTGGATGAGCGCCGCGACGAGCAGGGCCGACCGCGAGACGTTGAACACCGCGTCCTCGTGCGGCACCGACTCGGGCTGCAGCGAGCGCGCGAGCGCGGTCGACATCTCGTGCTCGGGCACGAGCACGAGCGGGGAGACGCCCCGGTGCACGATGAGCTTCTTGTGCCGCGGGCCCTCGGGGGTCGTCCACGCGATCGTGAGGCCGCCGAAGAGCGCGGGCGCGACGTTGTCGGGATGGCCCTCCAGCTCGGTGGCGAGCTCGAGGAGCTCGTCGGGCGAGAACTCGACGATGCCCGCGAGCAGGCCCTTCGCCGCCATGACGCCCGCCACGATGGCGGCGCCCGACGAGCCGAGGCCGCGTCCGTGCGGGATCGCGTTGTGCGCGACGAGGCGCAGCGAGGGCAGGGGCACGCCCGCCCGGTCGAACGTGTGCCTGATCGCGCGCACCACGAGGTGCGTCTCGTCGAGCGGCACCTCGCCCGCGCCGACGCCGTGCACCTGGATGTCGTGGGTCGCGGCATCCGTGGCCTCGACGTCGAGCCCGTCGTAGCGGGCGAGCGCGAGGCCGAGCGTGTCGAAGCCGGGGCCGAGGTTCGCCGAGGTGGCGGGCACTTTCACGTGCACGATGCGGCCGACGACGGATGCCGCGACGCCCGAGTCGGGGGCGACGGTCGCGCTGCTCATGAGGCGAGTCCGAGCACCTGGGCGACCTGCGCCGTGTCGACGGGCACCACCGTGGGCTGCACGTCGGACCCGTCGGCGGTGCGGAGGGCCCACTGCGGGTCCTTCAGGCCGTGGCCCGTGACGGTCAGCACGACGCGCGCGCCCTTCGGGACCACGCCCGCGGCCGACCGCTCGAGCAGGCCGGCGACCGAGATCGCCGAGGCGGGCTCGACGAAGATGCCGACCTCGGCCGACAGGATGCGCTGCGCCTCCAGGATCTTGTCGTCCTCGATCGCGCCGAAGTAGCCGTCGGACTCGTCGCGCGCCTGCAGGGCGAGCTCCCACGACGCGGGGTTGCCGATGCGGATGGCGCTCGCGATGGTGTCGGGGTCGCGAACGACCTCGCCGCGCACGAGGGGCGCGGAGCCTGCGGCCTGGAAGCCGAACATCCGGGGCAGGCGCGTGGCGTTGCCCGCGGCGATGTCCTCGCGGTAGCCGCGCGTGTACGCGGTGTAGTTGCCGGCGTTGCCGACCGGGATGAAGTGGAAGTCGGGCGCGTCGCCGAGCACCTCGACGACCTCGAACGCGGCCGTCTTCTGGCCCTCGATGCGGTCGTTGTTGACCGAGTTGACGAGGTGCACCGGGTAGTTCTCGGCGAGGTCGCGGGCGATGTCGAGGCAGTCGTCGAAGTTGCCCCGCACCTGCAGGAGGTGGGCGTTGTGCGCGATCGCCTGGCTCAGCTTGCCCATCGCGATCTTGCCCTCGGGCACGAGCACCGCGGCCGAGATGCCCGCGTGGGTGGCGTAGGCGGCGGCCGACGCCGACGTGTTGCCGGTCGACGCGCAGATCACGACCTTCGCGCCGCGCTCGACCGCCTTCGTCACGGCCATGGTCATGCCGCGGTCCTTGAACGAGCCCGTGGGGTTCATGCCCTCGAACTTCACCCAGACGTCGGCGCCCGTGCGGCGCGACAGCGCCGGCGCCGGCAGGAGCGGCGTGCCGCCCTCGCCGAGGGTGACGACGGGCGTGGCATCCGTCACGTCGAGGCGGTCGGCGTACTCGCGGATGACACCGCGCCACTGGCGCGACCACGGCTTGGGGGTGGGCTGGTTCACACTGCTCCTTCGACTCGGAGGACGGACGCGACGGATGCGACGACGGGGCTCTGTTCGAGGGCGGCGACGGTCTCGGCGAGCGCGGACTCCTTCGCCTCATGCGTCCCGATGACCAGCGTAGCCCGCTCCGTCGCGCTGCTGACGGTCTGCTGGAGCTGCTCGACCGAGACCCCGTGCTCGGCGAAGATGTGCGCGATGCGCTCGAGCACGCCGGGCTCGTCGGCCACCTCGAGCGTGATCGCGTACCGGGTCGTGATCCTGCCGATGTCGAGCACCGGGAGCTCCGCGTGGGTGGACTCGGCCGTGCCCGGGCCGCCGATGACGTGGCGGCGGGCGATGGCGACGAGATCGCCGAGCACGGCGGACGCGGTCTGCACGCCGCCGGCGCCGGCGCCGTAGAACATGAGCGGGCCGGCGGCGGCGGCCTCGACGAAGACGGCGTTGTTCGCGCCGTGCACCGCCGCGAGGGGGTGGCTGCGCGGCACGAGCGCCGGATAGACGCGGGCGGAGACGCCCTCCTCGCCGGTCTCGTCGTCGACGAGTCGCTCGCAGATCGCGAGGAGCTTCACCACGAAGCCGGCGCGCTTGGCGGACTCGACCTGCGCAGCGGTGACGCCCGTGATGCCCTCTCGGTGCACGGCGTCGACGGGCACGCTCGTGTGGAACGCGAGGCTCGCGAGGATCGCGGCCTTCTGCGCGGCGTCGTAGCCGCCGATGTCGGCGGTGGGGTCGGCCTCGGCGTAGCCGAGCTCGGTCGCGGTCGCGAGCGCGTGCTCGAGCGAGGCGCCCGTCGTGTCCATGCGGTCGAGGATGAAGTTCGTCGTGCCGTTGACGATGCCGAGGATGCGGTCGATGCGGTCGCCGGCGAGGCTGTCGCGCAGTGGCCGGATGATCGGGATCGCGCCGCCGACCGCCGCCTCGTAGGAGAGCTGCGCGCCCACCTGCTGCGCCGCGGCGAACAGCTCGGGCCCGTGCGTGGCGAGCAGCGCCTTGTTGCCGGTCACCACGTCGGCGCCCGACGCGATCGCGGCGAGCACGAGCGTGCGGGCCGGCTCGAGGCCGCCCATGAGCTCGATGACGATGTCGGAGCCGAGGATGAGCGACTCGGCGTCAGTGGTGAAGAGGTCGCGCGGCAACTCGGCGTCGCGCGGGGCGTCGACTTCGCGCACGGCGATGCCCACGAGCTCGAGGCGCGCGCCGATGCGCTGGGTGAGCTCGTCGGAGTGCTCGAGCAGCAGGCGCGCCACCTGCGAGCCGACGGATCCGGCGCCGAGCAGGCCGACGCGGATGGAGCGGTACTCGATCATGCAGGGGTCCCTTCCAGGCCGGCGGATGCCTCGAGCCCGGCGTCGCGGGCGAGCAGGTCGGCCTCGGTCTCGCCGTGCACGATCACGCGGGCCTCCCCGTCGCGCACTGCGACGACCGGCGGCCGGGGCACGTGGTTGTAGTTGTTGGCGAGCGACCAGCAGTAGGCGCCCGTGGCGGCGACCGCGACGAGGTCGCCCGGTGCGACGTCGTGCGGCAGGTAATCGGCGTCGACGACGATGTCGCCCGACTCGCAGTGCTTGCCCGCGAGCCGCACGAGTGCGGGCGGCTCGTCGGAGACGCGGCCCGCGAGGCGCACCGTGTAGTCGGCGCCGTACAGCGCGGTGCGCGCGTTGTCGCTCATGCCGCCGTCGACCGAGACGTAGTGGCGCCAGGTGCCGCCGTCGAGCGGCACGGGCTTCACCGTGCCGACCGTGTAGAGGGTGATGCCGGCCGGGCCGATGATGGAGCGGCCGGGCTCGAACGCGAGCTTCGGCACGGGCACGCCGCGGTCGCGGCATCCGCTCGCGACGGCCTCGGCGATGCCGAGCGCGATCTCCTCGATGGGCGTGGGGTCGTCGGCCGACGTGTAGGCGATGCCGAAGCCGCCGCCGAGGTTGAGCTCGGGCAACGGCGCGACGCGGGCGAGCTCGGCGTGCGCGGTGAGCAGGCGCTCGGCGGACTCGGCGAAGCCCGCCGAGTCGAAGATCTGCGACCCGATGTGGCAGTGCAGCCCGAGCAGGTCGAGCGAGGGGTGCGAGCGGATGCGCGTGCCGATCTCGACGGCGCGGTCGAGCGAGACGCCGAACTTCTGGTCCTCGTGCGCGGTGGCGAGGAACTCGTGCGTCGAGGCGTGCACGCCGCTGTTCACGCGCAGGCGCACGCGCTGCACGCGACCGGCCCGCGCCGCGGCATCCGCCACCCGCTCGACCTCGATCTCGGAGTCGATGATGATCGCGCCCACGCCCGCGGTGACCGCCCGCTCGATCTCGCCGAGCGACTTGTTGTTGCCGTGGAAGCCGATGCGCGCGGGGTCGGCGCCCGCCGCGAGCGCGACCGCCAGCTCGCCGCCGGTGCACACGTCGACGGAAAGGCCGGCCTCGGTCACCCACCGCACGATGGCCCCGGAGAGGAACGCCTTGCCCGCGTAATAGACCGTCACGGTCGTGCCGACGGATGCCGCGGCGGCCTCGAACGCGGCCAGGATGCGCGACGCGCGCGCCCGGGCGTCGTCCTCGTCGACGACGTAGAGCGGGGTTCCGAACCGGGCGGCGAGGTCGGTGGCCGGGACGCCGCCGATCACGAGCCGGCCGTCGGCGTCGCGGTGCGCGCGCTCGGGCCACACCTGCGGCGCCAGGGCGTTGGGATCTTCGGGCACGCGGAGCCAGCCGGGAACTGCTGCGGTGGATGCCACGGGGGAAACCTCACGGGACGGTGTATCGACGGATCGCTCGCGGCGAGCGAACCCGGATCGGTTCCTGAAGCCTGCTGCGCGCCGCCCTTGTGGGGCGACTCACCGGTGAGTCTACCGAGGGTCGTATGCCGGGCCGAATCGGTGAGGGTCCGCGGTGCGAATGCAGGAACTTCCGTGCGACGCGCCGTGGCGGCCGGCGCAACACGCCGACTCACCCGAGGTTCTTCCTGCATTCGGGGCTCGGCCGGCCGTGGGAGCCGAGCGGTCCGGCTCAGCCGCAGCTGCCGCGCGTCGCCAGGCTCTGCTCGTCGAGGCTGATGCCGGTGGCGCCGAGCGTGACGGTCGCCGAGCCGGGCTCGACCGTGATCTGCTGCACCTCGACGCCCTCGGGCAGGTACTCGGCGACGCAGACCGGGATCGGGTCGTCGCCCATGAGGCGGTCGACGAGCCCCGAGACGTCGATGGCGCCGCCGCCAGCGCCCACCTCGACGCCCGTGGGCTCGAGGAGCACGGTGTCGCCGGCCGCCGTCGGACGCGCGGTGACCGTGTAGTCGATCGGCAGCCCGAGGAACCGCACGGTGTCGGAGTAGGCGACCGCCCCGTCGCCGAGCACCACGTCGCCCTGCACGCCCGGGACCTCGATGAGGGAGTTGACCGCCGCCTCGCTCGCCTCGATCGTGGCCGTCGCGTGGCCGACGGGGGCGTCGAGCCCGGGCGGCACGTCCTGCGCCTCGACGTGCACCGAGATCGGCACGCCGTTCACCGTGAGCTCGGGCGCCGAGAGCTCGACCTGCTGCATCGAGCCCGCGAGGTACTGCGCGATGACCGAGAGCCCGCCGAGCTTCACGTGCACGTCGCCCTCGACGCCCTCTGGCAGGTTCTGCTCGAGCTGCTCGGCCACGCGCTGCTCGGCGACGTTGCGCACGACGATGTCCGCGATCACGAGCAGGCCGGCGAGCACGACCACGATCACGACGACGACGCCCCACACGCGGGCGGCGCGATTCCTCCGCCGCGGGGGCGTTCCCGCGGCATCCGTGGCCTGCGCCGCCTGCGTCACATGCGCTCCGGAGCCGAGACGCCGAGCAGGTCGAGGCCGTTGCGCAGGACCTGTCCGGTGGCGTCGTTCACCCAGAGTCGCGTGCGGTGCAGGTCGCCGATCGGCTCGTCGCCGAGCGGCAGCACGCGGCAGTTGTCGTACCAGCGGTGGTAGAGGCCCGCGAGCTCCTCGATGTAGCGCGCGACGCGGTGCGGCTCCCGCAGCTCCGCCGACTGGGCGACGATGCGCGGGAACTCCTGCAGCCCGCCGAGGAGCGCCGACTCGGTCTCGTGCGTGAGCAGCTCGGGTGCGAACGACGAGCGGTCGACGCCGGCGGATGCCGCGTTGCGGGCCACGGCGGACGTGCGCGCGTGCGCGTACTGCACGTAGAACACGGGGTTGTCGTTCGTGCGGCGCTTCAGCACCTCGGGGTCGATCGTGAGCGGCGAGTCGGCGGGGTACCGGGCGAGCGTGTACCGCAGCGCGTCGGTGCCGAGCCACGCCTGAAGGTCGTCGAGCTCGATGATGTTGCCCGCGCGCTTGGAGAGCTTCGCGCCGTTGATGCTCACGAGCTGCCCGATGAGCACCTCGATGTCCCGCTCGGGGTCGTCGCCCGCCGCCCCGGCGAGCGCGCGCAGGCGGTGCACGTACCCGTGGTGATCGGCCCCGAGGAGGTAGATCTTGTGGCCGAATCCGCGGTCGCCCTTGTCGAGGTAATAGGCCGCGTCGGCCGCGAAGTACGTGTAGGCGCCGGTGCCGCGGCGGATGACCCGGTCCTTGTCGTCGCCGAAGTCGGTCGTGCGCACCCACACGGCGTCGTCCTCGTCGAAGACGTGGCCCTGCGCCCGGAGCCGCTCGACGGCGGTGTCGACGTCGGAGAGCCCGTCGTCGCCCTTGTCCTGCAGGCGGCGCTCGCTCGTCCAGACGTCGAAGTGCACGTTGAAGCGCTCGAGCGAGGCGCGGATCTCGGCGAGCTGCAGCTCGTAGGCGATCTCGGTGGCCGTGTGCAGGGCGACGGCCTCGTCGAGCTCGAGCAGCTTCGGCTCGCGTTCGAGCACGCGTGCCGCGAGGTCGCCGATGTAGCTCCCGGGATAGCCGCCCTCGGGGGTCGGCTCGCCCTTGGCCGCCGCGAGCACGGAGCGCCCGAAGTTGTCCATCTGGGTACCGGCGTCGTTGATGTAGTACTCGTTGGCGACCTCGGCGCCCGCCGCCCGCAGCACGCGGCCGATGGAGTCGCCGAGCGCCGCCCAGCGGGTGTGGCCGATGTGCAGGGGGCCGGTGGGGTTGGCCGAGACGAACTCGAGGTTGATGCGGCCCCCGCCGGCGAGCGACTCGCTGCGCCCGTAGCCGTCGCCCGCATCGACGATGGTCCTGGCGAGCGCGCCGGCCGCGGCGGCGTCGAGCCGGATGTTGATGAAGCCGGGTCCCGCGACCTCCGCGCTGGCGACCCCGTCGATGCCGGCGAGGGCATCGGCGAGCTCCGCGGCGATCTCGCGGGGGTTGGCACCGAGCGGCTTCGCGACGCGCATGGCGATGTTCGACGCCCAGTCGCCGTGCTCGCGCAGCTTGGGACGCTCGAGGGTCACCTGGTCGGCCGAGAGGTCGAGCGAGACCTCCGCCCCGGCGGCCCGACGTCGCTCCACGAGCCCGTTCACGAGGTCGAACAGGGCACGCGAGAGGTCGTCGGGAGTCACCCGCAAATCCTACCCGGCACGGTTGATAGGGTTTCGCACATGCCGCGCTCGCCCCACCTCGCCCGAACCCGTACTGCCGGCCTGGCGCTCGTCGCTGCGGCATCCGTGGCACTGCTCGTCGGCTGCGCGCCCGACGCCGCAGAGTCCGACGCGACGGCCGCCCCGACGACCGCGCCGACCGCTCCGGCGAGCGGCGATCCCGAGCCCACCGAGTCGGCCGAGCCGCCCATCCCGTTCGAGATCGCGTGCGACGCGCTGCTCACCGCCGACCAGCTCTACGCGTTCAACCCGAACGTCGGCGCCGACCCCGGTTACCAGCCGAGCGGCGGCGACATCGCGACGCTCGTCGAGGAGGACGCGGGCACGGCGTGCGGCTACCTCAACCAGACGAGCGGCGAGGTCATCGAGGTCGGCGTCGCGACCCCGACCTCCGCGGCGGGCGAGGCGCGCCGGAACCAGGCCGCAGTCTCGTCCAAGCCGGTGCCGACGTACGGCACGCCGCCCGACGTCGCGGGGTACTTCACGCAGGCGGGAGGCACCGGCGAGGCGCAGGTCTTCCAGGGGCCGTACTGGATCGTGGTCCGGTCGTCCGCACTGTTCGAGCCCGGCGACGCGCAGCAGCTCGTCGCGTCGGTGCTCGCAAACCTCCCCGCGGCCTGACGGGCCGGCGCATGGCGGCGAACTCCTCGACGGGAACCCCCTCGTGGTTGGGCGCCGTCAACGACCGTGCCGGCCTGGCCGTGCTGCTCGAGCAGGGTCCGCTCACGCGCAACCGCATCTGCGAGCTGGTGGGCGTGTCGAAGCCCACGGCCTCGCAGATGATGTCGCGGCTGCTCGC
Organism: Agromyces sp. NPDC057865; assembly: GCF_042796995.1. Lineage (NCBI taxonomy): Bacteria > Bacillati > Actinomycetota > Actinomycetes > Micrococcales > Microbacteriaceae > Agromyces > Agromyces sp. NPDC057865. The sequence goes on along the minus strand of NZ_JBHVMJ010000003.1, from coordinate 1,030,636 downwards.
CGCCGGGTTCATCGAGGAGCGCGGCCGCACCTCGGGCTCGGCCGGCCGCAGCGCCGTCGTGTACGCCGCGCGCACCGACCGCCCGCTCGGCGTCGCGCTCGACCTCGACGCCTTCGAGCTCCGTGCCACGGTCGTCGACGCGACGGGCGACGAGCGCCCCGTGGTGCGCCGGGCGCTCCCACACGATCCGACCGAGCGCTCCCCCGTCGACGAGGTGTCGCGCGCCATCGCGGATGCGAGCCGGGCCGCGGGCACCGACCCCGACGTCGTGCACTCGATCGTCATCGGCATCCCCGGCTACGTCGACCCCGGCGAGACGGGCGAGCTGTTCAGCGAGACCCTGCCCGGCTGGCCCGTCCGCGGGCTGCGCTCGATCCTCGAGGGCGAGCTCGGGCGCGAGGTGCGCATCGAGAACGACGTGAACCTCGCCGCCGTCGCGGAGCGCGAGCTGGGCGCGGGCGTCGACCGCGACGTGTTCGCGGTGCTCTGGCTCGGCAACGGCGTCGGCGCATCGTTCGACGTCGCCGGCGACCTGCACCGCGGCAGCTTCGGCGGCGCGGGCGAGATCGGCTTCCTCCCGCTGTCGGTCGCGGCGAGTGCGCTCGACCCGAGCGCGCGCACCGCGCAGGACCTCGTCGGCGGCCGCGCCGTCGCGCTGCTCGCCCGCGCGCACGGGCTCGACATCACCGGCTACCACGCGGCGCGCGAGGCGCTGGCCGAGCCCGACGCCGAGGCCGTGCGCTCCGGCGTCTTCCACGATCTCGCCGAGCGCGTGGCCCACGTCGCCCTGCCGCTCCTGGCGACGCTCGACCCCGGACGCCTCGTGCTCGCAGGACCCACCGCGAGCTTGGGCGGCGACGCCTTCGCCGCGGAGGTCGAGCGGGGCATCCGCCGCATCAGCCGCTGGTACCCCGAGGTGGTCGCCACGCGCGTCGACCGCGACCCGGTGCTGCGCGGGGCGCGCATCCAGCTCGCCGCGCGCGTGCGCGAGGAGCTGCTCGACACGGTCGCCAGCGTCAGCCTCGCCTGACCGTCGAGCGAGCCCGCTTCAGAGCGGTCTTCCCGGGCGGTCGGTGGTCGGAGCGCATGCCCCGGCAGTGGTAGTGTCTACTGCTGTGCGCCTCCGTAGCTCAGGGGATAGAGCGCCGGTTTCCGGTACCGTAGGTCGGGGGTTCGAATCCCTCCGGGGGCACTCCAGGCGATAGCCTCGCCGAGCCGTTCCGAACCTCCTGGAGGAGGCGGAGATGACCGTGTTCACCGGCTGGCTCCCGGGCGCCGTGGCGTTCTACGAGGGCCTCGAGGCCGACAACTCCAAGGCGTACTTCACCGAGCATCGCGCCGAGTACGACGAGCTGGTCCTCGCGCCCATGCAGGCCCTGCTCGACGACCTGGCCGGCGAGTTCGGCGAGGGACGCGTCTTCCGGCCGTACCGCGACATCCGGTTCAGCGCCGACAAGTCGCCGTACAAGACCGCCATCGGCGCGACCGTCGGCGGCTCGGGCTACGTGCACTTCTCCGCGTCCGGCCTCGGCGTCGGCGCCGGATGCCACGTCATGGCGTCCGACCAGCTCGCACGGTTCCGGGAGGCCGTCGCCGACGACCGGAGCGGCGAGGCGCTCGTCGCTGCAGTGTCCGCGGTCGAGGCGGGTGGCGTCGGCGTGTCGGCGAGCGACCAGCTGAAGCGCGTGCCGCGCGGCTTCGACACCGACCATCCGCGCGCCGACCTGCTCCGCGACAAGGACCTCACCGCCTGGGTCGAGTGGCCCGTCGAGCCGTGGCTGCACACGCCCGAGGCGGAGGACCGGGTCGTCGGCGCGCTCCGCGCGTCCCGTCCGCTCACGGACTGGCTGGACGAGCACGTCGGCGCGTCGGAGCTCGAGCGCTCGCGCTGACGTGCCGGCACGGGGCATCCGCTCGGGAACCCAACGAAACGTCCCGCTCGTTCGTCGATACAGGTGACGGCGGACTCCCGCCGTCGGGAGGAGGACTCGCGTGGCACGCCCGTGGGACGAGGTGGCGACGGCGCTGGTCGTCGAGCGCGGCGACGCGCTCAGCCGCTACGCCTACCTGCTCACGGGCAGCGTCGACGACGCCGCCGACCTCGTGCAGGACGCCCTCGTCCGCACGTTCGGCACGCCCCGCCTCGGCCTCACGCTGCCGCGCGCGGAGGCGTACGTCCGCCGCGCGATCCTCAACGCGGTGATCGACCGCTCCCGCCGCGACGGCACGTGGCGACGGGTGCGGCACCTCGCGGTCGCGCCGTCGAGCGTCGACTCGGCGAACGCGGCGACCGACGAGCGGCTCGACCTGCTCGAGCGGATCCGGGCGCTCCCGCCCCGGCAGGCTGCCTGCATCGTGCTGCGCTACTACGAGGACCTCACCGTCGACGGCATCGCCGCCGTGCTCGGCATCAGCTCGGGCGGCGTGAAGCGGTACCTGAGCGACGGCCTGCACGCGCTCTCCTCCTCCCTCGATCCGGCCGGGACGCGCGCCGCGCGGACGGGAGGCGACCATGTCAGCACCTGATCCCACCATCGGGCTCGGCGAGGGCCTGAAGCGCGCAGCGGATGCCGCGACGCCGCGTCCCGTCGACGTCGACGCGGTGCTGGCGGCGAGCCGTTCCCGTCGCCGGTCTCGACGGACGGCGATCGCGAGCGGTGCGGGTGCGCTCGCGGCCGTGCTCGTCGTGGGCGGGCTCGTGATCGGCCTGCAGGGCGGCGGGTCCGGCGGCTCGACCACCGCCGGCGCGCCCGCCGTGTCGGAGTCGGCCGGCGGCGAGGCGGCGACGAGGCAGGAGGAAGCCGGCCCTGGCGTCGGGCTCGCGATGCCCGAGACGGTCAACCGCTGCGGCTCGGCCATCGTCCCCGGCGGGGAGCGGGCGGGCACCCCGCTCGCGGTGTCGGTCGAGCCGCCCGTCGCACCGGTGATGCCCGGCGCCGCGGCATCCGTCATCGTCACGGTCACGAACACGGGCACCGAGGTCGTCGAGGGCGAGCTCTCGCGCGTGCCGGCGATCACGGTCGCCGACGTCGACGTCGTGGCCTGGCACTCGAGCGGCACGTCCGAGGCCGGCGCCATCGGGATCGCGCTCGCGCCGGGCGAGTCCGTCAGCCTCCCGGGCGTCGTCGAGGCACTGCACTGCACGGCCGCGGACGACGACGGCAGCGGCCTTCCGAACGACCTGCCGCCGCTCTCGCCCGGCCCCTACGGCCTGGGTGCGGCCGTCGCCTTCTCGACGCCCGCGGAGGGAATGGTGCTGCTGCTCACGTCGCCTCTGGTGCCGATGTCCGTCGGCTGATCCCCCGGCACCTGTGGAGCCGCTGCGAGCCCACGCGCGCGGCATGGACGAGGCCTCCGACTCCCCCATAGACTCGGGATGGCCCGCGGGGCGGGGGAAGGGCACTGGTGCATGTCGTCGCGAGGTCGCTCGTCAGCTGTTCTCGGGATCATCGTCGGCGCGGTGCTCGCACTCGGTGCCGCGGCGCCCGCCATGGCGGAGGATCCGGTCGACTTCGGGCAGAGCCCGATCGTCGACACGGTCGGCGCCCTGGGCGGCCGCACGGCTGAGGTCGAGGCCGCCATCGAGCGGGCGACCGACGCGAGCGGGCGTCAGCTCTTCGTGGCGTACGTCGACGAGTTCACGAACCCCGAGGCCGCCGACGCCTGGGCGAACGACACCGCGATCGGCAACAACATGGGCGCCGAGGACTACCTCCTCGCGGTCGCCGTCGACGGTCGCGCCTACTACCTCTCGGCCGATGCCAACGCGTCGCTGTCCGACGAGGAGCTGAACAGGATCAGCCAGCAGGTCATCGAGCCGAAGCTCCGCGACGGCGACTGGGCCGGCGCCGCGATCGCCGCCGCCGACGCCATCGGGGGCGGCGACACCGGCGGGGGCGGCGGCGGCGGGGGCGGCTGGGGTTGGGTGATCTTCCTCGTCGTCGCCGCCGTGATCGTCGCGATCATCGCGATCGTCCTCGCGCGCCGCCGACGCAAGTCGAAGGCCGAGGCCGGCCCGGCCGGCCCGCCGCAGCCCTCGATCGACGAGCTGCGCCGGCAGGCCGGCAGCGCCCTCGTCCAGGCCGACGACGCGGTGAAGACGAGCGAAGACGAGCTGGGGTTCGCGGTCGCCTCGTACGGCGAGGCGGCCACGGCCGACTTCAAGACGGCACTCGACGGCGCGAAGGGCAAGGTCGCCGAGGCGTTCTCGCTGCAGCAGCAGCTCGACGACGCCGACCCCGACACCGACGACGAGCGCCGTGCCTGGTACTCCGGCATCATCCGGCTCGCGGGCGAGGCCGACGCGATCCTCGACGAGCAGGCCGAGAAGTTCGACGAGCTGCGCGCGCTCGAGCGCAACGCGCCGGCCGAGCTGCAGCGCGTGCAGGGCGAGGCGGATGCCGCGGCCGCACGCGTCTCCGCCGCCCCGCAGCGGCTCGCGGCCCTCACCGGCACGTACGCGGCATCCGCCGTGGCACCCGTCACCGACAACCCCGCCCAGGCCGATGCCCGGCTCGCGTTCGCCCGCGAGGAGCTCGCACAGGCGGCGACTGCGGTCGCCGCGCAGCGCGCGAGCGACGCCGCCGTGGGCATCCGCGCGGCCGAGGAGTCCGTCGACCAGGCCGTGCTCCTCGCCGACGCCATCGACCGGCTGGCGACCGACCTCGCCGCCGCCGACCAGGCGGTGTCGGCCGGCGTCGCCGACCTCGAGGCCGACGTGCAGACCGCACGCGGGCTGGGCGACCGTGGCGCGGCGGCACTCGCCGACCGCGTCGCGGGCGAGGCCGCCGCCCTGCGCGCCGGGCTCGGCGCCCCGGGGCGCGACCCCCTCGCGGCGCAGGCCCGAGTCCAGCAGGTGAACACCGAGATCGACGCCGCGATCGCCGGCGTGCGCAACGCCGCGGAGCAGCGCGCCCGGGCCGAGGCGCAGCTCGGACGCTCCCTCGCGACCGCGCGGGCGCAGGTGCAGGCCGCGGAGGACTACCTCGTGGCGCGGCGCGGCGCCGTCGGCGCCGAGGCCCGCACCCGACTCGCCGAGGCCGGGCGCCTGCTCGTCGAGGCGGAGGCGCTCGCGCCGACCGACCCCGCGGGCGCGCTCACGACCGCCCAGCGCGCGGAGTCGCTCGCCCGCACGGCGCTCTCGCTCGCCCAGCAGGACGTCGGAGGCTTCGGCGGCGGCATGGGCGGCGGGTTCGGCACCGGCTACGGCGCCCAGCAGGGCGGCGGAGGCGGCGGCGACCTGTTCGGCGCGGTGCTCGGCGGCATCCTGATCAACTCGGTCCTCGGCGGCGGCGGAGGCGGCGGGGGCGGGATGTTCGGCGGCGGAAGCAGCGGCGGCGGGTTCGGCGGCGGCTTCGGCGGCGGCGGACGACGCTCGCCCGGCAGCTTCGGCGGGTCGGGCACCCGATCGCGCCGCGGGGGCGGGGGCCGCTTCTGAGCCCGGCCGACCCCCACGCGACGACCCGCCGACCCCGAGCCGACGACGCCGACACGACGAACACGACATCCACGACCACGACACGACGCACACGCACCACACGAAAGGGAACACCATGACGAAGCAGTCCATCTTCGGCCGCATCTCGCAGCTCGTGCGGGCGAACATCAACGCCCTCATCGACGAGGCCGAGGACCCGCAGAAGATGCTCGACCAGATGGTGCGGGACTACACCAACTCCATCGCCGACGCCGAGGCGGCCATCGCCGAGACGATCGGCAACCTGCGCCTGCTCGAGGACGACCACCGCGAGGACGTCGAGGCCGCCCGCGAGTGGGGCGAGAAGGCGCTCGCGGCGAGCCGCAAGGGCGACGAGCTGCGTTCGGCGGGCGACCCCGCGGGCGGCGACAAGTTCGACAACCTCGCGAAGGTGGCGCTGAGCCGCCAGATCTCGGCCGAGAACGAGGCGAAGGCGGCCGAGCCGCAGATCGCCGCGCAGACCGAGGTGGTCGACAAGCTCAAGGCGGGCCTCAACGGCATGAAGGAGAAGCTCGTCCAGCTCCAGAACAAGCGCTCCGAGCTCATCGCCCGGGCCAAGACCGCCCAGGCGCAGCGTCAGGTGCACGACGCCGTGAAGTCGATCGACATCCTCGACCCCACGAGCGAGATCGGCCGCTTCGAGGACAAGATCCGTCGCGAGGAGGCGGTCGTGCGCGGCCAGGCCGAGCTCGCCGCGTCGACCCTCGACGCCCAGTTCAACGAGCTCGACGACCTGGGCGAGCTCACCGAGGTCGACGCGCGCCTCGCCGCGCTCAAGGCCGGCGGCTCGTCGCAGGGTGCGATCTCGGGCTGATCCGCTGCAGTGACGGATGCCGCGGGCCGCACCGGCTCGCGGCATCCGTGCGTGTGCGGCTCGTCGTGACGACCGCTGCGGCGGGTCGCCTCGCATGCTGCCCTCGCAAGCCGTGGCCGGAGGCCCGCCTTGCGGCGTACCGTGGCCGCATGACGCCCGACGAGGCCGCCGCGGTGCTCGGCGTCCGGCCCGACGCCGACGAGGCCGAGATCGAGCACGCCTATCGGCGCCTCGCCAGGGAGCTGCACCCCGACCGCGTCGCGGGATCGTCGCCGGGCTCGGTGCGGGCGGCGAACGACCGGTTCGTCGCCGTGATGACGGCGCACGAGGTGCTCCTCCGGATGGCGCGGGCGCGGGCGCGCGCGTCGGCCGCGGCGACGACGGCCGGGCCGGGCACGCCTCCGACCAGGCCGGGCCGGCGCACCGCGGATGCCGCGGCATCCGCCAACCCGCCCGAGCCGTTCGGCTGGTGGCTCTTCGCCACCTGGACGCTGGTCCTCGTCGTCGGGGCCCTGCTCACCCTGTCGGGCCTCCCGGTGTGGTCGCCCGTCGACCTCTGGCTGCGGGTCGTGCTGCTCGTGGGCTTCGCCCTCGCGACCGGACTGACCGGCCGGCGATGGGCGTGGCGGGTGACGCTGGTGCTCATCGGGCTCAACGCCGTCGCCACGGTGCTCGCCACGACGTTCGGCGGACTCCTCGGGCTCGGCTTCATGATCGTGGCGAGCTTCGGCCTGGCGATCCAGGCACGGCTCGTGCGGTTCCCGGACCAGTGACCTGTGCGCGGGCGCGCGCGATACTGTGAGGCATGCCCGCAACGTTCGTCGTCGTCCCCATGTGGCAGGGCTCCGTGTCGTCGCGTGCCATGAGCCACGCCGACGGCGCGGCCGCGATCCGCGGCGACCTGCCCGCCGCAGCGACCGTCGTGGTCGACGTCCCGGTCGAGGCCGGCGACGCGCTCGGCACCGGCGTCCGCCGCTACAGCGCGCTCCGGCGCGTGCGCGAGCTCACCGAGGAGGCCCTCGCCGCGGTGCCCGACTGGGCGCTCACGGTCGGCGGGGACTGCAGCGCGTCGCTCGCCGCGGTGGCGCACGCCTCGCGCCGCGCCGACGGCGACGTCGCAGTGCTCTGGCTCGACGCGCATCCCGACCTGAACACCCCCGAGACGTCCCCGTCGGGCGGATTCGGCGGCATGACGCTGCGGGCGATCGCCGGCGACGGCGCCGACGGCTTGGCGCTCGACGCCGACACGCGCGTCCCGCCCGCGCGGCTCGTGCTCGGCGGCATCCGCGCGATCGACGACGAGGAGCAGCGATTCATCGACGAGCACGACGTGACGGTGCTCACGGTCGAGGACCTCTCGGACCCCACCATGGTCATCGCCGCGCTGCAGGACACGGGCGCGTCGCAGGTGTTCGTGCACATCGACCTCGACGTGCTCGACCCGTCGGCGCTGGCCGGCCTCTCGTACCCGATGCCGTTCGGCATCGACACGGCGACGCTCGTGGCCCTGCTGCGCGCGATCGTCGCGGCGTTCCCGCTCGCGGGCGCCGCGATCGCGGGCTTCGCCCCGGCGTCGCCCGAGGCCGCGGAGGACGACCTGCCGACCATCCTGCGACTCGTCGCGGCGCTGACCTCGCGCCCCGCTCGCGACGCCGACGACGCGGCATCCGACACCTCGGCCTGATCGCCCAACGGGTGCCGCCCGTCGGCCGTTCTGCCTAGGCTGGGGCCATGTCTGCCCGGCGCCGGCCGGGTTCGGAGGGGAGCAGCATGGAGCGCGAGGTGGACGTCGTCGTCATCGGCGCCGGACCCGTGGGCGAGAACGTCGCGGACCGGGCGAGGGCCGGGGGCCTCGACGTCGTGCTCGTGGAGCACGAGCTCGTCGGCGGCGAGTGCTCGTTCTGGGCGTGCGTCCCGTCGAAGACCCTGCTGCGCAGCGCGGCGGCACTCCGCGCGGCCCGACGCGTGGGCGGGGCCGCCGAGGCGGTCACCGGGCCGCTCGACGTCGCGGCCGTGCTGAAGCGGCGCGACTACTGGGTATCCGACTGGGACGACGCGGGCGCGGCGAAGTGGGTCGCGAGCGTGGGCATCGAGCTGGCGCGCGGACACGGCCGGCTCGACGGACCCCGCCGCGTCGTCGTCACGAGCGCCGACGGCACGGAGACCACGTTCGTCGCCCGGCACGCGGTGGTCGTGAGCACCGGCTCCGACCCCGCGATCCCCCCGATCGTCGGCCTCGCCGAGGCGTCGCCGTGGACCAGCCGCGACGCGACGAGCGTCAAGGAGCCGCCCGCGCGGCTCGCGATCATCGGCGGCGGCTTCGTCGCGGTCGAGATGGCGACCGCCTTCGCCGGCTTCGGCACCGAGGTCACCGTGCTCGCCCGGCACGAGGTGCTCGGCGACATGGAGGACTTCGTCGGCGACGCGGTCGTCGAGGGCCTGCGCGGGCTCGGCGCGACCGTGCGGCTCGGCGTGGAGCCGACGCAGGTCGAGCGCAACGGCTCGGGCGAGGTCGTGCTCACGTTGGACGACGACTCCACGGTGACGGCCGACGAGGTGCTCGTCGCCACCGGCCGCATCCCGCGCTCGCGGTCGGTCGGACTGGAGACCGTCGGCCTCGAGCCCGGAAGGTGGCTCGATGTCGACGAGACGATGCTCGTGCGCGGCGCCGAGGGCGACGGCGACTGGCTCTACGCCGTGGGAGACATCAACCACCGTGCGCTGCTCACCCACCAGGGCAAGTACCAGGGCCGCGCCGCCGGCGACGTGATCGCCGCACGCGCCGCCGGGCGCCCGGTCGACGACGCCCCGTGGGGCGCGCACGTCGCGACCGCCGACCACTCCGCGGTGCCCGGCGTCGTGTTCGGCGAGCCCGAGGCCGTGTCGGTGGGCCTGACCGAGGCGGCGGCGCGGCGCGCGGGCCGTGAGGTGCGCCTCGCCGACGTGCCCATGCAGTCCGCGAGCGGCGCCGGCATCCTCGCCGACGGCTACGAGGGGCGGGCGCGCCTCGTCGTCGACGCCGAGCGCGACGTGGTCATCGGCGCGACGTTCGTCGGCCAGGACGTCGCCGAGCTCCTGCACGCCGCCACCATCGCGGTGGTCGGCGAGGTGCCCGTGAGCCGGCTCTGGCACGCCGTGCCCGCGTTCCCGACGATGAGCGAGGTGTGGCTGCGACTGCTCGAGGACCTCGGCCGGCCCGAGGTCGACGCGTGAGCCGGCTGGGCCTCATCGACTCCCCCATCAGCCGCGCCGGCTACTGGTGGGCGACGTTGGTGGGCTTCACCTGGGGCTTCCTCTGGAGCACCGGCCGCGTCGAGCGCCGCGGCGGGCTCATCGTCTTCACCGGCATGCCGAAGTGGACGTTCGGTCGCGGCGGCTCGTGCGTCGGCGGCTGCTACCTCACCGACCGCAACGCGGGCGACGTGGTGCTCGGCCACGAGGCCGTGCACCGCGAGCAGTGGCGGACGTACGGCATGCTCTTCCCGCTGCTCTACCTCATCGCCGGGCGGAACCCGCTGCGCAACCGGTTCGAGATCGAGGCCGGGCTCGAGGCGGGCGGCTACCTGCCGAGACGCCGACCGGCCCGGGCGCCGCGCGCTGCGGCATCCGGACCGGTCGATCGGAACGCGCCCCGGGGCGCGTGAGGGTCAGCCCGCCTGGGCCGCCGCGGAGAGCGACGCCACGAGCTCGTCGAGCCCGTAGGTGAGCGAGAGGGCGGTGGGCGGCGAGACCGCGGCGATCAGCTCGGTGCCGACGACCTGCGCCACCTGGCCACGCGAGACGGCGGGGATCGCCTGGATGGGCGCCGAGGCGAGGAACGCGTCGGCCTCCTCCTGCGTGTCGTGGTAGCTGATGACGAGGTCGCTCTCGAGCTGGTCGAGCTGTTCGTACGAGAGCGTGTAGTAGAAGGGCGAGTCGCCGTTCGCGAGCTCCGCGACGGCGGGCGCGTCCTCGAGGCCGAGGCCCGAGAGGAACTCCACGCGCGAGTCCTCGGGCGTGTAGACGTAGAACGTGCCCGCGACGTCCCAGACCGCGGCGACGGTCTTGCCGGCCAGCTCGGGGTGCGCCTCGGCCTGCGCGGCGAGCTCCGCGTCGAGGTCGTCGAGCACGCCCTCCGCCTCGTCGGCGAGGCCGAGCGCCGTGCCGACGATCGTGACGGTCTCGCGCCACGGCGTGGTCCACGGCTCGTCGGGGTAGGCGACGGTCGGGGCGATCTCGCTCAGGAGCTCGTACTGCTCCTCGGTGATGCCCGAGTAGGGCGCGAGGATGACGTCGGGGGCGGCCTCGACGAGCTCTTCGTAGGGCGGCGCCTCGCCGTCGTCGGTCAGGATCACGGGCGTGTCCTCGCCGAGCTCGTCGAGCTTGTCGGCGACCCACGGGAGCACGCCGTCCTCGTTCGCGCCGTAGGTCTGCTGCGCCATCGCGACGGGCACGACGCCGAGCGCGAGCGCCGCCTCGGTGCTGCCCCAGCCCCACGTGGCCACGCGCTCGGGCGCGGCGGGGATCTCGGTCTCGCCGAAGGCGTGCTCGATGGTGATCGAGAACCCCTCGCCAGCGGCGGCGTCGGAGCCGGTCTCCTCGGGAGCGGACGGGGAGCAGCCGGCCAGGGCGAGGGCCGCGGCTGCTGCGGCGGCGAGGACGGCGATCGTGCGTCGGGCGTGCATGAACTCCCTTTCGGAGGTGGGGTGGACTGAGGTTAGCCTAACCTAAACTCCCGACGCGGTAAAACCCCGCGACACGAGACGACACGAGCGACGCGGGCGCGCGTCCCCGGCGCCGGTCACGCCTGGTGATACCGCCCGATCGGCACGATCATCGGCGAGCGCGACACCGGGTCCTCGGCGACCACGCAGTCGAGCCCGAACGCCGCGCCGACCGTCTGGGCCGTCAGGACCTCCGACGGCTCTCCCGCCGCCGCGATGCGTCCGCCGTCGACCACGACGAGGTGGTCGGCGTAGCGGGCGGCGAGGTTCAGCTCGTGCAGCACCATCACCACGGTCGTGCCGTGCTCCCGGTTCGACTCCGTGAGGAGGTCGAGCAGGTCGAGCTGGTGGCTCACGTCGAGGAAGCTCGTGGGCTCGTCGAGCAGCACGATGTCGGCCCGCTGGGCGAGCGCCATGGCGATCCAGACCCGCTGGCGCTGGCCGCCGGAGAGCTCGGCCACGGCCCGGTCGGCGAGCTCCGACGTGCCCGTGGCCGCGAGCACCTCGGCGACGATGCGGTCGTCGTCGCTCGAGCGGCCGCCGAACCAGCCGCGGTGCGGATGCCGCCCGCGTGACACGAGCTCCGACACGAGCACGCCGTCGGGCGCGACGGGCTGCTGCGGCAGCACGGCGACGCGCCGGGCGAACTCCTTCGGCGCGAACGTGCGGATGTCGCGCCCGTCGAGCGTCACGCGGCCGGCCTCGGGCCGCATGAGGCGGGCGAGGCCGCGCAGGAGCGTCGACTTGCCGCTCGCGTTCGGGCCGACGATCGCGGTGATGCGGCCGTCGGGCACGTCGAGGTCGAGGCCCTCGATGACCGTGCGTCCGTCGTAGGCGAGCGTGAGCGACTCGGCGCGGAGCGCATGCGGTGCTGTCCGGGTCATCCGTCTGATCCCTTCCGGTTGCCCCTCGCGATGAGCCAGAGGAGGTACGGCGCGCCGATGAGGCCCGTCACGATGCCGACGGGCACGGCGACGCCGGCGAACGCGTGCTGCGCCACGAGGTCGGCCACGAGCACCATGGCGGCGCCGGTGAGCGCGGATGCCGCGAGTGCCGCCTGCCCATGCCCGACGAGCGCGCGGGCGATGGGCGCCGACACGAGCGCGACGAACGCGATCGGCCCGGCGAGCGCGGTGGCGACCGCGACGAGTCCGACGCCGAGCAGGATCGCGGTCACCCGCGCGCGGGTCGCGTCGAGCCCGAGCGAACGGGCGCTGTCGTCGGAGAGCGAGAGCAGCGGCATCCGCGGTGAGAACAGCGCCGTGGCGATGAGCAGCACGACGACCGCGCCGCCCGCCGTCGCGAGCTCGGGCCAGCCGATCGAGCCGATGCCGCCGACCATCCACACGAGCGCCTCTGAGGCCTCGCGCACCTCGGCGCGCGTGAGCAGCCAGCCGAGCAGGCCGCTCACGATCGAGGCGAGGCCGATCCCGACGAGCACGAAGCGGATGCCGGTGAGCCCGTCGCGCCACGCGAGGCCCCACATGAGCCCGGCCACGACGAGCGCGCCGGCGAACGCGGCGAGCGCGACGGCCGGACCCTCGAGGCCGAGCAGCAGCATGGACCCGACCGCGGCGAGGCTCGCGCCGCCCGTGACGCCGAGGATGTCGGGGCTCGCGAGCGCGTTGCGCAGCGTGGTCTGGAAAAGGGCGCCGCCGAGCCCGAGCGCGGTGCCGGCCACGATCGCGGCGACGACGCGCGGCAGCCGCAGCCTGAGGACCACGAACTCCGCCTTCGGCGAGCCCTGCCCGACGAGCGCGGCGACCACGTCGCCGACCGTGAGTCCGGCCGCGCCGAGCACCATCGACGCGACGGCGGCGGCCAGCGCCACGAAGGTCAGGGCGATGAGCACGGATGCCGCGCGCCGCCGCCGGCGCGATCGCGCCGCCGAGACGCGTCCGGCGACGACCTCGACGGGGTCGCCCGCGGCGGCCGGTGCGACGAGCGGCGCGGCGGTCACAGCGACGCCCCCCGGCCCCGGCGCACGAGCGCGATGAGCACCGGCGCGCCGACGATGGCGGCCACGATGCCCGCCTCGAGCTCGGCCGGCGCCACGACGACCCGGCCGATCACGTCGGCGGCCACGAGCACGATCGCGCCGAGCACACCCGCGAGCGGCGTGAGCCAGCGGTAGTCGGCGCCGACGAGGCCGCGGGCCGCGTGCGCCACGGCGAGTCCGAGCAGGGCGATGGGGCCGGCGAGCGACGTGGCCGTCGCGGCCAGCACGATGACGGCCACGGCCGTGACGATCCGGGTGGTCGAGAGCCGCACGCCGAGTCCGCGCGCGACGTCGTCGCCGAGCGCGAGCAGGTTCATGCGCCGCGCGAGCCACGCCGCGAGCACGAGGCCGCCGACGAGGAACGGCCAGAGCACGCTCGCCGTCTCGAGGCCGCGCCCGGCGAGCGATCCGACCGACCAGAACCGGTACTGCGAGAGCGTCCCCACGTCGCGGATCAGCAGGAGCGTGATGAGCGGCGTCGTCGCGGCCGTCACGGCGGCGCCGGTGAGGGCGAGGCGCGCGGGACTCGCCCCGCCGCCCATGGAGCCGATCAGGAAGACGACGACCGCGGCGAGCGCGGCGCCGCCGAGGGCGAACCAGATGAAGCCGAACGGCGAGGCGACGCCGAGGAACGAGATCGCGGCGACGACGGCGAGCGAGGCGCCCGCGTTGATGCCGAGGAGGCCGGGGTCGGCGAGCGGGTTGCGCGTGGCGCCCTGGAGAATGGCGGCGACGACGCCGAACGCGGCGCCCGCCATGATGCCGATGATCGCGCGCGGCAGCCGCAGGTCGCGCACGACGACCTGGTCGGGGTCGCCCGGCACCGGCGCCGTGAAGGCCTGCACGACGACGTCGAACGGGATCTGCCGGGCGCCGATGGCGAGGCTCGCGACCCCGACCACCACGAGGAGCCCCACGGCGATCCCGAGCGTTGCCGCCGGCGGGAGCCTCCGGCGGATCCGCCGGTCGGGCGCGCCGGTCGGATGCGTCACCGTGGCGGTGCGCTGCATCGGGTCGACCACCCTCGTCAGTCGAGCTCGGCGCGGCCCATGCGCCAGTAGCCCATGAACGCCACCTGGCGGCGGTCGAGGCCGGCCTCGCGCACGAGGAAGCGACGGAGGGTCGTGATGGCGGCGGCTTCACCCGCGAGCCACGCGTAGCACTCGCCGTCGAGGCTGTGCCCCTCGGGCACGTCCCACAGGGGCGTGTCGGCCAGGTCCTCGTGCTCGGCCGCGGCGAGCGCCTCGGCGGCCGCGTCGACGTCGACGTCGTTCGTCGGCAGGCCGCGGGCGGCGAGGTGGCGCACCACCCAGTCGCGCACGGCGGGAACGAGCAGGCCGCCGTGGGCGCACCCGGCCTCGTCGCGGGCGAGCCAGCGCACCTCGACGCCGGCCGGAGCGCGCACGTCGAGCCGGTCGCCGTCGGCGGGCACCTCGATGAGGGCGACGCCCGAGGCGTCGGCCGGGAGCGACTCGAGGATCGACGCGATCGCGGGCGCGGCCGTCTCGTCGCCGGCCAGCAGCAGCGTCTCGACCTCGCCCGGACGCCAGTCGATGCCGACCGTGCGGCCGACACTCAGCTCGTCGGGGCCGATGAGCACGATCTCGTCGCCGGGTGTCGCCGTCTCGGCCCACGCCGAGGCGGGACCGGCGTCGCCGTGGCCGACGAACACGATGTCGACCTCGCGCTCCTGGGGCCGCACCGCGCGCACCGTGTAGGTGCGGAAGGGGTTGCGCAGCTCGGCGGGCAGCTCGCGCCAGGCGCCGTACCAGTCGTCGCCGTCGGGGAACGCCGCGAAGCCGATCTCGGGCAGCGGGAGCACGACCTTCACGCGCTGGTCGAGCCCGGCCGTGCCGAAGTCGCGGAGGTCGTCGCCCGCGAACGTGACGCTCGTGAAGTGCGGCGCGAGGCGTTCGACCCGCGAGACCTGCACTCGGAAGCTGCGATAGGCAGGACGCTCGCGCGGGGCGGCTTCAGCGAGTGAGGTAAGCATTACCTAAGTCTTGCACACGCTCCCACGTGTCGTGAATCCCGACGTCACGCGACGCCGCGCACGCTCGCCGGGCAGTGCCGTCACCACATCGACGGATGCCGGTACCGCCGCCGCACGCGACGTTCGAGCTGCGCGCCGAGCGCGAACAGTGTCGCCTCGCCCCCCGGGCGACCGATGAGCTGCACGCCCATGGGAAGGCCGTCGGCGGTTTCCTCGACCGGAACGGTGATGGCGGGCAGCCCCGAGACGTTGACGAACGACGTGAACGGGGTGAACTGCACCTGCTGCGCGAAGTTCCGCTCCCCGTCCTCCTGGTCGTACCAGCCGATCGGCGGCGGCGGCGTTGCGAGCGCCGGGGTGAGCACGGCGTCGAACGACGAGAACCGGCGGATGACCCGCTCCTCGAAGCCCGCGAGCCACGCGAGCGCCTCGGCGAGCTGCCGAGCCCGCACGGCCCGCCCGCGCTCGACCAGCCACTGCGTCAGCGGCTCGAGCAGGGCCTCGTCCGCGCCGTCGACCGGGATCGTGGCGGCGCCGGCCTGCCAGATCGTGCGGAACGCGTCGGGATAGCCCGGCTCGGGCTCGGGGGCCATCGCCTCGATCCCGTGCCCGAGGCCCTCGAACGCCGCGATGGCCCGGTCGAGCGCCGACCGGGCCTCCTCGGACACCTCGATGTCGTAGCCGTCGTCCCACGGCGAGTCGGTCATCACGCCGAGCTGGAACCGGCCCTCGCCGCGGATCGCCGCGCCGAGGTACGGCCCGTCGTCGCCGGGCGCGCGAACGGCGTAGCGGTGCGTCGCCGGATACCCGGTCGGCGCGATGAGGCCGTCGAGCAGCAGCGCCGCGTCGGCGACGGTGCGCGCGATGGGTCCCGCGACCCCGAGGCCGGCGAGCGTCGCGAGCCCGGGCCCCGCCGGCACCCGCCCACGCGACGGCTTCACGCCGACGAGGCCGCACGCGGCGGCGGGGATCCGGATCGAGCCGCCGCCGTCGGTGCCCGGCGCGAACGGGAGCATCCCGGCGGCGACGGCGGCGGCCGCTCCCCCGCTCGACCCGCCCGCGCCGAGCGCGGGGTCCCAGGGATTGCGCGTCGGCGGGCCGACGAGGCCTTCGGTGTACGAGGGCAGTCCGAACTCGGGCGTCGCGGTCTTGCCGAGGCTCACCGCTCCGGCATCGTCGACGGCCCGCACGAGCTCGTCGGACTCGTCGGGCACGAAGTCCGCGAACGCGCGCGATCCGAACCGCGCCGGCACGCCCGCGCGCCGGTGCAGGTCCTTGTCGGCGAGCGGCAGGCCCCACAGCGGCGCGGCCGTCGGCACGTGCTCCTCGACGTGCCGGGCGCGCTCGAGCGCGGCCTCGGGCGTCACCGTGGCGAACGCCCCGATCCCGGGGTCGAGGCGCTCGATGCGGTCGAGGTAGTGCTGCGCCAGCTCGACCGGCGAGACCTCGCGTCGCTGCAGCAGCTGGTGGAGCTCGAGGGCGGTGTACTCGTGCAGCTCGCTCATCCTCCGAGCCTAGGACCGGCGGGCGACCGTCGCCGCTATCGTGAGGGCATGCGCGCGGGCGGGAGCGGCGGGTCGGGGGTCGGGGCGTCGATCGTGGCGCACCCGCTGTGGTGGGGCGCCGCGTGGTCGGCCGTGTTCGCCGCCCTGGCCATCGTCGCCGTCGTGGCGGCCTGGCCCGCCTGGGCGTGGATCGTGCTGGCCGCGCTCCTCATCGCCCCGTGCCTCGTCGCCACGATCGTGGTGCTGACCGGCACCCCGCGCGACCACCTCCACTCCCGGTCGAGCGTGTTCGGGCACTTCTTCGTGCGCTACCTCGCGCTCGTGTTCGCCTTCCTGACCTGGGCCGTCTCGATCATCCTGGGCGCCGCGATCTCGACGTCGATCCAGGCGGCCGCCCGCGGCGACGAGGACGAGATCGTGGGCCTCGGGCTCCAGCTGCTGGGAACCCTCACGCCGGTGGTCGTCGCGCTGCTGTGGCTCGGACTCGTGGTGCGCTGCGCCTGGTTCCTCGGCCGGCTCCGGGGATGGGGCGAGGCGCCCGCCGCGAGCGAGGTGCCCGCTCGGCTGCTCGCCGATCGGCCGGAGCTGCGGCGCGTGGCGATCGGGCTCGCGCACCCCGGGCTGCTCCTGGCGGTCGGCGTGGTCGCCGGCATCACGGCGCTGTTCGCGCCCCAGGGCGAGGTGACGCTGGTGCTCTGACCGGATGCCCCGGCAGCCCGCCGTCGCAACGCGGCGCCCCGCGGCATCCGCCCGCCGGCCCCTACTTCAGCGACTTCTGCAGCAGCACCGTGCCGAGCCACCGGTCGAACTTGAAGCCGACGCGGCCCATGCGGCCGATCTCGGTGAAGCCGAACTTCTCGTGCAGCGCGATCGATGCGTCGGCGCCCTGGTCGGCGATGACCGCGAGCATCTCCTTGAGTCCCGCCGCCCGGCTGGCGTCGATGAGCGCCCCGAGCAGTGCCCGCCCGAGGCCCTTGCCGGATGCCGCCGGCCCGAGGTAGATCGAGTCCTCGACGGTGTACCGGTAGGCGCGCTTCTGCTTCCACGGGGCGACGAGCGCGTAGCCGAGCAGCTGCCCGGTCGGCGACTCGGCGACGAGGAACGGGAGGCCGAGCTTCTGCAGTTGCGCGAACTTGTGCTTCCACTCGCGCAGCGTCATGGCGTCCTCGTCGAAGGTCACGGTCGAGTTCGCGACGTAGTAGTTGTAGATCTCGCGCACCGCGGGCATGTCGGCGAGGCGGGCCTCGCGGATGGCGTACTCGAAGGTCGCCTCGGGCGCCTCGGCCTTGCGCAGGTGGCGCGGCAGCACCCGGCGTTCCTGGTATTCCTCCTCGAGCATCGCGCCAGACTACTCCGCGGAGATGACAGCCGGATGACGCGGTGCGGGCGTCGCGGGCAGGCGCCAGTCGACCGCTCGGCCGCCCTGGGCCTCGAGCAGCGCGTTGGCCCGGCTGAACGGCTTCGACCCGAAGAATCCGCGGCTCGCGGAGAGCGGGCTGGGGTGCACCGACTCGATGACGGGCGTCGCGCCGAGCAGCGGCTTGAGGTTCTGCGCGTCGCGCCCCCACAGGATCGCGACGAGCGGCGTGCCGCGTGCAACGAGCGTGCGGATGGCGTGGTCGGTCACGTCCTCCCAGCCCTTGCCGCGGTGCGAGGCGGGCGTACCAGGGCGCACGGTGAGCACCCGGTTGAGCAGCATGACGCCGTTGGTGCTCCACGAGGTGAGGTCGCCGTGGTCGGGCGTCGGCACGCCGAGGTCGTCGCCGAGCTCCGTGTAGATGTTGGCGAGGCTCCGCGGGACCGGGCGCACGTGCGGGTCGACCGCGAACGACAGGCCGATCGGATGCCCCGGCGTCGGGTACGGATCCTGCCCCACGATGAGCACCCGCACGTCCTCCATCGGCGCCCCGAACGCACGGAGCACGCGATCGCCGCTCGGCAGGTAGCCGCGGCCCGCGGCGGTCTCGGCGCGGAGGAAGTCCCCGAGCTCCGCGATCCTCGGGGCGACGGGCGCGAGCGCGCCGGCCCAGCCCGGGTCGATCAGGCCGGCCGCGGCGAGCTGGTCGAGGGACATCGCCACGTCAGGCCCCGATCGTGGAGACGAGCACGCCCTGGTCCGTCGGCAGGACGCGCCAGACGCTGCCCGCCCCCTCCACCCGGAGGCCGCCGTCGCCCACGATCAGCGCCGTGCGCTCGTCGATGCCGAGACCGCCGGCGACGAGCCCGGATTCGACCGCGGCGACCAGTCGGGAGAGCATGCCGCGCTCGGCGACGTGCACCTCGATGGCCACGTCGACGAGGCCGAGTCCGGCCTCGATCTCCAGTTCCATGCCCGGCTCGTCGGGATCCTCCGGCGACACGCGCACGCCGCCGATGCGCGAGCCGCCGCCGAACGAGCCCTCAGCCGCGATCATCGCGCCGGCCGAGACCCCGAGGTAGGGCACTCCGCCGGCGACCAGCCGACGCAGCTCGCCGGACACGGGCTCGAGTCCGGCGCGCACCTCCTCGACGATGCCGCCGCCCACGGCGATGCCGTCGACGTCGGCGATCGCGGTGAGCCCGATCGGCTCGCCGGGCCCCCCCGTGGTCGGGTGCGCCTCGATCTCGGTGCCGCCGCCGGCCGCGGCGAGCAGCTCCGCGAGCGCCGCGGCCTTCTCCTCGGCCTCGGGGTGCAACGAGATCACGGCGATGCGGGGCCGTTCGCGACCGGCCGCACGCGCCCGCAGGGCGGCCTCCGCGACGAACGGCGCGTACAGCGGGGCATCCGATCGCTCGGTCGCGCCGCCGCCGACGAGGTGCACGCTCACGCGGCGCCCTCCCCGACGGTGACCGGCGGGCGCGCCGACCAAGGGAACACGATCCAGTCCTCGGTCTCGCGGTAGGCGAAGTCGGGCACGAGCACGGTGCGCGGCTTCACGTAGAGCGTGGCCGAGCGCACCTCGGCGCCGGCCTCGACGAGCAGGTCGACGACCTTCGCGAGCGTGCGACCCGAGTCCGAGACGTCGTCGATGAGCAGCACCGACTTGCCGGCGACCGCCGGGACGTCGAGCATCGGCGGGTGCAGCACGGGCTCGGGCAGGCGCTCGTCGACGCCCGTGTAGAACTCCACGTTGATCGAGCCGCACTGCTTGGTGCCGAGCGCGTACGAGATGGCGCCGGCCAGCAGCAGGCCGCCCCGCGCGATCGCGATCACGACGTCGGGACGGAATCCCGAGGCGAGCACCTCGCTCGCGAGGGAGCGTGAGGCGCCCTCGAAGTCGTCCCAGGTCAGCACCTCGCGCCGGGGCTCGTCGAGGCCGGCGTCATTCGCGTCGAAGGTCATGGATTCAGGGTAGTCGGCGGCGGGCGTCAGTCCGTCGGGTCGGTCGGCGCCGAGCCGCCGGTCGAGCGGCGCTGCTTCTCCTGGTCCCTGGCGGATCCGATCTGCTCGTTGATGAGCGAGATGATCGTCGCCGACGCCGTGCCGACGATCGCGATGCCGCCGGCCATCAGGAAGACCGCGTAGAAGCGTCCCGCCGCGGTGATCGGATACTCGTCGCCGTAGCCCACGGTGGCCACCGTGACGATGGCCCACCAGATCGCGTCGCCGAAGGTCGTGATGTTCGCGCCCGGCGCGTCGCGCTCGGCGTTCAGGGTCGCGAGCGAGATGAAGTACACGAACACCACCGCGTAGCTCGCGGCGTAGATGAGGATGTTCGTGCGGACCGCGTTCCCGCTGCGCCGCTGCAGGTACGGCACCTCCCGGAGCAGCACCAGCACGCGCAGCGCACGGAAGATCGGCAGCACCGCGGAGAGCACCTCCACCGGATGCCGCCAGACGAAGCGCCACTTGTGGCCCCGCGGGGTCAGGACGATCCGCACCACGACGTCGACCAGGAAGACCGCCCACGAGATGAGCAGCGTCCACCCGATCCACGCCCGCGCCTGCCCCCGCTCCTCGGGGAGGAGGACCCAGAACGAGTACGCGACGATGAAGAGGATGCCGAGCACGACCAACGGGGTGGCGGTGTACCGCTCCCAGGCCGTCCGTCGTGCGGTGGTCCGTTCGGCGGCCATCACTCCGGATCCTTCCGCACCTCGAGCGGACCGCGGGCGAGGCGGGTGGCCGCGGCCTGCGCGACGGGCCGCACCACGATGAGGTCGAGGTCCACGTGCCGGGGCTTCAGCACGGCGTCGGCGATGACGGCGGCGACGTCGTCGGCGACGAGCGGCTCGGGGACGTCGTCGTAGACCTTGTCGGCGCGCTCGCGGTCGCCCCCGAAGCGCACGAGCGCGAACTCGTCGGTGCGCACCATCCCGGGCGCCACCTCGACGACGCGCAGCGGCTCGCCGTTCAGCTCGAGTCGCAGCACGGCCGTCAGCGCGTGCGCGGCGAACTTCGCGGCGTTGTAGCCGGCCCCGCCGACGTAGGGCTCGTGGCCGGCGACCGACGTGACGTTGACGATGTCGGCGACGCCCCGTTCGACGGCGCCCCGGCGCAGGACGGGCAGCAGCGCGCTCGTCACGCGCTTGAGCGCGATCACGTTGACGTCGAGCATCCAGATCCAGTCCTCGATCGAGCCGTGCTCGACCGAGTCGAGGCCCTTCGCGCCGCCGGCGTTGTTGACGAGCGCGTGCACGGGGCCGGTCGCCTCGAGGTGGTCGCGCAGGGCGTCGACGTCCTCCTGCCGAGTGAGGTCGGCGGTGAAGACGGATGCCCCGGTCTCCTCGGCGAGCTCGCGCAGCCGGTCCTCGCGGCGGGCGACGCCCACCACGTCCCACCCGGCGGCGCGGAAGGCGCGCACGGTCGCCGCCCCGATCCCCGAACTCGCACCGGTCACGACCACCCGCAGCACTCCCATGGCGCCCATTGTGCCGCGCCGACGGCGGATGCCGCGAACGGCGTGCCGTGGCCTCGCGCGGGCGGCCCGCGGCATCCGCTCGCCGTGCGCCCGGCGGACGCGGTGCGGTTGAATGGAGCGATGCAGACGACGCCGCCCGCGACGACCGCGACCAAGCGACGGGTGCCGCTCTGGGACAACGCGCGCTGGATCGCGATCACGCTCGTCGTGATCGGGCACGGCATCCTGCCGCTCATCTCCGAGGACGACCTCGCCTACAGCGTCTACCTGTTCATCTACTCGTTCCACGTCGCCGTGTTCGTGACGGTGGCCGGGTACTTCGCGAAGTCGGGGCCGCCGAACGCTCGGTCGCTGCGGCAGATCCTCACCGACATCGTCTTCCCGTACTTCATCTTCGAGACGATCTGGACCGTGCTGCGCTGGGTGCTCGGCGGCGGGTTCTCCCTCGATTACACGACCGCGTCCTGGACGCTGTGGTTCCTCATCGCGCTCGCGCTCTGGCGCATCTCGCTGCCCTACCTCGTGCTGCTGCGCTTCCCGCTCCTCATCGCGATCGCGATCTCGATCGGCGCGGGGTACACCGAGACGATCGACTCCACGCTCGCCCTGTCGCGCACGATCGGCATGCTGCCGTTCTTCGTGTTCGGCTGGAAGCTCCGGCAGTGGCAGCTCACGGGCCGCTGGCTCGCTCTACCCACCCGGGTCGCCTGGCGCTGGCGGGCGGGGGCGATCGCGCTCTTCGCCGCGGTGCTCGTGCTCATGCCGATCGCCATCGAGACCTGGCGCGACCTGAAGCTGCGCCGCTTCATGCTCTACGACGAGTCGTACGTCGCGATCGGCTACGACGAGCCGTGGTCGGGCGCCATCCGGCTCGTGCTGCTGCTCTCGGCGATGCTCTTCTCGGTGGCGTTCCTCGTGCTCATGCCGCGCCGGACGACGTGGTTCACGGCCTTCGGCACCGCGACCATGTACATCTACCTGCTGCACTCGTTCGTGCTGTTCCCGTTCCGGGAGACGGGCATCCTCGCGGGCGAGCAGCCGTTCTGGGTGCTGCCGGCGATGATCCTGTTCTGCATCGGCATCTCGGTCGTGCTGTCGCTGAAGCCCGTGCGGCGCGTCTTCCGCCCGCTCGTCGAGCCGCGGGCGCGCTGGCTGTTCCGGCCGCAGCCGTCCACCGCGACCGGCACCCTCGTGCTGCCTCCCGGCGCCATGCCGCCGCTGCCGCCGCCGTCGGCGCCCGAGGACCCGTCCGCCCCGGAGGCGCCGAAGCCCCCCGCGTGACGGCGCGTCGCCAAGGATGACGCCGTGTGTCGGCATCCGTTGCCCGTCTCAGGGAGCGGTCGTAACGTGTCTCGCGGTTGCGGCGGGTCCGCACACCCGACCGAGAAGGAGACCTCATGGCAGAGCACGCCGCCGACTGGCGCTTCGAGACGAAGCAGGTGCACTCAGGCGCCGCACCCGACCCGGTGACCAACGCCCGGGCCACCCCGATCTACCAGACCACGTCCTACGTGTTCGACAACGCGCAGCACGCGCAGAACCTCTTCGCGCTCGCCGAGTTCGGCAACATCTACACGCGCATCATGAACCCGACCCAGGCCGTCGTCGAGGAGCGCATTGCCGCGCTCGAAGGGGGCACCGGCGCCCTCCTCGTCGCCTCGGGCCAGGCGGCCGAGACGTTCGCCGTGCTGAACATCGCGCAGGCGGGCGACCACATCGTCTCGTCGTCGTCGATCTACGGCGGCACGTACAACCTCTTCAAGTACACGCTCGCGAAGCTCGGGATCGAGACCACGTTCGTCGAGAACCAGGACGACGCCGACGAGTGGCGCCGCGCGGTGCGCCCGAACACCAAGCTCTTCTTCGCCGAGACCATCGGCAACCCGAAGATCAACATCCTCGACATCGAGCTCGTGTCGGGCGTCGCGCACGAGGCCGGCATCCCGCTCATCGTCGACAACACGATCGCGACGCCGTACCTCATCCGCCCGTTCGAGCACGGCGCCGACATCGTCATCCACTCGGCGACGAAGTTCCTCGGCGGTCACGGCACCGTCATCGGCGGCGTCATCGTCGACGGCGGCAGGTTCGAGTGGTCGAAGAACGTCGAGAAGTTCCCCGGCCTCACCGAGCCCGACCCGTCGTACCACGGCGCGAGCTACACCGCGGCCGTCGGCGACGCGATCGCCTACGTCATCAAGGCGCGCGTGCAGCTGCTCCGCGACCTCGGTGCGGCCATCGCGCCGAACAACGCGTGGCTGCTCATCCAGGGCATCGAGACGCTCTCGCTGCGCATCGAGCGGCACGTGCAGAACGCGCAGGAGATCGCGGAGTGGCTCGACAACCACCCCGACGTCGCGAGCGTGAACTACTCGGGCCTGCCCTCGAGCCCGTGGTACGCCGCCGCCAACAAGTACGCCCCGAAGGGCGTCGGTGCGGTGCTGTCGTTCGAGCTCAAGGGCGGCGTCGACGCCGGTCGCGCGCTCGTCGACAACCTGCAGCTGTTCAGCCATCTCGCGAACATCGGCGACGTGCGCTCGCTCGTCATCCACCCGGCGTCGACGACGCACTCGCAGCTCACGCCCGAGCAGCAGCTCACGACGGGCGTCACGCCCGGCCTCGTGCGCCTCTCGGTGGGCATCGAGAACATCGACGACCTCAAGGCCGACCTCGAGGCCGGCCTCGCCGCCGCCCGAGCGGCCACGGAGGCCGCCCGGGTCTGACGACCGCCGACGCATGACGGATGCCGCGGGCCGCACCGGTCCGCGGCATCCGTCGTCCCGGCGACGCGTCGCCTCGTCGCGGCATCCGTCACGCGACGAGCACGTCGTGTAACAAACGGGTGCCGCACCCGCTCCTTCGAGAGAATCGGAACATGGACTGGCAGACGACGGCCGACGCGGTGCCCGCGCGCATCGTCTCGGAGGCGCGTGCCCAGTCGCTGCAGGGCCGCGCCCCCGCCACGGGCGCCTGGCGCGAGGGCGACCCCGTGGGCGATCGCCGGTTCGTGTCCGTCGGCGACGTCGCGCTGGAGTCGGGCGCGGTGCTCCCCCACGCGCGCATCGCGTACGAGACCTGGGGAACGCTGTCGCCGGCGCGCGACAACGCGATCCTCGTGCTGCACGCCCTGACGGGCGACAGCCACGTCGTCGGGCCGGCCGGCCCCGCGCACCCGAGCGCCGGGTGGTGGCCGGGCGTCGTCGGGCCGGGGCTCCCGATCGACACCGACCGGTACTTCGTCGTCGCCCCGAACGTCATCGGCGGATGCCAGGGGTCGACCGGCCCCGCCTCGCTCGCGCCCGACGGGGTCGAGTGGGCCACGCGGTTCCCGTTCCTCACCATCCGCGACCAGGTGCGGGCGCAGGTCGCGTTCGCCCGGGAGATCGGCATCGAGCGGTTCCACGCCGTCGTCGGCGGCTCGATGGGCGCGATGCACGTGCTCGAGTGGGCGATCATGGCGCCCGACGCGGTCGAGCGCATCGCCGTGCTCGCGGCGCCCGCCGCCGCGACCGCCGACCAGGTCGCGCTCAACTCGGTGCAGATCGAGGCGATCCGCACCGACCCCGCGTTCCGCGGCGGCGAGTACTACGACGCGCCCGACGGCGAGGGGCCCACGCGCGGCCTCGCGCTCGCCCGTCGCATGGCGATGCTCAACTACCGCACCGCGGCCGAGCTCAACGGCCGCTTCGAGCGGCACTGGCAGTCCGACCTGGACCCGCTCGGCGGGGGCGGCCGGTTCGCCGTGGAGTCCTACCTCGACTTCCACGGCAACAAGTTCACCCGCCGCTTCGACGCCAACAGCTACCTCGTGCTCACCGAGGCGATGAACTCGCACGACATCGGGCGCGGCCGGGGCGGCGTCGGGGCGGCGCTCGACGCGGTGCGCGCGACGAGCCTCGTGCTCGGCATCGACAGCGACCGCTACTTCACCCTCGACGGGCAGGTCGAGGTCGCGCGCCGACTGCGGGGCAGCGTGCACGGGTCCGAGCCCGTGCTCGTGCACTCCGAGTACGGCCACGACGCGTTCCTCATCGAGCACGCGGTGGTCGGCGACGCCCTCCGGCTGCTCCTCGAGGCGTGACACGCCCGAACCCGTCACGACCCCTTCGCGCAAGAGGTGCGCGACTTCCGCCTCGACTCCGCTACAGTTCGAGGGACGGCACCCGCGTGTCGCGGTGCCCGAACATGCGGTTGGGGGTGGCGTGAAGCGCATCCACAAGGAACGCGACCGGCTCCTGCGTCGCCTCGCACGCGTCGCCGGGCTCGTCGGGTCCGGTGGCGCACTCGCGTGCCTGCTCTGGCCCGGTGCGGCCACCACGGGCGAGCTGGTCGTCGGCGTGGTCCTCTGCGCGGCCATGGCGCTGCTCGTCATCCTGCACACCTCGCGGGGTGCCGTGCTGCCGGCCCTCGGCGTGGTCGCCGTCGCCATCGGGCTCATCGCCATCCTCGGCACCGGGTCGGTGCTCGACCCGCCGACCGTCACCGCGATGTGCATCCTCGGGGGCGTCGCCTCGGCCTCCGTCGCCATCCCGCTCGTCGTCCGCCCCCGCGGCGGACTGCTCGTCGCCGGGCTCCTCGCCGCCGTCCTCGCCACGACGTGGGTCGTGGCCGCTTGGGGACACGACCTGCGCGCGCCCGCGGTCGCCACGGCGGCCGGCTGGGGCGCGTGCGCCGTGATCGGCGCCTGGATCGACCGGGCGATCGCCGACGCCGCCGACCGCATCGCCGAGGTCGGCCGGGCGCACGAGGCCGAGCGAATCGCGTCGGAGCTCGAGTCGCAGCAGCGTCAGGACGCCCGCGTGCTGCACGACACCGTGCTCGCGACCCTCTCGCTGCTCGCCCACTCGGGCGTGGGCGTCGGCGTCAGCGCCCTGCGCCAGCAGGCCGGCGACGACGCCCGGCTGCTGCGGCAGCTGCGCCTCGGGGCCCCGCTCGACGCCGGCTCCACGGCCATCTTCTCCCCCGAGTCCGACGCCGACGACGTGCTGTCGACGACGTTCGAGTCGGTGCGGCAGCGGTTCGCCCGCATGGGCCTCGACGTGAACTGGCACGGCGCCGGCCAGCTCGCCCTGCCCCGCGAGACGCTCGACGCCCTCCTCGGCGCCCTCGGCGAGTGCCTCGAGAACGTCCGGCGCCACTCCGGCGTCAGCGAGGCGGATGTCACGGTCACCGACGACGACCACACCGTGCGCGCCATGGTCACCGACGCCGGCAGCGGGTTCGAGCCCGACGCCGTCGACCACCGTCGGCTCGGCTACGCGGAGTCCGTCGTGGGCCGCCTGCACACGGTCGGCGGCCGCGCCCGCATCTTCTCCTCCCCCGGCTCCGGCACCACCGTGATGCTGGAGGTGCCGAAGCCATGAGCCTGCGCGGGCGCGAGACCCTCGGCCTCCGGGACCGCGGATTCCGGCGACCCTCCCGGTCGGCACGGGCCGCGGGCGACGTCCGCGACAGCCACGGCGGACGCCGGCTCGCGACGGGCATCACGATCGCGGCCGCCCTCGTCATCGCGGCGCACCTCGTGCACGCGATCGCGCTCGCCCCCTACTACGTGCCGCCTGCTCCCGGACCATGGCCCGCGTGGATCGCGCTCGGCGCCGTGGTCGGCGTCGGCGTGATCGCGCGGTCCGTGTCGCGGCAACTGCCCGACTGGCTCTACATCGTGCTGCTCGCGGGCCTCGCGGTGCCGGTCTGGCTCGACGTCTCGGCCACGGCCGGGCAGCTGCACAACGGCGTCACGCCGACGGCCGCGGCGGCCGCGGGCGCGGTGCTGATGCCCGTCGCGGCGATCCGCGGCAGCCGGATCCCGCTGCTCGTCGCCTCGATCATCGCGGGGGTCCTCGCCGTCGAGGCCGTGGTGCAGGTCGGCCGGGCCGGGCCGTTCGTCGTGCCGGGGCTCGCCGTCGCGGCATCCGCCGTGGTACCGACCATGCTGGTGATGCTCGCGCTCGAGGGCTTCCGCCGGCTCGTCGGACGCGAGCTCGACCTCTCGCTCGTGCAGAGCACGGTCGGCACCGCCCGCTCGGCCGTGGGCATGCGCGCCTCCGAGGAGCTGGCGCAGCTCGACTTCGACGCCGAGACGCTCCTCGACGACGTCGGCTCCGGGCGCATCGCGATCCCCGTGCCACCCGACGCCGCCGAACGGGCCGGATCGCTGGCCGCGCGGCTGCGGGTGCGCCTGATCGAGGGCCGCACCGACACCTGGCTGCGCCACGCCGTCACCGAGTCCGCCTACCTCAGCGATCGGGTCACCGTCACCGACCCCACCGGGTCGGCCGGCCTGCTCTCGCAGTCCCAGCGCGACGGGCTGCTGCTCGCCCTCTGGCTCCTCGTGGCGGAGCACCCGAAGGGCTCAGGACCTCCCCTCGGCGTGCAGGTGACCTGCCGCGAGGCATCCGACGACACCCTCGCCGAACCCGCATTCGAGATGTCCATCGACGTGTCGGGCGTCTCACGACGCCGTGTGGACCCCGGGACGTGGGACGCTATCGGTAGTGTCGGAGAACAGAACGTGACCGCGGGGGCCGACGGCTTCCGCATCGACATCACCTGCCGGGTGCAACCGAACCCGCATGCAGGGAGTCCGTCGGCCCGTGGGGCCGCTCGACCGAGGGGGACGCTGAATGGCTGAGACCGATCCACCGATCCGGCTGGCGATCGTCGACGACCACCGCATGCTGCTCGGGGCGCTCACCGAGTGGATCCGAGGTGCGGCACCCGACATCGAGCTCGTGGCGGCGGTGCCGTCATGGTCGGAGCTCCTGGCGCATCCCGGCTTCCCGGTCGACGTGGTGCTCCTCGACCTCGACCTGCGCGACAACATCCCGATCTCGCTGAAGCTCTCGATGCTGAAGACGGCCGGGGTGCAGACCATGCTCATGAGCACCTACTCCGAGCCCGCGGTCGTGCGCGAGGCGCTCGGTTCGGGCGCGCTCGGCTACCTCGTGAAGTCCGAGCCCGTCGAGAACATCATCGAGGCGATCCGCGCAGCCCGCACCGGCGGCTCCTACCTCACGCCCGAGCTCGAGGTGGCGCTGGCCGACGAGGGCGCGGTGCCGAAGCTCTCGGCGCAGGAGCGCCGGGTCATGGCGCTGTACGGCGCCGGCCAGCCGGTCAAGGCGGTCGCGTTCCAGCTCGGCATCTCCGAGGAGACCGCCAAGAGCTACCTCAAGCGCATCCGGGAGAAGTACCGCGTCGCCGGGTTCGACGTCGGCACCAAGGTGGCGCTGCGCAAGCGGGCGATCCTCGACGGCATCCTGCTGCAGTCCGACTGAGCGGATGCCGCGCCGGCACGCCGGCGGACGCGCACGCGCCCGGCCGGCGGACTCGTGAGCCTCGGCGCGCCTACGACTCGACGACCTCGACCGCGCCCGTGGCGTACGGCACGGTCACGCCACGGCGGCCGCGCGCGCGATCGAGCGCGAACGTCGCGAGCGCGAGCAGGACGCCCGCGATCGTGAGCACGAGCCCGATCCAGATGGGCGCGACGTAGCCGAGGCCGCCCGCGATCGCGATCCCGCCGAGGAACGCGCCGAGCCAGTTGCCGAGGTTGAGCGCCGAGTGGTTGAGGGCGGCGGCGATCGACTGGCTGTCGCGGGCGACGTCCATCAGGCGTGCCTGGATCGTCGGCGAGAGCGCGGCCGACGAGCCGCCGATGAGGAACACGCCGGCGAAGAGGCCGACCGGGTTCGAGGCGGTGAAGGCCAGGAGCACGAGCGCGGCGGCGAGGATGCCGAAGAAGACGTACATGCTGCGGCGCACGCTCCAGTCGGCGAGCCGGCCGCCGACGAGGTTGCCGATCGTCATGCCGATGCCGAACATGACGAGCACGAGCGGCACGACCGCCTCGGGCAGCCCGGTCACGTTCGTCGCGAGCGGCGCGACGTAGCTGTAGACGGAGAACAGGCCGCCGAAGCCGATGGCGCCGATCGCGAGCGCGAACCACACCTGCACGCGGCTGAAGGCCTTCAGCTCGCGCTTCATGGTCGCGTGCGGGTCGCCCGCCTGCCACGGCACCGCGAGGGCGACGGCGAGGAAGGTGAGCGCGAAGATGCCCGCGACCGCGACGTAGGCGACGCGCCATCCGGCGGCCTGGCCGAGCCACGTGATCGCGGGCACGCCGATGACGTTGGCGATCGTGAGGCCCGAGAGCACGAGGGCGACGCCGCGGGCGCGCTTGCCCGGGCCCATCAGGCTCGCCGCCACGAGCGAGGCGATGCCGAAGTAGGCGCCGTGCGGCAACGCGGCGATGAACCGGGCGATGAGCACGAGCCCGAACGACGGGAGCAGCGCGGACGCGAGCGTGCCGAGCGCGAACGCGGTGAGCAGCGCGAGCAGGAGGCGCTTGCGCGGCCAACGTGCCGCCGCGGCGGCGATGGTCGGCGCGCCGACGACGACGCCGAGCGCGTAGGCCGAGATCATCCAGCCGGCCGCGGCGTTCGCCTCGTCGGGCGACTGCGCGGAGAGGCCGGGCATCAGGTCGGCGGCGATGTTCGGCAGCAGCCCCATCGCGACGAACTCGGTGGAGCCGATGCCGAAGCCGCCGAGGGCGAGTGCCAGCAGCGCGAAACGGATACGGGCCGGCGACAACGTCGTCGGCCCGTCGATGGGGTGGGTCACCCGTCGATTCTCGCACGGATCGAATCGATTCGACAACCGCGGCTCGCAACGATTCGACACCGCCCACGCGGTTCGGGGCGCGCTACTCCGCGCCGGCGCCGGGCTCGTCGATCGCCGCTTCGAGCCGCTCGACCTTCGCGTCGAGCTCGCCCGAGTACCCCGGCCGGATGTCCGCCTTCAGGACGAGCGACACCCGCGAACCGTACTCGGCGACCGCCTCCGTCGCGCGTCGCACGACGTCGAAGACCTCGTCCCACTCGCCCTCGAGCTCCGTGAACATCGACGTGGTGCGGTTCGGCAGTCCCGACTCCCGCACGATCCGCACGGCCGCCGCCACGGCGTCGTGCACGGAGCCGTCCGAACGGCCGGTGCCGCTCGGGGCGACGGAGAATGCGACGAGCATGGTCCCTCCTCGGGTGGTCGGCCCGCGGCATCCGGTGTCGTACGTCGGCGGACCCGCGTGGTCAGGCGTCCGCGGGGACCACGACGCGGTCGCGGGCCCTCCCAGCCTGCCACAGTGCCCGGATGCCCCAGACGAGCAGCACCGCCAGCAGGGCGATCTTGACCGTCAGCACGAGCACGAACCCGGGCGTCGCCGCCATCAGCCAGCCGTACCAGTAGGGGTAGATGACCTGGGTGAGCAGCGCGATCGCCGCGGCGAGCGCGGCCGGCACGAGGAAGCGGCGCGGGCTCAGCACGAGGCCGAGCACGATCGGCGCGGCGAGCCAGGTCACGAACTGCGGCGAGCCCACCTTGTTCGCGAGCATGAGCACGACGATGAACGACAGCGCGAGCGGCGGGAACAGCCGGCCGAACGCGGCGCCGCGTCGCACCGCGCGGATCCCGAGCAGGAGCACGGCGACCACGCCGATCGCCATCAGCGGGGTGGTCACGGATGCCGCGACTTCGGCACCCGGGCCCGAGATCTGGAACGTCAGGATCTCGCGGTTGTAGACGACCTCGACGGCGCGGTCGCCAGCGACGATCCGCCAGAGCCAGGCGACCGCGAGCGGCGCCTCGATCTGGAGCCCGCGGCCCGCCTGCTCCGCCACGAACCCCACGGCGTTGATCCCCGCGCCCGCCAGCAGGCTGACGCCGACGATGCCCGCACTGAGGGCGACCGCGACCGTCACGACCTCCCAGCGCTTGCGCGACGCGACGACGAGCGCCGCGAGCACGGCCGCCGGCCACACCTTCACCCACATGCCCACCGTGAGCAGCACGGCGGCCAGGCGCGGACGCGTCGCCGCCCACAGCATGCCGGTGATCGCGAGCGGCACCGTGACCGCATCGATGCGCCCGAGCGCGATCGGACCGAGCAGGGCCAGGAAGGCGAGCCACCACCACGCCGCGATCCGGCGCGTGCGCGAGAGCCGGCGCGTGCCGAGCAGGATGACGAAGGCCGCGGCGTTCAGCAGCACGACGATCGCGAGCCAGGTCTGCCCGTACCAGGCCGAGCCGAAGGCGAGCGCGGCCGCCATCGGGCCGAACGCGAGGATCGGGTACACCCACGGCACGTCGATGCCCATGCGCACGTAGCCGTCGGCCGCGTTCTCGGCCCAGACCCGGTAGACCGACACGACGTCGCCGAGCGGCCACCCCTGGCCGTAGAGGTTCAGCACCACGAGGCCCGCGTGCACCACGAGGAACGCGATCCAGAGGGCGGCACGGCCGCCCAGGAAGCGGCGGACGCGGTTCCGGCCGGGCGCGGATGCCTCGCGCACGTCCTCCGCCGTCATGCCGACGAGCCTAGCCGAGCGTCACAGTGCGCCACGCGGTCGACGCACCGACGCCTCGTGCGCCATGCTGGAGCCCAGCCCACAGCGACCTCCGGAGGAACCCATGCCCCGACGCTCCCTCGCCACCATCGCCCTCCTCGCCGCCGCCGGCCTCGCCCTCGCCGGCTGCGCCTCGTCGGGCGGGTCCGACGCCTCGTCCGAGGCGGGCGGCGAGTACGTGACGCCGGGCAAGCTCACCATCGGCACGGGCGAACCCGCCTACTACCCGTGGGTCCAGGACGACGACCCCGAGTCGGGCGAGGGCTTCGAGGCCGCGGTCGCGTACGCCGTCGCCGCGCAGCTCGGCTTCGACGAGGGCGACGTCGAGTGGGTGCGCACCACGTTCGACCAGGCCATCGCACCCGGCCCGAAGGACTTCGACTTCAACCTCCAGCAGTTCTCGATCACGCCCGAGCGCGAGGAGGCCGTCGACTTCTCCTCGCCGTACTACGAGACCACGCAGGTCGTGATCACGGTCGACGGCTCCCCCGCGGCGGGCGCCTCGAGCATCGCCGACCTGAAGGGCCTTCTGATCGGCGCCCAGACCGGCACGACGAGCCTCGACGCGATCGAGGAGGTCATCGCCCCCACGGCCGGCGCGCAGGTGTTCAACACGAACGACGACGCCAAGCTCGCGCTGCAGAGCGGCACGGTCGACGCGATCGTCGTCGACCTGCCCACCGCGTTCTACCTCACCGCGGTCGAGCTCGACGGCGGCGAGATCATCGGCCAGCTCCCCGAGTCGAGCGCCGGCGGCGACCAGTTCGGGCTGGTGCTGGCCAAGGGCTCGCCGCTCACCGAGCGCGTGACGGCGGCCGTCGACGCCCTGCGGGAGGACGGCACGCTCGACGAGCTCGCGGCGGAGTGGCTGGGCGGCGACGACGCGGCTCCCGTGCTCGAATGACGGATGCCGCGCCCGCCGCGGCCGACGCCGCGTCGCGGCCGAGCGATCTCGAGCTCGACCGGCGGGCGTTCCGGCGCCGGCAGACGCGGCGCTCGGTGCTCATCAGCGCGATCTCGACGATCGTGCTCGCGGTGGCGCTCGGCGCCGTCCTCATCGGCTCCCCCGGCTGGGAGCGCGTGCGCGAGACGTTCTTCAACCTCGACGTCGCGGTGGCCTCGTTCCCCCGCGTGCTCGAGGGGCTCTGGCTCAACATCCAGGTGCTCGTCGTCGCGAGCCTCGGCGTGCTCGTCGTCGCCCTGCTCCTCGCGACGCTGCGCACGCTGCGCGGCCCGGTGTTCTTCCCGCTGCGAGCGCTCGCGGCCGGGTACACCGACCTGTTCCGCGGGATGCCGCTCATCATCGTGCTCTACCTCGTCGGCTACGGCATCCCCGGTCTCGACTTCTTCCAGCGCATGCCGGCGGCCTTCTGGGGCACGATCGCGCTCATCCTCGTCTACTCGGCCTACGTGTCCGAGGTCTTCCGCGCGGGCATCGAGTCGGTGCATCCGTCGCAGCGCCTCGCGGCGCGCTCGCTCGGGCTCAGCCACGGCCAGACCATGCGCCGGGTGGTGCTCCCGCAGGCCGTGCGCCGGGTCACGCCGGCGCTCATGAACGACTTCGTCGCGATGCAGAAGGACGTGGGCCTCATCTCGGTGCTCGGCGCGGTCGACGCGGTGCGCGCCGCGCAGATCGAGACGGCGCACTACTTCAACTTCACGCCGTACGTCGTGGCGGGCCTGCTGTTCGTGCTGCTCGCGCTGCCGACGATCCGCTTCACCGACTGGCTGACCGCCCGCACGCGCGCCCGCGAGCAGGCCGGGAGCATCCTGTGACGGCGAGCGCTGGAGCCCCCGGCGCGGGCGGCGCGGCATCCGTCGATCGTGGGCCCGTACTCAGCCTGCGCGGCGTGCGTCGCGCCTACGGCGACCGGCTCGTGCTGCGCGGCATCGACCTCGACGTCGCGGCGCACGAGGTCGTCGCGCTCGTCGGCGCGAGCGGATCGGGCAAGTCGACCCTGCTGCGCACCGTGAACCTCACCGAGCCGATCGACGACGGGGTCATCCGCCTCGCCGGCGAGGACGTCAGCGACCCGCGCGTCGACGCCGACCGCGTCCGCGCCCGCATCGGCATCGTCTTCCAGCATTACAACCTGTTCCCGCACCTCAGCGTGCTCGACAACGTCACGCTGGCTTCACGGCTCGTGCACCGGATGCCGCGGGCGGCCGCCGAGGCGCGGGCGCTCGAGCTGCTCGGCTCGATCGGGCTCGGCGACCTCGCCCGCGCCTATCCCGATCGGCTCTCGGGCGGACAGCAGCAGCGCGTCGCGATCGTGCGCGCCATCGCGACGTCGCCCGAGCTCCTCCTGCTCGACGAGGTGACGAGCGCGCTCGACCCCGAGCTCGTCGGCGAAGTGCTCGAGCTCGTGCGCTCGCTCGCCGACCGCGGCACCACGATCGTCATGGCCACGCACGAGATGGCGTTCGCACGCGACGTGGCCGACCGCGTGGTCTTCCTCGACGACGGCCTGATCATCGAGGACGCCCCCGCGCACGAGTTCTTCGCAACGCCGCGCGAGGCGCGGACGCGTGCGTTCCTCACGAGGTTCCTGCCGCCCGAGGCCTGAGCGCACCCGAGCGCCCCGCTCGGATCGGCGAGGTTCAGATCAGCGAGCCGATGACGCCCGGAACCGCCTCCGCGATGTCGAGCGCCGTCACCGGGCCGCCGCCCGCGTCGGCGCTCGCCCGGCGGGCGGCCTCGCCCTGCACCCATGCGGCGGTCGCCCCGAGCTGCGTGAGCACCGTGGCATCCGATGCGAGCTCGGCGTGATGCGTGGCCGTGAGCGCGCCGAGGATGCCGCCGAGCACGTCGCCGCTGCCCGCGGTCGCGAGCCAGTGCGTCGGCGCGGTGACCGTGTAGCGCGACCCGTCGGGATCGCAGACGTGCGTGACGGCGCCCTTCAGCAGCACCGCGACGCCGAGCTCGCGGGCGGCGCGCTCCGCCCACGTCGCGGGATCGGCGGCCACCTCCTCGACCGTCGTGCGGATCTCCCGGGACGTCAGCACGCCGGCCAGCTCCCGCGCGTGCGGGGTGATCACCGTCGGCGCGGTGTGCGTGCCGACGAGGTCGAGCGCGCCCGCATCGAGCACGACGGGCACCTTGTCGGCGAGCGCGTGCTCGAGGTCGCCGATGAGCACGAACGAGCGGCGGTTCTGGTCGATGCCCGATCCGATGAGCCACGCCTGCACGCGCCCCGAGACGGTCACCGTCTCGGGTCGCCGGGCGAGCACGGCCTGCCGCAGCGCCCGCGGTCCGGTGAACCGCACCATGCCGACGCCCGTGCGATGCGCCGCCTCGACGCCGAGCACCGCCGCCCCGGGGTAGTCCTGCGAGCCGGTGACGACCCCCAGCACGCCGCGCGTGTACTTGTCGTCGCCGGTGCTCGGCGCCGAGATCCACTCGGCCGCGTCCTCGGCGGTCCACTCCTGCCACCCCGTCGTCATGCTCCAACGATAGGTTGGGGTGGATGCCTCCGACAGCCCCAGCCCCCATCAGCCTCGCCCCGCACGTCGTCGTCTTCGACTACGGCGAGGTGATCTCCCGCGAGCCGACCGAGGCCGACCGTTCCGCGCTCGTCGCCCGCGCGGGCGTCGACGCCGAGCCGTTCTGGACGGCGTACTGGGCGCATCGCGAACCCCTCGACCAGGGCACCCTGTCGATCGCCGACTACTGGGGCGCCGTGGCATCCGACCTCGGCGTCGAGTGGGACGCGGTCGACGTGCACGAGCTCTGGGCGCTCGACCACCGCGGCTGGCTCAGCGTCGACCCCGGCACGCTTCGGGTACTGCACGCCCTCGCCGACGGCGGCACGCGGATGGCGCTGCTCTCGAACGCCGGCGCCGACTTCTCGGGCTGGCTGCGCTCCGGATCGTTCGCACCGCTCTTCGAGCGCGTGTTCGTGAGCGGCGAGCTCGGGTTGGTGAAGCCGAACGCCGACATCTACGAGCACGTCATCGCCGAGCTCGGCATCACGCCGGCCGAGCTCCTCTTCGTCGACAACAAGTCCGAGAACGTCGAGGGTGCGCGCGCCGTGGGCGGCGACGGGCACGTGTTCACGGATGCCGCGGGCCTCGAGGCCTGGCTGCGGGGCCTGCAGGCATGAGCACGAACGACCAGCCCGCGCTGTTCCAGCCGATCACGCTCCGCGGCCTCACGATCCGCAACCGCGTGTGGGTGCCGCCGCTCTGCCAGTACTCGGTCACCGACCGCGACGGCGTGCCGCACGACTGGCACCTCGTGCACCTCGGGTCGATGGCCGCCGGCGGCGCGGGGCTCGTCGTCGCCGAGGCGACCGCCGTGAGCCCCGAGGGCCGCATCTCCGATTACGACACCGGGCTCTGGAACGACGAGCAGGCCGAGGCGTGGAGCCGGATCACCCGGTTCATCCGCTCGCAGGGCGCGGCCTCCGGCATCCAGCTCGCCCACGCCGGCCGCAAGGCCTCGGTATGGCCCGAGCCCCTGCGCCGCCCGGGCTCGCAGCCGATCGAGGACGGTGGCTGGCCGACCGTCTCGGCGTCGGCCGTCGCGTTCGACGGGCTGCGCGAGCCGACCGCGCTCGACGAGGCCGGCATCCAGCAGGTCATCGACGACTTCCGCAGCGCGGCACGTCGCGCGGTCGCGGCCGGCTTCGACGTGGTCGAGGTGCACGCCGCGCACGGCTACCTCGTGCACCAGTTCCTCTCCCCGCTGTCGAACCGGCGCGAGGACCGCTGGGGCGGCAGCCTCGAGAACCGCGCGCGGCTCCTCCTCGAGCTCGTCCGCGGCGTGCGCCTCGAGGTCGGCGAGCGGATGCCGCTCTTCGTGCGCTTCTCCGCGACCGACTGGACCGAGGGCGGCTGGGACGAGGAGCAGACCGCGATCGTCGCCGGCTGGGCGCAGGACGCCGGTGCGGACTTCTTCGACGTCTCGACCGGTGGCCTCGTCGCGCACGCGCGCATCCCGGTCGGCCCGGGCTACCAGGCGCACCTCGCCGAGTACGTGGGCGACCGCGCCGACGTGCCCGTCTCGGCGGTCGGACGGATCACGATGCCCGAGCAGGCCGAGCGGCTGGTCGCCGACGGCGAGGTCGACGCGGTCATGTTCGGCAAGGCGATGATGCGCGACCCGCACTTCGCACTGCGGGCCGCGTACGAGTTGGGTGCAGATCCCTCGATGTGGCCGCCGCAGTACCTCCGGGCGCGACCGGAGGTCAACGACGGCGAGTGGTGATCCCCCGGATCATCCCATCCCGGCCGCCGCGGAGCGCATCTTCATGGCCATCTCCATCATCTGCGGTGGGGCCTGGCCGATCGCGAAGATGTTGCCCTCGCTGTCGCTGAACCATGCGCTGCGCTCGTCGCCGAGCTCGGCGACGCCGTCGACCGTCTTCAGGCCGGGCATGTCGTAGTCGTGGAACATGACCCCGTGCGTGCGCAGCATGGTCATGTCGCGGTCGAGGTCGTCGGTCATGAGGTTGAGGACCGTGTTCTTGGCGGTGCCCGCGAAGTCGCTGCGGTAGACCATCACCCCGGTGCCGCCGATGTCGTAGAAGACCGCCTCGCCCTCCGGCTCCTCGTAGACCGGGTCGCGACCGAGCACGTCGTGCCACCATGCCTTCGCACGGTCGAGATCGGATGCGGCGAGCACGGCCGTGGCCATCATCTTGTCGAACATGATGTTTCCTCGGTTCCCTCGGGTCGGCGTCAGTTTACGCCGACCCGAGGCGGGCCGCGCCACCCGTTTCCGGGTGATGCGCGGCCCCCGGTTCAACCGCGTCGGGTGGCGTCCTGCACCTCGCCGACGAGCTCCTCGATGATGTCCTCGAGGAAGATCACGCCGGTCGTGGCGCCCTGCTCGTCGAACGCCCGGGCGACGTGCGTGCCGAGTCGGCGCATGGTCGCGAGGGCGTCCTCGAGGTCGGTCCCGTCGAAGATCGACACCAGGCGGCGCACGCGCTTCGCGGGGATCGGGTCGTCGAACTCGTCGTCGTCGAGGTCGATCACGTCCTTGAGGTGCACGTAGCCGTCGGGCTCGCCGTCATCGCCGAGGATCACGTAGCGCGAGAACCCGTGGCGGGCCACGGCGCGCTCGACGTCGCCGGGCGTCGCGGTCGGCGGCAGGCTGACGAGCCCCGACATCGGCACCGCCACGTCGTGCACGCGCTTGGTCGTGAACTCGAAAGCCGCGGTCAGCGTGCCGCTCGCGTCCTCGAGCATCCCCTCGCGACGTGACTGGTCGACGATGGTCTGCACCTCCTCGAGCGTGTACGTCGAGTTCGCCTCGTTCTTCGGCTCGACGCCGACGAGGCGCAGGACCCCGTTGGCCGTGGCGTTGAGGGCCACGATGATGGGGCGGAAGATCCGGGCGATGAACACGAGCGGCGGCGCGAGCAGCAGCACGGCGCGATCGGGCACCGAGAACGACAGGTTCTTCGGCACCATCTCACCGAACACCACGTGCAGGTACGAGACGAGCACGAGCGTGACGATGAACGCGATCGTGGAGACCACGCCCTCCGACCATCCCGTGAGGTGCAGCGGCACCTCGAGCAGGTGGTGGATGGCCGGCTCCGACACGTTCAGGATCAGCAGCGAGCAGATCGTGATGCCGAGCTGGCTCATGGCGAGCATGAGGGTGGCGTGCTCCATCGCCCACAGGGCGGTCTTGGCACTCCGCTTGCCCTGCTCGGCGAGCGGCTCGATCTGCGATCGGCGCGCCGAGATGACGGCGAACTCCGCGCCGACGAAGAAGGCGTTCGCGAGGAGCAGCACGAACAGCCAGACGATTCCGGCCCAGTCGCTCATCGGTCCTCCTCCCGCTCGTCGAGGCTGTCGGGTTCGGGCGGCGGCTTCGGCACGAACCGGAGCCGGTCGATGCGGCGCCCGTCGAGGCGGCGCACGATGAGCGTGCCCTCGTCGATCTCGACCTCGTCGCCGACGGCGGGCAGGTGGCCGAGCCTCGCGATGACGAAGCCGGCGACCGTCTCGTAGTCGCCGTTCTCGGGCACGCGGATGCCGGTGCGCTCGACGAGCTCGTCGGGCCGGAGGATCCCGGGGAAGCTGACCTCGTCGCCGCGGCGGACGATGCCCGCGCGGGTGCGGTCGTGCTCGTCGGCCACCTCGCCCACGAGCTCCTCGACGAGGTCCTCGAGGGTCGCGACGCCCGCGGTGCCGCCGTACTCGTCGACCACGACCGCCATCTGGAAGCCGCGGCCGCGCAGCTCGCCGAGCAGCATGCCGAGCTTCATCGTCTCGGGCACGCGCAGCGCCTCCGACTGCAGGGCCGAGCTCGGGACATCCGATCGCCGCTCACGCGGCACTGCCACGGCCTGCTTGACGTGCACGACGCCGACGATGTCGTCGAGGTTCTCGTCGTAGACGGGGAAGCGCGAGAAGCCGGTCTGCCGGGCGAGCTCGAGCACGGCCTCGGCCGGTTCCTGCCGCTGCACGGCGGCCACGCGCGGCCTGGGGGTCATGACGTCGGATGCGTCGTGGTCGGCGAAGCGCAGCGTGCGGCCCAGCAGCGTGGCGGTGTCCTGCTCGAGTAGGCCCGCGCTCGCCGATCGGCGCACGAGCGACGAGAGCTCCTCGGCCGATCGAGCGGCGGAGAGCTCCTCCTTCGGCTCGATGCCGACGGCGCGCAGCAGCGCGTTGGCGCTGCCGTTGAGGACCGCGATCGCGGGGCGGAACACCCACGTGAACGCCGTCTGGAACGGCATCACGACGACCGCGGTCTGCCGCGGCAGCGCGAGCGCGAAGTTCTTCGGCACGAGCTCGCCGAGCACCATCGAGAGGAGCGTGGCGATGATGATCGCCGTGGTCGCGCCCACGGGCCGGATCATGCCCTCGGGCAGGCCGATCGCGGTGAGCGGCCCGGCGAGGAGCGAGCTGATCGCGGGCTCCATCGTGTAACCCGTGAGCAGCGTCGTCAGGGTGATGCCGAGCTGCGCGCTCGAGAGGTGCGTCGACGTGATCTTCAACGCCGAGATGGTGAGTCCGAGTCGCGTCTCGCCCCGTGCCCGCCGGGCTTCGAGCTCCGAGCGGTCGAGGTTGACGAGCGCGAACTCGCTCGCAACGAACAAGCCCGTGCCGATCGTGAGGAGGAGTCCGATGCCGAGCAGGATCCACTCAGACATCTCCACCACCCCGTTCGGTCACGGGCGAGGGTCTATGGTCGGGCGTATTCGCAGAGGGAGGATCGTCCATTGTCCGCCCAGTATATCGGCGGCGCCCGGCTCGTTCCTGAGCCGTAACGCCCCTGACACACGCCGCCGCAGGCCCGGTGAGTTTCCGGGTGCGGCGACCGCCCTCACGGGTTTCGGTTCCCCTCCGCGCCGTGTCCAATCCGCCTCACATGAGGCGAATTGATCGTCACGCCGACCTCCGACAGCGCCCACCTCGCCATGTCGAGAACGCCTCACATGAGGCGAATGTGAAACGAGCGATCGAGGAACAGTTCCTGCGGTTCCCGGCGAGCATCGGTCGACCGCACGATCCCTCGCCGAGACGGCGTCCGATCAGTCGAGATCCGTATCGTCGCCACTGACGCGCCATTCGGCGAGCGCGGCGCGACGACGTCGACGTTCCGCGTCGCCGAAGCGATGCACGCGGTCCATCGGTCGTGGTCCGACAGGTGCGCGGCCCTCGGCCGTTCCGTACCGCTGCTCCCACAGGTCGAAGAGTTCGCCGACGGCGACGTCGAGGGTTGCGAGGAACTCGGGATTCAGTCGGTAGGAACGGGAGCGGGGATCATCTGCACCGACCGACGACCAGACGGCGCCGTGCTCACGGAGGGTCCGGAGGTGGTACGAAACGGCGGTCCGGCTCGTCCCGAACTCCATCGACGCGATGTCGCTCAGCGTGCCCGCATCGTGGTCGCCCACGGCGAGGACCTCGAGGATCCGGCGCCGCACCGGGTTGGCGACGAGCTCGAACGGATGCACCACGCCGCCAAGGTAGCGTTGCCATCGAGGGCGGCGAGCAGGTTGTCCCCAGCCCAGGCGGCAGCTACCAGCTGACCGGCAGCGCCTTGCCCTCCTCGTAGCCGGCGGCCGACTGCACGCCCACGAGCGCCCGCTCGCGGAACTCCTCGATCGAGCGCGCGCCCGCATACGTGAACGAGCTGCGCACGCCCGAGGTGATCATGTCGAGCAGGTCCTCGAGCGACGGGCGGAGAGGGTCGAGGTAGATCGACGACGACGAGATGCCCTCGGCGAAGAGCTCCTTGCGCGCGAGCTCGTAGGGCGAGAGCCGGTCGAACCGCTCGCGCACCGCCTTCGTCGAGGCCATGCCCCAGCTCTCCTTGAAGAGCCGGCCCGAGGAGTCGCGCCGCAGCGTGCCGGGCGCCTCGATCGTGCCCGCGAACCACGAGCCGATCATGACGGATGCCGCGCCGGCGGCGAGCGCGAGCGCAACGTCGCGCGGGTACCTGACGCCGCCGTCGGCCCACACCTTCGCGCCGAGCTCGCGCGCCGCCTCGGCGGTCTCGAGCACCGCGGAGAACTGGGGCCGACCCACCGCCGTCATCATGCGCGTCGTGCACATCGCACCCGGGCCGACGCCGACCTTCAGCACGTCGGCACCCGCGGCGACGAGGTCGCCCACGGCGTCGGCCGTGACGATGTTGCCCGCGACGATGGGCACGCCGAGGTCGAGCTCCTTCACGATCCCGACCGCGCGGATCATGCCCTCCTGGTGGCCGTGCGCGGTGTCGATGACGAGCATGTCGACGCCGGCGCCCACGAGCGCCTTGGCCTTCGAGGCCACGTCGCCGTTGATGCCGACCGCCGCCGCCACCCGGAGGCGGCCCGAGGCATCCACGTTCGGCTCGTACAGGGTGCTGCGCAGGGCGCTGCGCCGGCTCAGCGTGCCGACCACGCGGCCGTGCTCCATGACCGGGGCGAAGTCGAGGTCGGCGTCGACCATGAGGTCGAACGCCCGGCGCGGGGAGTCCACGTCGTCGGCGTCGATCGACGCGAGGCCGCCGTGCACGAGGTCGCCGAGTCGCGCGTCCGAGAGCGCGGTCGCGAGGCGCTCGGCGGTGATGGTGCCGACGTACGCGCCGCGCGAGTCGTGCAGCACGATCCCGTGGCCCGGCACGGGCGGCAGCACGGCGAGCGCGTCGGAGACCGTGTCGTCGGGCGAGAAGTCGTGGGGCGTGTCGAACCGGGGCGACTGCGCCTTCACCCACCGGATCGCCTCGTCGAGCTCCTGCAGGTGCAGGTCCTGCGGCAGCACGCCGATCCCGCCGCGCCGCGCCAGCGTGGCCGCCAGCCGTGGCCCCGTGATCGAGTTCATGTTCGCCGAGACGATGGGCACGGATGCCCCGGAGCCGTCGTCGGGCGCGAGCGACACGTCGAGGCGGCTCGTCACGCCCGACCGACTCGGCACGAGGAAGACGTCGGAGTACGTGAGGTCGTGGCGCGGGGTCGTCCGGTAGAACTCCATGCGCCCCACGCTACCGTCGCGCAAGGGGCACCCGACCCTCCGCGAGGGGTTTAGGCTTGTGTGGGTGATCGGGCACGGGTGCGTGCGCGCACGTGCCGATCGCCGGCAGAGGAATCCAGCATCAACGGAGAGAGTGGGCGAGAGGCTGTGTCGAGCCAATTGACCGGGTCGGGGTCCGAGGAGAAGACCGCGGGCGAGTACGGAGCCAACGAATGGCTCGTCGACGAGATGTACGAGAAGTACGTCGCCGATCCCGACTCCGTCGACCGCACGTGGTGGCCGGTCCTCGAGCACTACCGCCAGGTGCGCGCCGGCGGCGACGGCGCCGCCACACAGGAGGCGCCGACCACCGAGGCCGCTCCCGCCGAGGCATCCGCGCCCGCCCAGCCCGCCCCTCCGGCCGCTGATGCGGCCCAGCCCGCGCCGTCTGCTCCTGCCGCACCGGCGGCACCCGCCGCGCCCGAGGCTCCGGTCTCCGAGGCTGCGCCGCCCGCGGCATCCGCCGCCGTCGAACCCGCGCCGGCCACGGCGCCCTCGCCCGTCATCGGGCAGGCCCCCGAGGCCCGCACCACGTCGGTCGCCCCGCGCACCGCGCCCGTGCCGGCCGACGTGCCCATCACGAGCCCGCAGCCGGTCGTCGCCGACATGGTCCTCGAAGACGAGGTCGTCGTGCTGAAGGGCCTCCCCAAGACCCTCGCGGCCAACATGGACCAGAGCCTCACCGTGCCGACCGCGACGAGCGTGCGCACCGTGCCGGCGAAGCTCATGATCGACAACCGCATCGTGATCAACAACCACCTCCGCCGCACCCGCGGTGGCAAGGTCTCGTTCACGCACCTCATCGGGTGGGCGCTCATCCAGGCGCTCAAGGAGTTCCCGAGCCAGAACGTGTACTACACCGAGGCCGACGGCAAGCCGGCGATGGTGAAGCCCGCGCACATCGGCCTCGGCATCGCGATCGACATCCCGAAGCCCGACGGCACCCGCGCCCTCCTCGTGCCCGCGATCAAGCGCGCCGAGACGATGACCTTCAACGAGTTCCTCACCGCCTACGAGGACCTGGTCACGCGCGCCCGCACCAACAAGCTCACGGCCGACGACTTCAAGGGCGCCACGATCTCACTCACCAACCCGGGCGGCATCGGCACCGTGCACTCGGTTCCGCGGCTCATGAAGGGCCAGGGCTGCATCATCGGCGCCGGTGCCCTCGAGTACCCGGCGGAGTTCCAGGGCTCCTCGGAGAAGACGCTCGCGAACCTCGCGATCGGCAAGACGATCACCCTCACGTCGACCTACGACCACCGCGTCATCCAGGGCGCCGGCTCGGGCGAGTTCCTCAAGAAGGTGCACGAGCTGCTCATCGGCCAGCGCGACTTCTACGAGAACCTCTTCGCCGCGCTGCGCCTCCCCTACGAGCCCATCCGCTGGGCGCCCGACATCTCGGTCGACATCGCGAGCGCGATCGACAAGACCGCACGCGTGCAGGAGCTCATCAACTCGTTCCGCGTGCGCGGCCACATGATGGCCGACATCGACCCGCTCGAGTACGTGCAGCGCTCGCACCCCGACCTCGACATCGCGAGCCACGGCCTCACCTTCTGGGACCTCGACCGCGAGTTCGTCACGGGCGGCTTCGGCGACAAGCGCACGGCACTGCTGCGCGACATCCTCGGCGTGCTGCGCGACTCGTACTGCCGCACCATCGGCATCGAGTACATGCACATCCAGGACCCGGTGCAGCGCAAGTGGATCCAGGGCGAGGTCGAGCGCAAGTACGAGAAGCCGTCGCACGACGAGCAGATGCGCATCCTCGGCAAGCTCAACGAGGCCGAGGCGTTCGAGACCTTCCTGCAGACGAAGTACGTCGGCCAGAAGCGGTTCAGCCTCGAGGGCGGCGAGTCCGTCATCGCGCTGCTCGACGAGATCCTCCAGGGCGCGGCCAAGGAGGGCATGGACGAGGTCGCCATCGGCATGGCGCACCGCGGCCGGCTCAACGTGCTCACGAACATCGCGGGCAAGACCTACGGCCAGGTGTTCCGCGAGTTCGAGGGCACCCAGGACACGCGGGCCTTCTCGGGCTCCGGCGACGTGAAGTACCACCTCGGCACCGAGGGCACCTTCACCGCCGACGACGGCAACCAGGTTCCCGTGTCGCTCGCCGCGAACCCCTCG
This sequence comes from Agromyces sp. NPDC057865, assembly GCF_042796995.1. Taxonomy (NCBI): domain Bacteria; kingdom Bacillati; phylum Actinomycetota; class Actinomycetes; order Micrococcales; family Microbacteriaceae; genus Agromyces; species Agromyces sp. NPDC057865. The sequence goes on along the minus strand of NZ_JBHVMJ010000003.1, from coordinate 986,311 downwards.
CACCTCGAGGCCGTCGACGGCGTGCTCGAGGGCATCGTCCGCGCCAAGCAGGACCGAAAGCCCATCGGCACGTTCTCGACCCTGCCGATCCTCATCCACGGCGACGCGGCCATGGCCGGCCAGGGCATCGTGGTCGAGACCATGCAGATGTCGCAGCTCCGCGGCTACCGCACGGGCGGCACGATCCACGTCAACATCAACAACCAGGTCGGCTTCACGACCGTTCCCGGCGACGCACGGTCGTCGATCTACTCGACGGATGTCGCGAAGACGATCCAGGCCCCGATCTTCCACGTGAACGGCGACGACCCCGAGGCCGTCGTCCGGGTCGCGGAGCTCGCCTTCCGCTACCGCCAGGAGTTCAAGCGCGACGTGGTCGTCGACCTCGTCTGCTACCGCCGCCGCGGTCACAACGAGGGCGACGACCCGTCGATGACGCAGCCGCTCATGTACAACCTCATCGAGGCGAAGCGCTCGGTGCGCAAGCTGTACACCGAGGCCCTCGTCGGCCGCGGTGACATCACCGAGGAGGAGTACGAGGAGGCGCACCGCGACTTCCAGGACCGCATGGAGCGCGCCTTCGCCGAGACGCACGCCGCGCAGACCGGGGCGATCCCGATCGTCGGCGCGACCGAGTCGACCCGCGAGCCCGAGCCCGCCTCGGGCGAGCTCGAGACCACGGGCGTCTCGCTCGAGGTCGTGCACGCGATCGGCGACGCCTTCGAGAACAAGCCGGCCGGCTTCACGGTGCACCCGAAGATCCAGCAGCTGCTCACCAAGCGGCTCGACATGAGCCGAAACGGCAAGATCGACTGGGGCTTCGGCGAGCTGCTCGCCCTCGGATCGCTCCTGCTCGAGGGCACGCCCGTGCGCCTCGCGGGCCAGGACGCCCGCCGCGGCACGTTCGTGCAGCGGCACGCGGTGCTCCACGACCGCACCAACGGCCAGGAGTGGCTGCCCCTGCAGAACCTCTCGGAGAACCAGGCCAAGTTCTGGATCTACGACTCGCTCCTCAGCGAGTACGCCGCCATGGGCTTCGAGTACGGCTACTCGGTCGAGCGGGCCGACGCGCTCGTCATGTGGGAGGCGCAGTTCGGCGACTTCGCCAACGGCGCGCAGGTCATCATCGACGAGTTCATCTCGTCGGCCGAGCAGAAGTGGGGCCAGCGCTCGAGCGTCGTGCTGCTGCTCCCTCACGGCTACGAGGGCCAGGGCCCCGACCATTCGAGTGCCCGTATCGAGCGCTACCTGCAGCTCTGCGCCGAGGACAACATGACGGTCGCCCGGCCGTCGACGCCGGCGTCGTACTTCCACCTGCTGCGCCGCCAGGCGTACGCGCGGCCCCGCCGTCCGCTGGTGGTGTTCACCCCGAAGGCGATGCTGCGCCTGCGCGGCGCCACGAGCGAGGTGTCCGACTTCACGAGCGGCCGGTTCGAGCCGGTCATCGACGACGCCCGGATCACCGACAAGGCCGCCGTCAAGCGCGTCGTGTTCCTCTCGGGCAAGTTCTACTACGACCTGATCGCCGAGCTCGAGCGCAATCCCAACCCCGAGGTCGCGGTCGTGCGCCTCGAGCAGTTCTACCCGCTCCCGGGCCGTGAGCTGAAGGCCATCGCGGACTCGTACCCGAACGCCGAGCTCATGTGGGCCCAGGAGGAGCCCGAGAACCAGGGCGCCTGGCCGTTCTTCATCATCGAGACGAACAAGCTCGGCCCGCGTCCGGTCTCGGTCGTCGCACGTCCCGCGGCCGCGTCGCCGGCGACGGGTTCGGCCAAGCGCCACGCGGCCCAGCAGGCCGAGCTCGTGCGCCGGGCGCTCGAGCTGTAGCCGGCACGTCCGACGACGAAGAGCGGATGCCTCGCAGCATCCGCTCTTCGCGTCTCCGGGCGCAGCCCGGGCCGATCAGGCGCGGTGCACGGGCTCGCGGTGCTCGGCGGGCTCGCCGGCCTCGGGCTCGACTGCGACCGGCGCGTCGTCGCGCGACGGCTCGGCGCCGCCCGACCGGGACAGCCGCGACGGCCACCAGATCGCACGCCCGAGGTCGTACGAGAGCGCCGGGACGAGCAGCGACCGCACGAGGAACGTGTCGAGCAGCACGCCGAACGCGACGATGAACGAGATCTGCGCGAGGAACAGGATCGGCAGCACCCCGAGCGCCGCGAAGGTCGCGGCGAGCACCAGGCCGGCGGACGTGATGACGCCGCCGGTCACGACCAGCCCGCGCAGCACGCCCTCGCGCGTGCCGTGGCGCACGCTCTCCTCGCGGACGCGGGTCATGAGGAAGATGTTGTAGTCCACGCCGAGCGCGACGAGGAAGACGAAGCCGAACAGCGGCACGACGGGATCGGCGCCCGGGAACCCCAAGATGCCGTCGAAGACGAGGGCCGAGACGCCGAGGGCCGCGGCGAACGAGAGCACCACGGTGCCGATGAGCAGCAACGGCGCGACGATCGCGCGCAGCAGCAGCATGAGGATCACGAGGATCACCGCGAGCACGAGCGGGATGATGAGGTTCCGGTCCCGGATCGACGCCTCCTTCGTGTCGAGGGCGACGGCCGTCGTGCCGCCGACGAGCACAGGATCGCCGCTCGAGACGTCGGCGAGCTCGGCGCGCAGGGTGGCGACGACCTGCTCGGCCGCGTCGGAGTCGCTCGGTGCGGCGAGCGTGGCGTCGAGCTGCACGCGTCCGTCGACGACGGTGGGGTCGCCTGCGGACGTGCCGGGAGGTCCGAGCGGCTGGATGCCGTCGCCGGTCACGGGGAGGGAGCCGCTCGGCGAGTCGGCCGACACGACCGCGACGGACTCGACGCCGTCGGTGGCGAGCAGCACGTCGGCGACGGCCTGGAGGTCCTCCTCGGGCGCGAACACCACCGCGGGAGTGCCGGATCCGCCCGGGAAGTGATCGCTCAGCAGGGCCTGGCCGTCGCGGGCCTGCGACTCGCCGAGCACGAACTCGCTCGACGGCACGCCGTCCGCCTTCAACTGGGTCATCCCGATCGCCATGACGGCCAGGAGCAGCGTCGAGGCGATCCACGTGACACGGGGCCGGCGGGCGATGAGGCGCGCGACCTTCGACCACAACCCGCGACGCGCGACCACGTCGTCGGACTCGACGTGCGCGCCGAACCGCGGCCGCACCGGCCAGAACGCCGCACGTCCGGCCCACAGCATGAGCGCGGGCAGCAGCGTGAGCGAGGCGAGCAGGGCGAACACGATGCCGATGGCCGAGACGGGGCCGAGGATCTTGTTGCTCGTCAGCTCCGAGACGAGCAGCATGAGCAGGCCCGCGATGACCGTGCCGCCCGACGCGAGGATGGGCTCCCACGACCCGCGCAGCGCCGCCCACGTGGCATCCCACTTGCGCTCGTGCACGTGCAGCGCCTCGCGGTAGCGGGCGATGTAGAGCAGCGAGTAGTCGGTGGCCGCGCCGATCACGAGGATGAACAGGATGCCCTGCGTCTGCCCGTTCAGCACGAGCACGTCGGCGCGGGCGAGCGCGACGACCGTGAGCACGGCGCCGCACAGCGCGGTCAGGCTCGTCCCGAGCACGATGACCGGCAGGAGCGGCGACCGGTAGACGATCACGAGGATCACGAAGACCGCGGCGAACGCCACGATCAGCAGCAGCCCGTCGATGCCCGCGAACGCCGCGACGAGGTCGGTGGTGAATCCGGCGGGTCCGGTGACCGCACCCTGCAGTCCGTCGCCCGTGGTCTCCGCGACGCGGTCGCGCAGCTCGCCGACCACGACGTCGGTCTCGGCCGCGGCGTCGACCTGCACGAACACCTCGACGGCCTCGCCGTCGTCCGAGGCGACCGGCGGGGAGACGCCGTCGTCGACGACGCCCTCGACGTCCTGGAACGCGGCCGCGTCGGCCTCGATCGCCAGCTCGTCGGCCGCCGTGATGCCGCCGTCGCGCTCGTACACGACGATCGCCGGGATCACGTCTTCCGAACGGAACTCCGACTGGAGGTCCAGCGCGCGCGTGGACTCGGCGTCGGCCGGCAGGAACTGCGCCTGCTCGTTCTCGACGAGGTCGCTGAGCGCCCCGAACGAGGCCCCGCCGGCGCCGAACGCGCCGAACCAGACCAGGATGAGGACGGTGGGGATGAGGGCCCGCAGCCAGGTGGGCACACGGGACGGCGTCGATTCGGGACGCGAGCGGTTCGAGGGTTCCATCCCGACCGACGTTACGGCCGCCGGCGGCTCACTCGCTTCCACCGAAAGACGGAACCGTGCGACGGGTCGCGACGACGAGTCGCGCGCCGAAGCCGCGGCTCCGGCGGGGTCGGGCGGTCAGTCGACGAGGACGCCGTGCTCCGACTGGATGTCGCGGATGCGCGCGAGCACGACGGTGCGCAGCTGCTCGGGAGCGCTCTCCTTGCAGGCGCGCTGCACGACCTCGGTGATCGCGATGCCGACGCGGTACTCGCCCCGGCAGTCGGCGCAATTCTCCATGTGCTCGCGGATGTCCGCGGCGTCCTCACGGCACAGCTCGTGGTGCAGGTACTCCTCGAGCTCGGCCCGAGCCTTCTCACAGCCGCAGTCGGTCATCTCGCGCTCCTGGGCATGCTCTGCCTCCTGGTGGTGGGTTGCGCCGTGGCGCCCGCGAAGCCCTGCTCGCTGGCGTAGTCGGCGAGGGACTCGCGCAGCATCCGCCGGCCACGGTGCAGGCGGCTCATCACGGTCCCGATGGGGGTGTTCATCATGTCGGCGATCTCCTGGTAGGAGAAGCCCTCGACGTCGGCGAAGTACACGGCGAGCCGGAAGTCCTCGGGCAGCGCCTGCAGCGCGTCCTTCACGGCGCTGTCGGGCAGGTGGTCGATCGCCTCGGCCTCGGCCGAGCGACTCGACCGCGCGGTCGTGGACTCGGCGCCGCCGAGCTGCCAGTCCTCGAGGTCGTCGATCGTGCCCTGGTAGGGCTCGCGCTGCTTCTTGCGGTAGCTGTTGATGAAGGTGTTCGTGAGGATGCGGTACAGCCACGCCTTGAGGTTGGTGCCCTGCTTGAACTGCCCGAACGCGGCGAACGCCTTCACGAACGTCTCCTGCACCAGGTCCTGCGCGTCGGCGGGATTCTTGGTCATGCGGAGGGCAGCGGCGTACAGCTGGTCGAGGAACGGCAGCGCCTGCTCCTCGAAGAGCTCACCGAGGCTGCGCTCCTCGTCAGGGGTTGCCGCGTCGTCCGGCGTGGTCTCGATCTCGTCGCCAGTCATCACCGGCCATACTAGATCGTCTCTCTCGACGACCGCCGGGCGCTCGAGCATCGCCACCGCCACGCGCACCAACTCCTTCTGCTGTCTCGGACGCTACTGTTGATAACCGATGCAGATTTCGAGGTATTCCGCACCCGAGTTCGACCCCTACGGCGACAACCGCCAGCAGGAGCCCGACGCGGGATGGCTCGCGCCGACCGCGACGGCCCAGCTCGAGTCGGTCGTGGCCATCCCGGGCTCGAAGTCGCTCACGAACCGCGAACTCGTGCTCGCCGCCCTCGCCGACGGGCCGTCCACGCTGCACGCGCCGCTCTGGTCGCGCGACAGCGAGCTCATGGTCGAGGGCCTGCGTGCGCTGGGCACGCGATTCGAGCGGATGCCGGGCACCGGCGGATTCGGCGACGACCTCCGCGTCCTCCCGGCCGACGAACTCCTCGGCTCCACCACGATCGACTGCGGCCTGGCCGGCACGGTCATGCGCTTCCTCCCGCCGGTCGCGGCGCTCGCGCTCGGCCCCACGACGTTCGACGGCGACGAGGGCGCCCGGCGCCGCCCGATGGGCGGCTCGATCCAGGGCCTGCAGGCGCTCGGCGTCGACCTCGACGACGACGGCCGCGGCGCGCTCCCCTTCACGGTCCACGGCACCGGACGGGTCGAGGGCGGCGAGCTCGCCATCGACGCCTCCGCCTCGAGCCAGTTCGTGTCGGGCCTGCTCCTCTCGGCGGCGCGCTTCGAGCGCGGCCTCGACCTCCGCCACACGAGCGAGCGGCTGCCCAGCCTGCCGCACATCGAGATGACCATCGAGACGCTCCGCACCCGCGGCGTCGAGGTGGCGACTCCCGAGCCGGGTCGCTGGGTCGTCGAGCCCGGTCGCATCGCCGCCGTCGACGTGGCGATCGAGCCCGACCTCTCGAACGCCGCACCCTTCCTCGTGGCTGCGCTCGTCGCAGGCGGCCACGTCACGATCACCGGCTGGCCCGCGCAGACCACGCAGGTCGGGGCGCAGCTGGCCGATCTCCTCCCCCGGTTCGGCGCCCGCGTGGCCCTCGACGACGACCGGCTCACCGTGCACGCGCCCGACCGGGCCGCCGACGGCGGTCGCGGCATCCGCGCCGTCGACCTCGACCTCTCGGAGGCGGGCGAGCTCGTGCCGAACCTCGTCGCGCTGGCCGCGTTCGCCGACGGCCCCTCGACGTTCACGGGGATCGGCCACATCCGCCACCACGAGACCGACCGGCTCGCCGCCCTCGCGGCCGAGCTCAACGGCCTCGGCGGCCGGGTCACCGAGCTCGACGACGGGCTGCGCATCGAGCCCGTCGAGCTCTCGGGCGGGCCGTGGCGCGCCTACGCGGATCACCGGATGGCCACCACCGGCGCGATCATCGGCCTCGCCGTGCCCGGCGTCGTCGTCGATGACATCGGCTCCACGTCGAAGACCCTGCCGCAGTTCACCAAGCTCTGGGAGCAGATGCTGGCATGAGCTGGTGGGACGCGGACGACGACGAGGACGAGCCCGAGTACGACGAGTCCGACGTGCGCGTGCGTCCCAACCGCCGCGGCAGCCGGCCGCGCACGAAGGTGCGCCCCGAGCACGCCGACGCCGTCTCCGGAACCGTGCTCGGCGTCGACCGGGGCCGATACGCGGTCCTCGTCGACGAGGGCGAGCCCGACGAGCGCGACATCACGGCCGCTCGCGCGAGCGAACTGCGCCGCAAGTCGGTCGTCACGGGCGACCACGTCGACCTGGTCGGCGACACCACCGGCGAGCCGGGCACCCTGGCCCGCATCGTGCGGGTCGGCGAGCGCTCCACCCTGCTCCGGCGCAGCGCCGACGACACCGACGAGGTCGAGCGCATCATCGTCGCGAACGCCGACCAGATGCTCATCGTCGTCGCCGCGGCGAATCCCGAGCCGCGCATCCGGCTCGTCGACAGATACCTCGTCGCGGCCTACGACGCCGGCATCCAGCCGATCCTCTGCATCACGAAGACCGACCTCGCCGACCCCGCCGAGTTCCTCGAGAACTTCGCCGGCCTCGACCTCCCCGTGTTCCGCTCGAGCAGCGAGCACATGCCGCTCGACGAGATCACCCGCGCGCTCATCGGCCACCGCACCGTGTTCGTCGGGCACTCGGGCGTCGGCAAGTCGACCCTCGTGAACGCCCTCACCGGCGCCGAACGCGCGATCGGCCGCGTCAACGAGGTGACCGGCCGCGGGCGGCACACGTCGTCGTCCACGGTGTCGCTCCGCATCGAGGGCGACGGCGGCACCGGCTGGGTCATCGACACCCCCGGCGTCCGCTCCTTCGGGCTCGGGCACGTCGACCCCGCGAACATCCTCGGCGCGTTCACCGACCTCGCCCGCATCGCCGAGGACTGCCCCCGCGGCTGCACCCACCTGCCCGACTCCCCCGACTGCGCCATCATCGAGGCGGTCGAGGCCGGGCAGCTCGGCGAGACCGGGCGAGCACGCCTCGACTCGCTCCAGCGCCTGCTCGCGACGTTCGCCTGAGCAGCGGATGCCGCGCGCCCGCCGCGTCCGAGGGCACCCGTCGCACGTCGCACTCAGGCTCGCTGCCTAGCATGGACGGATGACCGAAGCACGTCTCGCCCCCGGCGACCTCGCTCCCGATTTCACGCTCCACGACCAGGACGACAACCCGGTGACCCTCTCCTCGCTGCGCGGCTCGCGCGTGGTGCTGTACTTCTACCCCGAGGCGATGACCCCCGGCTGCACCACCGAGGCGTGCGACTTCCGCGACAACCTCAACTCGTTCGCCTCCGCCGGCGTGCGGGTGCTCGGCGTCTCGAAGGACGACGTCGTGAAGCTCAAGACGTTCGCCGAGCGCGACCGCCTGAACTACACCCTGCTCTCCGACCAGGACCTCGGCGTGCAGCAGCGCTACGGCGTGTGGGGCGAGAAGTCGCTCTACGGCAAGATCGTCGTCGGCAGCATCCGCTCGACCTTCGTCGTCGGCGCCGACGGGCGCCTCGAGAAGGCCTGGTACAACGTCAAGGCGACGGGCCACGTGGCGCGCGTGCGCCGCGAGCTCGGCCTGTAGCACCGCCCGGGTCCCGCTCGTTCCTCCTCGGCGCCCGGTGCCCGACCTCAGTCGGCGCCGGGCGCCGACTCGTGCTCGGTGCGCGTGTAGGCGAGCCGCACCGGCGTCCAGAGCAGGAGTCCCGCCACGACGACCGCCGGCACGAGCAGCAGCCAGCCGATGTCGGGACGGGCGAACAGCCCCTGGAACGCCCCGACCGCGATCGACACCTGCAGGATCTGCCAGACGATCGCGCCCGCCCGCGTCCACGGCGCACGGCGCAGTGACCCGACCGCGACCGCCGAGACCCAGACGGCGGCGATCAGCACGAGCACGATGAGCGCGATGGCCGTGGCGTACGACGACGGCTGCAGCGCGAGCAGGTCGACGACGAGCCAGATCACCACGGCGATGAGCGCCAGCGCCTCCAGCACGAGGATCGCAGAGACGACCACCAGGGCGGCCTTCACCCCGGTCGAAGCGGATGCCGCGGGCGGCATGTCTCCCACGGGACGGTCCTCATTCACAGCGTTATCCCAAGCACGACTATTGATTCGATCTCTCCGCTATGCGACCATTTATGAGGCCGAGTTGATGCTCACAGGGACGTGAGCCGATCAGTCATGATCCTACTTCCCGAGATTCGGCCTTTCCCCCTGCAGCACAGCCCGACCCGGGCTTCGCGCAATCGTGCGCGTCTGCGAACGAAGCAACACACAAGGAGCATCTCCATGGATTGGCGCGACAAAGCCGCCTGCCTCACCGCTGACCCGGAACTCTTCTTCCCGGTCGGCAACACTGGTCCCGCCGTCGACCAGATCGAGAAGGCGAAGGCTGTCTGCGCCCGGTGCACCGTCACCGAGATCTGCCTCCAGTACGCCCTCGAGACCGGTCAGGACTCGGGCGTGTGGGGCGGCCTCAGCGAGGACGAGCGACGCGCCCTGAAGCGTCGCGCGGCTCGCGCGCGTCGGGCGGGCTGATCGCCGGCGGGCGTCATCGCCCGCGCGGCATCCGCCGCACCAGCCCTACTCCGCCGTGATCCACCGCAGCGGCACCTCGATCGTCACCTCGGTGCCGCGACCGACGACCGTGTGCCAGTCGATCGTGCCGCCGAGTTCGCCCTGGATCAGGGTGCGCACGATCTGCGTGCCGAGGCCCTCGCCGACCTTGCCCTCGGGCAGGCCCGACCCGGTGTCGCGGACCTGGACGGTGAGCATGGTCGGCGAGCGGTCCGCAGTGATCTCGACGTCGCCCTCCTGACCGGCGAGGCCGTGCTCGACCGCGTTCGTCACGAGCTCGGTGAGCGCGAGGGCGAGCGGCGTCGCGTACTCGCTCGGCAGTACGCCGAACGAGCCCGAGCGCTTCGGGTGCGCCGTCGTGTTGTGGGCCGAGGCGACCTCGGCGACGAGGAGCAGCGCCCGGTCGAACACCTGGTCGAAGTCGACATTCTGCGTGAGGCCCTCGGAGAGGGTGTCGTGCACGACCGCGATCGCGCCGACACGACGCATCGCCTGCGTGAGGGCGTCGCGCGCCTCGTCGGAGTGGGTGCGACGCGCCTGGATGCGCAGGAGTGACGCGACCGTCTGCAGGTTGTTCTTGACGCGGTGGTGGATCTCGCGGATCGTCGCGTCCTTCGTGATGAGCTCCTGCTCCTGGTGGCGGAGCTCGGTGACGTCGCGGCTGAGGACGATGGCGCCGATCCGCTCGCCGCGACGCCGGATCGGGATCGCCCGGAGCGACACGGTGACCCCGCGCGACTCGACGTCGGTGCGCCACGGGGCCCGTCCGGTCACGACGAGCGGCAGCGACTCGTCGACCACGAGCTTGCCGCTGAGCAGCCGAGTGGTGACCTCGGCGAGCGACTGCCCCTCGAGCTCGTCGTCGAAGCCCATGCGGTTGAACGCCGAGAGGGCGTTCGGACTGGCGAAGGTGGTGGTGCCGTCGACGTCGAGGCGGATGAGGCCGTCCGACGCGCGCGGCGCGCCGCGACGCGGTCCCGTGGGCGCGCCGAGGTCGGGGAAGTCGCCCGACGCGATCATCTGGAAGAGCTCCTCGGCGCACTCGTTGAACGTGAGCTCCTGCCGGCTCGGCGTGCGGGTCGCGCCGAGGTTGGTGTGCCGGGTGATGACGGCGACGGGCTCGGGGGCGAGCTCGGTGCCCGTCGCCGAGAGGCGGCGCATCACGGGCACGGCGCGGACGCGCGTGGGCATCTCCTCGTACCAGTCGGGCGCGGACGAGTCGGCGATGGCCGCGGTCCCGAAGGCGAGCGTCACCAGGTCGCGCCACTGCGACTTGATCGGCTGGCCGACGAAGTCCCGGTAGAACAGCGTCGCCGCGCTCGACGGCCGCGCGTGCGCGACCGCCACGAAGTCGTCGTCGCCCGACGGCACCCACAGCACGATGTCGGCGAAGGCGAGATCGGCGAGCAGCTGCAGGTCGCCGACGAGCATGTGCAGCCAGTCGACGTCTGCCTGACTGCTGCGGCCCTGGGCGAGGACGAGTTCACTGAGGGTCGACACAGACCCAGCGTAGTGCGTGGCCCCTGTGCGTCCTGCCGGGTGACGGCGCTCAGCCGGCGACGGCGCGACGGGCCGGAGCGAACCCGAATCCGCGGCGCTTCGCGGGTTCGGGGACCGGCACGATGCGGTCGAGCGCGTACTCGCGCAGCGCAGTGCGCAGCGGGCTGCGCGGCGCCGCGTCGCGCAGGGTGCGTGCGGTGAGGATCGCGGCATCCGTCGCCCGGCCGTCGTGCGGCAGCAGCGTTGCGTCGGCGATGCCCGCGAACCGGCGCAGCGTCTGGCGCACCTGCGCGTGCGCATCGATGCCGAGGGCGCCCGAGCGCACGCGGTTGACGATCACGTCGATGCGGTCGGGCTCGACGACCTCGACGAGGTCGCCGTGGCCGCGCAGGAGGCGGGACAGGCCGACCGGGTCGGCGAGTCCCACGGCGGCGACCCGGTCGGCGGCGCCGAGTGCGGCGAACGTGGCCGCATTGCGCCGTGGCGCGAACTGGTCGCTCGTGAGCTCCTCGTCGCGCTCGAGGCTGAACCCCGTGTCGACGACGACGAACTCGGATCGTGCGGCGATGGCCTGCAGCGCGGCGGTCACCCGGTCGTGCGCCAGCTCGGGCCAGCGGCTCGGACCGACGAGCCCGGTGAACACGTCGAACGAGCCGCGGGGCGCGGAGTAGCGCTGGGCGATGCGCTCGAGCTCCGTGCGGTCGAGCGCGTCGCCGCCCGCGAGCCGACAGGCGGAGGCGAATCCGGGCGCCTCGTCGAGCAGGCCGAGCGACGGCGCCACGGCGCCGCCATAGGGATCGGCGTCGACGAGCGCCACCGAGTGGCCGGCGGCGGCGATCTCGGCGGCGAGGTTGACGGCGATCGTGGTGCGGCCGGGTGCACCCGCCGGGCCCCACACGGCGACCACCTCTCCGGCGCGACGCTGGGCGCGGCGGGCGTCGCCGAGCCGCGAGGGCAGGGGCACGCCGCCGCTCACGAGCTCCTCGATCTCGCGCCAGTCGGCGGCGCGATCGAGGACCTCGTGCAGTCCCACCTGGGCGGCGTGGGCGCGTTCCGCATCGGTCGCGGCCAGGGCGACGAGGCGGATGCCGCGTTCGTCGCACGCCGCGAGCAGGTCGGCGCTCAGGCTCACGCGCGCGGCGCCGACCAGCACGACCTCGGGGGCGAGCACGTCGAGGCTCTCCACGAGGTCGCGCCAGCCCACGAGCCGGGCGACGACGGTGTGGCCGTGCTCGATGACGTCGGCGAGCAGGCGATCCTCCGTCGCCGGGTCGAGGGCCAGCGCGAGCCGTGCCATCAGCGGCCGCTCGGCCGGGCGGGCACGAGGTCGATGGCGTCGCCCGCGGCGAGCGCCTCGAGCAGGGCGGCGACCTTCTCACGCGGCACGAGGAGCTCCACGGCCGGACCGCCCGTCTCGACCATGCCCTCGGGCTCCTGGATCGCCGCGATCTCGGCGGCCGCGACGAGCACGGCGGGCGGCTCGTACTCGCCGCGCTCGACGAGCCGTGCCGACCAGACGTCGACCGTGGAGCCGGCGCCGAGCCCGCCCGGGAGCGAGCTGCGGTTCGGCACGACCACGGTGGCGAGCCCCGTGCGGTCGGCGTCGTCGACCGCGGTCGTGGGCACCAGCTCCCCCGACTCGATCGTCCTGACCACGACGAGGCCGTCGTCGGGCACGTCGCCCGGAGCGAGGTACGCCTCGGCGAGGTGCCCGAGCCGGACCGACTCGACTGCGAGGTCGTCGACCGTGATGCGCGTGCCGGGCACGGTGGTGTCGCGTACCGCGTACACGTCGATCGAGTCGTCGAGCCCGTTCACGAGCGCCCACACGCCCGTGGTCGACGCGGCGACGAGCACCACGCCGATGACGAGGCGCGGGTCGAGCCGGAGCGCGCCGCGCTCCGAGCGTTCCGGTCGACGGGGCATCGTGATCCTTCCGGTCGGGGCGCTCTCGCGCCGGAATTCATGGTGGCGTGAATCCGAGAGGACGCCGCGAAGTTATCCACACCGGCGTCCGCCCGAGGGCGTCGGGTCGATACTTGATGCATGACCGCTCCAGGTTCGGGCGACCAGATCGGCCGGTTCCTCACCGTCGCCGACGCGGCGGAGATCCTCGCCGTCGACGTCGCGGCCGTCGACGAGCTGATCCGCTCCGGCGAGCTCCCGGCCATCCGCGTGGGCAGCTCGGGTCCGTGGCGCATCGAGCGCACGCAGCTCGAGGTGTGGATCGAGGAGCAGTACGAGCTCACGCGCCGGCACTCCGCGTGGCAGCAGGGCGAGTTCGCGAACATCGTCGAGCTCTCGGGTGCCCGCACCGCGCGGCTCCGCCCGGTCGACTAGGTCGCCGAGTCGAACGCGACGAGCACGATCCGGGCGATCGGCACGATGCGGATGCCGCGGATGTCGCGGTCCCGTCGTGCGGTCCCCTGCTCGTGCAGGGCGAGGTCGAGGTGATCGCGCGCGACGCGATCGATCGTCCCGTGCACGCGACCCTCGTGCGTCGTGACATGCACGGGCGTGCGGCGGCGGCACAGGTCGCGCAGCACGAACGGCAGACCGATGCGCTCGGACAGGCGACCCGACCCCTCGGCGCCGGCCTCGAGGCTCGAGAGGACCTGCGCGCGCGACGGGAGCACGGCGGCGATCGCGCCCAGCGGGACCAGGCACTGGCCGGGTCCCCGACCTGACTCCACGACCGTCGCGCTCATCCAGTCGCGCCCGAACGCGAGCGGCCGGAGCTCGAGCTCCGCGCCGCCGTGCAGCTCGACGCGGATCGCGACCGGACCACCGTCGTCGACGCGCGCCAATGCGGTCAGGCGGTCGCGCAGCGTCAGCCGCGCGAGCCGCAGGCGCTCCTCCTCGAGCGCCAGCGCCCGCTCCTCGTCGCGCTGCTCCTGGTCGAGCTGGGACTCGAGGTCGTCGAACAGGAGGTCCCAGCGCATGCAGGAACGTTACCCCCGGCGATCGATCCGGCCCGCGGTTGTCCACAGTCGGGGAATTTCCTTGACACGCCTCGGGCCCGATCAATACGGTTCAGTCAGGATCCCTCGAACACCCCCGATCGGGGGTGATCCTGTCGTCGGCCGCGAGGCCGTGGCCACCCCCTCATGGAGCCGAGATGACCGCACGCCCTGCCGCCGGCCACGCCCCGGCGCGAGGTTCTGCCCGCCAGTTCCTCGACGATGACGACGAGTACTTCGGACGTCAGCCCGCTCGACGCACCGACCTCCCCGACCCCGAGCAGCTGCTGCGCAGCCTCACGCACTGCGTCATCGAAGTGCTCGCCGGTGCGCGCGACCTCGAGCAACTCGCGCGCTGGGTCAACGACGACGTCTACCGCAACCTGTCGAAGCGCGTCGTGCTCGCCGCCCGCGCCCGCCGCGTGAAGGGGCAGGCGCCGCAGCGTCCGGCGTTCACCGTCGGGCGGGTGCGCACCTGCGAGCCCGCCGACGGCGTGGTCGAGGCCGTGGTGATGGTGCACCAGCGAGCACGTTCGCGCGCAGTCGCCATCCGACTCGAGGGCCTCGACCAGCGCTGGCGCGCCAGCGCCATCAGCGTCCTCTAGCGGGTCTTCGCCGTGCGCCGATCCCCGCCCGGCGCACGAACGACGGATGCGCCGCGCCCCACACCGGGGGCGCGGCGCATCCGTTCGAGCTCAGCGGCCCTTGCGGTCCTGGGCGCGCCGCTCGGCGCGGTTCTGCGGCTGGAGCTCCCCGCCGCCGCCGTCGGTGCGCTGGCCGAAGGCCCCGCGCGACGGCTCGGCCTGGGGCGCCTGCGCCTGCGCCACCGCGCGACGGGCGCGCTGCGTCGCCGCCTGCTGCACCTGGCCGCGCTGGTTGCGCACCTCGACGCCGCCCGAGTCGCTCGGCGCGGAGTAGCTCAGCCTGTCGTCCGAGGCGCCCTGGCGGCCGAGGCCCTTCGCCTCGATCGTCGCACCGGTCGCGCCCTGGGCGGCGACCTCGACCTCGAGGTTGAACAGGAAGCCGACGGTCTCCTCGCGGATCGAGCCCATCATCTGCTGGAACATCGCGTAGCCCTCGCGCTGGTACTCCACGAGCGGGTCGCGCTGGGCCATGGCCCGCAGTCCGATGCCGTCCTTGAGGTAGTCCATCTCGTAGAGGTGGTCGCGCCAGCGGCGGTCGATCACCGAGAGCACCACGCGGCGCTCGAGCTCGCGCATCGCGGGGCTGCCGAGCTGCTCCTCACGGCGCCGGTAGGCGAGCTTCGCGTCGGAGAGGATCTCGCGGCGGATGAACTCGCGGTTGATCCGACCCTTCTCCCCCGCCTCGGCGACGACCTCGTCGATCGTGATGCCGATCGGGTAGAGCGTCTTCAGCTCGGTCCAGAGCGCGTCGAAGTCCCATTCGTCTGGGTTGCCGTCGGCGGTGTGCTGGTCGAGCACCTCGTCGATGACGTTCTCGAGGAAGTTCTGCGTGCGCTCGTGCAGGTCGTCGCCCTCGAGGATGTGGCGGCGGTCGGAGTAGATCGCCTCGCGCTGGCGGTTGAGGACGTCGTCGTACTTCAGCACGTTCTTGCGGATCTCGGCGTTGCGCGCCTCGACCTGCGACTGGGCCGAGCGGATGGCGCGGGTGACCACCTTCGACTCGATCGCGACGTCGTCGGGCACCCCGCGCGACATCAGGCTCTCGGCGGCGCCGGCGTTGAACAGGCGCATGAGGTCGTCGGTCAGCGACAGGTAGAACCGGCTCTCGCCCGGGTCGCCCTGACGGCCGGAGCGGCCGCGGAGCTGGTTGTCGATGCGGCGCGACTCGTGGCGCTCGGTGCCGAGCACGTAGAGCCCGCCCGCGCCGATGACCTTGTCGGCCTCGGTCGCGACCTCGGCCTTGACGCCGTCGAAGACGCCGTCCCAGGCCGCCTCGTACTCGTCGGGGGTGTCGACCGGGCTGAGGCCGCGCTCGTGCATCTGCTGCACGGCCATGAACTCGGCGTTGCCGCCGAGCATGATGTCGGTGCCGCGGCCGGCCATGTTGGTGGCCACGGTGACCGCGCCCAGGCGCCCGGCCTGCGCCACGATCGCGGCCTCGCGCGCGTGGTTCTTGGCGTTCAGCACCTCGTGGCGCACGCCCTTCTTCGCGAGGAGCCGCGAGAGGTACTCGCTCTTCTCGACGCTCGTCGTGCCGACGAGCACGGGCTGGCCCTTCTGGTGCCGGCCGACGATGTCCTCGACGACCTGCGCGAACTTGGCCTCCTCGTTCTTGTAGACGAGGTCGGGCTGGTCCATGCGCACCATCGGCTTGTTGGTGGGGATCGGCACCACGCCGAGCTTGTACGTCGACATGAACTCGGCGGCCTCGGTCTCGGCGGTACCGGTCATGCCCGAGAGCTTCTCGTAGAGGCGGAAGTAGTTCTGCAGCGTGACGGTGGCGAGGGTCTGGTTCTCGGCCTTGACCTGCACACCCTCCTTCGCCTCGATCGCCTGGTGGATGCCCTCGTTGTAGCGGCGGCCCACGAGGATGCGGCCCGTGTGCTCGTCGACGATGAGCACCTCGCCGTTCATCACGACGTAGTCCTTGTCGCGCTTGAAGAGCGCCTTGGCCTTGATCGAGTTGTTGAGGAACGAGATGAGCGGGGTGTTCGCCGACTCGTAGAGGTTCTCGATGCCGAGGTAGTCCTCGACCTTCTCGATGCCGGGCTCGAGTACGCCGACGGTGCGCTTCTTCTCGTCGACCTCGTAATCGTCGCCGGGCACGAGACGCTGCGCGAGGCGCGCGAACTCGGTGAACCAGCGGTTCGCCTCGCCGGAGGCGGGGCCCGAGATGATGAGCGGCGTGCGGGCCTCGTCGATGAGGATCGAGTCGACCTCGTCGACGATGGCGAAGTGGTGGCCGCGCTGCACCATGTCGGCCGCCTGCCACGCCATGTTGTCGCGCAGGTAGTCGAAGCCGAACTCGTTGTTCGTGCCGTAGGTGATGTCGGCCGCGTACTGCTCGCGGCGCACGGTCGGCGTCTGGCCGGCCACGATGCATCCGGTGGTCATGCCGAGCGCGCGGAACACGCGGCCCATGAGCTCGGACTGGTAGCTCGCGAGGAAGTCGTTGACCGTGACGACGTGGACGCCGCGGCTGGTCAGCGCGTTGAGGTAGGCCGCCGTCGTGGCGACTAGGGTCTTGCCCTCACCGGTCTTCATCTCCGCGATGTTGCCGAGGTGCAGCGCCGCGCCGCCCATGAGCTGGACGTCGAAGTGGCGCAGGCCGAGCGTGCGACGGCTCGCCTCACGGACGGCCGCGAACGCCTCGGGCAGCAGGTCGTCGAGGGACTCGCCGTTGCCGTAGCGCTCGCGGAGCTCGACCGTCTCGTGCTTCAGCTCCTCGTCGCTGAGGGCCTGGAAGTCGTCTTCGAGCGCGTTGATCGCCGCTGCGTAGTTCTCGAGTCGTCGGAGGGTTCGGCCCTCGCCGACGCGCAGGACCTTTTCCAGAATCGAAGCCACGAATTGTCTCCTGTAGTCGTCGGGCGCCGCGTTCCTCGTTCGGAACGGCAGGGCGCGCCCGTCACCGCCGTGCAGACGGTCATCATAGCCATGCTAGCGGGCCGCAAGCTGGGTGCCGACGGGGAGCCCGCCGCACATGGAGCGGGCCGGAGGCGAGCCCTCGGCTCGCGTCCGGCCCGCGACGGCGCCCGGTCTCAGGCGGTGGCGCGCTCGTACTCGTCGACGGATGCGTCGGACGGGACGTCCGCGCGGTCGTCGATGCCGATCAGGCCGTAGTCCCAGCCCTTGCGGCGGTAGACGACGCTGGGCCGCCCCGTCTCGGAGTCGACGAAGAGGTAGAAGTCGTGGCCGACGAGCTCCATGAAGTAGAGCGCGTCGTCGACGGTCATGGGGGTGGATGCGAAGACCTTGCGGCGGATGACCACCGGGCAGTAGACGTCGTCCTCCTCGGTCGCCTGGGGCTGTTCCTCGACGATCGGAATGCTGCCCGTGCGCACCTGTTCGAGCACCTCGGGCGCTGCGGCCTGCACGCCGACCTCGGCGAAGCCGATGTCGGTCGCCTCGCGGAGCGAGGTCGGCCGGCGCTGGCCGCGGTGGACCTTGCGGCGGTCCTTGGCGCGGCGGATGCGCTCGAGCAGTCGGCCGAGGGCGACGTCGAACGCGGCGTACTTGTCGGATCCGTCGGCTTCCGCCCGCACGACGGGCCCCTTGCCGACCAGGGTGAGCTCGACGCGGTCGAGCCCGGTGTTGCCGTTCTTCTCGTTGTGACGACTCAGCTTGACGTCGAGGGAGATCGCCCGTTCGGCGAGATTGGTCACCTTCTCGGCCTTCTCCGCTGCGTAGGCGCGGAATCGATCGGTGATTCCCAGGTTTCGTCCAACGATGTTCAGTTCCATGACGACCTCCATCCACCGGCGTGTCACCCGGATCTGAAGGGTGGATCGACCACGCCTGTCCTGCCACCGTAGCCGGACTCGCTCGCGATGTCACGGAGTGCGTCCCGAGAAGCGACCAAGCGTCCCGGATGTCGCAGCGGGGTCTGCGCGAGCACCGCCGCGGACGCCACGGATCCGCCCGCGGCCGTCACCGCGCGGGCCGCCTCGGCGAGCGTGGCGCCCGTCGTGAGGATGTCGTCGACGAGGAGGAAGCGCCGCCCGCGGAGGTCGGCGCGGGCGACCAACGCGCCCTGCGCGTTGAGCCGGCGGGCGTCGGCGCCGAGTCCGGCCTGGTCGTCGCGGGCGCGGGCGGGCCGCAGCACGCGCGACGGTCGGATGCCGCAGCGGGCGAGCAGCGCGTCGACGGGCGCGTACCCGCGCCGCCGCATCGCGGCACGCGTCGAGGGCACGGTGCACACCTCGACGGAGCCCGACGGCAGCGCGGCGAGCGCGGCGGCGATCGACGCGGCGAGGGCTTCGGCGAGCGGCGCTGCGGCATCCGTCCTCGCGCCGTCCTTGTATGCGCCGATGACCGCCGCCGCCGCGCCCGCGTAGTCGAGGGCAGCCCAGGCCGACAC
Organism: Agromyces sp. NPDC057865; assembly: GCF_042796995.1. Classification (NCBI taxonomy): domain Bacteria; kingdom Bacillati; phylum Actinomycetota; class Actinomycetes; order Micrococcales; family Microbacteriaceae; genus Agromyces; species Agromyces sp. NPDC057865. The sequence continues at coordinate 967,578 of NZ_JBHVMJ010000003.1, read as the reverse complement.
GGCGTCGCGGTGCGCGAGCCGTGGCGCCGGCCGCAGGGCGGCGACGCACGCCGGACACACGGAGCGGTCGGGGTCGCCGCACCCGGCGCAGGCGACCGGCACGAGCAGCGCGAGCGCGTCGAGGGCGGAGCGGCGGACGGACGCGAGCGCGGGCATGCGACGAGCCTCGCGAACGGCGCCGCAGCCCGCGCCCGACGCCGCCTCGCGGCATCCGACCGACTCGCGTCGCACCGCTGGGGAGGACGAGAGCCGGCCGCCGGCCGCCGACCGCCGCGCGTCAGCCGGGCTGCTGCGACGCGACGAACCGGATGCCGCCCGCGCGCACCTGCCAGCCCACGCCGCTCGCCACGTCGAGGTCGCCGACGGCTGTGAGCACGCGGAGGTCGTTGTTGCCGCCGTCGATGAGCACGCCGTTCGGGGGGCCATCGCGGTCGCGGGCGAAGCCGCCGAGCTCCTGCGTGACGATGCGCGTGGCGCCGCCGTCGACTCCGGTGATCGAGGCGACGCTGCGGGAGTCGAGCCAGGCCACGTCGAGCGGCGTTCCGGCGACGTCGGCGAGCTCGAGCACGGTCGGGCCGAGCCCCACCGGCTTGCCGTCGCGTCCGCGCTCGATGGAGGCGACGACGAAGTGCGTCCGCCCGCCCTCGGAGAGCAGCGCCGCCATGCGCGTCGAGTCGCGCGAGATCTCGATCGCCGCAATCGAGGAGCCCGTCCACGGCACTGGGACCTGCTCCGAGGTGGCGTCGGGCGCGAACCACGCGAGCTGGTCGGGCGCGTCCGCGGGCACGGACCAGACGACGCCCTGCCCGTCGATCGCCGGCGTCACGAGCCCCTCGCGCGGGTCGAGCAGCACCGCCTCCTCGCCGGCGCGCACCACCCAGACGCCGTCGGCGTTCCGCACGGCGGCCGCCTCGGCGTCGAGCCCGAGAGATGCGCCGGTCGGGGTCAGCGACGCGACCTGGTCGGAGATGCCCGCGATGGGGTCGACCCCCTCGCCCGAGGTCGCGAGGTAGCCGAACGTCTCGCCGTCGTAGACGACGCTGCGGGGATCGACGCGAGGGGTCCGCACGGGCTCGGGCGTGAGCGGCGGCGCGGCCGGATCCACGCCGTTCAGCGTGAGCGCGACCGAGTCGATGTTGCGGACGCCGACGAGGCTGGCGTCGAGCTGCGCCTCCATGCGCTGCACGGTCGACAGGTCCTCGAACGCCGCGCCGACGAGCGAGACGCTCGCGACGCCGCCCGACACGGGTACGGCGGCGGGGTCGAGCTCCACGCCCTCGGGGAATGCGGAGACGACGCCCGGCGCGAGCCACTCCGCGGGCCCGGCGAGGATCGCCTGCACGATGCTCGTCTGCGCCGACTCCGGCCCCGAGAACCAGCGCACGTCGGGCACGAAGTACCCGAACGTCGGATCCAGGAAGTAGAGCGGGTACTCGCGGAACACCTGCGTGAACCCGATCTGGTCGATGAGGATCCCGGTCGGCGCGCTCGAGATGCGCCACTCGCCGTCGACCTGCTCGAACCGGTAGTCGAGCGGGATCGGCGTGCGCACGTCGGGTTCCTCGTACTGCCCGTTCTCGAGCAGCGCGGCCGCGGGGGTCGCGTCGACGCGCATGGTCGTGTCGTCGACGGTGACGAGCTCCCGATCGGCGAGCACGTCGATCGTCGCCCCGGCGTCGGCCTGCCACTCGTCGGCGAACTCGGTGGTAAGGAACTCGCGCGCGACCTGGTAGTTGTTGCGCGGGCTCAGGGCCGCGGTGATGAAGCCCTCGAGGACGTCCCGCTGGCTGGCGCCTGCCGCGGGTCCGGGCACCAGGATGTCGACGTCGTTGGCGGCGTCGGCGGGCTGCGGATCGCCCGCCTGCACCGGGCCCGAGCTCGGGATCGAGGCGCAGCCCGACAGCAGCAGTGCGATGACGGCCACGGATGCCGCGGCGAGTCCCCTACGCATCGTGCACCTCCCGCTCGGCGAGCTCGGCCTCGATCGCGCCGGTCGCGCCCGTGGGCGGCGGCCCGTCGGCGGCGGGGTCGTCGGGCTCGAGCGGCAGCGGGGACACGACCGTCGCGGCATCCGGAGTGCGCGGCAGCGTGAGGCGGAACACGGTGCCCTGTCCGGGCTTCGACCAGACGTCGAGGCCGCCGCCGTGGGCGACGGCGTCCTCGAGCGAGATCGCGAGTCCGAGGCCGGTGCCCCCGATCGTGCGGGTGCGGCTCGGGTCGGCGCGCCAGAACCGGTCGAAGACCCGCGCCGCCTCCTCCTCGGTCATGCCCATGCCGTAGTCGCGCACCGAGAGCGCGATGGCCGTCTCGTTGCTGTCGACGGCGACGACGATCGGCCGGCCCTCGCCGTGCTCGATGGCGTTGCCGATGAGGTTGCGCACGATCCGCTTGATGCGGCGCGGATCGACGTCGGCGTCGAGGTGGCCCCCCGGCGCGACCAGCCGCAGCTCGCTGCCGTGCTCGAAGGCGAGCTCGTGCATCGACTCGATCGCGTCGCCCGCGAGGTGCACGAGGTTCGTCGGCTCGGTCGCGAGCGTCACGCTGCCGGCGTCATAGCGGCTGATCTCGAGCAGGTCGGCGAGGAGTCGCTCGAACCGGTCGGTCTGCGTGTGCAGGAGCTCGACCGTGCGGGAGGTCGGCCCGGGGAAGTCCTCGCGCTGCCCGTAGAGCACGTCGCCCGCGAGGCGGATCGTGGTGAGCGGGGTGCGCAGCTCGTGCGACACGTCGGACACGAAGCGCTGCTGCATGACCGAGAGCTCGGCGAGCTCGCGGATGCGCGCCTGCAGGCTGTCGGCCATGCCGTTGAACGAGGCGGCGAGCGTCGCCAGCTCGTCCTCCCCGCGCTCGGGCATGCGCACGCCGAGGTCGCCGGCCGCGAGCCGCCGGCTCGTCGCCGCGGTCTCCCGGATCGGCTCGATGACGCCGCGCACGACGACGAGCGTGATCGCGCTGAGCAGCGCGAGCAGCGCGGCCGCGCCCACGATCCCGGTGACCTGCATGAAGGCGAGCGTCTCCTCGGCCTCGGCCAGGTTGTAGCCGAGGTACAGCTCGTAGCGACCGGCGGCCGGCACGTTCAGCGTGCTGCCGACGACGATGCCGGGGTCGGTGCCGCTGTCGGCGTTCGTCAGCGCGACCGACTGCCAGTACTGCCCGCCCGGGTTCTCCTGCACCTGCTGGCGGAGCTCGGGCGTGATGACGCCGCCGAGCCCGCGGCTGAGCTGGTCGGGCGGTGCGTTCGTGTTCACGGCCTGGCCCGGCGCGCGGAAGATGGCGTAGTCCGAGCTCCCCGAGATGCTCGTGATCGTCGAGACCGCGTCGCCCATCAGGGACTGCAGCGACGCCCGGTCCGCGGCAGCCGACGAGTCGAGGATGCTCTGCGCGGCGGCGGTGGCGTTGTTCGAAGCCTCGAGCACGCTCTCGCGCTGCGCCTGGAACAGGTTCGAGGCCACGCTGAACGAGATGTAGAGGCCGATCACGAGGATCGCGAGCCCCGACAGGCCGAGCGTGATGATGACCGTCCGGAACTGCAGCGAGCGCCGCCAGAGTGCGGCGAGCCGACGCGGCACCTCCCGCCACGGGCCCGCGGCGAGGAGTTTGGAGGTGTCGGCCGCAGACATCCCGACCGGCCTACGTCGTCGCGCCGGCCCGGTAGCCGACGCCGCGCACGGTCATGACGATGCGCGGATTGTCGGGGTCGTGCTCGACCTTCGCGCGGAGCCGCTGCACGTGCACGTTCACGAGCCGGGTGTCGGCCTTGTAGTGGTACCCCCAGACCTGCTCGAGCAGCATCTCGCGCGTGAAGACCTGCTGCGGCTTCGACGCGAGGGTGAGGAGGAGGTCGAACTCGAGGGGGGTGAGGTTGATGCGCTCGTCGCCGCGGCGCACCTCGTGGCCGGCCGCGTCGATCGTGAGGTCGCCGACGGCGAGCGTCTCGACGACCGGCTCGGGCGCCGGCCGCAGGCGCGTGCGGATGCGGGCGACGAGCTCCTTGGGGTTGAACGGCTTCACCATGTAGTCGTCGGCGCCGGACTCGAGGCCCTTGACCACGTCGGCCGTGTCGGTCTTGGCCGTGAGCATGATGATCGGCGTGCCGGACTCCGCGCGGATGCGACCGCACACCTCGATGCCGTCGATGCCGGGCAGCATGAGGTCGAGCAGCACGAGGTCGGGCTTCGACTCGCGGAACGCCGCGAGCGCACCGGAACCGTCGGCGCAGAACACGGGTTCGAAGCCCTCCGTGCGCAGCACGATGCCGATCATCTCCGCGAGGGCCGTGTCGTCGTCGACGACGAGTACGCGTGGGGTCATCCGTCCGGTCTCCGTCTGGGCCCGCGAGGGCAGGCCACTGGTGGCTCCACTGTATCCGCTCCAGGCCGTGAGTCGCCCGGAAGCGCGCTGGACGCCGCCTGCGCGCCGAACCCGCCTCGCAGCGGGTCGCGGCGCCGCTCGACGGCCCTCGCCGACCGGAAATATGCGAGCATGGGGACACCCCGCCGGAAGGAGCGCATGCAGGTGTCCGATCACGATTGGCAGGCACCCGGCGCACCGGCGCCGCGCTCGAACGAATCGGATGCCGCTGAGCCCGCGCCCGACGACGCATCCGGGCCGCCCGCGCCTCCGTCCGGCCCCGCCGCGGCACCGCCGCCGCCGCCCGTTCCGCCCGCGTACCCGCCACCCTCCGGCCAGCGGGTGTACGGGCAGCCGACCTACGGACAGCCGGCGTATCCCCCGCCGCCGGCCCCGGGCCAGCCGGCCTACGGCCAGCCCGCCTACGGGCAGCCCGCCTACGGGAACCCCGCCTACGCGGAGCCGTCGTATGCCGCACCCGGCACGTACCCTCCCACCGCGCCCGGCGGGTGGACGCCGCCGCCCAAGCCGGGCCTGCTCCCGCTCCGCCCGCTCGGGTTCGGCACGCTGCTCTGGGCGCCGTTCCGCACCCTGCGACGCAACCCGGCCGCCACGTTCGGCAGCGGCCTCGTCGTGCAGCTCGTGTCGGTCGTCGCGACGGCCGCCGTGTTCGTCCCGTTCTTCCTCTACACGTTCTCCCGCATCGAGGGCGCGACGGCGGACGATCTCGACGCCATCACGTCCGGCACGGTCGGCGCGCTGCTGCTGCTCTTCCTCGTGCCCGTCGGCATCTCGCTCGTCGCGAGCGCCTTCCTCCAGGGCGTCATGGTCGTCGACGTCGCGACCGGCACGGTCGGCGACCGCCTCGGCTTCGCGGCCCTGTGGAAGCGGGCCGCGAAGCGGATCGGTCCCCTCATCGGCTGGACGCTGCTCGTCGGGCTCGCGCTCATCGTCGGCGTCGCGTTCCTGGTGCTCATCGTCGTGCTCGCGGCATCCGTCTCGACGACCGGGCTCGTCGTCGGCATCGTCATCGCGGTGCTGCTCGGCCTCGGCCTCGCCGTGCTGGGAGCCTGGATCGGCGTCAAGCTCTCGCTCGTGCCGAGCGTCATCGTGCTCGAGCACGCGGGCATCCGCCAGGCCGTGGCACGCTCGTGGCGGCTCACCGACGGGTACTTCTGGCGCACGTTCGGCGTGCTCCTGCTCGTCGGGGCCATCCTCAACTTCGCCGCCCAGGTCGTCGTGCAGCCGGTCTCGATCGTCGGCACCCTGCTCGGGGTCGTGATCGACCCCACCGGCACCGGCGCGTACCTCACCATCACGATCATCACGACGGTGGTCACCACGGTGCTGTCGCTGCTCATCGGCGCGATCACGGCGGTCGTGCAGGCCGCGCTCGTCGCCGTCATCTACATCGACCTCCGCATGCGCAAGGAGGGTCTCGACCTCGAGCTCCAGCGATTCGTCGAGCGTCGCGAGGCCGGACAGCCGAGCGACGACCCGTACCGTGCACCCGCCCCGGAGGCGCCGGCGGCCGGAAGCGAGCAGCCGGCGACGTGGTCCTGATCCCGCACTTCGAGATCCCGCTCGATCCCGACGCGCCCGAGGCGCGACGCTGGGTCGTCGAGGAGCTCTCGAAGCCCGAGTACGCGAGTGCGCAACCGACGCCGTTCGACCTCGCGATGCAGGCGATCCGCGACTGGATCGCGAGCCTCTTCGAGGGCGCGACGGGCGTTCCCGGCCCGCTGCTCGCCCTGCTCGCCGTGATCGTGGTGGCCGTGCTGCTCGTCGTCGCGCTCCTCGTGTACGGCCTCCCCCGCCTGCGTCGGCGCCGGCGCGCGGTTGCGCCGCTCTTCGACGACCACGACCTGCGCGACCTCCGCACGCTCCGCCGCGCCGCCGAGGCGGCCGCCGGGTCGGAGGACTGGGCGCTCGCGATCGAGGAGCGCTTCCGGGCGATCGTGCGGGGCGTCGTCGACCGCGACCTCGTGCAGGTGCATCCGGGCACGACGGCGCACGGCTTCGCGGATGCCGCGGGCCGCCCGCTGCCCGCGCACGCCGAGGCGCTGCGGGCGGCCGCCGCCGACTTCGACGCGGTGCGGTACCTGGGTCGTGCGGGTTCGCGCGAGCGCTACGAGGCGATCGTGCGCCTCGACCTCGCCGTGGAGGCGGCCGTGCCCGAGCACGCCGGGACGGCGGGGGCGCCGGCATGACCGTGACCGCACCAGCCGCGTCCCCCGCCCCCGCATCCGCCGACGGCTCGCCGACCGCCGAGGCCCTCACGCCGACGGTCCGCGAGCAGCTGCGGCGACGGCGCCCGTGGATCGTGATCGGGATCGTGCTCGTCGTGGGCGCCCTCGTGCTCCTCGTGGTGCAGGGCGGCGTCCGCGCGCCTGGCCCACTGCTCGGTCCGGCCAACGCCGCGCCCGCCGGGTCGAAGGCCCTCGTCGAGGTGCTGCGCCAGCAGGGCGTCGAGGTGACCGAGGCCTCCTCGCTCGACGCCGCCGTCGACCTCGCGCACGGCGGCGCCACGGTGCTGCTCTCCGACGAGCTGGGCATCCTCGACGCCGACGGCCTCGGCGAGCTCGCCGCGGCATCCGACCGGCTCGTCGTCGTCGAGCCCGGGTTCGCGGCCCTGCGCACGCTCGCCCCGGGCGTGCGGCTCGGCGGGGTCGCGAGCGGCGCGCTCGACGACGTGGCCTGCGACGTGCGGCCCGCCCAGCGAGCCGGCGAGCTGTCCGACGGGCAGCGGCTCGTCACCGTCGACGACGAGGCGGCGGCGGAGGGCTGGCAGGGGTGCTTCCGCGACGGCGAGGCATTCGCCGTGGCCGCCGGACCGGGTCCGTCGGGCGCCGAGGTCACGATCGTCGCCGCGACCACCGTGTTCGAGAACGAGCACGTCGACGAGGCGGGCAACGCCGCGCTCGCGATCGGGCTGCTCGGGGCATCCGCGGAGCTCGCCTGGTACCTCCCCGGCCCGGCCGACGCCGACGCCGGGTCCGCGCCGACGATCGCCGAGCTCACGCCCGGATGGGTGAGCCCGGTGCTCGTGCTCGTCATCGTCGTGACCGTCGTCGCCGGCATCTGGCGGGGACGACGCTTCGGACCGCTCGTCGTCGAACGCCTGCCCGTGCAGGTCCCGGCCGGCGAGACGAGCGAGGGACGGGCGCGGCTCTATGCGCGCGGCTGCGCGCGCGGGCACGCGCTCGACCAGCTGCGCATCGGCGCGGTCGGGCGCATCGCGTCGGTCCTGAAGCTGCCGCGATCGGCACCGGCGCACGCGGTCGCGGAGGCCGCGGCGGTCGCGACCGGACGCGACGCGGCATCCGTCGCCCGACTGCTCATCGGCACCGAGCCCGCCGGCGATCGCGAGCTCGTCGACCTCGCGGTGGAGCTCGACCGACTCGAGCACGAGGTCGCGGACTCCGTGCGACCCGCGTCCGCCGGCCCGGCCGGCTCCGACTCCGACTCCGACGACCGACCGCACCCGACAGGAAGGCGACCATGACCGACGCGACCACGACCACCGACCAGGAGCTGCGCGCCGCGCTGAACCGCGTGCGCACCGAGGTCGGCAAGGCCGTCGTGGGCCAGGACGGCGCCGTGACGGGCCTCATCATCGCCCTGCTCACGCGCGGCCACGTGCTGCTCGAGGGCGTGCCGGGCGTGGCGAAGACGCTGCTCGTGCGCACGCTCAGCCGCACTCTGCGACTCGACACCCGTCGCCTGCAGTTCACGCCCGACCTCATGCCCGGCGACGTGACGGGCTCGCTCGCCTACGACCCGCGCACGGGCGAGTTCGCGTTCCGCGAGGGGCCGGTGTTCACGAACATCCTGCTCGCCGACGAGATCAACCGCACGCCGCCGAAGACGCAGTCCGCGCTGCTCGAGGCCATGGAGGAGCGCCAGGTCTCGGCCGACGGCGTGACCCGGCCGCTGCCCGTCCCGTTCATGGTCGCGGCCACGCAGAACCCCATCGAGTACGAGGGCACGTACGCGCTGCCCGAGGCGCAGCTCGACCGCTTCCTCCTGAAGCTCGTGCTCGACGTGCCCGAGCGCGACGCCGAGGTGTCGCTCCTCCGCCGGCACGCCGACGGCTTCGATCCGCACGACCTCGCGGCCGCGGGCGTCACGCCCGTGCTCGGCGCCGAGGAGCTCGCTGCGGCGCGTGCCGCCGCGGCATCCGTCCGCGTCTCCGACGACGTGCTCGCGTACGTCGTCGACCTCGCCCGCGCCACGCGCCGGAGCCCGTCGATGCGGCTCGGGGTGAGCCCGCGTGCGACGACGGGCCTCCTCGCGGCCTCGAAGGCGTGGGCATGGCTCACGGGCTACGACTCGCTCACGCCCGACCACGTGCAGGCGATGCTCCTGCCGGTGTGGCGGCACCGAGTGCAGCTTCGGCCCGAGGCCGAGCTCGAGGGCGTGGCCGTCGACGCCGTGCTGCGCTCGATCGTCCAGCAGGTGCAGGTGCCCCTCTGACATGGCGGTCTCCGGTCGGTTCGCGCTCCTCGTCGCGCTCGGGGTGGTCCCCGTCGTCGCGGCGGGCCTCGGCGACGCCGGCGCGGCGTGGCTCGCGCTGGTTGCGTGGCTCGGGCTCGCGCTCGTCGCGGGCATCGTGGACCTGTCGCTCGCGGCGTCGCCGCGACGCGTGATCCTCGAGCGCGGCCTGCCCGACCGGGTGCGGCTCGGCGAGACCGTGACGGCCGAGCTCGCCCTGCAGCACACGGGCCCGCGGATGCTGCGGGCCACCGTCCGCGACGGCTGGGAGCCCTCGGCCGGGGTCGCCGGCCCCAACCGCACGCGCCTGCGCATCCCGCCGGGTGAGCGGCGGCGGATGACGCTCCAGCTCACGCCGTGGCGCCGCGGGGACCGTCGGGTCGAGCACGTGACGATCCGCTCGGCCGGACCGCTCGGCCTCTGGTCGCAGCAGGCGACGCTCGCCGCCCCCGGCCGGATCCGGGTGCTGCCGCCCTTCCGCTCGCGCGCGCACCTCCCGTCGCGGCTCACGCGGCTGCGCGAGCTCGACGGTCGCACGCCGCTGCTCATCCGCGGCCAGGGCACCGAGTTCGACTCGATCCGCGAGTACGTTCGCGGCGACGACATCCGCTCGATCGACTGGCGTGCGACCGCCCGCCACGCGAACCTCGAGGTGCCCGGCAGCGCACGCCTCATGGTGCGCACGTGGCGTCCCGAGCGCGACCGGCGCATCGTGATCGTGGCCGACACGTCGCGCACCGCCGCGGCCCGCATCGCCGACGAGCCACGGCTCGACACCGCGTGGGAGTCGACGCTGCTGCTCTCGGCGCTCGCGTCGCACGCCGGCGACCGGATCGACTTCCTCGCGTGGGACCGGCGCGTGCGCGGCCGCGTGCACGGTGCGAGCGGCGCCGAGCTGCTCGCCCGGCTCGTCGACACCATGGCCGGCATCGAGGCGGAGCTCATCGAGGCCGACTGGGCCGCGGTGCCGGGACACATCCGACGCACCACGAGCCGACGCGCGCTCGTGGTGCTCCTCACCGCCGCGGACTCCCCCGGCAGCGCGCGGAGCCTGCTCACGGTGCTGCCGCAGCTCACGGCCCGGCACCTCGTCGTCGTGGCGTCGGTCGCCGACCCCGACGTCGTCGCGGCCTCGCGGGAACGGAGCTCGCTCGACGACGCCTACCGCGCCGCGGCCGCCGAGCGGAGCCTGCTCGACGCCGACCGCGTGGCGGCGGCGATCCGGCGCCTCGGCGCGCTCACCGTGTCGGCTCCGCCGCAGGACCTCCCGCCGGCCCTCGCCGACCTCTACCTCGAGCTCAAGGCGGCCGGCCGGCTGTAGCTTCACGACACGGGCGACAGGGCGTCGACGCCCGGCGACACGCGGCGACGCACGGCGTCGATTCGCGACATCCGCGCGAGCCGCCCCTCGCCCCCGCGCCGCCCGTCGATATGGTCGCTGTGGGGCGCCGACGGGGGTGTGGGCGCCCCTTCTCCATGCGCGCGTCCGGCGCGCCGATCGACCCCGTCCTGGAAGCCCTACGAAAGGAACCGCCATGTCCGACACGGCACCCGCGACCGCCGCGCCGTCGTTCGCCGAGGAGCTCGCCGCTCCCTCCCTCGTCCAGCGCCTCACCGCCGAGCTCCTCGGCACCTTCATCCTCGTGTTCGGCGTGATCGGCACCGCGATCTTCGCGGCCGGTTTCGCGGCCGGGGAGGGCAACCTCAACGTCGGCTTCCTCGGCGTCGCGCTCGCCCTCGGGCTGAGCGTCGTCGTGGCCGCGTACGCGTTCGGCCCCGTCTCGGGCGGACACTTCAACCCGGCCGTGACGCTCGGGCTCGCGGTGGCCCGCCGGTTCGCGTGGAAGGACGTGCTCGGCTACCTCGCCGCGCAGGTCGTCGGCGGCGTCCTCGCCACCACGCTGCTGCTCGGGGTGCTGTCGACCGGCCCGCTGTTCGACGTCCTCGTCTTCCGCGGGGCGTCGACGGGCTACGACGAGCTGTCGCCCGGCGGCTTCGGCCTCGTCTCGGTGTTCCTCATCGAGACGATCGCGACCGGCGTGTTCCTCTTCGTCATCCTCGGCGTGACCCACGCGCGGGCCACGGCCGGCTTCGCCCCGCTGGCGATCGGCCTCACGCTCACCGTCCTCGCCCTCGTGGCGATCCCCGTGTCGAACGCCTCGTTCAACCCCGCCCGCTCGATCGCGACCGCGATCTACGGCGGCACCGAGGCGCTCGTGCAGCTGTGGGTCTCGATCGCGGCGCCCATCCTCGGCGCGATCATCGCGGGCGCGATCTTCAGGGCCGTCTTCGAGCGGCCGGCGAAGCTCACGGCGTAGTCGGCGATCGCCGACGCGAGCAACGACGCGGCGGATGTCCCCCACGGGGCATCCGCCGCCGTCGTCTTGCGGCTCAGCCCGCCACGATGCGGCTCGCGCCCGCGTCGAACTCGACGAGGTCGCCCGTCTCGCCGGCGCGCCACGCCCGGCCGCCGAGCACGAGCATGTACGCGAGGAAGCCGCCGAACGCGAGCACGCCGATGCCGATCTTCACGGGCCACGGCCACGGCGCTGGCGTCACGAAGCCCTCGATGAGGCCCGAGACGAAGAGGAAGAACACGAGGCCGATCGCCACGGTGAACAGCGACCGCGCATCCTCGGCGAGCGCGACGCCGCGGGTGCGCGGTCCCGGCGCGACCCAGGCCCAGAAGATACGGAGGCCCGCCGCCGCCGCGACGAACACGCAGGTGAGCTCGAGCAGGCCGTGCGGGGTGATGTAGAGGAAGAAGGTGTCGGCCTCGTCGTAGGCGAACATGATCGCCGCCGTGAGGCCGAGGTTCTGCGCGTTCTGCAGGATGACGTAGGGCACCCACACGCCGAGGATCCCGAACGCGATGCACTGCGCGGCGATCCACGCGTTGTTCGTCCAGACCGAGCCCGCGAACGACGCGGCCGGGTTCTCGGAGTAGTACGCGGCGAAGCCCTCGTCCGCAAGCTGCTGCAGTTCCTCCTCGGTGCCGAGGTTCGCGAGCACGCGGGGGTCGCCCGACACCCACCACGCGTACAGCGCGGCCACGACGAACGTGACCACCGCCACCGCCAGCGTGATCCAGCGCAGGCGGTACAGCGCCGCCGGCAGGCTCACGAGGGCGAACCGGGTGAACTGGCGCAGCGGGTTCTCGGGAGTTCCCGTGAACCGCAGCCGCGCCTTCGCGAGGCTCACCGACAACCGGTCGCCGAGCGCCGTCGACCCGGCCGTGGTCTGCACGAGCGAGAGGTCGGATGCCGCGTGCTGGTAGCGCTCGATGAGCTCGTCGACGCCAGGGCCGTCGAGCCGGCCCGACCGCGAGAGCGCGTCGAGCCGCTCCCAGTCGTCATGGCGGGCGGAGGCGAGCGCGTCGAGGTCCATCTGCTTGAATACTACCCATGGCCGATCCGCCCGAATCCCGCAGCCGGGCGGCCCGTTTCGACGACGAGTCCCTCGTCACGGGCGAGGCCGTCGCGCTTGACCTGCGGCCCGCGAGCGCCTTGATCCGGGCGGGCGGCGCCGCCCTCGACGTACTGCTCACGGTGGTCGTCATCGTCGCGATGCTGCTGGCCCTCGCCGGCCTCTCGCTCGACGAGGCGGCGTTCCGGGCGATCATGATCGCGACGCTCGTGTTCGCCATCGTCGTGCTCCCGACGGCCATCGAGACCGCCTCGCACGGCCGGTCGGTCGGCAAGCTCGTGATGGGCCTGCGCGTCGTGCGCGACGACGGCGGCGGCACCGGCTTCCGCCACGCGTTCATCCGCGCACTCACCGGCGTCATCGAGATCTACCTCACGTTCGGCGGGCTCGCGGTGCTCGTCGGCTTCCTGAACCCCTCGTCGAAGCGCCTCGGCGACATCCTCGCCGGCACGCACGCCCAGGTCGAGCGGGTCCCCAAGGTGCCGTCGACCGCGTTCGGCGTCCCGCCTGAGCTCGTCGCATGGGCCGCGACCGCCGACGTGGCGCGCCTGCCCGACCCGCTCGCCCGCCGGGTGGCCTCGTTCTTCGAGAACGTGCACCACCTCGTGCCCGAGAGCCGGGCACGGCTGGCCCGATCGCTCGCCGCCGAGGCGGCGCCCTTCGTGTCGCCGCTGCCGGCCGCCGATCCCGAGCGGTTCCTCGCCGCGGTCGTCGCGCTCCGGCGCGACCGCGACCTCACGGCGCTCCGCCTCGAGGACGCCCGCATGGCGTCGCTCGCGCCCGTGCTCACGGCGACGCCCGTCGGCTTCCCCGATCGGTGACGAGCGGGTGCCGCGGGCTCGCGGCATCCGTCACCTGGTCAGTACCGGTAGTGGTCGACCTTGTACGGGCCCTCGACCGGCACGCCGATGTACGCGGCCTGCTCGGGCGTGAGCTCGGTGAGCTCGACGCCGAGCGCGTCGAGGTGCAGGCGCGCGACCTTCTCGTCGAGGTGCTTCGGCAGCACGTAGACGCCGACGGGGTAGGCGTCGGGCCGCGTCCACAGCTCGAGCTGGGCGAGCACCTGGTTCGTGAACGAGTTCGACATGACGAACGACGGATGCCCCGTCGCGTTGCCGAGGTTCATGAGGCGTCCCTCGCTGAGCACGAGCAGGCTGCGCCCGTTGGGCAGGCGCCACTCGTGCACCTGGGGCTTGATCTCGATGCGCTCCGCGCCGGCGAGCGACTCGAGGCCGGCCATGTCGATCTCGTTGTCGAAGTGCCCGACGTTCGCGACGATCGCGAGGTGCTTGAGGCCGAGCAGGTGCTCGACGCGCACGACGTCCTTGTTGCCCGTGCCGGTGACGAGGATGTCGATCTCGCCGATGACCGACTCGAGGCGCGAGACCTGGTAGCCGTCCATCGCGGCCTGCAGCGCGTTGATCGGGTCGATCTCGCTCACGATCACGCGCGCGCCCTGGCCGCGCAGCGCCTCGGCCGCGCCTTTGCCGACGTCGCCGTAGCCGGCGACGAACGCGACCTTGCCGCCCATGAGCACGTCGGTGGCGCGGTTCAGGCCGTCGGGCAGCGAGTGCCGGATGCCGTACTTGTTGTCGAACTTCGACTTCGTGACCGAGTCGTTCACGTTGATCGCCGGGAAGAGCAGCTCGCCGCGCGCGTGCAGCTCGTAGAGGCGGTGCACGCCGGTCGTGGTCTCCTCGGTGACGCCCCGGATCTCGGCGGCGATGCGCGTCCACCGGTCGGGCGACAGCTCGAGCGAGCGGCGGAGCGTGTCGAGCACGACGCGGAACTCGTGGCTCGTGGCATCCGTCGCCTCAGGCACGGCGCCGGCCGCCTCGAACTCGCGACCGTGGTGCACGAGCAGGGTGGCGTCGCCGCCGTCGTCGAGGATCATGTTCGGGCCGATCCAGTCGGCGCCGGCCTCCGCCGCCTCTCCGGTCCAGTCGAAGATGCGGTCGGTGCACCACCAGTACTCCTCGAGCGTCTCGCCCTTCCAGGCGAAGACCGGGACGCCCGTGGGGTCGTCGACCGTGCCGTCGGGGCCGACGACGACCGCGGCGGCCGCCTCGTCCTGCGTGGAGAAGATGTTGCAGCTCGCCCAGCGCACCTGCGCGCCGAGCGCGACGAGCGTCTCGATGAGGACGGCCGTCTGCACGGTCATGTGCAGGCTGCCCGCGATCCGGGCGCCGGCGAGGGGCTTCGACGCCCCGAACTCGGCGCGGAGCGCCATGAGCCCCGGCATCTCGTTCTCGGCGAGGCGGAGCTGGTGGCGGCCGGCCTCGGCGAGCGAGAGGTCGGCGACCTTGAAGGGCAGGGCGGTGGTGACGGGCGCATCCATGCCCACCATTGTGACAGGCTCTTCCGTGGTGTCACCGTTCTCAGGAGGCGCCTGCTCCGAACCACCCGTTCTCAGGACGAATCGCCCCGTCCGGCGCGATTCCGCCGAGGATCTCCTGAAAACGGAGAAGGCGGACGTGGGTCGGGACGGCGACGGAGGTCGCCCGCCGGTCAGGCGCGAATGAGCGCCAGGACCTCGTCGCGCACCGCGGCCATCGTCGGGGCATCCGCGCCCTCGACGTTGAGGCGCAGCAGCGGCTCGGTGTTCGACGGCCGCACGTTGAACCACCAGAACGGCTCGCTCTCGGCGGTGATGCCCGTGACGGTGAGGCCGTCGAGCTCGTCGAAGTCGGCACGCCCGGTGTAGGCCTCGACGATGCGCGTGTAGGCGGCCGGCACGTCGTCGACCACGCTGTTGATCTCGCCCGAGAGCGAATACGGCGTGAAGCGCGCGGCGAGCTCGGAGAGCGGGGCGTCCTGCGCGCCGAACTCCGCGAGCACGTGCATCGCGGCGAGCATGCCGTTGTCGGCGCCCCAGAAGTCGCGGAAGTAGTAGTGCGCCGAGTGCTCGCCGCCGAACACCGCGCCCGTCTCCCGCATGCGGTCCTTGATGAGCGAGTGGCCCACGCGCGTGCGAACGGCGACGGCGCCCTCGTTCTCGATGGTCTCGGGCACGAACCGCGAGGTGATGAGGTTGTGGATGACCGCCACCTCCTCCTCGCCGGTCGCGCGGACCCGCTCGATCTCACGGACGGCCACGATCGCGGCGACCGCCGACGGGCTGACCGCGCCGCCGAGCTCGTCGACGACGAAGCAGCGGTCGGCGTCGCCGTCGAAGGCGAGGCCGAGGTCGGCGCCGTGCTCGACCACCGCGCGCTGCAGGTCGACGAGGTTCGCGGGCTCGAGGGGGTTGGCCTCGTGGTTCGGGAACGTGCCGTCGAGCTCGAAGTAGAGCGGCACGATCTCGAGCGGCAGCTCGGGCAGGCCGGCGGCCTCGCCGAGCACCGCGGGCACCGTGAGCCCGCCCATGCCGTTGCCGGCGTCGACCACGATCTTCAGGGGTCGGATGCCGCCGAGCTCGACGAGCGAGCGCAGGTGCGCCGCGTAGTCCGCCAGCACGTCGGCCGTGGCGACCGTGCCGGCGACCGGCGCGTCGGGGATGCCCTGCTCGAGGTAGTCGGCCGCGCGGTCGCGGATCGCGCCGAGGCCGGTGTCGAGCGAGATGCCCTGGGCGCCGGCGCGCGAGAACTTGATGCCGTTGTAGGTGGCCGGGTTGTGGCTCGCCGTGAACATGGCGGCGGGCGCGTTCAGCGAGCCCGACGCGAAGTACGACTCGTCGGTCGAGCAGAGGCCGATGGCGACGACGTCGGCGCCGCGGAGGTTGGCACCGCGCGCGAACGCGGCCGCGAACCCGGGCGACGAGTCGCGCATGTCATGGCCGACGACGATGCGCCCGCCGGCCGCGCCGACCTCGTCGGCGAAGCCCGCGCCGAGCGCCTCGACGGTCTCGGCCGTGAGCCCCTCGCCCACGATCCCGCGGACGTCGTACGCCTTCACGATCGCGTGGAGGCGCGCGCGAACCTCTGGGCCTTCAGCGGGAGTCATGCCTTGAAACCTACCTCACCCATCCACGCGTGCCGGACGATCTGCCAGCCGACGGGCGCGGAGGTGCGCTCGGCATGACGGCGGCAGAGGTCGTAGCCGTGCGGCTCGGAGGTGAGGGAGAGCGGCCCCAGGACGGCCATGGAGTCGGCGTAGTCGAACGTCAGCGTCGCGACCGCCTCGGCGGCGCATGCGGTGCGCGAGCATCTCCTCATGGCTCCACCAGAGTAGCGACCGGAGCGGACATTACGATGGAGGGTATGCCTCGATCCCGTCGTGTCGCCACGCCTCGCTCACCTCGGCGGCTGGCCAGGGACCGGCACGGTCGCGGCATGCGCTCCGCAGTGACGGGGCCGCACCTCGAGCCGCTGCGCACGCGCCTCGACGAGTTCGACTTCACCGTCGCCACCACGGCCGCGTACCTGCGCGGGCTCTGGCCCGAGCTCGAGGGCGTCGTCTTCGAGGTGGCGCAGGGCCCGGCCGAGGCGATCCACGGCGACCACATCGACCGGTGGAAGGTCGTGCACGACGAACGTCGCATTACCTTCTACCGACTGCCGATCGTGCGGTTCCTGCGCCTCCAGGAGGGCGAGGACCGCGACGAGAAGCTGCTCGTCGAGAGCTGCGTGTTCCGCGCCGTGGCCGAGCTGCTCGACAAGGACCCCTGGGAGCTGGCGCCGGGGCGCTACCGGCACTTCTGACGCGACCCCGTCGCTGCCGGCCGCGAACGCCGACGCGTCCGGCGACCCGCTCGGACGCCGCGTCGTCGCTCAGTTCGGGTAGACGCGGATCGGCGAGTCGAGCGGCCCAGGCGGCTGCACGCCGAACGACGCGAGCTCGTCGGGGCCGTCGAACGAGACCGTCGCGTGCAGGCCCTGCGTGCCCGAGAGCACCGCCGACGTGGCGCCCGCGAGCGGCACCGACGTCGCGCCCGCCGCCGGGACGGCGACCGTGCGCTCCTGGCCGTCGAGCGTGAGGGTGACCTCAGCATCGGCGCCGGCGGGGTTCACCAGGTGCAGCGTCGCGGACGGCCCGGGCGGCACCGCGACGACCGCGCTGTCGAGCAGGGGTGCGGTGGCGACGGTCCAGGCGAAGTCGGAGGGGGCCGCGGCATCCGTCAGCCCCTCGGTGCCGCCGACCGAGGCGCGAGCCGCGGCGACGACCGGGGCGTCGGCCTCGACGCGGACCGTATACGACCCGGCGTCGAGCACGCCGAGCGGCACGTCGAGCGTGCGGCCGGGATCGAGCGTCGCCTCGATGGTGCTGCCGCCGCTGCCGCCCTCGGGCACGACCCCGATCGAGACGTCGACGGGCGCGTTCCCGGGGGCGAAGAGGCGGACGACCGGGAAGTCGTCGCCGTCGGCGTGGTCCTCGACCGCCTCGACGCCGCCCGACTGCGGCACCACGAGGCCCGGGATGACCTGCGTCGTGGCGGGCGCGGCGGTCGTGCCGGTGAGCTCCATGCCGGCGGGCGCGAGGCCGACGATGGTCGACTGCTCCAGCGTCGCGGCGATCGCGCCGCCGGTGCTCGTGACGTGCACGACCGGCGAGACGAGGTTCGGCGCGAGGCCCGCGAGCGAGAGCACGCGCTGGCTGCCCGCGGGCACGATGATGCCGAGCGCTGACGGCGCCTCGACCGCGCCCGCCTCGCCCACGACGCGCACGTCGACCGTCGCGGCGACGGCGGTGGGGTTCGACAACAGCACGAGTCCGCTGCGGCCCAGGTTCGTCGCGCCGGCGACGAGCCACGCGTCGGCGACCGCCTCTCCGCAGGCCGCGGCGGCGAGCCCACGGAGCGTCTCGGTCGACACGGACTGCGACTGGGCGCCCCCGAGCATGCCGGCGTCCACGCCGCCGGGTTCCGCGGCGATCGCGAGGGGCGTGCCGTCCTGAGGCGCGTTCGGGTTGCCCGGCGCCTCGAGCGGCACCTGCTCGAGCGCGGCGTCGGCCGGTTCGGTCGCCGTCACGACGTCGGCGGGACCGACCGACGAGGCCGTCGTCGCCGCCGTGGCATCCTCGCCGAGCGACAGCAGCGGCCCCGGGCACACGCGGAGCTGGCGGCTCTCGGCGGGCTGCACGAGCTCGGACGGCGCCTCGTTCCGGTGGTCGGGCCACGGCACGAGCGCCGCGGCGGCGACCGTGGCGACCGCCAGCGCGGCCGCGGCGACGAGCGCGAGCGCCCGCAGGAGGACGCGGATGACGGTCCTACGACGTACGGCCATCGTCGTCTCCCTTCGCTGCGGGGTCGTCGGGTGCGTCGGCGGCGCGGTCAGCGTCGGATGCCGCGGGCTCGGCTTCGACCGCGTCGGCCTCGGCCTCCGATTCGACGGTGTCGTCGACGGCCTCCGCCTCGACTGCGTCCGCCTCGGCGTCCGGCTCCGCGGCTTCAGCCTCGGCCGCCTCGGCCTCCGACTCGGCGATCACGACCGTCCCGCCCGCCACGGCCACCGCACCTCCGGCGGCTGCCGCCTTCCCGCGCCGCCGGTGCGGACGCCGATCGACCTCGCGGCCCGCACCCGTCGGGATCGAGAGCAGGACCGTCGCGCCGATGACGAGCACCTGCACGATCGTGATGAGCACGGCGAGCCAGCCGCCCGCGTCGGGCGGGATCTGCGCCGCCTGGGCGTCGGGCTCGGCGGACGCGAACCGCCAGAGTGCGCCGAAGTCCGTCTCCCCCACTGCGATGAGGGCGGGATTCCCGTCGAGCGCTGTACGGGCCCGCGCCTCGGTCTGCACCGCTTCGCGGCCGTCGTCCGACGCGGGCGCGAGCAGCACGAACGCGACGCCGAACTCGCGCACGGCGGCCTCGGGGTCGAACCCGCTGCGCGACGCCAGGTTGCCCGCCACCGTCGCGAGCTGCACCTGCTCGTCGGTGAGCTGGGTGCGGGTCTGGTCGAGCGTGGACTGGTCGTCGAGCGTCTCGCCCGTGCCGTGCTCCAGCGTCGCGCTCAGTCCGCCGTCGACCTCGGGCTCCATGCGCAGCGTCGTGACGCGCGGATCGGTCTCCGCCTGGGCGACGACGTAGGCGGGCAGCGTCCGCTCGCCGGCGGGTGCGAGCGGCACGGCGTCCGCGGCGAGGGCGACGATGGTCGGCACCACGGCGACGATCGCCACGACCGCGACCACCGTGCCGAGGAGCGCCGGCCCGCGGCGCAGCGCGTCGAGGGCGGAGACCGAGGCCAGCACGAGGGCGAGCCAGGCCAGGCTGAGTCCGGCGCCGGCCCACACGGCCACGACGTCGGGCCCGACGGCCGCCACCGCGACATGGGTCGCGGCGACCGCGGTCGCGTAGCCGAGGAGGACCGTGCCGAGCGTGAGCGTCGCGCGGCGCCACCCGGGCGCGAGCACCGCGGCGAGGGCGGCGAGCACGAGCGGCACCGCGAGGATGCTCGCCACGAGCTTCGGGTCGAGCTCGACGAACGAGCCGACGAGCTCGTCCCACCCGCCCCAGCCGCCGCTCGGCAGGCCCACGGCGAGCTGCCACGGCGTCGGCACCGGGCCGCCCACGGGCACGCCCGGGTCGGCGAGGAGCCCGAACGGCGTCCCGCGGCCGACCTGCTCGACGATGAGCGGCAGCGCGAGCACGAGGGCGGGGAGCGGTAGCGCCGCAAGGCGCACGGCCGCGCGTCCGCTCACCGCGAGCGCGACGATCCAGCCGACGACGAGCGCCGGGGCCAGGCTCGGGGCGGCGGCGATCACGGCCGCGAACAGCAGCGACGCGGTCGCCGCCGCGGCCCACGACGAGGCCGCGCCGAACACGGCGAACGCGAGCCAGCCGAGCAGGACGTGCGCGATCACCGCGCCCGGTCGCGCCTCGGCGAGCGCCGCCAGGAACGGCGGGGCGAACGCGTACACGAGCGCGGCGACCGCGCGCAGCGAGCCGCGCTCGGTGAGCCGGGACGCCGCGAACCAGGCGCCGATCGCCGCGGCGGGGATGGCCACGAGCCAGAGCAGGAGCACCGCGTACGACGGCGCCCAGAAGGTGAGCGAGCCGAGCACTGCGAGGACGCCGCTGAAGGGATCCGCCGCCCCGACGAAGCCGGTGCCGACATCACGCCACCCGAAGGCCGCGTTGCGCCACAGCTCCGCGAAGCCCGACAACGGCAGCAGCCCGCCGCCGCCGAGGCCGCTCGCCGTGATGAGCCACGAGAAGAGCCCCACGGATGCCGCGGCGGTCGCCAGCAGCACCCAGCCGCCGCCCGTGCCGAGGAACTGCAGCTCGTTCGAGCGACCGCGTGCCCGCGCCTTGCGCGCCTCCGCGGCCGCCTCGCGGCGCCGGCGCTGCTCGTCGGGCTGCAGGCGGAGCGGCGCGATGGCCGACCACTTGGCCTGCTTCGAGGCCGCGAGCACCCGTCGGGAGCGCGGCACGCGCATGCCCGAGAACATCGTGCCGAGCGCTGCGCCGAACTCGCCCGGGATCTCGCCCGGGCGCTTGATGAGGAGGAGCCGGATCGCGCGGAGCAGCGCGAGCGGGAGGAAGCTGATCCAGTGCAGCGGCACGGCGGGCGCCGGCGCATACGCGAGGCGCCGGTGCAGTGCGGCGGCGCGTGCCGCGCGGGCGTTCCGGCGACGGGTCCGGCTGCGGCCGTCACCGGGCGGACCCGCGACGCCGTCCGCGGCGAACCGCACCTTCGCCTCGGGAACGACGGCGACGCGATGTCCGGCCAGTCGCGCGCGGACCCCGAGGTCGAGGCCGTCGTCGACCGTGGGCAGCGCGGGATCGAAGCCCTCGAGCGCCTGCCAGACGGAGTGCCGCACGAGGACGGCCGCGGGGTCGAGCCCGAGCACGTCGCTCAGCCCGTCGTGCTGGCCCTGGTCGAGCTCGTCGGCGACGACCGGGACGCTGCGGCCGAGGCGGGTCATGGTGCGCCCGAGGCCGGCGATGCGGTCGGGCTCGTCCCACTCCATGAGCTTCGGCCCGGCGACGGCGACGGACTTCGACGTCTCGAGCGTCGCCATGAGCTTCGTCAGCGCGCCGGACTGCGGCTCGGTGTCCTCGGCGAGCAGCCAGAGCGCGTCGGCGTCGGATGCCGGCGCTTCGAGCACGCGCTCCCCCGCGCGCAGCGCCTCGCCGAACGAGAGCGGCTCCTGCAGCTCGACGATGCGGTCGGGCGTCGCCCCGGCCACCTGCTCGCGCGCGAGCGCATCGGCCTGGGCGAGGACGACGACGAGCGCGTCGGGGGCGCGATCCTGGGAGCGGATCGCCTCGAGGGTCCGCTGCAGGTGGTCGCCGCCGTGACGCACGACGAGGACGGCGGTGACTCTGGGGAACATCGGGGCCAGCCTAAGCGGCCCCCGGCGCGGCATCCGGCCAGGACACCGGGCGTGCCATGAAACGGGAGGTGAACGTCAGTCGGGCCCGACGAGCGCGGGGCTACGTCTCGAAACCGTCGCCTCGACGCGGATCACCCGCCCGGCGCGACACGCGGCCGCGCCGGACGGGGAGTGTCAGACCGCGCGCTTGCGGAGCTTGCGCCGCTCGCGCTCGGAGAGTCCGCCCCAGATGCCGAAGCGCTCGTCGTTGGCGAGTGCGTACTCGAGGCATTCGCCGCGGACCTCGCACCCGGTGCAGATCTTCTTCGCGTCGCGGGTGGAGCCGCCCTTCTCAGGGAAGAACGCCTCCGGATCGGTCTGCGCGCACAATGCGTCGCTCTGCCATGCCAGCGGATTGTCGTCGCCGACCCCTGAGCGAACCCCCGGAACGCCCAGCCTCACCGGATCGATGAACCAATCGTCAGGTACTCCAGAACGATATTCAGGATTGCCCATATCGTCTCCCACCCAGTTGTACCGACCACCCAGAGGGTGTGTCATGACAATTACACCGGTGTAATTCGCGCGAGTCAAGTCGGGAATCGTAAACCCTCAACTCCGCGTCGAGGCTTCATCGCCACCGCGACACGCCGACGTGTTCGCCAGACGTTACGCAGTCGGGACGGGCGTCCCGCGTTCCGGAGGTGGATCTCCGTTCGTGCGAGTCCCGTCGACCGGATTCACTCCTCGGACGCCGCGCGACGCGCCTCCCACGCGCTCTCGACCATCTGTGCCAGCGTGTGCCGCATCTTCCAGTCGAGGTCGCGGGCGGCCAGGTCGCCCGACGCGACGATGCGGGCGGGATCGCCCGGACGCCGCGGCCCGACCTCGGGCGTGAACTCGATGCCGGTGACGGCCGCGACGGTCTGCATGATCTCGCCGACCGACGAGCCGTCGCCCGAGCCGAGGTTGTAGACGGGCTCGAGGGGATCGCCCGCGTCGAGGCGCTTCGCCGCGACCACGTGCGCCGCCGCGAGGTCGGCCACGTGGATGTAGTCGCGCACGCACGTGCCGTCGGGCGTCGGGTAGTCGTCTCCGTTGATGCGCGGCGTGCGGCCCTCGATGAGCGCCTCGAACACGAGCGGGAACAGGTTGTGCGGGCTCGGGTCGAACACCTCGGTGGTGCCCGAGCCGACGACGTTGAAGTACCGCAGGCTCGTGTGGCGCAGGCCCTCGGCACGACCCTGGTCGGCGATGAGCCACTCGCCCACGAGCTTCGACTCGCCGTAGGGCGACTCGGGGTGCTGCTCGGTCTCCTCGGTCACGAGGTCGACGTCGGGCGTGCCGTAGACGGCGGCGCTCGACGAGAAGACGATGCGATCGACGCCCTTGGCCGCCATGGCGGCGAGCAGCGTCGCCGTGCCGGTGACGTTCTGCTGGTAGGTGTGCAGCGGGCGGGAGACCGAGACGCCGGCGTACTTGAAGCCGGCCAGGTGCACGACACCCTGCACGTCGAACCGCTCGATGGTGTTCTCGAGTTGCGGCCCGTCGAGGATCGTGCCCTGCACGAAACGCGCGCCGGTCGGGAGGAAGGCGTGCCGGCCCGAGGAGAGGTCGTCGACGACGACCGTGTCGATGCCCTGCTCGGCGAACGCACGCACGACGTGCGAACCGATGTACCCGGCGCCTCCGGTGACCAGCCAGCTCATGTTCCCGCCTCCCGCACGCAGTCGATCCGCATGCTCACCCCGATGCTATCGAGGGGCGGCGGGACGGCGCGGGTCGCGAGTCGCCGGCGGTCGTCCAGGACCGGGCCGGACGGGCCGCACGCGCAGCGTCGATCGCCGCGCGTGCGCTCCCGTGGGCGGGATCAGACGAGACGTGTGGGCAGGTTCTCGATGTGGCGGTTGCGGTCCCGGATCTCGGGACGACCGTAACCGTCGCCTTCGAGGCGAAGCACGGTTGCGAGCACTCCCCAGATGGCGAGCCCCGCGATGACGAGGAACACGATGGTGGTCATGGCAGAAAATCTACCTCTTGCGACATCCTGCCGACAGTGGCAGAGTGGCCATACAACGACTCATTCCTGCCAACGGAGGCACCCGTGCTCCACTCCATCGCCTGCATCGCCGTTCCCCAGATGGCGCCGTTCGAATTCGGCGTGATCTGCGAGGTCTTCGGCATCGACCGCAGCGAGCAGGGCGGTCCCACCTTCGACTTCCACGTGGTCGCGGCCGAGCCCGGCCCGATCCCCACCAAGCTCGGCTTCGACGTCGTCGTGCACGAGGGGCTCGAGTTCGCCTACGAGGCCGACCTCGTCGCCGTACCGGCCTCGCTCATCGACACGCCGCCCGACGAGCGCGTGCTCGACGTCATCCGCCACGCCGTCGAGCGCGGCGCGTGGGTGCTGTCGGTGTGCTCGGGCGCCTTCACGCTCGGCCACGCGGGCGTGCTCGCCGGCCGCCGCGCCACCACGCACTGGATGTACACCGACCGCCTCGCCGAGATGTTCCCCGAGACCGAGGTCGACCCCGACGTGCTCTTCGTGCAGGACGACAAGGTCGTCACCGGTGCCGGCACTGCAGCGGGCATCGACGCGGCCCTGCACATCGTGCGCACCGAACTGGGCGCGAGCGCCGCGAACATCGTCGCGCGCCGCATGGTCGTGCCTCCGCAGCGCGACGGCGGTCAGTCGCAGTTCATCCAGACGCCGGTGCCCGAGTGCCACAGCGACTCGTTCGCCAAGGTCACCGAGTGGATGCTCGAGCACCTCGACCACGACCTGACGGTCGACCTGCTCGCCCGCAAGGCGCTCATGTCGCCCCGCACGTTCGCGCGACGGTTCCGCGCCGAGACCGGCACCACGCCGAACGCCTGGCTCAACCGCCAGCGCCTGCTGCGCGCGCAGCAGCTGCTCGAGGAGACCTCGCTCTCGCTCGAGGAGATCGCCCGCGAGACCGGCTTCGGCGCCGCGGCCGTGATGCGCCACCACTTCCTGAAGGTGCTGCAGACCACACCCACCCAGTACCGCCGCCTGTTCGGCCTCCGCGCGGTCGGCTGACCGCCGGCGACGCCGGGCTCAGCGGTTCAGGCTCCGGATGCCGCGGGCGCGCCGGTCGTCGCGATCCACGCGATGCCCTGGCCCGTCACGTCGAGCGCGCCCTCGTCGGGCGTGACGTAGACCGCCTCGCCGCGGGCGAGCTCCGCCTCGCCGTGCGCCCCGCGGAGGCGGATTGCGTCGCCCTCGGCGAGCACGATGGCCGGCCCGGTGAGGGGCACGCGCGCGGCATCCGCCGACCCGCCGAACTCGGCGCGGTAGAGCACGAAGTCGGGCACGTCGGGACGGAACGCCTGCAGCGATGAGCCGACCTGCTCGGGCGCGAGCCGCGGCGGCGCGATGGGCCTGAAGTCGAGCACGTCGAGGAGCTCGCCCACGTCGATGTGCTTCGGCGTGAGGCCGCCGCGCAGCACGTTGTCGCTGGCCGCCATGAGCTCGATGCCGAGCCCCGAGAGGTAAGCGTGGATGTTGCCGGCCGCGAGGTACAGCGCCTCGCCGCGGCGCAGGACCACGCGGTTGAGGAGCAGCGAGATCACGATGCCCGGGTCGCCCGGGTAGACCTCGGCGAGGCGCGTGACCGTCTCGAAGGATGCCGCGTACTCGGAGTCGCGGGCGAGGTCGGATGCCGCGAGCGCGGTGACCCGCTCGACGACCCAGGTCGCCTCCCCCGTGTCCTCGCCGCGGCCGTCGCGCAGCAGCCACTCCACGGTGTCGCGCAGCGGGTCCGCGGTGCCGAGGCGAGCAGCGAGCAGGTCGAGCGCGCCGGGTTGGGGCTCGTCGGTCGCGGCATCCGCCTCGCGCAGCACCGCGAGCACGCCCGCGACCTCGTCGAGCGGCCGGAAGCCCGACAGCGCGTCGAACTCGTCGCTCACGGCGACGACCAGCTCGGGCTTGTGGAACGCGTCGCGATAGTTGCGGTCGTACGCGGTCACGGGGATGCCCTCGGCCTCCTCCCGGGCGAAGCCGGCGCGCGCCTGCTCGGGCGTGGGATGGGCCTGGAGCGACAACGGCTCGGCGGCCGCGAGGAGCTTCAGCAGGAACGGCAGCCGCGCACCCTGCGCGGCGAGCGCCGGCCCCAGCGCGCGCGCGGGATCCGCCGCGATCCACGCCGCGAGGTCGTCATGGCCGACGGATGCCGCGTCGTGCACCCGCGCGGGCGACCCCGCGTGCGCGCCGAGCCAGAGCTCCGCCTCGGGTGAGCCCGACGGCTCGACGCCGCGGAACTCGGCGATCGCACTCGTGGATCCCCACGCGTAATCGCGCGGCGTGTTGCCGATGGCCACAAACATCCTCGCTGGTCCCCTTCCGCCTTTGCGTCCAAACTACCAACCGGTTCGAGCCATGTTCGGGGCCGCCCGTAGGCTCGGGCCATCCCTCCCCACGCATTGGAGCAGTCATGACGTTCGAGCCGCTCGCGAGCGACTTCTACTCGTACGAATCCCTTCTCGGCGCCCGCGAGCGGGCCGCCATCGCGGAGCTCCGCGCGTGGCTCGAGGCCGAGGTCCGGCCGGTCATCAACGGCTACTGGGAGCGCGCGGAGTTCCCGACGCAGTTCGTCAAGCCGCTCGCCGACCTCGGGGTCCTCTCGTACGCGTGGGACGAGACCGCGCCGTTCGAGAACTCGGCCGTCTTCCGCGGCTTCGTCGCCCTGGAGCTCGCCCGCGTCGACGCGTCGGTCGCGACCTTCGTGGGCGTGCAGAACGGCCTCGTCACCGGCGCACTGTCGCTCTGCGGCTCCGACGAGCAGCGCGCGGAGTGGATCCCGAGGCTCGCGAGCGGCGAGCTCGTCGGCGCCTTCGGCCTCACCGAGCCGCTGTCGGGCTCGGACTCGGCGCAGGGCCTGCGCACGACGGCGACGCGAGACGGCGACGAGTGGGTGCTGACCGGCGCGAAGCGCTGGATCGGCAACGCGACCTTCTCGGACATCACGATCATCTGGGCGAAGGACGTCGAGGACGGCCAGGTCAAGGGCTTCATCGTGCCCACGTCGACGCCCGGTTACTCCGCCACGAAGATCGAGGGCAAGATCAGCCTGCGACCCGTGCAGAACGCCGACATCACGCTCGACCACGTGCGCGTGCCCGAGTCGCTGCGGCTCCAGCGGGCGAACTCGTTCCGCGACACCGCGAGCGTGCTGCGCCTCACGCGCGCCGAGGTGGCGTGGGCCGCGGTCGGCACGTCGATCGGCGCCTACGAGGCGGCCGTGCGCTACGCCGGCGAGCGCGTGCAGTTCGGCCGGACCATCGGCTCGCACCAGCTCATCCAGGACCTGCTCGTGAAGTGCCTCGGCAACATCACCGCCTCGATCGGCATGGTCGTGCGCGTCTCCGAGATGCTCGACGCCGGCGAGCAGCGCGACGAGCACTCGGCCCTCGCGAAGGCGTATGCCACCTCGCGCATGCGCGAGACGGTGGCGTGGGCACGCGAGGCCATGGGCGGCAACGGCATCGTGCTCGAGCACGAGGCCGCCCGGTTCTTCGCCGACGCGGAGGCCCTCTACTCCTACGAGGGCACGCGCGAGATGAACACCCTCATCGTGGGCCGCAAGATCACCGGGACCGCCGCGTTCGTCTGATGCTCGCGCGATAGCCTTGGACGCATGACCACCGGCCGACGCCGCACGCTCATCGGCGCGTACGCGACGTTCGCGCTGTTCACCGTCCTCGCGGGCCAGTTCTGGCGCAACCTCCTGGGCTGGTGGGGCTTCGCGGCGGTGGCGCTCGCGGTCGTGGTCGGGGCCGTGATCCTCGTCGTCGCCGAGAAGCCGACGTGGCGGTGGCGGCGGGTGCCGAAGTCGACGATCGCGTTTGTCGGGCTCGCCGTGCTGTCGATCGCGTGGTCGTTCTACCCCGCGGCATCCGTGCTCGGAGTCGTGATCACGCTCGTGACGACGTTCACGGGCGTCGCGCTCGCGCTGTGCCTGACCTGGACGCGGTTCGAGCGCGCCCTCGCCGCGGCGATCAAGTGGGTGCTCGGGCTCTCGATCGCGTTCGAGCTGTGGGTGGCGATCTTCGTGCAGGAGCCGCTGCCCCCCAACTTCACCGACTATCCCGACGACGCGCCGGCGGCGTTCTTCTGGTCGCGCGACCTGCTCTTCCACGGCGGCCCGATCGAGGGCATCGTCGCGAGCCGCAACCTTCTCGGCATGATCGCCCTCCTCGGCCTCATCGTGTTCGGGGCGCGACTCGCGGCCGGCAGCATCCGGCGCGCGCAGGGCATCGGCTGGCTCGTGGTGTCGGGCGCCGTGATGCTGCTCACCCGCTCGGCGACCGTCATCCTCGTCGGCGTGGTCGTGCTCGTCGCATGGGGCTTCGTCGTGTGGGCGCGGCGGGTCGGGCCCGACCGGCGCCGAGGCGTGTACTGGGCCGCGGCCGGCGTGCTCGCGGCATCCGTCGCCCTGCTCGTCCTGTTCTGGGGTGCGCTGCTCGACCTGTTCGGCAAGAGCGAGGACCTCACCGGCCGGCTCGACATCTGGTCGTCGGTGATCGGCCTCGCCGCCGAGCGCCCATGGTTCGGCTGGGGTTGGATCGGCTACTGGCAGCCGTGGGTCGAGCCGTTCCAGGGGCTCGCGGTGCGCAACGGCGTGGAATACCTGCAGGCGCACAACGCCTGGCTCGACGTCTGGCTGCAGCTCGGGATCGTCGGGCTCATCGCGTTCGCGTCGATCGTGATCGGCGCGCTGTGGCGGTCGTGGTTCCTCGCCGTCGACCGGCCTCGCGACGAGGCGGGCGGGCCGCTCCCCCACTCCGCGGCGTCGCTCGTGCCGCTGCTCGTGCTCGTCGCACTGATCGGCCAGAGCATCGCCGAGAGCCGCATCCTCGTCGAGGGCGGCTGGTTGCTGTTCATCGCCATCGCCTGGTCGACGAAGCGGCGGCAGTGGGTGCCCGAGCCGCTGCCCGCGGAACCGCCGCCCGTCCCAGCCTCGCGGATGCCGCCGTCGGAGACCGCCCGATGACGGATCCCGCCGCCGGCGCGCACCTCAGCCGCGCGCTGCGCGAGTTCGTGGGGTCCGCCCGGTTCGCGCAGGCGCTCACGCTGCTCGCCGTGGGCTTCGCGTTCTCGACCCACGCGGTGCGCAGCCTCATCGGCTGGCCCGGACTCGTGGCGGCGCTCGTCGGCCTCCTCGTGCTCTGCGGGCTCTCGCTCGTCGCGCGGTGGCGCGCGGTCGAGTGGTACGGCATCCTGCCGATCACCATCCTCGTGTTCGTCGGCTGGTGCGCGGCATCCGTGCTCTGGAGCAGCACGCCCGGCGCCACGG
This sequence comes from Agromyces sp. NPDC057865, assembly GCF_042796995.1. Classification (NCBI taxonomy): domain Bacteria; kingdom Bacillati; phylum Actinomycetota; class Actinomycetes; order Micrococcales; family Microbacteriaceae; genus Agromyces; species Agromyces sp. NPDC057865. The sequence goes on along the minus strand of NZ_JBHVMJ010000003.1, from coordinate 938,803 downwards.
CGCTGCGGGTGGTCTACCTCGTGGCGTTCGCCGTGATCGGGGTCTACGTGGCGCTCATGCGCGACACGATCCAGATCGTCCGCGCCTTCGGCGACGTCATGCGCGTGCTCCTCGGCGTCTCGATCGGGCTCGAGGTGCTCGCCGGCATCCTCATCGACGCGCCGATCGCGGTGCTCGGCATCCAGGGGAACATCGCGAATCTCGGCCCGATCCAGGGCGTCTTCGGGTCGCGCAACCTGCTCGGCTTCGTGGCGCTCATCGCCCTGCTCACCTTCATCGTGGAGTGGCGCACGAAGATCGTGCAGCGCGGACGCGCGATCGGCTCCATCGTGCTCGCGGCGCTGTGCATCGTGCTCTCGGGCTCGCCCACCACGTGGGTCGCGCTCGGCGCCGCGCTCCTGGCGCTCGCCGCGCTCTACGGCCTGCGCCGCGCCGCGCCGGCGTCGCGTTGGCGCTGGCAGCTGGTGCTGCTCGCCGCCGGCCTCGCCGCGCTCGTGACCGCGTGGATCCTGCGGATCCGGATCATCGAGCTGCTCGACGCCCGCGCCGAGTTCGACGTGCGCCTCGACGTCTGGCGAGAGCTGTCGCGCTACCTCAACCAGAACCCGCTGCAGGGCTGGGGGTGGGTCGGCGCCTGGCCCGACACGGCGCCGTACACCTGGATCGAGCTCGCCACGGGCCGGCCGCACTCGTCGGCGCTCAGCGCGTACATCGACGTGTACTTCCAGGTGGGCGTCATCGGGGCGCTGATGTTCATCGCGCTCGTCGGCGTCGCGCTCGTCCGCGCATGGCTGCTCGCCTCGAGCCGCCGCAGCGTCGTGTACGTGTGGCCGGCGCTCATGCTCGTCGTCATCGCCGTCACGAGCTTCGCCGAGAGCTTCGCCCTCGGCGAGGGCGGCTGGATGCTCCTCGTCGTGTGCGCGGTCAAGGCCGCCCGCGACATGAGCTGGCGCGACGCGCTCGCAGCCGGGCGTCCGCCCGCGCCGACGCACGAGGAACTGACGTAGGCGGAGCCGCCTACACGGGCTGCAGGAGGTCGCGCAGCACGTCCTGCGCGCCGAGGCCGTAACGCCCGTAGGCCCCCGAGCGCCACTCGCGCCAGACCGACGGGAGGCGACGCAGGCGGGAGGCGGGGATGCCCTGCCGCATGCGCTCGTGCGCCAGCTTCGCCTGCACCTCGGCCTCGACCTCGGGGCGATCGCCGGCGATGGCGGGGAGCCGGTCGGCGAGGTCCTGCGCCCGTGCGAGCAGGCGCGTGTTGCGTGCCGTACGCGGTTCGCGCAGGCGCGCGAGCTTGCCGCCGGCGCCGAGCCGGGACACGCCGATCTGGTTCGCGCCGTGCTGGCGGTAGTCGATGACGGGGTCGGCGACGACCGCGATGCCACCGCCGACCGACGCGACGATCGCGAGCCACTCGTCGTGCACCCAGCTGGTGGGGAACGGCGCGGCGCGCTCGACGAGGGCCCGGGAGACGAGCATGGTCGCCCCGGTGAGCAGGTTCCGCTTCAGCAGCTCGCCGAACGCGGCATCCGTGCCGAGCCTCGTGCGCGCCGCGTCGTCGACGCCGAGGGTCTCGAGCAGCGAGGAGCCGAGCGGAGTCCCGATCGCGTCGACGAGCCGCGCTTCGGCCGCGACGAGGTCGAGCCCGGGTCGGGCGTCGAACTCGGCCACCGCCCGCTCCACCCGGTCGGGGTGCCAGACGTCGTCCTGGTCGCAGAGCGCGATGAGGTCGCCGGATGCCGCGCGCAGGGCCTGCTCGAAGTTGGGCGTCACGCCGAGTGCCACGGGGTTGCGCCTGACGACGAGCGCGGGCGTCGCGGCATCCGTCGCCCGGTGCTCGGCGATGACCTGCTCGGCGAGCTCGACCGTGCCGTCGCCCGACGCGTCGTCGGAGAGCACGATCTCGTCGACCGGGTGCGTCTGGGCGAGGATGCTCTCGAGCTGCTCGCGCAGGTAGCGCGCGCCGTAGTGCGTGCCGAGCGCGACCGAGACGCGCGCCCGGGGCGTGTCGGACATCAGCGGTTCCGCTTGAGGCCCACGTTGAGCACGCCGAGGAACATGCCGGCCATGATCGTCTGCGCGCCGAGCATCATGAGGAGGGCCGCCAGCACCGCGGTGCGCAGCGTGCTCGTCGGGTCGAGCGCCCCGAAGCCGGTCGTCGCCCACATGGAGAACTGCCAGATGGCGATCGCGAGCCCGATGACGAAGATCGCGAGCCCCACGAGCGCGCTGCTCTCGAGGCTGATGCGCCGTTCGAGCCGGTCGAAGTTGCGCGACCTGGGGATGCGGAACCCCTCGTGCTGAGCGTATATCTTCGTGAGGATCGCGAAGAGCACCGATTGGTACCCGACGACGGTGAGCGCCGCGAGGTACACCTGGCTCGACACGTCGAAGCCGATGTCGCCGAGGATGATCGGCCCGAAGCTGATGAAGAGGGTGCCGAGCAGGCCGATGAAGAACGCCACCGCGCCCGGGATGAGGAACAGCCAGCGCGGGCTGAAGATGAGGAGGAACCGCAGGTGGCGCCAGCCGTCGCGCCAGCTGCGCAGGTGCGGCGGGCGGCTGCGGCCGTCCTTGTCGAGCGTGGTCGGCACCTCGGAGACGCGGAGCCCGCCGAGCGTGGATTTCACCACGACCTCGCTCGCGAACTCCATGCCGGTGGTCTGCAGGTGCAGGTTGAGGATCGACCGGCGGTTGAACCCCCGGAGGCCGCAGTGGAAGTCGCCGATGGGCGACCGGAACAGCACCCGCCCGATCCAGGAGAGCACGGGATTGCCGAGGTACTTGTGCAGCGGCGGCATGGCGCCCTCGGCGATGCCGCCCTTGAAGCGGTTGCCCATGACGAGCTCGTCGCCCGCACGGAGCCGCTCGACGAACGGGTCGAGGCGGGAGAAGTCGTAGCTGTCGTCGGCGTCGCCCATGATGACGTACTCGCCGCGAGCGGCGTCGATGCCGCCCATGAGCGCGCTGCCGTAGCCCTTGGCCGGCACGTCGACGACGCGGGCGCCGTGCGCGCGGGCGATGTCCTGCGAGCCGTCGGTGGACCCGTTGTCGGCGATGACCACCTCGCCGACGACGCCGCTGCGCTCGAGGTAGCCCTGCGCCTTGTCGATGCACGTCGCGAGCGTCTCGGCCTCGTTGAGGCACGGCATCACGATCGAGAGCTCGATCGCCTCGGTGGAAGTCGGCATGCGGAGGGGTCCTGTCGTACGCGGGGCAGCCTCCCCATCGTACAGAATGGGGTGCGATGAATCTGGGTCTCGTGGTCTCGACGCTCGGCCGGGCCGAACCGCTCGAGCGGCTGCTGCGATCCCTGACCCCGCAGGTCGGCCCCGACGACCGGATCGTGCTCGTCGCGCAGGACAATCGCGACCAGGTGGAGCGCCTCGCGGCGCGCTTCCGCGGCGCAGGCGTCGCCATCGACGTGACCACGTCGGAGCGGGGCGCCTCCCGCGGCCGCAACGCCGGCGTCGCCTCCCTCCCCGCCGGCGAGCGGCTCCTGCACTTCCCCAACGACACGACGTGGTTCCCCGACGGGAGCGTGGCGGCCATTCGGGCCGCGTCGGGCTCGGTCGCGGCCGGCGCCCTGACCGTCGTCGACGAGCACGGCCCGAAGTTCACGCTGCCCGCATCCGGCACGCCGCTCGACCGCTGGAACGTGTGGAGCGTCATCGAGATGGGCCTCCTCATGCGCCGGTCGGTGTTCGACGAGGTCGGCGGGTTCGACCCCGACCTCGGCACGGGCGCGCCCACACCGTGGCAGGCCGGCGAGGCGACCGACCTGCTGCTGCGGATGGCCGAGCGGCGTCCCGACCTCGCGACGGCGTTCGCGTGGCTCCCGCCCGACGTGGCCGTCGGCGGCGTCGCCGACCCGTCGGGACTCTCGACGCACGAACGACGCCGCAAGCTGCGCGCCTACGGGCGCGGGCTCGGACGACTCGTCGTGCGGCATCCGTACCCGTCGTGGTGGCGCCTCGCGTTCGTGTTCGGCGGGCTCGCCTTCGGGCTGCGCCATCGCGCGACGAACACCGTCGGCGACGGCTGGTGGGTGTTCCTCGGCCGTGCCGAGGGGACGCTCGGGCGCACGTTCGGCGGCTCGAACGAGGCGGTGACGCGGTGACCGAGCCGATGCCCGGGCCGCTCCGGATGCGACGCGCCGCCATGAGCCTCATCACGCTCCTCGGCGGCGTCTCCCTCGCCGTCATCCCGGCGGCGACGGTGTCGATCTCGTCGCGCCTGTTCACGGTCGAGGAGCAGGGCGTGCTCGCCGTGGCGGTGCTCGTGGCCACGTTCGCCGGCCAGCTCACCTTCGCGGTCGTCGTGGAGTCGCGGCTCAGCTCCGCGGCGACCGAGCGGCGCGTGGTCTTCCCGCTGTGGCTCGCCGGGATCTCGGTCCTCACCGCGCTCGTGCTCGCGATCATCCCGCCGAACGCGATCGCACTGGCGATCGGACTGCCGATCCTCATCGCCGCGCTCGAGGTCGGACGCGGCGTGTCGGTCGCCGAGCGGCTCGACCGGCGCGAGATCGCGGCATCCGTCGCCGTCGGAATCGGCGCCCTCATCGGCGTGCTCGCCGGATTCGCCGGGCAGCAGTGGGCGCTCATCCCGCTCGTGGTGGGCATCGCCGTCGCGACGTGCGTGCGGTGCCTGCCGGTCACGCACCGCGCGAGCCGGCCCGAACCGGCCGTCATGGGCTGGGTGGTGGCCGACACGGCGATCACCGGCGTGATCTACCCGCTGCTCAACACGATGATCCTCGCGTTCCTGGGCTCGGCCGACGCCGTGCTGTTCACGTCGATCGCGACCGTGTCGGGCCTGCTCGCCATCCCGCTGAACTTCATGCGGCTGCGCCTCCTCAAGGAGCACTCGCGGCTCGACATCGTCGTCTCGGGCGCCTCGGTGCTCGCGGCCGTCGTCGCGCTGCTCGTGCTCGAGTTCACGGGCGTCTTCGCCTTCGTCTTCGGCGAGGCGTGGACCGAGTCCGCGACGCTGGTGCCGCTGCTGCTCGCCTGTGCCTGGCGCGCGGCGTCGCTCGCGACGACCATCCCGTTCGCCGCGCTCCGGCGCGCCGGCGAGGTGCGGCTCGTGACCGGGCTGCGTGCGGCCGTGTCGGTGCTCACGTTCGCGCTTGCGGCCCTCGGCCTCGCCGCGCAGAGCCTGTCGGCGGTGTTCCTCGGGCTGCTCGTGGCCGAGCTGGCGTCGGCCGTGGTGTACGAGGTCGCCCGGCGGAGACGACTGGCGCGGGGCATCCGCGAGGCCGCAGCGGCCGAGGGCCGCGCCGGCCGCGCCGCCGGAGCCGCAGACGCCACCGACGCCGACGCCACCGATGCCGACGCGGCGCTCGAGCCGGGCGGCGACGCATGAGACGCGTGTTCGTCGACCTGCTCTTCTACACGGGCACGAAGGGCGGCATGGAGTCGTACGTGCGCGAGGTGTATTCGCGCTTCACGGCCGACGACCCCGACCTCGAGTTCGTCGGATGGGCGTCGACCGAGCTCGCGGCGACCGACACGTCGTGGTTCCCCGGGCGCGTGGTCGACTCGGGCATCAGCGGCGAGGACCGCGTGGCGTGGGCCCGTGGCGAGCTCGTCGCCGTCGCGGGCGCGGCCCGCCGACTGGGGGCCGACCTCATGCACTGTCCCGCGAACTTCGGGCCTTGGCGCTCGCGCGTGCCCGTCGTGCTCACCGTGCACGACCTGCTCGCGTTCCGGCATCCCGAGTACGTGCCCGGCGCGTACTCGCGCATCCTCCGCACCATGATCCGCTTCGCCGCCCGGGCCGCGACGCGGGTGCTCACCGTGAGCCGGGCGTCGCGCGACGACATCGTCGAGTTCCTGCGCGTGCGGGCCGACCGGGTGGTCGTCACGCCGCTCGCGGGGTCGCGGGTCGTGGCCGATGCGGGGGGTGCGGCGCGACGCGACGACCGGCTCCTCGCGGTCGGCAACCGGATGCCGCACAAGGGCTTCGAGACCCTCCTCGAGGCGCTCGCCCGCCTCGACGCCGACGCACGGCCGCACCTCGTCATCACGGGCAGCCATGGCGACGACCCGCTCGCGCCCGTCGTCGACCGGCTCGGCCTCGGCGACTCGGTGACCCTGCGCGGCTGGCTCTCGCGCGACGAGCTCGACACCCTCTACGCCGAGTCGACGGCGCTCGTGTTCCCCACCCGGTTCGAGGGGTTCGGCCTCCCGCCGCTCGAGGCGATGGCGCGCGGATGCCCCGTCATCGTGTCCGACCTGCCCGTCATGCACGAAGTCGCGGGCGACGCCGCCGTCTACGTCGACCCGACCGATCCCGGGGCGATCGCCGCGGCGATCCGGTCGCTGCTCGACTCCCCCGACGAGCGCGCGCGGATGTCGCGCGCCGGCCTCGCCCGCGCTGCGGAGTTCTCCTGGGAGGCCACCGCGGCCGCCACGCGGACGGCGCTGCTCGACGCGCTCAGCGCGCGCTGACCGCCCGCCACCGCTCCACGAGCTGCTCGACCGAGCCCGCGAGCGACCGCGCGCGCCGCTCGCGCGCGAACCAGGCCGCGGTCGAGCGCCGCAGCGGCTCGCCGCCCTCGACGGCGCGCACGATCGCGGCGCCGAGCACGTCGGGTGCGGCGGATGCCGCGACGAACCCGTTCTCGCCGTCGACCACGAGCTCCGCCGCCGCGTTGTCCTCCCCGGCGACGACCACCGACGGCGTGCCGTGCGACGCCGCCTCGGCGACCACCAGGCCGAAGCCCTCGCGCGCGGACGGGTTCACGAGCACCGCCGCATCGCCCATCAGCCGCTCGAGCTCCGCGTCGGGCACCCGGCCCGCGAAGCGCACGGCGTCGGCGACGCCCGCAGCCTCTGCAGCACGTCGGGCCGCATCGGTCTCGGAGCCCGAGCCCGCGACGACCGCCTCGAGACCGGGCACGTCCAATCGCGCCGCCGCGAGCGCGGGCGGCAGCGCTTCGAGCCGCTTGTCGGGGATGTGCCGGCCCACGAAGAGCGCGAACGGCGGCGTCGCCGTCGGGCCTGAGGCATCCGTGCCCTCGCCGACGAGGTCGACCAGCCCGAGCACGATCGGATCGGCCCGGCGCCGGTAGCGCCGCAGCCGGTCGCGGGTGAAACCGCTGTTCACGGTCTGGATGCGGCCGACGTGCACGCCGAGCGACTGGAGCACGGACGCCACGGTGCCGACGAGCGCGCCCGAGTACGCGCGCCACTTGCGCCAGGTCCAGATCTCGAGCCAGTCGGTCGCCACGACGGTGCGCGTGCCGAGGAGCGCCAACCGCACCGCGAACACGTTGAGTACGGGCAGCGCCGCGACGACCACGAGGTCGTGGTCGCGGCGGTGGCGCACGAAGTACCGGAACAGGGCGACGGCGAAGGCGACCGCGCTCGACATCTTGCGGGTCCCCGCGACGTCGGCGATGTCTCCGGTCCACACGCCCACGACCGCGAAGCCCGCGTCGGACCCGACGTCGCGACCGCGCCGGGTCACGTAGTCGACCGTGCTGCCGCGTTCGCCGAGCAGCTCGGCCATGCGGCGGTACACGCGCTCGCCCCCGCCCGCGTCGAAAGGGAACAGGCAGTCGTACGCGATCGCGACCCGCGGCTCAGCCACGGAGCGGCGCCTCCGCGAGCGGGGAGGGCTCGTCGACCTCGGGAACGACCGCCTCGCGTCGGACGATCCACCGGGTGGCGAGGCCCGCCAGCGCGACGAGCCCGAGCGACACGACGGCGTAGCCGGCGGTGAGGGCGAGCCAGCCGAACGGGGGCTGCCACTGCGGGGCCGTCAGCATCTCCGCGACGGGGTCGTCGGCGACGACGTACCGCACGAGGACGAGGAAGAAGGCGATGACGCCGTACCCGGCGAGGAGGGCGCCGACCACCCACGCCGCCCGCGTGGCCACCTGGTCGAGCGCGCCCGCGTCGCGGCTCAGGAGCCACGCGGCGACGACGGTGATGCCGAGGTAGAGGAACAGGCCGTAACGGCCCTGCCAGATGATGCCCGTCTGGTGCACGCTGTAGCCCTGCACGAGCGCCGGGACGAGGATCGCGGAGAGGACGACCGCCGACAGCACGAGGACGCTCCGGCGGCGCGTCGCGATGAACGCGAGCACCACGACCACGGCGAACGCCGCGACGAACGGCCAGTACGCCCAGACCGGCAGCGGGGTGTCGAACCACCCGAAGAAGCCGACCGCCTGCTGGAGGTACCACGGGGTCGTGCGCAGCACGTACGCGAAGCCCTGCAGGAACGTGCCGTTGACGAAGGGTGCGTCCGACGCCTCGGCCTGGTTCGAGAGGCTGCCGCCGGAGAGCGTCCAGCCCAGCGAGAACAGGCCGCCGACGGCGATGGCGCCGAGCCACCAGTAGCTGGCGCCGGTCGTGAACAGCCGCCGGACCGCCTTCCAGCCCACTGCGAAGCAGCAGAGCCCGACCACGATCAGGAGCCAGAGCGGACCGAGCGCGCGGGCGTTCACCAGCAGGATGGATGCGACCGCCACGCCGGCCCACAGCGCGTTGCGGGACAGCCACGGGCGGCCGCCGCCGTCGCGGAACGTCTCGAGCAGCCGCAGCGTGCCCGCCCACAGGGCGACCGCGGCGGCGAACTCGACGCCGTTCGGATTGACGGCGCCGATGAGGTACACGCTCATCGGCGCGGCCGCGAACGCGACACCGAGCGGCATCCATCGCGATCGCGCGCCCGACGACGCGGCGAGGAAGGCCCAGGCGAGGAGCGCGGCGCCGACCAGCGAGCTGGCGATGCGCATGGCGATGATGCTGGCGTTGCCGTCGAACAGCAGGCTCGGCCAGCCGACGAGGTAGTAGTAGACGGGGTTGTACGCGCCGACCCAGGTGTTGAACCAGGCCTGGCCGTTCCCGTCGCCGAAGTCGACGGCGCATCCGGCCGAGACGTCGGGGTGCTTGGCGTAGCAGAGCGTGTCCTGGGTGTAGTGGTAGCCCTCGGGCAGGTCGACCACGATGTGCCGGACGTCGGGCAGCGTGTACCCGATGATCTGCCCGCGGACCTGCGCGATGGCCTTGGTGGCGTGCGCGTTCTCGTCGGGGACGCTGAACACCGGCGAGGCCAGCGACCAGAGGATGCCGAGCAGGGCGAAGACGGAGAACGGCAGGACGAACAGGAGGACGCGCGCCCGGCGCGGGGGCGCGGGCGCCGGCGCCGGCGCCCTCACTCCGCGGCTCCGCGGGCCGCGCGCGCCGAGATCCACGCCCCGACCGCCGCGCGCATGTCGTCGTCGGCGATGGCCGCGACGTCGTCCGACTCGCCCGCGTAGACCGCGGCGAGCGCCGCGATGATCGCGCCGTCGATGCCGGAGCGCTCCATGCCGATGACGTTCGCGCCCCGGACCGCCGCGGGATTGCCGAACGCCTTCGCGAACGGCGGGACATCCCTCGTGACCGCGGACGACATGCCGATCATGGCGCCGCGTCCGACGGTGCGGAACTGGTGCACCGCCGTGCCGAGGCCGAGGTTGGCGCCCGCGCCGACGTGCACGTGACCGGCGAGCAGGACACTCGAGGCGAGCGTGGCGCCGTCGTCGACCACGGAGTCGTGCGCGAGGTAGCACTGGTTCATGATGAACGCGCCGTCGCCGATCCGCGTCCGGTCCTTCCAGCCCTGGTGCACCTGGACGTACTCGCGCAGTACGTTGCCGTCGCCGATGGTGATGCCGTTGCCCGACGACCGATCCGCGGCATCCACCGGGTGGGGCCAGCTGCGCACCTCGGGGGGCGCGCCGATCACGACGCCGGCGCCGATCCAGTTGTCGTCGCCGAGCACGACCGGACCCGTGATGACCGCGAACGGACCGATCGTGTTGCCGGTGCCGAGCACGACGTCGCCGTCGACCACGGCGGTGGGATGGATGCTGTTCACATTGCCTCACAGGCGGCTCGTGAGTTCAGCCGCTGACGACACGGTAGATTGTCTTGGTGTGCCACGACCGCGGGGCGCACTCGTCCAATCCTACGAGTGTCGTAGCCGCGGAACGCGATCCGCGCGGAGCCGGCGCAGGACCACCGGGTACATTGGTGGGTCGTGCCGGTCGTCGGCACCACCCAATCCACCCCACGAGGCCACATGATCCCCATCACCACCGTGCAGTTCGGACCGGACGAAGAGGCACTGGTGCTCGAGGTCCTGCGATCCGGCGCGATCGCCCAGGGACCGAAGGTCGCCCAGTTCGAGACCTCATTCGCCGAGCAGGCCGGCACGAAGCACGCCATCGCCGTCAACAACGGGACCACCGCGCTCATCGCCGCGCTCCAGGTCCTCGAGCTCGAGCCGGGTGACGAGGTCGTCACCACGCCGTTCACGTTCGTCGCCACCCTGAACGCGATCCTCGAGGCCGGCGCGACCGCCGTGTTCGCCGACATCCGCGAGGACGACTTCAACATCGACCCCGACGCGGTCGCCGCGCAGCTCACCTCGCGCTCGAAGGTGCTGCTCCCGGTGCACCTCTACGGCCAGATGGCCGACATGGACCCCATCGTGCGCATCGCCGAGGAGCACGACCTCCGGATCCTGGAGGACTCCGCGCAGTCGCAGGGCGCCCGCTACCACGGCCGCTCGGCCGGCGGCTACGGGCTCGGCACGTTCTCGCTCTACGCGACGAAGAACCTCACGACGGGCGAGGGCGGCGTGATCACGACCGACGACGACGAGCTGGCCGACCGCCTGCGCCTGCTCCGCAACCAGGGCATGCGCGCGCGCTACGTCTACGAGATGGCCGGCAACAACTACCGGATGACCGACCTGCAGGCCGCGATCGGCATCCCCCAGCTCGCGCGCTACGACGCGACCGTCGAGCGCCGTCGCCGCAATGCCGCGCGACTCATCGAGGGTCTCGACGGCGTGCCCGGCGTCGTCGTCCCCCGCCAGCTCGACGGCCGCGAGCACGTCTGGCACCAGTTCACGATCCGCGTCACGCCCGAGGCCCGTGTCTCCCGCGACGAGTTCGTGCAGCAGCTCCTCGACCGCGGGGTCGGCAGCGGCGTCTACTACCCGAAGCTGGTCTTCGACTACGACGCGTACCGGAACCACCCGCTCGTCCGCACGAGCGACGTGCCCGTCGCGGACCGCATCGTCCGCGAAGTCGTCTCGCTGCCGGTGCACCCGGCCCTCGAGGACGCCGACCTCGACCACATCATCGCGTCCGTGCGCGCCGTGGCGGGAGCGTGACATGGCCGCAGTGAAGCGCATCGCCCTCGTCGGCGCCGGCAACATGGGCGCGAACCACGCCCGCGTCATCTCCCAGTCCGACCAGGCGACCCTCGCAGTGCTCGTCGACCCGCGCGAGAGCGTGGGCCGCGACATGGCCGAGCGACTCGGCGCCGCCTGGGCGCCCGAGCTCCCCGACCTGCACGACATCGACGCGGTCGTCGTCGCCGCCGCGACCGAGGCGCACTACGGCCTCGCCCTCGAGGTGCTGAACCAGGACAAGCCGCTCCTCATCGAGAAGCCCGTGGCCGACGACCTGCTGCACACGCGCGAGATCCTCGAGCTCGCGGACACCCGCGACGTGCCGATCATGTGCGGCCTCCTCGAGCGCTACAACCCCGCGGTGCTCACGGCCCGCGCGGCACTCGGCGACCCCCTCCACGTCACCGCCACGCGCCACTCCCCCTACGCGCCGCGCATCCGCACCGGCGTGGCCTGGGACCTCCTGGTGCACGACGTGGACCTCGCGATCAACCTCATCGGCTCGGCGCCGGCGAGCGTCGACAGCCGTCTCGGCTTCTTCCACCCGAACTCCGTGCCGGGCGCCGAGGACGTCGCCGAGACGCTCCTCGGCTTCGAGGACGGGGCCGTCGCGCGCATCTCGGCGAGCCGGGTGGGCCAGCACAAGATCCGGAGCCTGTCGATCTACGAGCTCGACCGCCTCATCGAGGTGGACCTGCTCCGCCGGGACGTGACGATCTACCGTCACGTCTCCGAGGACTCCATCGGCGACGGCCCCTCCTACCGCCAGCAGACGATCATCGAGATCCCCGAGGTCGTCACCTCGGTCGAACCGCTGACCGCGCAGTTCGCCCGGTTCAACGACGTCATCGACGGACGCGCCAGCGCGGCCGCCGAGCGGGCGACCATCCTGCCCTCGCACGAGGTCGTCGACCACGTGATCTCGCAGCGAGTCACGGCGTGACCCGGGAAGCGACGATGACGGAGACCGAGGGACCCGACCGTCCTGCGCTCATCGACTGGAGCGCGCTGCGCTACCTCATCGCCGGCGTCGTCGCGTTCCTCTTCGACTTCGGCCTGCTGTGGCTGTTCCGCGAGGTGTTCGGCCTCCCGACCTGGCTCGCCGCCGGCGTCGCGTTCGTGCTCAGCTTCGCGTTCACGTACACGATCCAGCGGGTGTTCTCCTTCGGGTCGGATGCCCCGCACGGCCGGGCGCTGTTCCGCTACACCGTGCTCGTGGTCTTCAACACCCTCGCGACGGCCGCCATCGTCGGCCTCATCGACCTCACCCCTGCCGGGTGGGCGGTCGGCAAGGTCGTGGCCACGGTCATGACGACGATCTGGAACTACTTCGTCTACCGCTTCTGGGTCTTCGCGCCCAAGCGCCGCGACGAGACGAGCAACGAAAGCGCGGAGGACGCCTGACGTGGTCTACAAGAATGCGACGATCGCGGCCGTGGTGCCCGCGTACAAGGAAGAAGCCCTGATCGCGACGGTCGTCGAGACGATGCCCGACTTCGTCGACCACATCGTCATCGTCGACGACTGCAGCCCCGACCGCACGAGCGAGGTCGTCGAGTCCCTCGACGACCCCCGCGTGACCCTGATCCGTCACGAGGTGAACCAGGGCGTCGGCGGTGCGATCATCACCGGGCACCGGGCCGCGATGGAGCTCGGCGCCGACATCGACGTCGTCATGGCGGGCGACGCCCAGATGGACCCCCAGCACCTGCCCGCGCTGCTCGACCGCGTCACCGACGACGGCTACGGCTTCTCGAAGGCGAATCGCTTCTACGCGCCCGAGTCGTTCCACGGGATGCCCAAGTACCGCGTCTTCGGCAACGTCGTGCTCTCGTTCATGACGAAGCTCGCGTCGGGGTACTGGCACCTGTTCGACCCGCAGAACGGCTACACGGCCGTGCGCACCGAGGTCCTGCGCAACATCCCGCTCGACCACGTGGCGAAGCGCTACTCGTTCGAGAACGATCTGCTGATCCACCTCAACATCCAGCAGGTCTCGGCGGTCGATGTCGCCGTTCCGGCGGTCTACGGCGACGAGGTGTCGAGCATCCGGCTGAGCAAGGTGGTTCCCGAGCTGATGGACCTACTGTTCCGCGGCTTCTGGCGGCGCATCTGGTACCGCTACGTGCTCTGGTCGTTCTCGCCGATCGCGCTCCTCCTGTTCCTCGGCCTCGCGTCGTTCGTGTTCGGGCTCGGCGTCGCGATCTGGATCGCGTTCGTGATCGTCGGCTCGGTCATCGCGACTGCGGGGACCGTGATGCTCGCGGCACTGCCGCTCATGATCGGGACGCAGATGCTGATCAGCTCACTTCAACTCGACATCCAGGCGAGCCCTTCGACGCCGACCTTCAAGCCGTTCCCCGAACCGGTGGCGCGCGGTTAGTCCGCGTCCGATCGGCGCCTCGCCGAGGTCGCGGTCCGCTAGCTCGCGGGGATCGCGACCTCGGGCTCGGCGTCAGCCTCGTCGCCGGGTGCACGGTCGGCCGGCGCGGTTCCGGCGACGGCGGCCCACGCCGTGAAGCCCGTCGCGATCGCGATGACGGCGAGCCACAGGAACAGCCCGCCGGGCGGCGTCCACACGGGGTGCAGGATGACCTGGTCGACGGCGATGCCGCCCTGGTATCGCTGGAACGTCGCGAACAGCGCCCACGTCTGCCCGAGGACCACGAGGCCGGCGATCCAGGCGATCAGCCGACGGCGCCAGCGATCGGGGACCGGCGTCGACGCCGGCAGCGCGGATGCCGCGACGGTCGTCGCGAGCGCGACCAGCGTCACGTAGGCGACAAGGGCGTACCGTCCCTGCCAGATGTAGCCGCTGGACTGCACCGATGCTGCCTGGACGACCGCGGGGACGACGAGCAGGGCGACGACCGCGAGGGCGAGGCCCCACGTGCGACGGCCCCGGGCCACCACGACGGCCGCGACCGCGATGGCGAATGCCAGGAACGACCAGAACGCGAGCACGAACGCTGGAGCGGGCGTGTCCAGCCAGCCGAAGAAGCCGAAGAGCCCGGGGTCGAACGTCCGGAACAGCATGATGATGAAGGCCCGCCTCGGCGAGTCCGTCGCACCCGGGAAGTTCCCCATGCTGCCGAGGCTCCCGGTCGCGAACGTCCAGCCGACCGCGGCGAGCACGCCGAGGCCGAGCACCGCGATGGTCACGATCACCGGCCATCGACGCAGCTCCCTGAGCACCTGCGGCCAGGGCGTCACGATGATGGCGACGGCGGCGATGACGGCCATCCAGAGCGGCGAGAGTCCTCTCGTCTGCGCGAGCAGCACACCCGACGCGCCGATCACGAGCAGCCACGGCCATCGACGCTCGAGCGGGACGCGCCCGAGCACGAGCAGCAGCGACGAGAGGAGCGCGAAGCCCGTGGCGATCTCGAGTCCGTTGGGATTCACGGCGGAGGCGAGGAACAGGACCATCGGCGTGACCGCCGCGGCGAGCCCGAACGCCGTCACCCGGTTGGGGTTGAGCTGTCGCAGCGCCGAGAAGCCTGCGGCGAGGAAGAAGGAGACGAGGATCCCGCCGACCACGCGCATGCCGATCACCGCCGCGGAGGTGTTGTCGGTGAGCAGGCTCGGCCAGCCCACGAGCAGGTAGTACGTCGGGTTGTAGAGTCCGGCCGAGGTGTCCGCGCGCTCGAGGTCCGCACCGTCGACGACGTCGAGGAGGCAGCTCGCCGGTGTCGCGGGTGCGAACGCGTAGCACGGCCACTGCGCCGCGGTGGCGATCCCCTCCGGCACCTGCACGGAGCGCACCGCCGGCTGGTCGGTCGGGTCGCCGACGAACTGGCCGCGCGCGACCGAGGCCGCCTTGATGATGTGGGCGGGCTCGTCGGGGCTGCCGCCGAGTGGCGTCGAGACGGCCCATGCGATCGCGGCGATCATGAGGCCGGCCCACACGCTGAAGAACAGCGGCAGCGGTCGTCGGAGGGCGCGAGTGAGGGTGTGCAGGGCGAAGCTCGATTCTCATGGGCGCGATGCGGCGCCGTCGACACAGGGCGTTGACGATCCTACCGTCGCTCTACGGGACGTCGATGCACCCGATGGCGGCGGGCGGCGCGTTCGTGGCGTCGATCGCGTACGCGCACACCCGGTGCGGCCCGGCACCCATCGGGAGCACCGCCGAGAATCCATGATCGGGCCCGAGCCCGAACGCGGCGGCCACGTCGGGCCGCGATGCCGTCGCGCGCAGCGCGGTACCCGTCGAGTCGACGTAGACGTGCACGTCGATGGAGGCCGAGGTGTCGGGATCGAGCGCCCAGCCCGACACCGCGACGCCGCCGTCGGCCCGCGCCGCCGCCTCGAGGTTGCCGGTGGGAGCGAACTGCGAGTCCGTCGGCGGGGGCGGTGCCGGCTCGGGCGCGACGGTCACCGTCCGGCAGCCGAGCAGGACGTTGCCGCCGGACCCGTTGTTGATCCCGTAGGCGCACACGTTGTAGGAACCCGGCGCCACCGTGCCGGTCCACGAGAAGCCGTGCTTCGACCCGTATGCCGGGTAGACGGCCGCGACGTCCGGCCGGTCGCCGTTCGCCGTGGTCGCGGTTCCGGTCGAGCCGACGTAGACGTGCACCGAGATGGGCGCGACGGTGTCGGGGTCGATGGCCCACCCCGACACCGACACCTGACGCGGCGCCGCCGAGCGCACCGCCTCGAGGTTCCCGATCGGGACCCGGCCCTGGTCGGCGATCCCGCCCGTCAGCTCCACCTGCTTGCACGCGAGCAGCGTCGGCGCGCCCGAGGTGTTGATCGCGTAGGCGCAGACGTTCCGGGTCCCCGGCTCCGCCGCCATGGTGGCCTCGAAGCCGTGGCCGGTGCCGTACGCGGCCCATGCGGCCGGCAGGTCGCTGCGCGGGACGCCGGCCGTGAACGCCGCTCCCGTCGCGTCGACGTAGACGTGCACGGGGATCGGAGCCGCCGTGTCGGGATCGATCGCCCAGCCCTTCGCCGTGATGCCGGTCGAACCGGCCACGACGCTCTCGAGCGCGCCGACCGGCGCCCTGCCCTGCTCCGAGATGACGTTCGCGGGCACCGTCACCGTCTGGCATCCGAGCTGCACGTTCGCGCCCGGTCCCGTGTTGATCCCGTAGGCGCAGACCTGATGGCTGCCCGGCGCCGCAGCGACGGACACGGCGAACCCGTGCTCGCGCCCGTACGCCGCGTACGCGGGGTCGATGCCGTCGACGGCGTTGGACGCGGTGGTCGCGACGCCCGTCCCGTCGACGTAGACGTGCACCGCGATGGGCGACGCCGTGTCGGGGTCGATCGCCCAGCCGGATGCCGCGACGGTCCCCGGCCCGGTCGTCACCGACGTGAGCGCGCCGACCGGCGACCCCGTGAGCGCGGCGACGGTCGAGCACCCGAGGAGCACGTTGGCGCCGGCGCCGTAGTTCATGGCGTAGACGCACACCGAGGCGCTGCCCGGCCCGGTGACCGGCACCGCGATGTCGAAGCCGTGCGCGGACCCGGCGGCCGGATACGCCGCGCCGACGTCGGGTCGGTTGCGGTTGGCGGTGTAGGCGGCGCCGGTGGCTCCGACGTAGACGTGCACGTCGATCGAGGCGCTGGTGTCGGGGTCGAGCGTCCAGCCGACCACCCGGAACGTGCCCGGCTGCGCCGAGACGAGCTCGAGGTTGCCGATCGGGTTGGCCCCGGCCGTGCTCGACCCGAACCAGGAGTTGTAGTACACCCAGAAGTTCCGGTTCCCGTATGCGCTGCACTCGTCACCGGTACTGGTGAGGTTGGCCAGCGCGGCCGCATTGGGCGTGTACGGCGTGTAGTAGTACAGCGCCGCCGTCGCTCGATTCCTGACGAGCACGTCCTTCGTGCCGCAGCTCGCATCGGGGTGGTACTGGATCCTGTTGACCTGTCCGACGCGGATCGAGGTGAAGGATCCGGCGGGGTTGCCGTACCAGGTCAGCTGGCGTCCCGCGGCGAAGATCTGGTTGAAGAAGCCGTAGTACGTCGAATCGCACGCGGCCGTGTCGGGGCATCCGTACCCCATCGCCTTTCGCATGACGCCGTCGGACGGCGCGCGACTCGTCAGTAGGCTCTGCTCCTTCTGGAGCGTCACGAGGATCACCCTCGCGCTCAGCGTGCACGCCTGCTGCACCTTGAAGATGATCCGGGCGGCGGATTCCGCGGTTCCGCCGGGATAGGTGGAGCAGGTGCCGAACGACCACGTGCGCGTGGGAGTGTTCTCGCGGTACACGGCCAGGCAATTGGAGTTCTGGCACGTGCCGACCATCGACTCGAGGAAGCGCTGGATCTCGGCCTCCGTCATCGCCGCGCCGTCGTAGAACGCCGCGTCGCTGATGATGTTCCCGGCATCCCAGTCGGCTGCGCTCAGCGCCTCGGCCCGCTGCTCGGTCGAGGCCCACGGCACGAGCACGCCCGCGACCAGCACGGCCACGAGCAGGAGGACACGCGCCATGGCGGCCGGTGCGCTCGTCATCGAAGCTCCCCCCGGGTCGTTCGACTGATGCCGGCCGCGGCCGACCCGCTCAGGGTAGGGCACGCGAAGGGCGCACCCCGCCAGCGACACGGCCTCACGGCCGAAGCCCAGTCGGCGAGTCGGTAGGATCGTACGGATCATCCGAGACCGAAAGTACGAGGAACATGTCGGAACGCAGCGGCGCCGAGGGCGCGCGCGTCGTCAACGAGCCCTTGCGGCGCATCGGGCGCGACAACTCGCTCGGTCGAGGGACGTGGACGTCGTTCGCCGAGGTGTTCGACCATCGTGAGCTCCTGGGCAGGCTCGTCAGCCGCGAGGTGCGCGCGAAGTACAAGAACAGCAGCCTCGGCGTGGTCTGGTCGCTCATGCGACCCCTCGCGCAGCTCATCATCTACTACGTGGCGATCGGACAGTTCCTGGGAGCCGCCCGATCCATCCCCGACTTCGCGATCTTCGTGTTCGCCGGCCTCACGGCATGGTCGCTGTACAGCGAGATCGTCACGGCCGGAACGAACTCGATCGTCTCGAACTCGGGGCTCGTCAAGAAGGTCTACGTGCCACGGGAGATCTTCCCGCTGGCGACCGTCGGCGCGTCCTCGTTCAACTTCGTCGTGCAGTTCGCGATCCTGCTCCTGGCCACGATCGTGCTCGGCCAACCGCCGCTGCACGCGGACGTCTTCTACCTGCCGCTGAGCATCGTGCTCATCCTGACCTTCGCGACGGCGCTCGCACTCGTGCTCTCTGCGCTGAACGTCTACCTCCGCGACGTCCAGCACCTCGTCGAGATCCTGCTGCTCGTCCTGTTCTGGGCCTCCCCGATCGTGTACTCGGTCGGCTTCGTCCACGACGCGATCGGCGGCACCTGGCTGGAGGAGCTCTACCTCGCCAACCCGGTCACGCTGGGAGTGCTCGGCATGCAGAAGGCGATGTGGGTCGCGGGCACGGAGGATCCGACCCAGTACTGGCCCGACCTGCTCTGGCTCCGCATGCTCATCGCGATCGTCGTGTGCGGAGTGCTGCTGGTCATCGCACAGCGGATCTTCTCCCGCCTCCAGAGCAACTTCGCACAGGAACTGTGAGTACGACCCCCATGGCTGAACCACTCGTCCGGATCGCGCGCGTGTCGAAGCGATTCGTCCTCCACAAGGACAAGTCGCTCAAGGACCGTGTCCTCTACTGGCGCAACCGCGAGAAGTCGCGCTCCGACTTCAAGGCGCTCGACGACGTCTCGCTCGACATCGGTCTCGGCGAGACGGTCGGCCTGATCGGCCACAACGGCTCAGGCAAGAGCACCCTGCTCAAGGTCATCGGCGGCATCATCGAGGCGAGCGGCGGCGACGTCTACCGACGAGGCCGTGTGGCCGCACTGCTCGAGCTCGGAGCCGGATTCCACCCCGACCTCTCCGGGCGGGAGAACGTGTACCTCAACGCCGCCCTCCTCGGCATGTCGACCGCCGACACCGACGCCGTGTTCGACGACATCGTCGAGTTCTCGGGCATCGGCGAGTTCATCGACTCCCAGGTCAAGTTCTACTCGTCGGGCATGTACGTGCGCCTCGCCTTCGCGGTCGCAGTGCATTCCGATCCCGACCTCCTGCTCGTCGACGAGGTCCTGGCGGTCGGCGACGAACCGTTCCAGCTGAAGTGCATGAACAAGATCCGGCAGTTCCAGAGGGAGGGCCGCACGATCGTGCTCGTGAGCCACTCCGCCGAGCAGGTGGCCGACGTCTGCACGAGGGCCGTCGTCCTCGACGGCGGCCGCATCGTCCACGACGGCGGTGTGGGCGAGGGCATTCGCGTGCTGCGCGACGGGTACGAGCGCGATCGGCTCGCGAACGAAGGGTCGGAGACGGGCGAGCAGCGCCGGCCAGCGGTTGAGATCGCGTCGGTCTCCGTGACGGATGCCGCGGGCCGGCCGGTCGGTGGACAGCCCATCGAGCGCGGTACCGACCTCGCCGTGACCATCCATGCCCGAGTGGTGCGCGAGACCGAGTGGATCACGGGGTTCACGCTGCAGTCCACACTCGGGCACGCCGTCTACCGACTCAACACCGAGGGACTCGGCATCGACCTGCCGACCGCCCCGGGCGACTACGACGTGCGGTTCGCCATCCCGTCGACCAACTTCGGCATCAACCGCCTCGTCATCAGTGCGGGCGCGACCGACGGTGCGGGTGAGCCGATCACGTTGCTCGACCCCGCCGGGACGCTCGACTACGCCGACGATCCGTTCGGTGCGGGCGTCGTGCAGTTCGCGGCCACCGGCACCGTGACGCCGACCGTCGCATGAGCGACGGGGCGGTTCGACCCGTCGTCGCCCTCGTCTCGGTGAGCTACGGCTCCGAGGACGAGCTCCGGGCCATGCTCGGCAGCCTCCCCGCCGCGGCGTCCGAACCGCCGCGGGTCTTCGTCGCCGACAACCTCCCGTCCACCGGGACGACCAGGGAGGTCGTCACGGCGGTGGGCGGGACCTACGTCCCCATGCGCGCGAACCTCGGCTACGGCGGAGCGATCAACGAGGTCGTCCGCGGTCTGCCCGCAGACGTCGACTGGGTGATGATCACGAACCCCGACGTCGTGTTCCACCCGGGCTCCATCGACCGCCTACTGCAGACGGGAGTCGGATCGGCCGACATCGGCGCGGTCGGGCCGGTCGTGCGCAACGACGACGGCAGCGTCTACCCCTCGGCTCGCGAAGTGCCAGGCATCCGCGTCGGATCCGGCCATGCGCTGTTCTCGAACATCTGGTCGACGAACCCGTGGACCCGGCGCTACCACGCCGCCACCGCGTCCGACGCAGCGCGCGACGCCGGCTGGCTCTCCGGCTCGTGCGTGCTCGTGCGCCGTCGGGCCTTCGACGAGATCGGCGGCTTCGACGAGGGCTTCTTCATGTACTTCGAGGACGTCGACCTCGGCTACCGGCTCTCGCGCGCGGGTTGGCGCAATCGCTTCACGCCGACGGCGGAGGTCACCCACACGGGCGGCCACTCCACGGCCGGCGAGTCGGCGGCCATGATCCGCGCGCACCACCGCAGTGCCGAGCGGTTCATCAGGAAGAAGTACTCGCGACCGCTCTTCTGGCCGGTCAGGGTCGTGCTGCTCACCGGCCTGCGGCTGCGCTCGACCCTCGCCGAGCGCCGCGCGACGCGCTGACGCCACGCGCCGCCGCAGGCGATCGGCTCGTCAGGCCGTGCCCTGCGCGAGCAGCGTGCGCAGGTACGCGCCGTAGCCGCTCTTCACGAGCGGCGCCGCCAGGCCCGCGAGCTGGCTGTCGTCGATCCATCCGGCGCGCCAGGCGATCTCCTCGATGCATCCGATCTTGAAGCCCTGGCGGTCCTCGATCACCCGTACGTACTCGGAGGCCTGCATCATCGACTCGAACGTGCCGGTGTCGAGCCACGCGGTGCCACGGTCGAGCACCTGCACGCTCAGCTTGCCCGCCTGGAGGTAGCGCTCGTTCACCGTCGAGATCTCGAGCTCGCCGCGTGCGCTCGGCTCGATCGTCTTCGCGATGCCCACGACGTCGTTGTCGTAGAAGTAGAGTCCCGGCACGGCGAAGTTGCTCTTGGGCTCGGCTGGCTTCTCCTCGATCGAGAGCGCCGTGAACTCCTCGTCGAACTCGACGACGCCGTACGCGGTCGGGTCGCTCACCTGGTAGGCGAAGATGAGCGCGCCGTCGATGTCGTTGTGCTTGCGCAGCGCGGACCCGAGGCCGGTGCCGTGGAAGATGTTGTCGCCCAGCACGAGGGCGACGGACTCGTCGCCGATGAATTCCTCGCCGATGATGAAGGCCTGCGCCAGACCGTCGGGGCTCGGCTGCACCGCGTACTCGATCCGGATGCCGAGCGCGGACCCGTCGCCGAGGAGCGCCCGGAACTGATCGTTGTACTCGGGGGTCGTGATGATGAGGACCTCGTTGATGCCCGCCATCATGAGCGTGGACAGGGGGTAGTAGACCATCGGCTTGTCGTAGATCGGCATCAGCTGCTTGGAGATGCCCTTGGTGATCGGCCACAGCCGCGTGCCGGAACCGCCGGCGAGGATGATGCCGCGCATGTCAGCCCTTCCCGTTGAGTTCGTCGTAGTAGGCCCGCGCGGCCGCCCAGGTCGGGAGGAGTCCCGACGCGGCCGCCTCCTCGAGGCTCGGCGCCGCCGTGTCCTTCGGGGAGAGGAGCAGCTCGTCCGCCTCGATGGGGAACGCCAGGCCGATCTCGGGGTCGGTCGGGTCGATGCCGTGCTCGCGCTCCGCGTTGAAGGTCGACGTCACGAGGTAGCTGACCGTGGCGTCGTCGGTGAGCGCCACGAAGCAGTGGCCCAGGCCCTCGGCGATGTAGATGGCACATCGATTGACATCGTCGAGCAGCACGGAGTCCCACTGGCCGAATGTCGGCGATCCCACGCGGATGTCGATGACGAAGTCGAGCACGGAGCCATGCGTGGCGGTCACGTACTTGGCCTGGCTCGGCGGGACGTCGGCGAAGTGGATGCCGCGGACGACGCCGCGCTTCGACACCGAGGTGTTGCCCTGCGCCAGGTCGAGACGGTGGCCGACGGCCTCCTCGAGCCGATCGAAGCGGTACCACTCGAGGAAGACCCCGCGCTCGTCGGGGAACTGCCGAGGCGTGATCTCGTAGCTGTCGGGGATCTTCAGTTCGCGGATCTGCACGGGATGCAAGCCTACCGTGGGTCGCCTGGGCGCGCTGCCTCTCGCCGGCCGCGCCCGAGGAGCGAGCTCACGGCACGCAGTGGACGGGTCACCTTCCAACTCGTGCTCGTGCGGAAGTCGTCGATGACGGCCTCGCGCTGGGAGACGATGTCGCGCGTGCGCTCGACCTCGTGCCTGAGGGAGTCCACGAGCGCGTGCAGCGAGTCCACCTCCGCGGGCATCGCCTCGAGCTGCGCCTGCCGCGTGACGACGGCGCCCAGCCTCGAGTAGGTGGAGCGGATCTCCCGCGCCGTCGCCTCGTTCGCGTCGAACAGGGCGGCGAGTCCTCGACTCCGGGTCTCGCCGACGCCGAGCACGCCGAGTCCGTGCCCGTGCGCGAACGCGAACGACGGATGCCGCGGCGCGAGTTCGTCCCAGAGTCGCCACACGCCGAATCCCTCACCGTGCTCGGCGATGTCGTGGAAGAGGATCACCCCGCCGTCGCGCACCGTGCTGCGCCACTCCTGGTAGTCCTCGCGGGCGTCTTCGTAGCCGTGCCGCCCGTCGATGTGCAGCACGTCGACGCTGTCGTCGGCGATCGCGTGACGCGACTCGGAGAAGTAGCCCCTCAGCAGGTGGGTGGACTCGGGGTAGTCCCGCTCGGCGATCGTGCGGACCGCCTCGTACACGTCCTCCTCGTAGAACCCGGCCTGGTCGTCGCCTTCCCAGGAGTCGAGTGCGAAGAGCTCGCTCGCGAGGCCGAGGCGACGCGCCGCCTCTGCGAACACGAAGAAGGAGAAGCCGAAGTGCGTGCCGAGCTCGACGACCGACCGCGGCCGCAGCTCGTCGAACAGCCAGAATCCGAACGGGGCGTGCTCGAGCCAGGCCGACGTCACGATATGCGCAGGCTGCCAGTACGACGCGGGACCGAGCCACGACGAGTGAACGTCGGCGCGGGCCGGCACGCCATGGGTGCCGTCGATCATCGTCATACGCACGGACTCCATCGATCGGGTATCCCGCCAGCCTAGCGGCCCGACGAGTCGTTCGCCGATGGCCCTCAGGTATGAACCGGTAGACTCGACCGGCCCCAATCACCGTCAGGAGACATCCGAAACCCATGAGAATCCTCGTGACCGGCGGCGCCGGCTTCATCGGCTCGAACTTCGTCCACTACCTGCTCGCGAACACCGACCACTCGGTCACGGTGCTCGACAAGCTCACGTACGCCGGCAACCTCGCCTCGCTCGATGGCCTGCCCGCCGACCGCTTCCGGTTCGTCAAGGGCGACATCCAGGACGCGGAGCTCGTCGACGGGCTCTTCGCCGAGGCCGACGCGGTGGTGCACTACGCGGCCGAGAGCCACAACGACAACTCGCTCGAGGACCCGCGCCCGTTCCTCGACACCAACATCATCGGCACCTACACGCTGCTCGAGGCCGCGCGCCGGCACGATCGGCGGTTCCACCACATCTCGACCGACGAGGTGTACGGCGACCTCGAGCTCGACGACCCGGCGAAGTTCACCGAGACGACGCCCTACAACCCGTCGAGCCCGTACTCGTCGACGAAGGCCGGCAGCGACCTCCTCGTGCGCGCGTGGGTCCGTTCCTTCGGCGTGCGGGCCACGATCTCGAACTGCTCGAACAACTACGGGCCGTACCAGCACGTCGAGAAGTTCATCCCCCGCCAGATCACCAACGTGCTCCGGGGCGAGCGGCCGAAGCTCTATGGGAAGGGCGAGAACGTCCGCGACTGGATCCACGCGAACGACCACTCCTCCGCCGTGCTCACGATCCTCGACCGGGGCGAGATCGGCGAGACCTACCTCATCGGCGCGAACGGCGAGCGCAACAACAAGGACGTCGTCGAGCTCATCCTCACGCAGCTCGGCCAGCCGGCCGACGCCTACGACCACGTCATCGACCGCCCGGGCCACGACCTGCGCTACGCCATCGACTCGACGCGTCTGCGCACCGAGCTCGGCTGGGAGCCGAAGTTCTCCGACTTCGAGTCCGGTCTTGCCGACACGATCGCGTGGTACCGCGACAACGAGGCGTGGTGGGCGCCACAGAAGGACGCGACCGAGGCCCGCTACAAGGCCCAGGGGCAGTGACCCGATGCGCTACCTGATCACCGGGGCATCCGGCATGCTCGGGCGCGACCTGCAGGCCGCGCTGGCCGGCCGGGAGGTGACCGCCCTCGGTCGCGCCGACCTCGACGTGACGGATGCCGCGGCGGTCGCGGCCGCGGTGCGCGGTCACGACGTCGTGCTGAACTGCGCCGCCTACACGAAGGTCGACGACGCGGAGACCCATGAGGCGGAGGCGTACGCCGCCAACGCCACCGGACCGGCGAACCTCGCCGCGGCGTGCGCCGGCCTCGGCGCGCGCCTCGTGACGATCTCGACCGACTACGTCTTCGACGGCCGGGCCACGACGCCGTACGCAGAGGACCTCCCCCGCGACCCGATCAACGCGTACGGCCGCACCAAGGCCGCCGGCGAGGAGCTCGCCCTCGAGGTGCATCCCGCGGGCACGTACGTGGTGCGCACCGCCTGGCTCTACGGCGAGCACGGCCCGAACTTCGCGCGCACGATGCTGCAGCTCGCGGCGTCGCGCGAGACGTGGTCGGTCGTGGACGACCAGCTCGGCCAGCCGACCTGGACCGCGGACCTCGCCGCCCAGCTCGTGGCGATGCTCGACGCCGACGCTCCGGCCGGCATCTACCACGGCACGAACTCGGGTCAGGCGACCTGGTTCGAGTTCGCGCGGGCGGTGCTCGAGGACTCGGGGCTCGACCCTGAGCGCATCACGCCGACCGACAGCAGCGCCTTCGTGCGTCCTGCGCCGCGACCCTCCTACTCGGTGCTCGGCCACGACGCGTGGGCCGCCGCAGGGCTCGCCCCGATGCGACCCTGGCGCGAGGCGCTCGCCGACGCGATCGCGACGGACGCCGTCAGCACGTCCTGACGGGCGACCGCTCGCCGACCCGGGCGCGATCGGTGCACGCCGTCGGGCGGCTCCCGCGGGACCGCCCGACCCGTCACATCATGCGCGAGTACAGCTCCACCTGCATGCGGCGGGACCACCGCCCCTGCAGCGTCGTGAGGTCGCTCTCGAGGATCCGCGGGTCGCGGGTCTTCGACTCGAAGTGGTAGAGGCGCGCCCACGGGCTGAACACGGCCGAGCGCCCGGTCGCGCGCACCTTCATGTTGAGGTCGACGTCGTTGTAGTTCCCGGGGAGGGCGAGCGTGAAGCCGCCGAGCTCGAAGTAGAGGTCACGGGCGATCAGGGCGCAGGCGGCCGTGACGCCGGAGACCTCGTGGTCGGTCATCATCGACTTGATCGAGTCGTCCCGGCCCCCGGCCCAGCCGAACGCGGCGTGGCCGGCGACGCCGCCCGTGTAGATCTGGCCGGCGTGCTGGACGGTGCTGTCCTCGAAGTAGAGCTGTGCGCCGACGATGCCGACGCCGTCCTGCTGCGCGAGCCCGAGGAGCGTCTCGATCCAGTCGTCGCTCACGACCTCGACGTCGTCGTTGAGCAGCAGCAGGTAGTCGCCGCGCGCAGCGACGGCACCGCGGTTCATCTTCGCGCTGAAGTTGAACGGCGCGTCCCACAGCACGAGGCGCAGGCGTTCGCCGCACAGCTCCTCGAGCTCCGCGACGACCGCATCGGGTGTCTCGGCGTCCGCGACGACCACGAACTCGAGGTTCGCGTAGGTCGTGCGCTCGACGATGCCGCGGATCGCCTCCACGACGAGCACTCGATCCGTGCCGGCGATCTGCGCACTGCCCCCACGAGTCGGGATGACGATCGACACGAGCGGCTCGTCGACGATGTCGTAGCGCACCCGGCGCACGAAGGGCTCGACCTCCTCGACGACCGCGCCGACGCCGATGCGCTCCAGGTGCGCCGCGACGACGGCCGCCTGTGCCGCCGACGTGCCCGCGAACTCGTCGCGGGCGAGGTCCTCGGTCGCCAGCACCTGCGGGTCGAGGCTCACGACAAGGCCGGCCGCGTCGGCGCGGAGCACGACGTCGAGGACCTGGGCTCGACGTGCTTCGGGCCGGAAGCCGCCGAGGCCGAGGAGCGCTGCGACCCGCGCGGCGACCACCGGACCGAGGTAGTCGTTGCTGCGCAGCCGGATCGGCGAGAAGAGCGGGCGAAGCAGCGGGATGCCCAGGTCCGTGCTCGAATCGCCGTAGGTGAGGTCGATCGAGGGGAACCGGTCGAGGTAGCCGACCACCTTCGGCAGGACGTCGCCGACGACCGTGCCCCAGCGGACGATGAACAGGAACTCCGCGCGGGTGGCGGCCAACCGCTCGTTCAGTTCGGCGGCGTCCGCGGGCAGGATGGACACGCCGACCGATTCGGCGCCGCGGATCATCTCCGACGTGTCCTCGTGGGCGACCTCGTCGACCACCACCCTGACGCCCGATGGGTCGAAGCCGGCGTCGAGTACCGCGCGAGCCGTGCGCACGACCTCGTCGGCGGTGTGGCCGGCCGAGTCGATCCAGGCCTCGACGCGCGCCGCGAGTGCGGGATCGGCCGCGCTCATCCCAGCACTCGGCGCTTGACGACCCGGAGCACGCGGATCGGGAGGGTGACCACGCGACCGGCGCGCCAGGTGAGCGACGACTTGATCCCGGCGAGGTTCGCCTCGACGGCGACGGTCTCGGTCGGGGTCAGCCGGCTCGCGGCCTGCAGTTCCCTGACCTGCTCCTCGAGGCCGATGATGCGGTCGGCGAAGGCCAGGCGCTCCTCGGCGAGCTCCGTCTCGGAGCTCACGCGGGCCTCGGGCCGGGTTTCCGGCCACCGAGTGCTCGTGGCGTTGGTCACGATGGATCTGATCCTCTCGTCGGCGGTCGTAAACTAGCCTAATGCCCTCGACGAGACCGCCCCGTGAGAGCTCGCCCGTCGCAGCATCCGCCCCCCGCGTCATCGCGGTGGTGCCCACGTTCCACCCCGACGACGGGGTCGTGGGCCGGCTTCGCGACCTGGCCCGCCAGGTCGACCGGGTCATCGTCGTCGACGACGGCTCCGGCCCGTCGGCCGACGCGGCGCTCGAGGATGCCGCGGCATCCGGCATCGAGGTGCACCGGCTCGAGCGCAACTCGGGCATCGCCGCGGCGCTCAACACGGGCGTGCGCGTCGCGCTCGACGACGGAGCCGACTACGTCGTGAACGTCGACCAGGACACCGACCTGCCCGAGGACTACGTCGGCATCGCGCTCGGCATCTTCGCGCGGGCCAACGCGGTCACGCGCCTCGGCATCGTCGCCGTCGACGCGGTGAACGGCGCCCCGGCCCTGCCGACCTGGGTGTCGCCCGAGGGCTTCGGGCTCGTGCCCGAGGCCATCCAGACCGGCTTCGTGATCAGCCGCGAGTGCCTCGAGCACGGCGGCCTGTTCGACGAGCGGCTCGTGATCGACTGCGTCGACACCGAGTACTGCCTGCGCGTGCGCGACCGGGGCTTCCGCATCGCCGTGGCGAAGGGCACCGACATCCGCCACTCCATCGGGCGCCGCGCGGAGCTCCGCCCGTTCGGCATCCCGCTGCGCCACCGCGAGAGCGGCCGGATCGCGACCTACCAGTACCACTCGCCGTTCCGGCGGTACTACATCGCGCGCAACAACATCGACCTCATCCTCCGCAACGTGCTGCGCCGCCCGCGATGGGTGGGCGCGGTGCTGCGACGCGAGATGGGCGGCATGATCGTGTCGATGGTGAGCGGACCGCAGCGCATCGCGCAGGTCCTCGCGATCACCACCGGCACCGTCCACGGCCTCGTCCGGCGCCGCGGGATGATCCCCGGCTGGCTGAAGGCGCTCATCACCTGACGCCCTCTCCGGACGTGTGGACGACGGCGGACGCTGCCCGTTCGCGACGGACTAGGGTGGGCAGGTCACCGACCGGCGTCGGTGCGGAAGGAGCAGCGTGACGACCACCCTGCGCGTCATCCTCGACCAGATCGTGGCCCCAGTCCCCGGTCCGATCGGCCGCTACACCCGCGACCTGGGCCGTGCGATCGTGGCGACCTCCCCGCGCGGCTGCGAGGTCGAGGCGATCGTGTCGTCGTCGCTCCCCGAGGACTACGACCGGGTGCAGGCCGAGGTTCCCGGACTCGCCGGCCTCTACAAGACGTCGCTCGCGCGCCGCGAGCTCGCCGCCGCCTGGCAGCTCGGCATCACCACCTCGCCGGGCAGCGGCATGATCCACGCCACGAGCCTGTTCGCGCCGCTGCGCAAGCACGATCGCAGCGCCGGCGGCAACCAGGTCGTGGTGACCGTGCACGACGTGCTCGCGTGGACCCACCCCGAGGCGATCAGCGCGGCATCCGTCACCTGGCAGAAGGGCATGATGAAGCGCGCGCGCAAGCACGCCGACGCGGTCGTCGTGCCCACCCACGCGCTGGCCAAGCGGCTCCAACAGGTCGCCGACCTCGGCGACCGGGTGCGCGTCATCGGCACGGCCCCGCGATCCGGCCTCGAGATCGGGCCCGACGCCGAGGAGCGCGCCGTGCGACTCGCGCTCCCGCGCGAGTACATCGTGGTTCCCGGCACGCTCGAGCCGCGCAAGGGCCTCGTCGACGTGTTCACGGCACTCGGACGCCGCGGCGTGCCCGACGTCCCGGTCGTGGTGCTCGGCCCCGAGTCGTGGGGCGACCAGCACGTGGCCGAGGTCGCCGAGGAGCTCGGCGTCGCGGCCTCGCGCATCCGGCACCTCGACGACCTCGACGCGGCCGACCTCGCCGTCGTGCTGCGCGGCTCCATGGCCTACGTCGCGCCGAGCCACGACGAGGGCTCGGGCACCGGGCTCATCGAGGCGTTCAGCCTCGGCGTGCCCGTGATCCACTCCGACACCCCCGCGTACCTCGAGGTCTCGGCCGGCGCAGGGCTCGGCGTTCCCGTCGGCATGGCCGACCACGGCTACGCCGACCGGCTCGCCGCGGCCATCACCTCCGTCGTGTCCGACCGCGCCCTCGCCGAGCGCCTCGCGATCACCGGCCACGACCGCAGTCGGGCGTTCAGCTGGCGCGACGCCGGCGAGCGGGTCTGGCAGCTGCACGCCGACCTCTGACGGCCGGGCCCGCAGCGAGACCCCACGGCGGAGCGCACACCTCCCGGCGCGACATCCGTCGCCGGCGCAGCCCGACCCGCCGACCTAGCCCGCGGGCTCCTCGGTCTCGGGCGGGAACACGGCCTGCTGCACGAGCTGCCGGATGTAGTCGTAGTCGGGATCCTCGGGGTCCACGCCGTTGTCGGGCACCAGCGGGACGTCGATGATCGGCAGCTCCTTGGTCTTCGACGCGAGGTCGACGAAGTACCCGAGCATGCCCTGCGGCACGTCGGTCTTCACGACCTGCGAGCCGGCCGCGGCGATCTCCTGGAACTTCGAGAGGACGTTCGCCGCGTTGAACTGGGCGAGCACCGCCTCCTGGAGCTGGAGCTGGCGCGCCATGCGGTCGTAGTCGCTCGTGCCGTGGCGCGATCGGGCGTACCAGAGCGCGTGGTAGCCGTCGAGGTGCTGCTCGCCCGCGGGGATCCACTCGGCGACCGTGGTGAAGGTCTCGTCGGCGTGGATCGGCACGTCCTCGGGCACGTTGATCGTCACGCCGCCGAGCGCGTCGATGAGCTGCTGGAAGCCGGCCATGTCGATGAGCACGTAGTACTGGATCGGCAGCCCGGTGATGCCCTCCGCGGCATCCCGCATCGCCTCGATGCCGGGCTCGGAGCCCTCGGCGACCGCGTTCGGGTACATGTCGGGGCTCTTCAGCTCGACCTCGGTGTAGATCGAGTTGAGCATGCAGACGTCGACCTCGCAGCCGTCGATCGCGCCGTAGCCCTCGGGATAGACCGCCTTCAGCGGTGAGTCGTCGTCGAACGGCACGTCGACCATGTTGCGCGGCAGGCCGATGGTCACGGCCTGGCCGGTCTCGGCGTCGATGCTGACGACCCGGATGCTGTCGGGGCGCAGTCCGTCGCGGTCGGGCCCGGCGTCGCCGCCGAGCAGCAGCACGTTGTACCGCCCGTCGATGGGCGGCTCGCTGGGCCCCGCGACGAACACCGACGAGAGGAAGCCGCTCGCGGTCGTCGCGAGGTACGCGCCGTAGGCGGCCGTGCCCGAGACGAGCACCATGAGCACGACCGAGAGCGCCGCGACCGCGGCGCGAGCCGACGGCGCGGTCTTCACGAGCTTCACGAGCCGGAGCGTGTCGAGGGTGAGGATGGCCCAGAGCACGGCGTAGAACGCGAGCACGCCCGCGACCACCCAGAGCGTGATGGTCGTCGAGAACACCGTGTAGAGCACGGCGGGCCAGAAGATCCACACCACGAGCGCGACGAGCGCGAGGAACCACAGCGTGAGCGTCGCTCCCAGCCCGAACCGGCCGAGCTTGCGGTCGCCCGCGAGCACCTGCGCGGAGCCCGGGATCAGCACGTTGAGCACGACCAGCCACCACGCGCGGCGAGTCATGACCGTGCGGGACCCCAGGTCGGGGTAGCGGATCGGGCTGGCGGCGAGGCTCATCGGGTGGACTTCAGCCGTTCGTTCTTCTCCTCGACCAGGGCGGCGAGGGCGGTCGCGTAGTCGGCGAGCGCCGTGGTGAGCGCGGCATCCGACGTCGCGAGGATCTTGACGGCGACCAGCCCGGCGTTGCGGGCGCCGCCGATGGACACGGTCGCGACGGGCACGCCGGCGGGCATCTGCACGATCGAGAGCAGCGAGTCGAGCCCGTCGAGGCGCGACAGCGGCACGGGCACGCCGACGACCGGGAGGGTGGTGACCGAGGCGAGCATGCCCGGCAGGTGCGCAGCTCCCCCGGCGCCCGCGATGATCACCTTGAGGCCGCGGCCGGCGGCCTCCTTGCCGTACGCGATCATCTTCTCGGGCGTGCGGTGCGCGGAGACGACCTCCACCTCGTGCGCGACGCCGAACTCGTCGAGCAGTTCGGATGCCTCGCGCATCACGTTCCAGTCGGAGTCGGAGCCCATCACGACGCCCACGAGCGGGGTGGTTGCTGCAGTCACCCGAGAATCCTAAGGCGAGGTGCTGTGAGATGCCCGGAGGGCGCGCAGTGCCGCGACGGCGTCCCCCGAAACCCTCAGTCCTGGAAGACGGCGGCCGCCGCGCGCGCCTCGTACACGACGTCGTCGAGGTCGGCCCCGATCGCCGTGACGTGGCCGACCTTGCGGCCGGGCCGGGGCGCCTTGCCGTAGTTGTGCAGCTTCACGGTCGGATGCCCCGCCAGCGCCTCCGCGTAGCGGTCGGCGAGCGAGCCCTCGGCGGGGCCGCCGAGCACGTTCACCATGACGCTCCACGCCTCGTGGCTGCCCGTGCCGCCGAGCGGCAGGTCGAGGACGGCGCGGAGGTGCTGCTCGAACTGGCCGGTCGTCGAGCCGTCCATCGACCAGTGCCCGCTGTTGTGCGGGCGCATGGCGAGCTCGTTCACGAGCACGCGGTCGTCGGTCGTCTCGAAGAGCTCCACGGCGAGCACGCCCGTGACGCCGACGCCCTCGGCGATGGTGATGGCCACGTCGGCGGCGACGTCGGCGAGACGCCCGGCCGAGCGCGGCGCGGGCGCGATGACCTCGCTGCAGACCCCGCCGACCTGCACGGTCTCGACGAGCGGCCAGGCCGCGACCTCGCCCGACGGGCGGCGGGCCACGAGCTGCGCGAGCTCGCGGCGGAAGTCGACGAGCTCCTCGGCGAGCAGGGCGCCGCCACGGCCGTCCTCGGCGACGGTGGCGAACCACTCGGCGACCTCGGCCGCCGAGCGCACCACGCGCACGCCCTTGCCGTCGTAGCCGCCACGCGGCGTCTTCACGACCGCGGAGCCACCATGGTCGGCGATGAAGTCGTCGAGCTCCCCTGTCGTCGTGACGCGGGCCCAGTCGGGCACGGGGAGGCCGAGCTCGGAGAGCCGCTCGCGCATGAGGAGCTTGTCCTGCGCGAAGCGGAGCGCGTCGGGGCCGGGGTGCACGGGGATGCCCTCGTCGACGAGCAGGCGAAGCACGTCCTGCGGCACGTGCTCGTGGTCGAACGTCACGACGTCGACGTCGCGCGCGAACGCGAGCACGGTCTCGGCGTCGGTGTAGTCGCCCACGCGGTCGGCCGCGAGCGCCGCGGACATGCCCTCGGCCTCGGCCAGCACGCGCAACTCGACGCCGAGTTCGATCGCCGCGGGAATCATCATCCGGGCGAGCTGCCCGCCGCCGATCACTCCGACCCGCACTCGTGCACACTCCATTCGCCGTCGGCCGAGACGACGCCCCGATGGGACGCCCCGTTCAGTCTAGGCCGACCCCGACGGCATAGGATGTGCCGGTGACCACCACCGTCGGCAGTGCGTTCGCCCGCCTGTGGCACGGCCTGCTGGCGTATCTCGTGAAGTTCGGCGTGGTGGGGCTCATCGGCCTGGTCATCGACGTGGTGCTGTTCAACCTCCTGCGCCTCGGCGTGTTCGGCGACGACCACTGGGCGCAGTCGGCGATCGGCGCGAAGACCATCTCGACGAGCGTCGCGATCATCTTCAACTGGCTCGGCAACCGGTACTGGACCTTCCGCCACCATCGCCGCCGCAACTACGTGCGCGAGTTCGTGGAGTACGCGATCGTCTCCGTCGGCGGCATGCTCATCGCGCTCGGCTGCCTCTGGATCAGCCACCACGTGCTCGGCTACACGAGCCTCTTCGCCGACAACGTCTCGTCCAACGTGATCGGGCTCGCGCTCGGCACGGCGTTCCGCTTCCTGCTCTACCGCTACTGGGTCTTCGGCCACCACCGCGCCGACGGGCTCTCGAACCTCGAGCGCGTCGAGGAGGCGCAGCGCACCCTCTTCGAGGAGCCGACGCCGCCCGAGGAGCGCGCGGCGATCGTGCCCGCCGACGACGAGCGGTCGACGGATGCCGCGGCTACGCCTCCGGCTCCTCGACCGTCGGCTGGAACCACGGCGGGTACACCGCCACCCGGGTCCTGACGCCCACCGCGTCGAGCGCCGAACGGACGCGGTCGCGGACGCGGTCGTTGCCAACGGCGATGAGCAGCACGCGCTCGAGCGGGAGCAGCTCGCGCACGAGGAACTCCGCCGAGCGCAGGCGGGCCCCGTCGTCCTCGCGATGGAGCCGCTGCAGCATCCGGAGCACGTCGGGCCAGGCCGACGCCGAGCCGACGCCGCCCGTCGCGGCATCCGCGTCGGTGACGACCACGGTGCCCGCGGTCTCGGTGCGCGCGCCGACGGCGGAGGCGACCGAGCTCACGAGGATCACGTGGTCGGCCGGGGGCCGTTGCACCGCCTCGACCGACAGCCGCGGGTCTGGCGTGCCGGTGCGGATGGCGTTCCAGACGTGCGCGTCGGTGGAGAGCAGGAACGGGACGTAGTCGGCGACGACGGCGTCGACGCCCTCGACGGCGGCCGAACGGCGGAACTCCCGCGCATCGGGTGCCGCGAGGTCGACGACGGGGGTCGCGCCGGCGTCATCCGCCAGCACCGCGCCCGAGCCGAGGATCGGGGCGAGGTTCTCCACGTGGGTCACGTGGTAGATGCGCACCGACTTGGGGTCGACTGGCGCGTCGACGAGCGAGGTCGCCGCCCGCGAGGCGCCGGCGACCCGGGCGGCCGGTCGCGCCGCACGCGTCGTGCCCGCCCGCGCCCGAGGCGCGGCCTTGGCGGCCGGTTTCGGCTCGGGCTCCTTCGGCGGGAAGCAGATGGCGCAGAGGCCGTCGTCGAAACCGTGGATGCATTCGTCGGCCACGTGGAACCCTTCATCGCGCGTCCCGCGCTCGGGGGCGCGCGGAACCACCCGTCTACGTTACGCCCCCCAGCGGATGCCGCGGCACCGCGCAGGACGCACGACCGCGCTCGACCCGAGCGATGCCCGCACCGACGCGGCGACGCCTCAGCGGCCGCCCCAGGCGATCGTGTCGCCGTCGAACAGCGTGGACTGCTCGGCACGCCGCCGGTCCGCGACGAGGCTGTGCGCGGCCTCCATGAGCTCGTCGAGGGCCGCCTGCAGCTGGAACGGCTTCGGCACGTCGCGGATGACGAACGGCCGCTCGTGGCCGGTGTTCACGCGCACGTCGCCCGAGCCGAACGCGCTCTGCAGCCACGTGCGCCGCACGGTCACGTCGTACCCACGGCTGTGCAGCAGCTCCTGCCGCACGCGCGCGAAGACCCCGCTGCGCAGGATGATGCGCCGCGTCGTGATGGTCGTGCGGCGTGCGAGCCACGAGACGAACGGGAGCAGGCAGCCCAGGACCACGATGAGGAGCGCGACCACCCCGACGGCGATGAGTTGCCACACCTCGGGAAGGGTGAGGAGCAGGTACGTCGCCGCGCCGGCGGTCGCCACGAGCAGGAGCACCGGCAGGATGAGGATCCGCGCGTGCCGGCGGACGCGTGCGACCACGCGCTCGACGGATGCTGCAGGCTGGGCGGCAGCCTGGCTCGCGGCTGAGCTCATACGCCCATTAATACCTCAGGTGCGTGACGTCCCCGGCGGCGACAGCCTGCGCCTCCCCATTCCGGTCGCGGACCAGCAGTCGGCCGTCGGCGTCGAGCCGCTCGGCCACGCCGAGCAGCTCGTGTCCGCCCGGCAGTTCGACGCGCACCTCGGCGCCGAGCGTGCCGCAGAGCGAGCTGACCCGGTCGGCGATGCCGCTCGCCGCGGCATCCGCGCCGTGCTCGGCGAACGCGCGCACGAGCGAGAGGAACGTGCCCAGGTAGTCGGCCAGCACGCGGTCGGCGTCGGGCTGCACGCCCGTGACGAGCAGCAGCGACGTCGACGTCAGCGTGGGCAGGTCGTGCTCGTCGAGCGTGAGGTTGAGGCCGGCGCCCACGACGACGGCTGGGGTCCCTGAGCCCGTCGAAGAGGCCGAGCCCGTCGAAGGGGGCAGCAGCTCCGAGAGGATGCCGCACACCTTGTAGCCCGACACGAGCACGTCGTTCGGCCACTTGAGCTCGACCTCGACGCCGCCGGTGCCGTCGTCCTCCTCGGCGTCGTCGGCTCGAGCGGATGCCGCGCCCTCGACGGCCCGGCGCACAGCCTCGGTCATCGCGGCCCCCGCGATGAGCGGGATCCAGCCGTAGCCCTCGGACGGGAACGGCGCGCCGCCCGGCAGCTCCGGGCGCAGGAGCACCGAGATCGCGAGTGTCTTGCCCGTCGGTGCCGACCAGGTGCGTCCGAGGCGGCCGCGGCCGCTCGTCTGGTCGTCGGTCACGATGACGGCGCCATGCGGCCAGGCCGCGGCATCCGCCCCGTTCGCGGCCGTGCGCAGCTCGTCGTTCGTCGACCCGGCGGTGGCGAGGAACTCGAGGCGCGGGACCGCCGCGCGGCTCAGGGGAAGGTCCATGCCCACATCCTCCCGCAGGTGGGCACGTCACGGGAATGCACGAGGTCGGCGGGAGGATTTGTAGGAATCCGTCAACGAAGTGCCCGGGATGCTCGCCGGTAGAGTGAACGGCGTGACCGAAGCGACTGACGGCCCCGACCTCTTCACGACCGCCGGCAAGCTCGCCGACCTCAAGCAGCGCTATCACGAAGCCGTGACCGCGTCGGGCGAGGCGGCCATCGAGAAGCAGCACGCCAAGGGCAAGATGACCGCGCGCGAGCGCATCGCCGAGCTGCTCGACCCCGGCTCGTTCGTGGAGCTCGACGAGTTCGTGCGGCACCGCACGCACGCGTTCGGCATGGACGCCAAGCGCCCCTACGGCGACGCGGTCGTGACCGGCACCGGCACGATCCACGGCCGGCAGGTCGCGGTGTACTCGCAGGACTTCACGATCTTCGGCGGCTCGCTCGGCGAGGTCGCCGGCGAGAAGATCATCAAGGTCATGGAGCTCGCGCTGAAGCTCGGCGTGCCGATCATCGGCATCCTCGACTCGGGCGGCGCACGCATCCAGGAGGGCGTGGTCGCCCTCGGCAAGTACGGCGAGATCTTCCGGCGCAACACCGCGGCGTCCGGCGTGATCCCCCAGATCTCCATCGTCTGCGGCCCGGCGGCTGGCGGTGCGGTGTACTCCCCCGCGCTCACCGACTTCGTCATCATGGTCGACAAGACGAGCCAGATGTTCGTGACCGGCCCCGACGTGATCAAGACCGTCACCGGCGAGGACGTCGGCATGGAGGAGCTCGGCGGTGCGCTCACGCACAACACCGTCTCGGGCGTCGCGCACTACCTCGCGAGCGACGAGTCCGACGCGCTCGACTACGCGCGCACGCTGGTCTCGTTCCTGCCCGACAACAACATGACGGATGCCCCGGTCTACGACGCCGACGTCGAGCTCGAGATCACCGACGACGACCGTCGCCTGAACACGATCATCCCCGACTCGCCGAACCAGCCGTACGACATGCACTCGATCATCGAGGGCATCGTCGACCACGCGGACTTCCTCGAGGTGCAGCCGCTCTACGCGCCCAACGTGCTCATCGGGTTCGCCCGCATCGAGGGCCGCTCGGTCGGCATCATCGCGAACCAGCCGAGCCAGATGGCGGGCACGCTGAACATCGCCGCCGGCGAGAAGGCGTCGCGCTTCGTGCGGTTCTGCGACGCGTTCTCGATCCCGATCCTCACGCTCGTCGACGTGCCGGGCTACCTGCCGGGCACCGACCAGGAGTGGACGGGCGTCATCCGACGCGGCGCGAAGCTGCTCTACGCGTACGCCGAGGCGACCGTTCCCCTCGTGACCGTGATCACGCGCAAGGCCTACGGCGGCGCGTACATCGTCATGGGCTCGAAACAGCTCGGCGCCGACATCAACCTCGCGTGGCCGACCGCCGAGATCGCCGTCATGGGCGGGCAGGGCGCCGTCAACATCCTCTACCGCGCGGAGATCAAGCGGGCCGAGGAGGCCGGCGAGGATGTCGCCGCGGTGCGCACGCAGCTCGCCAACGAGTACACCTACAACGTGGCGTCGCCGTTCCTCGCGGCCGAGCGCGGCGAGTTGGACGGCGTCATCGAGCCCGCGGCGACCCGCGTCGCGATCGTCAAGGCGCTGCGCACGCTGCGCACCAAGCGCGCGAGCCTGCCGCCGAAGAAGCACGGGAACATCCCGCTCTAGGGGGAACCATGGTCGACGACTACACGGCCGGCGGCGCCGGCGCAGCCGAGGGCGACGAGCGCGCCGCGGCCCTCCGCTTCGTCACGCGCGACGTGACCGACGAGGAGGCCGCCGCCGTCACCGCGGTCCTCCTGGCGGCTCTCGACGAGGGCGTCCCGGAAGCGGCCGCGGAGGAAACCGGGCGCGATCGCTGGGTCCGATCGAGCGGTGCGATGCGCGCGCCGCTCACCGTCGGAACCGGCAACTGGGCGCGCCCCCGCGCCTGAATCCGGATGTCCCCCGTTTCGCGAGATGCGTCGGGGGACGGTGTACCCGCTGCATCAGCTGAATTCCGGGCGAACGAGGGCGCCGAGCCCCTCGCGTGTCCCCCGAACGTCGCCGTGTCCTCACAAATGATGACTTTGCGATCCGCCCGGAGTGCGCCAGTATTGTTCTCGCAGGCTCCCCTGTGGAGTCGCCACCGTCACCGGTCGGGTAACCGGTGACCGTTGGGGGCGAGTCAGGGCGATATTCGGGTTGTCGCCGTGGCTCGGGCTTGATGGGGGCCGGTCGCTGACCGGCCCCCACCTTCATGTCCGGGACCGATCCACCGTGTGCGCGCCGATCGAGTGCGTGCGCGACTCAGGTGCGCGGGATCTCCAGCCAGAACTCGACCTCGAGGTCGTCGGTGCTGTCCGACGGCAGGACGCCCTCGGGCTCGCGCAGGCCCACGACGGTGACCGCCACGGCCGACCCCTCCGCCGCCGTGCGCGCGATGATGCGATCGGCGCTCGAGCCCGCGACGGCCTCCGCGAGACGCGAGAGCACGCGGTCGCGCGTCGGCTCGTCGAGGTCGTCGATGCCGCCCTCGTCGAGCAGGGTCACGACCGTGCCGCGCTCGCGCGCCCGCTGCACCTCGGCGCGGACGGCGTCGGTCAGCAGCATCCGACCGCGGATCTCGTCGCGGATCGCGGCCTCGAGCATGCGGCATTCGCGCCGCTGGTCGTCGGTGAGGCGTCCCTCGCGGTCGCCGATGCGGCGGAGCATGGGCGCCGCGATGCGGTTCGTCTGCGCGAGGCGCATGCGGCCCTCGAACAGGTGCGCGTCCTGGGCGGCCTGCCAGGCGGCGGCCTCGCGCTCGGCCTGCGCATAGCGGCGGGTCTCGCGAGCCGCGGTCGTGAGCGCCGCGGTCAGCATGTGCGCGATCCCCACCCACACGATGCTGCCGATGACGCCGAGCGTGCCGAGCGAGAGCACGCCGTCCCAGACGACGCTCTGCACGGCGAGTGCGATGACGCCGAGCCAGGCCGCCGCGAGCTGCCGGCGCGCCGCGGCGATCGTCATCAGGGTGCCGACGGCCGCGACGTACCAGGTGGCGTAACCGTTCTGCGCGTTCGCGTCGAGCTGGCTCGTGACGAGCAGCGGCAGCACGATGCAGACCGCCAGGTCGAACGCGGCGAGCCAGTCGGGCATCCGGATCCGCTGCACAGGCCACAGGCTCGCGATGGTCGCCACCGAGTACAGCACGAGGGCGACGATGGCGGGCCACGGCGAGGCCGGCACGTTGAGCGAGTAGATGCCGAGGATCACGTGGTACGCCGAGAACATCGCTCCGAGCACGAGCAGCAGCCAGCGGGGGACGGTGATCATGCGTCGTCCGCCTCGTCGTCATCGGCCGGCCACGACACCGTGACGAGCGTCCCCTGGCCCGGGCGGGAGGCGATCTCCGCCGCACCCCCGGCGTTCGCCATGCGCTCCTCGATGGAGACCCGCAGGCCGAGGCGCTCGTCGGGCACCTCGCCGCGCTCGAAGCCGGCGCCGTTGTCGGCCACCTCGATGACGGCGCCCCCGAGGCGCACCCCGCGGATGCGCAGCTCGCGCCGCGTGCTGCGCCCGGGCTCGTCGGCGTGCTGCATGCTGTTCACCATCGCCTGGACCGTCGCGGAATAGAGCGCCTCCACCGCCTCGACGGGAAGCTCGACCCCGCCGGCGTTGACGACGCGCACCGCGAACGGCGCCGAGAACGTCGTGAGCGCGGCGCGCAGTCGACGCACGAGCACGGGCAGCCCCACGCGGTCGAGCGCGCGCGGCCCTGCGGCGCCCGCCTCGTCCAGCCGTTTCACCGCATCGCGGGCCATCCGCGCGGCGAGGTCCTGCTCCTCGGGCGAGTCGGCGGCCGCCGCCGACAGCAGGGTGGTGAGCACGCTGTCGTGCACGAGCGCGTCGACCTTCACGCGCTCGTTCTCGGTCGCGTGCTGGCGCGCGGCGAGGTCGTACCGCTGGAGCGCCGCCTCCTGCGCCGTGTCGACGGACTCCGCGGCCTGGCGCAGCATGACCACGATGATGAGCACCACGACGCCCAGGATGATCGCGTACATCGCGTCGAGCACCGCGAGGAGCGGGTCCGCCTCGCCGCCCGCCGGCAGCAGCCGGATGACGCCGTAGATCATCGGCACGACGAGCGTGTAGACCGTCGCGACCGGAGCCGGCAGGGCGACCACGGCGGCCGTCGTGGCGACCGTGCAGATGTAGTAGAGCCACGGCGTCTGGCCGGCGAGGGCAGCGGGATCGGCCACGAGGAACGGCCAGGCGACCAGGGCGAGCACGTACAGGGCGGCGAACGCGAAGGCCGCACCGCGCACGGCGAGCTTCGCGATCGACGCGGCGGCGACCGCGACGAGCGACCCGTAGAGCACCGCCATGAGCGCGGCGCCCGCGCCCTCGATGAGCGCGGCCGACTGCTCGAGCGCCATCGGCACGGTCTGCGCGCCGAACACCAGGCCGAAGAGGCCGAGCGCACGGCCCGAGATCGTCTCGACCTGCGCCCTGGTGACCGCGGTCCGACGGCGCGTCGCGAGTCGCGCGACCCGCCACTCAGCGGCGGGCATCCCCGCCTTCGACGTCGAGGCCCGGCAGGATGCCGTCCTCGACCGCGCGGCGCAGCAGGTCGACCTTCGTGGGCGCGGGGCGTCCGACCTCGACGTACTTCGCGCGGATGCGGTCGAGGTACTCGCGCGCGGTGGAGTGCGCGATGCCGAGCTGCATCGCCACGAGCTTCAGCGGCAGCCCCGACGCGTAGAGGTGCAGCACGTCGCGCTCGCGCCGCCCGAGCTGCGCCTTGGCGAAGTCGCGGTCGGCCTCGATCGCGCTCGCCCACTCCACGTTGTTGAGCACCTCGCCGCGCGCGACGGTGGCGATCGCCGAGATCACGGTCGACATGGGCGAGGCCTTCGGGATGACGCCCGCGGCTCCCGCGGCGAGCGCCTCGCGCACCGCGGCGACGCGGTCGGCGATGCTGTGCACGAGCACGGCGCTGCCGGTCTGGAGCACCGCGCGCACGTTCTCGGTGACGGACGAGCCGTCGCCGAGCGAGAGGTCGAGCACGACCACGTCGCAGGAGTGCCCGTCGAGCGCCGCGAGCAGCTCGGGCACGTTCGAGGTCTCGGCCACCACCTCGTAGCCGGCGTCGCGGCAGGCCGCGCGGAGTCCGAGGCGCACCGCCTCGTGGTCGTCGACGATGGCGACCGTGGCGGCCGTGTCGAGCTTCGGTGCATCCGTCACGCCGTCCCCCTTTCCCGACATTCACACGATAGCGGTCAGCCTCGCGACGGCTTCGACGTGATGCGTGTTCGGGAAGAGGTCGAACGCGACCACCTCGTCGAGCTCGTACCCGCGCTCCCGCAGCAGCCCGACGTCGCGGGCGAGCGCGACCGGGTCGCAGGCGACGTAGACGAGCTGGCGCGGCCGCAGCTCCGCGAGGCGGTCGACGACGGCGCGACCCGCCCCCGAGCGCGGCGGGTCGAGCACGACGGTCGCGTCCCTGAGTCGTGCGAGCTCGGCGGCGGTCGCGGCATCCGCGAGGTCCTCGAGGAAGCGGTCGACGCGCGCGGTAACCGCCCGCGAGCCCACCCACTCCGCGAGGTTCGCGCCGGCGTGCTCGGTGGCCCGCGTGTCGGCCTCGACCGTCGTGATGCGCACCGCGTCGCCGAAGCGGTCGCCCACGGCCGCCGCGAGCAGTCCGACGCCGCCGTAGAGGTCGAGGTTCGCCGCCCGGGGGTCGAACAGCGCCGGATCGACGGCGTCCTGCACGGCCCGTGTGAGCGTGGCCGCCGCGCCGCGGTGCACCTGCCAGAACCCGTCGCGATCGAGGACGAACGTGCGGTCGCCGACCCGCTCGGTGATCGTCGGGCGCGGGCCGCTCCGGGGCATCCGCTCGGCGTCGAGGACCACGAGGGCCGGCTCGCCGACGCTCGGCGCGACGAGGTCGACGGCGCGTGCGCCCGGAAAGCGCGACGACAGCGGCGCGAGCTCGCCCAGCGACGCGACGGCCAGGGGCACGGATGCCACGGGCACGACCGTGTGGCTGCGTGCGGCGTACGGGCCGACCTCGCCGTCCTCGGCGACCTGCAGCCGCACGCGGGTGCGCCAGCCGGTGCCGTCGGCGGACACGCCGGGCGCGAGCGCCGGGTCGATCTCCCGCACGTCGACGTCGTGCTCGACGCCGCCGAAGCGGCGGAGGGCGTCGCCGAGCACCTCGGCCTTGAGCGCGCGCTGGCGGTCGATGCGGATGTGGCCGAACTCCGCTCCCCCGGCGCGCCGCTCGGGCGGGCGCTCGACGGAGGCCTCCGCCCAGACGTGCTCCTGCCGGTCGGGCGACGCGTCGAGCACCTCGAGCGTCTCGGCGCGCCAGAAGCGGTCGTGGCGGCGGTCGGTGATGCGCGCCCGCACCCGCTCGCCCGGGATCGCGTCGGGCACGAACACGACGCGGCCCTCGTGATGGGCGACGAAGACGCCGCCGTGCGCCACCCGCTCGACGTCGAGCTCGACCACGGGACCGTCGGTGGGCGGCGCGGTCGGCGCGGCCGAGGAGGGGGCGGGTCGCCGAGCGCCCCGGGCTCGGGGGCTCGGACGGCGGGGGCGACGGGACTCGGCCATGCTCCGAGCATTCCACAGCGCGCACCGGGCGCGGCAGGATGGGGACATGCGCCTCTACCTCGCCTCGACGTCGCCCGCCCGGCTCCAGACGCTCCGGGCCGCCGGCATCGAGCCGATCGCGATCGCGCCCGGCGTCGACGAGTCAGCGGCCGTCGCGGCGGCGGAGGCGGCATCCGGCCCGCTCGAGGCGCCCGAGATGGTGCAGCTGCTCGCCCGGCTGAAGGCCGAGGCCGTCGTCGGGCGCGAGCACGAGGGCGAGCCGATCGACGGCCTCATCCTCGGAGGCGACTCGGCGTTCCTCACGGGGGGTGCCATCCACGGCAAGCCGCACCTGCCCGAGGTCGCCCGCGAGCGCTGGCTCTCGCAGAACGGCAGCCACGGCGACCTGTGGTCGGGCCACTGGCTCATCGACCACCGCGGCGGGCGGGCCAACGGAGCCGTCGGGCGGGCGGATGTCGCGACCGTCCGCTTCGCGGCGCTCGACGAGGCCGAGATCGACGCCTACATCGCCACGGGCGAGCCGCTGCTCGTCGCGGGCGCGTTCACCATCGACAGCCTCGGCGGGCCGTTCATCCGGCGCGTGGAGGGCGACCCGTCGACGGTCGTCGGACTGTCGCTCTCGACGCTGCGCGACCTGGTGCGGGAGCTCGGCGCGGACTGGCCGTCGCTTTGGAATCGCCGCTGACGACCATTGTCGACGCCCGCAAGGGTCATCGGCCTTTTTTGTGGAAGCAATCCAAAGGCGAGCGGAGGCGGCCCAATAGGCTTGAGGATTATGCCGCGTATCACCAAGGTCCTCATCGCCAACCGTGGAGAGATCGCCGTCCGCGTCATCCGCGCCGCCCGTGACGCCGGCATCGGCTCGGTCGCCGTGTACGCCGACCAGGACCGCGACGCGCGTCACGCGAAGCTCGCCGACGAGGCCTACGCGCTCGACGGCACGACGAGCGCCGAGACGTACCTCGTGATCGACAAGCTCCTCTCGGTCGCCCGCCGCTCCGGCGCCGACGCGGTTCACCCCGGCTACGGCTTCCTCGCCGAGAACCCCGACTTCGCCCGCGCTGTCATCGACGCCGGCCTCATCTGGATCGGCCCGTCGCCCGAGGCCATCGAGCGCCTCGGCGACAAGGTCTCGGCCCGCCACGTCGCCGAGAAGGTCGGCGCCCCGCTCGCGCCGGGCACGCTCAACCCGGTGGCGGATGCCGCGGAGGTGCTCGAGTTCGTCGACGTGCACGGCCTGCCCGTGGCGATCAAGGCCGCCTTCGGCGGCGGCGGCCGCGGCCTCAAGGTCGCCCGCACGCGCGAGGAGGTGCCCGAGCTCTTCGAGTCGGCCACCCGCGAGGCGGTCGCCGCGTTCGGCCGCGGCGAGTGCTTCGTCGAGAAGTACCTCGACAAGCCCCGCCACGTCGAGACCCAGTGCCTCGCCGACGAGCACGGCAACGTCGTCGTCGTCTCGACGCGCGACTGCTCGCTGCAGCGTCGCCACCAGAAGCTCGTCGAGGAGGCGCCCGCGCCGTTCCTCACCGAGGAGCAGAACCGCCTGCTGTACGAGGCGTCGAAGGCCATCCTCAAGGAGGTCGGCTACGTCGGCGCCGGCACCTGCGAGTTCCTCGTCGGCCAGGACGGCACGATCTCGTTCCTCGAGGTGAACACCCGCCTGCAGGTGGAGCACCCCGTGTCCGAGGAGGTCACCGGCCTCGACCTCGTGCGCGAGCAGTTCCGCCTCGCCGAGGGCGGCGTGCTCGACTACCCCGATCCCGTGACGACCGGCCACTCGATCGAGTTCCGCATCAACGGCGAAGACCCGGGCCGCAACTTCCTCCCCGCGC
The DNA here is from genome assembly GCF_042796995.1 of Agromyces sp. NPDC057865. NCBI lineage: Bacteria > Bacillati > Actinomycetota > Actinomycetes > Micrococcales > Microbacteriaceae > Agromyces > Agromyces sp. NPDC057865. The sequence continues at coordinate 894,691 of NZ_JBHVMJ010000003.1, read as the reverse complement.
CCGGCCCCGTGCACCAGCTGCGCTTCCCCGGCGGCCCCGGCGTCCGCATCGACTCCGGCGTCACCAGCGGCGACGAGATCTCGGGCGCGTTCGACTCGCTGCTCGCGAAGCTCATCGTGACCGGCGCCACCCGCAAGGACGCGCTCGAGCGCGCCCGCCGCGCCCTCGACGAGTTCGAGGTCGCCGGCCTCCCCACGGTGCTGCCGTTCCACCGAGACATCGTGCGCAACCCCGCGTTCGCGCCTGAGGGCGACCAGCCGTTCTCGGTCTACACGCGCTGGATCGAGACCGAGTACGACAACCAGCTCGAGCCGTGGTCGGGCGAGCTCGCCGAGTCGGCCGGTCCGGCCGCGCGCACCGACGTGGTCGTCGAGGTCGGCGGCCGCCGCATCGAGGTGACCCTGCCGAAGAAGCTCCTCGGCGGCTCGGCGTCGGCCGGCACTGCGACCGCGGGCCCCGCCCCGCGCCGGCGCAACGTCTCGCACGCCGTGGACACCGTGGCCGGCGACGCCGTGAAGGCGCCCATGCAGGCGACCGTTGTGAAGGTCGCCGTCGCCGAGGGCGACAAGGTCGTCAAGGGCGACCTCGTGCTCGTGCTCGAGGCCATGAAGATGGAGCAGCCGATCGTCGCCCACAAGGACGGCGTCATCGGCCTCATCAACGCCGAGGCGGGCACCACGGTGTCGAGCGGGCACCTGCTGCTCGCGATCAACGACCCGAGCTGACCCGCGCCGGCACGACTGGACGTGCCCGGGCTCGCGGCCGCGCCCACGCCCGCGCTCGCGCTCGCGCCGCCATCCGCTCTTCTCAGGAGTATTCGGTCGATCGCGCCGTGAAGGCCCCGTATTCTCCTGATTCAGGTGCGCAGCGCCGGCGTCGTCCTGAGAACGGCGACTCGGCCGCAGGGGGCGGGTCGGTCGAACGACGAGTGGGCGGTGCGGATGCTGCGGGCCCGATCGGCTCCTCAGCGGCGCAGCGCCGCCAACGCCACGACCTCGAGCGCCGCACCCGGCGCGTCTGCCAGCACTTCGTCCGCGGGGATCCTGAGCGTCGGGAAGCCGTTGCGCAGCATGACGCGATCACGCGCGCGGTCGCGGCGGAACTCGGCGCGACCGGAGTGGAATCCGAAGCCGTCGACCTCCACGACGAGGCATCCTTCGACCAGGAAGTCGACGAACCCGACGCGGGCGAACGGCACCTGCTGCGCGAATGCGATGCCGAGCCGACGGAACTCGTCGGCGAGGTAGGTCTCCGCACCGGATCCGTCGAGGCCGTTCAGCGTCAGCGGACCGAGGCGCCGCGGCGCTGCGTCGTCGAGCAGGCGTTGCGCGTCGACGAGTGAGAGAAGGCGCGCGTTGACGGCGGATTCGAACGCCGCGCGCACCTCGAGGCGCGGCCGACACGCCGCGATCTGCGCGAGTGCGCGAGGCACGGGCACCCGCCAGGCCGACTCCCCCGGACCCCGGGCGCCGACCGGGACATCGACCCAGTGAAGTTCGACCTCGAGGAGCTGGCGATCCGAGGAGAGCGGCTCGGCACTGGCCACGAGCGCCCGGTTCGTCCGCAGCCTCGCTGCATTCGCCGGCAATGACACGTGCACGCGGCCGTCGTCGTTCGTCCAGATCCCGAGCGTCGCCGCCGCGCTGACACAGCCCAGCCGTCCGCCGATCCGGACCGCCGAGATGCCGGCGGCGGGTGCGCCGGGCGATCCGTAGTGGGCCCGGCGGATCCGTCGCGCCCGTCCGGCAGCCACGGCGACGGAGATCTCGGCGCCGCGGATCCCACCCGCGATGAGCTGGTCGCGGGTGGCGATCCCACCGAGTCGGGCGAGCAGGTCGGAAACGTCGGGCACGTCGGGCACGCCGCGAGCCTGCCCCGAGCCCCGACGCGACCGACCGAGGCCGCGGAACGTGTGGGCGGAGCATCCGTGCCGCACCGCTGTTGAGGACGACTCGACCCGACAGCGTTTCTCAGGACGCACCCCGCCGGACCCAACGCTTCTCAGGACGACACGCCGACCGACGAGGCTTCACGCCCGTGGATCTCCTGAGAAACGGAAGTGGGTGGTGCTGCGCCGGAGCGGCGGGCGGGGCCAGCGGGGCCGGCCGCGCGGGGGGCGGGGCCGGCGGGGTCACCCGATCGGCGGCGCCCCCTGCGGCGACGGCAGCTCGACCTCGCTGACCATCTCGCCCGCGACCCGGGAGCGGCGCCGGCCGTAGAGCAGGTAGATCACGACGCCGATCGCGAGCCACACGAGGAACCGCACCCACGTGAGGGTCGTGAGGTTCAACATGAGCCAGACGCACAGCGCGGCGGAGAGGATCGGCAGCACGGGTGACCACGGCACGCGGAACCCGCGCGGGAGGTCGGGCCGCGTGCGGCGCAGCACGACGATGCCGAGGCTCACGAGCACGAAGGCCGAGAGCGTGCCGATGTTGATCATCTCCTCGAGGAGTCCCACGTCGGTGAACGCCGCCACGAGCGCGATCACGGTGCCGCCGATGATCTGGATGCGCGCCGGCGTCTTGGTGTGCTCGGTCGTCTTCGACAGCCAGCGCGGCAGCAGCCCGTCGCGGCTGAGGGCGAACACGATGCGCGAGAGCCCGAGCAACAGCACCATGATGACGGTCGTCAGGCCGGCGATCGCGCCGAGCGAGATGACCGCCGACGCCCAGTCCTGCCCGACGAGCCGGAAGGCCGTGGCGAGCGACGGCGTCTCCTCCGCGGCGAGCTGCGTGTACGACACCATGCCGGTCATCACGATCGAGACGAGCACGTAGAGGACGGTGACGATCGCGAGCCCGAGGAAGATGCCGCGCGGCAGGCGCTTCTGCGGCTCGCGGACCTCCTCGGCGCTCGTCGCCACGACGTCGAAGCCGATGAAGGCGAAGAACACGAGCGACGCGGCCGACAGCATGCCGAAGATGCCGTACTGCGCGGGAGCGGCGCCGGTCAGCCAGGCGAACAGCGACTGCGTCCAGGCATCCGATGCCCCGCCCTCGGTCGGCACGGCCTCGGGGATGAACGGCGTGAAGTTCGCGGCGTTGATGAAGAAGAAGCCGACGACGATCACGAAGACGACGATCAGGACCTTGATGATCGTGAACACCGCGCCCACCCGCGACGTGAGCTTCGTGCCCGCCACGAGCAGCGCCGTGAACAGCGCGACGATGAGGAAGGCCGGCCAGCTCACCTGCAGGCCGCCGATCTCGATCGTGGCCGGGAACGGGATGCCGAAGGCGAGCAGCGCCTCGCCGAGGTAGACGCCCCAGTACTTCGCGAGCACCGCCGCGCCCGTGAACATCTCGAGGATGAGGTCCCAGCCGATGATCCACGCGAGGAGCTCGCCCATGGTCGCGTAGGTGAAGGTGTACGCGCTGCCCGCCACCGGGACCGTCGAGGCGAACTCGGCGTAGCACATGATCGCGAGGCCGCACGTGACGGCTGCGAGGACGAACGAGACGATCACGCTCGGGCCCGCGAAGTTCGCCGCGGCCTGCGCGCCGACCGAGAAGATGCCCGCGCCGACGGCCACGGCGATGCCCATGAGGGCGAGGTCCCACGTGCCGAGCGAGCGGCGGAGGCTGCGTTCCTCGTCGCCAGAGTCCGCGATCGACGCCTCGACGGATTTCACGCGCCAGTTCATCGCTCCCCCTGAGGTCGGGCGTCGACCCCCGCGACGCCGCGTCGTCTCAGCGTACGACGTGCATGGCCCTCGCGGCATCCGTCAGCGACCCGGTCAGCGACGGATAGACCGGGAACGCCTCGGCGAACTGGTCGACCGTGAGGCGGTGCTCGACGGCGAGCGCGAGCGGTAGGACCAGCTCCGACGCCTTCGGCGCGACGATGACGCCGCCGATGAGGGCGCCCGATCCGCTCGACGCGAAGAGCTTCACGAACCCGTCGCGGATGCCCATCATCTTCGCGCGCGGGTTGGAGGCGAGCGGCAGCTTGTAGACGACACCGGGCACGATGCCCTCCTCGATGGCCTTCTGGGTCCACCCGACCGTCGCGATCTCGGGCTGCGTGAAGATGTTCGAGGTGATGTTGCGCTCCTCGGGCGGGTCGACGATGTCACCCATGGCGTGGAAGATCGCGGTGCGTCCCTGCATCGAGGCGACGGACGCGAGCGGCGGGAACGTCGTGCAGTCGCCTGCCGCGTAGATGTTCGGCATCGACGTGCGCGCCACGCGGTTCACGCGGATGTGACCGCTCTCGCTGAGCTGGACCCCCGCCTCCTCGAGCCCGATGTCGGACGTGTTCGGCACCGCGCCGACCGCCATGAGGCAGTGGCTGCCGCGCACCTCGCGCCCGTCGGTCAGCGTGGCGACCACCGAGTCGCCGTCGCGCACGACGGACTCGGCTCGCGACTTGTTCAGGACCTTCATGCCGTTGCGCTTGAAGACCTTCTCGATCACGGCTGCGGCGTCGGCGTCCTCGCCGGGCAGCACCTGGTCGCGGCTGGAGATGAGCGTCACCTTCGCGCCGAGAGCCCGGTACGCCGACGCGAACTCGGCGCCCGTGACGCCGGAGCCGACCACGATGAGGTGCTCGGGGATCTCGGGCAGGTCGTAGAGCTGCTTCCAGTTCAGGATGCGCTCGCCATCGGGGACCGCGGTCGGCAGGACGCGCGGGGTCGCGCCGACCGAGATGACGAGCGTGTCGGCCTCGATGCGGTCGAAGTCGGTGCCGGCCTTGGCGGTCGCGACGATGATGGCGTTCGGCCCGTCGAGGCGTCCCTCGCCCTGCACGAGGTTGACGCCCGCGTCGAGCAGGTTCGCCCGCATGTCCTCGGACTGCTGCGCGGCGAGGCCGAGCAGCCGCTTGTTCACCGCCTGGAGGTTGATCGCCACGCTCGGCTTCACGGCCTTGTCGCCCGAGCCCTTGGCGTAGAACTGCACGCCGAGATCGGCGGCCTCCTTCACCGCGTTCGACGCCTCGGCGGTCGCGATGAGCGACTTCGACGGGACCACGTCGGTGAGCACCGCCGAGCCGCCGACGCCGGCGCGCTCGATGAGCGTGACCTCCGCCCCGAGCCTCGCGCCGGCCAGTGCGGCCTCGTAGCCGCCCGGCCCTCCTCCGAGGACGGCGATCCGTTGCGTGCGCTCGAACTCGTAGGCCATGCTCATCATTCTGTCGTAGCGCGCGAAATCGCAGCAATCGAGCACGGCCTGACGCGGCATCCGCCCCCTCATTAGAGTGGTGGGATGCAGGAGACCAACCCGCTCGACGATCCCAACGCCGACCCCTTCGCCATCGCCGCAGAGGCGGCCGCGCGGATCGCGGAACTCACCGGGGTGGAGCACCACGACGTGGCGCTCACGCTCGGCAGCGGCTGGGGCCGCGCCGCTGAGCTCATCGGCGAGACCACCCACACCATCCCCGCCACCGAGGTGCCTGGCTTCTCCAAGCCCGCGCTCGAGGGGCACGTCGGCACGCTGCGCTCGATCGCGCTGCCGAACGGCAAGCATGCGCTCGTCATCGGCGCGCGCACGCACTACTACGAGGGCCACGGCGTGCGACGCGTCGTGCACTCGGTGCGCACCGCGGCCGCGACCGGTGCGAAGACGATGATCCTCACGAACGGCGCCGGCGGCATCAAGCACCACTGGACGCCAGGCACGCCCGTGCTCATCAGCGACCACATCAACCTCACGGGCGACTCGCCGCTCGAGGGCGCGACGTTCATCGACCTCACCGACCTGTACTCGCGGCGCCTGCGCAACCTGGCCCGCTCGGTCTCCCCCGGCATCGACGAGGGCGTCTACGTGCAGTTCCGCGGCCCGCACTACGAGACGCCGGCCGAGGTGCAGATGGCCAAGACCATCGGCGGCCACATCGTCGGCATGTCCACCGCGCTCGAGGCGATCGCCGCCCGGCAGGCCGGCATGGAGATCCTCGGGATGTCGCTCATCACGAACCTCGCGGCCGGCATCCAGCTCACGCCGCTGAGCCACGAGGAGGTCATCGAGGCCGGCCGAGCCGCCGAGCCCGTGATCTCGAAGCTGCTCGCCGACATCGTCGCCGAGCTCTAGGGGGCATCGGATGTCGCAGACGAACGCCGCCGGAGCCGAACGTCTCGCCCTCGCCGAGGCCTGGCTCGCCCAGGACCCCGACCCCGAGACCCGGGCCGAGCTCGCCGCCCTCGTCGACGGCGCGAAGTCCGGGGATGCCGCGGCCGCCGAGCAGCTCGCGGACCGGTTCGACACCCGCCTCGCGTTCGGCACCGCCGGGCTCCGCGGCGAGATCGCCGCAGGCCCCAACCGCATGAACCGCGTGCTGGTATCGCAGGCCGCGGCCGGCCTCGCGGCCTACCTCCTCGAGCGCGCACGTCCCGGCGACACTCCCTCGGTCGTGATCGGCTACGACGGTCGCAAGAACTCCGCCGTGTTCGCCCGCGACTCGGCCGAGATCATGGCGGGGGCCGGCGTGCGCGCCGTGCTCCTGCCGCAGCTGCTGCCGACGCCCGTGCTCGCGTTCGCCGTGCGCCACCTCGACGCCACGGCCGGGGTCATGGTCACCGCGTCGCACAACCCGCCGAACGACAACGGCTACAAGGTGTACCTCGGCGGCGAGCACGGCGGCTCGCAGATCGTGTCGCCCGCCGACGCCGAGATCGCCGCGGCGATCCACCACGTCGCCGCGACCACCACCGTGCCCGACCTCCCGCGCGGCGAGTTCGAGACCGCGTCCGAGGAGGTCGCCGACGAGTACGTGCGGCAGACGGCCCTCGTCGCCGACGCGCCCGCCGCGCAGCCGCGGGTGGTCTACACGGCCATGCACGGCGTCGGCTGGGAGACCGCGGCCCGCGTCCTCGCCGTCGCGGGCTTCGACGCGCCGACCATCGTCTCGGCGCAGATCTCCCCCGACCCGGCCTTCCCGACCGTCGCGTTCCCGAACCCCGAGGAACCCGGCGCGATGGATCTCAGCTTCGCCGAGGCCCGCGAGGTCGGGGCCGAGCTCATCATCGCGAACGACCCCGACGCCGACCGCCTCGCGATCGCGATCCCCGACGCGTCAGCGGCCGACGGCTACCGCCGCCTCTCGGGCAACGAGGTCGGCCTGCTGCTCGGATGGCAGGCCGCCCGGCGGGCCGCCGACGTCTCGGGCGACGCCGGCCCCGACGGCACGCTGGCGTGCTCGATCGTCTCGTCGCCCGGGCTCGAGGCCGTCGCGAACGCCTACGACCTCGACTTCGAGGCGACGCTCACCGGCTTCAAGTGGATCTCCCGCGCGACGAACCTCGTGTTCGGCTTCGAGGAGGCGCTCGGCTACCTCGTGAACCCCGAGACGGTGCGGGACAAGGACGGCATCTCGGCCGCGGTCGCGTTCCTCTCGCTCGCCGCCGCCCTCAAGGCCGAGGGACGCACCGTCGCCGACCACCTCGACGAGTTCGTCGAGCGGTTCGGATGCTTCGACTCGTCGCAGGTGTCGATCCGGGTGACCGACCTGTCGCGCATCGGCGCCATCATGTCGCGCCTCCGGGCCGAACCGCCGTCGTCCGTGGGCGGCATCCGGGTGGAGCGCATCGAAGACCTCGCCGACGGGTTCGGCGCGCTGCCGCCGTCCGACGTGCTGCGCATCGTCCTCGAGGGCGGCGCGCGCGTCATGGTGCGGCCGAGCGGCACCGAGCCGAAGCTCAAGGTCTACATCGACGCCGTCGGGACGGAGGGCTCGGTCGCGGAGCGGCGCGCCGCGGCATCCGCCGCCGTCGCCGCGCTCGAGGCGGGCATGCGGGAGCTCACGGCCTGAGCCGGGCGGGTCGGGCCTCGGGCGGAACGGACGCCCGGCGCCCGGCGGCGGCGCCCGGCGTCCGAGGGTCGAGGCCCGGAGTATGCGGTCGGCGTCAGCCGATCGACGCCTCGAGCTTCTCGCCGATCTCCTCGACGTCGAAGTAGTTCACGACCTCGACGATCTCGGCGTAGCTGCGGCCGACCGCCCGTCGCACCTCGTCGGCGAGCTCGGTGGACGTGAGGATCACCTGCGCGTCGGCGGCGGCCGCCGCGATGTCGGACAGCCCGCTCGCCGAGACGTCGGCGCTGAGCCCCAGGCGGTCGAGCGCGCGCTCGGCGTTGGTCTTCAGGATCGCCGACGTGCCGACGCCGACGCCGCAGACGGCGACGATCCTCATGCGCCGGCGCCCGTCTCGGCCGGCGCCGCGTCGACGCCGAGCAGGCCGCGCACCTCGCCGGCGGTCGTGGCCCGCGCCAGGCGGCCGACGATGCCGGTGTCGTTGAACGCGTTCGCGAGTTGGGCGACGGATGCCACGTGGTCCTCGGCGTTCGAGACGGCGAGGCCGATCACGACGCGCACCGGGTCGTTGTGCGGGTGCCCGAACGGCACCGCGTCGGCCAGCGTCACGACCGCGAGTCCCTCGCGACGCACGTCGGAGCCCGGACGCGCGTGCGCGAGCGCGAGGCCGGGCGCGATGACGACGTAGGCGCCGAACTCCTCGATCACGCCGATCATGCGGTCGGCGTACTCCGAGCGCGTCGCGCCCGAGCGGGTGAGGGCGCGGCCGGCCTCGCGCACCGCGGCGCGCCAGTCGTCGACGCGCGCGCCGAGCACGACGGCCGTGTCGGGAAGCGGGGGGATGGAGGTCATGGGGGTCCGATCGGAGGCGCGACGAGCCGGGGAGGCCGCGTGGAGCGCCGGTCAGGCTTCGTCGAAGCCGTCCTGGATGCGCTCGGCCAGCTCCTCGCGGTCGTCGAGCGGGAGGAACGCGGATGCCGCCGCGTTCAGCTGGAACGTCTCGAAGTCGTCGAGGTCGTAGCCGAACGCGTCGGCGAGCAGCGAGAGCTCGCGCGTGAGCGACGTGCCGCTCTGCAGGCGGTTGTCGGTGTTGACCGTCACGCGGAAGCCGAGCTGGTAGAGCAGGTCGAACGGGTGGTCGACGAGCTCGTCGCCCCACGCGGCGATCGCGCCGGTCTGCAGGTTCGACGACGGGCTCGTCTCGAGTGCGATCTCGCGGTCGCGCACCCACTGCGCGATCGGGCCGAGCGACACGTACGTGTTCTCGTCGTCCTGGCGCTCGATCGCGAGGTCCTCGGCGATGCGCACGCCGTGCCCGAGGCGCAGGGCGCGGCCGTCGAACAGGGCGCTGCGGATGGAGTCGAGGCCGTCGGCCTCGCCCGCGTGCACCGTGACGGGGAAGAACTGGGAGGCGAGGTAGTCGAACGCCGTGCGGTGGCGACTCGGGAGGAACCCGGCCTCGGCGCCCGCGATGTCGAAGCCGACGACGCCGCGCTCGCGGTGCCGCACGGCGAGCTCCGCGATCTCGAGCCCGCGGTCGGCGTGTCGCATCGCGGTGACGAGCTGGCCGGCGCGGATGAACCGCCCCTGGTGCCGCACGTCGTCGATGCCCTCCTCGATGCCGGACTGCACCGCCTCGACCGCCTCGTCGAGGCTCAGGCCCCGCTCGAGGTGCTGCTCGGGCGCCCACCGGATCTCGCCGTAGATCACGCCGTCGGCCGCGAGGTCCTGCACGAACTCGCGTGCGACGCGCTGCAGCCCGGTGCGGGTCTGCATGACCGCGGTCGTGAGGTCGAACGTCTTCAGGTACTCGACGAGCGACCCGGCGTTCGCCTGGTCGGTGAACCACGTGCCCAGGGCCTCGGCGTCGGGCGCCGGGACCTCGAGTCCGATCTCGTCGGCGAGCTCGATCAGGGACTGCGGACGCAGCCCGCCGTCGAGGTGGTCGTGCAGCGAGATCTTCGGCAGCGACTGGATGCTCGTGCCGTCGCCCTCGAGGCGGTACTCCGTCGGAATCGTGTTCACGTGACAACGATAGCGGTGCGGCTCACGCGAAGTCTCGGCAATCTCGAAGCGTCGCCGAGCCCTCTTCGGGGCCCGGCGCCCCGCCGTTGCGCTACGGCGGGCCCGACGTGTCAGCGCCCGATGCGGTCGGCGATGAGCGGTCCGCCGTCCTCGACGGCCTCGCCCTCGTCGCCGATGCGGTACGCCCCCTCGACCGCCTCGAGCGCACGCGCGAAGCGTGCGGGCTCGTCGGCGAACAACGTGAACAGCGGCTGCCCGGCCCGCACCGCGTCGCCGGGCTTCGCGTGCAGGTCGATCCCGGCCGCGTGGTGCACCGGGTCCTCCTTGCGCGCACGGCCTGCGCCGAGGCGCCAGGCGGCGATGCCGAACGGCAGGGCCTCCTGCTCCACGAGCACGCCGTCCCGGTCGGCCGTGACGACGTGCTGCTCGCGCGCCACCGGCAGCGGTGCCTCGGGATCGCCGCCCTGGGCGCGGATCGCCCGCTTCCAGGTGTCCATGGCGCGGCCGTCGTCGAGCGCGGCCTCCACGTCGGCGTCGTGCACTCCGGCCAGGGTGAGCATCTCGCGGGCGAGCGCGATGGTGAGCTCGCGCACGTCGGCGGGCCCGCCGCCGGCGAGCACCTCGACCGACTCGCGCACCTCGTTCGCGTTGCCGATGGTGAGGCCGAGCGGCACGTTCATGTTCGTGATGAGGGCGGAGGTCGCGACGCCGGCGTCCTCGCCGAGCTCGACCATCGTACGGGCGAGCTCCCGCGAGCGCTCGATGTCCTGCAGGAACGCGCCGGAGCCGAACTTCACGTCGAGCACGAGCGCGCCCGTGCCCTCGGCGATCTTCTTCGACATGATCGACGACGCGATGAGCGGGATCGCCTCGACGGTGCCGGTGATGTCGCGCAGTGCGTAGAGCTTCTTGTCGGCCGGGGCGAGGCCGGCGCCCGCCGCGCAGATGACGCCGCCGACGTCGCGGAGCTGGTCGAAGATCTCCTCGTTCGTGAGGTCGGCGCGCCAGCCGGGGATGGACTCGAGCTTGTCGAGCGTGCCGCCGGTGTGGCCGAGCCCGCGGCCCGACAGCTGCGGCACCGCCACTCCGAACGTGGCCACGAGCGGCATGAGCGGCAGCGTGATCTTGTCGCCGACGCCGCCGGTCGAGTGCTTGTCGGTCGTCGGCTTGCCGAGGCCCGAGAAGTCCAGGCGCTCGCCCGACGCCAGCATCGCCATGGTCATGTCGCGGATCTCGCGGCGCGCCATGCCGTTCAGGAAGATCGCCATGGTCAGCGCCGACATCTGCTCGTCGGCGACGTAGCCGCGCGTGTACGCGTCGATGAGCCAGTCGATCTGCGCGGTCGAGAGCTCGCGTCCGTCGCGCTTGGCCCGGATCAGGTCGACGGCGTCGAACGCCTCCACCGCGCTCATGCGCCCGCCCCCTTGAACTCGGCGAGCTGGCGCGGGCCGAACGCGTCGGGCAGCACCTCGTCGATGGTCTTCACGCCGGAGACGGTCTCGAGCAGCATGCCCTCGGCCGAGTGCTCGTACAGCAGCTGGCGGCAGCGGCCGCACGGCATCAGGGTGGCGCCGTGGCCGTCGACGCACGTGAACGCGACGAGCTTGCCGCCGCCCGACATCACGAGCGCGGAGACGAGCGAGCACTCCGCGCACAGGGTGACGCCGTACGACGCGTTCTCCACGTTGCATCCACTCACGACGCGGCCGTCGTCGACGATCGCCGCCGCGCCGACCGGGAACTCGGAGTACGGCACGTACGCCTTCGCCATCGCCTCGCGAGCGCGCTCGCGCAGCGACTCCCAGTCGATCGCATCCGTTGCGGTCATGGTGCTCCCCTCAAGGATGGGTTCGGTTCCACTGACGGATGCCGCGGCGCCGCGGCATCCGCTCAGGACTTGATGTACGGCTTGCCGGCCGCGGCGGGCCCCCGCACCTTGCCGACCAGGCCGGCCACGGCGAAGATCGTGACGACGTACGGCAGCATGAGCATGAACTCGCTCGGCACGGGCGATCCGATGACCGAGAGCGTGTTCTGCAGGTTCGACGCGAAGCCGAACAGCAGCGCCGCGAGGGTCGCCTTGATCGGATCCCACTGGCCGAAGATGACGGCGGCGAGCGCGATGAAGCCCGCGCCCGCGGTCATCTCCTTGTTGAAGGCGATGCCCGACCCGATCGTGAAGAACGTGCCGCCGAGGCCCGCGATCGCGCCCGCGAGCGCCACGTTCCAGAACCGGGTGCGGTTCACCTTGATGCCGACCGTGTCGGCGGCCTGCGGGTGCTCGCCCACCGCGCGGAGCCGGAGGCCCCACCGGGTGTGGAACAGCCCGACGTAGACCAGCGCGACCGCGATGTACATGAGGTACACGACGATGGTCTGGCGGAAGAAGACCGGCCCGATGATCGGGATGTCGCTGAGCAGCGGGATGGGCAGGCGCTCGAACCGCGGCGGCGTGTTGAGCACGGCCGAGTTCGGCGTGAGCACCTGCGAGAAGAAGAAGCTCGTGAGGCCGACGACGAGCACGTTGAGGACCACACCGACGATGACCTGGTCGACGAAGTACTTGATCGCGAACGACGCGAGCACCATGGCCACGAGCACGCCCGCGACCATCGCGCCGACGGTGCCGGCGATCAGGCCGAGCCAGGGCTGACCGGTCGAGGACGACACGAGGGACGCGACGACGGCCGCGGTGAAGGCGCCGGCGAGCAGCTGGCCCTCGATCGCGATGTTGATGACCCCGACGCGCTCGCCGATCACGCCCGTGAGCGAACCGTAGATGAGCGGCACCGCGAGGCTCAGCGACCCGAACAACAGGCCGATCACGGGGATGGCGGCGCCCGAGGCGGCCCAGGTGAGGAAGCCGAACATGAAGAGGATCGCGAACACCACGACGAGCCAGAGCGGCACCTTGCGCTTCGTCGCGACGAGCATCGCCGAGTACGCGGTCGCGAGCGCGAGCAGCACGATCGTGATCCACAGCGCGGGCATCGACGGGACCGTGATCTCGGGCAGCTGGATCGCGTCGGCCGGCGTCGAGAGGCGGAAGGTCGTGTTGCCGTCGCGCGGTGCGAAGACCGCGAGCGCGAGCGCGAGCAGCGTGAAGATCGCGAACGCGATCGGCGCCTTCCAGCTCGTGACGACGGTCGTGTCGAGCGGCTCGGCCACCGGGGCCGGGGCGTTGTGCTGAACGGCGGTGGTCACTTGACGTTCACCTCCTGGGAGACGTTCGGAACGGCTCTGCGTCGCGAGGCCGGGTCGGGGAGGCGGAAGATCGTGCGGACGAGCGGCGGCGCCGCGATGAAGAGCACGATGAGGGACTGCACGACCAGGACGATCTCGATGGGCACGCCCTCGGCCGCCTGCATCGAGAAGCCGCCGGCCTTGAACGCCCCGAACAGGAGGCCCGCGATGAAGGTGCCCCACGGCGTCGAGCGGCCCAGCAGCGCCACGGTGATCGCGTCGAAGCCGATGCCGGCGTCGATGCCCGCGGTGAAGCCCGTGGTGACGGTGCCGAGCACCTGGCTGACGCCCGCGAGGCCGAGCAGTGCGCCCGAGATGAGCATCGCGTACACGTACATGTTGCGGACGTTGATGCCGGCGACCCGCGCGGCGTTCGGGTTCTCACCGACGGCGCGGAACCGGAAGCCGAGGCTCGAGCGGCTGAGGATCCACCAGACCACGACCGTGGCGATGACCACCAGGACGAACCCGAAGTGCAGGTTGAACTGCGGGCCGAGCAGCGCCGGGAAGATCGCGGTGTCCTTCATCGCCGGCGTCTTCGGGTTCGACGAGCCCGGCGCCTGGAGGAGGCCGGGGGTGCGCAGCATCCACGACACCAGGTAGAACGCGACGTAGTTGAGCATGATCGTGACGATCACCTCGTGGGCTCCCGTGCGTGCCTTCAGCAGGCCCGCGATGCCGGCCCAGAGCGCGCCGCCGACGAGACCGCCGATGAGGGCCACGAGCATGTGCAGGCCCCACGGCAGGTCGAAGCCGAAGCCGATCCAGCCGGCGACGGATGCCGCGATGAGCATCTGGCCGCGGCCACCGATGTTGAACATGCCGACGCGGAAGGCGAGGGCGACGCCGAGGCCACCGGCGATGAGCGGGGTCGCGAACGTCAGGGTCTCGGTGAGCGGCCGGATGCCGGCGAGGAACGTGTCGCGGCGGAAGTTGTAGATCGCGCCCTGGAACAGCGCCGTGTACGCGCCGGCGACGGAATCCCAGATCGCGCGCAGCATGTCGGTCGGGCGGGCGAAGAAGTACCCGGCCGTCTCCTGGACGCGCTCGTCGGTGAATGCGATCATGATGGCGCCGACGAGCAGCGCGAGGACCACCGCCAGGACCGAGATGATCGCGTTGCCGGTCGCGATCTGGTGGAGCATCGTGTGCCAGCGCGACGGCGGCGGGACGTCGGCGGCGGCTGTGCCGGGGCCGCCGGCGGTCGTCTGGGCGTCGTCGGCGGCGGCCTGCTGCTCGGGCGAGACGGCGTCGGGCTCCTCGATGGCGACGTCGGCGTCGAGGTCGCCGGGGGCACCGGTCGGCCGCGCGGCCTCGGGGTTCTGGGGGTCGCTCATGCGGCCGCTCCTTCGGGTTGTTCGCCGGCCATCATGAGGCCGAGCACGTCGCGCGGGGTGTCGCCGGGGACGATCCCGACGATGCGGCCGCGGTACATGACCATGATCCGGTCGGCGAGCGCGACGACCTCGTCGAGCTCGGTGGACACGACGACGACGGGCACGCCCGAGTCGCGCGTCTCGACGATGCGCTTGTGGATGAACTCGATCGACCCGACGTCGACGCCGCGCGTGGGCTGCGCGGCGACGAGGAGGCGCAGGTCGCGGCTCAGCTCGCGCGCGAGCACCACCTTCTGCTGGTTACCGCCCGAGAGCTGGCGCACCTTCGAGTCGATGCCCTGGGTGCGGACGTCGAACTCCTCGACCTTGTCGCGGGCGAAGTCGGCCAGCGCGCCGCGCTGGATGTTGCCGGCCCGCACGAACGGCGCGCCGCCGCTGCGGTCGAGCATGAGGTTCTCGGCGATCGTGAACTCGCCGACCAGGCCGTCCTCCGTGCGGTCCTCGGGCACGAAGCCGACGCCCGAGTCGAGGATCTTCTTGACGCCGGCCGAGGCGAGCTCGACGCCGTCGAGCCTGATCGAGCCCTCGACGCGCGGCTGCAGGCCGAGGAGCGCCTCGGTGAGCTCGGTCTGCCCGTTGCCCTGGACACCGGCGACGGCGAGGATCTCGCCGCCGCGCACCTCGAAGCTCACGTCGTTGACGACGAGCTGGCCGATGTGGTCGATGACCTTGAGGTGCTCGACCTGGAGGGCCGGCTCGCCGAGCTTCGCCTCCTCCTTCCGCACGGTGAGCTCGACCGCGCGCCCGACCATGAGCGAGGCGAGCTCGGCGTTCGTCGCGGTGGGCGACGCCTCGCCGACCACCTTGCCAAGTCGCACGACCGTGATGCGGTCGGCGACCTCGCGGACCTCGCGCAGCTTGTGCGTGATGAAGACGATCGACGTGCCGGTCTCCTTCAGCTGGCGCATGATCGCCATCAGCTCGTCGGTCTCCTGCGGGGTCAGCACGGCGGTCGGCTCGTCGAACACGAGCACGCGAGCGTCGCGTGAGAGCGCCTTGATGATCTCGACGCGCTGCTGCACGCCCACGGGCAGGTCGTCGACGAGCGCGTCGGGGTCGACGTCGAACCCGAACCGTTCCGAGATCTCGCGCACCTTCGCGCGCGCCGTGGGCAGGTCGAGGAGCCCGCCCGCGCGGGTGGACTCGTGGCCGAGCATGACGTTCTCGGCGACCGTGAACACGGGGATGAGCATGAAGTGCTGGTGCACCATGCCGATGCCGGCGGCCATCGCGTCGCCTGGGCCCGCGAAGTGCTGCACCTCGTCGTCGAGGAGCACCTCGCCCTCGTCGGCCTGGTAGAGGCCGTAGAGCACGTTCATGAGCGTCGACTTGCCTGCACCGTTCTCGCCGAGGAGGGCGTGGATCTCTCCGGCCTCCACGGTGAGGTCGATGTGGTCGTTGGCGACCAAGCTGCCGAATCGCTTCGTGATGCCGCGAAGTTCGAGCTTCATGTCCCCGATCCTAGTGAGATGGCTGCATCCGTTGGTGATGCTGCACGAATGTTGAAGCGGTCGGATGCCGCGTGCGCAGATGTTGCGCGAGGTGCTCTGGAGGGCGTCGGAACGCCGATCGGGGAGGCCGGCTGATGCCGACCTCCCCGATCAGAGCGTGCGTCCTTACTCGGAGGCTGAGAGGTAGGACTCGACCTTGATGTCGCCCGCGATGATCGCGGCCTTCAGGTCGTCGAGCTCGCCCTGGAGCGAGGACGAGACCTTCGACTCGAAGTCGTGGAACGGCGCGATGCCGACGCCCTCGTTCTCGAGCGTGCCGATGAACGGGGTGTTGTCGAACTCGCCGTTGCCCGCTGCGAGCACGGCCTCCTTGGTGCCGACGTCGATGCCCTTGAGGATCGAGGTGAGCATGAGGTCGGCGACCGACGGGTCGGTCTGGGTGAAGTCGGCGTCGACGCCGATCATCGCGATCTCACGGCCGGAGTCGCGGATGGCCGCGGCGGCCGACTGGTAGATCGGGCCGCCGACGGGCAGCAGCACGTCGACGTTCTGGTCGATGAGGCCCTGCGCGGTGTTGCGCGCGGTGTCGTTCGCCTCGAAGCCACCGGTGAAGAGGCCGTCCTGCGCGGCTCGGTCCCAACCGAGGACCTGCACGTTCGTGCCCTTCTCCTGGTTGTGGTACTCGACGCCCTGGGCGAAGCCGTCCATGAAGATGGAGACCGTCGGGAAGTTCATGCCGCCGAAGGTGCCCACGATGCCGGTCTTCGAGTAGTCGGCGGCCGCGTAGCCGGCGAGGAACGCCGCCTGGGCCGTGTCGAAGATGATCGGCTTGATGTTGTCGAAGTCGGTCTGGCCGTCGAAGTCGAGGTCGACCGTGTCGTCGATCGAGACGTACTCGATGTCGGGGTTGGCCTCCGCCGACTCGCCCGCCGCCGACGCCAGCGCGAAGCCGACGGTGACGATGAGGTTGCAGCCCTGGTCGACGAGGTTCGTCAGGTTGGGCGCGTAGTCGGTCTCCGCGTCGGACTGCACGGTGACCGGCTCCACGCCGAGCTCGTCGGCGGCGGCCGTCAGGCCCTCGAAGCCGAGCTGGTTGAAGGACTTGTCGTCGAAGCCGCCTGCGTCGGAGACCATGCAGGGGAGGAAGTCGCTGGCCGCCTCTCCCCCGTCGGTGCTGCCCGAATCCTCGGGCGCGGAACCGCAACCGGCGAGCAGCACGGCTGCGCCGAACATGGCAAGACCGCCGAGCGCGGCCTTCCTGGTCGTGACCTTCACTGTGTCCTCCAAAGACTGCGCCCCGACCGTCGCGGGACTCGTGGAGTCACGTTACCGAATGTTGCGGTCGACGCTCAGGGTCGGGCGGCAGGTGACATGCAATGGTTATCAAGCCGCGACATTCTGCTCATATGAGCAGACCGGTCGGCCCCCGCTCGGGGGACGGGGATGCGCATTCCCCAGTGATCAGGCGGAGGTTCGCCCGCCTTCCCGGGGCGCCGCGCTCAGGGCCGGCTCGGCGAGTCCACGACCAGCTCTCCGGCGATGATCGCCTGGCGCAGCCCCTCGATCTCGCCGTCGAGCTCGGGCGAGACGAGCGTCGCGAGGTCGTGGTACGGCGCGATCTCCACGCCGCCGTTCTCGAGCGTCCCGATGTACGGCTCGTTCGTGAACCTGCCGTCCTGCACGTCGCCGACGATCTCGACCATCGCGTCCTGGGTGTTCTTCAGCACACTCGTGAGGACGATGGGCCGGAACTCGGGCGCGAGCGTCTCGTAGCCGTCGCTGTCGACCCAGATCACCGAGACGCCGCCGCGCTCGCGCGCCGCCGACGCGGCGCCCTCGCCGACCTGTCCGGCGACCGGCAGGATGACGTCGGCGCCCTGGTCGATGAAGCCCTCGGTGAGCGCCTTGCCCTTGTTGATGTCCTCGAAGTCGCCGGTGAACGCGCCGTCCTGCTTGCCCTTGTCCCAGCCGAGCGCGCGCACCTGCGTGCCGTGCACCTCGTTGTACTTCGCGACGCCGTCGACGAAGCCGTCCATGAAGAGGGTCACGGGCGGCTGGTTGCCGCCGCCGAACGTGGCAACGACGCCCGTCTTCGAGACGCCCGCCGCGAGGTAGCCGGCCAGGAACGACGCCTGCGCCGTGTCGAAGACCACCGGCTTCACGTTGTCGGCCTCGACGGTCTCGTCGACGATCGCGAACGCGAGGTCGGGGTTGGCCTTCGCCTGCTCGAGCGTCGCCTCGGCGAGCTCGAAGCCGACCGTGACGATGAGGCCGCAGCCGGAGTCGACGGCCTGCTGCACGTTCGGCGCCAGGTCGGTCTCGCCGGTGGAGACGATGGCCTCGGCGTCGACGCCGAGCTCGTCCTCCGCCTGCAGCAGGCCCTCCCAGCTCGACTGGTTGAAGGAGCGGTCCTCGAGGCCGCCCGAGTTCGTGACCATGCGCACGCAGTCGGTGCCCGCGGCATCCGTGCCGCCCGACTCGGGCGCGGGCGCGCAGGCCACGAGGGTGACGGATGCCGCGACGAGCGCCGCTCCGAAGCCGAACCACCGACGCACAGACATCCGCTGCCCCGTTCTCTCGAGTGCCCCTACAGCACGTCGCTCGACCCGCCGAGCCGGAGGGCGTCGACGACCGCCTTGACCCGCTGCGCGTGCTCGCTCGTCGTGACGAGGAGCGCGTCGGGCGTGTCCACGACGACGATATCGTGCACGCCGATCAGGCTGATGACCCGCTTCGCGCGGCTCACGACGATGCCGCTCGACGCGTCCGCGAGCACGCGGGCGTTCTCGCCGAGGATCGCCAGCTCCCCCGAGCGGCCGGCCGTGTTGAGCTTCGCGAGCGATGCGAAGTCGCCGACGTCGTCCCACTGGAAGTGCCCGCGGATGACCGCGAGCCGACCGGCCGCGGCGGCGGGCTCGGCGACCGAGTAGTCGATTGCGATCTTCTCGAGCGTGGGCCAGATCCGGTCGACCGCGGGTCCGCGCGTCTCGGGGTCGTCCCACGCCTCGGCGAGCTCGACGAGCCCGGCGTGCAGCTCGGGCTTCGTGCGGGCGAGCTCCTCGAGCAGCGTCGACGCCTTCGTGATGAACATCCCGGCGTTCCAGAGGTGGTCGCCGCCCTCGAGGTAGCGCTTGGCCGTCTCGAGGTCGGGCTTCTCGACGAAGTTCGACACGGCCTCGACGCGGTCGGCGCCCGGCACCTCGACCTGGCCCCCGCACTCGATGTAGCCGAAGCCGACCGCGGGCTCGGTCGGGGTGATGCCGATCGTGGCGATGTACCCGGCGCGGGCCGCGGCGACCGCGTCGGCGACCGCCGAGCGGAAGAGCGCGTCGCCCGAGATCACGTGGTCGGCCGCGAACGAGCCGATCACGACGCCGGGCTCGCGGCGCTCGAGGATGGCGGCGGCGAGGCCGATGGCCGCGGTGGAGTCGCGCGGCTCGCTCTCGAGCACGATGTTCTCGTCGGCGAGCGCGGGCAGCTGCGCCTCGACCGCCGCGCGGTGCGCGCGGCCCGTCACGACCATGATCCGCTGCTCGCCCGAGAGGGGCGCGAGCCGGTCCCACGTGTCCTTCAGGAGGGTCTGGCCCGACCCCGTGAGGTCGTGCAGGAACTTCGGCGCGTCCGCCCGGGACAGCGGCCACAGCCGTGAGCCGACGCCCCCTGCGGGGATCACGCTGTAGAAGCCCTCGAGGGGCAGGGATGGTGTCGACATGCGATCGAGGATACCGGGACGGCCTCCGTGGCATCCGCGTGATCGCTCGCTCTGCCCGCCACCGGGGTTAGGCAGCCCTAACCGGCACCACCTCCGGCGCGGGACTAGACTCGCATGCGGGCCGAGCGCCCGTCGTGCCCTCTCGTCAAGGGCGAATCACACAGCCAGGGAGGGTTGTTCATGCCAGAGACCTCGGCAGGAACCCTGACCGCACCCGAGAAGCCGGCCAAGCAGCGGCCGGGCGGCACGCTCTATCGCGGCCGCGAGGGCATGTGGTCATGGGTGCTGCACCGCATCACCGGTGTCGCGATCTTCTTCTTCCTCCTGGTGCACGTGCTCGACACCTCGCTCGTGCGCGTCAGCCCCGAGGCCTACAACGCGGTGATCGGCACGTACCAGACGCCGATCATGGGCCTCGGCGAGGTCGCCCTCGTCGGCGCCATCGTGTTCCACGCCTTCAACGGCCTGCGCATCATCCTCGTCGACTTCTGGGCGTGGGCGACCCGCCACCAGCGCGTGCTCTTCTACGTGGTCATCGCCCTCTGGGTGGTCACCATGCTCGCGTTCGTGCCCCGTCACCTGATGAACGTCTTCAGCCACTGAGAGGCCGCGACATGACTGCCATCGAAGCACCCCGCAGCCCCGCGCGCCCGGCCCGCAGGCGCGGCGTCAACTGGGAGAAGTGGGGCTGGATCTACATGCGCGCGTCGGGCGTCGTCCTGCTCGTGCTCATCTTCGGCCACCTGTTCACCAACCTGATGGTGGGCGAGGGCGTCAAGGCCATCGACTTCGGCTTCGTCGCCGGCAAGTGGGCCGACCCGTTCTGGCAGTGGTGGGACGTGCTCATGCTCTGGCTCGCCCTCATCCACGGCGCCAACGGCATGCGCACGATCGTGAACGACTATACGAGCCCCGGCACCATCCAGCGGCTCCTGAAGATCGCGCTGTTCGCGGCCGCGGCCGTGCTGATCGTGCTCGGCACCCTCGTGGTGTTCACGTTCGACCCGTGCCCCGCCGGCGCCCCCGCCGACCTGCTCCCCTCGTTCTGCCCCGCGGCCTAGGAGACCTGTGAATCCCGAGAGCGCCCACGTCGAGACGAAGGTCGTCGACGGCGTCCACTACCACCAGTACGACATCGTGATCGTCGGCGCCGGCGGCGCGGGCATGCGGGCGGCGATCGAGGCCGGGCCGGGTGCGCGCACCGCGGTCATCTCGAAGCTGTACCCGACCCGCTCGCACACGGGCGCCGCGCAGGGCGGCATGGCCGCCGCGCTCGCGAACGTCGAGGAGGACAGCTGGGAGTGGCACACCTTCGACACCGTCAAGGGCGGCGACTACCTCGTCGACCAGGACGCGGCCGAGATCCTCGCGAAGGAGGCCATCGACGCGGTCATCGACCTCGAGAACATGGGCCTCCCGTTCAACCGCACGCCCGAGGGCAAGATCGACCAGCGCCGCTTCGGCGGCCACACGCGCGACCATGGCAAGGCGCCCGTGCGACGCGCCTGCTACGCGGCCGACCGCACCGGCCACATGATCCTGCAGACGCTGTTCCAGAACTGCGTCCGGCTCGGCATCGAGTTCTACAACGAGTACTACGCCCTCGACCTCGTGATGACCGAGGTCGACGGCGTCCAGCAGCCGTCGGGCGTCGTGGCCTACGAGCTCGCCACCGGCGAGCTCCACGTCTTCCAGGCGAAGGCCGTCATCTTCGCCACGGGCGGCTTCGGCAAGATCTACAAGACCACCTCGAACGCGCACACGCTCACGGGCGACGGCGTCGGCATCATCTGGCGCAAGGGCCTGCCGCTCGAGGACATGGAGTTCTTCCAGTTCCACCCGACGGGCCTCGCCGGCCTCGGCATCCTCCTCACCGAGGGCGCCCGCGGCGAGGGCGCGATCCTGCGCAACGCCTCGGGCGAGCGGTTCATGGAGCGCTACGCCCCCACCATCAAGGACCTCGCGCCGCGCGACATCGTCGCCCGCTGCATGGTGCAGGAGGTGGCCGAGGGCCGCGGCGCCGGCCCGCACAAGGACTACGTGCTGCTCGACTGCACGCACCTCGGCGCCGAGGTGCTCGAGACGAAGCTCCCCGACATCACCGAGTTCGCCCGCACCTACCTCGGCGTCGACCCGGTCTACGAGCCCGTGCCGGTCATGCCGACCGCCCACTACGCGATGGGCGGCATCCCGACCAACGTGGCGGCCGAGGTGCTGCGCGACAACACGACCGTCGTGCCCGGCCTCTACGCCGCCGGCGAGTGCGCGTGCGTCTCGGTGCACGGCTCGAACCGCCTCGGCACCAACTCGCTGCTCGACATCAACGTCTTCGGCAAGCGCGCCGGCCGCAACGCGGTCGAGTACGTGAAGACGGTCGACTTCACGCCGCTGCCCGCCGACCCGGCCGCCGGTGTCCGCGACCTGCTCCAGCTGCTGCGCGACTCGAACGGCACCGAGCGGATCGCCGCGATCCGCAAGGAGCTGCAGGACGAGATGGACAAGGGCGCCCAGGTGTTCCGCACCGACGAGTCGCTCGCCCACGTGGCATCCGTCATCGCCTCGCTGCGCGAGCGCTACAAGCACATCGCGGTGCAGGACAAGGGCCGCCGGTTCAACACCGACCTGCTCGAGGCCGTCGAGCTCGGGTTCCTGCTCGACCTCGCCGAGGTCGTCGTGCACTCCGCGCGGAACCGCGAGGAGAGCCGCGGCGGCCACATGCGCGACGACTTCCCGAACCGCGACGACGAGAAGTACATGCAGCACACGATGGCGTACCTGACCGGCGACGCCCACTCGTCGCACGCCGAGGACCACATCCGGCTCGACTGGAAACCGGTGACGGTCACGCGCTACCAGCCGATGGAGAGGAAGTACTGACGTGAGCACCGCAACGCTCGAGAACCCGCCGGCCGCGAGCGCGCCCGTGCAGTCGTTCACGGTCACGTTCCTGATCCGCCGCTTCGACCCCGACGTCGACACGGAGCCGCGTTGGCAGGACTTCGACGTCGAGATGTACGCGACCGACCGCGTGCTCGACGCCCTGCACAAGATCAAGTGGGAGCAGGACGGCTCGTTGACGTTCCGCCGCTCGTGCGCGCACGGCATCTGCGGCTCCGACGCCATGCGCATCAACGGACGCAACCGCCTCGCCTGCAAGACGCTGATCAAGGACCTCGACATCTCGAAGCCGATCTACGTCGAGGCGATCAAGGGCCTCCCGCTCGAGAAGGACCTCGTCGTCGACATGGAGCCGTTCTTCGCGAGCTACCGCGAGGTGCAGCCGTTCCTCATCGCGAACTCGAAGCCCGAGCCGGGCAAGGAGCGCATCCAGTCGATCGCCAAGCGCGAGATCTTCGACGACACCACGAAGTGCATCCTCTGCGCGGCGTGCACCTCGTCGTGCCCCGTGTTCTGGACCGACGGCCAGTACTTCGGCCCCGCGGCGATCGTCAACGCGCACCGGTTCATCTTCGACTCGCGCGACGACGCGGCATCCGTGCGCCTCGACATCCTCAATGACAAGGAGGGCGTCTGGCGCTGCCGCACGACCTTCAACTGCACCGACGCGTGCCCCCGCGGCATCGAGGTGACGAAGGCGATCGCCGAGGTGAAGCAGGCGATCATGCGCGGCAAGCCCTGACGCGAGCCGTCGGCTGACGACGAGGGGCCGGTGCGGATCGCACCGGCCCCTCGCGCATGGTCCCGGCATCCGGCGCACCTGATCGCTACGCTGAGGAGCGTGAGCGAGCCCACCCCCGCCGGCCGTGGTCGAAGCCGACGCCGCGGGTCGGATGCCGCGAAGGCGAGCGGCGCGACGGATGCCGCCGCGCCCGCGAACGGCGCATCCGGGAACGGCGCACCGGCCAAGGGTGCACCGGCCAAGGGTGCACCCGCGAAGGGCGCACCGGCGCCCGCTGCACGTGCGACCGCCGAGTCCCCGAACGGCGTGCCCGCCGCTGCGTCCTCGACGCCCCCGGTCGCGGGCGGTCCGGAGCCCGGCACCAAAGGCCGCTTCGAGGAGTTCGGCGAGCAGACCCGCCAGCGGTTCGAGCCGCAGATCAGCACCGTCACGAACCTCACCCAGAAGACGATGGCGCTCTTCCCCGTGCGCGTCTGGCGGCTGTTCCTCGCGCGGAACGGGTTCCTCCTCTCGGCGGGCATGAGCTACCAGGCGCTGTTCGCGATCTTCGCGGCGGTCTACGTCGTGTTCGCCGTCGCCGGCATCTGGCTGACGAGCAACCCCGAGACCCTCGATGCGTTCATCACCCTGCTGAACACCTACGCCCCCGGCCTCGTCGGCGAGAACGGCATCATCTCGACCGACGACCTCACCACGATCGCGACCTCGAGCACCAGCCTCTTCGGGCTGACGGGCGCCGTCGCGCTCGTCGGCCTCATCTGGACCGCCATCGACTGGATCACCTACTCGCGGCTCGCCGTGCGGAGCATCTTCGGGCTCCCGAAGGACACGAGCGCCTACGTGCTCCTGAAGACGAAGGACTTCCTCGTCGGCCTGGCCTTCGGCACGATGCTGATCGTCGCGACGGTGCTGTCGGTGGCCGCGACCTCGTTCTTCGGCTGGCTGACCGGCGTCATGGGGCTGCCCCCGGATTCCGGCTGGTCGGAGGCCCTCGTCCAGGGCGGTTCCACCGTCGTGGTGTTCGTCATCGACACGCTCGCACTGGCGGTGCTCTTCCGGTTCCTGTCGGCGGCCGCGATGCCGTGGCGGCGCATGTGGGTCGGGTCGCTGCTCGGCTCGGCCGCGCTCACCGTGCTGCAGCTGCTGAGCGGCCTCGTCGTCGCCGGGGCGACCAAGAACCCGCTGCTCGCCACGTTCGCCGTCTTCATCGGACTGCTGCTCTGGTTCCGCGTCATCAGCATCATCATCCTCGTGGCCGCCGCGTGGATCGCCGTCGAGGCCTTCGACGCCCACGAGACACTGCGGATCGTGACGCCCGAGGAGTTGGCCGCCGAGAGGAAGGCGCGCGAGGAGGACGCCCTCGTCACCGCGGCGCGCGTGAGGGTCCGCGAGGCGGAGGCCGCCCTCGCGGATGCGAGCTGGTACGAGCGGATTCCGGCGCGGCGCCGCCTCTCGAGGGCGCAGGCGGATCTCGCCGGTGCGGAGGCCGCGATCGGCCCCCGCCCGGCGAAGAAGACTGTCGGGGGGCTCCCCTAGGATCGAAGGCATGCCCCCCGCGAAACCGCTCCGTGTCGTCAGCGCCAACGTCAACGGGATCCGGGCCGCATACCGCCGCGGCATGGGCGAATGGCTCGCCGAACGCGACGTCGACATCCTCGCGATGCAGGAGGTGCGCGCCTCCACCGAAGACGTGCAGGCCCTCCTCGGCGACGAATGGGACATCCTGCACGACCCGGCCACCGCGAAGGGCCGCGCCGGCGTCGCGATCGCGAGCCGCAACCGCGCGAGCATCCACCGCGTCGAGCTCGGTGCGCCCGACTTCGACAGCGCGGGCCGCTGGCTCGAGGCCGACTACGAGGTGGGCGACCGCGTCGTCACCGTCGTGAGCGCCTACGTGCACTCGGGCGAGGCCGACACCCCCAAGCAGGTCGAGAAGTACCGGTTCCTCGACGCCATGGAGGCGCGGCTGCCGCAGCTCGCCGCGCAGTCCGAGCTCGCGGTCGTCGTCGGCGACCTCAACGTCGGTCACCGCACGCTCGACATCCGCAACTGGAAGGGCAACGTCAAGCGGGCCGGCTTCCTCCCCGACGAGCGCGCGTACTTCGACCGGTTCGTCGGCGCCGAAGACGCCGACGACTACAACCGCGGCGCCGGGCTCGGCTGGGTCGACCTCGGCCGCCGCTTCGCCGGCGAGGTCGACGGCCCCTACTCCTGGTGGTCGTGGCGCGGCAAGGCGTTCGACAACGACACGGGCTGGCGCATCGACTACCAGCTCGCGACCCCCGCACTCGCCGACGCCGCGGTCGCCTACGCGATCGATCGCGCCGACACGTACGACACCCGATGGTCCGACCACGCTCCCGTCGTCGTCGACTACGCCATCTGACCCCACCGCTGACAAGGACTCCCACCGCATGAACGACTCCCGTCCCGTCGTCTTCTCCGGCATGCAGCCGTCGAGCGACTCGCTCCACCTCGGCAACTACCTCGGCGCGCTCGTCAACTGGGTCGCGCTCCAAGACGACCACGACCCCATCTACTGCGTGGTCGACCTGCACGCCATCACCGTGCCGCAGGAGCCGGCCGCCCTGCGCGACGCCACCCGGCGCACCGCCGCCCAGTACCTCGCCGCGGGCGTCGACCTCGAGCGCTCGACGCTCTTCGTGCAGTCGCACGTGCCGGCGCACGCCGAGCTCGCCTGGGTGCTCGGCACGCTCACGGGCTTCGGCGAGGCCAGCCGCATGACGCAGTTCAAGGACAAGTCGGCCAAGCAGGGCACGGATGCCACGACGGTCGGCCTGTTCACGTACCCGGTGCTCATGGCGGCCGACATCCTGCTCTACGACACGCAGCTCGTGCCCGTCGGCGACGACCAGCGCCAGCACCTCGAGCTCACGCGCGACCTCGCCGGCCGCTTCAACTCCCGGTTCGGCGAGACGTTCGTCGTGCCCGAGGCGCTCATCCCCAAGGAGTCGGCGCGCATCTACGACCTGCAGGAGCCGACCGCCAAGATGTCGAAGTCGGCGCAGTCCGAGGCCGGCCTCGTGAAGGTCATGGACGACCCCGCCGTCACCGCGAAGAAGTTCCGCAGCGCGGTCACCGACACGGGTCGCGAGGTGCGCTACGACCCGAGCGGGAAGCCCGGCATCTCGAACCTCCTCGACATCCTCGCGGCGACCACCGGCCGGCCGATCCCCGAGCTCGAGGCGGAGTACGACGGCCGCGGCTACGGCGACTTCAAGAAGGACGTCGCCGATGCCGTGGTCGAGGCGCTCGCGCCCATCCGCACGCGCACGCTCGAGCTCCTCGAAGACCCGGCCGAGCTCGACCGCCTGCTCGCGATCGGCGCCGAGCGGGCGAGCGAGCGGGCCGAGCGGATGCTGCGCACGGTCTACGACCGCGTCGGCTTCGTGCGCCGGGGCTGACGTGCGCCCGGTCGTCCTCCGCACGCGACGGCTCGTGCTCGACGAGCCGATGCCGTACGACGCGGAGGCGGTGGCCCGGTACTGCCAGGACCCGCTGTTCGAGCAGTACCTGACCACGCCATGGCCCTACCGTCGCGCCGATGCCGAGGCGTTCCTCGGCGTGCACGTGCCCGAGTCCTGGGCGACGGGCGCCGAGCTCACGTGGGCGCTGCGGCTCGCCCACGGCAGCCAGCTCCTCGGCGTCATCAGCGTGCGGTCGGGCGAGCACGAGATCGGCTACTGGATCGGCGCGGAGCACCGCGGAGCCGGCTACATGAGCGAGGCGGCGGTCGCGGTGGTCGAGTGGGCGCTCGGCGGCGGTATCCCTCACGCGACCACGCTGCGCTGGCGAGCGGTCGAGGGCAACGTGGCGTCGGCGAAGGTCGCCCGCGCGGCCGGCTTCCTCCGCATGCACGCCGAGGATCCCACCCTGCCGACCCGCGACGGCCAGGGGCGCCTCCCGGCGTGGCACGCCGTGCGCACGGCGCCGGCCGATCCCGCGGCGTTCGCGAGCTGGAACGACATCCTCGGCGAGGCCGCGTGACCGCCGGTGCGCCCGTCGTCCTGTTCGACCTCGACGACACGCTCATGGCGCATCGCGAGGCGGTCGCCGCCGGGATCGTGCGGTACATGCGCGAGCGCGCCTACGAGGGCGACGAAGCACTCGCCGCGCGGCGGTGGCACGAGCTCGAGGAGGAGCACTACCACGCGTACCTCGGCGGTGCGCTGAGCTTCGAGGGTCAGCGGCGGGCGCGGGCCGCGGCCTTCGCGCGCGAGTTCGGCGAGGAGCTCGACGACGTCGACGCGAGCGCGTGGTTCGCCGAGTACTTCGAGCGCTACCGCGACTCGTGGGCGCTGCATGACGACGTGATCCCGGCGTTCGAGGCCCTCGCGGCCGGCCTGCCGGGCGTGCGGTTCGGGATCGTCACGAACGGCGAGCTCGAGTTCCAGACGGCCAAGATCGTGCGGCTCGCGCTGCACGGTCGGGTCGAGCACGTCATCGCCTCAGGCGAACTCGGCGTCACGAAGCCCGACCGGGCCATCTTCGACGCGGCGGTCGATCGGTTCCGCACGGCCGGGGCCGTGTCGGGCGCCGCGTACATCGGCGACCGGCTCCGCACCGACGCCATCGGCGCCGCCCGCGCCGGGCTCATCGGCGTCTGGGTGAACCGCACGGGTGCGACGCCCGACGCGTCCGACGCCGCCGACGCGGAGGCCGCGGGCGTGCTCGAGGTGCGCGGACTCGACGAGCTCGCGCCCCTGCTCGTGCCGCGTCTCGCCGGCTGACGACGACCTGACGCCCGACGGCTCACCGCCCGCGTCCGTCCCGCCGAGACGGAGAACGGGCCGGGCGCACCCCCATGCACCCGGCCCGTCATCCCACCGTACCTGCGGTGAGGCTCCACGACGATTCGACGTCGCCGTCGTCGTCGTCAGTCGACGTCGTCGTCCACCCAGTCGAGGGTCTTCGACACGGCCTTCTTCCAGTTGCGGTCGAGCCGCTCGCGCTCGCCCGACTCCATGGCGGGCTCCCACCGGCGGTCCTCCTGCCAGTTGGCGCGGAGCTCGTCGAGCCCCGACCAGAAGCCGACCGCGAGGCCCGCCGCGTACGCGGCGCCGAGCGCCGTCGTCTCGGCGACGACCGGCCGGACGACCGGCACGCCGAGGATGTCGGCCTGGAACTGCAGCAGGGTGTCGTTGGCGGTCGCGCCGCCGTCGACGCGCAGCTCCGAGAGGTCGATGCCCGCGTCGGCGTTCACCGCCTCCACGACGTCGCGGGTCTGGAAGGCGATGGCCTCGAGCGCGGCGCGCGCGATGTGGCCCTTGTTCACGTAGCGGGTGAGGCCCACGAGCGCGCCACGCGCGTCGGGCCGCCAGTACGGAGCGAACAGGCCCGAGAACGCCGGCACGAAGTACGCGCCGCCGTTGTCCTCGACGCCCTTCGCGAGGTCCTCGACCTCCGCGGCCGACGAGATGAGGCCGAGGTTGTCGCGCAGCCACTGGATCAGCGACCCGGTGACGGCGATCGAGCCCTCGAGCGCGTAGTGCACGGGCTGGTCGCCGAGCTTGTAGCCCACCGTCGTGAGCAGCCCGTTGCGCGAGTGCACGATCTCCTCGCCCGTGTTGAAGATGAGGAAGTTGCCGGTGCCGTAGGTGTTCTTCGCCTCGCCCGCGTCGAACGCCGCCTGGCCGAAGGTCGCGGCCTGCTGGTCGCCGAGGATGCCGGCGATGGGCGTCTCGCGCAGCAGCGAGTGCTCGTTCGCGACACCGTAGACCTCCGACGACGACTTGATCTCGGGCAGCATCGACCGCGGCACGCCGAACGCGGCGAGGATCTCGTCGTCCCACTGGAGGGTCTCGAGGTCCATGAACATCGTGCGGCTCGCGTTCGTGACATCCGTCGCATGGACACCGCCGTCGACGCCGCCGGTGAGGTTCCACAGCACCCAGGTGTCGGTCGTGCCGAACAGCAGGTCGCCCGCCTCGGCCTTCTCGCGCGCTCCGGGCACGTTCTCGAGGATCCACACGATCTTCGTGCCCGAGAAGTACGTGGCCAGCGGCAGGCCGACCTGCTCCTTGAACCGCTCGACGCCGCCCTCGACCGCGAGCCGGTCGACGATGGCCTGCGTGCGCGTGTCCTGCCAGACGATCGCGTTGTAGACGGGCTCGCCGGTCGTGCGGTCCCAGACGACGGCGGTCTCGCGCTGGTTGGTGATGCCCACGGCGGCGATGTCGTGCCGGGTCAGGTTGGCCTTGCCGAGGGCCTGGCCGATGACCTCCCCCGTGTTGCGCCAGATCTCGGCGGGGTCGTGCTCGACCCAGCCGGCCTTGGGGAAGATCTGCTCGTGCTCGAGCTGTCCGGTCGAGACGATCGATCCGGCCTTGTCGAAGATGATCGCGCGCGACGAGGTGGTGCCCTGGTCGATCGCGAGGACGTAGTCAGCCATCTGAGAACTCCGTTGCTGTCAGTGAATGGGTGATGCGGTGGGGTGGGGTGGGGTGGGGTCGGGTGGGCGGATGCCGCGACTCAGCCGAGGAGCGGCAGGAGCGGGATCGCGACCCAGCCGGCGAGCAGCCCGCCGATGATCGGGCCGACGACGGGCACCCACGAGTAGGACCAGTCGCTGCCGCCCTTGCCCTTGATCGGGAGGATGGCGTGGGCGATGCGCGGGCCGAGGTCACGGGCCGGGTTGATCGCGTAGCCGGTCGGACCGCCGAGGGAGGCGCCGATGCCGACCACGAGGAGCGCCACGGGCAGAGCGCCGAGCGCGGCGAGGCCGGAGGCGTCGCCCTGGCGCCCGAAGCCGATCACGACGAAGACGAGCACGAAGGTGCCGATGATCTCGGTGACGAGGTTCCAGCCGTACGAGCGGATGGCCGGGCCGGTCGAGAACACGCCGAGCTTGTTGGCGGGCTCGGGCTCCGCGTCGAAGTGCTGCTTGTACGCGAGCCACGCGACGACGGCGCCGAGGAAGGCGCCGAGCAGCTGCGCGCCGATATAGGTAAGCACCGAGACGACGTCCACCGGCACGCCCGTGCCGAAGGCGGGGTTGCCGAACTCGGTGGCGCCGTTCGCGACGAGACCCAGGGTGACCGCGGGGTTCAGGTGGGCGCCCGACGCGTACGCGACGATGACGCCGGCGAACACCGCGAGGCCCCAGCCGAAGTTCACCATGAGGAACCCGCCGTTGAGGCCCTTGTTCTTCGCGAGCGCGACGTTGGCGACGACGCCGCAGCCGAGCAGCACGAGCATGGCCGTGCCGACGAGTTCCGAGAGGAACACGATTCCGAGATTGTCCACGTTGACCTTCCTTGAGGGAGTGCGGGCGCGCCGAACGGCGCGCCCGTGGCGACCGAGACGAGCGTGCTCGCCCCGGCATGATCACCGGGCGCCGATGGCTTGGATCAGCCGGTGGCCCCGATGAACGGTATCCCCCGAGACGCCCGCTGACGCGGGTTTCGGGGTGCACATCCGTGCAGATTCGTGCTGGAACGCGACGCCGCGCCACCGCGCGCGACGCGCTGGGCCGGCGGCGGCGCGGCCCGCTACTCGACCAGCGAGGACTCGGCGATCGCGACCCCGTGGCGCTCGGCGAGCACGCGTCGCGCCTCGCGGACCTCGGCGTCGCGTCGCTCGGCGTCCCACCCGAGCTCGGCCGCGACGAGGTCCGCCAACTCCTCGAGGAGGGGCGCGGTGAGCGTGCCGGTGAATGCGATGCTGGTGCGCCGCTGCACGAGGTCGAGCAGGTGCGCGACCCGCTCGGTGCGCACGAGCCAGCCGATCTCGCCGCGCGTGTACCCGGCGTGGTGCCGGAGGGCGGCGTCCTCGACGCCGTCCACCTCGTCGAGGAGCGCAGCGGCGCGCGTGCCGTAACGATCGAGCAGTACCTCGGCGCGCTCGCGGCCGACCTCGTCGGCGTGGGACACGACCCACACGCGGCGCGCGTCGTCGGAGGTCGGGAAGCCCGCGCCGCCGCCGATCGCGAGACCCGCGGTGGACCGGAGCCGCTCGCGGCCGAGGAGCCCGAGCACCTCGTCGGAGAGGTGCTCGGCCAGGGCGCGGAACGTCGTCCACTTGCCGCCGACGAGGCTGAGCAGCATCGTGCCCGGCCGCTCGGCGACCTCGGCCCGCTCGATGCGGTAGTCGCGGCTCACGAAGCCCGGCTGGGTGTCGTCGTGCCGAGGCAGCGGGCGGACCCCCGAGAAGCGGTAGACGATCTGCGACCGGTCGACCACGATGCCTGGGAAAACGTGCGCGATGAGCTCGAAGAAGTAGTCGACCTCCTCATCGGTGCACACCGCGGGCTCTCGCATGTCGTGCTCGAGGTCGGTCGTGCCGACCATGACGCGGCCCTTCAGCGGGTAGATGAGCACGATGCGCCCGTCCTCGTGCTCGAAGAAGATCTCGCGTCCGCCGGTCGCCGCGAGCAGCTCGGGGTGGTCGAGCACGATGTGCGAGCCCTTCGTGCCGCCCATGTACGTCGTCGGCCGGCCGAGTCCCGCGTTCGTGAGGTCGGTCCAGGGTCCCGACGCGTTGACGACGACGTCGGCGGCGATCGCGAAGTCCTCGCCGGTGAGGCCGTCGCGCACGCGCACGCCGTCGGCGCCGAGCCCGACGGCCGCGACGTGGTTCACCGCGCGGGCGTGCGACCCGGCGGCGAGGCCGTCGAACAGCACGTCGAGTGCGAGGCGCTCGGGGTCGTGCATGCTCGCGTCGTAGTAGGTCGCGGTGTACTTCAGGTCGGGGTTCAGTGCGGGCAGGTCGGCCAGCGAGCGCCGACGCCCGTGGAACCGGTGGCGCGGGACCGAGCCGCCGTCGCGCGAGAACGCGTCGTAGATCGTGAGGCCGCTCTTGATGAGCACCGCCCCGCGCTCGGTGGGCCTGCCCTGCCGGTGCGTGAGGAACCGCAGCGGGGCCGAGAGGATGCCCGAGAAGGTCGAGAAGATCGGCACCGTCGTCTCGAGCGGCTTGACGTAGTGCGGCGCGATCCGGATCAGCGCGTTGCGCTCCTGCACCGACTCCTGCACGAGCCGGAACTCGCCGTTCTCGAGGTAGCGGATGCCGCCGTGGATCATGTGCGACGACGCCGACGACGCCCCCGACACGAAGTCGGCCTGCTCGACCAGCACGACGTCGACGCCCTGCAGCGCGAGGTCCCGGAAGGTGGCGAGGCCGTTGATGCCGCCGCCGATGATGACGACGTCGGCGGCGGGCCGTGCGCGCAGCGCGGCGACCTCGGGGCGCAGGCGCCCGGAGCGGTCGTGGCGAGACGTGGTCGTGGGGTTCGCAGACATCGCTGTCCTCTTCTCGATGCGGTCGATTCTCGATGCGGGATCCGCGGCATCGCCGGGCTTGCGCTGGGCGGGCCGGTGTGGATGAATACATCGTGAGCATGCTCGCACGCAGTTGCAAGCCGCGTGCACATATGTGCAAGGAGTCGCATGGACCTCGAGAACGACCAGCACGCACCCGAGACCGTCTCGGGCAAGACGCGCGACGCCCTTCGGGCCGCCCACCTGTACTACATGCAGGACCTCACGATGGACGCCATCGCGTCGGAGCTGCACACCTCGCGATCCTCGATCTCGCGCCTGTTGAGCCATGCCCGGGCCAGCGGCCTGGTCGAGATCTCCATCCATTCCCCGCTCGACCTCCCCAGCCGGATCGAGCACGAGATCCTCGAGCGGCACGAGGTTCGCGCGCACGTCGTCCCGGTGCCCGACCACGCGAGCGACGTCGACCGCCTCGACCGGGTGGCCCTGTCGGCTGCACGGATTCTCGGCCAGTACGTCGACTCGAACCAGATGATCGGCGTCGCGTGGGGATCGACGATGTCGGCGATGAGCCGGCACCTCGTGCCGAAGGCGACGCACAACACCGAGATCGTGCAGCTGAACGGCGCCGGCAACCTGCGCACCACCGGCATCCTCTACGCGAGCGAGCTGCTGCGCCGGTTCGGCGATGCGTTCGGCGCGCGCGTGCAGCAGTTCCCCGTGCCGGCGTTCTTCGACGACCCGGACACGAAGCGCGCGTTCTGGCGCGAGCGCAGCACCCGCCGCCTCCTCGACCTGCAGGCGCGGCTCGACGTGGCGATCTTCGGCGTCGGCTCCCCGTTCGCCGAGGTGCCGAGCCACGTCTACCAGGGCGGCTACCTCGAGCGGTCCGACTACGAGGCGCTGAGCCGCGAGGGCGTGGTCGGCGACGTGGCGACGGTGTTCTACCGCACCGACGGCACGAGCGAGGGCATCGCGTTGAACGACCGTGCGACCGGACCCGACTTCGCGATCCTCCGTCGCGCGCCGCGACGCATCTGCGTGGTGTCGGGCCGGGCCAAGCTGCCGAGCCTGCGCGGCGCGCTCGCGGCGGGGCTCATCACCGACCTCATCGTCGACGAGGGCACCGCTCGCGCGCTCGTCGAGCCCTGAGCGTCGCCCCGGGTCGGGGAATAGTCGGCGCGTCGGCGCGTTGACCTAGAATCGACACGAGAAACGTGCTCCGGGGTCGGTGCAAGTCCGAACCGGCGGTGAAAGTCCGCGAGCCGCGAGCGCGGGGTCGAGAGGCCTCGAGCGAGCGGTTGAACCGGTGGAATTCCGGTACCGACGGTGAAAGTCCGGATGGGAGGCGGCACGTGTCGGCTGCGCCATGCGTGGTCGACGATATGCGGCATCGCCGAGCATCCCCGGAGCCCGAGAAAGACGGGACCCAGATGACCACCGGTGAGCACACCATGGCGGATGCCTCCGCGATGCGCCGTGCGCTCGAGCTCGCCATGCGCGGCCCCGCCACCGGCGTGAACCCCCGCGTCGGCTGCGTGATCCTCTCCGCGCACGGCGAGGTGCTCGCCGAGGGATGGCACCGCGGCGCGGGCACCGCGCACGCCGAGGTCGACGCGCTCTCGAAGCTCGCGCCCGGCGCCGCCGAGGGCGCCACCGCCGTGGTGACGCTGGAGCCGTGCAACCACACGGGCCGCACCGGGCCCTGCGCCGAGGCGCTCGTCGACGCCGGCATCGCCCGCGTCGTGTACACCGTCGCCGATCCCGGCGACCACTCGGCGGGCGGGGCAGACCGACTGCGCGCCGCCGGCGTCGAGGTCACCGCCGGGGTGCTGGCCGACGAGGCCGAGGCTGTGCTCGACGACTGGCTCTTCGCCGCTCGGCACCGTCGCCCGCACGTGACCGTGAAGTGGGCATCGACCCTCGACGGCCGCGCGGCCGCCGCCGACGGCACGAGCCAGTGGATCACGGGTCCCGCGGCCCGCGCCGACGTGCACCGCCGCCGCGCCGCCGCCGACGCCATCGCCGTCGGCACCGGCACCGTCTTCGCCGACGATCCCGCGCTCACCGCGCGCACGCCCGGCGGCGAGTTCTTCGACGCCCAGCCGGTGCCCGTGGTGTTCGGGCGACGGCCCGTGCCCGCCGAGGCGGCCGTATCGCGGCATCCGCACGCACCCATGTTCCTCGAGGGCACCGACCTGGCCGCCGACCTCCACGAACTGCAGCGCCGGGGCATCCGCTCGCTCTTCGTCGAGGGCGGGCCGACCCTCGCGAGCGCGTTCCTCGCGGCCGGACTCGTCGACGAGGTGCTCGTCTACCTCGCGCCCGCCCTCCTCGGCGGACCCCGACTCGCACTCGGCGACCTCGGCGTGGCGACCGTCGCCGACGCCGTCCGCCTCGAACTCGCCGCCGTCGAGCGGCTCGGCGACGACCTGCTGGTCATCGCCCACCCCAGACCGACCGAAGGGAACTGACATGTTCACCGGAATCATCGAGGAGCTCGGCACCGTCACGCGCGTCGAGCGCGGCGCCGACGCGGCGCGCCTCACCGTGCGCGGACCCCTCGCCGTGCAGGGCGTGCGGCACGGCGACTCGATCGCCGTGTCGGGCGTGTGCCTCACGGTCGTCGACTTCGACGACGCGTCGTTCACGGCCGACGTGATGGCGCAGACGCTCGCGATGTCGACGCTCGACGGCGTGCGCGAGGGCCTCGCCGTCAACCTCGAGCGTGCCGCCCAGGTGGGCGACCGCCTCGGCGGCCACATCGTGCAAGGCCACATCGACGGCACCGCCCGCGTGCTCGAGGTGCGCCCGGGCGAGGCCTGGCGCGTCATCCGCTTCTCGCTCGACGACGCCCACGCGCCCCTCGTGGTCGACAAGGGCTCGATCGCCGTCGACGGCGTCTCGCTCACCGTCAGCGCGCTCGGCGACGAGCCGTCGGGCTCGTGGTTCGAGGTGTCCCTCATCCCCGAGACGCTCGCCGCCACGACCCTCGGCGCACGCGAGGTCGGCGACCTCGTCAACATCGAGACCGACATCCTCGCCCGCCACGTCGAGCGGATGCTGCGCTTCGACGTGCACCGTTCGCTGCCGTCGTCGCTCGCCGCCGAGCCCGCCGTCGCCGGGGCGGGAGGTCTCGCATGAGCCTGGCCACGATCCCCGAGGTGCTCGAGGCGCTGCGCGCCGGCAAGCCCGTCATCGTCGCCGACGACGAGGCCCGCGAGAACGAGGGCGACGCCATCATGGCGGCCGAGTTCGCGACCCAGGAGTGGATCGCGTGGATGGTGCGCCACACGAGCGGCTTCCTCTGCGCGCCCATGACGAACGCGATCGCCGACAAGCTCGAGCTCCCGCTCATGACCGAGCGCAACCAGGACGTGCGCGGCACGGCGTACACGATCTCGGTCGACGCAGCCGACCGCACGTCGACGGGCATCAGCGCCGCCGACCGCGCGCACACGCTCCGCGTGCTGGCCGACCCGGCGTCGACGCCCGACCGCCTCATCCGTCCCGGCCACATCCTGCCGCTGCGCGCCGTCGACGGCGGCGTGCGCGAGCGCGCGGGGCACACCGAGGCGGCCGTCGACCTCATGCTGCTCGCGGGCCTCTCCCCCGTCGGCGTCATCGGCGAGATCGTCGCCGACGACGGCGAGATGATGCGACTGCCCGGGCTCATCGAGCTCGGCGCCCGCGACGGCCTGCCGGTCACGACCGTCGAGGCGCTCGTCGAGTGGATGGACGAGTGGCACACGGGCCAGGCCCTCACGGGCGCGCCCGCCGTGGTGCCCGAGACGTCGCGCGTCGAGTTCGAGGTGGAGACCTCGCTGCCGACCGAACACGGCGTCTTCACCGTGCGCGCCTACCGCGACCGCTCGACGGGCGCGGACCACGTCGCGATCATCGCGGGCGATCCCGCGGACGACCACGCAGGGGCTGTGGTGCGCGTGCACTCGGAGTGCCTGACGGGCGAGGCGTTCGGTTCGCTGAAGTGCGAGTGCGGTCCGCAGCTCGACACGGCGCTCAGCGAGATCCAGGAGCGCGGCGGCGTGGTGGTCTACCTGCGCGGACACGAGGGCCGGGGCATCGGGCTCATCAACAAGCTCCGCGCCTACCGGCTGCAGGAGGACGGCCTGGACACGCTCGACGCGAACCTCGCGCTCGGCCTCCCCATCGACGCCCGCGACTACGGCGCCGCCACGGCGATCCTCGCCGACCTCGGCATCGACACCGTGCGCCTGCTCACGAACAATCCCGAGAAGGTGCGCCAGCTCGAGGCCCACGGCATCCGCGTGGCCGAGCGCCTCCCCCTCGTGGTCGGCGTCGGCGCCGTCAACACCGGGTACCTCGACACCAAGCGTCGCCGCATGGGCCACGCGATCGACGACCAGCAGCTGACGGATGCCGCGGCTGAGGCCCTCCTGGAAGGACACGCATCATGAGCGGTCACGGCTCTCCCACCCTCGACGTCGACGGCACCGGCCTCACGGTCGTGGTCGTCGCCGGCAGCTGGCACGACGAGATCACCGACGGCCTGATCGCCGGCGCGACGCGCACGCTCGAGGCATCCGGAGCATCGTACGAGCTCGTGCGCGTGCCCGGCAGCTTCGAGCTGCCCGTCGTGGCGAAGGCCGCGCTCGAGGCGGGCGCCGACGCGGTGGTGGCGCTGGGCGTCATCATCCGCGGCGGCACGCCGCACTTCGAGTACGTCTCGTCGGCCGCGACCGACGGGCTCACGCGCGTCGCCATCGACACGGGCAAGCCGGTCGGGTTCGGCGTGCTGACGCTCGACGACGAGCAGCAGGGCCTCGACCGCGCCGGGCTCCCCGGCTCGAAGGAGGACAAGGGCCGCGAGGCGGCGGAGGCAGCGATCGCGACCGCCCGCGTGCTGCGCGCCGTCTGGGCCTGAGCCGCGGCTCCGACCTTCGATTGATTCCGGCCCGTACCGGCCGATTCCGGTCGTACCGACGGGCGCCCGAGTCCTAGGCTCGGGGTATGGACGTCCTGCGCATCATCCTGCTCATCCTCCACTTCGTCGGCCTCGCGATGCTGTTCGGCGGGTTCCTGGTGCAACAGAAGGCGATCGCGCAGGGCAAGGGCACCGTGCTGCCCATCATGTGGCGCGGCGCGCTCACGCAGATCGTGACCGGCCTGCTGCTCGTGGCGACGATCGAGATCGGCGACCTGTTCGAGATCAACAACATCAAGATCGGCGTCAAGCTCCTCGTCGCGATCATCATCACGGTGCTCGTCCTCGTGTACCGCAAGAAGGACCCGGCGCCGAGCTGGGCGCTCTGGACGGTCGGCGGTCTGACGTTCGCGAACATCGTCATCGCCGTCGCCTGGCGCTGACCCGCCGTTCACCGCACCGACCACACCGCTCGTCGCATCCGGTTCGACCTCCCGGATGCGGCGGGCGTAGTGTTGTCCGGTTGCCACAAGCGACGATTCCCAGCCCTTCGCGGCCCGCATACGCCTGACCGACGTGCCCGTCGTGGAGTCGACCCACCAGTTCCACGGAGTCTCGCAGGCGATGTCCTCATCCAGTTCGGCGGCCGCCACGGCCGCAGCCACCACCCCAGCCAATCCCCGTAGTCGGGTCATCCTCGCCAGCCTCATCGGCACGACGATCGAGTTCTACGACTTTTACGTCTACGCGACGGCGGCGGTGCTGGTCTTCCCGCACCTCTTCTTCCCGACGGGCGATCCCACGACCGCCCTGCTCTCGTCGTTCGCCGTCTTCGGCGCGGCCATGGTCGCCCGACCGCTCGGCGCGATCGTCTTCGGCCACCTCGGCGACAAGCACGGCCGCAAGGCAACCCTCGTCGGCGCGCTGCTCACGATGGGCATCGCGACCTTCCTCATCGGCGTGCTGCCGACCTACGCGGCTGTGGGCTGGCTCGCACCGCTCCTGCTCGTGGTCCTCCGCATCGCGCAGGGCTTCGCCCTCGGCGGAGAGTGGTCGGGTGCCGCGCTCGTCGCGACCGAGAACGCCCCCGAGGGCAAGCGCGCGTGGTACGGCACGTTCCCGCAGCTCGGTGCGCCGATCGGCTTCATCATCGCGAACGGCCTCTTCCTCGTCATCGCCGCGATCCTCCCGTCCGACGACCCGTCGATGCCCTCGCAGGCCTTCCTCGACTGGGGCTGGCGCATCCCGTTCCTGTTCTCCGTCGTCATGGTGGCGGTGGGCCTGTGGGTGCGGCTCCGCCTCGTCGAGTCCGCGGCGTTCTCCAAGGCGTCGAAGACCGGCAAGCTCAAGCGGCTCCCCCTCGCGAGCGTGTTCCGCAGCTACTGGAAGCAGCTCATCCTCGGCACGTTCTTCATGCTGGCGACGTACGTGCTCTTCTACCTGATGACCACCTTCTCGCTGGCGTACGGTCGCGCGCCCGTCGAGCCGACCGAGGGCGCCTTGCCCGGCCTCGGCTACTCCTACAACACCTTCGTGCTCATGCTCATCGGCGGCGTGCTGTTCTTCGGCGTCTTCACGCTGGTCTCGGGCCCGTGGGCCGACCGCTGGGGCCGCCGCCGCACGCTCATCTGGGTCACGCTCGGCATCATCGTGTTCGGCCTCATCTGGGTGCCGCTGCTCGGCGCCGGCTTCTGGGGCGTCATGCTCTGGCTCGTCGTGGGCTTCTCGCTCATGGGCCTGACGTTCGGCCCCATGGGCGCGCTGCTGCCCGAGCTCTTCCCGACCAACGTGCGATACACCGGGTCGGGCATCTCGTACAACGTGTCGTCGATCCTGGGAGCCGCGGTGGCGCCGTTCATCGCGGTCGCGCTCTGGCAGGCCGGCGGCGGCAGCCCCTTCTGGGTGGGGGTCTACCTCTCGGTCATGGCGGTGCTCACGCTCATCGCCCTGCTCATCTCGAAGGAGACGAAGGACGTCGACTTCGAGGCCGCGGGCGACGCCGAGGGCCGGCTCGCCGAGGCGCAGGCGGAGGCCGCGTCCCTTTAGAGGTGCCATGCAACGACGGGCGGATGCCGCAGCACTCGAGGCTGCGGCATCCGCCCTGTTTCGTGCTCGTGAACCCTGCGACCCGACCCTTCTCGGCGCCCGGGGCCGGGCGTAGCATGTGACCGAACAGGGCCGCCGAGGACGTCCGCCGGCACCGTCGGCGCTCGGGGACCCGGAACGCGAGCCGCAGATGATGAACTCGACGATGGACATGATGAAGGGCGCCATGTCGTCGTCGGACATGCCCATGAAGGACATGGACCCGATGATGATGCAGGAGGCCATCGAAGCCCTCACCGCGTGTAGCCAGGCGTGCATCATGTGCGCCGACTCGGACGCGGGCGAGGGCATGGGCCGGTGCGCCGGGCTTTGCGCGAACTGCGCGGACGTCTGCGACACCATGACGCGCATGCTGCTCCGCATGAACGGCATGGACCCCCAGGTCATGATGTCGATGATGCAGACGACGATCGTGATGTGCCGCGCCTGCTCGGCGGAGTGCATGATGCACGCCGAGATGAGCGAACACTGCCGCATGTGCGCGATGGCGTGCGACCAGGCCGTGATGGCCATGGAGAAGATGATGAGCGCCATGAGCGAGGCGATGCCGATGGCGTGAGTCCGGAGCAGGTTCCGGGGCGCGTCAGGTCTGCGACGACGCGCCCTGCGTCATACGGGCAGCGAGCTCAGGCGAACGCGATGGATCAGGCGAACGCGACGGATCAGGCGAACGCGACGCTGTGGCGCTCGTCGCCGCGGGCGAGCACCCCGTAGACGACGTGCAGCGCGACCGGCTCGCCGACGGCCAGCGTGCCGCCGAACGCGTCGTGGTGCCAGACGCGGCGCAGCCCGTCGCCGCCGAGGTC
The DNA here is from genome assembly GCF_042796995.1 of Agromyces sp. NPDC057865. Classification (NCBI taxonomy): domain Bacteria; kingdom Bacillati; phylum Actinomycetota; class Actinomycetes; order Micrococcales; family Microbacteriaceae; genus Agromyces; species Agromyces sp. NPDC057865. Next base: position 854,414 of record NZ_JBHVMJ010000003.1, on the reverse strand, counting down.
GGCGAGCGTCGCGAAGCCCTGGTCGTCGACGTCGATCACGATCGCGTCGATCCACTTGCTCGCCGTGGTCGTCGCGAGGCGATCCTGCATGACGTGCAGGCCGTGCCCCGGACGGTGGCTCCGGCACTCCGCCGCCGACTCGCAGCCGCGCATGCCCATGACCGCGCCCGTGCGGGGCTCGGTGGCGGCGTGCGGCTCGCGATGCGACATGAGTGCTCCTCGGTTGTTCGTTCCGGCCACGATACGCGCGGGCGGATCGGATGTCGCGGCGGGCCGTCACACGCGGAAACACTGACCTCACGGTCGGCCCCGGAGGAGGGATGGCCGCGCGACAGGCGCGGGGCTAGCGTGGGCCCATGTTCATCCACATGTCCATCCACCACCCGAATCCGGGCTACGAGGAGGAGGTGCTCGACTCGATGAACCGCGTGCGCCTCGCGGCGCTGGGCACACCCGGGCTGATCCAGATCGGGCCGTGGCGCGAGGAGGCGGGCGGTCGGGTGGTCGGCATCGCCATGTGGGAGTCGCGTGCGCACTGGGAGGCCGCGCTGCCCGCGCTGTTCGCCGCGGCCTCCGACGACGACCCCGAGGGCCGTTGGCATGCGACGCCGCCCGAACGGATCCTGCTCGACGACGCCTGGGCGCTGCCGCCCGACGACCTCGTGGACTGAGGGTCGCGGGAGGTCGCGGTGGATGCGCCGATGCGCGTGATGCAGACGTTCGGGGAACCGCGGCCGACCACGAATCCCTACCTCGTCATGCTCCGCAACGCGCTCGAGGCCGAGCCGTCGGTCGAGCACGTGCCGTTCTCGTGGCGCGAGGCGCTCGTCGGACGCTACGACGTGCTGCACGTGCACTGGCCCGACGCGCTCCTCGCCGGACGCAGCCGGTGGACGCGCGCCGGCAAGCGAGCCGCCCTCGCCGCCCTGGCCGTTCGTGCCCGAGCGGGACGGATCGCGGTCGTGCGCACCGTGCACAACGTCACGCCGCCGCGCGGCCCGGCCGTCGATCGCGCCCTCGACCTGTCGCTCGACCGGAGCACCGACGTGCGTATCCGCATCTCCGCGCTGACGCCCGAGGCGCCCGGCATCCCGTCGGTGCTCATCCCGCACGGGCACTACCGCGCCTGGTTCGAGCGGATGCCGCGGAGCGACGTCGTGCCCGGGCAGCTCGGGTACGTCGGCCTGATCAAGCCGTACAAGGGCGTCGAGCGGCTCGTCGAGGCGTACGCCGCGGCATCCGTCGGAGGACCGGACCCGAGCACGCCGGCGCTCACGCTGCGGATCGCCGGTGAACCGACCGACGACGTGGTCGCACGAGACCTGCGCGAGGCGGCCGCGCGACTCGACGGCCTGGCGGTCGAACTGCGGTACGTCGACGACCCCGAGTTCGTCGAGGTGGTCACGTCGAGCGAGCTCGTCGTGCTGCCGTACCGGCACCTGCACAACTCGGGCGCCGCCCTGGCCGCCCTCTCGCTGGATCGGCCGGTGCTCGTGCCCGACAACGACGTCACCCGGGCCCTCGGCGTGGAGGTCGGCCCGCGCTGGGTGCACCGGTTCGCGGGCGACCTCACCGCAGCCGCACTGCTCGAGGCGATTCGTGCGGTGCACGACGACCCGCCGTCGAGCGCGCCCGACTTGCACGCCCGGGACTGGGACGGCGTGGGGGCCGCCCACGCCGCCGCCTACCGGCTCGCGATGGACCGGCGGGCGCGGCGCCGCGGCATCCGCTCCGCCCCGGAACCGGCGGAGCAGCCGCTCCCCCGCGAGCTCGTCGTCGCGATCCCCACGTTCCACCGCGCCGAGGCGCTGCGTCGCGCGCTCGAAGGGGTGCGGGCCCAGGTCGACGCGGAGAACGCGCGGGCCGACTCGCCGTTGCGGTGCTCGATCCTCGTCGTCGACAACGACCCGGCCGGGTCGGGCGAGGGCGTCGCTCACGAGCAGGGCGCGGCCTACGTCGTGGAGCCGCGGCCCGGGATCGCGGCCGTGCGCAATCGCGCGCTTGCCGAGTGCGACGGCACGGGTGCGCTGCTCTTCCTCGACGACGACGAGGTGCCCGAGCCCGGGTGGCTGCGCACGATGGTGGACGCGTTCACGAGCGCGCGGCCGACGGCGGTCGCCGGGCGCGTGGTCACGCGCTTCCCCGATCCCGTGCATGCCTGGGTCGGCGCGAGCGGCGCGTTCATCCGCCCGGTGCGCCGGGACGGCGAGGCGCTGCGGGAGGCCGCGACGAACAACCTGCTGCTCGACGTCCCGGCCGTGCGGCGACTCGGGCTCGCGTTCGACGAGCGGTTCGGGCTCACCGGCGGGAGCGACAGCATGTTCACGCTCCAGCTCACCCGGCGCGGCGGGACGATCCGCTGGGCGCAGCACGCCGTCGTGACCGAGCAGGAGGAGCCCGAGCGGTTCACCCGTCGGTGGGTGCTCGCGCGCACGTTCCGGTTCGGCAACACCTCGGCGCGCGTGCGCATCGCCCTCGCCCCCACGCGGGCGGGCAGGCTCGTGGAACGACTCCGCGCGATCGGACGCGGCATCGCGCGCGTGCTCGGCGGCGGAGCGCGGCTGGTCTGGGGCACGCTCGCGGGATCGCTCGTGCACCGCGCCCGCGGTGCCCGCACGGTGAGCCGTGGCCTCGGCATGCTGGCGGGCGCGGTCGGCTACGCGCACGACGAGTACGGGCGGCGACGCGCCGCCGGCGTGTGAGCGCAGGTCCGGCTCAGTCGAGGAACAGCGCGCGCAGCCGCCGGGTCGTGAACACGAGCCCGATCGCGATCATGACCAGGTAGTAGAGCACGTGCCAGAGCATGCCCCAGCTCACGTCGCCCGTGGTCAGGCCGCGAACCAGCTCCACGCCGTGCCAGAGCGGCAGCGCCTGGATGACGGCCTGCAGCCACTCGGGGTAGACCGTGATCGGGTAGAACGTGGCCGAGAAGAGGAACATCGGGAGCATCACGAAGTTGATCCAGTCCATCTGCTGGAAGGTCTTCATGTAGCTCGTGATCGCCATGCCGAGGCTCGCGAAGCCGAATGCGATGAGCAGCACGGCCGGCACGGCGAGCAGCGCCCACCACGAGAGGTTGAGCCCGAGCACCTGCATCACGAGCTGGAAGCCGACGGCGTACAGCGCGCCGCGGAGCAGGGCGAGCATGATCTCGCCGAGGGCCACGTCGAGCGGGCCGAGCGAAGTGGAGAGCATCCCCTCGTAGAGCTTCGCGAACTGCATCTTGAAGAACACGTTCCACGTGGAGTCGTAGATCGCGCCGTTCATCGCGGCCGTCGCGAGGAGCGCCGGCGCGATGAACGCGGCGTACGGCACCTGCTGGCCGCCCGTCGTCGTGACGGTGCCGACGAGCGTGCCGAGTCCGATGCCCATGGCGAGCAGGTAGAAGATCGGCTCGAAGAAGCCGCTCACGATCACGAGCCAGTTCGTGCTGCGGGTGGCACGCCAGCCGCGCAGCATCACCGCGCGGGCGTTGCCGGCGTAGAGGGAGCGCACCGGGCGCGAACCTGCGCCGGGACGCACCCGGTCGCGCTGCGTGAGTTCGGTCATCGGTTCAGCCTCCGCACGGCGATGCGGCGCGACCACGCCCACCCCACCACGATGAGCACGGCGAGATAGGCGACGTGCACGATCGTGAGCCAGATGGGCTCGGCGTAGCCGTAGGAGAAGACGCGTGCGAGCTCGGTGCTGTGCCACAGCGGCGAGATCCAGCCGATCCACTGCAGCCAGATCGGGAAGGTCGACAGCGGGAAGAACGTGCCCGAGAAGAGCGTCATCGGCAGCACGACGAAGCGCATGACCATGGCGAGCTGCCCGGTGTCCTCCTCGAGCGTGGACGTGTAGCCCATGAGGACGGCGCCGAACGCGAGCCCGCCGAGCAGGCCCGCGACGATGGAGAGGAACGCGATGGGCGACGGCGCGGCGCCGAACACCAGGATCAGCGCGAAGAACAGCACGAGGTTCACGGTCATGCGCACGGCGACCGAGATCACGATGCCGTCGACGATCTGCGTGGGCCGCAGCGGCGACGCGCTCATGCCCGTGAAGGTCGGGTTCCACTTGTACCCGAGCATGATCGGGTAGGTGAACTCCTCGCTCGCGACCGTGATGGCGGCGCTCGCGAGCAGCGCGGGCGCGACGAACACCAGGTAGCTCACGCCGTCGAGGTCGGTGTCGACGATCGTGGCGAGGCCGACGCCGAGCGCGTAGAGGTAGATGAGCGGGTTGCCGATGCCCGCGACGACGACCGTGCCGGTGTAGCTCCGCATGACGCGGAAGCGGTGCAGCGCGACGTACCAGGCGCCCCAGCGGCGTGGGCGGCGGCCCGCGGCGAGCGCCCGCGCGGTGTCGCTGCGCACCTCGGTGGAGACGTCGCCGCTCATTCGATGAGGCTCCGTCCGGTGAGGCGCAGGAAGACGTCCTCGAGGCTCGACCGGCGCACGAGGCTCGTGAGCGGGTGCAGGCCCGCCTCGGTGATGCGCACGAGCTCGGACTCGCCGTTGTCGCTGTACACGAGGATGCGGTCGGGCAGCACCTCCATGCGGTCGCCGATGCCGGTCAGCCGTTCGGCCACCTCGCTGTTGCGGTCGCTGCCGAACCGCACCTCGAGCACCTCGCGCGACGAGTAGCGGCGGATGAGCTCGGCAGGCGTGCCCTCGGCCATGATGGCGCCGTTGTCGACGACCACGAGCCGGTCGCAGAGCTGCTCGGCCTCGTCCATGTAGTGCGTCGTGAGCAGGAGCGTGGTGCCCTGCTCCTTGAGCCGGAACAGGCGGTCCCACAGGATGTGCCTGGCCTGCGGGTCGAGGCCGGTCGTGGGCTCGTCGAGCAGCAGCACGCGCGGGTCGTTGATGAGGGCGCGCGCGATGGTGAGCCGCCGCTTCATGCCGCCCGAGAGCGCGTCGACCTTCGCCTTGCCTTTGTCGGCGAGCTGGGCGAACGCGAGCAGCTCGTCGGCGCGCGTGGCGACCAGCCGCGACGGCAGGCCGAAGTAGCGGCCGTAGACGACCAGGTTCTCGCGCACGCGCAGCTCGGTGTCGAGGTTGTCGGACTGCGGCACGACGCCCAACTGCGAGCGGATCTCGGGACCGTGCACGTCGGGGTCGAGGCCGACCACCTCGAGCTCGCCCGAGGTGCGGGTGGAGACCGCGCCGACCATGCGCATCGTCGTGGACTTGCCGGCGCCGTTCGGCCCGAGCAGCCCGAACGACTCGCCCGGCGCCACCTCGAACGAGATGCCGTCGACGGCGGCGAAGTCGCCGTACCGCTTGACCAGGTTCCGGGCGACGATGACAGGTGCTGGCACAGTGCACCACTGTAGCCGCGGGCACCGACAGCCGCGCGGCACCGGGTGCCCACGCCCGATACCCCCCGAACTGGGGTGTTCATGCGTGCGAATGTGATGCGACCGTCACGCGAATCGGGAGATGGACTCCGTTTCGGCGCTTAGTCTGGAGGGGCCCCCTACGCACCACCTGCGGCCGCGCCGCAGACCCGAAACCCCGCCCGGAGCTTGCGCGTGCCCCGCATCCTCATCACCGCCAATCACCTGCGCCGAATCAGAGGCTCCGAACTCGTGACCCTCGAGCTGGCCGAGGAGTTCCTGCTCCGCGGCTGGCACGTCGACGTCTACACCAACCTGTTCCTCTCGCCGATGGCCGAGCGCTTCAGCGCGCTCGACGGACTCGGCGGCGGCACGTTGCGCGTCGCCGACGACCCGTACGACGACTTCGGCCTCGACTACGACCTCATCTGGGTGCAGCACTCGCTGCTGCCGCCGTCGATCATCCGCCGGCTCGCCGAACGAGAGACGCGCACCCCGATCGTCTGGCACCACATGTCGGCGCTCGCCGAGATCGAACTGCCGCTCGTGGCCGACATCGAGAACGACCTGAGCGACCTCGAGACCTACGTGTCCGAGCGCACCCGCGAGCTCCAGCGCCGGTACGGGCTGACCGAGCCGAGCCTCATCGTCGCCAATCCGGTGCCGCGCCGGTTCACCGAACCGTCGGTCCGAGCGGATGCCGCGCCAGCCGCCGCCGTCGCCGGCTCCGACCTCGCCCGCACCGACATCCCCCGGCCCGCCCCCGCCCGCCCCTCCAGCATCGCCGTCGTGTCGAACCATCCGCCGCAGGAGGTGCTCGACGCCGCCGCCATGCTGCGCGGACTCGACGTCGAGGTCGACGTCATCGGCGAGGCCACCGAGGTCCGCGAGATCACGCCCGAGCTGCTCGCCGCGTACGACGGCGTCGTGACCATCGGCAAGACCGTGCAGTACGCGTTGTCCCTCGGCGTCCCGGTCTACGTGTACGACCACTTCGGCGGCGCGGGATGGCTCACTCCCGACAACGACGCCGCGCAGGCCGCGACGAACTACAGCGGACGCGCGACCGCACGCCGGATCGACGGTGCCGCGATCGCGGCCGAGGTCGTCGACGGCTTCGCGGCGGCCCGGGAGTTCGCGCTGGAGCGGCGCGCGCAGCACGCCGAGCGATTCTCGCTCCGGCGGAGCATCGACAGCGTGCTCTCGCACCCCGCCATCGTGGACCCCGCCCCGAAGCAGCTCACCGAGGCGCAGTCCCTGCGCTGGTTGGCCCTGTCCGAGCAGCTGCGGGGCATGTACCGCACGCTCGAGCACCTCGCCGACGAGCTCGCCCGGACGACCGCGGAGCCGTCGGCGATCGACCAGGCGATCGAGGCGGCCGCCGAGGAGGCACCGGCCCTGGCAGGCCTCGTGCACGTGTTCGTGGCCACCGCCGACGACCCCCTCGCCACCGCGCGCGCCTCGGCGAGCGTGGCGCAGCAGCGCCTCGCGCCCGACCGCGTCACCACGCCCGAGCACACCGGCCTGCAGCCCACTGCCGGCGCTGAGGTGGACGTGCGGACGTCGGTCGCCCGCCTCAACGAGCTCGTGGTCGAGGTGGCGACGGAGTTCGTCGCCATCCAGGACGGCACGGCCTCGTGGCATCCCGACTTCCTGGCCGCCGCCATCGACCACCTCGACCTCCACCCCGAGGAGGCGGCCGTCGTCGCGCCGGCGGCGCGCACGGTCGAACGGGTCGTGAACGGGCACCGGGTCGAGATCGAGCACCACGCCCTGCCGCGCGCGACGCCTGGCCGTCACGACGTCATCGACGTCTCGGACCAGCTCGTGGCCAACCACACGCCGTTCGGGGCCATGGTCTTCCGCCGGTCCGCCGCCGTGGCCGCCGGCCTCCTCGACGGCGACCTGCGCTTCGCGATGGACTGGGACTTCGGGCTGCGCCTGCTGCACGTCGGACCGATCGGCATCCTCGACGGCAGCACCGCGCTCGTCACGTTCCACCTCGACGAGGACGAGGCGGTCGCGGGTTCGGACGCTCGGGCCCGGACCGAGCTCGCCGCCAAGGCCATGCGCCTCGATGGCGACCGCCGCCTGATGTACTCGGCCGTGCTCACCTCGCAGGCCGCCGCCGCCAACGTCGACCGCTCGGCCATCAGCGAGCGGATCGACGACCTCGCCAGCACGCTCCGAGCGCGCGCCGCGGAGCCGGCCGAGGGCATCGAGCTGCGGGTCCGGCGCTACCTCCGCCGGCTCCCGGCGCGACTGGCCCGGCGCCTTCCGATGCGACCCGGGGTGCGTCGATGATGCACGCCGAACTCCGCCGCGAGACCGTCGCGGATGCCGAGATCGTCTGCTTCGACGTCTTCGACACGCTCCTCGACCGTACGTTCCTGCGCCCGACCGACGTGTTCACGCTCACCCGCCATCGCGTCAACGCCGACGGTCGCTACTGGCTCGACGCGGGGTGGACCGACGCCAGGATCGCGGCCGAAGCCGCCTGCTACACGGCGCCCGGCATCGGTCCCGACATCACGCTCGATGACATCTACGACCGGCTCACGCGCACGCTGCGGATGACCGAGGCCATGCGGGAGGCCGTCCAGGCCGCCGAGGTCGCGACCGAGCTCTCCGTCCTCTCGGCGACACGTCGCGGACGCCGGCTGTACGACCTGGCCGTCGAGTCCGGAGCCCGGATCTTCATCGTCAGTGACATGTACCTGCCCCCGTCGGCGATCGCCGCCGCACTCGAACGGGCGGGGTACGCCGGGTGGGAGCGGCTCATCGTGAGCGGCCACGACAAGGTCGCCAAGCACGACGGCACCGCCTTCCGGATGCTGCGAGCCGAGTTCCCCGACGCGCGCATCGTCCACATCGGCGACAACGCCCTCAGCGACGTCGAGATGCCCCGCCGTGCCGGCCTCGATGCGGTGCACCTCCCCGCGGGCGCCGCGGCGGTCGCTCCCGACTCGGCACTGCCCTGCGACGCGCTGGCGCGCATCAGCGCAAACGACCGGCACACGCACCTCGAGTTCGGCTGGAGCCTCATCGGCGGGCTCACAGCGCGCGCCGTCGACCGCACGGCGCACGATCCGGCGTCGGACATCGGCTACGCGGTGCTGGGCCCGCTGCTCGTCGGCTTCTCGCAGTGGCTCCATACGAGCGCGCGCGACCGCGGGGTCGAGCGCCTGTCCTTCCTCGCACGCGAGGGGCGCCTGCTGCAGCGCGCGTACCAGGAGCTGTTCGGCGAGGCGGCGATCCCGAGCGACTACGTGTACGCGTCGCGCCGGATGATCAACCTCGCCGGGATCCACTCGCCGATGACCCCGAGCGAGCTCGACTTCCTCGTCGCGACCGGTGCGCCGCTGCGCGTCTCGGAGTACGTGACCCGCTTCCTGCGCGACCTCAGCCCCGAGCACATCGAGGCCGCCGCGCGCTCGGTCGGGCTCCGCTCGTCGTCGGTCGTCGGTCCCGAGGAGGGCGCGCGCATCCGGCAGGTGTTCCGCAACCTGCAGCCCGACATCCTCGAGGTGGCCGCTCTCGAGCGGGAGCCGGTCATCGCCTACCTGCGGTCCGTCGACCTGCACCTGCCGACCACCGCCGTCGTCGACGTCGGCTGGCAGGGCAGCATCCAGTCGTCGCTGCGGCGCCTGGTCAATCCCGACCTCGAGGGCTTCTACTTCGGGATCCACCCCACCGAGAAGACGCTGGGGGCACCGTGGCAGCACGGCTTCGTCGACGGGCGGGTCGCTGCCGCGGCCGAGTGGCACCGCGAGTGCATCCTTCCGGGCATCGAGGTCATCGAGATGCTCTTCGGCAACCACGACGACGCGTCCGTCGCGACAGTCGTCCGCGACGGCGACGGGTTCGCGCCCGTCTTCACCGACGAGCGGATGGGCGAGGAGGACGCCGAGGTGATCCGGGTGGCGCAGTCCGCCGCGCTCCGCTTCGTGCGCGACTTCTCGGAGGCCGCGGCGACCATGCCGCCGAGCGTGACGCAGCTCTCGCTCGACGTCGCCCTCGCCTTCCTCGGCGAGCTGGTGCTGCACCCGACCGCCCAGCAGGCGCGCCTGCTCGGCGGCCTGATGCACGACAACTCGCTGGGGGTGACCTCGTCGCCGCTGGCCATGCCGCGCCGCGGGCGCCGCTACTACCGGTGGCACGGGATGGCGCTCGAGCGCGAGCTCTCCCGGGCGTGGTGGAAGGCGGGCTTCCTGAAGAACGTGGAGGCCGGCCATTCCTCCCGCCGCTGACGCCGCCGCGCGGGTCGCGGCGTCGCCGGCGGGCATGTCTCGTCCGCGCATCCCCGCGTTCGATCACCTCCGGGGCTACTTCCTCGCGCTCATCATCGTCACGCACCTGTACCTGATGCCGAACCTGGTCGAGGTCGTGACGGGGCGCGGCGCGTTGCCCGCGTCGGCCGCCGAGGGCTTCTGTGCGATCTCCGGCATCATCACGGGCTACGTGTTCCTGCCGCGGGTGCATCGGATGGGCGTGCGTCCCGTGGCGGTCAAGCTGCTGCGCCGCGCCGGCCTGGTCTACCTCGGCGCCGTGACGCTCGTGCTGATCCGGCTGATGTTCGCGGCCCGGAACGGCGAGCCGGTGGAGGTCGGCACCATCGTCGACGCGCTCCTCCTGCGCCAGGCCGGCAGCGTCGCGCCGGACTTCCTCGCGATGTACGCGGTCCTGGTCCTCCTGTCCCCGCTCGTGCTGTGGGCCGCGCGGTACCGGCGCGAGTGGATCCCCATCGGGATCACGGCGGGCACGTGGATCGCCGCACAGTCCCTGCCCGAGCTCGACGATGCCTGGCTCATGCGGCTGAGCTGGTCGTTCGTCTTCGTCGTCGGCATCGCCATCGGATGCCGCTGGCCAGAGCTCCGCTCGCTCGTCCACCGCGTTCCCCGGCGGACTCGCCGCGCCCTCGGCGTCGTGCTCGTCGTCGTCTTCGTGGTGACGGCGCTCGCGGCGGAGTTCCTCATCTTCTGGAACCACCACGTGCTCGTCGCGGCGACCGACGCGCCGCCGAGCTCGGTGATCGACGCGCTCCGGGCCATCGAGGGGCGGTTCCTCGCCGAGTGGGCGTGGTTCGGGCCGCTGCAGGAGAAGGCGTCGCTCGGCCCCGCCCGGCTCGTGATCGGGACGCTGTGGTTCGCAGCACTCTTCCTGATCTTCCGGGCGGTCGGGCCGACGCTCGATCGCGCGCTCGGCGGCCTGCTCAGCACGTTCGGCCGCAACTCGCTCGCGACCTACGTCACGCACCGGCTCGTGATCGAGCTCGTCATCGCGCCGACCGTCTGGGCGCGGATCGCGGAGCGCGACAGCCTCCTCCTCAACACGGCCGCGGTCGTCGCCACCGAGATCGTGGTGCTCGTGTGCGTGCGCGCATGGATCGCCGTCCGCGGCGCCTGGCGCCGGCGCAGGGCCTCGACGGACACGACGTCGGCGAGCACGACGGCCGCCGGAAGCGGCGAGGAGCTGCGCCCCACGCCCGTCGTAGCATGACCTCATGCAGACTCCCCCGCCCGTGATCCGGGTGTCCGACGAGGTGCGCACCGCGGTCGACGAGCGCCGCCCGGTGCTCGCGCTCGAGTCCACGATCCTGACCCACGGGCTCCCGCGCCCGCGCAACCTCGAGGTGGGGATCGCGTCCGAGCAGCAGGTGCGCGACGCGGGCGTCCTGCCCGCAACCGTCGGGGTCGTCGACGGCGTGCCGGTCGTCGGCCTGTCCGCGGCCGAGATCGAACGGCTCTGCACCGCCGACGGCGTCGTGAAGGTGAGCGTGCGCGACCTGCCCATCGCCCGGGCGAAGGGGCTCGACGGCGGCACCACCGTCGCCGGGACCGCGTGGCTCGCGCATCGCGCCGGAGTCCGCGTCATGTCGACGGGCGGCCTCGGCGGCGTGCATCGCGGCGCGAGCGAGACGTTCGACGAGTCGGCCGACCTCGGCACGCTCGCGACGACGCCCATCACGCTCGTCAGCGCCGGCGTGAAGTCGATCCTCGACATCGGCGCGACGCTCGAGCGGCTCGAGACACTGAACGTGCCCGTCGTCGGCTACCGCACCGACCGCTACCCGGGGTTCTACGTGGCCGACTCGGGCTTCGCGCTCGACTACCGCATCGAGAGCCCCGCGGATGCCGCGGCGCTGGCCCGCGCGCGCGACGAGCTCGGCCTGGCGTCGGCCGTGCTCGTGGCCAACCCGGTCGACCCGGCGAAGCAGCTCGACCCCGAGTTCCACGATCGCGTGCTCGCCGAGGCGCTCGACGCGGCATCCGCGGCCGGCGTCTCGGGGCACGACACGACGCCGTTCCTCCTCGACCACGTGCAGCGCGCGACCGGCGGACGGAGCCTCGAGGTGAACCTCGAGGTGTACCGCGGCAACGTCGCCCTCGGCGCGGAGATCGCGCGTGCCGTCGCCGGCTGAGCCGACGGGCCTCCTCGCGGTCGTCGGCGACCTCGTCGAGGACATCGTGGTGTGGGCCGACGAGCCGCTGCGCGTCGCGACCGACACGGCCGCGCGGGTGTTCCGCGCCCGCGGCGGCAGCGCCGCGAACGTCGCCGCCCTGGCCGCGCCGCTCGTGCCGACGCGCTTCATCGGCCGGGTCGGGGCGGATGCCGCGGGCGACGCGCTCGCGCACGACCTCGCCGCCGCCGGGGTCGACGTGCGCGTGCAGCGCGAGGGCCGCACGGGCACCGTCGTGCTGCTCATCGACGCCGACGGCGAGCGCACGATGTTCCCCGACCGCGGCGCCTCCGCGCAGCTCGCGGACGTCGACGACGCCTGGCTCGACGGCGTCGCGTGGCTGCACCTGTCCGCCTACGGACTGGAGCGCGAGCCCATGCGGCACGAGCTCGTGCGCCTCGCCGCGGTGGCGCGGGAGCGCGGCATCCGCGTGTCGGTCGACGCGTCGTCGACGGGCCTGATCGCCGGGATCGGCACCGATGTCGCGCTCGACCTGTTCCGGGTGATCGCGCCCGACCTGGTGTTCGCGAACGAGGACGAGGCGTCGCTGCTCGGCCTGGCGGGCGGCGGGGCGGTCGCGGCATCCGTCGCCGCCACCGTCGTCGTGAAGCACGGGCCGCTGCCCACCGACGTCATCGTGCGCGGCGCCCTCGCCGAGCGCGTCGACGTCGCGCCCGTCCCCGACATCCGCGACCTCACGGGCGCGGGCGACGCGTTCGCGGCCGGGTACCTCACCGCAGTGCTGCGCGGGGCGGATGCCGCGGCGGCCTGCCTCGCCGGGCATGCGAGCGCGGCATCCGTGCTCGCGAACCCCGGCGCGCACGCGACCTCCGGCGACTCCTGAATCAGGATGTCAACCTGGATTGACACGCAACGGAAGCGTCAACTACGGTTGACGCCATGGACGACCGCACCCTCCGCACCGCCATCGCCGCGGCCGACGGCGGTGACCCCTACCGGGCGCTGCGCGAGCTGCACCACGCCCGCATCGAGCTGAACCGCGAGCTCGACCGCGCCGAGGCGGTCGCCGTGCGCCGCGCCCGGGCCGCCGGGTCGAGCTGGCAGCTCATCGCACTGGCGCTCGACGTGTCGAAGCAGGCGGTGCACAAGAAGTACGGGCGCGGGTAGCCCCGAGCCCCCACGGCGCCGAGCACCCGCGGCGCCGACCACCCGGCCCGGGTCCGCACCCAGCAGGGCCACGTATGCTGCAAGGCGGCGACGACGCGACCACCGGGCGGGTGCGGCATCCGTCCACCGCGCGAGCGCGGAGCAGGAAGAGGACATGAGCGACACCGACACCCGGACCGAGACCCGACGCAGCCCGTTCGCACGACGATCGCCGCAGGAGGGGCCGCGCGCCACCTTCACGCAACTGCTGCCGTTCCTCTTCGAGCACCGGCCCGTACTCATCTGGGTAGCGGTGCTCTCGATCGTCGGCGCCCTCACGAGCCTCGCGCAGCCCCTGCTCGTGGGCCGCGTCATCAACGTCGTCGAGGCCGGCGAGCCCCTCGGCTGGCTCGTGTGGGGCCTCGTCGCGCTCGTCGTCGTGAGCGCGATCATCTCGGGCTACCAGCACTACCTGCTGCAGCGCACGGGCGAGGGCGTGGTGCTGTCGAGCCGCAGGCGACTCGTCGCGAAGCTCCTGCGCCTGCCCGTCGCGGAGTTCGACACGCGCCGCACGGGCGACCTCGTCTCGCGCGTGGGCAGCGACACCACGATGCTGCGCGCCGTGCTCACGCAGGGCCTCGTCGAGGCCGTCGGCGGCGCCGTCACGTTCGTCGGCGCGCTCATCGCCATGCTCATCCTCGATCCCGTGCTGCTCGGACTGACCGTGCTCGTCATCGCGATCGCGATCACCACCGTCACGCTGCTCTCGCGCCGCGTGCGCGACGCGTCGCACCGGGCGCAGGAGAAGGTCGGCGACGTCGCCGCGGCGGTCGAGCGCGCGATCAGCTCGGTGCGCACGATCCGCGCCGCGGGCGCCACCGACCGCGAGATCGCCGCCGTCGACGTGGAGGCCGAGGGCGCGTGGCGCATGGGCGTGCAGGTCGCGAAGATCTCGGCGCTCATCGTCCCGATCGCGGGGATCGCGATGCAAGTGTCGTTCCTGGTGGTGCTCGGCGTCGGCGGCTACCGCGTCGCGAGCGGCGCCATCACGGTCGCCAACCTGGTGTCGTTCATCCTGTTCCTGTTCATGATGATCCTGCCGCTCGGCCAGGCGTTCGGCGCGATCACCTCGGTGAACTCCGCGCTCGGCGCACTCGGGCGCATCCAGGAGATCCTCGACCTGCCCGACGAGGACGCCTTCGACCGCGAGCTCGCCCCGCTCGCGCTCATGGTCGGGGACGCGAACGACGGCATGCGACCGGATGCCGCGGCGATCGAGTTCGACGACGTGCACTTCGCGTACGCCGCGACGAGGCAGGACCCGGCCGATCCCGGCAACGACTCCCCCGACGAGCACCTCCCCGAACCCGACGTGACGGACAAGCAGCACGTGCTGCGCGGCGTGAGCTTCCGGGTGCCGCGCGGGCAGCGCATCGCCCTCGTAGGCCCGTCGGGCGCCGGCAAGTCGACGATCCTCGCGCTCATCGAGCGCTTCTACGACCCGAGCATCGGCGAGGTGCGCATGGGCGGCCTCGACCTGCGCGCGCTCGACCGCGGCGAGCTCCGCAGCCAGATCGGGTACGTCGAGCAGGACGCCCCCGTGCTCGCCGGAACCCTCCGCGACAACCTCAAGCTCGGCAGCCCCGACGCGACCGACGACGCGTGCGAGCACGTCCTGCGCGCGGTGAACCTCGGCGCCGTGCTCGATCGCGATCCCGCCGGCCTCGACGCGGCCGTGGGCGAGGACGGCATCATGCTCTCGGGCGGCGAACGCCAGCGCCTCGCGATCGCCCGCGCCCTGCTCTCCGCACCGCCCATCCTGCTGCTCGACGAGTCGACGTCGTCGCTCGACGGCGTCAACGAGCGCCTCATGCGCGAGGCCATCGACGAGGTCGCCGCCGGGCGCACGCTCGTCGTGATCGCGCACCGGCTCTCGACCGTGATCGACTCCGACCGCATCGTCGTGCTCGAGGAGGGACGCGTGATCGGCGAAGGGACGCACGCGGAGCTCGTGGCATCCGTGCCGCTGTACCGCGACCTCGCGGCGCACCAATTGCTGGTCTGATCGGCCCGTCGGCCGTCGGCTGCCCCCGCTTCGCCTCAGGGTTCACCCCGGGGCGGTTTGGGGGCTAGCCGGGATGGCCCGGCGCGACGGCCTCCGTAGCGTGGGAATCCGCATCCGGTCCCGGATGCCCCGAGCCCATTCCCCCCGGAGGACCATCATGACCATCGCGACCGTCACGAGCGCCCGCGACCTCTCCCGCTTCGAGGAGCTGCCCGTCGAGCTCATCGACGACCTGCCCAACGCCACCGACGCGACGACGTCGCGCAGCGGCTTCGGCGACTCGTTCGACCGCATCCAGGCCGGCATCCAGGGCTGGCTGCGCCACTGGGAGCCGCAGCGGCTCCCGGCGTTCACGCCCGTCCGCGACGAGATGCCCGAGTCGGACCGCGGACGCAGCTCGCTGCACGCCGCCGCGACCCAGGCCGACGGCGCCGTTCGTGTCACGGCGAGCGTCTACGACCCGCCCAGCCGCGAGGGCGCGCCCCTCGGCTGGTCGCGCAACTGGGCGAGCGTCGCCGTGCTGCCGCCGACCCGCGAGTCCGGGCGACTCTACTACCGCTTCAGCGTGTCGAGCCGGCTCGTGCTCGACGGCCAGGCGGCGCTCAGCCTCGCGTCGACCAGCGTGAACTTCGGCCTCGTCGCGGATGCCGTGAAGGCCAGCCCGTTCCAGGCGCCGGGCTTCGGCACGCCGATCGTCCGCCCGCTCGTCGGCGTGCAGGCCCGCGAGGACCAGGATGCGTCGGCGTCGCAGGTGTTCGAGGGATCGATCGCCGTGCGCCAGGGCGACACCCCGGCGATGGCGTTCGTGATCGGCACCGACCTGCTGTTCCAGGACGGCTGGGTGCGCGTGCACGAGGGCTCGAGCACGTGGATCGGCCCCGCCGGCCAGGGCGCCAGCGGCACGATCGAGTTCCGCTACGCCCCCGCCGCGATGCTGCGCCTGCTCGGCCGGCTCGACGAGCCGCACCGCGTGGCGTGACGCCCGCACCCACCCCGATCGACGGAGCGCGCCCCGGCTAGACTCGCCGGATGGCGCGCTTCGTCGTCGTGCTGCCGCTCGTCCCGCTCGCCGCGGGCGACGAGTTCACGGTCGCGCAGTGGCCGCTGCACGTGACGCTGGTGGAGCCGTTCCCCACCTCGCTCGACGCCGTGGAGGTCGCCGCCGTGCTGGGCGACGTCGACGGCATCGGACGTGAGGCCCGCGCGATCCACGCGGCCGCCGGCGAGGACGCGATGTTCGGGCGTCGGCGCGACGTGCCGGTCACGCTCGTCGAGGACGGCGGGGAGCTCGCCGCGCTGCGCACCCGCACGCTCGCGGCGCTCCGGCACGCCGGCGTGGACGTGCAGCCGCGCCGCGACTTCCGGCCGCACGTGACCCGCAAGCAGCACGGAC
Source organism: Agromyces sp. NPDC057865 (assembly GCF_042796995.1). Classification (NCBI taxonomy): domain Bacteria; kingdom Bacillati; phylum Actinomycetota; class Actinomycetes; order Micrococcales; family Microbacteriaceae; genus Agromyces; species Agromyces sp. NPDC057865. Next base: position 838,066 of record NZ_JBHVMJ010000003.1, on the reverse strand, counting down.
GGGTGCGCCAAGGCGACAGGGTCCAGCTCGCGACGGTCGCGCTCATCGACATGCGGCCGCCGCAGGGCGGTCATCACCGCCGCGTCGTCGCAGCATGGGCGCTCGGCGCGTGACGCCGGCGCCGGCCGCTCCGGGCGGTCCTAACCGCCGCCTCCCGCGCCCCACTTCCTGATCTCGGGATCGTCGCGCCCGCGTTCGGCCGCACGCGTGCCCGCGTCGTCGAACGCGTCGGGACCCTCGGTCCCCGACGATCGATCGCGCCGGATCCGCCGCGCGAGCACCACGCCGAAGACGATGAGCCCACCTCCCAGGATGAGGACGGTCCACCACCAATCCATGGCCGCAAGCTACTCCGCGCTCCGTGGAGCGGCAATCCGCCCGGGACGAGCGGCGCTCAGATGCCCTCGGCCTCCGCCCTCGCCGATTCGTCGAGGTCCTGGCGGCGCTTCTGCCACGGCCAGCGGCCCGAGATCTCGAGCTCGAGCGACCAGCTGAGGAACGTCCGGATGAGCACGATGATCGCGAGCACCCCGACCGACTCGAGGGTCGGGGTGACGGCCACCGTCTTGATGATGTCGGCGGCCACGAGCAGCTCGAGGCCGAGCAGGATCGCCCGCCCGAGCACGCGGCGGAACCGCGTGTAGATCGGGCTCAGGCGACGCATGCCGCGCAGCGCCGCGTCGATGAGCGCGTAGGCCACGCCGACGACGATCGCGATCACGCCGATGACATCGACGACCTCGCCGGCCCTGGAGATGATCTCGCCGAACTCCATCGCGCTCCCCTCTGCGGCACACGCTAGCCGCGCACGACCGGTGGGGCGGTGCGATTCCGCCGCGCGCCGCGAACGACGCGGGCGATGCCGCGCATGCACGAGGGCCGGGCGCACCTTCCCTTGCGCGCTCCGGCCCTCGAGTCTCAGGTACTACGCCGCCTGGTGCGAGAGGTGGTAGCGCAGGCTGGCGAGCTCCGCCTTCAGCGCCGCGGGCACGCGGTCGCCGAACTGGGCGAAGTACTCCTCGGTGAGGTCGCACTCGGCGAGCCACGAGTCGCGGTCGACGTCGAACAGGTGCTCGAGCGCGGCATCCGTGATCTCGAGGCCCTCGAGGTCGAGCGACCCCGTCGCCGGCAGCAGGCCGATCGGCGTCTCGACGGCGTCGGCGTCCTCCTCGATGCGACCGACGATCCACTCGAGCACGCGCGAGTTCTCGCCGAATCCGGGCCAGAGGAACGTGCCGTCGTGGCCCTTGCGGAACCAGTTCACCTGGAAGATCTTCGGTGCGTTCCCACCGAGGACGCGGCCCATCTTGACCCAGTGGCCCCAGTAGTCCGCCATGTTGTAGCCGCAGAACGGGAGCATCGCGAACGGGTCGCGGCGCAGCTCGCCGACGGTGCCCTCGGCGGCCGCGGTCTGCTCCGATGAGATCGTCGCGCCCATGAACACGCCGTGCTTCCAGGAGCGGGCCTCGGCGACGAGCGGCACGTTGGTGGCGCGGCGTCCGCCGAACAGGATCGCGTCGATCGGCACGCCGTCGTGCGCGTCCCAGTCGTCGGAGATCTGCGGGCACTGCGCGGCGGCCACCGTGAAGCGCGAATTCGGGTGCGCGGCGGGGCGGCCCGACTCCGGCGTCCACGGGTTGCCCTCCCAGTCGGTGAGGTGCGCCGGCGGGGTGTCGGTGAGGCCCTCCCACCACACGTCGCCGTCGGGGCGCAGCGCCACGTTCGTGAAGATCGTGTTGCCCCACAGGGTCTGCACCGCGGTCGGGTTCGTGGTCTCGCCCGTGCCGGGCGCGACGCCGAAGAAGCCGGCCTCGGGGTTGATCGCGTAGAGGCGGCCGTCGTCGCCGGGACGCATCCAGGCGATGTCGTCGCCGATGGTCTCGACCGACCAGCCGGGGATCGTCGGCTGCAGCATCGCGAGGTTGGTCTTGCCGCAGGCCGACGGGAAGGCGGCGGCCACGTGGTACACGTTGCCCTGCGGCGACGTGATCTTGATGAGCAGCATGTGCTCGGCGAGCCAGCCCTCGTCGCGGGCCATGACGCTCGCGATGCGCAGCGCGAAGCACTTCTTCGCGAGCAGGGCGTTGCCACCGTAGCCCGAGCCGTACGACCAGATCTCGCGCGAGTCGGGGAACTGCACGATGTACTTCGTGTCGCTGCACGGCCAGTCGACCTCGGCGCGGCGGTGGCCGACGCCGTCGACGAGCGGGTAGCCGACCGAGTGCACGGTGCGCACCCACGGCTCGCCGGCCTCGATGAGGCGGTACACCTGCTCGCCCATGCGGGTCATGATGCCCATCGAGAGCACGACGTAGGGCGAGTCGGTGATCTCGACGCCGAGCTGCGAGATGGGGCCGCCGAGCGGGCCCATCGAGAACGGCACGACGTACAGCGTGCGGCCCTTCATCGAGCCGTCGAAGACCTCGGTGAGCTCGGCGCGCATCTCGCGCGGGTCGCGCCAGTTGTTCGTCGGGCCGGCGTCCTCCTCGTACGTGGAACAGATGAACGTGCGGTCCTCGACGCGGGCGACGTCCGACGGGTCGGTGCGGGCGAGGTAGCTGTTGGGGCGCCACTCCGGGTTGAGCTTGGTGAGCTTGCCCTCGGCCACGAGCTGCTTCGTGAGGAGGTCGGCCTCGTGCTTCGAGCCGTCGACCCAGACGATCTCGTCGGGCTTGGTGAGGGCGGCGATCTCCGCGACCCAGGCGTTGAGCGCGGGGTCGGTGGTGCCGCGTCGTGCCCGGTCGTCGTCGGCGGTGGTCTCGGTGCCGATGGAGAACTCGGAGATCGTCATCTTCGTTCCTTTCCAGGGTCCCGACCGGCCGGCCGGAGTGGTTCGTACTTCAAGGATGCGCCGGTTTGCGGGTTCTGTTGGGCCAATTCGCGTGTTAAGAATCAACGATCTTTCGCTATCCTTAAGCCATGAGAGCCGGCACCCCTGACCTCGCCACGCTGGGCCAGCGCATCCGCCACTTCCGCGGCGAGCGCGGCCTGACCCTCGACCAGCTGGGCGACGCGGTGGGCCTCGCCGGCAGCCAGTTGTCCCTCATCGAGAACGGCAAGCGCGAGCCGAAGCTCTCGACGCTCGACGCCCTCGCGAGTGCCCTCGACGTCGAGCTCGCCGACCTCCTCGCCCGCGAGGCGCCCAGCCGACGCGCCGCGCTCGAGCTCGAGCTCGGGCGCGCGCAGTCGAGCCCCCTCTACGCGTCGCTCGGCCTGCCGGCGATCCGGCCGGGCCGCGGCATCAGCGACGAGACGCTGGAGTCCATCGTGGGCCTGCACCGCGAGCTGCAGCGCCGCGCGAGCGAGGCCATCGCGACTCCCGAGGAGGCGCGCCGCGCGAACACCGACCTGCGCGAGCGCATGCGCGCCCAGCACAACTACCTCGCCCACATCGAGCAGCTCGCCGAGGACCAGGTGCGCGCCTCCGGCCATCGCGCGGGCGCCCTCACGCACCGCGAGGTCAGCGTGATGGCCGAGCGCCTCGGCTTCCAGCTCATCTACGTGAGCGACCTGCCCGACTCGACGCGCTCGATCTCCGACCTCGCGAACGGCCGCATCTACCTGCCGCCCGCGTCGATCCCCGGCGGGCACGGCCTGCGCTCGATGGCGCTGCAGGCGATGGCGCACCGCCTCCTCGGGCACACGCCGCCCGCGAGCTATGACGAGTTCCTCTGGCAGCGGCTCGAGATCAACTACTTCGCGGCCGCGTGCCTGATGCCGCAGGAGGCATCCGTCGCGTTCCTCCAGCAGGCGAAGAAGGAGAAGCGGCTCGCGATCGAGGACTTCCGCGACGCGTTCGGCGTGACGCACGAAGCCGCGGCGCTGCGGTTCACCAACCTCGCCACGAGCCACCTCGACATGACGCTGCACTTCCTGCGGGTGAACGGCGACGGCGCACTGCTGAAGGGCTACGAGAACGACGGCCTGCCGCTGCCCACGGACGTCACGGGCTCGATCGAGGGCCAGTGGGTCTGCAAGAAGTGGAGCGCCCGCACGGCGTTCGAGCACACCAACCGCACGACCGAGAACTACCAGTACACCGACACGCCCGCGGGCACCTTCTGGTGCGCCACGCAGACCGGGCGCACGGATGCCGCGGAGTTCTCGATCACCGTGGGCGTGCCGTTCGCGCAGGCGAAGTGGTTCCGCGGGCGCGAGACCACGCTGCGGGCGGCGTCGACCTGCCCCGACGACGCGTGCTGCCGCCGGGCGCCGCTCGGGCTCGCCGAGCGCTGGTCCGGACGGGCGTGGCCGAGCGCGCGCCTGCACGCGCACGTGCTGTCGCCGCTGCCGTCGGGCACGTTCCCGGGCGTCGACGACGCCGAGGTGTACGAGTTCCTCGAGGCGCACGCCGACCAGTGATGCATGGTGCAGCGGATGCCGCGGGCACGCGGCATCCGCGTGGGCTCATCGGTGACCGACCTTTTTCAGGAGGATCTCGGGATCGGCCGGACTGAGCCGTCGACCTCTCCTGAGAAGCAGCCGCATTCGTGAGGTGCGTCCTGAGAAACGCGGATGGACGCTGACGACGCGGGTCGACGCGGATGTGAGCGGATGCAGCGGATGCAGCGAGCTCGCGGCATCCGTTACTGCATCGTGTCTCTTGCATTAGTGTGCGACGCACAGTATCGTGTCGGACATGAGCACCGATGACACGACCGCCGGCCACCTGCAGGAACTGCGCCGCGGCACCGTGGTGCTCGCGTGCCTGATCCGGCTGCGCACGCCCGACTACGGGTACGCGCTGCTCGAGTCCCTCAACGGGCTCGGCATCACGGTCGACGCGAACACCCTCTATCCCCTGCTCCGTCGCCTGGAGAAGCAGGGGCTCCTCACGAGCGAGTGGAACACGGACGAGGCGCGGCCGCGCAAGTTCTACCGCACGAGCGACGCAGGCGAGCGACTCGCCGGCGCCCTCATCACCGACTGGCACCTGATCGACGCGGCGCTCACGCGCCTGACCACGGGAGACGAATGATGAACGCCACACTGACCGACCGGTACGTCTACGCCGCCGCGCGCAGCGTGCCCGAGGCCCAGCGCACCGACCTCGAGCGCGAGCTCCGCGAGCGCATCGGCGACGCGACCGACGCCCTCGTCGAGAACGGCCGCGCCCCCGCCGACGCCGAGCGCATGGCCCTCGTCGAGCTCGGCGATCCCGCGGCCCTCGCCGCGAGCTACGTCGACCGCCCGCTGCAGCTCATCGGGCCGCGCTACTACCTCACCTGGTGGCGCCTCCTGAAGCTGCTGTACGCCGTGGTGCTGCCCATCGCGGTGGCGGCGGTCGCGTTCGCCCAGGTGCTCTCGGGCGCCCAGGTCGGCGACGTGATCGGCAGCGCCGTGAGCGTCGGCTTATCGCTCGTCGTGAATCTTGGGTTCTGGACCACGCTCGCCTTCGCGATCGCCGAGCGCTCCCCCGGCGCCGCAGCCGCCGAGCTCACCTGGAATCCCGAGATGCTGCCCCAGCTGCCCGAACTCGGCCGTCCCGGCAAGCTCTCGGAGCTCATCGCGTCGATCGTCTTCCTCGGGCTGTTCGCGATCCTCATCGTCTGGCAGCAGTTCGGCATCCCGTGGGTCGGGGCGCTCGAGTCGATCCCGCTGCTGAACCCCGACCTCTGGAGCTTCTGGCTCCCGTACTTCCTGGTGCTCATCGGGCTCGAGATGCTCTTCGCCGTCGCGATCTACCTCTGGGGCTGGAACTGGTGGCTCGCCGCCGCCAACCTCGTGCTCAACGTCGCGTTCGTCGTGCCGGCCGTCTGGCTCTTCACGACGGGGCAGCTCATCAACCCCGCAGCGCTCGACGCGATGGGCTGGCCGTGGGGCGACGCCGGCGACGTGATCGTGCCCGTGATCCTCGTCGTCGTCATCGGCGTCGCGATCTGGGACGTGGTCGACGGCGTCATCAAGACGGTGCGGGGTCGCGGCGGCGCGATGCCGACCATCGGACGGATCTGATACAGCCGACGCGAGCGGATGCCGCGGGGCCCGACCCCACGGCGTCCGCTCGTCCGACGCGGTCGGCGATGCTACTTCGGCTGCATCCGGATCGCGCCGTCGAGGCGGATGACCTCCCCGTTCAGCATCGGGTTCGCGATGATCGACCGCACGAGAGCCCCGTACTCCGTCGGGTGCCCGAGTCGCGACGGATGCGGCACCTGGGCCTCGAGCGAGGCGCGCACCTCGTCGGACATCCCCGCCATCATCGGGGTCTCGAAGATGCCCGGTGCGATCGTGACGACGCGGATGAGCAGCTTCGACAGGTCGCGCGCGATCGGCAGTGTCATGCCCGCGACGGCGGCCTTCGACGCCGAGTAGGCGGCCTGGCCGACCTGGCCGTCGAACGCGGCGACCGACGCCGTGGACACGATGACGCCGCGCTCGGGCGTCGACGGCCCGCCCGGCACCGAGGCCTCGACGGGCTCGGTGGCGGCCATCGCCGCGGCCGCGAGCCGGGTCACGTTGAACGTGCCGATGAGGTTCACCCGGATCGTGCGCTCGAACGCGTCGAGCGGTGCGGGTCCGTCGCGCCCGACGGTGCGGTTCGCGGTGACGATCCCGGCGCAGTTCACGGCGACGCGCAACGGCGCGAGGGCGGATGCCGCGTCGACGGCCGCCTGCACCTCGGCCTCGTTCGCGACGTCGGCCGCCACGAACCGGGCGCGCTCGCCCAGCTCCGCCGCGGCCTCCTCGCCGCGCGGACCGGGCAGGTCGACGAGCACGACGGATGCCCCGCCCTCGACGAGCGCGCGCGCGGTGGCGCGGCCGAGGCCCGACGCCCCCCCGGTGACGATCGCGGATGCCCCGCTCAACTCCATCGGTGTGTCCTCTCGTGAGTCCGCTCGCTGAGCCTGTCGAAGCGAGCGCCAGTGTATGCCCGCTTCGACCGGCTCAGCGGGCGGTGGGTCAGATGCGCTCGATGATCGTTGCGTTCGCCATGCCGCCGCCCTCGCACATGGTCTGCAGGCCGTAGCGTCCGCCGGTCGCCTCGAGCTGGTTCACGAGGGTCGTGAGCAGGCGCGTGCCGCTCGAGCCGAGCGCGTGGCCGAGGGCGATGGCGCCGCCGCGCGGGTTCAGCTTCGCGGCATCCGCCCCCGTGTCGGCGAGCCAGGCGAGCGGCACCGACGCGAACGCCTCGTTCACCTCGTAGGCGTCGATGTCGTCGTGCGTGAGCCCGGCCCGCTCGAGCACCCTCGCCGTCGCCGGGATGACACCCGTGAGCATGTAGAGCGGGTCGCTGCCGACGACCGTGAACGAGCGGAACCGCGCGCGCGGTTCGAGCCCGAGCTGCTCGGCGGCCTCGGCGCTCATGATGAGCGCGGCCGAGGCACCGTCGGTGAGCGGCGACGAGCTGCCCGGCGTGATGCGCCAGTCCAGGTCGGGGAAGCGCTCGGCGAGCGCGTCGGTGCGGAACGCCGGGTTGAGCCCGGCGAGCGACTCGACCGAGGTCGCGGGCCGTACGGTCTCGTCGACGAGGGTGTCGACGCCCGGCACCGGCACCACCTCGGTCGCGAAGGCGCCGGATGCCCCGGCCTCCGCCGCAAGGCGGTGCGACCGCGCGGCGAACGCGTCGAGCTCCTCGCGGGACAGGTCCCACTTCGCGGCGATGAGCTCGGCCGACACGCCCTGGTTGACGAGCCCGTCGGGGTACCGAGCGTGCAGGCGCGGTCCGTAGGGGTCGGCACCGGCCGCGCTCGATCCGAGCGGCACGCGGCTCATCGACTCGACGCCGCACGCGATGACGATGTCGGCCTGGCCGGCGAGGATCGCCTGCGCGGCGAACGCCGCGGCCTGCTGGCTGGATCCGCACTGCCGGTCGAGCGTCGTGCCCGGCACGGTCTCGGGGAACCCCGCCGCGAGCACGGCGTTGCGGGTGATGTTATAGCTCTGCTCGGCGACCTGGCTGACGCATCCGCCGATCACGTCGTCCACGAGGGCCGGGTCGAGGTCGTTCCGCGACACGAGCGCGTCGAGCACGCCGGCGAGCAGGTCGACCGGGTGCAGGCCCGAGAGGATGCCCCCGGGCTTGCCGCGCCCGACCGGGGTGCGGATGACGTCGACGATGACGGCTTCGGTGCTCATGCGTCCAGCCTACGTTCGCTCGGTGATCGAGTAGCGCCGCCGCAGGCGACGCGTATCGAGATCGGTCACGAGGTCTCGATACGCGTCCGGCTGCGCCGGGCGCTACTCGACCACCGCCACCGACATGAGCTCGAGCTCCCGCTCGACCAGCACGGGCTCGCGCTCGGGCAGCACGAGCGGGTGCGTGCCCGCCATGGCCTCGATCACGCGCACCACCTGGCAGCTGTAGCCGTACTCGTTGTCGTACCAGACGTAGAGCACCGCGTCGGTGCCGTCGGCGATCGTGGCGAGCCCGTCGACGATGCCGGCCCGGTTCGAGCCCACGAAGTCCGTCGACACGACCTCGGGCGACTCGATGTAGTCGACCTGCTGGCGCAGCGGCGACGTGAGCGACACCTGCCGCAGGTAGCGATTGAGCTCCGTCTTGTCGGTGGGACGCTCGAGCTGCAGGTTGAGGATCGCGAGCGACACGTCGGGCGTCGGCACGCGGATCGCGCTGCCCGTCAGCTTGCCCGCGAACTCGGGCAGCGCCTTCGCGACCGCCTTCGCGGCGCCGGTCTCGGTGATGACCATGTTCAGGGCGGCGGAGCGTCCGCGGCGGTCGCCCGCGTGGAAGTTGTCGATGAGGTTCTGGTCGTTCGTGAACGAGTGCACCGTCTCGACGTGGCCGCGCACCACCCCGTACGCGTCGCTCACGGCCTTCAGCACGGGCGTGATCGCGTTGGTCGTGCAGGATGCCGCGGAGAGGATGCGGTCGGACGGCTGGATGTCGCCGTGGTTGATGCCGTGCACGATGTTCTTGATCGCGCCCTTGCCCGGCGCGGTCAGCAGCACGCGGGCGACGCCCTTCGACTGCAGGTGCTGCGCGAGGCCCTCGGCGTCCCGCCAGCGGCCCGTGTTGTCGACGACGATGGCGTCGCGGATGCCGTACGCCGTGTAGTCGATGGTCGCCGGGTCGTTCGAGTAGATGACCTGGATCAGCGTGCCGTTCGCGAGGATCGTGTTGCGCTGCTCGTCGACCTCGATGGTGCCCGCGAACGGGCCGTGCACCGAGTCGCGGCGCAGCAGGCTGGCGCGCTTCACGAGGTCGTTCGCCGAGCCCTTTCGCACGACGATGGCGCGCAGGCGCAGGCCCTGGCCGCCGCCCGTGTGGGCGATCAGGATGCGCGCGAGGAGGCGGCCGATCCGGCCGAAGCCGTACAGCACGACATCGGTGCCGGCCGGGCCGTCGCCGCCGGCGGAGTCGAGCACGGGCGCGAGCTCGTCACGCAGGAAGTCGACGAGCGGCATCCGCTCGCCCGACTCGCGGTAGCGCGCCACGAGCCGCGCGACATCGATCGACGCCGGGCCCGGGCGCAGCTCGCCCAGCGCCTCGAGGACGCGCATCGAGTCGGCGAGCGACAGCTCGTCGTCGCCGGCCTGGCGGGCGAACCGGTGCGCCTTCAGGAGTTCGATCGCCGAGCGGTTGATGAGCCGACGGCCGTGGATCGAGGTCACCACCCCGTGGTCCCGGTAGAGGCCGCCGACGAGCGGGATCATCCGCTCGGCGAGCTCCTCCCTGGCGATCCATTCGGTGCGTCGGGCGTCGAACTCGTGGCTCACGTCGTTCCTCTCCGGCTCGCGCGCGTGGCGTCGTCGCCGTGGTCATGCTCGGGCCGCGCGCGCCGGTGGGCAGCGTCGGCCGTCGGTGTTCCGGGGGGATGCCTCGATCATAGGCGGCCCGATCTGAGCGGCGGGTGTACGCGACGGCGCATGGCACGGCCGAACGTGGCCACGAGGGCCAGCGGATGCCGCGGTCAGGAGATGGCGGTGGCCTGGTCGTCGTCGACGAAGCGGATGTCGTACACCGCGACGCGCTGCGGCACGCCCTCGAACACGGCGGCGCGGGCGTCGGAGGCCAGGTAGGCCTGCTCGAGGCGCAGGAACTCGTCGCGGTCGCCGGTGGCGCTCACGGCCCACACGAACTCGTTCGACTCCCGCAGGCCGTAGGCGAACTCGATCGTGAACCCCGCAGGCGGACGGACGGCGGGCATGGCGCCGCGCCACCACTCGACGAACGCGTCGTACTCTCCGTCGACGAGCGTGTACCTGCGCAGCTGGGTCGTCTTCACCCGACCCATTCTGCCCTGCGCCGACGGGCCGTTTCGCACGCGCGTATCGCACTTCGGCCGATCTCGGAAACCCCTCGACACGACACCGGAACTGTGGTCGAGTGACGCCCAGAGGCACTCACGATCGCCCGGCCCGGTGCGAAAGCGTGATCGCCCAGTCCCGAAGGGAAGGAAGCTCCATGAACATCCTCCTGATCATCGTCGCCATCGTCGCCATCATCCTGCTGTTCACCGGCGGCTTCGTGCAGTCGCTGAACTTCCTGCTGTGGGTCGGCATCGTACTGCTCGCGATCGCGGTGATCGTGTGGCTGGTGCGGATGCTGACCGGCAACCGCAGCGTCTGATCCCGAACGACGTCGGCACGCCTGGACGGGTCGTATACTCGTCCCGTCCAGGCGCACCGCGCCGGTGCTCGAAAAATGGGCACGAAGCCGGCCCGTGACGCGGTCGAGCGAGACACATACGGAATCCGCATCCGTCACCGTCTCGAAGGACCCGCATGGCCTCCGTCTCCGCGCACGTCGCACACGCCGTCTCCGCCCACGTCGACCACGTCTTCGGCCTCATGGGCAACGGGAACGCCGCGTTCCTCGACGCGCTCCACGACACCGACGTCGCCTACACCGCCGTCCGGCACGAGCAGGCCGCCGTCGTCGCCGCCGACGCGTACTTCCGTGCGTCGGGCCGACTCGCGGTGGCCACCGCCACCTACGGCGCCGGCTTCACGAACACCCTGACGGGCCTCGCCGAGGCCGTGCAGGCGAAGGTGCCGCTCGTGCTCGTCGTCGGCGATGAGCCGACGTCGGGCCCGCGCCCGTGGGGCGTCGACCAGATCGCGCTCGCCTCGGCGGTCGGCGCCCGCACGTACACGGTCGGTCGCACGGATGCCGCGGCGACGACGGTCATCGCGATCGAGCACGCCCTCGCGTACCGCGTGCCAACCGTGCTCGCCATCCCCTACGACGTTGGTACGCGCGACGCGGGCGACCTCCCCGGGATCTCCTCCCCCGTGCTGCCGTCGGCCATCGCGCCTGCCGGTCCGTTCGGGGTGCAGGCGGTGGCCGACCTCGCGCGCACGCTCGCTGCGGCGGAACGTCCGTTCCTCCTCGCCGGCCGCGGGGCCTGGCTGGCCGACGCGGGCGAGGCCCTCGGCGACCTCGCCGACGCCACGGGCGCGATCACCGCGTCGACGGCCCTCGGGCGCGGGATCTTCCCCGACGACCGCTTCGACCTGGGCGTCACGGGCGGTTTCGGCGCCGAGGGCGCCATGGCGATCGTCCGCGAGGCCGACGTCGCGGTGGTGTTCGGCGCGTCGCTCAACCAGTTCACGATGCGCTTCGGCGAGCTCTTCGCGCCCGGCACCCGCGTCGTGCAGGTCGACGTCGCGCCCGCGGCGACGCATCCGCACGTCGGCGGCTACGTGCGCGGCGATGCGGGCATGGTGGCGCGGGCGCTGGTCCACGAGCTGGCCGGGCTCGACGCGACGCCGTCGGGGTGGCGCGAGTCCGTCGAGCTCGCCCCGCTCCGTGCCCACGATCCCGGCACGGGCGTCGTGGCGGCTGACGGGCGCCTCGATCCGCGCACGGTCGCGGCGCGCATCGGCGAGCTGCTGCCCGAGGATCGCGTGGTCGTGTCCGACGGGGGGCACTTCATCGGCTGGGCGAACATGTACTGGCCGGTGGCGTCGCCAGACCGCATGCTCATGGTGGGCACCGCGTTCCAGTCGATCGGCCTCGGCTTCCCGAGCGTCGCGGGCGCCGCGGCGGCGAAGCCCGGGTCGACGATCGTGCTCACGACGGGCGACGGCGGCGGCCTCATGGCGCTCGCCGACCTCGAGACCGCCGTCCGCTCGGCGGGCGGGCGCGGCATCGCCGTCGTGTGGAACGACGCGGCCTACGGCGCGGAGGTGCACCTCTACGGCCTGCAGGGCTACGCCGAGCCGCCCATGCGCATCCCCGAGGTCGACTTCGCGGCCCTCGGGGCGGCCGTCGGTGCCGAGGGCGTGGTGGTGCGCGAGCTCGCCGACCTCGACCGCCTCGGCGACTGGGCCGCGGAGCCGGTCGGCGAGCGTCGGTTCCTGGTGCTCGACTGCCGCATCTCGGGCTCCGTGATCGCGCCGTACCAGCACGAGATCATCGCGGTGAACACCCGCTGAGCCCTCGTCCCGAGCGGATGCCACGACGCGACGCTGCCGGATCGTATACGATCGCACCAGCGCCGTCTGCGGCACCGACGACAGCCCGGCCTCGCACTCGGCGCACGACACACCAGCAGCATCCGACGACGAAGTGGAGCGCACGTGCTCGACCCCTCCCAGATCGCGGCGATCGCCGACGAGCTCGCCGACGCCGACCGGCAGCGCACGACCGTGCCGCTGCTCACCGCCCGCAATCCCGGCATGACCGTCGAGGACGCCTACGCCGTGCAGCGCGAGTGGGCGCACCGCGGCGTGAGCGCCGGACGACGCATCGTTGGCCGCAAGATCGGCCTCACCTCGAAGGTCATGCAGGCCGCCACCGGCATCACGGAGCCCGACTACGGCGTCATCTTCGACGACATGGTGATCGAGTCCGGGGCATCCGTGGAGTTCGACCGCTTCTCGAACGTGCGCATCGAGGTCGAGCTCGCCTTCGTGCTGCGTGACCGGCTCGTGGGCCCGGGCACGACGATCTTCGACGTGCTCGACGCGACCGCGTACGTCGTGCCCGCGCTCGAGATCCTGAACTCGCACGTCGAGCTCGAGGGGCGCACGATCGTCGACACGATCTCGGACAACGCGGCCATGGGCGCGATGGTGATCGGCGGCCGCCCGGTCAGGCCCGACGCGGTCGACCTGCGCTGGGTCTCGGCCCTGCTCTCGCGCAACGAGGTGATCGAGGAGTCGGGCGTCGCCGCCGCCGTGCTCGGGCACCCCGCCATGGGCGTCGCCTGGCTCGCGAACAAGCTCGCACAGCACGGGCAGGCGCTCGAGGGCGGCGAGATCATCCTCGCCGGCTCGTTCACCCGCCCGATGTGGGTGCAGCGCGGCGACACGGTGCACGCGGACTACCACGAGTTGGGAACGGTGACATGCCGGTTCGAATGACCCTCCCGCCGACGCTGGCCCAGCGGATCGCGGCATCCGACCGCCCGCTCGCCGGCATGTGGGTGTGCTCGGGCAGCGCGCTCAACGCCGAGATCGCCGCCGGCAGCGGCCTCGACATCGTGCTCATCGACGCCGAGCATTCCCCCAACGGACCCGAGTCGATCCTCGCGCAGCTCCAGGCCGTCGCGGCCTATCCGGTCGCGCCGCTCGTGCGGCCGCCGTTCGGCGACACGGTCGTCATCAAGCAGTACCTCGACCTCGGCGTGCAGAACCTGCTGATCCCCATGGTCGACTCCCCCGAGCAGGCCGCCGAGCTCGTGCGCGCCGTGCGCTATCCGCCCGAGGGCGTGCGCGGCGTGGGCAGCGCGCTCGCGCGCTCGGCGCGCTGGAGCCGCGTGCCGGGGTACCTCGCCGACGCCGCATCGACCGTGTCGCTCTTCGTCCAGGTCGAGTCGCGGGCGGCCGTGGAGCGCGTCGGGGATATCGCGTCCGTCGACGGCGTCGACGGGATCCTCGTCGGGCCGGCCGACCTGGCGGCATCGATGGGCCTCCTCGGGCAGCAGGACCACCCCGAGGTCGTCGACGCCGTGCTGCACGCCATCCGCGTGGGCGTCGAGCTCGGCGTGCCCGCCGGCGTCAACGCGTTCGCTCCGGATGCCGCGCAGCGATACGTCGACGCCGGCGCCGCGTTCGTGCTGGTGGGCGCCGACGTGCAGCTCCTCGCACGCGCGTCCGAGGCGCTCGCCGATCGCTTCATCGGCGACGGCGGCGCGGCGGTCCGTTCCGAGTACTGAGGGCTCCTGCGCGCTTCCGGCGCGCGAACGGATCGTATATGATTTCAGATACCGACCAGACGAGGACGTCCATGAGCACCGCCATCCCCGGCATCGCCGCCCCCGGCAAGATCATCGCCGTGCACCTCAACTACCCGTCGCGCGCCGCGCAGCGGGGCCGCACGCCGGCGCAGCCGAGCTACTTCCTGAAGCCCGCGTCGTCGCTCGCGTCGTCGGGCTCCTCGCTCGAGCGTCCGGCCGGCACCGAGCTCCTCGCCTTCGAGGGCGAGATCGCGCTCGTGATCGGCGAGCCCGCGCGCCGAGTCTCCCCCGACGAGGGCTGGGCGCACGTCGCCGCGGTGACCGCGGCGAACGACTTCGGCCTCTACGACTTGCGGGCCGCCGACAAGGGCTCGAACGTGCGCTCGAAGGGCGGCGACGGGTTCACGCCGCTCGGCCCCCGGCTCCTCGACGCGGCATCCCTCGACCCCGCCGGCCTGCGCGTGCGCACCTGGGTCGACGGCGAGCTGGTGCAGGAGGACACGAGCGCCACCCTGCTCTTCCCGTTCGGACGCCTCGTCGCCGACCTCTCCCAGCTCATGACGCTCGAGCGCGGCGACGTCATCCTCACCGGCACGCCCGCAGGGTCATCGGTCGTCGTCCCCGGCAACGTCGTCGAGGTCGAGGTGGACGCGCCGGGCGTCCCCGGCGCGCCGAGCTCCGGCCGCCTCGTGACGACGATCACCGGCGGCACGGTGCCCTTCGGCGACTTCGGCTCGGCCCCCGAGGTCGACGACCGGCAGCGCATCGAGGCGTGGGGCGACGCCGCGTCGGCCGGCCTGGCCGAGACGTCGACGGATGCCGGTGAGCCCGAGTTCGAGCTCACCGACGAGCTGCGCGCCCTGCTCTCGTCGGTCGGCACCGCGACGCTGAGCGTGCAGCTCCGCAAGCGCGGCTACACCGACGTGTTCCTCGAGGGCGTGCACGCCAACCGCGCCGGCGCCCGCGTCGTCGGCCGCGCCCGCACGCTGCGGTTCATCCCGTTCCGTCCCGACCTGTTCGCCCGCAGGGGCGGCGGCTACAACGCGCAGAAGGTCGCGTTCGATACCGTCGACCCCGGCGAGGTGCTCGTCATCGACGCGCGCGGCGAGCGCGGGACCGGCACCGTCGGCGACGTGCTCGCGCTGCGGGCGCAGGTGCGCGGCGCGGCCGGCATCGTCACCGACGGCGGCACGCGCGACTTCGACGTGGTGGCGGCCATGGAGATCCCGACGTTCTCCCAGGGCCCGCACCCCTCGGTGCTCGGTCGCCGGCACGTGCCGTGGGAGGTCGACGTCACGATCTCGTGCGGCGGCGCGGCCGTGGAGCCCGGCGACGTCATCGTGGGCGACGGCGACGGCGTCATCGTGATCCCGCCGTCCCTCGCGTGGGAGGTCGCCCGCGAGGCGGCCGCCCAGGAGGACGAGGACGAGTGGGTCGCGAAGCAGGTGGCGGCCGGGGCATCCGTCGACGGCCTGTTCCCCATGAACGCCGAGTGGCGCGCACGGTACGAGGCCGAGCGCCGCGGCCCCGACCTGGTGCGGCCGTGACGGCAGAGAGCAAGTCGCAGCTCGCGTACCGGTTCATCCGCGAGCGCATCGACGACGGACGCTACGTGCCCGGGTACCGGCTCGTGCTCGGGCAGATCGCGAAGGAGCTCGACGTGTCGGTCGTGCCCGTGCGCGAGGCGATCCGCCGGCTCGAGGCCGAGGGGCTCGTCACGTTCGAGCGCAACGTCGGCGCGCAGGTCGCGCTCATCAAGGAGACCGAGTACCTGCACACGATGCAGACGCTCTCGCTCGTCGAGGGGGCCGCCACCGCGCTCTCGGCGCCGTACCTCACTCCCGACCACCTGCGCCGCGCGCGCGAGGTGAACGAGCGGATGCGCCGCACGCTCGACGACTTCGACCCGCACCGGTTCACCGAGCTCAACCTCGAGTTCCACGCGGTGCTGTTCGAGGAGTGCCCGAACCCGCACATCCTCGACCTCGTGCACCGCGGCTGGAACCGCATGCGCATGCTGCGCGACTCCTCGTTCAGCTTCGTGCCCGGCCGGGCGCGCGAGTCCGTGGACGAGCACGACCGCATCGTCGACCTGATCGAGCAGGGCGCCGACCCGCTCGAGATCGAGCTCGCCGCGCGTCGCCACCGCACCGCCACGCTCGACGCGATGCTCGCCTACCAGGCGTCCCACAAGCACCCGACCCCTGCGGCCGCCGCCGCACGATGAGAGAGACCACGATGACGCACCACATCCCCGACGGACTCCCCGACCGCATCCGGCACTACATCGACGGCGAGTTCGTCGACTCGATCGGCGGCGAGGTGTTCGACGTGCTCGACCCGGTCACCAACGAGCCCTACGTGCAGGCGGCGGCCGGCCAGCAGGCCGACGTGGACCGCGCGGTGGCCGCCGCGCGCCGCGCGTTCACCGACGGACCCTGGCCGCGAATGCTTCCCCGTGCCCGCGCGCGGGTGCTGCACCGCATCGCCGACCTCGTCGAGCAGCAGGACGCTCGGCTCGCGGAGCTCGAGACCTTCGACACCGGCCTGCCGATCACGCAGGCGCTCGGCCAGGCCCAGCGCGCCGCCGAGAACTTCCGGTTCTTCGCCGACCTGATCGTCGCCCAGCGCGACGACACCTACAAGGTGCCCGGCCGCCAGGTGAACTACGTGAACCGCAAGCCCATCGGGGTCGCCGGCCTCATC
Organism: Agromyces sp. NPDC057865; assembly: GCF_042796995.1. Taxonomy (NCBI): domain Bacteria; kingdom Bacillati; phylum Actinomycetota; class Actinomycetes; order Micrococcales; family Microbacteriaceae; genus Agromyces; species Agromyces sp. NPDC057865. The sequence continues at coordinate 821,270 of NZ_JBHVMJ010000003.1, read as the reverse complement.
ACGCCGTGGAACACGCCGTTCATGCTCGAGTCCTGGAAGCTCGCCCCCGCGCTCGCCACGGGCAACACGGTGGTGCTGAAGCCGGCCGAGTTCACGCCGCTGTCCGCGTCGCTGTGGGCCGACATCTTCCGCGAGGCGGGCGTGCCGACGGGTGTGTTCAACCTCGTCAACGGGCTCGGCGAGGAGGCGGGCGACGCGCTGGTGAAGCATCCGGACGTGCCCCTCATCTCGTTCACCGGCGAGAGCCGCACCGGGCAGCTCATCTTCGGCAACGCCGCGCCGTTCCTGAAGGGCCTCTCGATGGAGCTCGGCGGCAAGAGCCCGGCCGTGGTGTTCGCCGACGCGGACCTCGAGCAGGCGCTCGACGCCACCGTGTTCGGCGTGTTCTCGCTGAACGGGGAGCGCTGCACCGCGGGCAGCCGCATCCTCGTCGAGCGCCCGATCTACGACGAGTTCGTCGAGCGCTACGCCGGGCGTGCGCGCAACATCGTCGTCGGCGACCCGCACGACCCCGCCACCGAGGTCGGCTCGCTCGTGCACCCCGAGCACTTCGACAAGGTCATGTCCTACGTCGAGATCGGCACGGGCGAGGGTCGGCTGGTCGCTGGCGGCGGACGCCCCGAGGGGCTCGACACCGGCAACTACGTGGCCCCCACGGTGTTCGCGGATGTCGCGCCCGACGCCCGGATCTTCCAGGAGGAGATCTTCGGCCCCGTCGTCGCGATCACCCCCTTCGACACCGACGAGGAGGCGCTCGCGCTCGCGAACGGCGTGAAGTACGGCCTCGCCGCCTACATCTGGACGAACGACCTCAAGCGCGCCCACAACTTCTCGCAGGCCGTCGAGGCGGGCATGGTGTGGCTGAACTCGAACAACGTGCGCGACCTGCGCACGCCGTTCGGCGGCGTCAAGGCGTCGGGCCTCGGACACGAGGGCGGCTATCGCTCGATCGACTTCTACACCGACCAGCAGGCGGTGCACATCACGCTGAACGAGGCGCACTCGCCCCGGTTCGGCACGCACTGACCCCACCGGTGGTCGAGGAGCGCCGGCCCGCGGCATCCGATCACCCGACCGACGAACCAACCACCTCGAGCAAGGACGCTGACATGAGCACCGACCACGTCGTCACCCCCGACGGCCCCGAGCCCGTCGTGACGGGCACCGACCCGATCACCGCGGCGAACCGCATCCCCACGCCCGCCGCGACGCCGCCCGACGTCGTGCGCTGCGCCTACCTCGACCTCGTCGTGACCGACCTCGCCGCCTCGCGCGCGTTCTACGTCGACGTCCTCGGGCTCGTCGTGACCGAGGAGGACGACGAGGCGATCTACCTGCGCAGCTTCGAGGAGTTCATCCACCACAACCTCGTGCTCCGCAAGGGCCCGGTCGCGGCGGCCGCCGCGTTCTCGTACCGCGTGCGCACGCCCGAGGACCTCGACCGCGCGGTCGCGTTCTACACCGAGCTCGGATGCCGCGTCGAGCGCCGGCCCGAGGGCTTCGCGAAGGGCATCGGCGACTCGGTGCGCGTCGAGGACCCGCTCGGGTTCCCCTACGAGTTCTTCCACGACGTCGAGCACGTCGAACGGCTCGCATGGCGTTACGACCTGCAGACCCCCGGATGCCTCGTGCGCCTCGACCACTTCAACCAGGTGACGCCCGACGTGCCCCGCGCCGTCAAGTACATGGAGGACCTCGGCTTCCGCGTGACGGAGGACATCCAGGACCAGGCCGGCACCACGTACGCCGCCTGGATGCGCCGCAAGCCCACGGTGCACGACACCGCCATGACCGGCGGCGACGGACCCCGCCTGCACCACATCGCGTTCTCGACGCACGAGAAGCACAACATCATCGCGATCTGCGACAAGCTCGGCGCGCTGCGGATGTCGGACGTGATCGAGCGCGGCCCGGGCCGCCACGGTGTCTCGAACGCCTTCTACCTCTACCTGCGCGACCCCGACGGCCACCGCGTGGAGATCTACACGCAGGACTACTGGACGGGCGATCCCGACAACCCCGTCGTCACCTGGGACGTGCACGACAACCAGCGCCGCGACTGGTGGGGCAACCCCGTCGTGCCCTCCTGGTACACGGAGGCCTCCCTCGTGCTCGACCTCGACGGCAACCCGCAGCCGGTCGTCTCGCGCACGGACGACTCCGAGATGGAGGTCACCGTCGGCGCCGACGGATTCTCGTACACGCGCAAGGGCGACGAGGCGAAGGGCTTCAAGCTCGGCAACACGCTGTAGCGCGCGGCGGCGCCCGGCGCGGCCCGCCGGCCGTGTCGGCGTTGTCGCGACCCTCGGCACCGGATATGTTCGTCTCGCCACGATCCCGTGCCCGAGGGATCCGGCGACCCGAAACGCCCGGAGGACCAGATGCCGTCCACTCCCCGACCGACCGGAACCCGATCCGAAGCGGTCGCTGCCGAGGCTCAGGCGACGCTGCTCGGCGGCGCGGTGCGTCTCGTCGAGCTCGAGTCGTTCCACGACGACCGCGGCACGCTCACGCCCATCACGCTCGACGACCTCGAGTTCAGCGTCGCGCGCACGTTCGTGGTGCGCGCACCCCGCGGCGCGATCCGTGGTGGTCACGCCCACCGACGTGTCCGTCAGGTCCTGTTCCGTGCGAGCGGGACGATCGACGTCGAGATCAGCCATCGGGGCGAGCACGCCCGGGTGACCCTCGACGAGCAGCGCCCGGCGGTGCTGCTCGAGGCCGGGGTGTGGGCGCGGCAGACGTATCTCGACGACGACGCGACGCTCATCGTCTTCGCCGACGGCCCGTACGAGGCTGCCGAGTACTCCGATGACGACGCCGAAGTGGAGCGGTCGTGACCCGCCGCGTCGCGGTGCTCGGCGCCGGAATCATGGGCAGCGCCGTCGCGATCCACCTCGCACGCCGTGGACTCGACGTCACGGTCCTCGACCGGGAGTCCGCCCCGATGTCTGCGGCGAGCCGCTGGAACGAAGGCAAGATCCACCTCGGATACATCTACGGCGCGGATCCCACCCTCGCGACCGCGCGGCACCTGCTGCCGGGCGGCCTCCTGTTCGCGGACTGCCTCCGCGAGCTCGTCGGGACCGAACTCCACGGCCACGTGACCGCCGACGACGACATCTACCTCGTGCATCGCGCGTCCGTCGCGACGCCCGACGTACTGGGGGCGAAATTCGAAGCGATCAGCGGCCTCATCCGGGAGCATCCCGATGCCGGCCGCTACCTCGTCGACCTCTCCGACGCCCGCGCGAGGGCGATTCCGCCGGACGAATTGCGCGCCATGGCTGGCGACGACATCGTGGCGGGATTCCGCGTCCCCGAGCGGTCCGTGGAGACCCGCTGGGTCGCCGATCGCCTCACCGACGCACTTGCCGCGGAGCGCGGCGTCACGGTGCGTCTCGGTGTCGAGGTCGCCGCCGTGCGACCGGTCGACACGCCCGACGGCGCGTGGGGGGTGCGCCAGGGCGACGGCACCGAGGAACGATTCGACGTCGTCGTGAACGCACTGTGGAACGGTCGGCTCCCGATCGACGTCACGGCAGGCCTCGCGCCCGAGCCGCCGTGGACCCATCGCTACCGGCAGTGCGTGTTCATCCGAACGCGTTCCGAGCGCGGGCTGCCGAGCGCGCTCGTCGCCGTGGGACCGTTCGGCGACGTGAAGAACTACAACGGTAGGGACTTCTACCTCTCCTGGTATCCCGTCGGTCTCCTCGCCGAGAGCGGGGAGCTCGAACTGGAGGCACCCGCCGTTCCGACGGGCGAGGCAGCGGCGACCTTCGTGGCACGCGTGCGGGCTGCGCTCGAGGCGCTCCTGCCCGCGGTGAGCGACGTGTTCGACGACGCCGAGTCCGTCACGGTGCACGGCGGCCACGTCTTCGCGCGCGGGGCCGGCGCCCTCGACGACCCACGGTCGGACCTGCACCGCCGCGACCGGTACGGCGTCCAACGCCGCGGCTCGTACTTCACGGTGGACACGGGCAAGTACTCCACCGCCCCGTGGCTCGCTCGCGAGCTCGCGCACGAGATCGCCGGCTGATGGGGAACGGAACGCCGAACGACCGGCGGACGTGGCAACCGCTCGTCACCGCGCTCGTGCCGACGTACAACGGCGCCGCCTTCATCGATCGCACCTTGGACAGCCTGGCAGCACAGACGTGGCCACACCTCGAGATCCTCATCGGCGACGACCGATCGACCGACGACACGCTGGACGTCGTTCGGCGCTTCGCGCTGGGCCGCCCGAACGTGCGGATCGTCGAGCGCGACGTCAACCTGGGGTGGCTGCGCAACTCGAACGACCTCATGGCGGGTGCCGACGGCGAGCTGATGTTCTTCGCGTTCCACGACGACGTCGTGGCTCCGACCTACGTGGAGCGCCTGGTCGGGGCGCTGCGGACGAACGACCGCGCGGTGCTCGCCTTCAGCGACATGCACGTGCACGAGCTCGACGGCACCGAGCACCTGCACGCGTTCGATGAGCTCGAGGGGCTCTCGAGCGCCGTCGACCGGGGACGCGTCATGGTCCGCCGCCCCGAGAACTGGTGGGTGCCGAATCGCGGCCTGTTCCGCACGTCGGGCTTCGTCGACGTCGGCGGGATCCACCCCAACGAGCAGGGCGAATTCTCGGCCGACTGGACCTGGCTGCTCGGGCTCGCCCTCGTCGGCGAGTTCGTGCGCGTGCCCGAGGCGCTGTGCACGAAGTACTACATGGCGGGGAGCCTCTCGAAGCGCTGGCCGCACGACGCCACGCAGGTGCAGGCGCTCAGACGGTCGGGCATCGCCGAGATCCGCCGGAGCGGCTTGAGCCCGGCGCGCAAGGCCGCGCTCAGCGGATTCCTCTGGCGGCGCGTCTACGGCAGCCGCCTGCCCGACAGCGTCAAGGGCGTCTTCCGCGGCCTCGGCTGGTGACGACCCGCGCCCAGCGTCAGGCGAGGAACGCGATCGCCGCGTCCTTGAAGGCGCGCGAGGTGAGCGTCGAGACGTGGTCGCGGCCCGGGATCGACACGTAGTCCGCGTCCCACTCGAGGGCGAGCTCGCGCGCGCCCTGCGGCACGGGGTCGTCCTCGCCGGCGACGAAGAGCGTCGGGATGTCGCCCGGGATGAGGAGCGGAGCACCCGAGACGCCCTCGATGCAGGCGAGGAGGGCCTCGCGATCGGCGCCGGCCGTGATCGCGGGGCGCAGCACCTGCTCGATGACGGGGTTGCGGGCGGGCTCGTCGCGCTCGAGCACGCCACGTGCGTCGTCGAGGTCCCAGCTCGCGAACAGCTCGTCGGGCCCCGCCCCGCCGATCACCACGCGCCGGACGCGCTCGGGCGCGAGCTCGGTGAGCGCCGACACGACGCGGTTGCCCATGGAGTAGCCGACCACGTCGACCACTCCGACGCCGGCCGAGTCGAGCACGGCCACGAGGTCGCCGCCGAGCCGCTCGGGGGCGTAGTCGTCGGCGTCGACCGGCTTGTCGCTGTCGCCGTGGCCGCGGAGGTCGACGACGATCGCGCTCCGTCGGGCGTCGGCCAGCGATCGCACCCAGCCGGTGCCCTCCCAGGTGATCGCGGCGTTCGACGCGAAGCCGTGCACGAGCAGCACCGGCGGGCTCGGGGCATCCGTGACGGCATCACCGTGCACCCGGTAGGCGACGAGCACCCCGTCGGGGCTCTCGGCGTGCAGCGTCGGGACGTCGTGGGCGCCGACCTGCCTCACGCCGTGGCCTCGTCGAGCACCGTCGACTCGGTGATCTCGGCGCCCGCGTGGCCGAGCTCGGCGAGCGCGGCGTCCGAGCTGGCGGGCGCGACGCCCGCGATGAGGTCGGTGAACACGCGCACGTGGCGGCCGTGCTCGATCGCGTCGAGGCCGCTCGCCCGCACGCAGTAGTCCGTGGCGAGGCCGACGAGATCGACGTCGGTGATGCCGAGGTCGTCGAGGTGGTGCGCGACGGGTCGCCCGTCGTCGTCGATGCCCTCGAAGATCGAGTACGCCGGCATGCCCTGCCCCTTGCGCACGTGGATGTCGACGGCCGCCGTGTCGAACGCGGGGTGGTACTCGGCGCCGTCGCTGCCGGCCACGCAGTGCTCGGGCCACGTGTCGACGAAGTCGGGCTCCTCGTCCGTGGCGAAGTGCCCGCCGTTGTCGTTGTCGGCGTCATGCCAGTCGCGCGAGGCGACGACGACCTTGTAGACGTCGCCGTGCTTCTCGAGCAGCTCGGTCACGCCCGCGGCGACGGCCGCCCCGCCCTGCACCCCCAGGGCGCCGCCCTCGGTGAAGTCGTTCTGCACGTCGATGATGAACAGTGCCCTCGTCACGGGTGCTCCTTCCGCTCTCGCGTCCTCGCCTCGCGTCCATTCTCGCCGCAGAATGCGAGGATCGCCCCCTCGACCACGTCGACGAGCCGCTCGAGCGAGTCCGTCGACACCCACTCCTCGTCGGCGTGCGCGCCGCCCCCGACGGGGCCGACCAGCACCGCGGGGATGCCCGCACCCGCGATGAGGCCCGCATCCGTCCACCACGGATCTCCGCGACGCACGGCGGGCGCACCGCTCGCGACCTCGACCGAGACGAGCACCGCGCGCGCGATCGGCGACGCGGGATCCGCCTCCATGGCCGGGCGGGCCACGAGCTCCACGACCCGAGCGGGCCGCGACGGAGCGAGCACGCGCTCCAGCTCGGCACCGGGATCGGGCTCGCCGGGCAGGGTGCGCCGCTCCACGACGAGCACGCAGCGATCGGCGACGGTCGCGGCATCCGTGCCGCCCTCGATCGTCGCCACCCGCACGCTGCCGGCTCCGAGCAGCGGATGCCGCGGCCGCGCGTCGAGCTCGGCGGCGAACGCGCGCAGGGCGACGAGCCCGTCGAGCGCGCGGTCGATCGCGTCGACGCCGAGCTCGGGCTGGGATCCGTGCGCGGCGACGCCCTCGTACTCGACGCGGTACCACGCGAAGCCGCGGTGCGCGAGGGTCACCTCGAGGTCCGTCGGCTCGAGCACGATCGCGCCGTCGGGGCGCGGTGGGCCCGACCGAGCGGATGCCTCGTCGCCACGGGCATCCGCGAAGTCGTCGGTCTCGGCGTCGAGCGCCGCCAGCAGCTCCTCCATGCCGACCGAGCCGAACTCCTCGTCGGCCGCGAAGGCGAGCACGAGGTCGCCCGGAAGCTCCTCGGGCGCGGCCGCCGACGCGACCATCGCCGCGGCGAGCCCGCCGGCCATGTCGTAGGCGCCGCGGCCGACGATCCGGTCGTCATCGCCGCCGAGGCTCAGGTCGCCGGGGCCGTCGGCGCCCGCGCCGTCACCGCCACCCGCACCGCCCACCGTGTCGAGGTGGCCGGCGAGCAGCAGCGTGCGCCCGCCGCCCGTGCCCCGACGCCGCGCGAGCACGCTCGGGCGCGACGGATCCGCGCCGATCAGCCGCACCGCGAAGCCGCGCTCCACGAGCCAGGCGGCGACGAGCTCCGCGAGCTCGCGCTCACCGGCGCCGCCCGGGACGAGCGACGGGTTGGTCGCGTCGACCGCCACGAGCTCGCGGGTGAGCGACACGACGTCGGCCCGCGGCATCCGCTCGCCCTTCGCCGTCGCGCCGGGGTCGGTCATGCGTTCGACAGGTTGTCGCCGCAGAGGAAGAAGCCGGTGGTGAGGGTGTCGATGGCCTGCTTGGTGTCATCGGAGACATCGCCGAGCGCGTAGATCGCGAACGTCAGCGTCGCGCCGTCCTGTGCGCGGATGACGCCCGAGAGCGTGTAGCCGGTCTCGATCCACCCGGTCTTCGCCGAGACGGCGCCGTCGGCCACCGCGTTGTCGCCCGCGAACCGGTCGCTGTACGAGAGCGAGCCGCGCTGGCCCGAGACGGGCAGGCCGTCCATGATGACGCCGAGGTTCGCCTGGCGGGCGTTGATCTTCACGAACAGCCGGGTGAGGTACGCGGGCGGGACCGCGTTGTCGTCGCTGAGCCCCGAGCCGTCGACGACGGTGATGCCCGTGGTGTCGATGCCGTACGCGGCGAGCCCCTGCAGCACACCCGCGTTGATCGCCGAGAACGTGTTGCCGGTGCCGGCCTTGATCGCGACGAGGCGGCCGAGCATCTCGGCCACGGAGTTGTCGGAGACGACGAGGGCCTTGTCGATGAGTTGCGCCACCGTCGGCGACGAGACCGCGCCGAGCTGCGCCGCACCCGCCGGCGCGGTGCCGCGCTCGATCACCGAGACGCCGCCGAGCTCGTCGGCGAACGCGTCGCCCGCGCGGCCGATCGGGTCGCCGCTGCGCCACGAGGTCTCGGCGTACGGGTCGTCGCGGTCGCCGTCGACCTGCAGCGCGGTGATGTTCGACATGTAGCCGTCCTCGCGCTCCACCGGGTCCCAGCTGGGCTCCCACTCGTCGCCGCCGAAGTAGCTCGCGTCGAGGATCAGCTTGGTGAGCGGCGGGTTCGACGGATCGGCGTCCCAGGCCGCGCGCACCTGCGCGGCGAGGTCGTCGAGGTGCGCGGCGCCCGGGTAGACCCCCTCGTCGCCGCTCGACGTGCGCGAGAGCGTGACGTCGCCGCCGCCCACGAGCACGACCGAGCCGGGCTCCGAGCCCTTCACGACGGTCGTCGTGGCGCGATAGTCGGGGCCGAGGATCGAGAGCGCCGCGGCGGACGTGAGGACCTTCATGACGCTTGCGGTCCGCGACGCGGTGCCGCCGCCGCGGTCGTAGAGCACCTCGCCTGTCGTCGCGTTCACGACCTGCGCCTGCAGGTTCGCGAGGCGCCCGTCGGCCGCGCGGTCGGCGACGGAGCACGTGCGGATCCGGCTCGCGGCCGCGGCCGACGCGGGCGCCGGACGAGCCGGGTCGGCGGTGGGCGTCGGCGTCGCGGTCGCCGCGGCGACCTCGACCTCGTCGCCGCCCGCGACGGCGGCGCCGGCGAACACGGCCCCCGTTCCGAGGAGCGCGAGCGCCACTGCGCCAGCCGTGATCGAGAGCGCGAGGCGGTGCTTCCGCGCGAAGGCGGCGACGGATGCCCCGAATCCCTGCCGGTGGGCCGTCGGCCCGGTCGTGGCGTCGACGGCCTCAGCGGGGCCGGGGCCCCCGGTCTCGACGGGTTCGACCGGACCGCTGGAGCTGCCGGAGGCGGTGGGGTCGGCGGGGTCGCCCGACGGACGGGCGTCGCCCGCGGCATCCGTTTCGTCGGCCATTCGGGGAATTGTACGCGGCGGCCCGCAGCGGAACCTGACCGTCGCCCGAACGCCGGCTGATGGTCACTCGCCCGGGTAGCGCAGCCCGATCTGCTCGCGGATCGCGTCGAGCGTGCCCATGATCGCGATCGTCTCGTCGATCGTGAGCACGTCGCCGCGCAGGTTGCCCTCGGCGAGGAGCCGCTCGACGGCCTCGGCCTGGAAGTGCATGCCGCGTCCCGTGACCTCGGAGCGGAACTCCTCGAGCACCGCGCCCTCGGCGTCGATCACGCGGAAGCTCGTGGGCGTGTACCAGACCCGGTCGATCTCGATGCGCGCCTCCGTGCCGATCACGGCAGCGGTGTTCGGACCGAGCGTGTCGCTCGCCGAGAGCATCGACGCGATCCGGCCGCCCTCGTAGCCGAAGACGTTCGCGATCTGCGCGTCGGCACCGGTGTCCTTGAAGGTGGCGGTCGACTCGATCGTCACCGGCGCGCCGAACAGGTCCCACGAGAACGAGACCGGGTAGATGCCGAGGTCGAGCAGCGCGCCGCCGCCGAGCTCGAGCGCGTTGATGCGGTGCGCCGGATCGGACGAGAGCTTCTGGGTGTGGTCGACGATGAGGGTGCGCACCTCGCCCAGGGCGCCGTCGGCGATGAGCTCGCGGATGCGCACCATGTGCGGCAGGTAGCGGGTCCACATCGCCTCGAGGGCGAGGAGGCCGCGTTCGGCGGCGAGATCGGCGATCTCCTGCGCCTCGCGCGCGTTGACGGTGAACGGCTTCTCGACGAGCACGTGCTTGCCCGCCTCGAGCAGCAGGCGCGCGGCGCTCGCGTGCAGCGGATGCGGCGTCGACACGTACACCACGTCGACCTCGGGGTCGGCGGCGAGCGCCTCGTAGCTGCCGTGCGCGTTCGGGATCTCGAACTCGGCAGCGAACGCGTCGGCGGCCGCCTGGGTGCGCGAACCCACCGCCTGGACGGTGAAGCCGTTGAGCCGCAGGTCGTTCGTGAAGGCGTGGGCGATCCCGCCCGTCGCGAGGATTCCCCAGCGCAGTCGATCGGTCATGGCGCAAGCCTAGCGCCGCCGGGAGAGCGCGCTCATGGCGCTGTTCGGCACCGTCGTCGGCGCGGTACAGGGGGTCATGGCATCCGCGTCAAGGGATTGCCCCAGATCCATTGCGCCTGTTTTGGTGGAGTCCATGGAACGGATCTACTACGCCGGCGACCGATTCCTGACGGGCTCGGAGGTGGCACGGGCCCTCGTCGAGTACGCCGCCGCGCTCGCACGGCAGGGGTCCGCGGCCGCGATCGAGATACCGGTGCGACACGCCGACGGTACCCCCGGCGTGGTCAACTTCCTCGTCGGCCCGGCGAGCCAGCTCGTCACGGAGTCGCTCGACGGCGAGGCGGGCGAGGAGATCGTGGACGAGCCGCTCGTCGCCCGGATTCGAGCGCTGACGGCCGAACTCTCGCCGATGCATCCGGTGGCGCGGCCGGCGGTCGAGCCCGAGGGCACGTCGGGATACGACTGGACCGACGAGGTCTGATCCGCCGTTCCGAGCGGCCCTCGGGTGGCCGCTACTCCACCGGGACCGGCTCGCCGTCGGGGCCGACCTCCCCCTGGATGGCCGTGGACACCGAGCCCGCGCCCCGTTCGTCGCCCTCCACGGCGGCCGCAGCGGCATCGACCTCCCCCGGAGCCGCGGGCTCGACGATGTCGGGCGGGATCGGCAGGATCGCGATCGGGATGCCCGGCCCGATGAGCAGTTCTGCCGGCTGGGGCCGGCCCTCGCCGTGGTTGACCCGGATCCAGGTCGCGACGCCGTTGCGATGCGCGGCCTCGATCTCCTCCTTCATCCGGTCGAAGTCCTCCTGGCCGATCGAGAAGTCCCGTCCAGCGTAGATGATGCCGATGCGCTTCATGACTCCCGCTCTCCCCCGGCCCCGGAGTCCTCGGGCTCGGGCATCAGGTGCAGTCCGCTCGGCGAGTTCGCCGCGCTCATCAGCAGGTCGATCCACGCGCGGTTGATCGACGGCTGCCGCCCGCCGGCGTACTTGAAGTGGAGCGGGATGGTCGGATGCAGCCACAGCGTGCTGCGCCCGTCGCCGATGGCGGGGTCGTCCCGCCAGCTGAAGTAGAACGACTCGGCCCGGCGGAGCTTCGCCCCGATCACCAGCTGGAGGTGGGCGAGGACGCGGTCGTCGAAGTCGACGGTGAGGGTGGAGTCGTAGGTGAGTTTGCCCATCGGGCCTCCGATGCTCGAACTCGCGGTCGATCGGGTCATCGACACGGCGGACGTGCCGTCAGGATAACGGGACTCCCGTGGCGCCGCGCCCCCTTGACGGGCAAGATGGTCCATGCGTGCGCCGGCGGAAGCCGGCGCCCTCCATGCCGGCGCCGGCGAGGCCGCCCCCGAACTGGGTCGCGCGGCACGATCCCCGTCGGCACTACCCTCCGTGCATGACAACGCTGTCGAGATCCCGGCGTCTCACGACGCTCGCCAGCGCTTCGATCCTCGTCGCCTCGGCGACGGTCTTCGGCGCTCTGCCCGCCCACGCCGCTCCCGGCGGACCGGGCTCCTCCTCCGACAAGTCGTCCTATGCCGCCCTCGGCGACTCCTATGCCGCCGGTGTCGGCGGCGGCGCCTACCTCGACCTCTGCCTCACGAGTCCGAACGGGTACGCGGCCGACCTCGCCGACGATCCCGGCCGCACCCAGCACTCGTCGCTGCGCGGCTGCGTCGGCGCCACCGTCGACGTCGTCGCCGGGACGCAGCTGGCCGGGCTCGACCTGCGCACCCGCCTCGTCACGTTCACGGCCGGCGCCAACGACCTCGGCCTCGAGGCGGTCACGCTCGCCTGCCTGACGGGCACGCCCGAGCAGTGCCAGGCCGCCGTGCAGGCGGCCCTGGCGAACCTGACGCCGCTCGCGCAGGACCTCGTCACGACCTTCGCCACCGTCCGCGCGACCGCGCCGAAGGCGACGGTCGTGGTCACGGGGTATCCGCTGCTGCTCGATCCCGCGATTCCGCAATCCGGGTTCGTCAACAACGGCGTGATCGCCCTCAACCGGGTCATCGCCGCGGCGACCCTGGCGTCCGGCCCGGGCTTCAGGTACGTCGACGTCACCACCGCCTTCGCCGGCCACGGCATCGGCTCGGCCGACCCGTGGATCATCCCGCCGCCCTCGCTCGAGGCCTTCCACCCGACCCCGGCCGGGTACCTGGCGTACGCGAACACGATCCGGACCGCACTGTGATCCGCGCGGAGCACGAGTCGGCGACCCGCCGGCTCGCCCTCATCGGTGCCGCGATCCTCGCCGCGGCAGCACTCGCCCTCGGCGCCGCGGTCGCTGGTCCGGCGGATGCCGCGACGGCGGCCGTGTCCGCCGGGAAGCCCGACAAGCCCGGCAAACCCCCAGGCGGCGGGGGCGGCGGTTCCGGCGGCGGATCGACGGAGCTCGAGTACGCCGCGGTCGGCGACTCGTTCGCCGCCGGCGTCGGCGCCCGGAGCTACCTCGACACGACCTGCTACCGCAGCTCGCTCAGCTACCCGAAGCTCCTCGACGCTGACGCGAACCTCCGGCTCACGGCGTTCCTGGCCTGCACCGGCGCCTCGACCGCGATCGTGATCTCCTCGCAGGTGCCGACGATCCCGACGACCGCGAAGCGCGTGACGCTCACCGCGGTCGGCAACGACGTCGGCTTCGCGTCGATCATGCAGAACTGCTTCGTGATCGTCGTGTCCTCCTCGTGCCAGTCGAGCCTCGCGAACGCCGAGACCCTCGTCGCGAACGGGACGGTGGCGGCGAACGTGGCGGCCACGGTGCAGGCGATCCGCGCGCGGGCGCCCGAGGCGAAGGTCGTGGTGACGGGGTATCCGCTGCTCTTCAACGAGCCGAGCCGCTACCAGTGGGCGGCGCGCGCGAACGTCGACACGGCCGCGCTGAACGACGCGGTGGCCGCCGCGGCGGCGGCGAACGGCGCGGTGTTCGTCGACGTCGAGCCCGCCTTCGCCGGCCACGGGATCGGCAGCCAGAGTCCGTGGATCAACGACTGGTCCTGGCTGCGCACGACCGACGGCTTCCACCCGAATGCCACCGGCTACGCGGCGTACGCGACGGAGATCCGGAAGGTCATCGGCTGACCGTCGGCGATCGGTCGCACGAACGACGAAGGGCCCGGATCTCTCCGGGCCCTTCGTGTCTCGCGAGCCGCCTGAGGGAATCGAACCCTCGACCTATTCATTACGAGTGAATCGCTCTGCCGACTGAGCTAAGGCGGCGTGGCATCCGTCTCGCCTGGGCGATCCGGCTGGCACGAGAGTCTATGTTAGCGGGTTTCGCGATCGTCGTTGACCATGTCAGCAGCGCGGGTCGCTCGCGGGCACGGTTCCGTCGATCAGGTAGGACTCGACGGCGTCGGACACGCACGTGTTGGACTTGTTGTAGGCGGTGTGCCCCTCGCCCTGGTAGGTGACGAGCACGCCGCTGTCGAGCTGGTCGGCGAGCGACACCGCCCAGTCGTACGGCGTGGCCGGGTCCCCCGTGGTGCCGACGACCATGATGGGCGCCGCGCCCGACGCGTGGATCTCGCCGCGCTCCCGGTCGCCCTGGTACGGCCACTGGATGCAGCTGAGGTCGCCGTACCCGAAGTACGGGCCGATCGTCGGTGCCGCCTCCGCGATGGCGGCAGCCTTCTCACGCATGACGTCGACGTCGGGCTGGTAGGTGTAGTCGAGGCAGTTGATGGCGCGGAACGCCTCGGTCGAGTTGTCGCGGTACGTGCCGTCCTCGTTCCGGCCGTTGTAGCCGTCGGCGAACGAGAGGGCGAGGTCGGCGTCGCCGAGCATCACCGACTCGAGCATCTGGCTGAGGTACGGCCACGACTCGGGGCTGTAGAGCGGGTAGATGATCGCCGTGAGCAGCGTGTCGGCCCCGACCATGCGCCCGTCGGTGCCGCGGAGCGGGCTCTGGTCGACCGACGCCAGGAGATCGCCGACCTCCTGCATCGAGGCGTCGACCGTGCCGGTGAACGGGCAGTCGCTGCCGGTCAGGCAGTCCTCGAGGTAAGCGCTGAGCGCGTGCTCGAAGCCGACCGCCTGCGCCTCGGTGACCTCGGTGTCGCTCGCGGACGGGTCGATCGCGCCGTCGAGCACCATCCGGCCCACCTTGTCGGGGTAGAGGTCGGCGTAGGTGGCGCCGAGGAACGTGCCGTACGAGTACCCGAGGTAGTTGAGCTGCTCGTCCCCGAGGATCGCCCGGAGCAGGTCGAGGTCGCGCGCGGCGCTCACCGTGTCGACCTCGCCGAGGAGCGCACCGCTCTGCTCGGCGCAGGCCGCACCGAAGTCGCCGGCCGCGTCGCCCACGTACTGGATCCACTCGTCGCTGCCGCGCTCGGCGGGCACGATGCCGTACAGGTAGTCGTCCATCTTGGCCGCGTCGTAGCACTCGACCGGCGACGAGCGCCCGACGCCGCGAGGGTCGAAGCCGACGATGTCGAACCGCTCCTGCAGCGGCTGCCCGACGGCGTAGTCGAGCGAGTCGGCGATGAAGTCGTAGCCCGAGCCGCCCGGGCCGCCGGGGTTCACGAGCAGGGAACCGATGCGATCGCCGCTGGCGACGTGCCGCACGAGCGCGAGCTGGACCTCGCCCGTGCCCGGGTCGTCCCAGTCGAGCGGGGCCTTGGCGGTGGCGCAGCCCAGTCCGTCGCCGCAGGGCTCCCACTCGAGCACCTGCGAGTAGAACGGCTGCAGGTCGGCGGAGACGTCCTCCCGCGTCGGCGTCGAGACGGGCTTCGACTGGTCGAGGAAGGTGGGCATGCAGCCCGTGAGCGCGACGAGCACCGCGAAGGCGACGGCGCCGATGCCCAGGCGGCGGGCACGCGGCATCCGGCCGATCGTGCTCGGTCGTCGGTCGGTCATGCGGCTCCCCGTTCGTTCACGGTCGTGCGGATGGCGCTCACGAGCATCGCCTCGAGGGCGAGTGCGGGCTGCACGTTCCCCTCGATGCGCTCGCGCGCCTCCTGGATGGCGTCGAGCGTCGCGAGCGTCTGCGCCGGCGTGGCGGATGCCGCGGCCCGGCGCATCGGCTCGGCGATCTCGCGATTGACGAGGTCGACCTCGGCGTCGAGCTGGATGAGCAGCACGTCGCGGTAGAGCGAGGCGAGGTCGACGAGGATCCGATCGATGCCGTCGCGGAGGCTGCGCGTGGCGCGGCGCTTCTGGTCGTCCTCCAGCGCCTTGAGCTGCGGTCGGAGCGCGGCCGGCACGGCCTGGCCGGGCGCGAGCCCGAGCGAGTGCAGGGCGTGCGCGCGCTCCTCGGCGTCGCGGAGCTCGGTGATGGCCCTGGCGTCGTCGCCCGCGATCTCGAGGAAGCGCGCCGCGGTCGAGACCGCCGTGGCGGCCGAGCGCACGCCGAGCGCGAGCCGGAGGGTCTCGGCGCGGCGATCCCTGGCCTCCTCGCTCGTCGCGAGGCGATGGGCCATGCCGATGTGGCACTGCGCCTCGCGCGCCGAGCGCTCGGCGAGCGCCTCCTCGACGCCGTCGCGGCGAACGAGCAGGGCCGCGACCTCGGCGACCGTGGGCATCTGCAGTCGCACGGTGCGCACGCGCGAGCGGATCGTGGGGATCAGGTCGGCCTCGCTGGGCGCGCAGAGGATCCAGACCGTGCGCTCGGGCGGCTCCTCGAGCTCCTTCAGCAGGAAGTTCGACGTCTGCTCGGTCATGCGGTCGGCGTCCTCGACGATGATGACGCGGTGCCGCCCGACCGACGGCGCGTAGTGGGAGCGCTTCACGATCTCACGCACGTCGTCGCGCTTGATGATGACGCCCTCGGTGGCGAGCACGTGCAGGTCGGGATGGCTGCGCGCCTCGACCTGGATGCGGGTGCGTTCGTCGCCGTCGGGGTCGCCGGCGATGAGCGCGGTCGCGAAGGCGTAGGCGAGGTTGGAGCGACCCGAGCCGGGCGGGCCCGTGATGAGCCACGAGTGCGTCATCTGCTGCGATGCCGCGCCGCCCGCGGCCGCCGCCGCGGCGCGGAACACGCCGATCGCGGGCTCCTGCCCCGTCAGCTCGTCCCAGACGCTCACGCGACCACGCTACCTTCCGCTTCCGACCGTCGGCTGTGCGTTGCTCAGAGCAGGTGCGCGACGCGACCGCGGATGTCGCCGGCGATCTCGTCGACCGGGCGTGCGGCGTCGACCACGAGGAATCGGCCGGGTTCGGCCTCGGCGAGGGCGAGGTACGCAGCGCGAACGCGGTCGTGGAACTCGGATGCCTCGGCCTCGAGCCGGTCGTAGCGCGTCCGCGCCTCGTCGAGGCGTCCGCGCGCGGCATCGGCGTCGAGGTCGAGGAGGATCGTGAGGTCGGGCGCGAGCCCCTCGGTCGCCCATTCGGACAGGCCGCGCACGGCTTCGGGGTCGAGGACGCGACCGACGCCCTGGTAGGCGACCGACGAGTCGATGTAGCGGTCCTGGATCACGACCTCGCCGCGCTCGAGGGCGGGGCGCACGACCGTGGCGACGTGGTGCGCCCGGTCGGCCGCGTAGAGCAGCGCCTCGGCCCGCGGCGAGATGTCGCCGCGGTGGTGCAGCACGATCTCGCGGATCTCGACGCCGACCTCGGTGCCGCCCGGTTCGCGCGTGCGCAGCACGGTGCGCCCCTCACCAGACAGCCACTCCCGCAGGAGCTCGGCCTGCGTGGTCTTGCCGGAGCCGTCGCCGCCTTCGAGGGTGATGAAGACGCCGCGGGTCACGCGTTGCTCTTCTTGGCGGGCGCCTTCTTCGCGGGGGCCTTCTTCGCCGTGGTGGTGCGCTTCGCGCGCGGCGCCGCCGGGCCCTTGTCGCGCTTGATCTGCAGCAGCTCCACCGCCCGCTCGAAGGTGATGTCCTCGACCGACTCCGCCCGCGGGATCGTGGCGTTCGTGGTGCCGTCGGTCACGTAGGGGCCGAAGCGACCGTCCTTCACCTTGATCGGCTTGCCGCTCACCGGGTCGTTGTCGAACTCCTTGAGGGCGCTCGACGCCCGGCGCGCGCCGTACTTGGGCTGGGCGAACAGCTCGACGGCGCCGTCGAGGCCGATCTCGAAGATCGCGTCCTCGCTCGGAAGCGTGCGCGTGTCGGCGCCCTTCTTGAGGTAGGGGCCGTACCGGCCGTTCTGCGCGGTGATCTCGTCGCCCGACTCGGGGTCGAGCCCCACGACGCGCGGGAGGTCGAGGAGCTTCAGCGCGGTGTCGAGGTCGATCTCCTCGACCTGCATGCTCTTGAAGAGCGACGCCGTGCGCGGCTTGGGCGCCGCGGCCTTCTTCGCACTGCGCTTGGGCTTGGCCTCGACGACCTCGCCGGTCGCGGGGTCGACCGATGCCTCGGTCCCTGAACCCGTCGACGGGGGCTCGGGCTCGAGCTCGGTCACGTACGGTCCGAAGCGGCCGTCCTTGACGACGACCTGCTTGCCGTTCGCGGGGTTCTCGCCGAGCACGCGGTCGCCCTGCACGGGCGCGTCGATGAGTTCGCGGGCCTTGGCCTCGGTGAGCTCGTCGGGGGCGAGGTCGGGCGGGAGGTTGACCCGGCGCGGCGGGGCGTCGGGCGCCGCATCGGGATCGACGGTCTCGAGGTACGGGCCGTACTTGCCGATGCGCAGCGTCACGTCGGGCGCGATGCGCACCGAGTTGATCTCGCGCGCGTCGATGTCGCCGAGGTTGTCGACGACTTGGCGCAGGCCGCGGTGCGTGTCGGAGCCGAAGTAGAACCCGTTCAGCCAGTCGACCCGGTCGGCCTCGCCCGAGGCGATCCGGTCGAGGTCGTCCTCCATCTCCGCGGTGAAGTCGTACTCGACGAGGTCGCCGAAGTGCTCCTCGAGCAGGCGGACGACGCTGAACGCGACCCAGCTCGGCACGAGGGCCTGTCCGCGCTGCGTGACGTAGCCGCGGTCGAGGATGGTCGAGATGATCGACGCGAACGTAGAGGGTCGACCGATGCCGAGCTCCTCGAGCCGCTTCACGAGGCTCGCCTCGGTGTAGCGAGGCGGCGGGCTGGTCTCGTGGCCCTTGGCGTCGAGCTCGGCGAGGTCGAGCGACTGGCCCTCCTTCAGCGGCGGCAGCTTGGCGTCGCCGGGGGCGTCGTCGGCATTGCGCTCCTCGTCGCGGCCCTCCTCGTACGCGGCGAGGAAGCCGCGGAACGTGATGACCGTGCCGCTGGCCGTGAACTCGGCGATGGTGCCGGCCACGGCGGCGGATGCCTCGGGGGGGGTCGCGGCATCCGATGCGGTCGGGCCGACCTCGATCGTGATGGTCGCGGTCTGGCCCTTGGCGTCCGCCATCTGGGATGCGACGGTGCGCTTCCAGATGAGGTCGTAGAGCTTGTACTCGCTCCCGCGCAGCACCCGCTCGAGCTCGGCGGGCGTGCGGAACACGTCGCCCGACGGGCGGATCGCCTCGTGCGCCTCCTGCGCGTTCTTCGACCGGCTCGCATAGGTGCGCGGCTGGTCGGGGATCGAGTCGGCGCCGTAGAGCGAGGTGGCCTGGGTGCGCGCGGCCGTGATCGCCTGCTGCGACAGCGACGTCGAGTCGGTGCGCATATAGGTGATGTACCCGTTCTCGTACAGCGACTGCGCGACGCGCATCGTGTCGCGGGCCGAGAGCCGGAGCTTGCGCGCGGCCTCCTGCTGCAGCGTCGAGGTGGTGAACGGGGCGGCGGGGCGGCGCGAGTACGGCTTCGACTCGACCTTGCTCACCCGACGCGCGACGGCGTCGTCGCGCAGGGCGGCGGCCAGCGCGTGGGCGGTGGGCTCGTCGAGGACGACCGCCTTGCCCTTCAGCCGGCCGGAGTCGTCGAAGTCGCGGCCCGTCGCGACGCGCTCGCCGCCGAGACGCACGAGGCGAGCCTCGAACGACGGCTCGCCCTCCGCGGCGGACGGGGCGAACCGGCCGATGAGGTCCCAGTACCCGGCGGCGACGAACGCGAGGCGCTCGCGCTCCCGGTCGACGACGAGTCGTGTGGCGGCCGACTGGACGCGCCCGGCCGAGAGGCCGGGCCCGACCTTGCGCCACAGCACCGGCGACACCTCGTAGCCGTAGAGCCGGTCGAGGATGCGGCGGGTCTCCTGGGCGTCGACGAGCGCGGTGTCGAGCTCGCGCGTGTTGTCCTTCGCCTTCTGGATGGCGTCGCGCGTGATCTCGTGGAAGACCATGCGGCGCACGGGCACCTTGGGCTTCAGCTCCTGCAGCAGGTGCCACGCGATGGCCTCGCCCTCGCGGTCCTCATCAGTGGCGAGCAGGAGCTCGTCGGCGTTCTTCAGGGCGCGCTTGAGCTCGGCGACCGTCTTCTTCTTCGAGTCCGACACGACGTAGTAGGGCTCGAAGCCGTGCTCGACGTCGACGGAGAACTTGCCGAGCGAGCCCTTCTTCAGCTCGGCCGGGAGGTTCTTCGGCTCGATGAGGTCACGGATGTGGCCGACCGAGGACAGCACCTCGTAGCCGTCGCCGAGGTACTGGGCGATCGACTTCATCTTGGTCGGCGACTCGACGATGACCAGTTTCTTCGCGCCTGACACCAGACTCCTCTTGTTCCGTGGATGGGAGAACGCACATCGTTGCCGCGCCCCCGAGCGGTGTGCCGTGGTCGAGCGGAGCGGTCCGCCGACAGCCACACCATACACATATCGACCGTGAGTGCACCCATTCTGCGCCGCGTCGGCGCGGGCCGCGACGCCCCGACGCACCTCTTGCAGTTCCCGGTGCGCGGAGGAGAATGGCGGCATGGACACCTCTTCCGCGAGCTCGTACACGGCGAAACTCATCGACGGTCCGCTCGAGGGGAAGACGGTCGCGACCGCCTTCCTCGAGACGGGCGATCCCCGCCCGCGCCTCGAGCTGAACACCGACAAAGGCAAGCACTACATCTACGCCCGGGCCGCGGGCCTCGAGTTCGGCGCCGAGGACGACGACCGTCCGACGGCCGTGGAGTACCGGTTCATCGAGACCGTCTTCGACTGAGCTCACGGGTCCCACCCCGGCGGGCCGGCCCTGGCCGTCGCTCGGAGTTCGACGGCGAACGACGAGACGGTCACGGTGACGGATGCCACGGGTCCGCCGAGTTCGCACGACGCGAGCGCGGCGCCGTTGCGTTCCGCCGTGCGCCCGGCGAGCTCGCACGGCACGCCGGCGACGGCGCCCGAGAGCGCGTCCGCCGCGGCGAGCACTGCCGCGTCTGCGGCGCCGGCAGCGCGCTGCGACGCCACGAACGCCGCCGTGATCGGCACGACCGTGACCGCGAGCGCGACCGTGGCGCCCACGATCCCGAGCGCGAGCACCGACGCCGCACCGCGCTCGCCTGACGCCGCCGACGGTTCGGGTGCCGCCGCGAAGTTCACAGCCCGCCCGCCACGGCGCACGACTCCGCGCGCAGTTCGATCGCCGCGAGCAGCCCGGCGCCGTCGGCGCTGAGGGCGACGCACACGAACGGGTCCTCCTGCCACGAGGACAGCCGCGCCCCGCCCGCCACGCGATCGGCGATCGTCGCGGCGACGCCCTCGGACTCGCCGCGACCCAGCGCCCGCGCGGCGTCGGCGGCGGCGTCCTGGAGCCGCACCTGCTGCGCGACGACGAGCACGGCCGCGAGGCATGCCGCGAGCACGAGGGCGATCGCGGGCAGCGCGACGGCGAACTCGGCCGTCACGCTGCCCCGATCCCCGTCATCCGACCGTGAGCGCATTCCGCACGAGGTCGGTGAGGATGCCGCGCACCTCGTCGCCGCGGAGGATGACGACGAGCAGGCCGGCGAACCCGACCGCCGCCATGGTGGCGACGGCGTACTCCGCGGTCGCGGCACCGCGCTCGCCGGCGAAGCGGCGCAGCGTGCGGCGCAGCGGCGTGCTCCTCGGGACGGCAGGGGCCGCGGGCTCGCGGCCGGCGACGTGGGCGACGGTGGGCGGCGCGTCGCCGGGGTGCTGGTGCATGGTGGTGTTCCTTCCTTCTGGCGCCGGATGGCCGGCGGGCGGGCGGCACGAGTCGGGATGGTCATGCGGCACCGCCGAGGGTGCCGGTCAGGACGGAGACGATGAGCGGCACGACGCCGAGCAGCACGAAGGCGGGCAGCACGCAGGCGCCGAGCGGCAGCATCAGGCGCACGCCGAGTGCCGCGGCCCTGGCCGCGCCGTCCGCTCGGGCCGTGCGTCGCCGCCGAGCGGCCTCGGCGCGGAGGAGTTCGGCGACGGGCGCGCCCGCCCGCGCGGCCACGGCGATCACGCCGTCGACATCGGACGCGTCGGACTCGGTCGTGCCGACGGGCGCGAGCGCGTCGCGGACGATCGCACGGGCGCGCTCGACCGAGGCGCCGCCCGACATCGCCATGGCCACGAGCTCGAGCTCGAGCCCGCGTTCCGCCTCCGATGAGGTCGCCGTCGCCACGAGCCGCCGGCTCCAGCGACGGCCGGCCCAGAGCAGCCCGCCGCCGAGGACGACGCAGGCGATGCCGACCGGATTGCCGAACAGGACGGCGACCGTGTCGAATCCGAACGCCGCGCCGAACACGACGGCGATGAGCGGCAGCGCCAGCACGAGCCGGGCGCTCGAGACCGGCCCCGCGAGCGCGCTGCCGACCTCGCGACGGAGCTGCGCCTCGTCACGCAGCGCACCGGCCAGCTCGCGCAGGCCCGATGCCAGCGGCGCGCCCGACTCGACCGCGACCTCCCAGGCGGCACCGAGGAGCGCCCATCGCACCGACGTGCGCGTCGCCGCGGCCCGTGCGGCGGCGATCGCGGCCGGCACGGACTCCCCGTCGGCGGCCGCCGCAGCGACCGCGCGCAGCACGACCGCGTCCTCGTCACGGTCGAGCTCACGAGCGCCTGGGCCGGCCACGGGCGCGACGTCGACGTGCGACCACGCGACGGTCGCCGGCACGCCGGCCGACAGGAGCACGGCGAGCCGCTCGGCGATCGCCGCGACGGCGTCGAGCTCGGCGGCCGCGTCGGGGCGCCGACGTCGCCACGACGCGAGGCGGGCTCGAAGCCTTCGGGCGGCCGTCACTGCGCCACCACCGCCAGGCGCCCGTCGCGCATGGCGAAGCGGCCGATGCCCGCCAGCCGTCGGCGGCCGTCGACGCGCTCGACGTGCAGCACGAGGTCGAACGCGCTCACGGCCTGCCGCGCGACCGCATGGGCATCGAGGCCGGCCGCGGACCCGAGGGCCTCGAGCCGCGCGGGCACGTCGTCTAGGGAGTTCGCGTGCAGCGTGCCCGCACCGCCGTCGTGACCGGTGTTGAGGGCGGACAGGAGCTCGCGCAGTTCGACGCCGCGGCACTCCCCCACGACCAGGCGATCGGGGCGCATCCGGAGCGCCTCGCGCAGCAGCGCGTCGAGCCCGAGCCGGCCGGTGCCCTCGAGGTTCGCCTGCCGCGCCTCGAGCGACACCACGTGCGGATGGTCGACCGCCAGCTCGGCGACGTCCTCGATGAGCACGATCCGGTCGCGGGGGTCGGCCCCCGACAGGAGCGCGGCGAGCAGCGTGGTCTTGCCCGCGCCGGCCGCACCGGTGACGAGCAGGTTGCGCCGTCTCGCGACGGCGTCGCGCAGCATCGCCTCCTGGGCGGCGTCGAGCATGCCGGCCGCGGCGAGTGCGCGGAGCGGGAAGCCCGCGACGCGCGGCACCCGGACTGAGATGACCGTGCCGCGCGTGGAGACGGGCGGCAGCACGGCGTGCACCCGGACGCCGCCGCCCAGCCGCACGTCGACCGCGGGCGTCGCCTCGTCGATGTGACGGCCGCCGCGCGCGATGAGCCGGATCGCGAGCGCGCGCACCTCGGGCTCGTCGGCCGTCCACGCGGGCTCCCGCTCGGCACCGGAGCCGCGGTCGATCCAGAGCCCGCGGTCGCCGTTCACGAAGAGGTCGGTCACGGGGCCGGCGGCGGCGAACGGCGCGAGCGGCCCGAGGAACGAGAGATCGGGCACGCCGCGTGAGCCCATGCGCGCGGCGAGCGCGGCGCCGTCGGGGCCCGCCGTGGCATCCGTGCCGGCGGAATCGAGAACCAGAGCAACGGGGCCGGCCGCATCAGCAGCCGCCGCGGCCCATGAGCGCGACGCTGCGCCGACGCCCGCCGCATCCGAGGCGCCGACGCCCGCGGCATCCGCAGCCTCGGGCGCAGGCGACCGGAGCCAGGACGGCGTCGCGACGAACGGGGTGGTCATGCGACGACCGTACGGTCGGCGTCACGACGCGGGGCCACGCCGGAGGCTGATGGGGAAAGGAGCCTCCCCCACGTCGTTGTGGAGGAGGACTCGTTCCGGATGCATCGCTCCCGCACGGATGCGGAGCGGTGCCCTTAACGAAAGGGGGCGGCACCCATTGGGGGGAACAGGTGCCGCCTCGGCAGCGCAAGGATTGGGGGGAATCACGAGCGCTGCAGGCCTCGAAACGAGTGTTCGGGCGGTACCCAGTGTATGGCCTCAGGAAGGATGCGCAAGCATTATTTGTCCCCATTTGTGCGGACGTACAGATTTCTCTGCGCAAAGGCACAGTAACCGCTCCCATCCGCGCTCGGAAGAGCATTCGACCCGGCGTGACCCACCCGTTACGAGGTGCTCGGCGACGGGAGGTAATGTGCTGGTGGGGCAGGCGACCCAACCGATGCACCAATCGCGAAGGAGCGACCGGAGAACATGACCGTTCAGATCGATCACGCGCTCGAGGAGATCAGGCGCTTCCGCCCGAGCCCCGAGTTCGCCGCCCAGGCCGTCGCCGACGAACGCCTCTACGAAGCAGCCGCGGCCGACCGCCTCGGCTTCTGGGCCGACCAGGCCCGCGAGCTCCTCCAGTGGGAGAAGCCCTTCACCCGCACGCTCGACTGGTCGAACCCGCCGTTCGCGAAGTGGTTCGACGACGGCGAGCTCAACGTCGCCGTCAACTGCCTCGACCGCCACGTGGCCGCCGGCATCGGCGACCGCGTCGCGCTCCATTGGGAGGGCGAGCCCGGCGACTCCCGCGACGTCACCTACGCCGAGCTCACCGACGAGGTGAAGCGCGCCGCGAACGTGCTGACCGACCTCGGCGTCGGCGAGGGCGACCGCGTCGCCATCTACCTGCCCATGATCCCCGAGGCCGTCGTCGCGATGCTCGCGGTCGCCCGCATCGGCGCCGTGCACTCGGTCGTCTTCGGCGGCTTCAGCGCCGACAGCCTCGCCTCGCGCATCGACGACGCCGAGGCATCCGTCGTCATCACCGCCGACGGCGGCTGGCGCAAGGGCAAGGTGTTCCCCCTGAAGCCCGTCGTCGACGAGGCGCTCCAGAAGGCCGAGGGCGACACGGTGCGGAACGTGCTCGTGGTGCGCCGCGGCGAGAACGACGTCGACTGGGTCGACGGCCGCGACCACTGGTGGCACGACACGGTGGCGCAGGCGTCGGGCGAGCACGAGCCGAAGGCGTTCGGCGCGGAGCACCCGCTGTTCATCCTCTACACGTCGGGCACGACCGGGAAGCCGAAGGGCATCCTGCACACCTCGGGCGGGTACCTCACGCAGGCGGCGTTCACGCACAAGAACGTGTTCGACCTCCACCCCGAGCGCGACGTGTACTGGTGCACGGCCGACGTCGGCTGGATCACCGGCCACTCCTACGTCGTGTACGGTCCGCTCGCCAACGGCGCGACCCAGGTGCTCTACGAGGGCACTCCCGACACGCCGCATCCCGGCCGCTGGTGGGAGATCGTCGAGAAGTACGGCGTCACCATCCTCTACACGGCGCCCACCGCCATCCGCTCGTTCATGAAGCTGGGCCGGCAGATCCCGCACGAGTTCAACCTGCGCTCCCTGCGCCTGCTCGGCTCGGTCGGCGAGCCGATCAACCCCGAGGCGTGGATCTGGTACCGCCACGTCATCGGCGGCGGCTCCATCCCCGTGGTCGACACGTGGTGGCAGACCGAGACGGGCGCCATCATGATCTCGGCGCTGCCGGGCGTCACCGACCTCAAGCCGGGCAGCGCCCAGGTCCCGATCCCGGGCATAACGGTCGACATCCTCTCGGACGAGGGCGAGTCGGTCGAGGGCGAGGGCGGCGGCCTGCTCGTCATCACCGAGCCGTGGCCGTCGATGCTGCGCGGCATCTGGGGCGACCCCGAGCGGTTCAAGGAGACGTACTGGGAGAAGTTCGGCGACAAGTACTTCGCCGGCGACGGCGCACGTCGCGACGAGGACGGCGACATCTGGCTGCTCGGCCGGGTCGACGACGTCATGAACGTCTCAGGGCACCGCCTGTCGACCGCCGAGATCGAGTCGTCGCTCGTCGCGCACCCCTACACGGCCGAGGCCGCGGTCGTCGGCGCGTCCGACGAGACCACCGGCCAGGCGGTCGTGGCGTTCGTCATCCTCAAGGCGAGCCAGGTCTCGCACATCGACGATCCCGCCGTCGCGTCCGAGGAGCTGCGCAAGCACGTCGCGACCCAGATCGGCGCGATCGCCCGCCCGCGTCAGGTCTTCATCGTCAACGAGCTGCCGAAGACCCGCTCGGGCAAGATCATGCGGCGCCTGCTGCGCGACCTCGCCGAGGGCCGGCAGGTCGGCGACACGACGACGCTCGCCGACACGTCGGTCATGACCGCGATCACGCGCCAGGTGCAGTGACCTGAGTCAAGAGACACGGATGCCGCGGCCGGGAGCATTCCCGCCGCGGCATCCGTCTTCTCAGGTACGTGCGCCCGCGCGACTACGCGAACTCGACGATGAGCTCCACCTCGACGGGCGCGTCGAGCGGCAGGACCGCCACGCCGACCGCGGAGCGTGCGTGCCGCCCGGCCTCGCCGAAGACCTCGCCGAGGAACTCGGATGCGCCGTTGATCACGCCCGGCTGGCCGGTGAACGACGGGTCGGATGCCACGAAGCCCACGAGCTTCACGACGCGCGTGATGCGGTCGAGCGAGCCGAGCTCGGCGCGCACCGCCGCGAGCGCATTGAGCGCGCACGTGCGGGCGTACTCTTTCGCGTCGTCGGCGGGGACGAGCCCGTGCCCGTCGCCGACCTTGCCCGTCGCAGGCAGGGCGCCCGCCGTGAACGGGAGCTGGCCCGACGTGTAGACGTAGGAGCCGCTGACGATCGCGGGCACGTAGGCGGCCACGGGCGGGGCGACCTCGGGGAGCTCGATGCCGAGCTCGGCGAGCCGCGCCTCGACGGCGGCCATCAGGCCTCCCCCTCGAACTGCTTGGCCGCCTGGGCGGCTGCGGCGGCGCCGGCGGATGCCGCGACGGACGACTCGCCGCCGACGGGACGCTTCAGGTACGCCACGAGGCCGCCCTCGGGCCCCTGCACGACCTGCACGAGCTCCCAGCCCTCGGATCCCCAGTTGTTCAGGATGGCCGCGGTGTTGTGGATGAGCAGCGGGGTGGTGATGTACTCCCAGGCCGGCATGCGATTCCTCGTCTCTGATGCTGGGGCGGAATGGGCTTCGATGCGCGACGGATCCGGCGGAGACCGGCGTGTCGGCAGGCGAATGCGACCGGCGGCCCGCATAGCGGGTTTTGCCAGCCTTCTTTGTTAAGCTCCACTATATGTCTGCCCAAAAACGTACGATGAGCGACGTCGGCACCGGGATCCTCGGCTTCGTCGGCCTCAGCGCTCTCGCCGGCGTTCTCGTCACCGCTGCGGTGACCCCGGCACTCGCCGTGACCGGCATGGCCGCCAACAACGGCATCTCCATGTTCGAGAACCTCCCCGGCTACCTCGAGATCGACGATCTTTCGCAGAAGACGGACATCTACGCCACCCAGCCCGACGGTTCGCAGGCACTCCTCGCGTCGTTCTTCGACGAGAACCGCGAGGAGGTCGGCTGGGACGGGATCAGCCAGTACGTGAAGGACGCCGCCGTCTCCGGTGAGGACCCGCGGTTCTACGAGCACGGCGGGGTGGACATCCAGGGCACCATCCGCGGTGCGGTCAGCACCTACATCCTGAACAAGGACGTGCAGGGCGGTTCCTCGATCACGCAGCAGTACGTGAAGAACGTGCTCATCAACAACGGCGTGCGCGAGGCGACCACCGAGGAGGACAAGGAGGCGGCGTACGAGGCCGCGACCGAGACGTCCCCCGAGCGCAAGCTCAAGGAGATGCGCTACGCGATCGCCCTCGAGAAGAAGTTCTCGAAGGACGACATCCTCAAGGGCTACCTGAACATCGCCGCCTTCGGCGGCCGCGTCTACGGCATCGAGTCGGCAGCGCAGTACTACTACGGCACGACGGCGGCGAACGTCACGCTCGCGCAGGCCGCGAGCCTCATCGCCATCGTCAACCACCCCGAGAAGTTCCGCCTCGACCAGCCCGACAGCGAGGACAACGGCGCCGCCACGGTGAACGACAAGGGCGAGCCCGAGCCGTACGCGGCCAACAAGGAGCGCCGCGACTACATCCTCGACGAGATGCTCAAGGGCGGGAAGATCACGCAGGAGGAGCACGACGCCGCGATCGCGGAGCCGGTCGTCCCCGCGATCCACGAGCCCAGCACGGGCTGTGTGACCGCCGCGGGCAGCGCGTACTTCTGCGACTACGTCAAGAACATCATCCTGAACTACTACGACGACCCGAACACCGAGGTCAACGAAGGACGCCAGCTCCTGCAGACCGAGGGCCTCCAGGTCTATACGACGCTCGACCTCGAACTGCAGAACCGTGCCGAGACGGCGGTGGCGCAGAACGTGCCGTTCGTGGATCCGCGCTTCGACGTGGGCTCGGTGGCCGTGGGCGTGCAGCCGGGCACGGGCCGCGTGCTCTTCATGGCGCAGAACAAGAAGTTCACCGAGGATCCCGAGGTCGCGGCGACGAGCCCCGAGTACACCTCGATCAACTACAGCACCGACCAGGACTACGGCGGCTCGGCCGGGTTCCAGCCCGGATCGACGTACAAGGTGTTCACGCTCGCCGAGTGGCTGAACGAGGGCCACTCGCTGCGCGAGACGTTCAACGGCAGCCGCCGCCCGTTCTCGACGTTCACCAACAGCTGCGAGGGCGGCACGTTCAGCGTGAGCCCGGCGTGGAACCCCCGCAACGACGACGGCCGCATCGCGAACAATGCGGTGGATGCGACGGCGTGGTCGGTGAACTCGAGCTTCGTCGCGATGGCCTCGCAGCTCGACCTCTGCAAGCTCAAGCAGACCGCCCAGGCGTTCGGCGTGCACCGCGCCGACGGTGGCGAACTCGGCATGAACCCCTCCGACGTGCTGGGCACCCAGGAGGTCGCCCCCGTGACCATGGCGGCGGCATTCGCCGGCATCGCCAACAACGGCCTCACCTGCACGCCCATCGCCATCGACAAGATCGTGAAGGGCAACGGCGAGGAAGTCGCCGCGCCGCCCTCCACGTGCACGCAGTCGGTGACACCCGAGGTCGCGCATGCGATGGAGTACGCCATGCAGCAGACCTTCGCCGGCGGCGGGACCGCGACGGCGTCCGACCCGGGCACCGGGATCGAGCACATCGGCAAGACCGGTACCACCGACAACGCCTTCGACACCTGGATGATCGGGGCGAGCACGAAGGTGGCCACGGCAGTGTGGGTCGGCAACGTGACCGGCGGTGACAACCGCACCAACCTGCGCAACACGAGTTTCGACTCCGGCAGCGCCGCGACCGCGCGACACCGCATCTGGCCGGCGATCATGGAGCTCGCGGACGCGAAGTACGGCGGCGATGACTTCCCCGAGCCCGACGAGTCGGCATTCAAGCAGGTGCTCGTCGACGTGCCGCAGGTCGCCGGGCTCGCCTTCGACCAGGCGAAGGCGGCGCTCGAGGCCGAAGGGTTCGTCGTCGAGGACGGCGGCCAGCAGGATTCGAACCAGCCGGCCGGAACGGTCGCTGGAACCGACCCGTCCGGGCAGGCCGGCAAGGGCTCGACGATCCGCGTGTTCACGAGCACGGGCAACGGCACGACGGTTCCCGATCTCACCGGCATGAACGCCCTCGAGGCCAAGGCCGCGCTCGATGCCGCAGGCTTGAAGATGAAGGGCGGAGGAGGCAATCCGACCAGCACGGTCGCGAGCCAGAACCCCGCGCCGAACACGGCTGCCAAACGGGGCGACGAGGTCACGGTCCAGTTCGACAACTCAGGTGGCGGCGGCAACAACACGCCGGGGAACGATTGAGCCCCCGCCCGCTGACGCCCGCCGCGCGGATCGCCATTGCGATCGGCGCGGCGGGCGCCGCCGCGTTCGCATGGGGTTCGCTCGTCGAGCGTACGCGGTGGACGCTGCGTCGGGCCGACGTCCCGGTGCTCCCGGCCGGCGCCGAGCCGATCCGGGTACTGCATCTCTCCGACCTGCACATGGCGCCGTGGCAGCGCGAGAAGCAGGAGTGGGTCCGCTCGCTCGCGGCGCTCGAGCCCGACCTCATCGTGGACACGGGCGACAACCTCGGCCATGAGCGCGGCCTCGACGGCATCCGTCGCGCGTTCGACGCGTTCGCGGGCATCCCCGGCGTGTTCGTGAACGGCTCGAACGATTACTTCGGTCCCGCGCTCAAGAACCCGTTCACCTACTTCGGCGGCCCGTCGGGCGTCGTGCAGCGGGCGAAGCGGCTCGACATCGAGGGGCTGCACGCCTACTTCGCGGAGCTCGGGTGGCGCGACCTCGACAACACCGCGACGAGCCTCGACCTGCGCGGCACGCACTTCGAGTTCTTCGGCGTCGACGATCCGCACCGCGGATACGACCGTCTCGACCTCATCACGGCGGCGATCGACGAGCTGCGCGCCGACGACCCGCTCGGCGACGAGCTGTGGCCCGATGCGGCATCCGTCGTCGGCGAGCGTCGGCCGACCGTCACCGTGGGCGTCGCCCACGCGCCGTACCAGCGGGTGCTCAACTCGTTCGTGAACCACGGCGCACAGCTCATGCTGGCCGGCCACACGCATGGCGGACAGGTGTGCGTGCCGGGCTTCGGCGCCCTCGTCACGAACTGCGACATCCCGCGGCAGCAGGTCAAGGGCCTGAGCCTCTGGCGGCACGGGCTGCGCACGGCGTACCTCAACGTGTCGGCGGGCCTCGGCACGTCGATCTACGCGCCGGTGCGCTTCGCCTGCCCGCCCGAGGCGACGCTGCTCACGCTCGTCCCCGCCGAGTAGGCGCATGGTCGGGCGGCCGCGTTTTTTCGGCTATCCTTGTTGAGGCCCGAGAGGGCACCGGGGTGTGGCGCAGCTTGGTAGCGCGCTTCGTTCGGGACGAAGAGGTCGCAGGTTCAAATCCTGTCACCCCGACCACCAGGAGCCCCCTCCCATGCGGAGGGGGCTTCGTCGTTCCCGGGGTGCTCGACGACGGCCCGCCCGTCGACGAGGTGCACGATCGCGACCGCCGGCCCGGATGCCGCTGCGCCGGCGGCAAGGCCGGCGAGGTCCACCTCGACCGACCGCGGGTCCTCCGCAAGCCCGACGCCGCGGGCCTTCAGCCTCGCCTCCTTGACGGTCCACGCTCCGGCGAGGACGCGGCGCCGCAGCGCCCACGGCACGTCGCGCCCGGCGAGCGCCGCAAGCTCCGTGAGCTCGGCGGGCGAGCACATCCGGCGAATCAGCGACGGCGCGTCGAACGCCGTGAACGGCTCGTCCTCGACGTCGGCGCCCACCAGCCCCGACCCGACGACCGCGACGAGGAGCGTGTCGTCGCCGTGGGAGATGCTCACGTCGACGCCGGGCGATGCGAGCAGGCGCGGCTTGCGCCCGGGCTCGCGGGGCGCGAACCCCTCCCAGTCGCGCCCGAGGCGCCCGGTCACGAGCTCGCGGGCCCAGCGCCGTGCGAGCTCGTGCCGGCCGCGCACGTCGCCCGCCGTACGCCACGACCCCATCCGCCAATGCACGCCGGTGGCGGTGACCCCGTCGACGGACGCGACGGTGACGGCGAGCGCGGTCGTCGGCACGTTCACGCGGCGGCGGTGAGCCGTTCCGAGATCCCGTGCGCGAGCGACCGGATCGTCGGGTGGTCCCAGACGATCGTCGGGTCGACCTCGAGGTCGAACGCATCCTCGATGTCACCGCACAGGGTCAGCGCGTACACCGAGTCGAGCCCGAGCTCCGCGAGCGGGGTGTCGGCCGTGAACGAGTCGGCCTCGACCTTGCCGTAGGCGACGACCCGGCCCTCGAGCCAGGCCTCGATCGTCGCGGCATCCGTGGTGGTCATGGGTGTCTCCTTCCTTCGCCCGAGTGGGCGTGGTCATTCGGCGGCCGACAGGTCGAGTCGGATGCCGCGTGCGGTCCGATCCTCGGCGTACGCCACGAGGCGCTCCACCAGGTGGGGCTCGAGGGGGCGCACGCGTCCCGCGAGCCGGTCCTCGACGCGACGCAGGCACGCCTCGCGGATCCCGGGGTCCGCCGCGGCGGAGGCCTCGTCGGCCTCGGCGCCGACACCCGCGAACGCGGCGGCGGCCAGCGCGAGCGCGACGCGGTGCGCGACGGCGAGCGTCGACGGCGCGGCATCCGCGCCCGCCTGCGTCGGCGCCAGTGCCGCGACCTCCCGGCGGAGCGCGGCGACCGTGTCGGCGAGGCGCTCGAGCGTCGCGAGCTCGGCGCTGCCCGGCGCGAACGCCGCACGCACCGCCGGATCGTCCAGTGCGGCGCCGACCGGGTCCCCCGAACCGTTCCGCGACGCGAGCCGGTCGAGTCGGATCGGGGCGAGCGGTGCGCCGAGCCGGAACAGGGCGGGATCGGCGCCGCCGTCGCGCGCGCGCTCGAACCACGCGGGCAGATGCGCGAGCGCGGCACCGAGCAGTTCGGTGGGGCTGTCGTTGCGCACGGTGAGCGCGCCGACGTCGCGGAGGAGCTTCTCGAACACGTCATAGGGGGCGACCCGGGCGTAGAACGTGGAGCCGAAGAGCACCGAGAGGTCCTGCATCGCCGAGGACAGCAGCTCCATGACCACCACTCCCGAGAGGGCCGTGAGCACGCGGCAGGCCTTCGGTGCGACGTGCAGGGCGCGCACCGCGACCGAGGCGAACGCGTCCGCGACGAGGAGGTCGGCGACCGCACCGGCCAGGAGTGCGCGGGACTGCGGGAGGTCGAGCACCGAGCCGCCGTAGAGCGACCGCTCGGCGCCGTAGCGCGCGGCGAGCTCGACCGAGGCGCCGACGGTCGCGACCGCGAGGGCCGGGATCACGGCCCGCGTCACCTGCTCCGCGGCGCCGATGGTCGCGGCGGCGCTCCCCCGGGTTCCGATCGTGCGATCGACGGGCACGGGCAGGCCGTCGAACGTGACGTTCCCGACGCGGAGTCCGCGGAGGCCGCCGGTCGCCACGCGCTGCGAGACGTCGACCGCGGGGCGGGTCGCGGCATCCGCGTGCCAGAGCAGCAGCGACCGACTGCCCGGACCCGGCTCGGCGGAGGTCCGCGCGACGACGAGCATCGACCCGGCCCGGTCGGCGTCGTCGACGAAGCGCTGCACGCCGCGCACGAGCCAGCGGTCGCCGTAGAGGTCGGCGGCGCAGCCCACGCCCTCGCCCTGGGCGTCGCCGAGGAAGGCCGACGGCGTGGCGGCCAGGCGCTCGCCTCGCAGGAGTCGCGCCGCGACCTCGGTCCGCTGCGACTCGTCGCCGGCGATCCAGACCGGCAGCGCGGCGGCGAACGTCGAGAGCCCGTGCGCGAGGCCGAGCGCCGGGTCGCGTCGGAACACCGGTCGCCAGCGTCGCACGAGTTCCTCGGTGGAGCCCCAGCGTCCGCCGAGGGCGACCGGCACGGCGTCCGCAGCCGCGTCCCACTCGTCGAGCAGCGGCCCCGCGAGGTCGCTCACTCGGCGGGCTTCGTCGTCGGCGACGATCGCGGTGTGGGCGAACGGACCGGGTTCGCGAGGGTCGCCGAACATCACGTCGAGGCCGTCGGGCATGGGAGCGACGCTCGGCGCGGCGTCGAGGCGGTCGAGGCTCATGCGGCTCCCGTCCATCCGTCGAGCACCGAGACGCGGGAGCCGGCGTGCGCGGCTTCGAGCGCGAGTCCGGCGAGCCGGGTGGCCGACTCGCTCGCCGCGACCTGGTCGATGAGCCCGAGCCGCATCGCAAGACGTTCCAGCACGGCGAGCAGGCGGGCATCGGATGCCGCGCTGCCGGCGTCAGCGGCGGCGAGCCCGACCGCGATCGCGCACGACGCGCCGAAGCACAGGGCGACGCGCTCGGCGAGCTCGAACGACCGCGCGCTCGGCATCGCCTCCCGCGGCGCGGCGCCGGCCTCGACGACCACCCGCTCGTACTCGTCCGCGATGCGCCGCGCCACCACGACGACGGGGCCCGTGCCAGACCTCGTACCCGTCCCCGCGCCGCCGCTCGCGAGGAGCTCGACGAGGCCGGGGAGCGCGCGGAGGAGCCGGGAGCCGCGCCGCGTGACGAGACGGAGGCTGGTCGGATCGAGCCACCCGTCGGGCGCCGCATCGTGCCGGAACGAGTCGACGAGCGCCGCGGCATCCGCCGGCTCGTCGGGTCGGGAGATCGTGCCGAACTCGTTGACGATCATGTTGAGGTTGACCATCGAGTTGCCGTCGAAGATGCCCACCACGCGGTTGTCGCGCGCGACCTTCTGGAACTCTCCCGCCCCGTCGACGCCGAGCGCCTGCGCCCACGGCCCGAGCAGCGGCGTGACGTCGCGCACCAGCCGATCGACGGTCGACGGCACGAGGAACTTCGCGAGCGAGCTCACGAGCGCCATCTCGTGCGTCGCGTGGTGCATCTCCCGTGCGGCGGCGACCATCACCGACTCGGCGAAGAGCTGGTCGGCGATCGCGGTGCCGAGCGTCGCCCGCGCGGACGGAAGGTCGGCGACGCGGCGCCCCGCGATGCGGTGCTCGAGCGCGAACCGCAGGGCCACGTCGACGACGTGGTCGGCCGCACCGACCGAGAGCGGCGTCGTGAGCGGGCGGGTGAGCTGCAGGCTCTTCAGCACGGTCTCGAGGCCGTGGCCCGGCTCGCCGATGAGCTGGTCGGCGTCGACCGTCGCGCTCCGCAGGGCGAGTCCGCTGATGTCGGCGCCCCGCGTGCCGTGCGTGGCGACCTTCGGCAGAGTGCGCAGCGTGCCCTCGTCGACGCGGCGCTTGTCGAGCAGCACGAGCGAGAGCGCGCGCGGGCCGGGCTGGTCGGAGCTGCGGACGAGCAGGGTCATCGCCCGGCCGCGGGTCGCGTTGTTGATGGGCCACTTCTCGCCGTCGAGCACGACGCGGTCGCCGATGGCGGCCGTGCTGGCGGTGCTCGAGAGGTCGGATCCGCGCCCGCGCTCGGTGAGGCCCCACGACACGGGTCCGCCGTCGAGCACGAGCCCGGCCATGACCCCGGCGATCGGGCCGCCGGCGATCCAGGCGCCGACCGCGCCGAGGAAGGTCACCCCGTGTGCCACCGCGACCGTGAGATCGCGTCGTGCGATGGCACGGATCATGCGCATCGGCACGAGGAGGTCGCGCAGTTCGCCGCCGTGCGCCTCGGGCACGTACCAGCGCTGCAGCCCCCACTCGTCGATGGCCGCGATCGCCTCGGCCGGGAACTCCCGGCGCTCGTCGAGCGCCACCGACCGGTCGGCGCCGATGACGGATGCCGCGTCCCGCGGGTCGCCCAGGAACCGCTCGAACTCGGTGACGACGCTCATCCGACGCCCGCTCGCTCGAAGCCGAGGGTGTGCACGGTCGCGAGCCGCTCGTCGGCCAGGAGCGACCGGGCCAGCCCTCGCTGGACCTTGCCGCTCGTGGTGCGGGGCAGCGTGCCCTTGCGGATCAGCGCCACGCCGAGCTCGGGCAGCAGGAACTCCTCGGCGACCGAACGGCGGAGCCGCTCGGCGAGGTCGGCGAGGTCGCCGGGCGCCGCGCGCGCCGTGTCGACCTCGGCGACGAGCCCGACGAGCGGCTGGCTCACCGTTCCCTCGAACGCGGCGCTCAGGCACCCCGAGGGCAGCACGCTCGCCGCGGCGTGCTCGAGGTCCTGCGGGTAGAGGTTGCGGCCGCGGATGATGATGAGGTCCTTGATGCGGCCCGTGATCACGAGCTCCCCGTCGAGGAGCGCGCCGAGGTCGCCGGTGCGGAGCCAGGCGCGATCGTCGGTCTCGCCCGCGATCGCGGCACCGAACGTCTCGTCCGTGGCATCCGGCCGATGCCAGTAGCCCTGCGCGACGCTCGGCCCGCGCACGAGGATCTCGCCGATCGCGTCGGGCTCGGCGCGGCCGCCCGTCTGCGGGTCGACGATCGCGACCTCGTGGCCGGCGGCGGGCGGTCCGCACGAGACGAGCTCCACCGCGCGCTCGCCCGGCGCCGCCGCTCGCAGCTCGCCGCGCTCGAGGGCGCCGGCGTCGGCATGCACGGCCGACACCGCATGGTCGCGCACGCTCGCCGTGACGAGCAGCGTCGTCTCGGCCATGCCGTAGGCGGGGATGAACGCGCGCGCCCGGAAGCCCGCCGGTGCGAACCGCTCCGCGAACGCCGCGAGGGTGCCCGCGCGGACCGGCTCCGCACCGGTGATCACGCCCTCCAGTGCGGAGAGGTCGAGCGCCGCGAGCTGTTCGTCGGTGACGAGCCGCGTGCACAGCGCGTAGGCGAAGTCGGGTCCGACCGTGTGCGTCGACCGGTGGCGGGTGAGCAGGGTCGGCCAGAGGTTCGGACGCCGCAGGAACTGGCTCGGCGACGTGAGGACGCTGTCGGCGGCGACCGAGATGGGCTGCAGCAGCTGCCCCACGAGGCCCATGTCGTGGTAGTGCGGCAGCCACCCCATGGTGCGGGACTCCGCCGTGATGCCGGTGGCGCCGGTGATCGCGGCCTCGTTGGCGACGAGGTTGCCGTGGCTCACCATCACGCCCTTCGGCGTGCCCGTGGATCCCGAGGTGTACTGCAGGATCGCGAGGGAGTCGGAGGTGATTCGCGGCGCGATCCACTCGGAGGGCGTGGCGCCCGCCCCGTCCGGTTCCCGCGACCCGAGCATCGCGATCCGCGCGTCCCCGACGACGCCACCGGGCTCGAGGCCGAGCGGGGCGAGGGCCGTCCCCTCGGTGAGCACCAGCCGGCTGCCCGCGTCGCGCACGATCGCCTCGAGCCGTCGTACCGCAGCCTCGGGCCGGCGCATGGCCGCGACCGGCACGGGCGACGCCACGAGTCCCGCGTAGAAGACGGCATAGAGCGCGCGGACGAACCCGAGCCCCGGCTCGAAGGCGAGCACGACCACGTCGCCCGGCGTGTGTCCGGCGGCGGCGAGCGCCGCGGCATCCGCCATCGCCCGTCGTTCGAGGGCCGCGTACGAGGTGAACGTCGACTCCGTCGGGTTGTCGTAGAACCGGAACCCGCGCGCGTCGCCGGCGGCCGCCGCCGCGTCGCGCATGGCGTCGAGGAAGGTGCTGTTCGGGGTCACGCTGGTCCCTCCGCTGGTCGGCCGAGGGGCGATCGCACTGCGTACCGTCCCCCATTCGGTCCGGCGAGCCTATGGCCGGTGTTTGAACGGCGAGCACGCGCGGTGTTGCACGGGTGTTACAACTCGGTGGGCCCCTACCCCCAACTCGGGGGCGACGGAATGGAGCCGCCCTGTTACCTGCGGGTAAACAATCCGTCGCGCCACGGTGTCGGCGGTGCGTCCGCGGATACGCTGGTCGGGCTGGCGGCTGCCGATGACGGACCTCTCGGTGCGAACACCGGCCCGGGAGGATGTCCCCCGCCGCCGGCCCGGGGAGGGCGGAAGTGAACGGTCTGGACTTGCTGCTGCTGGCGCAGCGCGCACGCGATGCCGTGTTCTCGCGCATCGCCGCGACCGGATTCGCGCGGTTCGGCGCTCGCACGCGGATACTGCTCCCGTTCCGCGTCGGCAACGCCGACCGCATCGCCATCGGCTCCGACGTGCTCATCGGCCCGGGGTCGTGGCTCATCGTCCCGCGCCTCGACGAGCCGGGTCCGGTCATCGTGATCGGCGACCGCGTCCGCATGAACGAGACCTCGATCTCGGCGGTGCGCAGCGTCGTGATCGAGGACGGCGTCGCCATGGCGCGCGGCGTGTACATCTCCGACCACACCCACGGGTTCGACGAGCCCGACACGTTCATCAGGGACCAGCCGCTCGTGCGGGTGTCCCCGGTGCGCATCTGCCGCGGCGCCTGGCTCGGGCAGAACGCGGTCATCATGCCGGGCGTGACCGTGGGCGCGGGCGCGGTGGTCGGCGCCAACTCGGTCGTCCGCGAGGACGTGCCGCCGCGGACCGTGGTCGCGGGCGCGCCGGCCCGGCTCATCAGGCAGCTGGCCGCATGAGCGAGCGGGTCGACACGGGCGCCTTCCCGATCGACATCGGGGCGGCATCCGTGCCCCGCGTCGAAGCCGACTTCGTGTTCACCTTCAGCTACGAGACGTACTCCGATGCCGTGCGGCGCGGGATGATGCGCCCGCCCGACCGCATCCTGGCGAGCCTCATGCACAGCCCCGAGGTGCGGCGCCTGCTGGTCGCCAACCCGTTCCGGTGGTTCCCGCGCATCGCCGCGACCCCCTTGCTCGACCGCGACGCGCCGTTCCCGTCGAGCGGGCGGATGTCGCTGCACCGCCCCGCCCGGGCGCGCCGCGACGACCCGACCGACGTGGCCGCCATCGCCGCGGCGTACCGCGCCTACGACCGCTCGCTGCTCCGCGCGGCGCGGAAGCTCGGGCTCGTGGATCCCTACGCCATCACGACGAACCCCCTCGTCGCGGGCTACGCCCCGTTCGACTGGGCGAGCGGCGTGACCTTCTTCGCCCGCGACGACTGGTCGAGCTCGCCGGCGCGAGAGGCGTACTGGCCCGCCTACCGCGACGCGTACCGCCGGATCGCCGAGTCGGGCCGCCCGGTCGCCGCGGTCTCGGCCGAGATCATCGACCGCATCGCGCCGACGGGCCCGCACGAGGTCGTGCCGAACGGCGTCGAGCCGTCGGAATGGCTGGGGCCCCTGCCCGCGGAACCCGACTGGTTCGCCGCGCTGCCCGGCCCGAGGGCCGTGTACGTCGGCACGCTGGATTCCCGCCTCGACGTGCCGGGCATCGCCGATCTCGCGCGACGCCGGCCCGACCTGCAGGTCCTGCTCCTCGGTCCGCTGCCCGACCCCGCCTACGTGGCCGAGCTCGCCTCCCTGCCGAACGTGCACGTGCACCCGAGCGTCGGCCGCGCCGAGCTCGTCTCGACGCTCCGCAACGCCGACCTCTGCCTGCTCGCGCATCGTCGCACGCCGCTCACCGAGGCGATGAGCCCGCTCAAGGTCTACGAGTACCTCGCGGCCGGGGCGCCCGTCATCGCCACCGACCTGCCGCCGGTGCGGGGCATCGACGACCGAGTGCTGCTCGTGTCCACCGTCGACGACTTCGCCGATGTCGTGCCCGACGCCCTCGCCCTCGGTCGCGCAGCCGAGACCCAGCGCACCGCGTTCATCGCCGGCAACTCGTGGGCGGCGCGGCACGAGCGCGTCTTCGCCCTCGCCAGGAGCTGATCCGGCCGCCGCTGTCCCCCGAACGGAGGGGCTCGCGTCCCCCAGTGTGTCGAACATGTATCGGCCGCCTGAAGAGCCTGTGAACTGCACGCCGACCGGGTTCCGGGCGCCCGCGCCGCGCGGCTAGCATCGCCGCAGAGGACGATCGGCCGCAGCATCCGGGGAAGCGCTGCGAACCGCCCGAACGGGACGCGAGCATCACCGTCGACCGCCCTCGAACACAGGCGACGACCGCCTGCATCGCAGCCGGAATCGGACGGGCCACGGTGGTCGCTCCCTGCATCGACCCCGCCCCTCGCCAGGGACGCGTGCAGCGGCCGTCGAGGGGGGAGCGCGAGTTGACCGCAGAGGCAGACACGATCACGCTCGCGGGCCCGCCCGCCGACCGGCTGCTCGACCGGGCCGCGGCCGTCGGCCAGCGCGTCGCGTCGCAGCCGCGCAAGCTCGGCTGGCGGCACCGGCTGGTCTTCGCGCTGACGGTGACGGATGCCGCGGGCATCGTCGTCGCGCTCCTCGTCGCGCAGTTCGTGCGGTTCCGCACCACCGCGCTCGGCGCCGCGACACCCGTGAGCGACGTGGCGTACCTCTCGCTCGGCGCGGCGATCGCCGCCGTGTGGCTCATCGCACTGTCCGCGACGCGTTCGCGGATGATCCGCAACATCGGCACCGGCACGATCGAGTACCAGCGCGTCGTCAATGCGACGCTCATCACGTTCGGCACGCTCGCCGTCGTCGCATTCCTGCTCCAGGTCGAGATCGCGCGCGGCTACCTCGCGGTCGCGCTGCCGCTCGGCCTCGTGCTGCTCCTCGGCGGACGCGTGGCCTGGCGCTGGATCCTGCACAGCATGCGCCGCGTCGGGCGCTGCACGACGGGCTCCATCATCGTCGGCCGCCCCGACGACGTGGCGCGCGTGGTCGACGAGCTCCGGCGGCAGTACCGGGTCGGCTACCGCGCGATCGGCGCCACGTTCGCCGGGTCCGCGCGCACGACGGGGGCGAGCCGGATCGACCTGCCCACGGTCGACTTCGACGACCTCGCCGCGACCTCGAAGCGCACCCGGACCCGCGCCGTCATCGTGGCGGGCGACCTGCCGGGCGGGAGCGCCACCATCCGGCGCCTCGGCTGGGACCTCGAGAACTCGCAGACCGAGCTCATCCTCGTGTCCCGCCTCACCGACGTGGCCGGCCCGCGCATCCACCTCCGGCCCATCAACGGCCTGCCGATGGTGCACGTCGACCTGCCCCAGTACTCGGGCTTCGCGCACGCCATGAAGCGCATCTTCGACGTCGTCGTCGCCGGCACGGCGGTCGTGCTGCTCAGCCCGCTCTTCGCCGCGATCGCGGTGGGCGTTCGGCTCTCGAGCGACGGGCCCGTGCTCTTCCGACAGGAGCGCGTCGGGGCGCACGGCGGCCGCTTCACGATGCTGAAGTTCCGCTCGATGGTCACCGACGCCGAGGCCCGCCTCCGCGAGCTCCAGGACCGCAACGAGGGCAACGGCGTGCTCTTCAAGCTGCACGACGACCCCCGCGTGACCCCGTTCGGGCGCACGCTGCGCCGCTACTCGCTCGATGAACTGCCACAGCTGTGGAACGTCGTGATCGGCGACATGAGCCTCGTCGGCCCGCGCCCGCCGCTCCCGAGCGAGGTCGAGCGCTACCAGGAGGACGTGAACCGCCGGCTCCTCACGAAGCCCGGCATCACGGGGCTGTGGCAGGTGAGCGGCCGGTCGAACCTCTCGTGGGACGAGAGCGTGAAGATCGACCTCTACTACGTGGAGAACTGGTCGATCACGGGCGACCTCGTGATCCTCCTGAAGACCGTGCGCGCGGTCGTCGGGAGCAACGGCGCGTACTGAAGCGTACTGAAGCGCTCTGAACGGAGGCACGGGTGGCGGGACTGATCGTCCAGGAGTGGATCGAGGAGACGGGCGGCGCGGAGCAGGTGCTCGACGCGATGCGGCTCGCGTTCCCCGAGTCGCGGGTCGCGTGCCTGTGGAACGACGACCCCTCGCGGTTCCCAGCGGACGCGGTCGACGAGTCGTGGCTCGCGCGCACCCCGCTCCGCGGACGCAAGGCGCTCGCGCTGCCGCTCATGTCGCCGACGTGGCGACGCGGCTGGGGCGATGCCGAGCCCGACTGGGTGCTCACGAGCAGCTACGTGTTCGCGCACCATGCCGGGTTCGGCACCCGGAGCGGGGTGCCGAAGTTCTCCTACGTGCACACGCCGGCGCGCTACCTCTGGGAGCCCGGCCTCGACGGCCGCACCGCGAGTCCCCTGGCGGGCGTCGCCCGGTCGTACCTCCGCGGCGTCGACCGGCGCGCCTCACGGGAGTCGGGCTCGATGGCCGCGAACAGCGCGTTCGTGCGCGAGCGCATCCGCCGCGCCTGGGATCGGGACGCCCGAGTCATCCACCCGCCGGTCGAGGCGGCCGCGATCGCCGCCGTGCCCGATTGGGCGGCGCGCGCCACGCCCGCCGAGCAGGACCTCCTCGCGTCGCTCCCCGCGCGCGGATTCCTCATGGCGGCGTCGCGCCTCGTCCCCTACAAGCGCCACGACGCGGTGATCCGCATGGGCGAGCGGCTCGGGATCCCGGTCGTCATCGCCGGCTCGGGGCCCGAACGCGAGCGGCTCGAGGCCCTCGCGGCCTCCGCGAGCGTGCCGGTGCGCCTGCTCGGGCGTGTGTCCGACGAGCTCATGCGTGCCCTGTTCCAGCGTGCGCTGGCCTTCGTGTTCCCGCCGATCGAGGACTTCGGCATCATGCCCGTCGAGGCGATGGCGGCCGGATGCCCCGTGCTCGCCAACCGCGTCGGCGGCGCCGCGGAGTCCGTGGTCGACGGTGCCTCGGGCGTGCACTTCGATCCCGACGACCCCGCCGGATTCGAGGCGGCCGTCGCCGCCGTCGCCGGCATCGACCCGG
Organism: Agromyces sp. NPDC057865; assembly: GCF_042796995.1. Taxonomy (NCBI): domain Bacteria; kingdom Bacillati; phylum Actinomycetota; class Actinomycetes; order Micrococcales; family Microbacteriaceae; genus Agromyces; species Agromyces sp. NPDC057865. The sequence continues at coordinate 779,822 of NZ_JBHVMJ010000003.1, read as the reverse complement.
CGGCGGCCCGCGAACGGGCGCTCGCGTTCGACACCGACCGATTCCTCGACGAGGTGCGCGGCTGGGTGCTCGGTCAGACCGGCACGGCCTCCCGCCCGAACAGCGTCGCCTCGGCCGCCGGGTAGCCCTCGCGCCAGTCGGCTCGGCGCCGCCACACCGTGCGCCACGGCGAACGCGCACGCCGCGTCACGGTCTCGAGGCCCGCGCGCACCCCGACGCCCGCGAGCAGCAGCCGCACGCCGAGTGCGGCGCCGGGCCGCGACCAGGTCTTGCGCAGGAGCGTCACCTTGCCGGCCATGACCATGCAGCCCTTCTCGCCGCCCGCATCGCTGGAGCCCCCGACCTCGTGCACGATGACCGCCTCGGGCACGACGACGCGCCGGAGGCCCGCGCGGCCCGCCCGCAGGCTGAACTCCGCGTCCTCGCCGTACAGGAAGTAGTCCTCGTCCATGCCGCCGAGTCGCTCCCAGTCCGCGCGCCGGATGAGCAGGAGGCATCCGGTGACGATCGGCACCTCGCGCACGGAGTCACGGTCCCAGGGGCCGAGCGACTCGGGGTCGAACACGCGCGACCGCTTGAACGCCGTCGAGAGCATCGTGGCGAACATGGCGAGCGACCAGAGGCTCGGCGCGCCCCAGCACGAGCTCGGGTCGACGCCGCCGTCGGGTCGGAGCGTGCGGCCGCCGTACACGCCGTACTCGGGGTGCGCCTCGGCGAAGTCGAGCAGTGCGCGCAGCGACCCGGGCAGCACGAGGGTGTCGGGGTTGAGCAGCAGCACCCACGATCCGGTGGCCGAGCGGGCGCCCCGGTTCACGCCGCGCGCGAAGCCGAGGTTCTCCCCCGCGTCGACGATCACGGCATCGGGGTACCGCGACGCGAACGCCGCCGCGCTGCCGTCGGTCGAGCCGTTGTCCACGACGACGAGCTCGAGGTCGACGGCGGATGCCGCCTGCACCACGGAGCGCAGGCACGCCGACGTGGCATCCCTCGTGTTGTAGTTGACGACGACGACGCTCAGGTCGGGCACGGCGCTCCTTCCGGTCGGCTGCACGGGTGGCGGCGGCCGGGGGCCTCCACGGACCGCCCGACCGCGAGGCGTCAGATCGCGACGGGCTCGAGGTCGTCGCGACGGGTGACCTGCCAGCGCGACGCCTCGCGCAGGTCGTCGAGCGTGATCTCGTCGGCCGGACGCACCACCGCGAGGCCGCGGTCGGACAGGAAGCGCGCGAGGTCGTCCTGATGCGAGTCGACGTGCTCGCCGAGCTCGACCGATCGAGGCGAGAGCACCGGGACCTTGCCCGCGCTGAGCGCCGCGAGCGCGGTCCCCGTGCCGGCGTGCCCGATCACGACGTCGGCCGCGGCGAGCTCCTCCGAGAGGGTCGCCGACGGCACCGAGGCCACGGCCTCGATGTCGAGCCCCGAGGCATCCGTCGACCCGGTCTGCCAGAGCACCCGAGCGTCGTCGGGCAGCGCGCGCTGCGCCGACTCGACGAGGCGTCGGAAGCCGAAGTCGCCGTTGCCGCCGACCGTCACCACCGCCCGCGTGATCGGCCGCTCGGGCGCGCGCTCGACGCGGAAGCCGTCGAAGACCGACAGCGCGTACTGCCAGCGCCCCGAGACCCGGTTCGGGTACTGCACGTAGCGCCGCACCGACGGGATGTGGTCGACGAGCCGGCCCGTCGTCGAGAGGTCGGTCACGCGGGTCGCGCTCTCGACGTAGCTGAACGGCACCCGGTGCAGCAGCGCCGGGATGAGCGCGGAGAGCGCGATCTGGGCCCCCGAGCTCACCACCCGTTCGATCCGGTGCTCGGCGAAGGCGCGCTGCGCGATGCGGGTGTCGCGGAGCACGCCGAGCGTGTCCCGCGGCGGCCGCGTCGGCACGTGGTAGACCTGCGCCCCCTCGAGGAGCGAGCGGCTCTGCGCCGTGTCGTCGGTCATCCAGACCACGTGGTCGGAGCCGACGATGCGCGGCGCGAGCATGTGCAGTTGAGCGAGGTGGCCCCCAGAGATGGCCACGAGCATGGTCGTCATTACGATCCCCCTTCGAGTGCTTCCCATGCGAGCTGCGCGATCACGCGCTGTCCGGCCACCGACGGGTGGAAGAAGTCGATCCCCGAGATCTCCTCCGGCGAGAAGTCGTAGGCGAACACGGCTCCCCCGTCGTCGATGCACCGCTCGGCGGCCGCGCACACCCGCGCGATGGCCGCGTTGAACTCGTCGACGCGCGCGGCGACGGCGTCGCGCCGTGCCGTCGCCTCGGCCGAGTCGTCGTCGGCGTCGCCGAGCAGGTTCGAGCACGACGGGCTGCTGTTCCACGTCTGCACGGCGCGCGGGTCGGCTCGGCCGATGTCCCACAGGCGGTACAGGTCGGGGACCGACAGCGCCAGGATCGTCGCGTCGGGCGCCTCGGCGTTCAGCCGGCCGAACAGCTCGGTGAGCTGCGCCTCGTACTCGGCGGCGGGCGTCATCTCCTCGAGCGTCGGCTTGCAGGCGTCGTTCCCGCCGAGCAGCACCGTCACGAGCTGCGGACCGGCCTGAATGACCTCGTCGACGCGGTCGAGCGCGTCCCCGACGTCGCCGCCGTCCTTGGCCGCGTTCACGACCTTCGGTTCGACACCGGATGCCGCGGCGAGCCGGAGCGCGATCGAGCCCACCGCGGGGTCGGTGCCGCCCGACCACGACACCTCGGCGCACTGGCCCGGCTCCTGGCACGCGTTCACCCCGAGCGACATCGAGTCGCCGAGGATGCCGAGCGTCACGACCTCGGGCGCGGCGGCCGGCGGCTCGAGCTGCTCGAGGTCGGGCGCCGAGGCCGCGCTCGAGGCGCAGCCCGCGAGGACGCCGAGGGCGAGGGTCGCGACGACGACCCGGGCGAGACGCCCGGCCCGGCCTCGCATCGAGGTGCTCGTCATGGTTCCGCCTTCCGCTCCCTGGCCAACTCCGCGTCGTCGAGGATCACCTCGTCGACATCGCTGCGCGCCGCCGCTGACGGCTCCCCGATCGGCTCGTCCGGTTCCGCCGAGCCCGATGCCGCGGCATCCGATGCCGGCCCCGTACTCGCCGGCTTGCGCACCTGCTTCACGAAGCCCACGATCTGCGCGAGATCCCTGCGGTATGCGGGGATCGCGAGCGACGCCAGGAGCGGCACGACGCCGGCCGCGACGCCGAGCGCGAGCTGCAGGACCGCGGGCATCCCGTCGGTCGCCCGCTCCACCGCGAACGCCGCACCGAAGCACAGCGGGGCGAGCACGAGCGGCCGGGCGATCGGGGCGAGGATGTCGCGCACCCGCATGAACGTGCCCGAGGTCGCGTAGACGAGCTCGGGGATCAGCAGGAGCAGCGAGAGGACGCCGAACACGAGCGCGAGGCCCTCGACGCCGGCCCACCAGATGCCGACGAAGTACCCGGCGATGAGGATCGGCCGCGTGATCACGAAGAAGAGCAGCTGCTTGTGCGCGCGGCCGAGCGTGAGGTACAGCCAGCCGAGCACGCTCCCGATGGCCTGGGCGATGCCCGCGAGGGCGAGGATGCTGAAGAGCGTCGCCGCCTCCTCCCACCCCGGGCCGAGCAGGATCGCGACGAGCGGCGACGACACGGCCGCGGCCACCGCGTACACGGGGATCGTGAGGTACCCGATGATCATCAGCGCGCCGCGCGTGTAACGGCGGAAGCGCTCAGGGTCGTCCTGCAGCTTGCTCAGGACCGGGAGCGCGACGCGTCCGAGGGTGCCGTTGAGCTGCTGCATCGGCAGCAGGTAGAGCGCGTAGGCCCGCGAGTACTGGCCCAGCGCCGCGGGTCCGAGCTGCTGGCCGATCACCACGTTGTCGAGGTTCTTCGTGGCGTAGTTCAGCAGTTGCACGCCGAAGAGGCTCCCACCGGTCGTGACGAGCGGCAGCACCTCGCGCGAGATGTGCGGCCGGCCGAACCTCGGCCGCGACGCCACCCAGAGGGCGACGAGCCGGTAGACCTGGCCCGCCCCCGACATCACGACGAGCGACCACACGCCCCAGCCGAGCGCCGCCGTGGCGATACCGAGTCCCACCCCGACGAGCATCGACACGACGTCGATGTTCGCGAGGGTGCCGAACCGCAGGTCCCGCTGCACTCGTGCCTGCATGGGCATCGTGAGGCCGTTGACGAGCAGGATGGGCGCGATCGCGAGCGTCAGCGGGATGAGCCGCTGCTCGTCGTAGAGCCAGGCGATGAGGGGCGCGGATGCCGCGATGAGGAGCATCAGCCCGATGCCGAGCGCGACCGACAGCCACATCACGCTCATCCACATGCGCTCGCTCAGCTTGCGCGCCTGGATGATCGCGCCCGTCAGGCCGAAGTCGCGCACGAGGTCGGCGACGCCGACGATCGCCGTCACCATCGCCACGAGGCCGAAGTCGGCGGGCGAGAGCAGACGCGCGAGGACGACCGTCGACGCGAGCTGGATGAGCGTCTTGCCCCCGAACCCGCCCATGGTGACGAACACGCCGCGAGAGGACGTGTGCGCGAGCCGGTCCGTCGACGGCGCGCTCATGCGGTCGCCCGGCTCGTCTGGTCGCGTGCCCATTCCGCCTCCCCCCGCTCGGCGACGAGCCGACGGGCGCGCGCCTTCGGCAGGGTCGAGGTCAGAGCGTAGACGCCGAACGCCGGCCAGAGCCGGGGGCGGGCGGCGACCCGTCGCACGAGGTTCGTCGCACGCGCGCCGGTCGGGGCGTCCGTCGCCCGCTGCACCTCGTCGGGCAGCTCGAGGTTGCCGCGGGCGATGCGCGTCGATCGGCGCAGGTGCGAGCCTATGGTGCGGGCGCTCCGCACCGAGAACTCATGCGCGTCGAGCGTGCGGCGCTCCTCGGGGAGGAACAGCTGCTGCACGAAGCGGTCGTCGGCGATCACGTCGGGCCACCGTCCGAATCGCGCCCGGCCCGCCGAGGAGAGCGCGTAGACGCCCGACCCGATGTGGCCCGCTCGCCGGTAGTCGGTGAGTGCCCAGACGCGGTAGTGCTGACGAACGAGCCAGGACGCCCCGTCGGTGTCGACCTCGAGCCGCGGCGACGCCACGAGCGCGCCGCCGGGTCGCTCGAGCTCGTCGGCGAGCGCGAGCAGGGTGGGCACGTCGACGAGCACGTCGGCGTCGACGTAGGCGCGCGGGAACGCGGACGCCTCCTCGTCGCCGGCCTCGAGCGCCGCGATCTTCGAGGCCCGAGCGATCTCGACGACGGTGACGGATGCCCCGTACGCGCGTGCCACGTCGGCGGTCGCGTCCGTGCAGCCGTTCGCCACCACGACGAGTTCGAGCTCGGCCGCGCGCGGGTCTCCCGTGAGCGCGTCGAGCAGCCGCCCGAGCACCGCCGCCTCGTCGTGCGCGGGGATCACGACCGACATCCGCGGCGTCATGCCGTCGCCTCCGCCGGTGCGACGCTCGCCGGTGCGGCGCTCGCGGACGCAGCATCGGCCTCGCCCTCCGCAGGCGCGACGGCTGCCGCGCGCCGCGGCGCCTCGGTGAGCAGCCACGCGCCCACGGCGAGCAGCATGCACAGGATGAAGAACGTCTGGAAGAACCCGAACGCGTCGTAGAAGAAGATCGCGGCGATGTAGCCCGCGATCGCCACCGCGACCGTGAACGCGAGGGCGGCGTGGCGACGCTTGGCCGCCTGCCCGAACGCGAAGCGCAGCAGCAGGATCGGCGGCACCAGCAGGAACACCGCGAGTCCCAGCACGCCGAGCGCGCCGGTCTCCATGAGCGTGCCGAGGAACTGGTTGTCGAGGATGAACGAATTCGCCTCGTCGCCGATCACGATGCGGCTGCCGAACCCGCTCCCGAAGAACGGCTGCTTCGCGACCTCCCGCATCGCGGGTTCGAGGTCGGCGAGCCGCCCGGCGCCGCCCATCCCCGCAGACTGGTACTGCGACGCGACGAGCGAGTCGACGTCGAGGAACGACAGCACCATCTTGTCGAACGCCTTCGGCAGCACGACGGCCGCGAGCAGCACCACCGGGAACGCGATCGCGAAGAGCACCGCGGCGACACGTGGATGCAGGAGCAACGTGATGAGGAACATCACCCCGAGCACGACGACGGCCGTGCGCGAGATCGCGGCCAGCACGCCTCCGAAGAGCATGATGATCGCACCTGCGTACACGAGCCGCCGATTGATCTCGTTGCGCGGCCACACGGCGTACTTCGCGAGGTAGATGGCGAGCGGAATGAGGAGGCAGAGCGCCACGGCGAGGGCGATCGGATGCTGCGCCGAGCCGAACGCGCGCGCGGCACCCGCCCGACTCACGTCGCCGCCCTCCCGCAGCAGGGTCAGCGGCAGGAAGCTCCCGAGCATGAGGAAGACATTGGTGCGCGCCACCCGCTCGATCAGGGCGAAGAACGACACGATCACGCCGGCCCAGGTGAGCACCGTGATGAGCAGCATGACGTCGCGCTCGCTGCGCAGGAGCTGCCGGAAGGCGAAGAACACCGACAGCATGACCAGAAGCTGGGTGATGCCGCCGATCGCCGTCTCGACGAGTCCCGAGTTCGCGAGCGCCATGCCGTTCACGAGGAACGACACGAGCACCGTGACGAGCATGATCGCGATCGGGACCCCGAAGGCGATGGGTCGCCATCTGAAATCGGGTTTCGTGAGGAGCGCCACCACCAGGGCGACGATCACGATCCCGAGCACGAGCCGGTAGGGCTCGAGCTGGAACGGGAGCGGGATCGGGATCGCGTACCGCCGGGCGGGGACGAACATGATCACCGCGACGAGCAGCACGAGCGCCGTCGTCCAGGCGAACACGAACCGGCGGAAGAGCACGAGCAGCGCGAGCACGAGCAGCGCCCCGCCCGCGATGAGCGGCGGCAGGAGCAGCACCGCGGCCAGCACCGCTGCCGCGAGCACCGCGGCCGCGGCGATCACCCGACCACGGCTGACGCCCGCGAGCGGCCCTGCGGATGCCCTGTTCGTGGAGCCGGGGGCATCCGCAGCGCGGTTCGTCTCGCCGGCCTCCGGCGGTGCGCCGTTGAGGACCGTCATGGCGTCGTTCAGTCCGCTCGGGGACCCGTGCCCGCGCCGATCAGCTCGCGCTCGGCGTCACCGGCATCGGCCGTGTCTTCGGGGTCGGTCGGCTCATCGGCCATGCCGTCGGGTGCCGGCGACGCCCCGCCGTCGCGGGTGCGACGCCGGCTGCGGGTGCGCCGCTTCTCGCGGCCCGAGCGGATGCCGCCGAGGATGAGCGCGAGCGCGACGAACCCGAGGAAGACCGCGACGCCCGTGATGACGATCGGGATGGCGGGGTTGCTCGTGTCGCCCTCCACCGCGGCGCCCCGTGCCAGCACCTCGAGCTCGACGCGGTTCTCGGGGGCGATCTGCTTCGCCTCCTGCTCGGCGACGACGTAGGCGAGGAACGCGTCGGTCGCCGCGGCGCTGATGTCCTCGGCCCGCTGCTCGGTCGGCGCGGTGCCGACGACCTCGAGCAGCGGCAGCTTCAGCGACCCGGGGAACCGCTCGTCGCCCGCGGGCTGCGTGGTGCGCCGGATGGCCGTGATCGACTCGGTGTCCTCGTCGAGCGGCCCGACCTCGGCGACGACCTGGTCCTCGATCGTCTGGCCGGCGACGATGTACGCGTAGATCTGCGCGGCGCCGGCGAGGTCGAGCGCCTGCGGCGGCGTGACGCCCGGATCGACCGGTTGCCCGGGGACCTGCGCCTGGTACAGCGTGTCGGCCGGGCTCGTGACGAGCACCGTGGTCCCGGCCGAGAAGGTCTTGACCGCCCGCGACTCGACCTGTCCGTTGGTGATCGAGAAGCCGGCGAAGAACGCCGCGACGATCGCGACGATGAGCCCGAATGCCAGCAGCCACTTGTAGCTCCAGAGCGTCTGGAGGTACTTCGGAGTCTCCATGGCGCGTCCCCCTTTTTCCGTGTCCGCCGGCTGGTCGGCCGTCGGACGCATCGGCGAGCGCCCCCGTTCCGATCACTCGGTCCCGGTGCGCCATCGCCAACGCGAGAATGAGGAACACTCCGTCAGACTCATCGTGGGGGCCGATTGTTAACGCCCGACCCGGTCTCTGTTGCGGGTCTGTTAACTCTGCGCGTCAACCCGACGACGCGCGTTGTGTCCCCCATGGGTCGCACAGGAAGGTGAGAAGGACACATCTTCTGCGTCACGGGGGTCACATGGGTTCGACGGAAACGGCGGGGGGCGGTGGACGCATCGCCGTCCTCTACAGCTTCCCCCATGCGCTCGGTGCGCCCGGCATCGGGTGGACCGCGTGGAACCAGGTCAACGAGCTCGTGCGGGCGGGCCACGACGTGCACCTCGTCGCGGCGAGCGTGGCGCGACCGGTCGCCGGGCTCGCCTCCACGACCACGTCGCTCGCGATCGCCGGGCAGCGCGTCCCCCACCGCGTGATGGGTCGCGATCGCGCGCTCGCCTGGCACGACCGTGTCGCGTCGCTCGTCGTCGCCCGCCGCTCGCCCGAGGTGGTGCACGTGTGGCCGCTCGCCGCCGAGCGCACGATCGCCGCCGCCCGTGATCGCGGCATCCCCGCGTTCCGCGAGGTCCCCAATACGCACACCGCGAACGCCTACGAGGTGGTCGCCCGCGAGTCGACACGACTCGGCCTCGTGCCACGGGCCGGGGCGTCCCACACCTCCGACCCGCGCCGTCTGGCCACCGAGGAGCGGGAGTGGGCCACCGCGACCGCGCTGCTCGTGCCGTCGGACGCCGTGGCCGCCACCTTCCTCGAGCGCGGATTCGACCCGGCGCGCCTGCGCCGGCATCGCTACGGGTGCACGCCCGCCGCGCCGGTCACGCGCGCGGTGCGCCGGGACGCGGGGCTGCGAGCGGTCTTCCTCGGCCGCGTCGAGCCGCGGAAGGGGCTGCACCATGCGCTCGACGCCTGGATCGCGTCCTCGGCGAGCCGCGACGGCCGCTTCCTCGTGTTCGGCGCGGTCGACGACGCGTACCGCGCGATCCTCGCCGAGCGCCTGGCCCACCCGAGCGTGGAGCTCCGCGGCGTGACTGCGGCGCCGGTCGACGAGCTCGCGCGCGCCGACGTGCTGCTGCTGCCGAGCCTCGAGGAGGGCAGCGCGCTCGTGACGTACGAGGCCCAGGCGGCCGGATGCGTCCCGCTCGTGTCGACCGCGGCGGGCGCGCTGCTCGACCACGACGTGCACGGCCTCGTGCACGAGCCCGGCGACGTCGCGACCCTCACTGCCCAGCTCGACCGGCTGGCCGCAGAGCCGGCGACGGTCGCGCGACTCAGCACCGCGGCCATGGCGCACGCGCCCGAACTGACCTGGGCGGCCGCGTCGCGGAGCCTCGTCGCGGCCTACGGCCACTCCGCGGCGGGCACGTCGTCGACCGACGAGGACGCCGCCCTGCTCGACGAGGAGTCGCGTGCCGACGCCGCGTGACCTCGCCGTCGTCGTCTGCACGCGGAACCGTGCGGCGATGCTCGCCGACGCGCTCGCGTCCATCACGAGCGCGGTGCCCGACGACGTCGAGATCGTGGTGGTCGACTCGGCCTCCGACACGTGGGAGACCCGGGACGTCGCCGCGGCCTCTCGTGCGACGTACGTGCGCAGCGACATCCGCGGCCTCTCGATCGCACGCGACCTCGGGCTTCAGGCGACGGACCGGCCGCTGGTGCTCTTCACCGACGACGACTGCGTCGCGATCGACGGCTGGATCGACCCCGTGCTCGCACGGTTCGCCGACCCGACGGTCGGCGCGGTGACCGGTCGCATGCTCGATCACACCCTCGTGGGCGGCGACGAGCCGCCCGCACCGCCGCGGCGGTACACCCGCACGATCGAGGGGCTCGACGCGGGCCACGGCGCCGTCATGGCGTTCCGGCGCGAGCTCGCGCTCGAGCTCGGCGGCTTCGACCACGTGCTCGGGGCGGGGCGCCGTCTCGCCGGCGCCGAGGACCTCGACATGTTCTGGCGGGTGCTCGACGCCGGGTACGCCATCGTGCACGATCCGGCCTGCGTCATCCACCACATGAACACGCGGCAGGGCGACTCGTACACCGAGCTGCACCTCGGCTACGGACTCGGCCTCGGCGCCCTCGCGAACAAGCTCGTCCGGCTGCGGTTCCGCGTGGGCGTGGCGACGCTGGCCATCCTGCTCAAGCGCACGGTCGGTCGCGCCGTGCGCCGGGGGCGCGACCCGCGGCGCGGCAGCGCCGACCGGGCGATGCTGCGCGGCATCCGCCAGGGCTTCTTCGCAGGCGCCCGCCTGCGGATCACCGGGACGACGTTCATCGACGAGCATCCACCCGCACCGACCCCGATCGACGAGCACGTCGACCGAGACACCGGGAGGACGCGATGACCGCACCCGAGGCGAAGGCCGAGCTCATCCGCACGCTCGACGAGAAGTTCGTCGCGAATTCGATCGCGTTCGATGCGATGATCGCCGCCGCCGCGCTGCTCGTCGACGGCGGCCCACTGCGCACCGCCGACGGCGCGATCGACCTCGCCGGCATCCGCGCCCGCTTCGAGGCCGTGAGCTGGCACGTCCCGGCGATGCGGCAGCGCCTCGCACCGACGCCGCTGCGGCTGACGACCCCGGCGTGGGTGCCGGTCGCCGACCTCGACCTCGCACGGCACGTGACCCTGCACCCCACGATCGAACCCGACGACCCCGACCGCGTGGAGCTGCTCACCGGCCGGCTCAACGGGCCCATGGACCCCGCCCGACCGCTCTGGGACATGCGCATCGTCGAGCTCGACTCGGGCCGGGTGGCGATCGTCGCCCGCTACCACCACGTGATCGGCGACGCGCTGTTCGGCCTGCGGATCGGCGAGGTCGTGACGGGCACCGAGCCCTCCCCCGACCTGCCGGTCGTCACCGAGGTGGAACGCGCGGCGCTCGGCGTCGCCCCGCGCACGGGGCTCGGCATCCTCGCGATCGCGTTCCATGCGTGGCGTGCGCAGCGCCACGGGTTCCGCGACGCCTGGCACGAGTACTGGCGCAAGCCGTTCACGCGTCGCCTGCGGCGCTGGGGCGGCCGCGTCATCCGCCCGCTGAAGAACCTCGCGATCGAGCGGTCGGGCGAGGCGGCCCGGGTGCTCGTGCCGCGCCACTCCCGGTACCTCGAGGTCGACCTCCGACCCGTGGCGAAGCACGCCTACCGGCTGGGCGGCACCGTGCACGACCTGACCGTGGCGGCGACGCTCCGGGCCGCGGCGGCGGTCGACCCCACCCGTGAGACCGTCTCGCTGCTCGTGCCGATCTCCCGGCGCACGGCGGCCGACGCGAACGTGCGCAACCACATCAGCATGGCCAAGGTCACCGTGCCCGCTGACGCGCCGATCGAGGAGCTCGTTCCCGCCGTGCGCGCGCAGGTGCAGGCGGCCGTGCAGGATGCCTCGCGGCGCGACCTCGGCGACCGCGACTGGAGCGGCTACGCCACGTTCGTCACCTGGGGCGGCACGCCGCGCTACTTCGGCGAAGCGCTCATCGAGTCGGTGACCGGATGGCCCGCGGGCGACCCGCGCGACGACCTCGCCTGCCTCTCCTGCAGCTACGGCACGCGCCTCGCGATCTGCGTCACCACCCGCACGACCACCGACATCGACCTCGTGATGGCGTCCATGGCCGAGTCGTTCGCGGTCCCCGTCGGCGTGGCGGGGTGAGGCGGATGCCCCGGCTGTCGGGACCGGCCAGGTCCCTGCTCGACCTCCGCACCTACCTGCACGCGCTGCGGTTGGCCCACTTCACGAGCTACTCGCATGTGCGTCAGGTGCGCCGGCTCGAGCTCGGCGAGGGCGTCTCGATTGCGCCGAACGTGTCGTTCCGCAACGCGGAGCGCATCTCGATCGGCGCGGGCTCGCACATCGGGGAGCACTCGGTGCTCTGGGCCGGAAACAACACGGGCCGCATCACCATCGGTGAGAAGTGCCTGTTCGCGCCGAACGTCACCGTGACGGCCTCGAACTACGGCATTGTGCAGGGCGACGTCCCGATCATGGACCAGCCGAAGGACGAGCGCGACATCGTCATCGGGGACGGCGCATGGCTCGGCGCGAACGTCGTGGTGCTCGCGGGCGTCACCATCGGCGAGGGAGCCGTCGTCGCGGCCGGCGCCGTGGTCACGAAGGACCTCCCGGCGCAGTGCATCGCGGGCGGCGTGCCGGCGAGGGTCATCGGCGTCCGGCCCACGGCTGCGCCCGAGGGGACGGCCGGACCGGCGACCGAGCCGGTGGCCGAGGATTCGCCCGAGGCGGCCGCATGAGCGGCGGCGACGGGCCGCTCGTCGTCGAGGCGGAGCCCGCGTTCCGCACGGCGCACGCCAACCCGTACAACGCGCGCCTGTACACGACGATGGCGGCCCACGGATGCCGCGTGCGCGACCTGTCCTACCTGCGCCTGTTCACGCGACGCGTCGACGTCGTGCACCTGCACTGGCCCGAGCTCACGTTCCTCACGGGTCGCTCGTGGCGCGTGCTCGCCCGGATGCTCCTGTTCCGCGCCGGGCTCCGCGTGGCACGCCTGCGCAACGGGACCAAGCTGGTCTGGACCGTGCACAACGTGGCGTCGCACGAGCGGCGGGCGACTCCCGCGCTGCGCGCCATGCACCACCGCCTGCTCGTCGAGGAGGTCGACGGCCTGCTCTCGCTCACCGAGGGCGGGCTCGACGCGGCCAGGAACGCGTTCCCCGAGCTCGAGGGAGTTCCCGCGGCGGTCACGCCGCACGGGCACTACCGCGACGACTACGACTTCGGCGCGACGAGGAGCGAGGCGCGCGCGCGCCTGGGCATCCGGCCCGAGGCGACCCTCGTGGTGTCGGTGGGCATGATCCGCGAGTACAAGAACATCCCCGCGCTCGTGCGCACGGTCGTGGCGGGCGACGCCGACCTCGTGCTCGCGGTCGCCGGGAAGCCGGCGAGCCCGGCGCTCGCGGAGGAGATCCGTGCGGCTGCGTCCGGCGACCCGCGGATCGTGCTCGACCTCGCGTTCCAGTCCGACGAGGCGATCGCGACCTGGCTGCGGGCCGCCGACCTCGTCGTGCTCCCGTACCGGGCGATCCAGAACTCCGGCTCGGCCGTGCTCGCCCTCTCGGCCGACCGGCCCGTCGTCGTGCCGGCGCTCGGCGCGATGCAGGAGCTGCAGGACGCGGTCGGCCCCGCCTGGGTCCGCTGCTTCGCCGGGGAGTTCGACGACGCCGAGCTGGCCGCGAGCGCGGCCTGGGCGACGGGGGTCGCCCGATCCGATCGGGCCCCGCTCGATCGGCTCGACTGGGACGGGATCGCCGAGGACACGGCGGCGTTCTACCGGCAGGTCCGCGGCGAGCGCGCGGCACCGGCGTCCGTCGCCGTCCACGAGACCGCACGCAGCTGATCAGGGGGAGATCACCATGCACACCGACGAGAGCCGGGGCATCCGGCGAACCATCGGGCACCGCCACCGCGCGATCGCGGCCGGCATCGCGCTGGCCGCGGCCGCGCTCGTCGGGTCGGTCGTCGCGGCTCCGGCCGTGGCCGCCGACCCGCTCCCGGCGGGCACCTACACGCTGAGCTTCACGGATGACGCGAGGAGCCGCGCCGCGCTCGACGCGTTCGATGTCGAGCCGAGCCGGACCTACGACGCCGTCATCTCGGGCTTCACCGCGAAGCTCACGTCGGAGCAGGCGACGAGCCTCGCCGCCGCGCCCGGCGCCCTCGGCATCCTGCCCGAGAAGCCCGTGGTCGCCCTCGCCGAGACCGTGCCGCCCGCCGTGGGCGCAGTGGAGGCCGACGAGCCGCCGGTCCGCGCCGGCTCGGGCCGGTCGTGGCCCGGTCCCAACGTCGCCGTGCTCGACTCCGGCGTGAGCGTGCACGAGGATCTCAGGCGCGCCGTGGCGGTCAACTGCCTCGCGACGGGGACCGAGGCCGACGGCAACGGCCACGGCACGGGCGTCTCGGGCACGATCGGGGCGATCGACGACGACCGCGGCATCCTCGGCATCGCGCCCGGGGTGCCGATCTACTCGGCCCGCGTGCTCGACGACAAGCTGCTCGGCACCATCCAGAGCCTTATGTGCGGGCTCGAGTGGGTGTCGCAGAACGCCGACCGCTACGACCTCGCCGTCGTGAACATGAGCATCTCGTACCCCGGCACCGACGACGGGAACTGCGGGCTCTCGAACGGCGACACCGTGCACCAGGCGATCTGCTCGCTCGCGCGCGACGGCGTCCTCGTCGTCGCGGGGGCCGGCAACTCGGGCAAGGACCTCGCGACGACGTCGCCCGCGAACTACGACGAAGTGCTGGCCGTCACGAACATGGCCGACTACGACGGCGCACCCGGCGGACGAGCCGCCTCGCCGTGCGGCGACACGACCGCGGACGACACCGCGGTCGCGAAGTCGAACTTCGCGGTGAGCGCCTCCGACCAGGCGCACACCGTCGCCGCGCCCGGCGCCTGCCCGTACACGACGAAGAAGGGCAACCGCTACGGCTACATCGCGAGCGGCACGAGCATGGCCACTGCGGCGGCGTCGGGCGTCGTGCTCGGATGCCACGCCTACGGCCCGTGCGCCGGCCGGCCGACGACCGAGGTGATCTCGATCATCCGGGCGCAGGGTGCTGCAGCTGCCGCGCGCGGACACGTGTTCGCCGGCGACCCGACACGGCCGGTCGCCGGGCGGTACTACGGCCACCTCGTCTCGACGATCCCGACGGGCACGACGCCGTCGCCGACGCCGACACCCACACCCACGCCGACGCCGACGCCGACGCCGACCCCCACACCCACGCCGACCCCGACCCCTACGCCGACCCCGACGCCCGACACCACCGCTCCGGCCGTCGCGATCACGTCGCCCTCATCGGGAGCGACGGTCTCGGGGTCGTCGGTCGAGGTGCGGGTCACCGCGACGGACGCGTCGGGCGTGGCATCCGTCGAGATCCTCTCGGGCTCGACGAAGCTCGGCAACGCGGCGAAGCAGGCCGACGGCACCTGGCGCGCCGTCTTCGACTCGCGGCGCTACCCGAACGGGTTGTATCCGGTGCAGGCGAAGGCGAAGGACCCGAGCGGCAACCAGGGCACGAGCGCCACGATCACCGTGACGGTGCGCAACTGACCGGCGCACGAGTCCACCCTCCCATCACCTGCGACGACGCACCCGACTCCGTCCCTGCAACGAGAGGAATCGCGCATGAAGCTGTCCGTCATCGGATGCGGCTACCTGGGAGCCGTGCACGCCGCGGCCATGGCCGAGCTCGGCCACGAGGTCGTCGGCGTCGACGTCGACCCCGTCAAGATCGAGCAGCTGAGGGCCGGACGCGCGCCGTTCTTCGAGCCCGGACTGCCCGAGGTGCTCGCCTCGGCCGGCGCGTCCGGCCGGCTGCGCTTCACGACCGAGCTCGCGGATGCCGCGGACGCCGTCGTGCACTTCGTCGCCGTCGGCACGCCGCAGTCCCGCGACGGGAACGCCGCCGACCTGCGATACGTGGATGCCGCGATCGACGGCCTGCTCCCGCTGCTGAAGGACGGCGACCTCGTGGTCGGAAAGAGCACCGTGCCCGTCGGCACGGCCCGCCGGCTCGCCGAGCGGATCGCGGCGGGCGGCAGCGGCGCCCGGCTCGCGTGGAACCCTGAGTTCCTGCGCGAGGGCTTCGCCGTGAAAGACACCATCGAGCCCGACCGGCTCGTCTACGGCGTCGACGACGAACGCGACGCCGCGGTGCTCGACGAGGTCTACGCCACGGCGATCGCCGCCGGCACCCCGCGCATCGTCACCGACTTCGCGACGGCCGAGCTCGTGAAGGTCGCGGCCAACGCGTTCCTCGCCACGAAGATCTCGTTCATCAACGCGATGGCCGAGATCGCCGAGGCGACGGGCGCCGACGTGACCCGGCTGGCCGACGCGATCGGCCACGACGCGCGCATCGGCCGCCGCTTCCTCAACGCCGGCGTCGGCTTCGGCGGAGGCTGCCTGCCCAAGGACATCCGCGCCTTCACGGCGCGCGCCGAAGAGCTCGGCCGGGGCGAGTCGGTCGCGTTCCTCAAGGAGGTCGACGCGATCAACCTCCGTCGCCGGCGACGCGTCGTCGAACTCGCGCAGGAGGCGCTCGGGGGCGCCGTGTTCGGCCGGAAGGTCGCGGTGCTCGGCGTCACGTTCAAGCCGCACTCCGACGACGTGCGCGACTCGCCCGCGCTGGATGTGGCCGTGCAGCTCAAGGGGCTCGGAGCCGACGTAGTGGTCACCGACCCCGAGGGCATCGACAACGCCCGCGCGAGGCATCCGCAGCTGCTGTACTCGAACGCGACCGACGAGGCCCTGCGGCACGCCGACCTCGTGGTGCTGGTGACCGAATGGCCCGAGTACACTGGCCTCGACCCGGCGCACGTCAAGGAGATCGCGCGAGGGTCGACCGTCATCGACGGCCGCAACGCGCTCGACGCGGCCGCGTGGAAGGCGGCCGGCTGGCGCTACGTCGGGATGGGGCGCAACTGAACCGGCAGCCGGTCCGGCGGAGGTGCCGGCCGGGCCACCGGCCGCGCCCGCCGGCGCCTCAGCTCCAGATCGAGGCCAGGTAGTCGTCCGTCGGCTCCGGCGACCGCGCGTCGAACCAGCTCGCACTCACCGTCGCCATGGCCGCGTCGTAGACCCACTTGCCCGAGACGGCCGGGTTGTTCGCCGGCGCCTTGTTGTAGGCCGTGAAGCTGTTCTCGACTGTGCCCCACTTGGTCGTGTACATCGAGCCGAAGACGTACGAGTCCTTCGCGAAGAGCTGGTTCGACTCGCCGCTGCCGTTGATGGCCTGTCCGAGTGTCGGCGCATAGGCGCCGCTCGGGAGCGGGTAGCGCACCTGCATGGCGATCACCTGGGCCGTGAGGATCGAGTGGTCGAGCTCGAGGAACGTCGTGCCGAGCTCGGGGTCCTCGGGCTTGGGCCCGCCGAGCTGGAGCGCGCTGTTGAGCGAGCCGAAGAGGAGCGAGTCCCGGATCGTGAGCCCCCGATAGGCGCCGTTCCCGTACATCTGCAGGGTGTCGATGTGATCGGATGCCCCGGCGGGCCGGAACACGGGCGCGCAGTAGCAGCCCTCCCACACCGAGTCCGTGATCATCGAGTTGCTGCCCGCGGCATACCCGAACGGGTCGCTGATGTCGACCTTGGCGTCGGGCATCACGACCTCGTAGGCGTTGCAGTCGCGCACGATGCCGCTCGACGCGGTCATGCGGAAGTTGACGGTCACCTTCGATTGCGCCCAGTTCGTGCCGGAGCTGTCGGTGAGCAGGATCGACCGCCCGTTGATGCGGGCGAAGGTCACGCCCTTGACCGCCCGGATCCGAACGTCGTCGCCGATCGTGACCGTGCCCCAGCCGTTCTTCGGCGACACGAGGATGTTCTTCGCAGCGGTGCCGCGTCCGACGCCCTGCAGCGCCGGCTTCGAGCCCGACGACGACCCGAACCCGGGGAGGGTGCCCGGCGCGACCCGGATGTGCACGCCCGACGCGATCTGCGCGTCGGTCACCGAGCCGATCGCCTTGCCGATCGCGTCCCACGTGCACGCCACGTCGATGACCTTGCCGAAGCTCGCGTCGAACCCGGGAGTGTCGGCCGGCCAGTGCGTGCCGTTCGGCCCGTACGAGCGCACGGTCGACGACGCCGCCGCCGCGGCGGTCGTGCCGGCGCCTGCGCTCGCGCCCCGTGCGGCGTCGCGCTTGAACAGCGGCGCCGCGGGATCGGGCGGCAGGTTCGGGAGCAACGCGGCGGGGGCGATCAGCGCCGCCGCGGTGATGAGGGTTCGTCGAGAGATCCGGTGCTGCATGGGCGTCCTCCGCTCGTACGCGATCCGGTCGCCGCGCCTCCCCTGGACGCGGAGGGACGTGCGAGGTCGCGCGCAGCCCCCCGGTGCGACGTTTCGACGCTATCCGGAAACCGTTAACCCCGCATTACGATCGCGAGACGACTTGACGACCTCGCCGACCGGCGGGCGGACGCAGCGGAGCAGACGCAACCGAGCGGATGCCTCGTCGAAACCTCGATGGAACGTGGCGCGGATAGCCTTCCCGGATGGACGCGCTCGATCGTCGATCGGCGCCGGGGGATCCGCACGTCGTGGCCGAGGCGGAGGGGCGATCGCTCCTCCGTCGCCGTCGCGTGCTCGCGGCGGTCGCCGCGGCGTACGCCGTCGCGCTCGCGATCGTGCTGTTCTGGCCGTCGCACGTGGACGGCGATGGCGGCTTCGTGCGCTTCGATCCGGTGCTCGACGCCCTCGCCGCCCTCGGCATCCCGGCCTGGGCGAGCTACCCCTGGGTGGAGTTCGCCGCGAACACGGCGCTGTTCGTTCCGCTCGGGGTGCTGTGGGCGGCGGCGGCGCGCACGCCCCGGCTCCTGCGCGCGGCATCCGCAGCGCTCATCGGCGCGGGCGTCAGCATCGTGGCCGAGCTGGGTCAGCGGGTGCTGACCGACGAGCGCACGACCGACCCCCGCGACGTGGTCGCCAACACGCTCGGGTCCGCGCTGGGGGCACTCGCGACGGTGCTCGTCCTGCGAGCGCTCAGCGACGGCAGCTCCGGGCGACGCTCCGGCTCGCGCCCGGCGCCGCCATCCCCCGGGCGTGGGCGATCGCGTCGGCCGCGCGCACCAGCGCGAGGTGCGTGAGCGCCTGCGGCGTGTTGCCCGCCTGCCGCCCCGAGAGCGGGTCCGCCTGCTCGGCCAGCAGCCCGAGCTCGCTGCGGAACGCCAGAAGGCGGTCCATCAGCGCGACGGCCTCGTCGAGCCGGTCGGTGTGGGCGTACTGCTCCACCAGCCAGAACGAGCAGGCGAGGAACGCGTTCTCGTCGCCCGGCACGCCGTCGACGTCGGCCTCCGTGCGGTAGCGGCGCAGCAGCCCGTCGCGCAGCAGCGACGCCTCGATGCGGGCGACCGTGCCGAGCATGCGCGGGTCGTCGTAGGCGACGTATCCGACCTGCGCGAGCTGCAGGAGCGCCGCATCGACCTCGGTGGTGCCCTCGTACTGCACGTAGCTGCCGATCGACGCGTCGAAGCCGCCCCGCTCGATGCGGTCGGCCAAGCCGGCACGAACTCGACGCCACTCGTCGACCGGTCCGTGCCGGCCGTCGTAGTCCACCGCGCAGATCGCCCGGTCGAACGCCGCCCAGAGCATCGCCCGTGAGTGCGTGAAGTGTCGTTCGGGGCCGCGGATCTCCCAGATCCCCGAATCGGGACGGTCGAGGTGCTGCTGCGCCTCGCCGAGCAGCGCGACCTGGAGCGACCACGAGAAGTCGTCGTCGTCGAGGCCGACGTGGCGCGCGGCGTCGAGCGCGATGAGCACCTCGCCGAAGATGTCGGCCTGGTACTGGGCGGATGCCGCGTTGCCGATCCGCACCGGCGTGCTGCCCTCGTAGCCCGGCAGCTTCCCCGCCTCCCACTCGGGCAGCCGTCGCTCGCCGGCGACGCCGTACATGATCTGCACGTCGGCCGGGTCCCCCGCGATCGCCCGCAGCAGCCACTGCCGCCACGCCTGCGCCTCGTGCGTGAAGCCATGGTGCATGAGTGCCTCGAGCGTGAGGGCCGCGTCGCGCAGCCACACGTACCGGTAGTCCCAGTTGCGCGCGCCGCCGAAGTCCTCGGGCAGGCTGGTCGTCGCGGCGGCGACCACGCCACCGGTGTCCTCGTGGGTGAGGAGCCGCAGCACGAGCAGCGAGCGCCGCACCGCCTCGTCGTACGCGCCCGGCGGCACTGCGGTGCTGACCCAGTCCTGCCACCACGCCGCCGTGGTGGCCAGGGTCGCGGCGACGTCGAGCGGCTCGGGCATCGGGCGATGCGCGGCGAACCACGACAGCTGGAGGTCGACCGTCTCCCCCTCGGCCACCTCGAACGCGCCGATGTGGCGATGGTCGCTTCGCGTGAGCCGGGGTCCGTGGACGACGAGCGCGTCGGGCCCTGCGACGCCGCAGACGGCGGGCGCGGCATCCGTGCCCAGCTGCCGCATCCAGGGCAGGGTCGCGGCGTAGTCGAACCGTACGCGCAGCTCCTGCTCCATGCGCACGCGTCCCCGGATGCCGCGCACCCGGCGGATGACGTCGCATCGCTCGTCCGAGCCGCCCATGGGCATGAGGTCGACGACCTCGACCTCGCCGTCGCCCGTCGCCCAGCGGGTCACGAGCGTGAAGGTGTCGGTTTCGTAGGCGCGCGTCGCGGTCGCCGCGGCATCCGCGGGCCGAAGGCTCCACCGGCCCTGCTCGGGGTCGCCGAGGATCGCCCCGAACACCGACCCCGAGTCGAAGCGCGGCGCGCAGAGCCAGTCGATGGAGCCGTCGGAGCCGACGAGCGCGACCGTCCGGCAGTCGCCGATGGCGGCGTACTCCTCGATCGGCATCGGCATGGTCAGGGCCGGCCGAGTCCGCGCACCTGCCAGCCCGCCGCGCGCCACGCGTCGACGTCGAGCACGTTGCGCCCGTCGATGATCCGTCGCTCGGCGACCAGCCGGCCGGTCTCGACCGGGTCGAGGGCTCGGTACTCGCGCCACTCGGTGACGAGCACGACGAGGTCGGCGCCCGCGAGCGCCTCGCGCGCCGAGGTGGTGTAGTCGAGCTGCGGATGCCGCATCCGGGCGTTCTCGACGCCTTCGGGGTCGGTCGCGACGACTTCGGCGCCGAGCCCCTTCAGGTGCACGGCGACGTCGAGCGCCGGCGAGTCGCGCACGTCGTCGGACTCGGGCTTGAACGTCACGCCGAGCACCGCCACCTTCTTGCGGAACACCGACCCGCCGAGGACCCCGACCGCGAGGTCGACGACGCGCTGGCGCTGCCGGAGGTTGATCGCATCGACCTCCTTGAGGAACGCGAGCGAGTCGCCGCGACCGAGCTCCTCTGCGCGCGCGGTGAAGGCGCGGATGTCCTTCGGCAGGCAGCCGCCGCCGAAGCCGACGCCGGCGTTGAGGAAGCGGCGCCCGATGCGCGCGTCGTGCCCGATCGCGTCGGCGAGCGCCGTCACGTCGGCGCCGGTCGCGTCGGCGATCTCGGACATGGCGTTGATGAACGAGATCTTCGTCGCGAGGAACGCGTTCGCGGCGACCTTGACGAGCTCCGCCGTGGCGTAGTCCGTCACGATGCGCGGCGTGCCGGCCTCGATGGCGGCACGGTAGACATGGTCGAGCACGGATGCCGCGTGCTCGTCGGCGACGCCGTAGACGAGCCGGTCGGGCTCGAGGGTGTCCTTCACGGCGAAGCCCTCGCGCAGGAACTCGGGGTTCCACGCCAGGGCCGCGTACGGCGCCTGCTCCGCGAGCCGCGCGGCCAGCCGTGTCGCCGTGCCCACGGGAACGGTGCTCTTGCCGACGATGAGCGATCCCTCGGCGAGGTGCGGCAGCAGGCCATCGAACGCCGCGTCCACGTAGCGCAGGTCGGCGGACGTGCCGCCGGTCGTCTGCGGGGTGCCGACCGCGAGGAAGTGGACCTCGGCGCCCGCGGCATCCGCGATGTCGGTGCTGAAGCGCAGCCGGCCGCTCGCCGTCGCCGAAGACAGGACCTCGGGCAGGCCGGGCTCGAAGAACGGCGGCCGACCCGCTCGCAGGGCCGCGATCTTGCGCTCGTCGACGTCGATGCCGACGACCTCGTGGCCGAGCTCGGCCATCGCCGAGGCGTGCACGGCGCCCAGGTACCCGCAGCCGATCACCGAGATTCGCATACGACTCCTTCCGGCGGCGCGGACCGCGCCGTGTCCATTCTGGCAGGCTGGGGAGATGGCCGTCTCAGCTCGAGCACGCGGATGGGCCGCGATCCTGCTCGCGGCATACGGCCTCCTGGCGACCGCCGTGCTGCTGGTGCCGAGGCCATACGACGCGGGCCTCATACCGTGGCTCAGGTGGCTGATCGCCCTCGTGCAGCGGGAAGGACGCCTGCCCGGCTGGTTCGACTACGAGTTCGTCGAGTACGCCTCGCACACGCTGCTGTTCCTCCCGCTCGGGATCCTCACGGTGGTGGCGGCCGGCCGCCGACTGGCCTGGCTGGCCGTGCTCGCCGCCCTGCTGTTCGGCGCGGCCGTCGAGTACGCGCCCCTGCTCGTGCAACGCGACCATGCGACCTCGGGCCTCGATCTCGCGCTCAACGAGCTCGGCGTGCTCGTCGGCGCCGCCATCGGGTACTGGGTGCTCGAGCCGGCGCCGGCCCCGCAGCGGGCGGATCGGGCCTGACCGCGCCACCGTGGCACCCGCACGGGTTCAGCCGCAGGTCGCCTCGTTCAGCGTGACGTTCGTCGTGTTGATCATGGGCGTCGCGCGCACCTCGGTCGGGCCGTAGTCGCCGGGCACGCCCTGGAAGGTCGCGCGCACGAGGGCCGTCTGCCCGTTGTCGAGGTGGACCGTGAACTTCTCCGCCGGCCGGCCGAGGTCGACGACCGACGGACCGGTCGTGGTCTCCCGACCCGGCTCGGGCACCTCCACCGAGACCGTCGACGCCCCCGCCGGGCCGTAGAGGAAGACCTCGGTGATGTAGTGGTCGTAGAACGAGCTGTCGACGTAGGCCGGGAGTTCCACGTTGCCGGGGATGTCGAACCGGAGCCGCGTCTCCACCGTCCAGGTGGGGGCATCGGGGTTGCACATGTTCGTGGTGACGGTCGCCTCGGTGCGCAGGTAGTAGTCGATCTTCGACGACGACCGGTCGCGGTAGTAGACCCCGAGCACGGTGGCGCCCTCGTTCGTCTTCGGCAGCACGCCCTGGAGCCGCGTGCCGTCGAAGAGCTCCTGCGTCGCGGGGTCCGCGCTCCACATCATGAGCGACCCGTGGTTGGCGGCGTCGATGACCGCGTCCGCCATGGCCCAGATGTCGTAGTCGGCCGACATGATGCGGGCGAACACGGCGGATGCCGCGCCGGCGAAGTAGGCGTCCGACTCCTTGCCGCCCTCCGGGTACCGGAAGTACGCCTCGTTGAGGAGCTTCGAGACCACGTTCTCGCTCGTGAGCTGCTCGCCGTCGGGCATCGTCACGGGGCCCGTGACCTGCAGGAGACGCGACAACGCGATCGGGTCGACCGACGCGACCACGTCGGGCGTGATGCCCTTGGTGCGCTGCCAATTGGCCGAGATGATCGCGGCCGCGGTCGGGAAGTCGGGCCGGCTGGTCGCCGCATTGAGGTTGTCGAGGAAGATCGAGTCGTAGAGCTGCTTCGCGCTGTCGTCGACGGCGAGGTCGATCGGCACGCCGATCGGGAAGTCGGAGCTCGAGACCTGCTCGGCGATGTCGATCGTGCCGTTGTCGACGCGGAGGAGCGTCTGCGCGGCCGGACCGCCTCCCAGCGCGGCGGCCTCGGCGTTGTTGAGGAACGCGAGCACCACGGTCTTGGGACCGTCGATGCCGAGCAGGGCGCCGACGCCGGCCAGGGCGCCGTTGAGTTGCGGGATCGCGTCCTCGGCCGTGCCGAGCATGTCGTCGAAGCGGTTCACGGCGTCGCTGACCTGGCCCACGGTGGCGCTCGTGTCGATCGACTGCACCTCGTCGTGCAGGTCGGTGATGAGCTCCTGGGCGGTCGTCGAGATCTCGGTGGCCTGACGCAGCGGCGCGAGGTCGAAGCCGCCCGTCGCCGGGTCGCGCGTGAGCGCGAAGGAGCCGGCGAGCGTGGACGCCGGCGTGACGACCTCGGTCGAGATGTCGTTCACGCCCTCGGCGATGATGCGCACGGCGCGGAAGTTCTCGCCCACGACCGGGATGGCCTCGCCCATGCGCCACAGCGGCTGCGCCGTCGGCTCGACGGCCGACTGCGCGGACGTCTCCAGCTCCCGCGCGATCGCCGGCAGGTCGGCCAGGCGTCGTTCGGTCGCGGCCGTCTGGAACTCGCCGACGGACGTGCTGGCGTCCTCGAGGTCGGCGCGCACGGACATCGCGTCGTCGTAGAGCGACCACGCGGCGAAGCCGCCGCCGATGAGGACGAGCGCGAGCAGCGGCCAGACGATGACGTGCACGATCCACCGGCGTCGACGCTTCGGCGCACCCTCGTCCGCACTCGGGCGCTCTTCGGCGCCGGACAGGTCGGGTTCCGTCACGAGGCACCAGCATAGACGTGGAAGGTCTCGAAACGATCTCGCGACCGGGCTGCGACATCCCCCAGATCGTGGGCCGCTAGCCTGACCGGGTGGACGCCGACGCGATCGAACCGCAGCCGACCTCGCGGCGCGTGGTGGGGGCGCGGATCGCGCTCGTGCCCTACCTCGTGCTCCTGGGGCTCGTCGTGTTCCTCCCGGCGCGCGAGGCCGGCCGGGTCACGGGGATCGTGGGCTGGCTCGCGGAGGCCCTCGCGACGGTCGGCGTCCCGCGCGAGCCCGCGGCCGTCGTGCTGGAGTTCCTGGCGAACGTCGTGCTGTTCACCCCGTTCGGCGTGCTCGTCGTGCTCGCCTTCCCCGGCGTCCGATGGTGGACGGTGGTCCTGGCCGGATTCCTGTTGAGCGTCGGCATCGAGCTCGTGCAGTTGGCCATCCCCTCGCGGGTCTCGAGCGTGTCGGACGTCGTCGCCAACACGACCGGCACCGCCCTCGGTGTCGTGCTCGCTCGGAGCTGGCGACGCGGTCGACGCTGAGATCGGCGAACGGGTCGCCGAGACCGTGGTCAGTACGCACCTTCGGCCCGGGCGACCGAGCGCACGGTGCGGTACAGGATGATGATGTCGCCCGTGAGCGACCAGTTCTCGACGTAGTACAGGTCGAGGCGCACGCTGTCCTCCCACGAGAGGTTCGACCGTCCCTGCGTCTGCCAGAGCCCGGTGATTCCCGGGCGCACGAGCAGGCGCCGTCGGGTCCACTCGTCGTACCGCTCGACCTCGGTCGCGAGCGGCGGCCGCGGCCCGACCAGCGACATGTCGCCCTTCAGCACGTTCACGAGCTGCGGGAGCTCGTCGAGGCTGTAACGACGCAGCACCGCGCCCACGCGGGTCACGCGGGGGTCGGATCGGAGCTTGAAGAGCACGCCGTTGCCGTCGGTGCGGTCGAGCAGGGTCGGCAGCCGCGTCTCCGCGTCGACGACCATCGACCGGAACTTCAGCATGTGGAAGCGCCGCCCGTTGAGCCCGACGCGCTCCTGCGTGAAGAAGGCCGGACCGGGGCTGTCGTTGCGCACGAGGAGCGCGAGCACGAGGAAGAGCGGGCTCAGCACCACGAGCGCGAGGAACGACACGACGAGGTCGAAGGCGCGCTTCGCCGCGTACTTGCGACCCTCGAACTCGGGGTAGTCGACCTGGATGAGCGGCAGTCCGGCGACGGGTCGTGCGTGGATGCGGGGGCCCGCGACATCCGTCAGCGCCGGGGCCACGATGAGGTTCGTCGACGTCGCCTCGAGGGCCCAGCCGAGCTGGCGCATGCCGCGGGGGTCGATCGTGTCGGCGCCGGTGAAGACCACCGTGTCGGCGCGTGCCTCCTCGAGCACCCGCGAGAGGCTCGTGTAGTCGCCGAGCACCGGGATGCCGGGGGCGAGGTCCTGCTCCGCGGAGCCGCGCTCGGTCAGGGCGCCGACGATGACGATGCCCGTGGCGCCCTCGCGCGCGATCTGCTCGGCGACGTGCACCGACTTGCCGCGCTCGCCCATGAGGATGGCGCGGTGCGAGAAGTCGCCGGCCGCGCGCCGACGCAGCAGCCACTTGCGCCAGGACCACCGGGCGAGCAGGAGGAGCGCGAGCCCGAGTGGCAGAGCCACGAGGAGGTACCCGCGTCCGACCTCGGACTGCAGCAGGAACGCCGCGATGGCGAGCACCGCGAAGACGCGGATGGTGGCGTCGGTGATGCGCTTGTACTCGCCCGTGCCGGCGCCGATGATGTTGCGGTCGCGCGTCGCGAAGAGGGCGAGCGAGACGAACCAGCCGAGCACGAGGATGGCCGAGACGAGCGTGTAGCTGAGCTCGTAGGCCCCGCCCTCCCAGCCGGGGATGCTCAGCACGTCGCCGGCGGTGCCGAATCGGAGGAACTGCGATCCGTAGACCGACACCACGATCACGATCAGGTCGGTGATGAAGAGACGCTGCGCGTAGGCGCGCTGCCAGGCGGAGACGACGGCCGCCGGTGAATCCAGCGACGTCTGCCGGGTCAGAGTCATGTCCCCCTCCATGCCGCCCTCGGCCTCGGGTGCACGGAAGGGCGGGCCCCACCGTTCGGGCGGCGAGCATGGCTCAGATTACCCGTTCGGGTCCCCCAAAGAGAGGACGGGTGTGCAAGTCACCCCCGAAGTGGGGACTGATCGACTTCGGCGCGGTCGCGACCGCTCGCCCAGCGGAGCGCGCGCTCGAGCGGACCGCGTCCGAGATAGCGCCGCCAGAGCCACGCGAACGCCATCGATCCGACCACGAGGCCGATGACCAGGAGCCACGAATCGTCGGTCAGGAAGCCGTTCTCGCGCCGCTTCGCGAGCGAGATGACCACGAGGTGCAGCGTGTAGATGCTGAGCGGCATGAAGCCCATCGCGACGACCGGCGAGAGGACCGTCCCGGCCACCCGGCGCACGCCCGGCCGCGCCAGCGCGAGCAGCGCGAGCATCGCCGCGACGACGAGCAGGCCCACCCCGACGTTCCCGAGCGTCTCCAGCGACGCGCGCAACGGCACCGACCATCCCGCCTCGGCCGCGACCTCGGGATCGGGCAGCAGCGTCGAGAGCGGCAGGAACACGGATGCCGCGAGCGTCCCCCAGAGCGCGACGAGGCCGACCACCCGCGGCGAGCCGAGGTCCATGCGCGCGAGCGCGAGCCCGATGAGCATCACGGGCACCCAGACGATGACGGGGTACGCGCCGCCGACGACCCAGTCCGAGAGGAACTTGAACGGGGTCTCGCGCACCATGGCGACGAACTCCGTGCGTTCGCCGAGCTCGGCGAGGGCGGGCGTCACCGCGAGCAGGCCGGCGCCGAGCCCCAGTGCGGCACCGGGCCGGATGAACAGCAGCGGGAGCATGAGCAGGAACGCGACGCCGTAGACGTCGAGGATGATGAACACGAGCGGGCTCAGCGTGGCCCAGATGACGAATCCGAGCGCGATGAGGATGACGGCCCTGATCGCGATCTGCCGGCGCAGCTCGGGCCGCCCGTCGACGATCGGACGCGTCCCGCCCGAGATGAAGCCGAGGCCGATGCCGGCCGTCAGCGCGAAGAGCAGGCGCGGCCGCTCGTCGGCGAGCGCGATGAACTCGGCCGCCTGCAGCGACTCGACGGCGGGCGAGACGTGCGCCACGAACATGCCGATGAGCGCCAGCCCGCGGGCGGCGTCGACGCCGTCGACGCGTCGTGGCATCCGCGGGGCGACGTCGGTCATGACGCCACGCTCAGTGACGGCCGTTCAGGACGCCGCCGCTCTCCTCGAGGTAGCAGACCCCGCACAGCGACTCGTACGCGACTTCTTGGGCGCCACTTGCACTGAGCTCCGTCGACGTGTCGATCGCGACCTGGTCGCCGTCGAACACGAACCGGCCCGCGACACGGCGCGCGTTGAAGATGGCCTTGCGACCGCACCGGCAGATCGTCTTCAGCTCCTCGAGGCTGTGCGCGATCTCGAGGAGGCGCCGGCTGCCCGGGAACGCGACCGTCTGGAAGTCGGTGCGGATGCCGTAGGCGAGCACGGGGATGTCGTCCATGAGGGCGATGCGCAGCAGGTCGTCGACCTGGTCGGAGTTCAGGAACTGGGCCTCGTCGATGAGCAGGCAGCTCACGTCGCGGCCGTGCTCCTCGATGACGCCCGTGCGCTGGTGCTGGAACGCGTCGAGCACGTCGGCGTCGGGCGCGATCGTGAAGTCGACCTCGCGCACCACGCCCAGCCGCGAGACGATGTCGCGGTCGCCCTTGGTGTCGATCGCGGGCTTCGCCAGGAGCACCTGGTGGCCGCGCTCCTCGTAGTTGAACGCCGCCTGGAGCAACGCCGTGGACTTGCCGGAGTTCATCGCCCCATAGCGGAAGTACAGCTTCGCCATCTACTCGAGCAGCCCGTCCTCCGCCGCCCGGCGGATCAGCTCGGACTTGCGGCTCGCCGGGCGTCCGGCGCGGGCGTACTTCTCGCGGACACGCCGCAGGTACGTCTTCGCGGTCTCGTAGCCGACGTCCATCCGCTCGGCGACCTCGATCGTGCTGTAGCCCTGGGCGTACAGCCGCAGCGCCCGTTCCTCGGCTGGGCTGAGGTGCGCGGAGTCGGCGTCCTCGGTCGACGTGGACTCGGTCGCGTCGATCGCCCGGCCGGTGGATCCGCGCCGCAGCCGCTCGCCGCGCGCCACGCGGCGTGCGAGCTCGGCGAGCTCCTCGGCGGGCAGCGTCTTCGAGACGAACCCGGCCGCGCCGGCCGAGATGCAGCGTTCGCGGGACGCCTCGTCGTCGAGTGCGCTCACCACGAGCACCTTCGCGCCGGCGGCACGGCAGGCCCGGATGCGTGACTCGATGGACACGTTGTCGGCGAGCTGCAGGTCCATGAGCACGAGGTCGACCGGGAACTCGGGGTTTCGGATGAGGTCCATCCAGTTGGTGGCGCGCACCACGACGCTGAAGTCGGGCGCGTTGTCGGTGAACCAGTTGGCGAGGCTGTCGACGATGAGGCCGTGGTCGTCGAGGAGCGCGAGACGCACCGGCGCGCTCGGCACGGACTCGCTCGGAACCGTCGTGCTGCCGGGCTCACTCGATGACATGACTCAACTCCACACTGACATTCTCTCGCGTCACGTCGACTTCCGCTCGCATCGACACCGCCCGGGCCACCGCGGCGAAGCGGTCCAGGTCGCGGCGGCTGGGCGGATCGGCGCCGGGGTCGGCCTCGATGCCGATGCGACGTCGGGTCGGGTCGACGGCGATCGTCACCCGGATGGCCGAGGACCGGCCGCCCTCGCCGAGCCACGAGATGAGAGCCGTCAGGGCCGAGCGCTGGTCCTCGTCGAGATCTCCGGCGGCACCCTCGGGGTCGTCCACGATCACCGGGATGTCGCGCGACGCGCGGACGGTCGCGGCGAGGTCGTCGAGCCAGGTCGCCTCGATGCCCGCCTTCAGCGCCCGGCGCAGCGCCTCCGCGAGCTCACGCGCCCGATCGGCGTCGGCCACGGTGATGCGGTCGGCGGTCATCACGCCCGCCAGGAACGGCAGCACCTCCCGCCCGAGCACCGAGATGCGGCTCTGCTGCACCGACCGTGCGATGCCCGCCCGGAGCTCCGCGTCGCGCCGGAGCGCGGCGCGGTTCGCCTCGCGCTGCCACGCGAGGGTCTCGTCGACGATGGCGTAGGAGTAGCCCGCGGCAGCAGCGGACATCGCGAGCACCGCCGCCGAGTTCACCGCGATGAGCGCGCCGATCGGCACGGTGTTCATCGTCGCCGTCGCGGAGCCGACCACGAGGATCGACAGGACGGCGGCCGCGAGGAGACCGGCGAGCAGCAGCGAGATCCACGTGCAGTACGGCGCGACCGAGAGGATCAGCATGCCGATGACGATGGGCCCGTAGTCGTCGTAGAGGTAGCGGTCGTTGCCGATCGTCGACACGTACTCCGCGATCGCGGCGCCCACCGCGAGGGCGACGACGAGCCAGAGACGGTCGACCGTGAACGGCGCGAACTGCGGCGCCGCGGAGACCGCGGCGGTGAGCCCGGCCGTGCCGACGAGGACGATGCCGAGCACGGCCGCGACCGGGGAGCCGACCTCGTGCCAGTGCGCGACCGTGAGCCCGATCGACACCGCCAACGCGAGGACGGCGCCGATCGCGACGATGGGTGCAGCCGTGATGCCGCCGATGGGATCCGCCTCCTGCTGCGTGAGGCGCATGCGGCTCATCCCCCGCCCTCCGGCACGGTGAGGACGATCGTGGTGCCGACGCCCTTCGTCGACCAGAGCCGGACGGTGCCGCCCTCCTGCTCGATGCGGGCGCGGATCGAGGTGCGCAGGCCGATGCGGTCCGCGGGCACCTCGCTCTCGTCGAAGCCCACCCCGCTGTCCATCACGGCGACGGTCACCTCGCCGCCGCCGTAGCCGAGGGCGAGCTCGGCCTCGTCGACGTCGGCGTGACGTGCCACGTTGATGAGGCACTGGGCGACCGCCGCGTCGAGTGCGGCCGCGCGAGCAGGGCTGAGCAGCCCGAGCACGGCGAGGTCGCCGGTCATGCGCACGTCGAGCCCGGCGTTCGCGGCGGCGGCGAAGGCGTTCTCGAGGGTGGGCGCGTCATCCGAGCCCGAGCCGCCCCTGTTCGCGGCGGCATCCGCGCGCCACATCGTCCCGGCCCGCTCGTCGGCGAACGTGCCGTGGCCGTGGTCGATCGCCCAGTCGCGACCGACGATCAGGCCGAGGTCCTGGCGGATGCCGTCGCGCAGGCGTTCGTCGACGGGCCCCGAGCCCGCGGCGGCGATCGCCACGAGGTGGCTGAGCGCGGTGTCGTGCAGGCGCGCGGTGGCGCGGAGCTCGTAGTCGTGCCGGATCGCGAGTTCGCGGGTCTGCTGGCTCGCGCGGTGCAGCCCGGTCTCGCGCCGGGAGTCGGAGCGACGGCTGAGGCCGTCGAACGTGCGCACGACGACCACGATGCCGAAGGCGGTGGCCGCGGCGATGTTGGGCGACCAGACGGCGCCGGCGAGCGCGGCGCCGAGGAAGGTCGCGGCCTCGCCGAGCCCGTATCCGAGCGCGGCCCAGGTGATGCCGAGCACCGAGCCCGCGCCGGCCCCGCCGACGAGCACGAGCGCGACGCGCGGCAGCGCGAGCGCGACGTTGTTCGTGGTCTCGAACCGGTAGGTCGGGTCCATGACGATGATGGTGAGCGCGAGCACCGTTCCGGTGCCGACCACGAGGTACAGCAGGGTCGAGGTCACGGTCGGGCGGCGCGCGACGAGCAGCAGGGTGATCGCCATGAGGGCGCACAGCGCGGCGCCGGTCCAGCCGACGGGGTCGCCGGCGGCCGTCGCTCCGATGGCGCCGACGACGACGCCGAGGCCGAGGCACACCCACGCGGCGCAGTGGCCGGCATGGGCGAGCGCGCGACTGAGCGAATCGCGCGCGAGGTGGCCCGGCAACCCCAAGGTCATCGAAGTCCTCCGCTCGGGACGCTGCGATCGGGTTTTCGCGGCGGCCTTCTGCGGATTATCGCAGTTCCCGTGCGGGTGCCGCAGTCGCTCGTCCCGTGGTTCGCGGGCGAGCCGACCACGCCGCGCCGCGAACATGCCCGCCTGCGGCGCCTAGAACAGCGCGGCCGGGTCGAGCGACGGCGCGAGCGCATCGAACGGCGGCGCCCCCTTCGGCGAGAACCGAGCAGTCGACTGCACGCCTCCGGTGACCACGTCCTCGCGGCCGCGTTGGAGGCCGTGCGCCCTGATCAGCGGATGCATCCGCTCGCCCAGCCATCTCCGGTAGTCCTTCGGGGCGTACGTCACGTTGCCGTAGTACATCGAGCGGTACTTGGGCACCAGATCGGGATGCTCGCGCTCGAGCCACTGCATGAACCACGGCTTGACGCCCGGCTTCAGGTGCAGGGCACCGTAGATGACCGCGGTCGCCCCGGCCGCCTTGGCCTGGCGGAGCGCCTCGTCGAGGTGGGCGCGCGTGTCGGTGAGGTACGGGAGGATCGGCATCATGAACACGGTGCAGTCGAGCCCAGCCTCGCGCACCGCCGTCACGGTCGCGAGGCGCGCCTTCGTCGACGGCGTCCCGGGTTCGACGGACTGCTGCAGGTCGTGGTCGTAGACCGCGATCGACATCGCCAGGTCGACGGGCACGTGCGTCGCGGCATCCGCCAGCAACGGCAGGTCGCGCCGCAGCAGGGTGCCCTTCGTGAGGATGCTGAACGGCGTGCCGCTCGTCGTGAGCGCCTCGATGACGCCGGGCATCAGTGAGTACCGCCCCTCTGCGCGCTGGTACGGATCGGTGTTCGTGCCGAGCGCGACCGGCTCGTTGCGCCACGACGGGCGTGCGAGCTCGGTGCGCAGCACGTCGGCCACGTTGACCTTCACGATGATCTGCCGGTCGAAGTCGTCGCCGGCGTCGAGGTCGAGGTAGGTGTGCGTCGGCCTCGCGAAGCAGTAGGAGCATGCATGCGAACATCCTCGGTACGGGTTGATCGTCCAGCCGAAGGGCATGGGCGACGGGCCCGGTACCTTGTTGAGCGCAGACTTCGCGAGCACCTCGTGGAACGTCACGCCGGCGAACTCGGGCGTCTGCACCGAGCGCACGAGGTTGTTGAGCTTCGCCAGCCCTGGAAGGGTGCCAACCTGTTCGACGCCGAGTTCCTGACCGCTCCACCGCATGCCGACATTCGAACACATGTTCGAACGAGAGGCAAGCGGATGCCGCGGCGAGCCGTGACCCGCCGCGGCATCCGTCGCCCGTCAGGCCGCGACCGGCACCGCGCGACCCGCGACGAGCTCGAGCCGTTCGCCCGCCCAGCGCCGGCGCAGCCAGCGGTCGTGGCTCGCGATCACGACGGCGCCGGGGTAGGTGCCGAGCGCCTGCTCGAGGTCGGTCGCGAGCCCCAGCGACAGGTGGTTCGTCGGCTCGTCGAGCAGGAACACGTGCGGCGGGCGCGCGATCACGAGCGCGAGCGCCAAGCGGCGCTGCTGCCCCACCGAGAGGGTGCCGACCGGGCGGGACTCGTCGCGCGGGGCGATGAGTCCGAGGCTCGCCAGCGGCACCTGCTCGGCCCGTCGCTCGCCGAGCACGCGCTCGTAGAGGCGACGCGGCGAGGCATCCGGGTCGGCGAAGCGCACGTCCTGCTCGAGGAGCTGGACCCGCAGGCCGCGACGTCGGTGCACCGTGCCCCGGTCGACCGGCCGGTCGCCGGCGAGCACACCGAGCAGCGTCGACTTGCCCGCCCCGATCGCGCCCGTGACGAGGAGCCGCGTGAGCGGCGCGACCTGCAGCGCGTCGAGTTCCAGCCGTCCCTCGACCGCGACGTCCGACAGCTGCAGCAGCAGCCCCGAGGCGTCCTCGAGCGCATGCGATCCCGACGGGATGCCCGCGAACTCGAGCGGCGACGGCGGCTTGCGCACCTGCTCGCGCTCGAGCGTCGCGAGCCGCTGCTCGGCGTTCCTGACGCGCCGCGACACCGCCTGCTCGACATTGCCGCGCTTGAAGTGCTTCAGGAACTTGTCGTTGTCGGTGGCGGCGCGACCGTGCGCGACGTGGCGCGCCGAGTCGGCGGCCGAGCCGCGCAGGCGCCGCAGCTCCTCCTGCTCGTCGTCGTACTGGCGTCTCCAGCGCTCGAGCTCGTCGGCCTTCACCGCGAGGTACTCGCTGAATCCGCCGCCGAAGACGGTGCCGCCGGATGCCGCGAGCACCTCGTCGCGCGAGGCGCCCGCCTGGCTCCCGCCGGCCAGCGCGACCGCGCCCGCCCGGCCCGGATCGAGATCGAGCAGGCCTGTCGCGACGCGGTCGAGGAACTCCCGGTCGTGGCTGGCGAACAGCACGGGCCCCGACCACGCCCGCAGGCGATCCTCAAGGAACGACGCGGCGTCGTCGTCGAGGTGGTTCGTCGGCTCGTCGAGCAGCAGCGCGTCTGGCGCCGCGAGCAGCAGCGCGGCCAGGGCGAACCGGCTGCGCTGGCCGCCCGAGACCTCGTCGAGGCGCCGATCGAGGCCGATCGTGCCCAGCCGGAGGCCGTCGAGCAGCTCGTCGCGGCGGGTGTCGAGCGACCACACGTCGGCGCGCTCGGCCGCGTCGAGCGCCGCCGAGTAGCGGTCGGATGCCGCGCCGTCGGCGTCGGCGTCGTCGCGGGCGAGGGCCGCCGCGGCGGCGTCGAGCTCGCGCTCGATCGCGCGCACCTCGGCGGCGGACGCCTCGAGCACGTCGCCGACGCGGTCGTCGGTCCGGAACGGCAGCACCTGCTCGAGGAAGCCGGTGCGCACGGGACGCGTGAGCCGCCCCGACACGTCGGCGCCGTCGACGCCGGTCGCGGCATCCGTGACGCCGTCGACGCCGGCGAGCAGGCGCAGGAGCGTCGACTTGCCGGAGCCGTTCTCGCCGATCAGGCCGACGCGTCGGCCGGGTGCGACCGAGAACGAGAGGTCGGCGAAGACGCGGCGACCGCCGTAGGCGGCCGACAGGCCGTCGGCGCGCAGGTGGAGGGAGTGGGAGAGATGTACAGCCATGCGGGAACGTCCGTTCGCGAAGGCTCCCGGGCCGACGACCGGCACGCCTGACGGCGGGGTCGCTGACGGTGCACCGGGCGACGCGCGTGCCATGGTGGGCGCGGGCGTCGACCCGGGAGCGGAATTGGGTGATCCCGCCGGGCATTCGCCATCACGAAGGGTGCACGCGACACTGTCGCGATCAGTGGAAGGTGCACACCCGACGTCAACGGCGCCTCAGGCGCGGGACGATGGGATGTGCTCACTTCATAGCGGGGTCGACGATAGCAGACGTCCGCGGGGCACGCCAAGCACGCGGCATCCGCTCTGGCTCGAGACGCCGCCTGCGCCGGCCCCTCGACCGACGGCCCCGACTACGCCGTGAGCTCGAGCACCTTCGCGGTCTCGGCGAGCGACGCCTCGGCCTCGGCCGGGTCGGTCGACAGCTCGCGCCCGGCGCTCGGGATCATCTCGCGAAGCTTCGGCTGCCACGCCGCGATGCGGTCGGGGAAGCAGCGCGCGAGCACGTCGAGCATGATGGGGGCCGCGGTCGACGCACCCGGAGACGCGCCGAGCAGGCCGGCGATCGTGCCGTCGCCGCCCGTGATCACCTCGGTGCCGAACTGCAGCACGCCGCCCTTCTTCGGGTCCTTCTTCATGACCTGCACGCGCTGGCCGGCCGTGATGAGCTCCCAGTCGGCGTCCTTCGCGGTGGGCATGAACTCGCGCAGCGCGGCGAGCTTCTTCTTGCGCGAGGCGAGCAGCTCGGAGACGAGGTACTTCACGAGGTCGAAGTTCTTCATCCCGACCTGGAGCATCGGGCCGAGGTTGTGCAGCCGCACGGAGAACGGCAGGTCGAACCACGTGCTCGACTTCAGGAACTTCGGCGTGAAGCCGGCGTACGGCCCGAACAGCAGCGCGGTCTCGCCGTCGACGATGCGGGTGTCGAGGTGCGGCACCGACATCGGCGGGGCGCCGACGGCGGCCTTGCCGTAGACCTTCGCCTGGTGCTGGGCGACGACCTTGGGGTTGGTCGTGCGCAGGAACTGGCCCGAGATCGGGAAGCCGCCGTAGCCCTCGATCTCCTTGATGCCGGAGTGCTGGAGCAGCGCGAGGGCGCCGCCGCCCGCGCCGACGAACACGAACCGCGCGTTGACGGTCTTCGGCGTCTGGCCGACGGTGTGGCGTACGCGCAGGTGCCACGTGCCGTCCTTGCGACGGTTGAGCCAGGTGACCTGGTGGTTGGTCTGCACGGAGGCGCCGCGGCGCTCCAGGTCCTGGAAGAGGAACTTCGTGAGCGCGCCGAAGTCGACGTCGGTGCCCGAGGCGGAGCGGGTCGCGGCGACGCGCTGCTTCGGGTTGCGCTTCTTGGCGATGAGCGGCGTCCACTCGGCGATGCGCTCGAGGTCCTCGGTGTACTCCATGTCGGAGAACAGCGGGTGGCCCTTCAGCGCGTCGTAGCGCTTGCGCAGGTACTCGACGTTCGCCTTGCCCTTGACGAAGGTCATGTGCGGTGTCGGGTTGATGAACCGCTCGGGGTCGGGCAGCGCGCCGATCGACACGAGGTACGACCAGTACTGGCGGCTCACCTGGAACTGCTCGTTGATCTGGATCGCCTTGGCCGGGTCGACGCTGCCGTCCTCGGCCTCGGGCATGTAGTTGAGCTCGCAGAGTGCCGCGTGGCCCGTGCCTGCGTTGTTCCACGCGTTCGACGACTCCTGCGCGACCTCGCCCAGTCGCTCGTAGACGCGGATGCTCCAGTCGGGCTGCAACTGGGAGATCAGGGAGCCGAGCGTCGCGCTCATGATGCCCCCGCCGATCAGCACGACGTCGACGGTTTCCTCAGAAGTCACGATTTCCAGTCTAAATGGCCCGGCGGTGTCCTCTTGACCGCGGGCGGTTCGTGCGGTAAACGCCGTCCGCGCGGCGCGCCGTCGTGGCATCGCATCGGTCGGGGCATCCGGATGCCGCGACCGACGCGGCTCAGAGCGCCGCCACTCCCCCGGCGATGAGCCCGATCCCGGCCGTGATGAGTGCGGCCGTGAGCGACACGACGCCGATCCAGAGCAGCCAGATGAGGCGATTCGGACGCTCGGGATCCTTGCCGAGCACCGAGAGGAAGAAGCCGGCGGGCATCAGGATCGCGGCGATCGGCACGCCGAGGCGCGCGAGCTGCATCCAGAACCCGTCGAGGGCGGCGTACGAGATGACCGCGAGGATCGCGATCGACAGCACGAGCAGCACCGCGGCGTGCGCGTGTCCCGCCCGGTAGAAGCTCAGCTGCAAGCGGTTCGCGGGCGCGTGCCCCCGGACGACCCGGGTGAGGAAGTAGCCGCCGCTCTCGACGGTGACGAGGGCGAGCAGCAGGATGCCGATGAGGATGAGATCGCTCGGGGACGGCATGGCGGGATCCTTCCGACGGGGAACATGATTGGATAGTGGTACTCTCCAATAATAGAGAGTGCAACTATCCAATGCAAGGGAGTCCCGCGATGCGCATCTCCGCCCTCGCCGCGACGGTCGGCCTCCCGGTGGCGACCGTGAAGTACTACCTGCGCGAGGGGCTCCTGCATCCGGGCGTCGCGACCTCTGCGACGCAGGCCAGCTACGACGAGTCGCACGCGCGGCGGCTCCGGCTCATCCGGGCGCTCACCGGCCCGGTCGGACTCAGCGTGCAGCAGGCGCGCACGATCCTCGGCCTCGTCGACGACCCGGGCGACGACCTCTATGCCACGCTCGGCCGCGCCGTGAGCGCCCTGCCGCCGTCGGTCGACGCGGCATCCGATGACGACCCCGACCCGTACCCCCGCGCCCGCGCCGCGCTCGAGGCGCTCGGCCAGGTGTACGACCCGCGCTTCGCCGCCGTCGCGCAGCTCGAGACGGCGCTCGAGGCCGCCGAGGCGGCGGGCATGCCGATCAGCCAGGACCGGCTGCTCGAGTACGGTCGCGGCCTGCGCGATATCGCCGCCTTCGATCTCGAGCGGATGCCGCACGAGCCGCACGCCGCGGTCGAGTACACGGTGCTCGGCACCGCGCTCTACGAGCCCGTGCTGCTCGCGCTCCGGCGGCTCGCGCACCAGGACGTGGCGGCGCAGCGGGACCTGCCGGGCTGACGCGTCCGGGCGGGGCGCGCGCCGGCCCGTCGCGCGAGCTCGGGACGGGTCAACGCCCGAGCAGCCGCGCGAGCGCCGGCAGCTGCCCCGGGTCCTCGAGCGCCGACCCCACCGCGACCGTCCGCACGCCCACGTCGAGGAACGCCCCGGCGTTCGTCGCGTCCATCCCGCCCGTCGCCACGAACCGGGCGCCGGGGAACGGACCCGCCATGGCGCGGAACCAGCCGGGCCCGAGCAGCGACGCCGGGAACGCCTTCAGCCACGTGAGCCCGAGCGCCATGGCGGCCTGCACCTCGCTCGCCGTGGCCACGCCGGGCAGCGGCGGCAGGCCCGCGGCGATCGACGCGCGCACGACGTCGGGGTCGAACCCGGGACTCACAGTGAAGGCGGCGCCGGCGGATGCCGCGAGCTCCACGTGCCGGGCCGACACGACGGTGCCCGCACCCACCGGGCGCCCGTCGGACCGGCCCGCCGCGACGACCGCGGCGAGCGCCTCGACGTCCTCGTCGGACTGGATCGGCAGCTCCACCACGACGATGCCAAGGTCCCACGCGCGCCGGGCGAGCTCGAGGCTGCGCTCCACGCCGAGTCCCCGGAAGATCGCCATGAGCGGTCGGCCGGCGAGGAGCTCGTCGAAGGCGTCGTTCCGGAGCGGCGTCGCGGCGTTCCTGCCGTGGGGGGAGCTGAGGAGCCGGGCCGGCTGCGGGCGCGGCGCCGAGTGCGGTCCCGAGCGCGGGAAGTCGGCGGTGTCGGCCAGCACGACCACGGCGCGCTCGTGCCCAGCACGGAGGCGCTCTGCGGCCGGAGCGTCGTCGAGCCAGGCGTCGAGCCAGCCGGCCGCGAAGGCGTCGCCCGCCC
Source organism: Agromyces sp. NPDC057865 (assembly GCF_042796995.1). Lineage (NCBI taxonomy): Bacteria > Bacillati > Actinomycetota > Actinomycetes > Micrococcales > Microbacteriaceae > Agromyces > Agromyces sp. NPDC057865. The sequence continues at coordinate 741,899 of NZ_JBHVMJ010000003.1, read as the reverse complement.
CGACGGCCTCGACGAGCTCGACCGGCAGTGCGGGCACGTGCTCGACGCCGGCCGCGTGGAACTCGGTCGCGCCCACGGCGCCGTCCTTCACGACGAGGTGGGCGGGCTCGGACAGCAGCGCGCGCACGTCCTCCGCGCTCGCGGTGCCCCAGAGCGCCGCGGCCTCGTCGCGCCCGACGAAGACGACGTCGGCGCGCGCCGCGGCCGCGCGCAGGCGGCGCGCCGCGGCATCCGTCGACGGCCAGAGCGCCGCGCGGTGGTTCACGTCGAAGCTCACCGCTGCGCCGGCGGCGTGGGCGGCGTCGACGAGCGCGTCGAAGAGGGCCTCGCACGAGGGCGAGAGCGCCGGCGTGATGCCGCTGACATGCAGCACGCGCACGCCCTCGAACCCGAGGCCGGCGACGAAGTCGGGCCCGAGCCGGGAGGCCGCCGAGCCGCGCCGGTAGTAGTGCACGCCGGCGCCGGGGTCCTTGAGGTAGACACCCGTCGGCGCGCCGGGATCGAAGACGACCCGGCTCGTGTCGACGCCGCGTTCGGCGAGCTGACGCACGAGGCGTCGGCCCAGGGCGTCGTCGCCGACGGCGCCGGCCCAGGCCGCACGACGCCCGAGCGCGGCGAGGTGCGAGGCGACGTTGGCCTCGGCTCCCCCGGCGTCGATGCGGAAGTCGGCGGCCGACTCGAGCGGCTCGGCCGCGGCGGGCGCGACGAGCGCCATGGTCTCTCCGACGGCGAGCACTTCAGCGGGCGTGGTCACGACCCCTATGCTGACGAGTGTGCAGATTCGACGCAAACGCGTTGCAGTATCTGCAACACGGCCGCACGCGAACCGAGAGGACCCGGGATGCCACTGACGTCAGCCCCCATCGACGAGCTCGCCGACGAGGTGCTCACCACGAGCGACACCGGCCTGCCCGAGCGGGCCGCCGGACTGACCGTGCGCGAGTTCCTCGCCACCGGCCCGACTCTCGACGAGTTCTGGACCCCGCTCACCGTGCTCGACGCCGCCGCGCTCACCCGCAATGCCGCGACCATCCAGGCCTGGGCGACCGCACGCGGCATGGAGCTCATGCCGCACGGCAAGACGACGATGGCGCCCGCGCTCTGGTGGCTGCAGCTCGACGCGGGCGCCACGGGCCTGACGCTCGCGACGCCCGGACAGGTGCGCACGGCGCGCTCGTTCGGCGTCGCGAGCATCATGCTCGCCAACGCGCTGGTCGCCCCCCGGGCGCTCGCGTTCATCGCCGCCGAGCTCGCCGACCCCGATTTCACGTTCCGCTCGTGGGTCGACTCGATCGCGACCGTCGAGGCCATGGAACGCGGGCTCGCGGCGACGGATGCCGAGCTCACGCGCCCCATCGACGTGCTCGTCGAGCTCGGGGCCCACGGCGGCCGCACCGGCGCGCGCACGCTCGACGACGCCGAGGCCATCGCCCGGCGCGTCGCCGAGTCGCCCGTGCTCCGCCTTGCGGGCGTCGCCGGCTACGAGGGCAGCCTCGGCCACGACCGGACCGGCCACGCGCTCGTCGCGGTGCGCGACTACCTGTCCGACCTGCTCGAGCTGCACGACACGGTGCGCGACATCGCGGGCGAAGCCGAGCCGCTCATCGTCACGGCGGGCGGCAGCGCCTACCTCGACCTCGTCGCCGACGTCTTCGAGCCGTCGATCGAGGCGGATGCCGCCGCCGGCCGCCGCACGCGCTGGATCCTCCGCTCGGGCGCCTCGCTCCTGCACGACGACGGCTTCTACCACGGCATCTCGCCGCTCGACGCGACGCGGAACCACTCGCACGGACCCACGCTCGTGTCCGCCATGCGCGGGTACGCGCGCGTGGTCTCCCATCCCGAGCCCGGGCTCGCGCTGCTCGACGGCGGCAAGCGCGACTTCCCCTACGACGAGGGGCTGCCCGTGCCGTTCGGCCGCGCCGCGGAGCTCGGGGGGCCCGAGGAGCCGCTCGTCGGGGCATCCGTCAGCGCACTCAACGACCAGCACGCGTTCCTCCGGTCGGCGGGCACGCTTCCCGTCGCGATCGGCGACGTCGTGTCGCTCGGCCTCTCGCACCCGTGCACGGCATTCGACAAGCGCCGCTGGCTCCCCGTCGTCGAGGGCGCGGGCAGCACGCGCGTCGTCGACCTCGTGCGCACGTTCTTCTGAGGCCGGTGCCCGCATGACGATCCTCATCCGCGACGTGCACGTCGTCGACGGCGACGGCGCCTCGCCCGAGCCGCTCGACGTCGTCGTCGCGGGCGAGGTCGTCGACCGCGTCGAGGCGCGCGGCACGACGCGTCCCGAGGCCGTCGACACGGTCATCGCGGGCGACGGGCGGATGCTGCTCCCCGGCTTCGTCGACGCCCACGCACACGCCGACGGGCGCCTCTTCGACCCCGAGGTCCAGCTCGCGCTCCTGCGCCAGGGCGTCACGACCGTCATCGGCGGACAGGACGGCGTCTCGTACGCGCCCGGCGACGGCGCCTATGCGACCGAGTACTTCGCCGCGATCAACGGGCCGCATCCCACGTGGCGGGGCGGCGGCATCCGCGACCTGATCGCGACCTTCGACGGGGCGACCCCGCTCAACGCCGGCGTCCTGGTGCCGGCCGGCACGGTGCGCCACGAGGTCTGCGGCCGGTCGACAGATGCCGCGTCGCCTGCCGAGCTCGACCGGATGCGCACGCTCGTCGCCGAGGGCCTCGCCGACGGCGCGCTCGGGCTCTCGACGGGGCTCGACTACGTGCCCGGGATCTTCGCCGGCACCGACGAGCTGGCCGCCCTCGCCGAGCCGGTCGCCGACGCGGGCGGCGTGGTCGTGTCGCACCTGCGCGGCGGGTACGAGGCGAACTCGGCCGCGGGCGTCGCCGAGCTGGCCGAGATCGGCCGGCGCGCGGGCGTGCCCGTGCACATCTCCCACTTCCACGCCGCGCCGCACATCGTGCACGAGCTGCTCGACGGGCTCGCTGTCTCCGGCGTCGACGCGACGTTCGACGCGTACCCGTACACGCGCGGATGCTCGATCCTCGCCATGCCGATCCTGCCGCCGAGCCTCACCGTGCGCCCCGTCGACGAGGTGCTCGGCGCGCTTCGCGACCCCGTCGAGCGGCAGCGGCTGCTCGGCGAATGGTTCCCGACGATCGTCGACTACCCGAGCCTGGGTCCCGACTGGCCGGGCATGCTCACCCTCGCGCACGTCGCAGCGCCCGAGTACGCATGGACGCTCGGCCGCACGCTCCGCGACGCGGCCCGGGCGGCGGGAACCGACCCGGCGTCCTTCGCGCTCGACGTGCTCGCCGCCTCGCGCCTCGAGGTGAACGTCGTGATGGCGGTGCAGCACGAGCGCTCGCCCGCCGAGCTCGCGTCGATCATCGCGCATCCGCGTGCGATCGGCGGCTCCGACGGCATCTTCGTCGGCGGGCACCCGCACCCGCGCGCCCGCGGCACGTTCGCGCGATACCTCCGCTCGCTCGTGCTCGAGCAGCAGGCGCTCGACTGGGCGGATGCCGCGGCGCTCGTCTCGACGCGCGCCGCCGACCGCTTCGGGCTCGGGGCTCGCGGACGCATCAGGCCTGGGTGGATCGCCGACCTGGTGCTCGTCGACGCCGCCCACGTGCGCGATCGAGCGACGTACGTCGAGCCGCTCGCCCTCGCGGAGGGCATCGAGGACGTGCTGGTCGCCGGGCTGCCGGTGCTGGCGGGCGGCGCGCTCACCGGGGCGACGCCCGGGCGTGGCATCCGTCGGAGCACTCGGCGTTCTGCGACCGAGGGCTCGCGTACCGCCGTCACCTCGACCTCGACGGGGGCCTGACATGTCGCAGAGCGTCATCCGTGCGGCCCGCATCATCGACGCGATCGCGGCCGACCCGCGCACGGTCGCCGAGCTCGCCGAGGCGTTCGGCCTGCACCGTTCCACGATGTTCCGCGAGCTGCAGGCGCTCGAGGAGGTGGGCTGGGTGCGCCGGCGCGGCAACGGCCGCTACACGCTCGGCACCCGGCTCGCGGCGCTCTCGAAGGAGGCGCTCGACTCGCTCGACCTGCGCGAGGTGGGCGCCCAGCACGTCCGACGCCTGCAGCGGCGCACGGGCAACACCGTGCACCTCGCGGCGCTCATGGACCGCTCGATCGTCTACGTCGACAAGGCCGAGGACGAGTCGGGCGTGCGCATGTACTCGCGCATCGGCAAGGCGGTCGTCCCGTACTGCTCCGCGGTGGGCAAGGCCATCCTTGCGGACCTCGGCCCTGCCGGGCGCGACGCCGTGCTCGACGGCGTCACCTGGCAGCGGTTCACCGAGCACACCATCGCGACTCGCGACGCCCTCGACCGCGAGCTCGCCGTCGTCGCCGCCCGCGGCTGGGCGGTCGACGACCGCGAGTTCGAGCCCTACGTGAACTGCGTCGCAGTGCCGATCCACACGTCGCTCGGCGTCGTCGGCGCGATCTCCGTCACCGCGATCCGCGTCGTGGCGGACCTCGACCACCTGAAGACATACCTGCCCGCCCTGCGCGAGACGGCAGACCTCATCGCGCGGGAGCTCGGCTGAGGCATCCGCCCGACCATCGCCCACGACCACCCACCGAACCGGAGGAACCATGTCCAAGACCGCCGTCACCCTGTCGAACGCGCCCAAGCCCGCCGGGCCCTACAGCCACGGCGTCGTCGCCAACGGCTTCCTGTTCACCGCGGGCTTCGGTCCGCAGGACCCGGCGACCGGGCAGGTCGTCGAGGGCGGCGTGCGCGAGCAGACCCGGCAGGTGCTCCGCAACATCGGCGCCGTGCTCGCCGAGTACGGGCTCGACTTCGACGACGTCGTCAAGGTGACCGCGCACCTCGAGGACCTCGCCGACTTCGCGGAGTACAACGAGGCCTACGCCGAGTTCTTCACCGAGCCGTACCCCGTTCGCACGACCGTGGGCTCGCGCCTCGCGAGCATCCTCGTCGAGATCGACGTGGTGGCGGCGCTGCGGGAGGGGTGAGCCGGCTCCTGCCGCCCGCGGCCCGGTGGAAACGCATGAGAATCCGCGTCATGCATCCCCTGCGGGGCTCATGACCCGGATGCTCATGCATTCGCGTTCAGGCGATGCCGCCGCCGTCCACCACGAGCGCCGAGCCGGTCACGTAGCTGGACTCGTCACTTGCCAGCCACACCACGGCCGCTGCGATCTCGCGCGGTTCGCCCATGCGCTGGAGCGGCCGGTCGGCGGCCTCCGCGAGGAACGCGTCGGCATCCTGCGACAGCTGCCTGGCCTCGTCGCGGAGCATCCCCGTGTTCACGTCTCCGGGGTTCACCGAGTTGACGCGGATGCCCTGCGGGCCGTGGTCGATCGCGAGCGCGCGGGTCATGTTCACGACCGCGCCCTTCGACGCGCAGTAGGAGATCGCCCGGCCTCCGCCCTTCAGGCCCCAGCCGGAGCCCGTGTTGACGATCGATCCGCCGCCTGCCGACGCCATGACCGGCACGACGTGCTTGCACATGAGGAAGATCGAGCGCACGTTGACGCCGAAGACGCGGTCCCATTCCTCGACGGTCGTCTCGACGGCGGTGGTGCGCCGGATGATGCCCGCATTGTTGAAGACGACGTTCACGCCGCCGAGCTCCGCGACGGTCGTCGCGACGACGCGTTCGATGTCGGACTCGCTCGAGACATCCGCCGCGATCGCGATCGCGACGCCACCGGCGTCCCGGATCTCGGCGGCGACCGCCTCGGCCGCCTCGGCGTTCAGGTCGACGACGGCGACCGCGGCGCCCTCGGCCGCGAGCGCGAGCGAGGTGGCGCGGCCGATGCCGCCGGCGCCTCCAGTGACGATGGCCTGCTTGTTCTCAAGGCGCATGGCCTTCTCCTTCGTGTTCCGGTGCATGGACGGGATAGATGCTGGTGGTGGCGGAGCCGGTGATGACGCGGACGTACCCGGCGAGCCCGACGTCCACCTCGGCGTCGCCGGTGTCGACGAGGAGCGGACGGCCGCCCAGGTCGATGAGCTTCTGCTCGGGCGCGACGACCACGACCGGGTCGTCGCCGAGCGCGCGGATGACGCGCGCGGAGAGCTGCTGGTTGCCGCGACCGAGCAGGAATCCCTGCCCGCCGATGACCGAGACCATGGCCTTGGCGGGGCCGGCGGCCAGCTGCTCGAGCAGGTCGGACTCCGAGGCGCCGGCCTGCACCACCCGGCCGTCGAGCACCACGTCGACGCCGAGCGGCGTCTTCGAGATCCCGAGCTCCCGCGCGACCTCGGCCATCGTGCCGCCCGGCCCGAGCAGGTAGCGCACGCCCGGCCGCATCGCGGATGCCGCGCCCCGTGCCGCACCCGCGACGGCCGCCCGCTCGCCGGCGGGCGTCGCGGCCTTTCGCGACTGGGTGCGGCCCGGACGCGTCGGCACGGCGAGGACGCCGAAGAGGCGCGGCTCGACGCGGGCTCGACGGAGCGCCTCCTCGTCGACGTCGAGCACCTCGCGCTCGTGCACCGGGAGCCCGCGACCGTCGGCGGCGAGCCAGGCGGCCGCGAGGCCGCCCGCCGCCCGCGGACTCACGGCGAACACGGGCGAGTACATCTTCACGCCGGCCGGGATGCCGAGGGCCGAAACGTCGGTCGACAGCGCCGTCGCGACGTCGCGAGCCGTGCCGTCGCCGCCCGCGAAGAGCACGAGCGACGCCCCCGCGTCGGCGAGGGCACGCGCGGCCGCGACGGTGTCGGCAGGGCTCGTCGGCGTGACGGGCCGGGAGACCACGATCGGATCGAGTCCCGCCCGACGGACGACGTCCTCCCCCATCGGCCCTGCCGCCGTGAGCACGGATGCCCCGGGCCGGGCGTCGGCGACGACGGCGAGCGCGGCGAGCGCCCGATCCCCGGCCCGCGGCGTCGCGCCCCGCTCGACGGCGTGGCGCTGCACCGCGTCCCCGTCGCTGCCGGCGAGCCCCGCGGGCCCGCCGACACCGGCGACCGGATTGACGATGAGTCCGAGCATGGTCAGGCGGCGGTCCCGCCGAAGTACTTGCGTCGGTAGGCGCGCCACGTGATGGCCCAGCGATCGGGGTCGTCGAGGTCGTCGTGGTGGGTGTGGTGCACGGTCTGGCGGTGCGGCGCGGTGCGCACGGTCTCGGGCTCCTCGCGCGCCTCGCGGGCGACCTCCGCGAGGACCGCGGCGTACTCGTCGAGCTCCGCCATCGAGTAGGACTCGGTGGGCTCGAGGGTGAACGGCTGCGGCACGACGTAGGGGTGGTGGCTCGTCCAGTAGTGCATGCCGAAGTCGCTGGCCCGCACGCCGATCTCCTCGGACGTGATCCCGGTCTCCTCGTGGAGCTCCTGCCACGAGTAGCGCACCTGCTCGATCCGTCGCCGGCCGACGGCGTACGGCGCCGACGCCCCCGGGATCTCGAGCACCTTCTTCATCAGGTAGTTGTTGTTCAGCACGGCGGTCTCGGCGACCGCCCGCAGGCCGGGCGTCCCGAGCGCCATCAGCCACGCGTAGGCCCGCACGATGTTCGGGATCACGCCGTGGAACGGCGCGACCGAGCCGATCGACGCCGGCCCCGCCTCCTCGACGACGAACCGGTCGCGGTCGCGGACAACCCGTGGGCCGGGCAGGAAGCGGGCGAGTGCCGCGCTCACCGCGTTCGCCCCGGCGCCCGGCCCGCCGCATCCGTGCGGGGTGCCGAACGTCTTGTGCAGGTTGAAGTGGCACACGTCGAATCCGGCGTCTCGCGCACGCGTGATGCCGAGGATGCCGTTCGCGTTCGCCTGGTCGTACGAGGCGAGGGCGCCGACCGCGTGCGCCGCGTCGACCCATTCCCGGATCGCGGGGTTGTAGATGCCCGTGTCCTCGGGATTGGTGACCATGATGGCGGCGGTTCGCGGCGACAGCGCGAGACGCAGGGCCGCGAGGTCGGGGTACCCGTCGGCGTCGGGATGCAGCGTGATGACGTCGTAGCCCGCGGCCTTCGCGGCGGCCGCGTTCGACGGGTGGCTGAAGATCGTCGTGATGACCTCGCGGCGCACCTCCCCCTCGCCGTTGGCCTCGTGGTACGCCCGGATCATCGCGATGTTCGCCCAGATCGCCGCCGACCCGCCCTGGGTGTGCAGCGACACCTCGTCCATGCCCGAGATCTCGGCCAGCATCCGCTCGGTGCGCCACACGATCTCGAGCACGCCCTGCGCGTCGTCGGCGTCCTGCAGGGGATGCATCGCGGTGAGGTCGGGCGTCGAGACGAGTCGCTCGTTCACCTTCGGCGCGTACTTCATCGTGCACGTGCCCTGCCCGACGTCGACGTTGAGGTCGGCACCGAGCGTCTCCTGCGAAAGGCGCAGGTAGTGCTTGAGGACGCGCATCTGGCCGAGCTCGGGGAGGGCGGGCGGGGTGGTGCGGCGCAGTCCGTCGGGCAGGGCGCCGACCACGTCGCCCACTTCGGCCCGCACGTCGCGTTCGACCGGGGGAACGGCCACGCCGCGTTCGCCGGGCGTCGAGAGCTCGAAGACGAGGGGCTCGTCCCACCTCGCCTGGTGGAACCGGCGGATGCCCGGCTTGGGGGCGATGGGGAGGCTCATGCGTTCTGCTCCTGGAGGGCGTGGATGGGTGCGGATGCCGGGTGGCGGTGCGTCTGGACGAGTGCATCGAGCTCGGCGGCCAGCCGGTCGATGTCCGCCTGGTTCGTCATCTCGGTGACGCAGACGAGGAGGCGGTACTCGTCGACCGGGACGCCGGGCTCGATGCCGTGCGCGCGGAGCGCCTCGACGACGTCGGCCGAGCCGAGGCCGGTGGCGGCCAGGTCGACGGTGAACTCGCGCAGGTGGGTCGCAGCGTCGCCGAGCTCGACTCCGGGGATCGCGGCGAGGCGCTGCTGCGCGTACCGGGTGCGCGCGAGCAGCAGTTCGCCGAGCTCGCGCATCCCCTGCGGGCCCATGAGCGCCAGGTAGACGCCGGCGGCGATGCCCCACAGGGCGGCCGCGGTGCCGACCCACTCCTTGCCCTCTTCGCGGAGGGCGAAGGAGGTGCGGTCGTACGCGACGTCGCCGAATCCGTACTCGCCCGGCACGTCGGTGGCGGCGAGACCGAAGAGGCGTGAGGGCATCTCCATGATGAAGCGGGGGTCGTCGTGCACGGCGATGAACCCGCCGTGCGCGCCCCCGTACCACTGGTGCAGCCCGAGCGACTGGATGTCGCCGCAGACGATGTCCGCCCCGTGCACGGCCGGCGGGGTGAGCACGCCGTAGCCGATCGGATCGGTGCCGACCACGAGCACGGCACCGGCGGCATGCGCCGCGACGGCGATCTCGCCGAGTCTCGCCTCGAGCGCGCCCGTGCAGCTCGGGGTCTCGACCCACACCGCGGCGACGTCGTCGCCGAGCCGCGACGCGAGGCCGGGGACATCCGCGACGCCGTCGACCGTCGGCACGAACTCGAGGTCCAGGTGCACGCGCACGAAGTCGTGCACCTTCGACAGCTTCGCGGGCAGCACGTCGCTCGCGACGAGGATGCGACGGCGTCCCGACATGCGACCGGCCATCGACAGCGCCGTCGCCGTGGCCTGGTACCCGTCGTAGGTGGGAACGTTGACGACGTCCATCTCGAGGAGCTCGGCCATGAGCGACTGGTACTGGAAGAGCGCCTGGAAGCGACCGTGATCCTCGTACGGCTCCCCCGCGTAGGCGGTGAGGAACTCGCTGCGCCCGATCACCTCGTCGACGACCGCCGGCACGTAGTGGTGGTACGTGCCCGCGCCGAGGAAGCTCAGCCGCCGCCGTGTCGAGGTGTTCTTCGCGAGCAGGCCCTCGACGTGCCGGGCGAGGTCCTGTTCGGCGACGAGCGGCTCGGGCAGGTCGAGCGGGCGGTCGAGGCGCAGGTCGGCGGGGACGTCGGCGTAGAACTCGTCGACGGATGCCGCGCCGACGGCGGCGAGCATCGCGGCCCTCGACTCGGGCGCGGTGTTGGGGATGTACGGATGGACGAAGGGATCGGTCATGGTGCCTCAGTCGGTGGTGTCGGACAGGGTGATGAAGGGCGCCGTCTCGGCGCGCGGGGTGGCGAGCACGGCGGCGCCGTACCGGCCGAGCTCGAGCCGGCCCGTCGAGTGGATGCCGGTGAGCAGGTCGACGGCGCCTTCGGGCACGTCGACCGCGAGGTCGCCGCGCCCATGGTTCAGCACGAACGTGTAGTCGGTGGTGTCGTCGGACCGCGTGACGGCCTCGAGATCGGCGTCGGTGCGCGCGCGGGCCGGGAGGCCCGCCGAGTCGAGCACGTCGCGGAAGAGCGCGATCATGCCGGCCGGCTCGAGCGCGGCGCTCAGGTACCAGGCACCGCCGCCGCCCGCCGCCGCACGCCGTCGCGTCACCGCCGGACGCCCGTCGAGCTCGCCCGACGCATAGCGCGCGAGGACCTCGGTGCCGCCGTGCGGCTCGATCCATTCGCCCCACACCTCGGTCGAGAAGCCGACGCCTCGGTCGAGGAACCGCACCTGCTCGGTGCGCCCGTCGGGAACCGGCCAGTGCTCGTCGACCTCGATGCCGAGCAGCTCGCGGAGCGGCCCCGGCGCGCCGCCGTCGTGCACCTTCTCGGTCGCGTCGACGACCCCCGAGAACGGACCGACCACGAGCTGGCCGCCTCGCGCGACGAAGTCGGCGAGCGCGTTTGCCTGTGCGGCATCCGCGATGTAGAGGTTCGGCACCACGACGACGTCGTACGCGTCGAACGGACCGGTGGCGCGCACGGTGTCGACGGGATGGCCCAGCATGTAGAGGGCGGCGTTCCACGCTCGAGCCTGCCCGAGCCAGTCGAGGCGCTGCGACGGCAGCGACTCGGCGGCCGACGAGCCCCACCAGGAGTCCCAGTCGACGACGAGCGCGACGCGCGCACGGACGCGGGTGCCGCGGACGACCTCGAGGCGTTGCAGCTCGGCCCCGAACGCCTTCGTCTCCTGGAACGAGCGCGAGGCCTCGCCGCGATGGCCGAGCATCGCCGAGTGGAACTTCTCCTGGCCGTACCTCGCCTGCCGCCACTGGAAGAACATCGCGCCGTCCGAGCCGTGCGCGATGGCCTGCAGGCTGTCGATGCGCATCTGCCCCGGCGCCTTCGGCACGTTCACGTCGCGCCAGCTGACCGCGCTCGCGGCCTGCTCGAGCAGCAGCCACGGCTGCCCGCCCTTCAGCGAGCGCATGAGCCCGTAGTTCAGCGCGGCCGGCACATGCGCGAGCGGATCGGCGGGGTCCGGGTAGGCGTCATCGGTCACGAGGTCCTCCGCGGCGGCGAACTCCCAGTAGTCGAGGTCGCGCAGGAGGCTCATGAAGTTCGTCGTCACCGCGACGTCGGGCGTGACCTCCCGCAGCACGTCGACCTCGATCCGGAACAGCTCGAGGAGCGCATCGGAGGAGAACCGCTCGAAGTCGAGCAGCTGCGTGGGGTTGACCGGGCCCGTGGCACGGCGAGGCACCTCGACGTGGGCCCATGCGGTGTAGCGCTGTCCCCACACGTTCACGCCCCAGGCCTCGTTCAGCCCGTCGAGGTCGCCGTAGCGCGCCTCGAGCCAGCGGCGGAAGTGCGCGGACGACTCGGGGCACCAGCACCGGGAGACGTGGTCGCCGTACTCGTTCGAGACGTGCCAGAGCGCGAGCGCGGGGTGCTCGCCGTAGCGCTCCGCCATCGCGCGGGCCATGCGTGCGACGTGCTCGCGCCAGACCGGCGAGCTCGGGCAGTACGCCTGGCGCGACCCGAACTCGAGCCGAAGGCCGTCGGCGTCCCACGGCAGCATCTCGGGATGACGGCGGATGAGCCACGACGGCGGGGTCGCGGTCGCGGTCGCGAGGTCGATCTTGACTCCCGCGTCCCACAGCACCTCGATGACCCGGTCGAGCCAGCCCCAGTCGTACACGCCCGGCTCCGGCTCGAGCTGCGGCCACGAGAACACGGGCAGGCTCACGAGGTTGACCCCCGCTTCCCGCATGAGCCGCGCATCCTCGCGCCAGACGTCCTCCGGCCACTGGTCGGGGTTGTAGTCGCCGCCGTAGGCGAGCGCGTCGAGTCGGATGCTCCGCGGGGTGTCGTCGGCCACGCCGTCTCCTCTCTGAGTGCTCGCGATCCTTTACAGCCGCGATTGCGGACTGTATTCTGTATACAGACACCGTATGCCGGATGCCGGGGCCGGTCAAGCCCTAGGCTGACCGCAATGGCCGAGGGGCCTGGAGGACTTGATGGCGATCGAACGCAAGACGCTGCGCGCTCAGGTGCGCGAGGAGCTGCTCGCGCGGATGCGTGCTGGTGACGTGCAGCCGGGCGAGGGCATCAACGAGGTGCAGCTCGCGAACGAGCTCGGCGTCAGCCGCACTCCCCTTCGCGAGGCCCTCATCGCGCTCGAGAGCGAAGGGCAGATCGCGAGCGAGAACGGCAAGGGATTCCGCTTCGTCCCGCTCAGCGCCCAGGAGTTCGAGGACCTCGCCCCCGTGATGGCGGCGCTCGAGAGCCTCGCTCTGGAGCTCAGCCCCGTCGACGGGCTGCGCGCCATCGGCCGGCGCCTGGCGGCCCTCGCTGCGGAGTTCGACCAGGAGGTCGTCGAGCATGCGCTGGTCGTCTCGAAGGACGACGAATGGCACGGGATCATGCTCTCGGCGTGCCCGAACCAGCGACTCCTCGACGTGATCGCGAACGTGCGCGGTGCATTCCACCGGTACGAGTCCCTCCTCGTGCCGAACGACGTGATGATCGAGCGCGTCGCCGCCGAGCACGCCGAGATCGCCGACCACCTCGCCGAGGGTGACGTGCCGGGGGCCGTCGAGGCCCTCAAGGCGAACTGGATGAACGGGATGCGGCGCATCCTCGACAACGCCTCGAGCACGTACTTCAGCGCCTGACGCCGGCGTGGGTCGCGCCGGCGTGAGGCGCCGGATCGCGACCCCTCGCCGGTCGCGTGAGCGCATCAGCCCTTGACCGCTCCGCCCAGCAGGCCCGACACGAACTGCTTCTGGAACACCAGGAACAGCAGCATCAGCGGCAGCGTGGCGAGGAGCGATCCGAGCATCAGTCCGGAGTAGTCGACCCGCGACATCCCGATCATGGTGTTGAGCGCCACCGGGACCGTGTACCGGTCCTCCGTGTTCAGCATGAGCAGCGGCCAGATGAACGCGTTCCACTGGCTGATGAAGGTGTAGATCACGAGGGCGGCGATCTGCGGCCGGGCCACGGGCAGCACGATCCGGTAGAAGGTGCGGAACTCGTTCGCCCCGTCGATGCGCGCCGCCTCGATCAGGGACACCGGGAAGTCGAGGAAGCCCTGGCGCATGAGGAAGATCCCGAACGCATTCGCGAGGAACGGCAGGACGACCGCCTGGTAGCTGTCGATCCATCCGGCGCTCGCCATCATCTGGAACAGCGGCACGAGCAGCACCTGCATCGGGATCATCATCGTCACGAGCACGACGCCGAGCAGGATGCTCCGGCCCCGGAACCGGTACGTCGCGAGGCCGTAGCCGCACATGATGCTGACGATCGAGCTGAACACCGTGTAGACCACCGCGATCGCGAAGCTGTTGAACATGACCTGGCTGAAGTTCACGGACTCCTGGAGGCGCGCGAGGTTCTCCCACAGCGCTCCGCCGGGCGTGACGGGCAACGGCGTGCCGAACAGGTCGGAGGTCTCGTGCGTCGAGGCGATGATCATCCAGCAGAACGGCAGCACCGAGAGCACGGCGGCGATCGCGAGCACGACGTACACGGGCGCGCGCAGGATGCCTCGTCGCACCGCGATCGCCGCGGATCCGGTCGCGGTCTCGAGCCGCGGCGTCGACTCGGGCGTCTCCGCCGGCGCTGACGTGGTGGCGGTGCTCATGGCTTCTCCCTCATCAGTCGGAACTGCACGACGGCGATGATCGCGGTGAGCGCCACGAGGAGCCACGCGATCGCCGAGGCGTAGCCGAAGTCGAATTGCCGGAATCCGACCTTGTACAGGTACAGGACCGGGGTCAGCGTGGCGTCGTTCGGGCCGCCCTCGGTGAGGATGAAGTTCTCGTCGAAGAGCTGGAGCGCCCCGATGGTCGACGTCACCGTCGTGAAGATCAGCACCGGCCGCAGTTGCGGGATGACCACCTTCGTGAAGATCTGCCATCGACCGGCGCCGTCGATGCGTGCGGCCTCGTAGAGCTCGGCCGGGATCGACTGGAGCCCCGCGAGGATGATGACCATGTTGTAGCCCGTCCAGCGCCACGTGATCGCGGCGATCAGGGCGACGCGCGCCCACCACTCGTTGTTCAGCCAGTCGATCGGAGCGACGCCGACGAACCCGAGCAGCTGGTTCACGGCGCCGCCGTCGGTGGCGAGCATCACGCGGAAGACGACGGCGTACGCCACGAGCGTCGTGACCGCGGGCAGGAAGGCGAGCAGCCGGAACCCCGACCGGAACCGCAGCCACGTCTGGTTCAGGAGGTACGCGAGTCCGACCGCGAGGCCGATCATGAGCGGTACCTGGATCACGAGGATGATGCCGGCGTTCACCAGGCTCTTGCCGATGAGCGGGTCCCGGAAGAGGCGCGCATACTGCTCGAGTCCGACCCAGGTCGAGATCCCGCCCGACGTCGCGAAGAAGCTCTGCCACAGCGAGGACACCAGCGGGTAGGTGAAGAAGACGACGAGGAGCACGACGGCGGGGAGCACGAACCACGCCCCCGGACGCTGGAGCCTGCGCCCCAGCGTCCGACGGCGCGCGGTGGTCTCCGCCTCGCGCACGGCCAGGGCGGTGACGGCCATGACTACTCCGCGATCTCGCGCCCGGTGGCCGTCGCGATCTGCTCGGCGGCATCCTGCAGCACGGTCGCCGGGTCGGCGCCGTTCAGCACGGCGGCGACGACGGCGTTCGCCACGATGTCGCTCGCCTCCGCGTTGTCCGTCGTGAAGGTGATCGGCGGGATGTTCGCGGTCTGCTCGGCGAAGAGCTCGTAGACCGGCCGGCCGCCGAAGTACTCCTGCGGCTCGGAGAAGTATCCGTCCTGCAGCGCGGGCAGGTACGACGGGAAGAGCCCTTCGTTCGCCATCATCGATGCCTGGTGATCGGCGTCGGCGAGCGCGTACTCGACGAAGGCCGCGGCGAGCTGCGGGTTCTTCGCCTGAGCCGGCACGGCGAGACCGGAGCCGCCGCTGTTCGAGGTGCGGACGCCGCCCTCCGCGAAGGCCGGCAGCTCCGTGACGTCGTAGGTGCCCGAGAGCTCCGGGGCGTCGCCGAGCAGGGTCCCGATCCACCACACGGCCTCGGGAGTGACCGCCGAGTCGCCGTCCTTGGCGGAGGTGACGCGACCGTCCCAGCCCCTCACGTTCTTCAGCAGGCCCTTCTCGTTGATCGTCTGGAGGAGCGTGAGCGCCTCGACCGCCTCCGGGGAGGTGATCGTGATCTCGCCGGCCTCGTCGAAGAGGCCGAGGCCCTGCTGCTGCAGGAGCATCTGGAAGCCCGCGCCGGTGGCGACGTCGAGCGAGAGGAGGGTGTGGCCCGTCTTCGCCTTGATCGTCTCGCCGGCGGCGACGAGGTCGTCCCAGGTCGCGACCGCTGCTGGATCGACGCCCGCCTCGTCGAAGTAGTCGGTGCGGAAGAACAGCCCGACGGTGCCCGAATCCCACGGCGCGACCCGGAGTGCTCCGTCGGCGTCGGACTGCGCCGACCACTTGAACGGGTCGAAGTCGGCTTCGTCGTCGCCGAGGACCGGCGTGAGGTCGACGAGCCCGGCCGGGAACTCGTTGATGTAGCCGGGCGCCCGGTCGGTCTCGATCGTCACCACGTCGGGCAGGCCGCTGCCCGCCTGGAGGCCGACGGAGAGCTTGTCGTACGCGTTGTCGTAGCCGACGTCGACCACGTCGATCTCGGTCCCGGGGTGATCGGCCTCGAACGCCGCGCCCAGCCGGTCGAGGGCGGTGGCCGCGACATCCCACGACCACACGGTGATCCGGCCCGTCACGTCCGCGTCGGGATCGAGCACGACCGCGGCCGGGGCGCCGCCGCCCATCGTGCAGCCGGAGAGCAGGGCGACTGCCGCGACGGGCACGAGCAGGGTGCGCGCTTTCATGTGACTCCTTTGTCTTCGGTATTTTGTATACAGTACACGCGATGCGAGAATCGAGGTGGGCCTTGCGGGACGCGGCCCCCGCGGATCTCACGATGAGGCCGCGAGGGGGCGCTACTCCCCCGGCGAGGCGGAGAGCCCGACCGCGAGGTCGATGAACAGCGCCGCCGACCAGCCGAACGCCGTCGTGGCGGTGCGCGCCTTCTCCCCCGTGAACGGGTTGAAGTACTCGTGGGGGCCGCCGCCGTGCACGACGAGCGCGACCGTGCGTTCGGCGAGGTCGCGAGCGAGCGCCGGATGGCCCGACGCACGCAGTCCCTCGACGACGAGCGCGTTGGTGTTCACCCAGACGGGTCCGCGCCACATGCGCTCGTCGGAGAAGTCGGGATCGCCCACGGCCACGGTGGGCACCGTCCACGGCGTGCCGAAACGCCGCTGGTCGGCGAGTGCGGCGACCAGGCGGTCGACGACGGCCTCGGGCAGGCGCCCGGTGAGCAGCGGCATGAGGCCGACGACGGTGTCGCTCGCGACGTCCGTGCCGGCCGCTCGCGCGCGGAAGATGCCGCGCTCGTCGTCCCAGAGCTCGAGCAGCCGGACGAGCGTTCGCTCGGCGCGCGTGCGGTGAGCCGCGGCATCCGCATCGCCGAACCGCTCCGCGAAGCGGGCGAGCTCGAGGTCCTGTCGCACGAGGTACGCGCCGAGATCGGGAGCGGTCGTCGGCAGGGGCCCATCGAAGATCGGGCTGTCGTCCAGCCCGGAGGAGTACGGATGCCCGTACTCGGGCAGGCC
Source organism: Agromyces sp. NPDC057865 (assembly GCF_042796995.1). NCBI lineage: Bacteria > Bacillati > Actinomycetota > Actinomycetes > Micrococcales > Microbacteriaceae > Agromyces > Agromyces sp. NPDC057865. The sequence continues at coordinate 725,100 of NZ_JBHVMJ010000003.1, read as the reverse complement.
GTCGTGATCGAGGTCGGACGCGGCGAACCACCAGTCCTGAGATCGGCGGATCACGGCGAGCTGCTCCCTGGCCCAGGCGTCGGCGGGCTCCGCGTCGAGCACCTTCGCGAGCGCCCACGCCGCGAGCGGCGGCTTGGTGAGCGGCACGGGCGCCGACGGGTCGGCGATCGTGGAGCCGGCACGGCGCAGGTTCTCGCGATCGCCGGGCGGCAGGTCGTCGCTCGTGGCGAGCACGCCGAGTTCGTGCACGACGTCGGGCAGCTGCCCGTCGGGACTCGGGAACCGAAGGGCCAGCTCGAGCTGCTCCCGGGCCAGCACCGGATCGCCGTGTCGGAGGCCGACCGCGATGAAGTAGGCGTCCCACTGCCACAGCCCGACGTAGCCGATCTTGGAGGGGACGACCGCCCGCGCCCGGCCGAGCGCCGGGAGTTCGACGACGTTCGCGCCCAGGACCCACCAGCAGAATGCGGTCATGGCCTGCAGGTCGTCGCGCACGACGGGGCACTTCGCGAACCACTCGAGCCAGAGCGCCTCGCCGTCGGCGACGTCGACGGCATGGGTCGCGGATGCCGCGGTGACCACGCTCCGGTCGGCCGAGACGTCGAACCGGATGGCGGGAGCGTCCGCACCGAGCTCGGCGCGCTGGGCCTCGCCATCGGGGGTCGTCCATTCGACGGAGGCGCTCCCGGGCGACGAGGGGCCCGGCGCGTTCCCGAGTCCGACGGTGAGCGCCCCCGGTCCCGCGAAGCCGAGCGTCACGGCCCCATCGCCGAACTCGATCGCGTGCGGCAGCACCCGGGTGATCGCGAGCGCGTCGCCCGACGCGTTGCGAACCACGAGCGCGTCGAGCACGCGGCAGTCGTCGAGCGCGCGCTCGTACTCCGACGTGTGCACCCGCACGCCGTCGCCCTCGCGGAACACGAGGATGCGCGAGCGCGGCAGTGTGAACGGCGCCTGCACCAGGTCGAGGTGCTCCCCCGCCAGCGCGGCGAGCCACGCGGCATCCGACCGGCTCATCGCCCGCCCAGGCCCGATGCGGCCATGCTGTTGAGGATGCGACGCTGCCCGATCACGAAGGCGATGAGCATGGGGATCGTGGCCAGGGCCGACGCCGCCATGACGAGCCCGTAGTTGATCGACCCGAACTGGCCGCGGAAGCTCGAGAGGAGCAGCGGAACCGTGAAGAGGTCGGGCGAGTTCAGCAGCACCAGCGGGAAGAGGAAGCTGTTCCAGACGTCGAGCGCGACGATGATGCTGAGCGCACCGAGGCCGGGCTTGAGGTTCGGCAGGATGATGCTCCAGAACGTGCGCCAGCGGCCGGCGCCGTCGACGAGCGCCGCCTCCTCGAGCTCCTTCGGCAGCGACAGCACGAACTGGCGCATCAGGAACACGGCGAACGGGTTCACGAGCATCGCCGGCACGATGAGCGACAGATGGGAGTCGACCCAGCCGAACTGGGCCATCAGCAGGTAGAACGGGATCAGCGTCACCTGCTTCGGGATCATCTGCGTCGCGAGGAAGACGATGAAGATCACCCGGCTCCCACGGAACCGGATGCGGGCGAACGCGTACCCCGCCATCGAGGCCGTCAGCAGGGTGCCCGCGACGGCCAGGACGCAGATGTAGATGCTGTTCAGGTACGCCTGTCCGAAGGGCACGGCGTTCCACGCCTCGACGTAGTTGTCGAGCGTCCACGGTGCCGGCCAGAAGCTGCGCGGGTCCTGCAGCAGCTGCGGGAGCGTCTTGAACGACGTGATGAGCATCCACGCGAACGGGAACACCATCGCCACACCGGCCACGACGAGCCCGACGTGGAGCGCGGTGGACCCGGCGCGCCGTCGTCCGTCGCCGGTGCGCGGCGACGACGGTCGCTCGAGGTCGGGCCGGCCGACGATGGTGGTCTCGATGTCTGTTGCGGTCATGCTGCGTCGTCCTCGTAGTGCACGAACTTCTTCTGGGCGCCGAACTGGATCGCGGTGATCACGAGCGTGAGCACGAGCAGGATCACGGATGCCGCGCTCGCCGGTCCGAACTCGAAGCGCCCGAAGCCGAGGTCGTAGATGTGGTACACGATCGTGCGGGTCGCGTTGTCCGGCCCGGCGTCCGCGGTCAGCACGAATACCGTGTCGAAGGTCTGCAGCGACGAGATGAACGCCACGATCGACGAGAAGAAGATGATCGGCGAGAGCAGCGGCATCCGGATGCTGCGGAACAGCCGCCACGCGCCGGCACCGTCGATGCGCGCCGCCTCGATGACCGAGGGCGAGATGTTCTGCAGGCCCGCGAGGAAGATGATGACGTTGAGGCCGAGCGACGACCAGATCGAGACGATGCACACGGCCAGCAGGGCGAGGCTCGGGTCGCCCAGCCAGTCGGGCGGGGCGATGCCGAACACCTTCGCGATCGTCTCGCTCAGCACCCCGTCGACGCGGAACATCTGCTGCCAGATCATCGCCACCGCCACCGTCGACGTGACAACCGGGGCGAAGAACAGGATCAGGTAGAGCGTGCGGGTCTTGAGCTTCTCGAGGGCGACGGCGATGACGACGGCGAGGCCGAGCCCGATCGGCACGGTGATGAGTGCGATGAGCAGGGTGTTGCCGATCGAGCGGAGCAGCAGCTCGTCCTGCATCTGCGCCGTGAAGTTCTCGAAGCCCACCCACGTGAGCTCGGTCAGCCCGTCCCACGAGGCGAAGGCGAGCACGAGGCTGGCGACGAATGGCAGCAGCACGAAGAGCGCCATGCCGACGACCTGCGGCCCGATGAAGACGTAGCCCCAGCGTCTATCGCGCCGCCGCCAGGCGGACTCCCTGCGGAGTCCGCCCGGCGCAGATGGCGCGGGAGGCGCGGGCGACGCGACCGGAGTTGCGGTCGCGTCGCCCGTGATGACGGTCATCTCGCCGCTCACTCGCCCGTCTTGTCGGCCACCAGGTCGGCGACCGCGTCGAGCGTGCCCTCCGCGTCGGCCTTGCCCTCGTAGAGCTTGAGGAACAGGTCGCTCACGTCGGTCGAGAGCCCGGGCACGACCGCCTCGGCCGCGTAGTCCTCGAAGCCGATGTCCCGCATGTCGAGGAAGGTCTGCGCGTGGGCCGGGTAGCCGTCCTCGAGCACGACCTCGTCGGCGCCCTTGATCGACGGGACCGCGTTACCGCCGCCCTGGAGGCGGAACACCTGGCCCTCGGCGGAGAGGAACTCGGTCCAGAACGTGAACGCGGCATCCTTCGCCTTGGTCTTGCCGTTGATCGCGAGGTAGGACGTGGCAACGCCCGTGGGCACGGCCTGGCCGTCGGGCGTCGGCCACCGGACGATGTCGTAGCTGTCCTGCTCGCCCGCGCTCTCGACGGTGCCGATCGTGTAGCGGCCCTGCGAGAAGAAGCCCGCCTTGTGGGTGACGAACACGCTGTCGGCCCCGGCACCCTCGGGCATGGAGTCGGCGACCACGAAGGTGCCGTCCTGGAAGTAGCGGCCGAGCGTGTCGACCGCGTCGACCGTCGTGGCGTCGTCGTTGCCGACGAACGCGCCCGAGTCGTCGTAGGCGGTGCCGCCCTGGGAGGAGATCCAGCTGTAGTGGGTCGCCCAGTAGTTCCAGAACATCGAGCCCGTGAGGCCGGCCGCGGCCAGCTTGTCGTTCATCTCGAGGTACTTCTCGGTGGTCCACTCACCGTCCTCGGCGAGCGCGGCCGGGTCCTCGGTGATCCCGGCGGCGGCGAGCGCCTGCTTGTCGTACCAGAGCACGTCGGGGTTCGAGTCGTTCGGCGCCGCGAAGATCTCGCCGTCCTGCTCGGCCGCGCCGAAGAGGCCCGGGAAGAAGTCGTCGGGGTGGGTCTGGCTCGCGTCGGACTCCATGAGCTTCGTGAGCGGTGCGAGCACCTTCGCGTCGACGAACTGGCCGATCTTGTCGTCGCCGATGTAGAAGACGTCGGGAGCCGTGTTGCTCGTCAGTTGCGCAAGGAGCTTCGAGTGGTAGTCCGAGTAGCTCGCCACCGGCTGGAGCTCCACCGTGATGTCGGGGTGGCGCTTCATGAACTCGTCGTTGAACTCCTCGAAGCGCGTGAGCTCCTCGGGTGTCCCCCACGTCGACCAGACGACGGTGTTCTCATCGGATGCACCTCCTCCCCCGCTGCACGCTGCCAGGCCGATCATCACAGCGCTCGCGGCTCCGACCGCGAGCAGGCGCCTCATCTTCGAGTTCGCGCGGGGCATTCCGCCACCTCTTTCGTCATTGCAGGAGTGTCCGGTCGAGGACCGGAGTCGGGAACTGCTTCGTCAGTATTCTGTATACAAAACTCAGAAACGTCAACCACAGGTGCGCTCAGGCCCTCGTCGAGGGCGCAGCAGGGCGCTTCAGAGCCCGAGGCGCTGGAGCTCCGCGTCCGTGCGGCGCGCGAGCTCGGCGTAGCCCTCGTCGTTCGGGTGGATGCCGTCGGCGGCCATCCACTCCGGATGCCCCTGGAGCCAGCGTGAGGCGCCCGTGATGTGGTCCGCCCCGACGTCGGCGGCGGCCGACTCGACCCACCCGATGATCTCGTCGACCGAGTCCGGCCGCGTGTCGGTGTACCAGAACGGCTCGACGACCACGAGGCGCGCGTCGGGCAGTTCATCGCGGAAGCGCCGCAGGTCGGCGCCGATCGCGGCCTCGATCTCATCCGCGCGAGCGGGCATCGAGAAGTTGTCGTTGAGGCCCATCGTCACGATCACGACATCGGGCGCCGGGTCGTGGTCGACGATCCGGTCGACCAGGTCGCCGTCCGCGCCGGCCGCGACGAGGTCGCGGTTGTTCACGTAGCCGAGGCCGTCGACGCTGGGGTTGAACTCCCACCAGCCGCGCTCGTTCGCGACGATCGTCGACCAGCGGTGCTCGGGCGTGCTCGCGCCGGTCCCGCGCGTGTACGAGTCGCCGTAGAACGCGACCACGACCTGACCCGGCGACGGTGCGGCAGCCTGCCCGGGCACGGAGGTCGCGGGCGCGCCGCAGGCGGCGAGCACGAGGCATCCGACCGCGACGACGACCGCCGCCGCGCCACGCCCGATCGCTCGGCGGGACACCGCCCGGCCGGCTCCTAGACCGCGACCGGCAGCTTCGCGGCGACGAGCTCCGCGATCTGCACGGCGTTGAGGGCGGCGCCCTTGCGCAGGTTGTCGTTCGAGACGAAGAGCACGAGACCCTTGCCCTCGGGCGCGGACTGGTCCTGGCGGATACGGCCGACGTAGCTCGGGTCGTTGCCGGCGGCCTGGAGCGGCGTGGGCACGTCGGAAAGCGCGACGCCCGGGGCATCCGCGAGCAGCTCGGTGGCCCGCTCGGGGGTGATCGCGTTCGCGAACTCGGCGTGGATCGAGAGCGAGTGACCGGTGAAGACCGGCACGCGCACGCAGGTGCCCGCCACGCGCAGGCCCGGGAGCTCGAGGATCTTGCGGCTCTCGTTGCGGAGCTTCTTCTCCTCGTCGGTCTCGAGGTCGCCGTCGTCGACGATCGAGCCGGCCAGCGGGATCACGTCGAACGCGATCGTGCGCGGGAACTTCTGGGCCTCGGGGAAATCGACGGCGCGGCCGTCGTGCACGAGCCCGATGGCGTCCTGCGCCACCGCCGCGCGAGCCTGCTCGAGCAGCTCCTCGCCGCCCGCGAGACCCGCGCCCGACACGGCCTGGTAGGTCGAGATTATGAGGCGCTCGAGGCCGGCCTCGTCATGCAGCACCTTGAGCACGGGCATGGCCGCCATGGTGGTGCAGTTCGGGTTGGCGATGATGCCCTTCTTCGCCTCGTCGATGGCGTGCGGGTTCACCTCGCTGACGACCAGCGGCACGTCGGGGTCCATGCGCCAGCCGCTGGAGTTGTCGATGACCGTGACGCCGGCAGCGGCGAAGCGCGGCGCCTGCGCCTTCGAGGTGGTGGCACCGGCCGAGAAGATCGCGATGTCGAGGCCCGTCGGATCGGCGGTCGAGGCGTCCTCGATCACGATGTCCTGGCCCTTCCACGGCAGGGTCGAGCCGGCCGAGCGCGCCGAGGCGAAGTAGCGGATCGACGCGACCGGGAAGTCGCGCTCCTCGAGCAGGCGGCGCACGACGGCACCCACCTGTCCGGTGGCGCCGACGACGCCGATGTTCACTCCCTGAGCCATGGTGCTGTTCCTCACTCGCGGAACGTGATTCCGCGTGGTCCTCCGGGCGATGCCCTCATTCCAGTGTGCCCGACGTCGCGGCCGGGCGACGTCGCATGACGTCGATCCGCAGGCCTCTGGCAGGTTTTCCGCGAAGTGCGGCAGTCGACGGATGCCCCGTGGCAGGCGTTGCTCGGTGCTCAGCGGCCGGTGCCGGCGTGCACCACCGCGTCCTCCTCGGCGTCGAGCTCGAACGCGGTGTGCACCGCGCGGGCGGCCGCGTGGACGCTGTCGGCGCGCGTGACCACGGAGATGCGGATCTCGCTCGTCGAGATCATCTCGATGTTGATGCCCGCCTCGTAGAGCGCCTCGAAGAGCCGCGCGGAGATGCCCGCCGCCGACCGCATGGCCGCGCCGACGAGCGAGAGCTTGCCGATCTGGTCGTCGTACTGCAGCGACGTGAAGCCGATCGCATCCTGCGCGTTCGACAGCGCCGTGAGGGCACGCTCGCCGTCGGACTTCGGGAGGGTGAACGAGATGTCGGTGCGTCCGGTGGACGCGGCCGAGACGTTCTGCACGATCATGTCGACGTTGGCGTTGGTGTTCGCGACGATCTTGAAGATCTTGGCGGCGACACCGGGAACGTCGGGCACGCCGACGACCGTGATCTTCGCCTCGGTCAGGTCGACCGCGACACCCGCGATGACGGACTCTTCCACAGCTGCTCCTTCGGGAAGACGCGAGGGGTCGTAGACGATCGTCCCCTCGCTGTTGTTGAACGACGAACGCACGTGCAGGGTGACGCCGTGGCGGCGGGCGTACTCGACCGCCCTGATGTGCAGGACCTTGGCTCCGGATGCCGCGAGCTCGAGCATCTCCTCGCTGGTGATCTTGTCGAGCTTGCGGGCCTTCTTCACGACGCGGGGGTCGGACGTGAAGACGCCGTCGACGTCGGTGTAGATCTCGCAGACGTCGGCGTCGAGCGCCGCGGCGAGGGCGACGGCCGTGGTGTCGCTGCCGCCGCGTCCGAGGGTCGTGATGTCACGGGATTCCCGGCTGAAGCCCTGGAAGCCGGCGACGATGACGACCGCGCCGTCGTCGAGCGCCTCGCGGAGGCGCACCGGGGTGACCTCCACGATGCGCGCGGCGCCGTGCGTGGCATCCGTGATCATGCCGGCCTGGCTGCCGGTGAACGACCGCGCCTCGTGGCCCATGCTCTTGATCGCCATCGCGAGGAGCGCCATCGAGATGCGCTCGCCCGAGGTGAGGAGCATGTCGAGCTCGCGGGGCGCCGGGATCGGCGTGACCTCGTGCGCGAGGTCGAGCAGTTCGTCGGTCGTGTCGCCCATCGCCGAGACGGCGACGACGACGTCGTTGCCCGCCTTGCGGGTCTCGACGATGCGCTTCGCGACCCGCTTGATGCTCTCCGCATCGGCGACGGACGACCCGCCGAACTTCTGCACGATCAAGCTCACGTAGGCGCTCCCGAAGTGGACTGCGGCCGGGGAAAGGGGACACCCGGCGCCGGAAGCACCATCATACGGCGGCCCGTATGCGGCCCCGGCAATGTGACGGAGGTGTGAGCCCGCCCCACCTCCCCGGATCCGCGCGGATCCGCCGGTAGCATGCGGGCATGTCTGAGGCGCTCGAGGGGTGGACGGACTTCAACGTGGCGATGGTCGGGGCGACCGCCGCCCTGGCCGGTCTCCTGATCGTCGCGATGTCGGTCAACATCGCGGAGATCATGAAGTCGCCGACCCTGCCGCCGCGCGCAGCGGCATCGATCGCCGCCCTCGTCCTCGCGCTGACAGCGGGTGCGTTCGGACTCGTACCGGGACAGCCCTCGATCGCCTACGGCATCGAGGTGCTCGTCGCCACGGTGCTCGCGGCGATCTTCCAGTGGCACGCGATCCGGGTCGTGGCACGCGAGGACCACGTCTCCACGACCGACCGGATCCTGAAGAGCATCGCCGGCATCCTGCCGATCGCCGCCTTCCTGGGGGGCTCGCTCCTCGTCATCGCGGGCTCCCTCGAGGCGGGCCTCGTCACGATGGCGGTCGGCTCCGTGCTGAGCATCATCGCCGGCCTGCTCTTCTCGTGGGTCGTGCTCGTCGAGGTGCTGCGCTAGCGAGCGGGTGCCGCGTCACCCGTGGCCCGGAGGTCGGGCTCCGGCGTAGAGTGCGGCCATGTCCGAGCTCGCCGACGAGTGGTCGCAGTTCAACGTGGCGATGGCCGGCGCCACGGCGGCGCTGGCGGGACTGCTCATCGTCGCCATGTCGGTGAACCTGAAGGCGATCGTGGCCTCGAGGTCGCTCCCGGTCCGCATGGCGACGGCCCTCACCACGCTGCTCGTCGCGCTCGCGGCCACGGCGCTCGGGCTGGCGCCCGACCAGCCGGCGTGGGCGTACGGCCTCGAGGTCTTCGTGGGCGCGATCCTCGCGGCGGCCTTCGAGGTCCGGGCCATCCGTGCGATCATGCACGACCAGGTGCTCGCGACCGTGCGGCGGATGGCGAAGTCGATCGCCGGCACGGTGCCCATCACCAGCTACCTCATCGGCGGCGTGCTGCTGATGACCGGCTCAGTCGCCGCCGGGCTGTGGTTCTTCGCCGCAGGCGCGATCCTCGCGATCGCGTCCGCGATCCTCCACTCCTGGATCGTGCTCGTCGAGGTGCTGCGCTAGCGTCGCCGCTCCAACGAACGGATGCCGCGTCAGCCCTTGTGCGGACGCGGCATGTACCACTCGGTGTACTCGGTGGCGCGACCGTCGTCGGCCAGGCGGATGATCCAGAGGTTCAGGTAGTCCTTCTCGGCGGGGTATTCGGTGCGCCCCTGCACGAGCACGAGGCCGTCGCGCTCGTCGAGGATCTTCCAGTCGAAGCTCCACGTGCCGGGCTCGTCGAGATCTTCGAGCCAACCGGCCACGATCGCGTCGCGGCCGCGCCGAGGTTCGACGTCTGGCGCGGTGAGGTAGACCGCGTCATCCGTGAACAGCGCCCCGATCTGCTCGGGATCGTTCGACTCCCATGCCGCGACGTATCCCGCGACCCACTCCGTACCCTTGCTCGCCATGGCTCCGTTCTACGCGGAGCCTCCGACATCCACAACCGACGCCGGGGGGCTTGCGCGGGCTCAGCCGACGACGCGACGGCCCTCGAAGGCGCGGCCGAGGGTGACCTCGTCGGCGTACTCGAGGTCGCCGCCGACGGGCAGGCCCGACGCGAGGCGGGTGACCTTGATCTCGAGGGTCGTGAGCAGGCGGCTGAGGTAGGTCGCCGTGGCCTCGCCCTCGAGGTTGGGGTCGGTCGCGATGATGACCTCGCTGACGGTGCCGTCGGCGAGGCGCTGCATGAGCTGGCGGATGCGCAGCTCGTCGGGTCCGATGCCGTCGATGGGGCTGATCGCACCGCCCAGCACGTGGTAGAGCCCGCGGAACTCGCGGGTGCGCTCGATGGCGACGACGTCCTTCGCCTCCTCGACGACGCAGATGAGGCTGGGGTCGCGTCGCGGGTCGCGGCAGATCGAGCACGTCGCCTGCTCGGACACGTTGCCGCAGATCTCGCAGAACCGGACCTTGTCGCGTACCTCGAGCAGGATCTCGGCGAGGCGGCTCACGTCGAAGTGCTCGGTCTGCACGATGTGGAACGCGATGCGCTGCGCGGACTTCGGACCGATGCCGGGCAGGCGCCCGAGCTCGTCGATCAGTTCCTGGACGATTCCCTCGTACACGGGTTAGCCACGCTCCCCGAAGCCCTGGCGACCGGGCGCCTCGACCTCCTCGAGGAACGTCGCCCCGAGCACCTCGCGCACCACGGACTCACCGTAGCGCTGGATGCCGTCGGCAGGCGCCGAACCCGAACCGCCGCGCGTCACGGCGGCCGGCGCAGGGGCGGGCGCGGATGCCTCGACGACGATCTCAGGCGGCGGGCCCGGGTCGAAGGGCGGCTCGACGTCTTCGGGCGGCGCGTCGGCGTCGTCGGGCACGTCGTCGACGGGTGCTTCGGGGACGGACACCCGCGAGGAGGAACGAGCGGAGGCAGGTGCAGCCGCCGGCGCGGGTGCGGGCGGCGCCGCCACCGCCGTCGCGGTGCCGCCGCCACCGCCGGCCGTGGCCAGGGCGACTGGGCTCTCGGCCGTCGATGCCAGGTCGTTCGCCACTTCGCCGCCGGGAATGGCGACCGTGGCCCACGAGTCGACCGGCGCCACCGGGCCGGACGACGAGTTCGCGGCGCTCGACGACGGGCGACGCCCCGCACGCGCCGATGGCGCGGGCGCACTGCTGCGGCTGGGGGCGGCTGACGCCGATGCCTTCGGCGCGGCGGCCGACGTGGTTCCCGATCCGGAGGAAGCGGAACCCGATCCGACCGGGGCCGACCCAGACCCGACGGGAGCAGGACCCGACCCCACGGGCGCCGTGCCGGACCCCGCGGGCGCCGAACCCGATCCGACGGGCGACGGGCCGTCCGCTCCCCCGCCGGCAGGCGGACCTGACGCACCGCCGCGACCGCCCGGCCCCTCGACCTTGGCGATGAACTTCACGGTCACGCCGAGCACCTCGGCGATCGCCGCGCGCAGGAGCTCGCTGACGCTCTGGCCGGGCGCGCCGCCGCGGAAGCCGGCGACGTCCTGCTCGCTCGGGAACGCGAGCACGAGCACGTCGTCGTCGCGGAACTCGCGCACCTGCGCGGTGAACGCGACCATCCAGGCGCTGCGCTTCGTGCGCTGCAGGGAGGCGAGCACCTCGGGCCACGCATCGCGCATCTGCTGGAGCGTGACCGGACCGACCGGTTTCGGCTTGGCCGGTGGCGCGGACGCAGGCGCCGCAGCAGCGACCTCAGGCGCCGCAGCGCCTCGGTCCTTCGACGCCGCTGGGGACGCGGGTGCAGCCGACGTCGGGCTCGGCGCACTCGACACCGCCGGAGTCGTAACCGCAGCCGCGCCCCGCGACGGGGCGGCCGCCGACCGCTCGGGCATCGCGCCCGCAGCGTCCGTCGCGGCATCCGTCACCCCGACCCGGCGCTCGAGCCGCTCGACGCGCGCCAGCGCACCGCGCTCGGTGTCGTCGCTCGACGGGACGAGCACGCGCGCGAGCATGAGCTCGAGGTGCAGCCGCGGCGACGTCGCTCCCGTCATCTCGGTGAGCGTCTGGTTCACGAGGTCGGCGACGCGCGACAGCTCGGCCGGGCCGAACGCGGTGGCCTGCGCGGCCATGCGGGCGAGCTCGTCGTCGGGCACGCCGCGCAGCACGGCCTTCGCCGCCTCGGGCGAGGATGCGGCGACCACGATGAGGTCGCGGAGCCGCTCGAGCAGGTCTTCGACGAAGCGCCGCGGGTCTTGACCCGTCTGCACCACGCGGTCGGCCGCCGCGAAGGCGCCGGCCGCGTCCTTCGCGCCGATGGCGTCGACGACCTCGTCGAGCAGCGCGCCGTGCGTGTAGCCGAGCAGCGCGACCGCGCGCTCGTAGTCGATGGTCGTGCCCTCGGACCCTGCGATGAGCTGGTCGAGCAGCGAGAGCGTGTCTCGCGGCGACCCGCCGCCCGCGCGCACGACGAGGGGCAGCACGCCCGGCGCGACCTCGACGCCCTCTTCGGCGCAGAGCTGCTGCACGTACTCGAGCATCGGGCCGGGCGGGACGAGCCGGAACGGGTAGTGGTGCGTGCGCGAGCGGATCGTGCCGAGCACCTTGTCGGGCTCGGTCGTGGCGAAGATGAACTTCACGTGCTCGGGCGGCTCCTCGACGAGCTTGAGCAGCGCGTTGAAGCCCTGCGGCGTCACCATGTGCGCCTCGTCGAGGATGAAGATCTTGTAGCGGTCGCGCGCGGGCGCGAACACGGCGCGCTCGCGCAGGTCGCGAGCGTCGTCGACGCCGTTGTGGCTCGCCGCGTCGATCTCGACCACGTCGAGCGAGCCGCCACCGCCACGGGAGAGCTCGACGCAGCTGGGACAGATGCCGCACGGGACATCCGTCGGGCCCTCGACGCAGTTGAGGCAGCGCGCGAGGATGCGGGCCGAGGTGGTCTTGCCGCAGCCGCGGGGGCCGCTGAAGAGGTAGGCGTGGTTGACCCGGTCGGTGCGGAGCGCCGTCATGAGCGGCTCGGTGACCTGCGACTGGCCGATCATCTCGGCGAACGTCTCGGGCCGATAGCGGCGATAGAGGGCGGTGACCACGCCTCAATCGTAGTTGTCCCATCCGACACGGCGTCCGGGGCGTTGACAGCCCATTGGGGGTGGTAAGGCGTAGCATGCGGTGATCATCGGAAAGGGGCGAGATGACGGCGACGACGATGACCCCGGCACAGCTCGCACGGTTCGAGGCACGGCTCCGAGCGGAGCGCGCCGACGCCGAGGAGCGCCTCGCGGAGTTCGACGACGCGATGGCCGAGGTGCGCACCGCCAGGTCCGACGCCACGGCCGACGACGAGCACGACCCCGAGGGGCCGACCATGACGCAGGAATGGTCGCAGCGCACCGCAGTGCTCGCCGACGTGCGCGCCGAGCTCGCCGAGGTCGACCGCGCCCTCGCCCGCATCGCCGACGGCACCTACGGCATCTGCCAGCGCTGCGGCAAGCGCATCACCGTCGGAAGGCTCGACGCGCGACCGACGGCCGTGCTCTGCATCGACTGCGCCCGGCTCGTCGGCTGACGCGACCCGCTCGAACCCGACCCGGCCTCACTCGCCGGGCGTGAGCTGCGCCGCGGATGCCTCGGCGGCGACCTCGGGCGCATCCTCCGCCGGTTCGGCGCCGGCCGCCCCGCCGTGCGCGCGAGCCGCGGTCAGCCCCGAGAACGACCGCAGGAACAGCGGGCTCGCGCCGAGCACGACGTAGAGCAGCCCGGCACCCGCGACCGTCGCGGTGATGCCGAACGCGTCGACCGAGAGGCCGCCGAGCAATGCGCCGAGCGGCATCGAGGCCGCGACGCCGGCGGTGGTCGCACCGAACACGCGGGCACGCATGCCGTCGGGCACCTCGCCGTACATGGCCGTCGCGATCATGGGGTTGAGCGCGCCGGCCGCGAGCCCGGAAGCCACGAGCACCGGCAGGAGCACGGGCAGCGGCGCGCCGAGCGCCATCGCGAGGTAGGGCGGCGCGCCGGCGAGCACGAAGCACGTGGCGAACATGATGCGGCCCGACCATCGGTGCCCCACGAGGCCGAACACGGCGGAGCCGGTGAGGGCGCCGCCGGCGAAGCATCCGACCATGAAGCCCAGCACCGCCGGGTCGTGCAGCACGTCGGTCGCGTACACGGGCTTGAGCACGGTGTATCCCGCCGCGTCGATCGCGTTCGTGAGCGTTACGAGTAGCACGATGGCACGCAGCAGCGGATGCGTCGCGATGAAGCGGATGCCGGCGACGAAGCCGCCCTTGGCGTGCGCGTCCTCCGCGCCCTCGCCGTCGGTCGTCGAGCCGTCGGCGCCCGCCTTCGGGATGCGCCGAGGCACGAAGCACAGGACGAGCAGCGACGAGATCGCGAACCCGATCGCGTCGACGATGAGCGCGGGCGTCGGTCCGACCAGGGCGACCAGGGCGCCGGCCGTTCCGGCGCCCACCATCGTCGCGGTGCGCTGCACGGTCGACTGCGCGCCCGCGGCGCGGGCCAGCGGCATCCGTGCCCAGGCGGCCAGGTCGGGCACGAGCACCGTCTTCGCGGTGTCGCCCGGAGGATCGAGCAGGCCGCCGAGGAACACGAGCGCGAGCAGCACGCCGAACGGCAGGCCGACCGTCGCCCAGAGCACCGGGATCGCGATGATCGTGACGCCGCTCGCGACGTCGGCCACGATGCTCGAGACCCGGTAGCCGAAGCGGTCGACGAGCACGCCGCCGAGCGCGCCGCCGATGACGAGCGGCACGGTGGCGAACACGCCCGCCACGCCCGCGGCGAGCGGCGATCCGGTCTCGGTCAGCGCGATGATCGGCACCGCGATCATCGCGATGGCGTTGCCCGACAGCGAGAAGAACTGCGCCGCGAAGAGCGCGAGGATCGGGATGCGACGGCGCGGGGCATCCGTCGCGTCATGCGCGGCCGGTTCGGCGGTGGTCGTCGTGCCGGTCATCGCGTGGTCCTGGGGAACGTGTGGGTGATCCAACGCACCGAGCGGGTGCCGGGTCGGGGCTCGCGGCCGCGCGCCCACCACTTCTCGCGCACGGCTTCGAGCTCGGCGGTCAGCTCCTGGAACTCCTCGAGCGTGAGCTGCGCCGCGCCGTCCGACGAGTCGGATGCCGCCACCCATTCGGGCTCGAGCGTCATCTCGGCGTCGAGGGCCTCGAGCAGCTCGCGGTGATAGGACTCGAGCACCGTGCGGCGCATCGCCTCACCGGCCTCGCGCCGCTCGGGATCGTCGAGGAACTCCACGCTGCGCATGCTCGTCATCTCGTGGGCGGCGCGCCACCAGCGCTCGCGCCCGTCGCGTTCGAGCTCGGGCGCGGGCACGACGAAGCCATGCTTCGCGAGCGTTGCCAGGTGGTAGCTCACCGAGCCGGATGCCGCGCCCGTCGCCTCGACGAGCATGCCCACCGACTTGGGGCCCTCGACGCGGAGCAGGCCGAGGATGCGCAGGCGCAGCGGGTGCGCGAGTGCGCGCATGGGACCGGCTTCGTGCAGGTCGATGGAGCTTCCGTGTTCGGCCATGCCCTCATGTTAACTCTGCAATGGTTGTTGCACAACACTTCTTGCGCAATCGTCGTTGCGAAACCGGTCGTCGAGAAGCACCGCGAACGTGTTCGGTCGTCGAGTAGCGCCGCGCGCAGCGCGACGCGTATCGAGACGCGGCATCCGAGGTCGGCTCACCACGTCTCGATACGCGTCCACCTCCGGCGGTCGCTACTCGACGACCGGGGTGGCGGGCGCTACTCGACGACCGGGGTGGCGGGCGCTACTCGACGACCGGACTCAGCCCCCGACGACCTCGAGCGTCTGCCGCGCGATCTCGAGCTCCTCGTTCGTCGGCACGACAAGCACCGCGACGCGCGAGGCATCCGTCGAGATGCGCCGCGCTCCGCTCCCCCGCTCGCGGTTGCGCTCGACGTCGAGCTCGACGCCGAAGCCCTCGAGCCCGCCGAGCGACCACTCGCGCACGAGGGCCGCGTTCTCGCCGACGCCGGCGGTGAACACGATCGCGTCGACGCGTCCGAGTTGCGCCGCGTACGCGCCCACGTACGAACGGATCCGGTGCGTGTACACCTCGAGCGCGAGCGTGGCCGCGTCGTCGCCGTCCACGCTCGCGGCGACGAGGTCGCGCATGTCGCGGTGGCCGCCGAGGCCGAGGATGCCGCTGTGCTTGTTCAGCAGGTCGTCGATCCCGCTCGCGTCGTAGCCGGCGCGGCGCTGCAGGTACGGCAGGACGGCGGGGTCGAGGTCGCCCGACCGCGTGCCCATGACGAGCCCCTCGAGCGGCGTCATGCCCATGCTCGTCTCGACCGAGCGGCCTCCCGAGACGGCGCACGCCGACGCGCCGTTGCCGAGGTGCAGCACGATCATGCGCAGCTCCTCGATCGGCCGCTCGAGGAACTCGGCCGCCGCGCGGGAGACGTACCGGTGCGACGTGCCGTGGAACCCGTAACGGCGCACGCGGTGCTTCGCGGCGACGGCGCGGTCGATGGCATACGTGTATGCCGCGGGCGGCATCGTCTGGTGGAACGCTGTGTCGAACACCGCGACGTGCGACACGTCGGGGAAGGCGCGCTGCGCGGCCTCGATGCCCTCGAGGTTGGCGGGGTTGTGCAGCGGCGCGAGGGGCGCGAGCTCGTCGATGTTGATCTTCACGAGGTCCGTGATCACGGTCGGCTCGAAGAAGCGCGCGCCGCCCTGCACGACGCGGTGTCCCACCGCGACCGGCGCGTTCGCTTCGAGCGACGGTCCAGTGCTCGCGAAGGCGTCGAGCATCACGTCGAAGGCGGCCGAGTGGTCGGGCACGTCGACGTCGGCCTCCCACGTGCCCGACGCGGCATCCGTCGTCTCGTCACGGTGCTTGGCGTGGCCGCCGCCCGCCTCGCCGATGCGCTCGACGAGCCCGGTGGCGAGCGTCGTGCCGCCCTCGACCTCGATGAGCTGGTACTTCAGCGACGAGGAGCCCGAGTTGATGACGAGGACGACGCTCACGACGCATCCGCCGCCTGGATCGCCGTGATGGCCACGGTGTTCACGATGTCCTGCACGAGCGCGCCGCGCGAGAGGTCGTTGATCGGCTTGTTGAGGCCCTGCAGCACCGGGCCGATCGCGACCGCGCCGGCCGAGCGCTGCACCGCCTTGTAGGTGTTGTTGCCCGTGTTGAGGTCGGGGAAGATGAAGACCGTCGCCCGGCCCGCGACATCCGACTCGGGGAGCTTCGTGCGCGCGACGGCCGCGTCGGCCGCGGCGTCGTACTGGATCGGGCCCTCGACCGCGAGCTCTGGGGCGCGCTCGCGCACGAGCTCGGTCGCGCGGCGCACCTTCTCGACGTCCTCGCCGGAGCCCGACTCGCCGGTCGAGTACGACAGCATCGCGACGCGCGGCTCGATGCCGAACTGCTCGGCGGTCGCGGCCGACGAGATCGCGATGTCGGCGAGCTGCTCGGACGTGGGCGTGGGCACGATGGCGCAGTCGCCGTAGACGAGCACGCGGTCGGCGAGCGCCATGAGGAACACGCTCGACACCACATTCACGCCCGGCCGGGTCTTGATGATCTCGAACGCGGGCCGGATCGTGTGGGCGGTCGTGTGCACCGCGCCCGAGACCATGCCGTCGGCGAGCCCCAGCGCGACCATCATCGTGCCGAAGTACGAGACGTCCTGCACGGTGTCGCGCGCCTGCTCGAGCGTCACGCCCTTGTGCTGCCGCCGGCGGTGGTACTCGTCGGCGAACCGGTAGACGAGCACGTGGTCGTGGTTCGAGAGCACGGTGGCGCGCGAGATGTCGAGTCCGAGCCCGATGGCGCGCGAGCGGATCTCGATCTCCTCGCCGAGGATCGTGAGGTCGGCCACGTCGCGCGCGAGCAGCGTCGCGGCGGCGCGCAGGATGCGGTCGTCGTAGCCCTCGGGCAGCACGATGTGCTTGCGTTCGCGGCGTGCGCGCTCGAGCAGTCCGTACTCGAACATGAGCGGGGTCACGACCTCGGGCCGCGCCACGTCGAGCAGGTCGAGGAGCGCGTGCTCGTCGACGTGCTTCTCGAAGAGTGCCAGGGCGGTGTCGCGCTTCCGCTGCGACTCGGCGGCGAGGCGTCCGCGGGTCTGCGTGATGGCGAGGGCCGTGTGGTACGTGTCCAGCTCGGTGCGGATGATCGGGAGCCCGGCCTTCAGGCCCTCGATGAGGCGCTCCACCGCGTCGGAGAGCGGGAAGCCGCCGTTGAGCACGATGCCCGCGATCGACGGGAAGGTCGCCGACGCGTGCGCCGTGAGCACGCCGAGGAGCACCTCGCTGCGGTCGGCCGGCACGACCACGACCGAGCCCTCGATGAGGCGCTCGAGCGCGTGGTCCATCGACATCGCGGCGATCACCACGCCGAGCGCCTCGCGCTCGAGCAGGTCGGGATCGCCCGCATAGAGGTCGCCGTCGACCGCGCGCATGATCGAGCGCATCGACGGTGCGACGAGGAACGGGTCCTCGGGGATCGCCCACACCGCGATGGACTCCTTGGCGAGCGCCTGCCGCCCGGTGACCGCGTCGACGTCCCATCGCGCCGCCGCGCCCACCTGTTCGACGATCTCATCGAGCCGGTCGGGGTCGGCGCGATTCACGACGATGCCGAGGATGCTCGCGTGCTCCCGCGCGAGCTCCTCGATGGCGAGCTCGGTCAGCTGGGCGAGCTCGTCGGCCGTGCGCGATTCCGCGTGTCCGAGGCGCTCCGACGGCGCGCGCCCCTGGTCGACGCGACCGCCGAGCACCAGCAGCACGGGAGCGCCGAGGTTGGCGGCGATGCGCGCGTTGAAGCCGAGCTCGGTCGGGCTCCCGACATCCGTGTAGTCGGAGCCGATGATCACGACCGCGTCGCAGCCCTCCTCGACGGCCTTGAACCGCCGCACGATCGTGCCGAGCGCCTGGTCGGGATCGGCGTGCACGTCCTCGTACGTGACGCCGACGGCATCCTCGTACTCGAGCGGCACCACGCCGTCGTGCGCGAGCAGCAGCTCCAGCACGTAGTCGCGCTCCTCGGTCGTGCGGGCGATCGGCCGGAATACGCCGACGCGGGTCGCGCGTCGGGCCAGCGTGTCGAGCACGCCGAGTGCGACGGTGGACTTCCCCGTGTTCCCCTCGGCCGAGCAGATGTAGATGCGGTGCGCCACGGGCTCCAGCCTAGGGCGACGGATGCCGCGGGCGCCGGGTCTTCCGGGTGAAATCCCAGCGCGGGCACCGCGACCGCATCGGCTCCCGATCGCGAATGCAGGAACTTCTGTCGCCCCCGCGGCGCGTCGGACCGCGACACGCCGTCGGCGACGCGATTCTTCCTGCATCATCGGGCGAACGGAGGCCGCTGGCGGCCGCGTTCAACGAGCCCCTCCGGCTCGGGTAGACTGGCCCAGGCTCCTCACGTGGCGCCATCCAGGCCAACTCCCCCAGGGCGGAGACGCAGCAAGGGTAACCGGGCTCTGGCGGGTGCGTGAGGGGTCCCAGGAGGATTCGCCTAGTGGCCTATGGCGCACGCTTGGAAAGCGTGTTGGGTGAAAGCCCTCGGGGGTTCGAATCCCCCATCCTCCGCCACGTTCTATCTGCTCTCGCAACGGAACCCCTGAGCCGCCAGGTTCGGGGGTTTCGTCGTTCTCAGGGCCGGTCGCTCCGTGTCCCCGCCGTACCCCGATGCCTACCGTGTCCTCATTAATGCCGAATAGCGGTTCCACGCCCGTCGTTCGATGATGTGAGAGATGTCAACGGCACCGATGGACACGAGGAGTGGGGACGCAGGGGGCTCCTCCGCCGGGCCGTCGACAGTAAGGGGCGACGGCCTCAGGGTATTCACCCTGAGGCCGCGTCGCACTCTCGGGTGGAGCATCGGACTCCCCTTCGTGGCGCTGGTGCTTCCGCTCCTGGCCGCCGAGCTCTGGCTGCTCGATCCGAGCGGCGCCTGGCCCGTCGTGGCGTGGACCGCCGCGATCATCGCCGGCCTCATCATCGCCGCGTGGATCGCCTACCAGCGCACCCAGGCCTCCCTGAGCTCGTACGGCATCGTCGAGCGCGGGTTCTTCGGCGGCACGTACACCGTGGCCGCCCGTGACATCGCCGGCGTGCTGCGCGTGCAGCTCTACCGCTCGAACAGCCTCGACACGTCGCACGAGCTCTTCGTCGTCAGCCGCAACGGCCGAGGCGTGTTCCGCATGCGCGGCCGCTTCTGGAACACGGCCACCATGGATCGCGTCGCCCGCATCCTCAACACCGAGGAGACCGTTCGCCACGAGCCGGTGACGCTCGCCGAGCTGCGGCAGACGGACCCCGAGCTGCTCTACTGGTTCGAGCGCCGCTCGCTCAGCCGCTGAGCTCACCGGCGGCGGCCCGCGTCACGACTTCGGCGAGCGGGATGCCGCGAGGTCGACGGCGCGCGGATGCCGCGTCAGCTCGTCGCGATGCCCAGCAGCGGCGCGTCGGGTCGGCTCGACGGCAGCTCGTGGAAGCCGAGCCGGTCGTAGAAGGCCCGCGCAGCGGTGTTCGCCGCATCCATGCCGAGGTGCAGGGCCGCGACCCCGCGCTCGGCGAGTGCTGCGCGGAGCGTGTCGATGAGCCGGCGACCGAAGCCCTGGCCCTGCAGGTCGGGCAGCAGGTCGATGTGCAGGTGCGCCGGATACGCTTCGACCTCGGGGATCAGCATGCGCGTCGGATCGGCGCCGGCGGCGAGCAGCTGCTCCTCGGTGTAGTCGGGGTTGCGGCCCGTCGGCGGTCCGGCGTGCGGATGCCGCGTGCGGAACGCCGGACCCCACTCGCGTCCCCACCAGTCCACGAACGCGCGGGTGTCGGCCACGCCGATGATGTAGCCGAGCGCGCGTCCGTTCCCGTCGTCGACGACGAACGCGAGTTCGGGCTCGTACTCCACGTACGGCAGGGCGAACACCTCGGGCATGAGCGCGTCGTCGGAGTACACGCCGGTCGCGTCGCCGCCGCCCGCAGCGGTGCGCAGGCAGATCTCGAACACCGCGTCGCGGTCCTCGCGCCGGTAGGGACGGATGAAGGGCGGTGTCCGCAGCTCGTCGACGGGATGCCCAGGGGCCGGCGACGCGACGCGCGGCTCGCCGACCGCGGCATCCGTGCGCTCGCCCGTCACCGGCGCCGCCGGGTGCCGAAGATGCCCTCGACGACGCTCGTGAGCACGTCGCGGGTGGCCTTGGAGCCGAGCACCTGCTCGAGCACCGACTTGTCGGCCGAGCGCGAGCGCGACGAGGTCGATCGCGACGTGCCCGAGGTGCGCTTCATGAGGCGGTCGTACTCGGCCTGGGCGGCCTTCTCCTCCTTGGCGCGCTGCTTCTCGATGGCGGCCTGCTGCTTCGCGAGCTCGGCGTCGGCCTTGGCCCTCGCCGTAGCATCCTCGGCCGCCTGCGCGGCCGCCGCGGCGGCGTTCATCTTGGCGGTCAGGAGCTCGTGCGCCGACTCGCGGTCGACCGGGGTGCCGTACTTCGCCTGCAGCGGCGAGCGGGCGACCGCGGCGTCGATCGCGGCGTCGGGCGTCGGCGACATGAGGGCCTGCGGCGCGCGCAGGCGGGTCCACGCGACGGGGCTCGGCGCACCCTTCTCGTTCATGACCGTGACGATCGCCTCGCCGGTGCCGAGCGTGGTGAGCACCTCCTCGAGGTCGTAGCCCGACTTCGGGTAGGTCGAGACCGTCGCGCGCAGCGCCTTCGCGTCGTCGGGCGTGAACGCCCGCAGCTGGTGCTGCACGCGCGAGCCGAGCTGGGCGAGCACGTCGGCGGGCACGTCCTTGGGCGTCTGCGTGACGAAGAAGACACCGATGCCCTTCGAACGGATGAGCCGCACGGTCTGCACCACCTGCGTCAGGAAGTCCTTCGACGCGTCGTTGAAGAGCAGGTGCGCCTCGTCGAAGAAGAACACGAGCTTCGGCTTGTCGAGGTCGCCGACCTCGGGCAGGTCGTTGAACAGGTCGGCGAGGAGCCACATGAGGAACGTCGAGTAGAGCGCCGGCCGGTCGGCGACGCCGGGCACCTCGAGCAGGCTGACGATGCCGCGACCGTCGGATGCCACGCGCAGGAACTCCGCGGTGTCGATCTCGGGCTCGCCGAAGAACACGTCGGCGCCGGCCTCGGCGAACGCGACGAGCTCGCGCAGGATCACGCCCACGGTCGCATTCGAGAGCCCGCCGAGCCCCTCGAGCTCGGCCTTGCCCTCGTCGCTCGTGAGGTACTGCAGCACCGCGCGCAGGTCCTCGAGGTCGAGGAGCGCGAGGCCGTTGTTCTCGGCGTAGTGGAAGACGAGCCCGAGGCTCGACTCCTGGGTGTCGTTGAGGCCGAGGACCTTGCTCAGCAGCAGCGGCCCGAAGCCAGCCACCGTCGCCCGGATCGGCACGCCGCGGCCGATGCCGCCGAGCGAGAAGAACTCCACGGGGAAGGATGCCGCGGTCCACGCCTGCCCGATGCCCTCGGTGCGCTTCAGCAGCTTCTCATTGCCCTCGCCGGGCGTCGCGATGCCCGAGAGGTCGCCCTTGATGTCGGCGGCGAACACGGCGACGCCGTTCGCGGCGAGCTGCTCGGCGAGCACCTGCAGCGTGCGGGTCTTGCCCGTGCCGGTCGCCCCCGCGACAAGTCCGTGGCGGTTCGTCATGGCGAGCGGGATGCGCACGGGCACATCGGCGAGCGGCTCGCCGTTCACGAGGGCGCCCATCTCGAGCGCGGCGCCGTCGAACGCGTAGCCATCGCGGATCGCCGCGACCTGGGCAGCGTCGAGCGGGCCGGACGCTGCGGCCCCCGCGGGTTGAGGAGCCGCCGAAGGCGGCGTCTCGAAACCCGCCTGCGCGGGGGCCGGGTTTCGAGACGCGTCCGGCTGCGCCCGGCGCTCCTCAACCCGCGGAGCGGCAGTGCGTGCGGCATCCGCCGCCGCCTGCTGCGCGTCGAGCGCGGCCTGCGCGAGCGCCGCCGCCTCCTCGGCCTTGCGGATCGCCTCCTGCGCCTGCGCCTGCAGCGCCTCGGCTGCCTCTGCCGCGGCCTCCGCCGCCTCCTGTGCCTGCTTCACCGCGTCTTCGGCCATGTGCCGATCCTAGCGACGGCGTGCGTCAGGGGCGGATGCGCACCGTCGGCGTGAACTTCGGCTCCTTCGGCGGCACGCCGAGGCTCCGGAGTCGGGCTGCGGAGCGCAGGTAGAGGGCCGCGATCAGGGCGAGTTCGACCAGGGCGATCACGTTGCCTGCGGTCGTCCCTGCCGTGTCGGCTGGCCCGGAGGCGACGCCGAGAGCGTCGAACAGCATTCCCAGCGCTCCACCGACGAAGAAGACGGCGAAGAGGATGCCGAGCACCTGACTCAGCCGTGGCCGGGCCGTCATCCGCCACGGTGCTCGCGGCGGTTCGATCGGCTCGCCCCTGCCCCGGAAGATCCGCGTGCCGAGGAGGATGGCCGCGAGGTCGATGCCGAACCTGACCATTCCGATGATCGGATCGGGCAGCCGCGTGAGCGCAAGCAGCGACACGATTACGAAGCCGAGGACCAGTGCGCCGACCACGTAGGCGAGCTTCAGCTCCCAGCGCACGATGCGCAGGTCCAGTAGGCGGCGCATCATCGTCCTCCGTGCTCGCGGCCACCGTGCGGCGGGCGGCGCACGTGAGCCAACCGTAGCGCCTCCGGACGCCACGCCGGGCGCAGGGGTTCCTCGCGCCCGGCGGTCATGCCTAGGGTGAAGGCGTGAGTCCAGCCAAGGACGACGCCGAGGTCCTCGAGATCGACGGCCGCGAGGTGCGCGTGAGCAGCCCCGGCAAGGTCGTGTTCCCCGAGCCCGGCCTGACCAAGCTCGACCTCGTGCGGTACTACCTCGCGGTGGCCGACGGGGCGGTTCGCGGGGTGGCCGGCCGCCCGATGGCGCTCAAGCGCTTCGTGAAGGGCATCGACCAGGAGGCGTTCTTCCAGAAGCGCGCACCCGAGAAGCGGCCCGACTGGATCGAGACCGCGACGCTGCACTACGCGTCCGGCAACTCGGCCGAGGAGGTCGTCGTCAACGACGCTGCGGCCCTCGCCTGGGTCGTGAACCTCGGATGCCTCGACCTCAACCCGCACCCGGTGCGCGCCCCCGACCTCGACCACCCCGACGAGCTCCGCATCGACCTCGATCCGATGCCGGGCGTCGACTGGGCGCAGATCGTCGACGTCGCGATGCTCGCCCGCGACGTGCTCGAGGACGTCGGCCTCGTCGGCTGGCCGAAGACGTCGGGATCGCGCGGCATGCACATCCTCGTGCGCATCGAGCCGCGCTGGGACTACCGACAGGTGCGGCTTGCGGCCGAGACGTTCGCCCGCGAGGTGGAGCGCCGGGCACCCGGGCTCGCGACCGCGCGCTGGTGGAAGGAGGAGCGAGGCGAGAGCGTGTTCGTCGACTTCAACCAGAACGCGAAGGATCGGACCGTGGCATCCGCCTACTCGGTGCGACCGCTGCCCGACGCCCGCGTCTCGACGCCGCTCGAGTGGGACGAGGTGCCGCGCTCGCACCCAGAGCGGTTCACCGTGCCGACCGTGCTCGAGCGCTTCGCCGAGCGCGGCGACCCGCACGCGGGGATCGACGACGCCGCCGGCGGCCTCGACGCGCTGCTCGCCCTCGCCGAGGAGCTCGGCCCGGCCGAGAAGCCGCCACGGGCGGGCGACGGGTCGGGGCGGCGGCAGTCGACGATGCCGCTCATCGAGATCGCGCGGGCCAAGACCAAGCCCGAGGCGCTCGAGGGGCTCGAACGGTGGAACTCGCGGCATCCCGACGTCGTCGCGAAGCTGGAGCCGGCCGACGTGCTCGTCGACGGCATGCGCGGATCGAGCTCGCTCTGGTACCGGATCCGGGTGAACCTGCAGCACGTGCCCGAGGATGAGCGGCCGCCCCAGGAGCCGCTCGAGGTCGACTACGACCCGTGGGCCCGGTACCGCAACGCCGACGGAACGATCGGCTGATGCGCCCGACCACCTGCCCCGCCCGCGCCGGGGCGACCTCGTGAGCGACCTCGGCCCGGTGAATCCCGGGTACGCCGCCGATGTCGAGTGGCTGCGCCGGTGGCGGCTGAGGCCCGAGGGCGATCCGCGCACGACGGCGTCGAGCCTGCTCATCCGGGCACGCACCGAGGACGGCCAGCCGGTCATGCTGAAGGTCGCGCACTCCGAGGAGGAGGCGCGCGGTGCGGAGCTGCTCGCGGCGCTCGACGGCCACGGTGTCGCGCGCGTGCTCCGCCGGGAGGGCGAGGCGACGCTCGTCGAGCGCGCCACGGGCGGACGGAACCTCGTGCGCATGGTGCGGGCGGGCCGGGACGACGAGGCGACCCGCATCATCTGCGAGGTCGCGAAGCCGATCCACGCGGCGACGGCCGACGTGCTCGCGTCGAGCACGCCACCCGAGCTCATCGACCTGCCGACGTGGTTCCGGCACCTCTTCGCGTACGCCGAAGACTTCGGCGCCTTCCACCGCCGCGGGGCCGACATCGCCCGCGCGCTGCTCGACGACCCCCGCGACGAGACCGTGCTGCACGGCGACCTGCACCACGGCAACGTGCTCGACTTCGGCGAGCGCGGCTGGCTCGCGATCGACCCGAAGGGGCTGCTCGGCGAGGCCGCGTTCGACGCGTGCAACGTGCTCACGAACCCGTCGCACGAGCGTGCGCTCGCCCCCGGCCGGCTCGAACGGCAGTTCGCGGTGGTGCTCGCGACCACGGGGATCCCGCCCGAGCGGATGGCTCGGTGGTTCGTCGCCTGGTGCGCGCTCTCGTCGACGTGGTTCGCGCTCGACGACGACCCGGGCCTCGCCGAATCGGCCGCGGCGCTGGGCGAGCGTGCGTTGGGGCTCGTGTCCTCCTAGCCGGGCGTCCGCGGATGCCGCGGCGCGGCGCGCGTCAGCCCGAGATCGACACCGGGGCGGCGCCCGCCCAGTCGCGCACGAGGTCCTCGCGCACGGTCACGCCCGTGCCCGCAGCATCCGGCACCCGGAGCTGCCCGCGGTGCTCGCCCTCGCCGAGGACGAACGGCTCGGTGAGGTCCTCGGCGAAGTAGCGGCCCGAGGCCGAGGTGTCGCCGGGCAGCGTGAAGCCGGGCAGCGCGGCCATCGCGACGTTCGCGGCGCGGCCGACGCCCGTCTCGAGCATGCCGCCGCACCACACGGGCACGTCGAGCGCGCGGCACGCGTCGTGCACGCGCAGCGCCTCGAGGTACCCGCCCATGCGCCCGGGCTTGATGTTCACGATCGAGGTCGCGCCGCGGTCGATCGCGTCGACGGCGGTGATCGTGTCGACGATGGACTCGTCGAGGCACACCGGCGTCTCGCAGGCCTCGGCGAGGCGCACGTGCGTGGCGAGGTCCTCCTCGGCGAACGGCTGCTCGATGAGCAGCAGGTCGAACGCGTCGAGCTGCGCCAGCAGCGGGATGTCGTCGGCCGTGTACGCGGTGTTCGCGTCGACCTGCAGCAACCCCTTCGGCCCGAGCTCCTCTCGCACCGCGCCCGTCGGCACGAGATCCCAGCCGGGCTTGATCTTGAGCTTGATGCGGCGATAGCCCTCCTCGACGTAGCCCATGACCTCGTCCATGAGCTCCTCGAGCGTCGGCGCGATGCCGACCGAGACGCCGCAGTCGACCCACTCGCGCTCGGCGCCGAAGAACGCGCCCATCGAGCGTCCCTGCGCGCGCAGCTCGGCGTCGAGCACCGCCGCCTCGAGGGCGCCCTTCGCCATGCGGTGTCCGGCGACGAACGCGAGCGAGGGCGCAACGGATGCCGCGAGCGGCACGGAGGCCCCGCGCGAGCCCGGTCCCTCGGCGACGGCGCCGCCCGCGGCATCCGTCGCCTTTCGGTGCTCTTCGACGTGCCGGCCGTGACCCGCGATGAGCGCGGGGCCGAGGTAGCGCTCGATGACGGATGCCGCACCGTCGACGTACTCGCCCGAGTAGAACGGGTCGCGTCCGGCCACGCACTCGCCCCAGCCCTCCCCGGCGTCGGTCAGCACCCGCACGAGGAGGACCTCGCGCCCGGTCTCGCGTCCGAACGAGGTCTCGAACGGACGCACGAGCGGCACCTCGATGCGGTGCAGCTCGATGCGCTCGATGGCGGGCACGGCGTTCTCGGCGTTCACGGCGTTCATCAGGCCTCCCGGTCGGGGTCGTCGTGGGTCAGGACGTAGTCGCCCGCGGCGTCGAGCTCGACGCGCAGGCCGGGATCGCGGGCGAGCGCCGCGAACGCCGCACGCGAGGCTGCACGCAGGCGCACCGCTGCCTCGGGGTCGGTCGCGCGCAGCTGCTCGTAGTCGGCGACGAGCGCGAGGTGCCCATCCGTCCGCCACTCGGGCAGCGGGCCGCGGGCGAGCGCGCGACGGGTGCGCGGCGAGTCGAGGCGCCAGCGCACCTCGAACCGGTCGCTGCGGTCGGTGCCCGTGATCGCGTCGTCGAGCTCGCCGTAGAAGTCGGGCAGGAACGCGATCACCTCGGCGCCGAGGCGTACGAGGTTCATGCGGGCGTTGCGGCGGATGAGCGGGTCGTACGTCCAGCGCACCTCGTCGACGCCGTGGGCGAGGCAGATCGCGCGCTGGCGGAGCTTCAGCGCGAGGCCGATGCCGCGGCCGCGCGCCGCGGGGTCGACCGCGTTCATGTGCGAGTGGATGTGGAGGCCGTCGTTCCAGCCGAGGAAGCCGAGCGCGGCGCCGAGCGGGGCGGCGACGCGGCCGGTTCCGGCGGCTTCAGCCCCGACCACCCCGCCCTCGTCGTCCGCCACCGCCACGAGCACCGTCGCGCCCGCATGCTCGATCGCCTGGATCATCGCGTGGTCGGGTCCGCGTCCGACGCCCCAGGTGGCCTCGAACCGGGCGAGCACGCCCGCGATCTCGTCGGGACGGGCGGGACGCGTGCGCAAGCCGGCACGCGCGTCCGCGGCATCCGCCGTGACTTCGGCGTCGGCGATCACCGACGCCGGCGGCCCCGGCGCATCGGTCACGCGAGCCGGTCCTGCATGCCCCAGGCCTGGCCGTAGCCGCCCTCGGCTTCGGGTCGGGCCATGAGGTCGAGGAAGGGCTGCGCGTCGAACGCCTCGGGGCCGAGCACGCCCCGGCCCGACCAGGTGCCGCTCGCGAGCAGCTCGAGGGCGATGACGGGATTGAGGGCGGTCTGCCAGACGACGCATTGGGCGTCGTACTCGGCCATCGTCCACTCGTTGTCGGACACGTGGTACAGGTAGACCTCGCGCGGCTCGCCGTCGGTGCCGGTGCCGGTCACCCACAGGCCCGCGCAGGTCTTGCCGGTCATCCGCGGCCCGATCGTGGCCGGGTCGGGCAGCGCCGCGGCGACCACGTCGCGAGGGGCGACCTCGACCGGGCCGTTCGCGCTGCGCACCCGGACGGGCGTCGTCGAGTCCAGGCCGAGCAGGTGGAGCGTCTTCAGCACGTTGATGAACTCGTCGCCGAGGCCGTACTTGAACGTGACCCGCTTCGCGTCGACCCAGCGGGGCATCAGGAGCACCTCCTCATGCTCGACGTTCACGCACTCCACCGGGCCGATGCCCTCGGGGAAGTCGAACACCTCGGGCTCCGAGAACGGCGGCGTGGTGAACCAGCCCCGGTCCTCCTCCCACATTACCGGCGGGTTCAGGCACTCCTCGATCGTGGTCCAGATCGAGAACGACGGCGCGAAGATCTCGTTCCCCTCGTCGTCGCGGACCACGAGGTTCGCCCCGTCGCGGGTGCCGAGCTCGTCGATCTCGCTGAACAGGTGATCGGCGGCGTAACGCGCGAACACGTCCGACAGTCCGGGCTCCACGCCCATGCCCACCAGCGCGAGCCGGCCGGCCTGCTCCCAGTCGCCGGCCTGCGCGAACTGGTCGTCGCCGAGCTTCACCCCGGTCTCGCCGTAGGGGTCGGTCGGATGCGGCTCGGACAGGCTCATCGCCATGTCGAGGTAGTCCGCGCCGGCCGCCAGCGCGCCCGCGAAGATCGACGGAACGAACTTCGGCTCCACCGCGTTCATCACGTGCGTCGCGCCGTGCTCACGGGCGACGGATGCCACGACCTCGGGATCGGACGCGTCGATCTGCGCCGTGGCGAACCTCGCCGCGACCTCGTCGCCGTGCCGCTCCCTGACCCAGTCGACCGTGCGCTTCGACCGGGACTCGTCGTAGTCGCTCACCACCAGCAGCTCGTAGAACGACCGACGAGCCGCGATCTTCGCGATCGCGTCTCCCACGCCACCAGCACCCACGAGCAGGATCCGCATGCTCCGACGCTATCGCTCCCCCGCCGACCCGTCGATGCCGACGGCGTCCGGCATCCCGCTCCCGCCGGACGGAACGTCCCGGCGGTCCGGTAGGCGGCCCGTGCGGATGCCGCGGGCCCGCGGCATCCGTCAGCAGAAGCCCGCCATGCCCGCCCAGGCCGCCGCCGGGCTCGGCACGCCCTCGAGCTCGACGGAGGCCTCGATGAGGCCGTAGGGCCGGTCGGCGGCGAAGAAGACCTCGTTGGGGTTGTCGAGGCCGAACGGCGAGAGGTCGACGACGAAGTGGTGGTTGTTCGGCATCGAGAAGCGGATCTCGGCGATCTCGGGGTGCTCCTCGAGCACGCGGCGGCCCATGTCGAACAGCGTCGCCTGCAGCGCGGCGGAGTAGCGCTCGGCGAACGCCTCGAGCAGCAGCGCGCGCACGCTCGCGTAGAGCGCGTCGTAGTCGATCCCGACGCGCTCGTAGCGCCATCGCGCGGCGACGTCCGTGGCGAGGATGCGGTCGCGCGTCTCAAGCAGGGTCGTATACCGGTCCTTCGGGTAGCCCTCGAAGCCCGACGCGGTGGTCTTGAGCACCGTGAGGTCCTTGAGGCCGGCGATGACGTGCCGCTCGTCGCCGTCGGCGACCACGACGGCCGTGCGCACCTCCTGTCCGCTGCGGACGAAGGCGTGGTCGTGCTCGGCGCCGTGCGCGACGATGCGCTCCCACCCGTAGCGTTCGGCCTCCCAGCGCCCGCCGGTCACCCATTCGAACGAGCTCGTGAAGTGGTCGGCGAGGCGCAGCAGGAACGCCTCGGGCGAGCCGATCCCGTCGCGGGCGAAGGCGAAGATCGTGTTCTTCTGCGTGTCGGTCGCGACGACGTGCGAGTTGTCGCCCTCGAGGTGCGCCGCGGCGAAGTCGCCGCGGAGCTGCGACGTGACGTTGAGGTCGTCGATCTCGTGGCGGGCGGTGTCGCGCGTGACCTTGACGACGCGCACCTCGGCCTTGCCGTACTGGTTGACGCCGAGGACGATGGCGGGCTCGGACATGGTCAGCTCCCTCGATAGGTCGAATAGGCGAACGGGCTCAGCAGCAGTGGAGCGTGCACGTGCCGGCCGTCGTCGTTGACGGTGATCGTGAGCACCACCTCGGGGTAGAACGTGTCGACGCCGTGCTCGGCGAACCACGCGCCGGTCTCGAATCGCAGCCGGTAGTCCCCGGCGGGCAGCTCGTCGGGGCCGATCCGGGTGACCCGGCCGTCGGCGTCGGTCGCGGCGGTGTCGACCGACCGCCACGAGACGCCGTCGAACGCGAGCAGCTCGACGGCCACGCCCTCGGCTGGTCGGCCGGACGTGGCGTCGAGCACGTGGGTCGTGACGCGGGAGACGGGCGGGGTGGCGGCGCTCATGCGACGAGTCCCTTCAGTCGGAGGACGGCGATCTGGCGGAGCTGGTCGGCGACGACGGGGTCCTCCTCGGCGGGCGTGTGCCCGAGCCGCTCGGTGAGCGCGTCGAGGATCTCCCGCGACGACCGCCCCGCGGCGCGGATGAGGAACACGCGGCCGAACCGCTCCTCGTAAGCGCGGTTGCCAGCGGCGAGCGCGGCGGCCACCTCGGCGTCGGTCGGGTCGACCCCCGACTGCTCCGAGCGCGACATGGCGGCCTCGGTGCCTGCGCCCGTGGGGCGCTCGCCGATGCGCGGATGGTGCGCGAGGGCACCCTCGACCTCGGACGGCGTGAACGGCGAGGCGGCCACCTCCGCCCAGGCGACGAGCTCGTCGACCGAGCCGAAGGGCCGAGCGTCGGCGATCTGCGCGCACCAGCGTTCGATGTCGAGGCAGGGCCGCAGCTTGGCGATCGCCTCCTCGCGATCGGCCTCGTTGAACGCGTCAAGCGACATCGCCGCCACCCTCCGATCCTGCCCGCCGCAGCAGGCGTCCGCGAGGCGCCTCGCGATCCACGGGCTCGCCGGCGAGGTACGTCGCCCGCACGCGGCCGACGAGCTCGCGACCGTCGTACGGCGAGATCGGATGCCGGTGCTCCAGTCCGGCGGCATCCACCGTGAACGCCTCGTCGGGGGCGACCACCGCGAGGTCGGCGGCGCGACCGACCTCGATCGCGCCCTTCGACGAGAGCCCGACCCGACGCGCAGGCGCCGCCGACATCCACTCGACCACCTGCTCGAGACGGATGCCGCGTCGCCGCGCCTCGGTCCACACGATCGGCAGGCCGAGCTGCAGGGACGCGATGCCACCCCACGCCTCGGCGAAGTCGCCGTTCCCGGCGAGCTTCAGGGACGCGGGCGCGGGCGAGTGATCGGACACGACGAGGTCGATCACGCCTTCCACGAGCCCGCGCCAGAGCGCGTCGCGGTTCGAGCCCTCGCGGATCGGCGGGCAGCACTTGAACGCCGTCTCCCCCGGTGCGACGTCCTCGGCGGCGAGCACGAGGTAGTGCGGGCACGTCTCGGCGGTGATCCGCACGCCGTCGTGCTTCGCCCACGCGATCGGCCCGAGCGCGTCCGCCGAGCTGAGGTGCAGGATGTGGGCGTCCGCGCCCGTGCGGCGCGCCGCCTCGATGACCGCCGAGATCGCGGCGTGCTCGGCGGCGCGGGGCCGCGACGCGAGGAAGTCGGCGTAGTCGCCGCCGTGCGGGTGCGGCGCCGCGTCGATGATCGCGGCATCTTCCGCGTGCACGATGAGCAGCGAGCCGGCCTCGGCGAGCACCGCCATCGCGCGCTCCATCGCCTCGGCCGACACCGGCGGGAACTCGGCGACGCCCGAGTCGACGAGGAAGCACTTGAAGCCGAACACGCCCTCGCCGACGAGCGGCAGCAGGTCGCCCTCGTTGCCGGGCACCAGGCCGCCCCAGAAGCCGACGTCGACGAACACCCTCCCCTCGGCGGCGGCGCGCTTGACTGCGAGCGCGTCGACCGAGGTCGTCGGCGGGATGCTGTTGAGCGGCATGTCGACGATCGTCGTGACGCCGCCGGCCGCGGCCGCTCGTGTCGCCGACGCGAAGCCCTCCCACTCGGTGCGCCCCGGCTCGTTCACGTGCACGTGCGTGTCGACGAGCCCGGGGATGAGCACCTCGTCATCGCCGAGCCGCACCGTCCGACCGCCGCGGAGCCCCGCGCCCACGTCTGCGATCCGCGCCACGAGCCCGTCGCGCACGCCGACCTCGGCGGGCGCGAACGCCCCGTCGACGAGCACCTGCTCGCCGATGAGCACGAGGTCGAAGGCGTCGTCGGATGCCGCGCCGGGCTCGGTCCGCGCGACGTCGGCGTGGGGCATCCGCTCGCTCACCCCCAGCGGCTCGCGTTCCTGATGTCGGCGCCGGTGAGCCGCACCTGGCGGTTCACGTCCTTGTAGAGCAGGTAGCGGAAGGGTCCGGGCCCACCCGCGTAGCAGGCCTGCGGGCAGAACGCGCGCAGCCACATGAAGTCGCCCGCCTCCACCTCGACCCAGTCGCCGTTGAGCCGGTAGACGCCCTTGCCCTCGAGCACGAAGAGGCCGTGCTCCATGACGTGGGTCTCTGCGAACGGGATCGAGCCGCCCGGCTGGAACGTCACGATGTTCACGTGCATGTCGTGCGCGAGGTCGTCGGGGTCGACGAAGCGCGTGGTCGCCCAAGCCCCGGCGGTGTCGGGCATGGGCTGCCGCGCGACGTCGGCGTCGCTCGTGACGAACGACGTCGGCGCGGGGATGCCCTCGACGGGCTCGTACGCCTTGCGGATCCAGTGGAACGACGTGGGCGCATCGCCTTCGTTCGCGATCGACCAGGGTGCGCCCGCGGCGAGGTAGGCGTAGCCGCCCGGACCCAGCACATCCCGTTCCCCGTCGACGTCGAGGGTGAGCTCGCCCGCCGTCACGAAGACGACGCCCTCGACGCCCGGCTCGGACTCGGGGTGCTCGGCGCCGCCGCCCGGCTCGATCTCGACGATGAGCTGCGCGAAGGTGGTGGCGAAGCCCGCGATCGGGCGGGCGAGGATCCACGACCGCGTGCGCGTGAAGCCGGGCAGCCTGCTCGTCACGATGTCGCGCAGTACGCCCTTCGGGATCACCGTGTACGCCTCGGTCACGATGGCGCGGTCGGTGAGCAGCTCCGACTGCGCGGGCAGCCCGCCCGGCGGGGTGTAGTAGCTCATGGGACCTCCTCGTCCGTCGGCCGCGCGTCGCGGCATCCGCTCACGTCGTCGTGCGCCTCGGACTCGCCCACTCGGCGAGCGCCGTCGCGTCGAGGCCGGTGTCGGCGGCGACCTCGGCCGGGGTGATCGCGCCGCTCTGCACGCCGCGCCGCACGAAGCCCGCGAGCGCGCGCACCGTGGCGGGCTCGTCGAGCACCGCGCCCGTCGTGCGGTCGCGCACGTGCCGGAGGCGGGCGGAGACCTCGGGGTAGCCCTCGCGGTAGTACGCGTAGGTCGCGAGGAAGCGGGTCGGCAGCTGCGCCGGGTGCAGGTCCCAGCCCTGCGAGAAGCCGCGCTCGAGGGCCCGGCGCACGAGCCGGGCGTGCAGCCGCCACGCCTCGGGGGCGCGCTCCCCGATCGGCAGGATGTTCGTCGACCCGTCGGACAGGCGGATGCCGGTCCCCGCCGCCGCGACCTGCATGACGGCCTTGGCGTGGTCGGCGGCGGGGTGCTCGAGCGACTGGTAGGGGGCGGCGATCCCCACCGCGGCGCTGTAGTCGTAGGTGCCGTAGTGCAGCCCGGCGATGCGGCCGGGCGCGGCGAGCGCGAGGCGCGCCACGGGCGCCAGGCCGTCGGCGCCGAGCACGAGCTGCGGGGTCTCGACCTGCACCTCGAACCGCAGCCGCCCCTCGGGCAGCCCGTGCACCCTCTCGAGCGCGCGGACGGCGTCGGCCATCGCCTCGACCTGCGCGACCGTCGACACCTTCGGCAGCGTCAGCCGCAGGCCGTCGGGCAGACCGCCCTGCTCGACGAGGGTGGTCACGAACAGGTCGAGCGTGCGGATGCCGCGAGCCCGCGTCGGCGCCTCGAACGACTTGAACCGGATGCCGATGAACGGCGGCGCGAAGTGCGCGCCCGTGGCCGCGGCGACCCGCTTCGCCGCACGGACCGCGTCCGCGTCCTCGACGTCGTCCGCCCGGTTGCCGTAGCCGTCCTCGAAGTCGATGCGGAGGTCCTCGATGGGCTCGCGCCCGAGCTTGCGGTCGACGAGCGGTGCGACCTGCGCGGCGAGCGCCGGAGCGAGGCCGACGTCGAGTCCGAGCGCCTCCGGGCCGCCCGCCGACGCGAGCGCGTCCTGCGCATCGCGACCCCACTCGACGGGCAGCTCGGGCGTGTACCGGTCGCCCGGCACGTACACCGTGTGCACCGGCTGCCGCGAGCCGTCGTCGCCCGGGTAGGCGGTCGCGAGCAGCCGATCGGTCTGGGCCAGGCGGGCCTCGATCGCGGCCAGCACGACGGGTGACAGGGCGGTGCGCGCGCTCATTCGAGCAGCTCGTAGGCCGGGAGCGTGAGGAAGTCGACGTAGCCGTCGGCGAGCACGAGGTCGGCCACGAGCCGCGCGGCGGGCTCGTAGTACGCGGCGAACCGGTCGGGAGGCACGTCGGCGCGCAGGCCGGCCACCTCCTCGTCGAGCACCTCGCGCACGAGCTCGGGCGTCAACGTGCGCCCGGTGTCGGCGAGCACGACATCGTGTCGCAGCTGCTGCCACACCTGCGAACGGGAGATCTCGGCCGTCGCGGCATCCTCCATCAGGCTGTGCAGCGCGACGGCGCCGTTGCCCGACAACCACACGGCCGTGTACGCGACACCCACCGAGAGGTTCGTGCGCAGGCCCGCCTCGGTGACCGCGCCGCCAGTCGAGGCGACGTCGAGCAGCTCCGCCGCCGACACGTCGACCTCGGGCCGCTGCCGGTCGAGCTGGTTCGGCCGTTCGCCGAGCACGCCGTCGAAGACCTCGCGACACACGGGCACGAGGTCGGGGTGGGCTACCCACGACCCGTCGAAGCCATCGTTCGCCTCGCGGGTCTTGTCGGCGCGCACCTTCTCGAACGCGACGGCGGTGGCCTCGGGGTCGGCGCGGTTCGGCACGAACGCCGCCATGCCGCCCATCGCGACCGCGCCGCGGCGGTGGCACGTCTTCACGAGCAGCTCGGTGTAGGCGCGCATGAACGGCGCGGTCATCGACACCGACGCACGGTCGGGCACGATGAACTCGGGCCCCGCGTCGCGGAACACCTTGATGATGCTGAACAGGTAGTCCCATCGGCCGGCGTTCAGGCCCGAGGCGTGGTCGCGCAGCTCGTAGAGGATCTCGTCCATCTCGAACGCCGCCGGGATCGTCTCGATGAGCACGGTCGCACGGATCGAGCCGTACGGGATGCCGAGGCGCTCCTCGGCGTACGTGAACACGTCGTTCCAGAGCCGGGCCTCGAGGTGGCTCTCGAGCTTGGGCAGGTAGTAGTACGGCCCGTGACCGTTCTCGATGAGCGACTGCGCGGTGTGGAGGAAATGCAGGCCGAAGTCGACGAGCGATCCCGACGCGCGCTCGCCGTCGACGAGCACGTGCTTCTCGGGCAGGTGCCAGCCCCTCGGACGCGTGACGACGGTCGGCCGTCGCACGTCGTCCTTGAGCGCATACGCCTTGCCCTCGGGGGAGGTCCAGGCGAGCGTCCCGCGGGCGGCGTCGCGGAGGTTGCGCACGCTGCCGACGACGTTCTCCCACGTGGGGCTGGACGCGTCCTCCATGTCGGCGAGCCACACGCGGGCGCC
Organism: Agromyces sp. NPDC057865; assembly: GCF_042796995.1. NCBI lineage: Bacteria > Bacillati > Actinomycetota > Actinomycetes > Micrococcales > Microbacteriaceae > Agromyces > Agromyces sp. NPDC057865. The sequence continues at coordinate 689,965 of NZ_JBHVMJ010000003.1, read as the reverse complement.
GGAGTTGAGCGCGTTGATGGCCATCTTCTCGGGCGACGCCGGCCCGGTGATCTCGACGCGACGATCGGTGAGCGCCTCGGGCGGCGGCGGCACGCGCCAGTCGCCCTCGCGCACCTCGCGCGTCTCGGAGAGGAAGTCGAGCGGCTCCCCGGCGGCGATCCGGTCGCGGCGGGCGCGGCGCGCGGCGAGCAGCTCGCGACGGCGGCCGTCGAACCGGTGATGCAGCTCCTCGACGAACGCGAGGGCGTCCTCGGTGAGGATCTCGTCGCCGCCCGCGACGTCGGTGGCGCTGGCGATCTCGATGGTCATGCGGCTGCCGCTCCCCTCCGGGCTGCTGCGGGATGATGCTCCACACGCTCAGCCTCATCTTGGCGCAGATGCGATCGCGGCGTAACCGGATCGCCGGGAACCCGGCGGCGTAGACTCCGAAACCGAGGAGACGACCATGGATCACATCGGCGTGACGGTCAACGGGCGGCAGCGTCCGATGGTCGGCGTGTCCGCGCACACCTCCGCGCTCGACTGGCTGCGCGGCATCGGCCTCACGGGTGCCAAGGAGGGCTGCGCCGAGGGCGAGTGCGGCGCCTGCGCCGTCCTGCTCGCCACGCCGCGAGACGACGGCGGCACCGAATGGACGGCCGTGAACGCGTGCCTCGTGCCCGCGGCCGCGCTCGACGGGCAGGAGGTCGTCACGGCCGAGGGCCTCGGGACGCCCGAGCAGCCGCACGAGGTGCAGGAGCGGCTCGCCGAGGCGGGCGGCTCCCAGTGCGGCTACTGCACGCCCGGCTTCGCGTGCAGCATGGCGGGCGAGTTCTACCGCCGCGGTCGCCGGGTCGGCGAGGCGGATGCCGCGGACGCGGCCGACACCGTCGAGGGACGCGCCGACGCGCACCACGGTCCCAACGGCTTCGACCTGCACGCGCTGGCGGGCAACCTGTGCCGCTGCACCGGATACCGGCCGATCCGCGACGCGGCCTTCGCGCTTGGAGATCCCGAGTCGGGCGACCCGCTCGCCGAGCGGCGCGACCGGCCCGCTCCCGCGGCGGTCGCCACGCGCCTCGGCGACGACGGCGAGCGGTTCGTGCGTCCGGACTCGCTCGACGAGGCGCTCGGACTGCTCCGCGACGAGTCCGACGTGGTGGTCGCCGCCGGCACGACCGACTGGGGCGTCGACGTGAACCTGCGCGGGCGTCGCGCGCCGCTCACCATCGCGATCGAGCGCCTGGCCGAGCTCCGCACGTTCGAGGTCGGCGACGCGAGCATCGAGCTCGGCGCCGCGCTGTCGCTCTCCGAGGTGCAGCACCGCCTCGACGGCCGGATCCCGCTGCTCGACGAGCTGTTCCCCCGCTTCGCGTCCCCGCTCATCCGCAACCGGGCCACGATCGGCGGCAACCTCGGCACGGCGTCCCCGATCGGCGACACGTCGCCCGCACTGCTCGCGCTCGAGGCGCGCGTCGTGCTCGTCTCGGCCGACGGCGAGCGCGAGATCGACCTCGCCGATTTCTTCACGGGGTACCGCACCACCGCTCGCCGTCTCGACGAGCTCATCCGGTCGGTGCGCATCCCGCTCCCGCTCGCCGGCCTCGGGTCCTTCCACAAGATCTCGAAGCGGCGCTTCGACGACATCTCGAGCGTGGCCGTCGCATTCGCGATCGACCTCGACGACGGCGTCGTCGCCTCGGCGCGCATCGGGCTCGGTGGCGTGGCGGCGACGCCGATCCGCGCCCGCGCGACCGAGGCCGCCCTCACCGGACGGCCGTGGGACCGCGAGACCGTGCGCGACGCGGCATCCGTGCTCGCGACCGAGGGCACGCCGATGTCGGACCACCGTGCGAGCGCCGAGTACCGCTCGCTGATGCTCGGCACCGCCCTGCTGAAGCTGCACCGCGAGACGCCGCTCGCCGAGGGGGTGCCCGCATGACCGACCTCGCATCCCGGCCGCGCGACCCCGTGGTCGGGAAGGCCACCCCGCACGAGAGCGCCGTGCAGCACGCCACGGGCGCCGCCGTGTACACCGACGACCTCGCGCCCTCGACCGCCCACGTGCTCACCGCGTGGCCGGTGCAGTCCGCGCACACCCACGCGCTCGTGACCCTCGACGTGGCTCCGGCGCTCGACGTGCCCGGCGTCGTGCGGGTGCTCACCGCCGACGACGTGCCCGGCGTGAACGACGCGGGCGTGAAGCACGACGAACCGCTCTTCCCGAGCGAGGCGATGTACCACGGGCACGCGCTCGCGTGGGTGCTCGCGGAGGACGCGGACTCCGCCCGCGCGGGCGCCGACGCGGTGCGCGTGGAGTACGAGCCGCTGCCGTCGCTCGTCACGATCCAGGACGCGATCGACGCGGACTCGTTCCAGGGGATCCCGCGCACCATCCGTCGCGGCGACCCCGAGGGTGCCCTCGCGACCGCCCCCCACGTGTTCGAGGGCGTCAGCGTCGTCGGCGGCCAGGAGCACTTCTACCTCGAGACCCACGCCGCGCTCGCCCGCATCGACTCCGAGGGGCAGGTGTTCATCGAGTCGAGCACGCAGCATCCGTCGGAGACGCAGGAGATCGTGGCGCACGTGCTCGGGCTGCCGTCGAACCGGGTCACGGTGGAGTGCCTGCGCATGGGCGGCGGCTTCGGCGGCAAGGAGATGCAGCCGCACGGACTCGCCGCGGTCGCGGCGCTCGGCGCGACGCTCACGGGGCGGCCGGTGCGCCTGCGCCTCAACCGCACGCAGGACCTCACGATGACCGGCAAGCGGCATCCGTTCCACGCGACGTGGACGGCCGGCTTCGACGACGACGGCCGCATCATCGCGCTCGCGACGACGCTCACCGCGGACGGCGGGTGGAGCCTCGACCTCTCGGAGCCCGTGCTCGGCCGCGCCCTCTGCCACGTCGACAACGCGTACTGGATCCCGCACTTCGTGGCACAGGGGCGCGTCGCCAAGACGAACAAGACCTCGCAGACCGCGTTCCGCGGCTTCGGCGGGCCGCAGGGCATGTTCGTCATCGAGGACATCCTCGGACGGGTCGCGCCGCTGCTCGGCCTGGACGCCGCGACGCTGCGCGAGCGCAACCTCTACGTGGCCGACCAGACGACGCCGTACGGCCAGCCCGTGCGCCACGCCGAGCGCCTGCGCGCGATCTGGGACGACCTGCGCACGTCGAGCGACTTCGACGCGCGTCGCACGCGCATCGCGACGTTCAACGCCGAGCACGAGGACGTGAAGCGCGCCGTCGCGATGACGCCCGTGAAGTTCGGCATCTCGTTCACCCTCACGGCCTACAACCAGGCCGGCGCCCTCGTGCATGTGTACAAGGACGGCTCGGTGCTCGTGAACCACGGCGGCACCGAGATGGGCCAGGGCCTGCACACGAAGATGCTGCAGGTCGCGGCCACGGCCCTCGGCGTGCGACTCGAGTCCGTGCGCCTCGCGCCGACGCGCACCGACAAGGTGCCGAACACGTCGGCCACGGCGGCGTCCTCGGGCGCCGACCTCAACGGCGGCGCGGTGAAGCACGCGTGCGAGCAGATCCGCGAGCGCCTCGCCGCGGTCGCCGGGCGCATGCTCGGGGTCGACGCCCGCGATGTGCGATTCGGCGACGGCCGGGTCTCGGGGCTCGGAGCATCCGGACCCTCGTTCACCTTCACCGAGATCGTGGAGGCCGCCTACCACCAGCGCGTGCAGCTGTGGGCGGCGGGCTTCTACCGCACGGCGGGCCTGCACTGGGACACCGAGCGCATGCAGGGCGAGCCGTTCAAGTACTTCGCCTACGGGGCCGCCGCGACCGAGGTCGAGGTCGACGGGTTCACGGGCGCCTCGCGGATGCTGCGGGTCGACATCCTGCACGACGTCGGCGACTCGCTCTCGCCGCTCATCGACCTCGGTCAGGTCGAGGGCGCGTTCGTGCAGGGCGCCGGCTGGCTGACCCTCGAGGAGCTGCGCTGGGACGAGAGCGACGGTCCCGGCCGCGGTCGGCTGCTCACGCAGTCCGCGAGCACCTACAAGCTGCCGAGCTTCTCGGAGATGCCCGAGGAGTTCAACGTCCGCCTGCTCGAGGATGCCGCCGAGGACGGCGTGGTCTACGGGTCGAAGGCCGTGGGCGAGCCGCCGCTCATGCTCGCGTTCAGCGTGCGCGAGGCGATCCGGGAGGCGGTCGCGGCGTTCGGCCCGGCGCATTGCTCGATCGACCTCGGCGCCCCGTCGACCGCGGAGACGACATACCGAGCGATCCTGGCGGCGCAGGCGGCGGCCTCGAGCGGGTCGGGTGCGGAAGCCGGCGACGAGCCCGGTGCCGAGCGCCGGTCCGAGTCGACGGATGCCGCGACGCGAACGGATGCCGCGACGCGAACGGACGCCGCGGCATCCGTCGGCGCCGCCGTCAGGAGCCGCTTCCTGTCGTCGGACTCCTGAGGCGGGCGGCCGTGGACTGGGTGGACGCGCTCCAGCACCTGCGCGCCGCCCGTCGACCCGCGGTCATCGTGACCCTCGCGATGGTGCGCGGACATGCACCCCGCAACGGCGGCGCGAAGATGATCGTCGCGCCCGACGCGATGTACGGCACGGTCGGCGGCGGGAACCTCGAGGCGACGGCCGTCAGGCGGGCCCGGGAGCTGCTCGAGGAGGGCGCCGCCGAACCCGAGCTGCTGACGCTGACGCTGAGCGACAAGGCGACGACCGAGTACGGCGTGCAGTGCTGCGGAGGAGAGGTCACCATGCTGCTGGAACCCGTGCCGGTCGTGCCGGCGGTCGCGATCCTCGGCATGGGCCACGTCGGGCTGGAGCTGGCCCGCATCCTCGCCCGGCAGCGGATCGAGCTCGACCTCGTCGACTCGCGCGCCGAGATGCTCTCGGCCGAGCGGCTCGGGGATCCCGGCTCGACGGGCGTGCTCGCCGACGCCGTCGCGACCGTGCGGGTGCACCACCTGCCGGTGCCGGAGTCCGCCCTCGCCGAGCTGCCGCCCGGCGCGCACGTGCTCGTGATGACGCACGACCACGTCGAGGACCTCGCGATCGTGGAGTCCGCCCTGCGCACCCCGGGGCTCGGCTCGATCGGGCTCATCGGCTCGCGCTCGAAGTGGGCGAGGTTCACGACGCAGCTGCGCGAGGCCGGGTTCGGCGACGACGACCTCGCGCGCGTGTCGACGCCGATCGGCATCGAGGGCATCCGGTCGAAGGAGCCGGCCGCGATCGCGGTGAGCGTCGCGGCGCGCGTGCTGCAGCAGGTCGAGGCGGCGGCCGTGCCGTCGTCGGCCTCGTAGGGCACCCGCGATCGGATGCCGCGGCGTTACCCGCCCCAGATCACGAACTGCCCCTGCGGCATCACGGGCAGGATGACCAGGGTGATCGGCTCGCCGTGGCGGGACGTGAACGTCAGGAGGTCCCCCTCCGAGCGGTAGCGGTCGGACGGGCGCTCGCTCATGCCGACGACCACCGCGGCGGCCTGCGGCGATACGCCGAAGCATGCGACCGGACCGAGCAGCTCGTCGGGCACCTGGAACGTCTCGAACGCGTAGCCCGAGTACTGGTGCTCGGTGCCGCGCAGGATCGACTGCATGGCGCCCGGCAGGTCGTCGAGCACGCCCGCGACGTTCATCCAGCCGCGCGGGCCATCGCCGCCGTGCCACGCGCAGACGGCGTAGGCCGACGGCACGTAGGGCCGGAACCCCGCGTCGGCCCACACGTCGTCGGGCATCAACGCCGGCAGGACGACACCGAAGTCCGCCGCCGAGACGTCGCCCGCCCGCACGCGCGCGAGACCGTCGGCCGAGAGTCGCCGCTCGAGGAGCAGGTCGCGGGTCTGCTCGCCGTACAGCGTCGAGCCCGCGTCCGCGTATCGGAGCACGCGGCCGTCGGCGTAGACCATGACCCAGCCCTGGTGCAGCCCGGCCCACGAGTCGATGAGCTCGACCGGTCCGCGGTCCGCGGCCGCGCCGACCGGGGTATCCGCTGCACTGCCTGATCGCAGGCCCGCGGATGCCCCGACACGACCGCCGACCGCCAGGATCACGACCGCCGCGGCGATCGCGATGGCCGCGAACACAGCGACGACCGTGGTGCGGCGTCGCCGCACCCGATCGCGCGTGTCGACCGCCATGGTCCCGTCCCTCCGATGGCGCCGGTAGCACCAGCATGCTCCGCGCGCACCGGAGGGGGAAGGGGGTCAGCCGAGCGAGAGCGCCGTCCAGGACACGGGCGGCAGCGTGATCGTGAGCTCGCCACCCTCGATGCGCACGCTGTCGTTCGCGCGCGGCGCCACCCGCTCGCGGTCCTCGAGCGTGTTCTTCGCGTACACGTCGTCGTCGGCGAGGGTGTGGGACTCGAGCACCGACACGTCGCCCAGCGAGGCGACGTCCACTGTGAGGGTCACGGCCTCGTCCTGGCTGCGGTTCACGAGGAAGACAGCCGACCTGCCGCTCTCCGCCTCGTGGGTCGCCACCGCGTCGACGAGCGGGACCACGCCGTACTGCGCCGTCTCGTAGGTGGGCGCGTCGAGCTTCAGCTCGAGGGCGTCGCCCTGCGCGAGTCGCGAGGTGATCGAGAACGGGAAGAACGTGGTCTGGCGCCACGCCGGGCCGCCGGGCTCGGTCATGATCGGCGCGATGACGTTCACGAGCTGCGCGAGCGAGGCGCTCGTCACGCGGTCGGCGTGGCGGATGAGCGAGATCAGCAGGTTGCCGAACACGACCGCGTCGGCGACCGAGTAGACGTCCTCGAGCAGCCGCGGCGCGACGGGCCAGTTGTCGAGGCCCTCGATCTTCTCGACGTTCTCCCAGCGCGAGAGGTACCAGACGTTCCACTCGTCGAACGAGATGTTCACGGTCTTGTCGCTGCCCCGGACGGCCTTCACGTGATCGGCGGTCGCGACGACCGTGTCGATGAAGCCGTCCATGTCGACCGCCGAGGCGAGGAACGAGCCGAGGTCGCCGTCCTTCTCCTCGTAGTACGCGTGGCAGGAGATGTAGTCGACGTCGTCGTACGTATGGGACAGCACCACGCGCTCCCACTCGCCGAACGTCGGCATGTGCGCGCTCGACGAGCCGCAGACGACGAGCTCCAGCGAGGGGTCGAGCTGGCGCATGGCCTTCGCGGTGCGAGACGCGAGCTTGGCGTAATCGTCGGCCGAGCGGTGGCCGAGCTGCCACGGACCGTCCATCTCGTTCCCGAGGCACCACATCTTTACGCCGAACGCATCGGTCCGGCCGTTCGCGATCCGCTGGTCCGAGAGCATGGTGCCACCGGCGATGTTCGTGTACTCGAGCAGGTCGATCGCCTCGAGCGTGCCGCGGGTGCCGAGGTTCACGGTGAGCATGAGGTCGCTGCCGACCTGCTCGAGCCAGTCGGAGAACTCGTGAAGGCCGATCTCATTCGTCTCGGTCGAGTGCCAGGCGAGGTCGAGCCGGCGCGGGCGCTGCTCGCGCGGGCCGACCGAGTCCTCCCAGCGGAACCCCGAGACGAAGTTGCCGCCCGGGTAGCGGATCGTCGAGACACCGAGCTCCTTGACGAGCTCGACGACGTCGCTGCGGAACCCGCCGGCGTCGGCCGACTCGTGGCCGGGTTCGTGGATGCCGTCGTAGACGTGCCGACCGAGGTGCTCGACGAAGCCGCCGAAGAGGCGGCGCTGGACGCGCCCGATCGTGAAGTGCGGGTCGATGGTCAGGCGTGCGCTGGGCATGTTCGGTGCTTTCTGTGGGCGGTGCAGGGGTTGGGTCGGATGCCGCGACTGCGCGACGTCGGCAGTCGTTGGAAAACGCTATCCGAGCATACTTCGCTCTCGCGTCAGCCGACCCGTGGGGGGAGTCGCGCCGGATCCTCACGTCCGCTCCGGTGGCGTGATGTGCGCCTGCGCCCGAGCGGCGTTGCGTTCGGACACCCGCGCGATCCAGGCGAGCCGCTCGCGCTCAAGCGGCACCGCGAAGGCTGCCCAGAGCACGAGCGCGACGCCCGCGCCGACGAGCAGGCCGCCCACGGTATCGGTGAACCAGTGAGCGCCGAGGTAGGTGCGCGTGAGCGCCATCAGCACGGTGTACGCGGCGCCGGCGATCCAGACCCCGAGGATGGGCACGATCACCCCGATCGCCACCGAGATGGTCGCGGCGTTCGCCACATGCCCCGACGGGAATGAGCCGAAGTCGGACGTCACGAGCATGTCCTCGGGACGCGCACGCCCGAACCACTCCTTGAGCAGCTGCACGACCCCCGCGCTGGCTGCCGACGCGACGATGAAGTACAGCGCGCCCCACGGACGACGCATGATGAGCAGCACGATCGCGACGCCGATGGGGACGAGGAAGACGCCCACGATGCCGCCGCCGAGCCAGTTCATGAAGAGCGCGACGGTGTCGCCGAACGGACCGCGCAACGTGAGGACCTCCTCGGCCCACTCCTCGTCGATCTCGAACGGCACGCCGCCCTGCCGGATCATGATGACCGCGCCGAGCAGCACCGCGGCGAGCACCGCTGCGACGCCGCTGGTCAGCGCGGCGCGTCGCCCGAGGGTGCGAGCGCGTCGCTCGCGCTGGGCCGGGAGCAGCCCGGCCGCGCCGCCCGGCGCATCCCGGTCGAGCCCGCGCGTCGAGTCGGCGGTGTCCTGCGCACCGGCGTCGGCGTCGGCATCGGCGGCGTCGTCGTTCGGTCGCTCCATCACTCCACGCTAGCCGCAGGCGGTGCGAGCGGATGCCGCGACCCGCCCCCCTTGACGTGAGGCTCGGCACGCGGCATCCGCTCGGCTCAGTCGCTGAGCGCGGGCACCGTCTTGGGACGCACGAGCGCCCAGAGCGCCACGATCGCGACGACGGCCGCGAGCAGCATGACGAACGCCATCGGCACGGCGCTCCCGACGCCCATGAGGCCGATGAGCGGCGAGATCAGGCCGGCGAGTCCGAAGTTCAGCGCGCCCAGCAGCGACGCGGCCGTGCCGGCCTCGGCGCCGTGGTGCGCGAGCGCGAGCACCTGCACCGCGGGGAACGCGAAGCCGCACGAGAGGATGAAGATCCACAGCGGGATCGCCGTGCCCCAGAAGCCCGCCCCCGACGAGTCGAGCACCATGATCGCCACGGCCATCGAGAACTGCACGATCGTGGTGATCGCGAGGATCCACTGCGGCTGCACCGGCCCGCGCATGAGCCGGGAACTCGTCTGCACGCCGATGATGATGCCGATCGAGTTGACCGCGAACAGCAGGCCGTACTGCTGCGCCGTGAACGCGTAGACCTCCTGGAACAGGAACGACGACGTCGAGAGGTAGCCGAACAGTCCGGTGAACGTCATGCCGCCGATGATCGCAGCGCCGAGGTAGACCCGGTCGCGGAACAGCGCCGCGTAGCGGTCCCGCAGCGTCGAGCGGCCGGCCACGTGGCGACGCGACTCGGGCAGCGTCTCGACGATGAAGAACGAGACCGCGGCGACGACCACGGCACCGTAGATCGCGAGCACGACGAACACGCCGCGCCAGTCCATGACCGCGAGCAGCTGCGAGCCGATGACCGGCGCGAGCACCGGCGCGAGGCCGTTCACGAGCGCGAGGCGCGAGAGCATGCGCACGAGCGGCTTGCCGCCGAACAGGTCGCGCACCATGGCCATGGCGACCACGCCGCCCGCGGCTGCGCCGAAGCCCTGCAGCAGGCGGAACACGCTGAGCCAGACGATGTCGGGCGCGAATGCCGCGCCGACGGATGCCGCGATGTGCAGCGCCGTGGCGAGGATCAGCGGCAGGCGACGACCCACCTTGTCGCTCCAGGGGCCGACGATGAGCTGGCCGAAGCCGAAGCCGACCATGGTGCCCGTGAGCGTGAGCTGCACCGCGGCGGCCGAGACGCCGAGCTCGTCCTGCAGCACCGGGAAGGCGGGCAGGTAGAGGTCGACCGTGAACGGACCCAGCGCCGTGAGCGCGCCGAGGACGAGCACGTAGACGAGGCGCTGGCGGCGGGTGAGGAGGTCGCCGGGATGGGTCGTGGCCGAGTAGTCGTCGGGCCGGATGATGGGGATGGAGGCGGTTGCGGACATGCGGATCCTGGGCGTGCTCGAGTGCGGCGGCGCACGCCCTCGGACGCCGGGGAAACAGGAACGACGGCGACCCGCGGGTCGCCGTCGTGAGGCGATCGGGACCATCGTGGTCTCGAATCGATTCGACTGGCATCGAGTCTAGCGGAGGCACCCCCCGGTTCCGCAAGTGGAGGTCGGAGAAATGAGACGATTCATCCCCCGCGCTCGACCGCCAGGCAACCTCAGGCGACCTGCAGCGGATCCTCGAGCAGGGCCTGGAAGGCGAGCTCCGCAGCGCCGATGGCGAGCCGGTCCTCGCCGAGGGCGGCGACGCGCACGTCGAGGTCCTCGGCGGCCGCCGGCATGGCCTGCTCCGCCACCGCGGTGGCGAGCGCGTCGGGGTCGCTCCCGGCGACCGTGGCCAGGAAGCCGCCGAGCACCACCAGCGAGGGATTGAGCACGTTGACGGCGTTCGCGAGCGCGGTCGAGAGGATGCGACGCTGGCGCGCGAGTTCGGCCGCGACGTCGGGCGAATCGGATGCCGCGAGCGCCGCCGCGAGCGTCGGCTCGTCCGCGGCGGCGAGGCCGGCGACCTCGAGCAGGCGGGCCCGGCTGACCTCGTCCTCGAGCACGCCGCCCGGTCGGCGCCGGTCGTCGGCGGACGCGATGCCCGGGCGGTTCTGGCCGAACTCGCCCGCGTAGCCGCCGGCGCCGCCGACGGCGAGGCCGTGCACGATGAGCCCGCCGCCGATGCCGCTGGCGCCGCCGTTGAGGTAGATGATGTCGTCGACGCCGCGTCCGGCGCCGAAGAGGTGCTCGGCCATCGCGCCGAGGCTCGCGTCGTTGCCCACGACGGTCGGCAGGCCCGTGGCCTCCTCCACGAGGGTGCGGAGCGGGGCATCCCGCCACTCGAGGTGCGGCGCGAAGCGCACGAGCCCGTCGGAGGCGCGCACGAGGCCCGGCACCGCGAGGCCGACCGCGACGATGCGCGCGCGACGCAGCACGCCCGACCGCCAGCGACCGATCTCCTCCGCGACCAGGCGGGCCGTCTCCTCGGGACTGACGAGGTGGTCGACCTCGATGCGCTCGCGCACGGGGATGCGACCGTCGAGGCCGACGGCGGCGATCGTCACGGCGTCGACCTCGGGGTTGACGGCGACGGCGGTGACGCCCGGATGCGGCGCGATCACGGGCGATGGGCGGCCGACGCGGTTCGTGGGGTCGGGCGCGCGCTCCTCGACGAGGCCGAGCTCGACGAGCTCCCCGGCGAGCGCGGCGACCGTCGATCGGTTGAGCCCGGTGGCGGCCGTCAGACGCGCCCGTGAGAGCGGCCCCTCGAGGTGCACGAGCCCGAGGAGTTTCGAGAGGTTTCGACGGTGGACGCCGTCGAATGTTCCGACACGCTCTGACACGCGACCACTCTAGGGGCGCGTGGCTGCGGGGGTCCCACCGACGCGCCGAATTTGTTGCTGTTGACCCCAAATAGATTCATGACGTATATTCAGGGCGTCCAGATCACTTTCGACGTTGGAGTCGAAACTTTCGAGAGGTTCAACGATGAACAGACGCAGCACGAGGCTCGTCGCATTGGGTCTCAGCGCCGGCCTCGCCGCCGTCGCACTTGCCGGATGCGCTCCCTCATCCGGCGACGGCGGCGACGGCGACGGCGTGACCCTCACGTGGTGGCACAACGCCACGTCCGGCCCGCTCCCCGCGGTGTGGGAGGAGGTCGCGAACGAGTTCGAGGAGGCGCACCCCGGCGTCACCGTCGAGCAGACCGGCTACCAGAACGAGGAGCTGCAGCGCACGCTGATCCCGAACGCCCTCGCCTCGGGCGACGCGCCCGACCTGTTCCAGGTGTGGCCGGGCGGCGAGCTCCGCGACCAGGTCGAGAACGGGTACCTGATGCCGCTCGACGACGCGATCCCCGACACGATCTCGAGCGTCGGCGCTACGGTGAACCCGTGGCAGGTCGACGGCAAGACGTACGGCGTCCCCTTCACGTTCGGCATCGAGGGCTTCTGGTACAACACCGAGCAGTTCGCCCAGGCGGGCATCGACGCGCCGCCCACCACGCTGGACGAGCTCGTCGACGACGTCGCGAAGCTCCGCGCCGCGGGCTTCACCCCGATCGCGGTGGGCGCCGGTGACAAGTGGCCGGCCGCGCACTGGTGGTACCAGTTCGCGCTGCACTCCTGCTCGCCCGAGACGCTGCAAGCGGCGGAGACCGAGTACGACTTCAGCGACGACTGCTGGGTCGACGCGGGCGCGCAGCTCGAGGAGTTCCTCGGCGTCGACCCGTTCCAGGAGGGCTTCCTCGGCACGCCCGCACAGCAGGGCGCGGGCTCCTCGGCGGGCCTCGTCGCGAACGGCCAGGCCTCGATGGAGCTCATGGGCCACTGGAACGCGGGCACCATCGGCGGACTGACCGCCGACCAGCAGGTCCCGGAGTTCCTCGGCTGGTTCCCCTTCCCCGGCATCCCCGGCTCGGCCGGCGACCCGACGGCCGCGCTCGGCGGCGGTGACGGATTCGGCTGCTCGAAGGACGCTCCCCCGGAGTGCGCCGACCTCCTCGCCTACATCCTGAGCGAGGACGTGCAGAAGCGCTTCGCGGCCAGCGGCTCGGGCATCCCGACCGTGCCGGCGGCGACCGACTCGCTCGAGGACGAGAACCTCAAGGCCGTGGCCGTCGGCCTCGGCGAGGCATCCTTCGTGCAGCTCTGGCTCGACACGGCCTTCGGCACCACCGTCGGCAACGCCATGAACGAGGGCATCGTCAACCTCTTCGGCAGCGCCGGAACCCCCGAGGACATCGTCAAGGCGATGCAGGACGCGGCGGCGACCCTGTAGTCATGACCACGCTCCTCAAGTCGGCCGGGCCCGCGGTCTCCGCGGGCCCGGCCCCCACCCCGACACCCCGCCGCAGGTCGGCCAAGAGCCGGAAGCGCGCCGAGATCGCCCTCTTCGTCGGCCCGGCGCTGATCCTGTTCCTCGGCTTCGTCATCCTGCCCGTGATCCTCGCGGCGGTGTACAGCTTCTACAACCTCCCGCAGGCGTTCCAGTGGGACGACCTCGCGGACCCGGCCCGCTTCATCGGCCTCCAGAACTACGTCCGCGCCCTCAACGACCCGGTGTTCCTCGGCGCGGTCGGCCACAACTTCTTCATCCTCGGCGCCTCCCTGCTCATCCAGGGCCCGATCGCCATCGGCGTCGCGCTGCTGCTCAACCGGCGCATCCGCGGCCGCGCGGCACTGCGGCTGCTCATCTTCGTGCCGTACGTGCTCGCCGAGGTCATCGCGGGCCTCTCGTGGAAGCTCCTCCTGCAGCCGACCGGCGGCGTGAACGCCCTGCTCGAGTCCCTCGGCCTCGGCGCCCTCCAGCAGAACTGGCTCGCGGACCCCGCGATCGCCCTCTGGACGATGTTCTTCATCCTGACGTGGAAGTACGTCGGCTTCGCCATCCTGCTCATGCTCGCCGGCCTCCAGGGCGTGCCCGAGGAGCTCGCCGAGGCCGCGTCGATCGACGGCGCGAGCTGGTGGCAGGTCCAGCGGCACATCACCATCCCGCTGCTCGGCCCGACCATCCGGATCTGGGCGTTCCTCTCGATCATCGGCTCGCTGCAGCTCTTCGACATGGTGTGGGTCACCACGCGCGGCGGCCCCCTCAACGCCACGCAGACCATGGCCACGTACATGGTCGAGAAGGGGCAGTTCGGCGGGCAGCCCGGCTACGGCAGCGCCATCGCCGTGATCCTGTTCCTGATCTCGCTCGTCATCGCGCTCGTGTACCAGCGCTTCGCCCTGCGCCGCGACCTCGCCGGCGCCGTCACCCGAGGGGTTCGCTGACATGACCGCCACCACCGCCATCACCACCGAGGGCCGCGGGGCACCGCACGTGCCCGCGGGCCGGCGAATCGACTGGGGACAGCCGTTCGTCTACCTGATCGCGCTCGTCATCGCCGCGATCGCCATCGGTCCGGTGCTCTACGTCTTCATCGGCGGGTTCCGCACCACGGCCGACCTCAACGCCAACCCGGCCGGGATGCCCGACCCGTGGACCCTGCAGAACTGGTCGACCGTGCTCGGCTCGCCCCGGTTCTGGGGCAACGTGCTCGCGAGCTCGATCCTCGCCATCGCGACCACCGCGGGCGTCGTCGTGTTCGGCATCATGGCCGCGTTCGTCATCGCGCGCTACGACTTCCGCGGGCGCACCGGGCTGTACAGCCTCTTCGCCGCGGGGTTGATGTTCCCGCTCACCGTGGCGGCGCTGCCGCTCACGCTCATGCTGCGCACGCTCGGCCTGCACGGCTCGTACCTGGGCGTCATCATCCCGAGCGTCGCGTTCGCGCTGCCGACGACGATCATCATCCTGGTGCCGTTCCTGCGGGCCATCCCCGACGAGCTCGAGGAGGCCGCCGCGCTCGACGGCACCGGCCGGATCGGCTTCTTCTGGCGCATCCTGCTGCCGCTCTCGATGCCCGGCCTCGTGACGGTCGGCGTGCTCGCCTTCATCGGCAGCTGGAACGGCTACCTGCTGCCGCTGCTCGTGATCTCGACGGGCAGCCTGCCGCAGGAGCTCTGGCCCCTGCCGCTCGGCGTCACGCAGTTCTCGACGCAGTACTCGCAGGACACGGGCGCCGTGCTCGCCTACACCTCGCTCGCGATGATCCCGGCGCTCGCGTTCTTCCTCTTCGCGGAGAAGCGCATCGTCGGCGGCCTCACCGGGGCGGTGAAGGGATGACCGACCAGCAGACCGCACGGGGCATCCCGCCGTGGCAGGATGCCGCGGCATCCGTCGCCGACCGCGTCGAGGCGATCATCGCCGAGCTCACGCTCGAGGAGAAGATCGCGCAGCTGTACGGCGTGTGGGTCGGCGCCTCGGCCGAGGGCGGCGACGTCGCCCCGAACCAGCACGAGATGATCGGCGACGTCGACCTCGACGAGCTCCTCCCGAAGGGACTCGGGCAGCTGACCCGGCCGTTCGGGACGGCGCCCGTCGACCCGGGCGTCGGCGCGCTCTCGCTCGCCCGTACGCAGCGCCGCATCATGGCGGAGAGCCGGCTCGGCATCCCCGCGGTGGCGCACGAGGAGTGCCTCGCGGGCTTCGCGGCCTGGGGCGCGACCGCCTATCCGGTGCCGCTCTCGTGGGCGGCGACGTTCGACCCCGAGCTCATCGAGCGGATGGCGCGGCGCATCGGCGACGACCTGCGCTCGGTCGGCATCCACCAGGGCCTCGCGCCCGTGCTCGACGTCGTGCGCGACGCGCGCTGGGGCCGGGTCGAGGAGACCATGGGCGAGGACCCGTACCTCGTCGGCACGGTCGGCGCGGCGTACGTGCGCGGGCTCGAGTCGGCGGGCGTCGTCGCCACGCTCAAGCACTTCGTCGGCTACTCCGCCTCGAAGGCCGGACGCAACCTCGCGCCCGTCGCCGTCGGACGACGCGAGCTCGCCGACGTGCTGCTGCCGCCGTTCGAGATGGTCGTGCGCGACGGCCGGCCCCGGTCGGTCATGAACGCGTACACCGACCTCGACGGCGTGCCCACGGCGGCGGATGCCTCGCTGCTCACCGAGCTGCTCCGCGACACGTGGGGCTTCGAGGGCACGGTCGTCGCCGACTACTTCTCGGTGGCGTTCCTGCAGACCCTGCACGGCACGGCCGGGTCGCTGGCGGATGCCGCGGCCGCGGCCCTCGAGGCCGGCATCGACGTGGAGCTCCCGACAGTGCACGCCTTCGGCGCTCCGCTCGTGGCGGCCGTCGCCGACGGCCGGCTCGACGTGAAGGTGCTGGATCGGGCGCTGCGACGCGTGCTCGCGCAGAAGGTCGGGCTCGGCCTGCTCGACGCCGACTGGGATCCGCTGCCGCCCGCGCTCGCCGGCCGCGCCGACGACATCGACGCGGTTCGCGGCACGATCGACCTCGATCCCCCGGGGAACCGGGCACTCGCGGCCGAGATCGCCGAGCGCGCGATCGTGCTGCTGCGCAACGACGGGACGCTCCCGCTCGCCGCGCCGCGGCGGATCGCCGTGATCGGCCCGACCGCCGACGACCGGTTCGCCGTGCTCGGGTGCTACGCGTTCCCGACGCACGTCGGAGTCAACCACCCCGAGTCGGGCGACGGGATCGTGCTGCCCACGCTGCTCGAGTCGCTCCGGGACGAGTTCCCGGGCGCCGAGCTCGCGCACGCCGCGGGCACGAGCATCGACGGCGGCGAGACCGACGGGATCGGCGCGGCGCTCGAGGCGGCCGCGGCCGCCGACGTCGTCGTGCTCGCGCTCGGCGACCGCGCCGGACTGTTCGGCCGCGGCACGAGCGGCGAGGGCTGCGATGCCGAGTCGCTGCAGCTCCCCGGCGCCCAGGCGGCGCTGCTGGAGGCCGTGCTCGACGTCGGCGTGCCGACGGTCGTGACGCTGCTCGCCGGGCGTCCCTACACGCTCGGCACGGCCCCCGACCGCGCGGCGGGCATCCTCGAGGCGTTCTTCGCGGGCGAGGAGGGGACGCGCGCGCTGGCGGGCATCCTCAGCGGCCGGGTCGAGCCGAGCGGGCGGCTTCCCGTCTCGGTGCCGGCGTCGGCGGGCGTGCACCCGTCGACGTACCTCGCGACACCGCTCGAGCGCCGCAACGGCGTCTCGAACATCGACCCGACGGCGCGCTACCCGTTCGGCCACGGCCTCACCTACACCGAGTTCGAGTGGGAGGGCGCCGGCGGCGGGGCCTCCGAGATCGCGACCGAAGGCGACGCCGACGTACGGGTGCGCGTGCGCAATGCCGGCGAGCGCCCCGGCGTCGAGGTCGTGCAGCTCTACCTGCACGACCCCGTGGCATCCGTCGTGCGACCGGTGCAGCGGCTCGTCGGGTACGCGCGCGTCGCGCTCGCGCCCGGCGAGGCCGCCGACGTGCGGTTCACGGTGCCGGCCGACCTCGCGTCGTTCACGTCGCGCGACGGCGTGCGCATCGTCGAGCCGGGCGAGCTCGTGCTGAGCCTCGGCCGCTCGAGCGGCGACCTGGCGCTCGCGACCACGGTGCGCCTCACGGGCCCGGTGCGGGTCGTCGACCACACCCGTCGCCTGCACCCCGACGTGTTCGTGCGACGGATGCCGCGGCCGGCCGACCCCGCGGAATGACCCGGCGCCGCCGGCCGGAGCCCTCCCCGCTCCGGCCGGCGGCGCTGTCGTCTGCTGCGGCTCGCCGCGCTACGCCGCGGGCGGCGCCGTGCTGTCGCGCACGACGAGGCTCGTCGCCAGGTCCATGCGCGGCGTCGACTCCACCGTCTCCTCGGCGAGCCGCAGCGCGAGCAGCACCGCCTCCTCGCCCATGCGGCGCAGGGGCTGGTGCACCGTCGTGAGCTTCGGGGTGAGCCAGCGCGCGAGCGGGATGTCGTCGTAGCCGACGACCGAGAGGTCCTCGGGCACGCGGATGCCGCGCTCGCGTGCCGCCTCGAGCACGCCGAGCGCCTGCATGTCACTGCCCGCGAAGATCGCGGTCGGCCGCTCGGGGCCGTCGAGCACCTCGCGAGCCCGGTCGCGCCCGCCGGAGGTGTGGAAGTCGCCGAACCGGATCCACTCGTCGCGGATGGGCAGGCCCGCCGTGTTCATCGCCGAGCGGAAGCCGTCGAGGCGCGCGAGCGAGCACATCATGTCCTCGGGGCCCGTGATCGCCGCGATGCGCCGGTGGCCGAGCTCGATGAGGTGCCGGGTGGCGGCCAGGCCGCCCGACCAGTTCGCCGAGCCCACGCTCGGCACGTCGGGCGACGGATCGCCTGCGGGATCGACGATGACGAACGGGATGGCGCGCGCCCGCAACTGCTCCCGGTATTCGGGCGCGAGCTCCGAGAACACGAGGATGACGCCGACGGGCCGACGGCGGATGACGCCCTCGATCCAGTCGGGATCGGGCGCGTGCCGGCTGCCGCTCACCGTGAGCACGACGCTGAGGCCCTCGGCCTTCGCGACCGACTCGACCCCGCCGATGAGCTCCATCGACCAGATCGGGTCGAGCTCGTGGAAGACGAGTTCGATGAGGTCGGCGTGCGTCTCCGAGCGACCGGCGCCGCGACGAACGTAGCCGCGGTCGTGGAGCAGCCGCTCCACGCGGGCGCGGGTGCCCGGCGCGACATCCGTGCGCCCGTTGAGCACCTTCGAGATGGTCGACAGCGAGACCCCGGCCTCCTCGGCGACCTCGGCCAGCGTGACCCGCTCCCCCGCGACATCCGTTGCCATGTTTCGAAGCCTAGCGCCGAAACTTGCGGCCACGCGAATCGTGCGAGCCCCGCGGATCGTGCGAGCCGCGCCAGTCTCCAGTCGACTCAGGATGCCTCGGCACCTCGCACCTCGCCCGCACGCCCGTCCTCGTCGACGACGGGCACGACGACGCCCTCCCGGATCCACAGGGGAACGGTGTCGAACCCGTGCACCTCGCGGCGCCAGCCGCCCCCCTCGACGACCTCGCGAGTGAACCAGTTCGTCCAGCGGCCGGCGGGCAGGTAGTAGTCCACCTCTCCCGACGCCGAGAACACCGGCGCCACGAGCAGGCTCGGACCGAGCAGGTACTGCCGGTCGAGGTAGCCCGTCGCGGGGTCCTCGGGGAACTCGAGCTGCATCGGGCGCATGACCGGGCGTCCGGTGCGGTGCGCCTCGTCGCCCGCCGCGACGAGGTACGGGCGCAGCGAGGCCTTGAGCTTGGCGAACGCGCGCGCGACCTCGACCGCGCTCTGGCCCGGCGCCTCCTCGCCCGTGTCGAACGCCCACGGCACGCGGTAGCTCGTGGAGCCGTGCAGCCGGGAGTGGCTCGAGAGCAGGCCGAACGCCAGCCAGCGCTTGAACACCGCCGGGTCGGGGTCGCCCTCGAAGCCGCCGATGTCGTGGCTCCAGTAGCCGAAGCCGCTGAGCGCGAGCGACAGCCCGCCGCGCAGGCTCTCGGCCATCGACGTGAACGTCGACGAGTTGTCGCCGCCCCAGTGCACGGGCATCGACTGGCCGCCGGCGGTCGCCGACCGGGCGAACAGCACCGCCTCGCCGGGGCCGCGCACCTCCTCGAGCACGTCGAAGACGGCCCGGTTGTAGAGCTGCGTGTAGCGGTGGTGCATCGCCTCGGGGTCGCTGCCGTCGTGCCACGCGACGTCGATCGGGATGCGCTCCCCGAAGTCGGTCTTGATCGCGTCGACGCCCTGCGCGAGCAGCCCCCGCAGGTGGTCCTGGAACCAGCGCGTCGCCTCGGGGTTCGTGAAGTCGACGAGCGCCATGCCGGCCTGCCAGAGGTCCCACTGCCAGACGCTCCCGTCGGGCCGGCGCACGAGATAGCCGTGCTCGACGCCCTCGCGGAACAGCTTCGAGCGCTGCGCGATGTACGGGTTGAGCCACGCGCTCACGCGCAGGCCGCGGTCGTGGAGGCGCGAGAGCATGCCCTCGGGGTCGGGGAACACGGCGGGGTCCCACTCGAAGTCGGTCCAGTGGAACTCCCGCATCCAGAAGCAGTCGAAGTGGAACACCTCGAGCGGGATGTCGCGCTCGGCCATCCCGTCGATGAACGCGTTGACCGTGTCCTCGTCGTAGTCGGTCGTGAAGCTCGTCGAGAGCCAGAGTCCGTACGACCAGTCGGGCACGTGCGCCGGGCGGCCGGTGAGCCGCGTGTAGCGGTCGAGCACCTCGGCGGGCGTCGGGCCCGCGATCACGAAGTACTCGAGGCACTCGCCCGCGACCGAGAACTGCACCTGCTCCACGGCCTCCGAGCCGACCTCGAACGAGACGTGCCCCGCGTGGTTCACGAGCACGCCGTAGCCGCGGTTCGTGAGGTAGAACGGCACGTTCTTGTAGGACTGCTCGCTCGACGTGCCGCCGTCGGCGTTCCACACGTCGACGGTCTGGCCGTTCTTCACGAGCGGGCCGAACCGCTCCCCGAGCCCGTAGACGAGCTCGCCCACGCCGAGCGAGAGCTGCGCGTGCAGGTACGCGGATGCCGTGGCGAGGCCGGTCGTCGTGATGCCGGCCACGCCCGCCGGCTCGGCCGCCACCGGCGCACCCGGCGCCAGCCGCATGTACCCGACCGACTTGTGGCCGCTCGACGTGTAGGTGCCGCCGTCGTGCTCGAACGAGAGGTCCCACGGTGCGCCGCGCCGGATGCGCGCGCGCAGGGAGCCGGCGTCGACCACGCCGCCCTCGTCGTCGATCGCGATGACCGGGCGGTGCGCGGCATCCGACCCGATGCCGAAGCCGACGTCGCGCGGCGTGCCGCAGTGGTGCTCGATGCGCACGCGGATGACGCCCTCGGCCGGGCTCGCGAGCGAGACCGTGAGCATCGGCCGGTTGAGCGTGTCGCCCCGCGTCGCGACGACGCGCGTCGGCGCCCACGCGACGAGCTCGTCGCCGTCGACCGCGAGGTCGCGGGCCTCCTGCGCGTAGAGCGCCTCGACACCGGGCCGGGTGTGCCAGAACCCATCGGTGAACTTCATGACTACTTGACTGCTCCTGCGGTGATGCCCCGGGTGAGGGTGCGTTGGAAGATGAGGAAGAACACCAGGGTCGGGATGAGCCCGAGCAGCGCCGAGGCGCTCGTCGTCGTGACATCCATGAGCCGGTCGCCCTGCAGCACGGTGATGGCCACCGGCACGGTCTGCGTGTCGTTCGACACGAGGAACGTGAGCGGGATGAGGAACTCGTTCCACGTCCAGATGAAGAAGAAGATCAGCAGCACCGAGAGCGTCGGACGCGAGATCGGGTAGACGACGCGCCAGAGGATCTGCCACCGCGAGGCGCCGTCGAGCGAGGCTGCCTCGAGCATCTCCTTCGGGAACGTCGAGTAGACCGAGGCGAGCAGGTAGGTGCCGAACGCCGACTGGATGACCGTGAAGATGATGATGACCGCCCACTGGCTGTCGTAGAGGCCGACCTGCTTGAACATGAAGTAGAGCGGGTAGAGCAGCACCTCCTGCGGCAGCATGTTCGCGAGCAGGATGAGCACGACGATCCAGAGCCGGCCCTTCACCCGGCCGATGCCGAGTGCGAAGGCGTTGAACATCGACAGCGCCACCGCGAAGACCGCGACGAGCCCCGAGATGAACACGCTGTTCCAGAGCTTCTGCGGGAAGTCGACGCGCTCCCAGAACGCGACGATGCCGTCGAAGTAGAACTCGGTGGGCAGCGTCAGCGGGCCCGACGTGTTGTAGTCCGCCGGCGACTTGAACGAGTTGACGAGGATGAGCAGGAACGGCACGGCGATGAAGAAGCCGAGCACGATCGCGACGAGGAGCACGACCCAGTCGCCGGCGGTGCGCTTCGTGGGGCCGTTCCCGGCGCGGCGGGACGTGCGGCGCGACGTGCCGCGTCGGCCGCTCGACGGCGGCGGGGGCAGCTCGACCGCGCGGTGGTCGGGGTCGAGTTCCTCGATGATGGCGGTCATCGCTCCTCCTCCTTCTGCTCGACGCGGTTCTGCACGAGGATGAACGCCACGCTCACGGCGGCGATCACGATCGTCAGCGCGGTCGCGATGGTGGCGCCGTAGCCCACCTGCTGCGACTGGAAGAACTCGCTGTACGCGTAGTAGGCCGGCACGATCGTGGCCGTGCCGGGGCCGCCTCCCGTGAGGGCGTACACGGGGCCGAACACCTTGAGCGCGGCGATCGTGCAGGTCAGGGTGACGACGAAGATCTCGGGCCGGATGATGCCGACCGTGATCGCGCGGAACCGCTGGAACCAGTTCGCGCCGTCGAGCTCGGCGGCCTCGTAGAGCTCGGGATCGACCCGCTGGAGCGCGGCCATGAAGATGACGATCGGGTAGCCGAGCTGCACCCAGACCATGATCACCATGATGCTGGCGAGCGCGGTGTCGGGGCTGCCGAGCCAGTTGTGGGCGAGGTCGCCGAGGCCGATCGCCTCGAGCACCTGGTTGAGGGCGCCGTTCTGCGGGCGCAGGATCCAGCCGATGACGATCGCGGCGATGACCGCGGGAAGGATCTGGGGCAGGTAGTAGGTGGCGCGCAGGAAGCTCGCGAGCTTGCCGCCGAACTTCTTGCCGATGAGGTCGAACAGCATGGCGGCGAGCACGAGGCCGAGGAGCGTCGGCACGACCACCATCGCGACGATCATCGCGATCGAATTGCCGAACGAGGTCCAGAAGACCTCGTCGCCCATGAGCTCGACCCAGTTGTCGAGGCCGATCCACTCGGGCGGGCGGATGCCGCGGTACTCCGTGAAGGTGAGGAAGACGTTCCACCCCAGCGGGATCACGACGATGACGGCGAGCAGCGCCAGGCCGGGCACGAGGTAGAGCCAGAACGCGTTCCGGCTGGAGCCCGGGATGAGGCTCTGTGCGCCGCGTCCGGGGCGGCGGGCCTCGCGTCGCGCGGCGACGTCGCCGCGCTCCGGCAGGGTCGCCGCCCGCGTGTCGAGGGCTTCGGACATGATGGTTCCTTCCGAGGTGGGTCGAGGGGCGGATGCCGCGGGCCGACGTGCGCCCGCGGCATCCGTCATCGATCAGCCGACGATGTCCTCGACACCGGCCTGGTACTGCTCGCCGAGCTGCTGCTGCACGTCGGCGGGCGACTTGGTGCCGTTCACCAGCTCCTGGAGCCCGGCGTTCAGCTCGTCGTAGAACGTCGGCGTGGGCCAGTCGGGGTAGAAGGCGATGCCGTCCTTCTCGGTGAGCGCGTTGAAGTTCGCGATGAGCTCCTGCGACTTCGGGTCGGTGATGTCGGCCGCGTCGGCCGCGACCGGCACGCCGCCGTTGTTGCCGAGGATCGCCTGGATCTCGGGGCGCATCGTGATGTCGATGAACTGGTAGGCGAGCTCCTTGTTCTTCGCCTGCTCGGGGACGACCCACATGTTGCCCGCGGATCCCGGCGACAGCTCGGTCTCGGGGAACAGGAACGTGCCCCACTCGAAGTCCGAGATCTCGCTCGCGAAGCGGCCGTACCACCAGCTCCCCGAGAAGAAGATCGGGTAGTCGCCGCTGATGAAGCCGACGCCCGCGTCCTCGGCCTTGAGGCCGCTCGAGTCCGCGGAGATGTAGCCCTTCTCGGTCCAGTCCGCGACGGTCTCGGTCGCGTAGCTGATCTCGTCGCCCGTCCAGTCGACGGGGTTCTCGTAGAGCTGGTAGTCGTCCACGAACTGGCGATCGGCCTTCGAGAGCGCGAGCTGGTACCAGAGCTGGCCGAGCGGGTACTCCGCGGCCGACTCGGCGAGCGGGGTCACGCCCTGCGCGGCGAAGGCCGCGAGCACGTCCTCGAACTCGTCGAGCGTCGTCGGCACCTCGAGGCCGGCCGCCGCGAACGCGTCCTTGTTGTAGTACACCTCGACGAACTCGCCGTAGTTGGGCACGCCGTACCAGCTGCCCGAGCCCATGATGCCGTCCTCGTCGTACTTCGCCGTGGTCTGCAGCGACGGCGCGAGCTGGTCGTCCCAGCCGTACTCCTCCACGGCGTCGTCGAGCGGCGTGAGCAGGCCCTGGCTCGAGAGGAGCCCCGCGGTCGCGTTGCCCTTGTTGTACTCGAGCAGGTCGGGGGCCTCGTTGGAGTTGAGCACCTGGCTGGCGGTCGAGCGGATCTGCTCGAAGCTCTTCTCCTCGAACTCGACGGTCGCGCCGGTCTCCTCCTCGAAGACCTTGATCGCCTCGTCCCAGGCCTTGCCCATGGCGCTGTCGGCGCCCTCGTAGTGCCAGAGCCGCAGCGTGTTGTCGTCGGCTCCCGAGCCACCGCCGGAGCAGCCGCTCAGGGCGAGCGCCGCGGCCGCGAGCGACGCGGCGACGGCGAGGGTTCTGGTGTGCTTCATTGCTACCTCCGTGGGGGGATGTGGTTGGGGTGTTCGTGCGGTGCGTGGATGGGATGAAAAGTTGTCGAAGCGCTTCGATAGCGAGCCGCGAAGCACCCCGGCGGGGTGGGCGCCGGCGCCGGTCAGGGCGGCGGCGCGGTCGAGCCCCGGTCCTGGTACCCGGGCTCGATGAGGTGCACGCCGGGGGCGACGTCGTCGCCCTCCACGAGCCGCATGGCGAGGTCGACCGCGAGGTCGCACGACGCCTGCGGCACCAGCGGCACCGAGTCGATGGGCGGATGGAACGCCGTGGTGTCGAACGTCGCGCCGACGGACACGACCGACACGTCGTGGGGCACCGCGAGGCCGCGCTGGGCGAGCTCGTCGAGCACGGCGGCGTGCGCCGCGTCGTCGCAGTGCAGCACGAGTGCGGTCGCGCCGACGTCGAGGAGCGCCCGCACCGAGGCGCGCACCCCCTCGCCGCGTCGGCCGTTCGGTTCGGGCAGCTCGACGGATGCCGCGAGCCCGCGCTCCGCGGCGCGGTCCTCGAAGCCCGCCCGCACGCGCGGCGGGAAGTTCGACTTCTCGTAGGCGACCGGCGCGTGGCCGACGAGCCCGATGGAGCGATGGCCGAGGTCGGCGAGGCGATCGACGGCGAGGGCCGCGGCCGCCTCGAAGTCGAGGTCGACGCACACGAGCCCCTCGTGGTCGTCGGGCACGCCGATGAAGACCGACGGCAGCGAGATGCGGCGAGCGAGGTCGACCCGCTCGTCGTCGGGCGCCACGTCGAGCACGATCACGCCGTCGACGAGCCCGCTCGAGGCGACGCGGCGCATGCCGACCGAGGCCTCCTCCTCGGTGAGGAGCAGGATGTCGTAGTCGAAGCGCCGAGCTGCGATCGAGGTCGCGAGGACGAACGCCATGTGGGTCGGCGCGTGGGTGTCGGCGCGGAACGGCTCCGTGAGCGCGAAGATGTTGGTGCGGCGGCCGGCGAGCATGCGGGCGCCCGCGTTGGGCCGGTAGTCGAGGTCGCGCACGGCCTGCTCGATGCGGCGGCGCGTCTCGGCGGAGATCGTGCGCTTGCCGCTCAGGGCGTACGACACGGTGCTGATCGACACACCGGCGGCCTTGGCCACCTCGTGGATCTTCGCCATGTCGGACTCCATCGTCTAAGCGTTTCGATTGACAGGACGGGACTTTACGCACATGTCGAAACGCTTCGCAACTGTTTTGTGGAAATTGCGAACAAATGGCTCGTCGGCCGGTCCGGCTTGCGTCGGGCCGGGCCGTTGCCTTATGTTGTATCTGCCAACAAATCACCGATGACGCTGAAAGGCGGATCACCCATGGCCAGCGCGCCCACCCGCGACGACAAGTTCTCCTTCGGCCTCTGGACCGTCGGCTACAACGGCACCGACCCCTTCGGCGGCCCGACGCGGAAGCCCCTCGACGTCGTGCACGTGGTCGAGAAGCTCGACGAGCTCGGCGCCTACGGCCTCACCTTCCACGACGACGACCTGTTCGCGTTCGGCTCGTCCGACGCCGAGCGCCAGACGCAGATCGACCGCCTCAAGGGCGCGCTCGAGGCCACCGGCGTCATCGTGCCGATGGTCACCACCAACCTCTTCAGCGCCCCCGTGTTCAAGGACGGCGGCTTCACGTCGAACGACCGCCAGGTGCGCCGCTTCGCGCTCCGCAAGGTGCTGCGCAACATCGACCTCGCCGCCGAGCTCGGGGCCAAGACGTTCGTCATGTGGGGCGGCCGCGAGGGCGCCGAGTACGACGCCGCGAAGGACATCCGCTCCGCCCTCGAGCGCTACCGCGAGGCGGTCAACCTGCTCGGCGACTACGTGACCGACAAGGGCTACGACCTGAAGTTCGCGATCGAGCCGAAGCCGAACGAGCCCCGCGGCGACATCCTGCTGCCCACGGTCGGGCACGCGCTCGCCTTCATCGACTCGCTCGAGCGCCCCGAGCTCGTCGGCCTCAACCCCGAGGTCGGCCACGAGCAGATGGCGGGCCTGAACTTCGCCGCCGGTATCGCGCAGGCGCTGTACCACGGCAAGCTCTTCCACATCGACCTGAACGGCCAGCGCGGCATCAAGTACGACCAGGACCTCGTGTTCGGCCACGGCGACCTGCACAACGCGTTCGCCCTGGTCGACCTGCTCGAGAACGGCGGCCCCAACGGCGCACCGGCCTACGAGGGTCCCCGCCACTTCGACTACAAGCCGAGCCGCACCGAGGACGAGACCGGCGTCTGGGACTCCGCGGCGGCGAACATGCGCACCTACCTGCTGCTCAAGGAGCGCGCCGCGGCCTTCCGCGCCGACCCCGAGGTGCAGGAGGCGCTCGAGGCCGCGAAGGTGCTCGAGCTCGCGCAGCCGACCCTCGGCGACGGCGAGTCGTACGACGACCTCCTCGCCGACCGTTCGGCGTTCGAGGACTTCGACGCGTCGGCGTACCTCGGCGGCAAGGGCTTCGGCTTCGTGCGGCTGCAGCAGCTCGCCACGGAGCACGTGCTCGGCGCGCGCTGACGCTCCCTCCTGATCCCGGTCGCTGAGCTCGTCGAAGCGCCCCTTCGACGAGCTCAGGGGCCATCTCCCCGAAGGAGCACCATGGCACTCGTCGCCGGCGTCGACTCGTCGACGCAGTCCTGCAAGATCGTGATCCGGGATGCCGCGACCGGCGCGCTCGTGCGCTCCGGCCGGGCCCCGCATCCCGACGGCACCGAGGTCGATCCGGCCGCCTGGTGGGGCGCGCTGCTCAGCGCGTTCACGGATGCCGGCGGGCTCGACGGCGTCGAGGCGATCTCGATCGGCGGGCAGCAGCACGGCATGGTCGTGCTCGACGCCGAGGGCCGGGTCATCCGCGACGCCCTGCTCTGGAACGACACCCGGTCGGCGCAGGCCGCCCGCGACCTCATCGACGAGGTCGGCGCCGACGAGTACGCCCGCCGCACGGGCGTCGTGCCGGTGGCGTCGTTCACGGCGACGAAGCTGCGCTGGCTTCGGGACGCCGAGCCCGATGCCGCGGCGCGCGTCGCAGCGGTGGCGCTCCCCCACGACTGGCTCACGTGGCGCCTGCGCGGCTACGGACCCGCCGGCGAGTCACCGCTGGGCCCGGTGCTCGGCGAGCTCACGACCGACCGGTCCGACGCGAGCGGCACCGCGTACTGGGGCGCCGACGGCTACGACCGCGACCTCCTCGTCCGGGCGCTCGGGCACGACGCGATCCTCCCGCGCGTGCTCGGCCCCGGGGAGTCCGCCGGCCGTACGCCCGACGGCATCCTCGTCGGCCCCGGCGCGGGCGACAACGCGGCGGCCGCGCTCGGGCTCGACGCGGCATCCGGCGACGTCGTCGTGTCGATCGGCACGAGCGGCACGGTCTTCGCCGTGACGGATGCCCCCGTCGCCGACGCCTCGGGCACCGTCGCCGGGTTCGCGGACGCCACGGGCCGCTTCCTCCCGCTCATCGCCACCCTGAACGCGGCCCGCGTGCTGGACGCGACGGCGCGCCTGCTCGGCGTCGACCACTCCGAGCTCGGACGGATCGCGCTCGAGGGCGAGCCCGGGGCATCCGGCGCCGTGCTCGTGCCGTACTTCGAGGGCGAGCGCACGCCGAACCTCCCCGACGCGACCGCGTCGTTCTCGGGCCTCACGCTCGCGAACACGACGCGGCCGTCGATCGCGCGCGCCGCGATCGAGGGCATGCTGTGCGGACTCGCCGACGGGCTCGACGCCGTGCGCGGTCAGGGCGTCGACGCGCAGCGCGTGCTGCTCATCGGCGGCGCCGCGCAGAACCCCGCCGTCCGGCGGGTCGCGGCGCAGGTCTTCGACGTGCCCGTGACGGTGCCCGCGCCGGGTGAATACGTGGCCGACGGCGCGGCTCGGCAGGCGGCGTGGGTGCTCACGGGCGAGCGGCCGTCGTGGCCGGTGGAGACCGCCGAGGAGCTCGCGGCCGACACCCGCGGGGCCATCCGCGAGCAGTACGCGGCGGCGGCCGGGATCACCGCGGGCTGAGAACGCCGAGGTCAGGGGCACCTTCCAGCCGTTCTCGCGGTTCGCGGGCGTAGCATGAAGCCGAGACGTCGCCGTACCACGGCGCCGCCCCGGACCATGAGCGAGGGAGCGATGATGTCAGATTCCACTCCGAACGAGCCCGCCGAGAAGGACGACGAGTCGGTCGACCGCCTCGTGGGCCGCTACACCGAGGTCGACGGCGAGGGACCCGAGGTCCGCGGCGTGGCCGGCGAGTACACCCGCACCGATGGCGTGGCCGAGGACGAGTCGGTGGAGGGCGACTACACCTCGACGTCCGAGCACCCCGATGCGGTCGATCCGTCGGAGCGCCACGGCAAGTACATCCGCACCGAGCCCCCGAAGCCGCACCCGGGCAAGCACTCGGTCTGACCGGTGCCGACCCGAGCGGGACCTCCGGGCCGACGGCGAGCGGTCAGCCCGGTGCCGTGGGCGCGCCCCGACGCCGGCGGCGCGCCGTCAGGCCGTCTCCGTCAGGCCGTCTCCGTCGTGCCCTCCGACACCGGCGACGTCATTGCGAGCGCGACCATGTCGGCGAGGTCGGCGCCGCGGCCGGCGCGACGTCCGGCTTCGAAGGCGGCGGTCCCGTCGTGGCCGGCCTCCGCCAGTGCCCGCTCGAGGATCGGGCCATGGAGCGAGAAGGTTCCACCGGTCATCAGGCCCTTGCGCTCGCGCACGATCTCGGCGGCGCCGAACAGCCGGCCGGCCCGCGCGAGGTCTCCGCTCACCGCCGCGACCGCCGACATCGCCTCGAGCCCGTAGGCGAAGCCCTCCTCGTGCCCGAAGGTCGACGAGATGAGCAGCTGCTCGGTGAAGCATCCGCGGGCGCCCTCGGGATCGCCGTCGAGGAGCCGAGCCCAGCCCAGGTGATTGAGGGCGATGGCCTCGCCGAGGGGGTCCTCGTTGTCGCGCGCGATCCCGAGGCTCTCGTCGAGGAGTCGGAACGCCAGGTTCAGCCGACCTCTCGCCATGGCCGCGCGCGCGAGCATGATGCGCACCATCGTCCGTCCGAAGGGATCGCCGTCCTCCTCGACGAGCTCGAGGCTGCGGCCGAGCGTGCGCTCGGCGCCGTCGATGTCGGGCGGTGTGAGCGACATCTGGGCGATCGCCAGGGCCACGAGCGACAGGCTCTCGCCGAGCCGATCGCCCACGCGTTCGAAGTACGCGGCGCACTCGGCGAGCGCAGCGGCAGCGTCCGCGTCGGGCGTCTCCCCGACCCGGATCGAGTGCGTGGAGAAGAGCGCGATGACACGGGTGCGGTCGTCGAGGTCGATTCCGGGTTCGAGGAGGCGCAGCATCCACGTGCGCACCTCGCCGAGCTGGCCGCTCACCCACCAGAACCAATACAGGTGCCAGACCAGCGAGGCGAGCTCGGCGTACTGCTCCGTCGCCATGAAGTGGTCGACGGTGCCGCGGAGCTCGTCGCGCTCGTCGGCGAGCCGCGCCATGAGGTCGATCTGGCCCTTCCACGTCGCCTGCTGATCGGTCGAGTCGGCGAGCGCGACATAGAACCGCGCGTGGCGTTCCTCGGTGGCCGTCAGGATGCCGCGCTCCTCGAGGTGCTCGCGACCGTATTCCCGCACCGTGGCGAGCATCGTGTACCACGCCCGGTCGCCGCGGTCCTGCTCCCGCACGAGGCTGCCGTCGACGAGCGCGCCGAGCGCGTCCATCGCATCGACGTCGCCCAGGCCGTCGGTCATCCACTCGGCGGCGTCGAGCCCGAATCCGGAGCGGAAGACCCCGAGTCGCATCAACAGCTCGCGCTCCGCCGGGCGGAGCAGCTGCGCGCTCCAGTCGATCGTCGCGCGCAGGGTGCGCTGCCGCTCGGGCAGGTCCCGGGCGCCGCCGGTGAGGAGGGGCAGCGCATGGTCGAGGCGTTCCTCGAGGGCGGCGGGGGTGAGCACCCGCAGGCGCGCCGCGGCCAGCTCGAGGGCGAGCGGCGCGCAGTCGAGCGCCGTGCAGATCGCGGCCACCTGCGCCGCGTTGGCGTCGGTGAGCTCGAAGTCGGGCTTCACGGCGCGAGCGCGCTCGACGAGGAGGTCGACGGCCGCCTCGGGCGGCAGCGGACCCAGCTCGATGCTCTGCTCGCCCGTCACGCGCAGCAGGATCCGGCTCGTCGCGAGCACGGAGACGGCGGTCGCGCCGAGGAGCGCGGCGAGTGCGGGTGCCGCCTCGACGACCTGCTCCACGTTGTCGAGCACGAGCAGCATCCGCCGATCGGCGAGGGCGAGGCGGAGCCGCTCGCTCATCGAGCCGTCTCCACTGTCACGGATGCCGAGGGCGTTCGCGACGGCGGTCGTCACGAGCCCGGGATCGATCACCGGCGCGAGGTCGACGAAGACCACCCCGTCGGGGAACGACGTCTCCACGGCCCGCGCCGCCGCGATCGCGAGCCGGCTCTTGCCGATGCCGCCGGGGCCGGTGAGCGTCACGAGCCGATCGCCGTCGTCGGCCAACATGCGCGTCACGGTCGCGAGCTCGGCGTCCCGTCCGAGGAGACGGGTGAGCGGCGACGGCAGGCGCACCGACTCCGTCGACGCGGGCTGCGGCGCGGGTTCGGCGAACGGCGCCCGACGGGGATCGGCTGCGTCGAAGCGCTCGGCCAGCAACGAGGCCAGGTCGGCGGCGACGAGCTCGGCGAGCTCCGCGGCATCCGTGAACGAGGCGTACGAGGCGCGATCGTCGGCGCGGATGCGCGCGAGCAGCCCCTCGAGCCGATCGTCGCGGCGCTCGGTGCGCTTGAGGTAGATGAGCTTCGGGATGTCGGGGGCGAGGTTCCACTCGTCCTCCAGGCCCGAGACGTCCTCGCCGGGCGCGATCCAGCCGTACTGCTCCCCGTAGATGCCGACGAAGATGTCGCTCTGCTCGAGGTACGCGCGGTAGAGCGATCGCGGCGGGTGCGGCCGGGCGCCGAGCTCGAACATGACGGGCGCCATCGACAGCCGCTCGATCGCACCCCGGGCCGCGCGCCGCTCGGGCGCCAGCTCCTTCAGCGTCGAGCTGACGAACACCCGCAGGCGCTGGTCGGGCGTTCGGATGCCACCCGCGACCCGGTCCATGCGGCCAGTCTCCTGCCGCCCGACGCCCACTGTCCAGCACCGGTGCACCCGAGCACGCCGTCAGGTGGCCGCCGCCGCGCGTTGCAGGAACTTCCGGGCGACTCGCCGCCTCCGCGGGGTCGGTCCACGGCGTGTCGGCTGGAAGTTCCTGCATTCGCACGCGCAGCGAGGAACGACGAGGGTCGATCCGCGGCGCGGAACGGCCAACGAACCGTCGAACTCAGCCGCGCGCTCGCGCAAGCTCCGCCCCGGCGGCCTCGAGCCACCGCAGCGGTTCCGCCATCGCGGCCGCACCGCCGCCGGCGAGGTCGGCCAGGGCGACGGATGCCGCGAATCCGCCCGGCTCGGCCGTGATCGCCCCGGCGACGAGCGCCGTCGGCACCCCGGCGTCACGCGCGAGCGCGGCCACCACGGTCGGCGCCTTGCCCGCCTCGGACTGCCCGTCGAAGCGGCCCTCTCCCGTGATCACGAGGTCCGCGCCGTCGAGCGCCTCGCGGAGGCCGACCGCATGCGCGACCAGCGCCGCGCCGCCGCCCATCGACGCGCCCCACGCGAGCAGGCCGAAGCCCGTTCCGCCGGCGGCGCCCGCGCCCGGTGCCGCGGCGAACGGCTGCAGCGCCTCGGGCATCAGGTCGGCCAGCCGCGCGAGGTTTGCCTCGAGCACGTCGATGGCCGCGGCATCCGCCCCCTTCTGCGGGCCGAAGACGGCCGCAGCGCCGAACGGTCCGAGCAGGGGGTTGGTGACGTCGCCGAGGATGACCGCACCGCCGGGCGGCAGCGGCCGTAGCCCCGTGAGGTCGACGCGGTCGAGCATCGCGAGCCCGCGGTTGCCGAGCGGCACCGGTGCGCCCGAGTCGTCGAGGAACCAGGCGCCGAGCACCGTGAGGGCCGCGGTGCCGCCGTCGCTGGAGGCGCTGCCGCCGAGGCCGAGCAGCAGTCGCTCGACCCCGGCGTCGAGCGCTGCGGCGATGGCCTCGCCGAAGCCCGCGCTGTGCGCGTCGAGCGGCTCGAGCGGGTCGAGGAGCGTGATCCCCGAGGTCGCGGCGAGCTCGACCACGGCCGTGCCGTCGGGCAGCAGCACCCACGAGGTCTCCACGGGCGCGGTCACCGGTCCGCGGACGGTGATCGGCCTGCGCTGCGCGCCCGGCACGGATGACGCGAACGCGTCGAGCGTGCCCTCCCCGCCGTCGGCCATGGGCCGCTCGACGAGGTCGTCGCCGGCGCGCACCGAGCGCCATCCCGCCGCGAGGGCGGCTGCGGCATCCGCTGCCGTCGCCGTGCCCTTGAACGAGTCGGGTGCGATGACGACGCGGGTCACGACGCGTCGAAGGTCGGGGCGGGCACGTGCGAGAGCCACTCCAGGGCGCGGTCGAGCAGGTCGCGGTGCTCGGCGGACTCGTACGATCGCACGTCGTGGCCGAGCGCGTCGTAGACGATGCGCGAGCGGCCGAGCTCGCGAGCCCAGACGAGCGGATGCCGCATGCCGTCCTCCTCGTGCTCGGCGATCCGCTCGACGATGCCGTCGAGCCGCAGGCCCGAGTAGCGCTCGTCGTACACGGTGAAGTCGTCGATCCCCTCGGCGATCACATGCGCGCCGACGACGTGCACGCGGGCCTCGCCGATCTCGGGATGCCACGAGAAGCCCTCGACCCAGCGCCCACCGAGCGCGTGGCCGAAGTCGGGCAGCTCGGGCAGCGTCGAGGCGGCGGCGTGCATGGCGAGGATGCCGATCCCGCGGTCGAGCGCCGCCTCGAGTCCGGCGGCGGCCGCGTCGAGCTGGTCGTCGGTGGGCTCGGCCGGCTCGCCGGTGCTCTCGGGCAGCGGCGATTCGGGGTCGCCGGCGTTCACGACGAGGAGGTCGGCGTCGCCGAGCGCGGCGAGGCCGGCGAGCAGGTCGTCGCCCACCTCGACGCGGTAACCCGCGCCCGCGACGATGCCGGCGAGCGCGGCGCTGGTCTCGTCGAAGCGGTGCCAGCGGTCGGCGTAGCGGCCGGAGCCGCTGAGGATCACGGCGCGCATCTCACCTCCTCCGCTCTCGCGTGCATCGTAGCCCTGCCCGGCCTCCGCCGTCATCGCTCGAGCACCAGCGCCCAGTCCCAGGCGGCGAGCCGTACGCCGTCGACCCGCTCGCCCGTGACCGCGTCGACGCCCGCGACGGGAACGTCGACCGGGTCGCCGCCGTGGTTGATCACGGTGACGAGTTCGCCGCGTCGCGCGGCCTCGACGTGCTCGGGCAGGCCGGCGACGACGGGCCCGACCGCGGCATCGGCGAGCACGTGGTCGACCACGGCCTGCACGCCGTCCTCGTCGGGTACGGTCGCGAGGTAACGCGCGGTGCCGCGACCGGCGGCGCGCCGGGTGAGGGCCGGATGCCCCGCCAGGCGTCCGCTCGTGAATGCGGCCTCCACCGCGGCATCCGTGCCCTCGATCGGGTGGAGCTCCTCGGCGACGAGCGTGCCGACCACGTCGGCGCCGCCCGCGATCCCGGACCCGGCGAAGCGCGCCTCGCGCTCGCCGGGCGCTCCGGCCGGCGCATCCGGAGCGACGAGCGCGCCGAAGTCCTCGAGGCGGATGCCGAGGAGCGGACCGAGCTGCGTGAGGAACCCGCCGTCGCGGAACCGGTCGTCGGCGTCGACCACGTCGGTGAACGGGCCGGCGAGCACGTGGCCGCCGCCCTCGACGAACCCGCGGAGCGCGGTGGCGCCCTCGTCGCGCAGCAGGTACGCGAGCGGGGCGATCGCGAGTGCGTACCGGTCGTCGACCCGCTCGGGCGCGACCAGGTCGACCTGCACGTGGCGTCGGTGCAGCGCGCGGTACCAGCGCTGCACGACGGCGAGGTAGTCGAGCGCGTTCTGCGGGTGGTCGGTGCCCTCGATCGCCCACCAGTTCTCCCAGTCGAAGACGAGCGCCACGCGGGCGTCGCGGGGTCCGGCGGGCAGCGCGGGCAGCTCCGCGAGCTGCTCACCGAGGGCGACGACCTCGCGCCAGGTGCGCGTGTCGGTGCCGGCGTGCGGCAGCAGCGCCGAGTGGAACTTCTCGGCGCCCGAGCGCGACTGCCGCCACTGGAAGAACAGGATGCCGTCGGCGCCGCGTCCGATCGCCTGGGCGCTGAGCGCCGCCATCTGGCCGGGGGCCTTCGGCGCGTTCCACGGGCGCCAGTTGACAGCGTTGGTTGCCTGCTCCATGAGGATCCACGGCACGTCGGGCTTGAGCGACCGCACGAGGTCGCGCTGGAACGCCGCGGCGCGGAACGACTCGGGGTCGTTCGGGTCGGGGTAGGCGTCGTCGCTCACGAGGTCGACGTGCTCGGCCCACTTCGCGTAGTCGGAGGGCTTGAAGGGGCCCATGAAGTTCGTGGTGATCGGCTGCGTCGCGCCCGCCGCGCGGATGAGGTCGCGCTCCATCAGGTAGCACTCGAGCAGCATGTCGCTCGTGAACCGGCGGTAGTCGAGCAGCTGCGACGGGTTCGGGCTGTAGGGCGCCTTGCGCGGCGGGAACACCTCCTCGAACGACCCGTAGCGCTGCGACCAGAAGTTCGTGCCCCAGGCCGCGTTGAGCGCGTCGACGGTGCCGTACCGGTCGGCCAGCCAACGGCGGAACGCATCGCGCGCGGCATCCGAGAAGTCCATGTTCAGGTGGCAGCCGTACTCGTTGTTGACGTGCCACATGACGACGGCCGGATGCTGCGCGTACCGCGCCGCGAGTGCGGCCACGAGCTCGCCCGCGAGCCGACGGTACACGGGCGACGACGGCGCGAACTGCTGCCGGCTGCCCGGCCAGTACGTGGCGCCGTTCTCGTCCTGCGGCAGCATCTCGGGATAGGCGGCAGTCGCCCACGGCGGCGGCGACGCGGTCGCGGTCGCGAGGTCGACCGCGATGCCGCCCTCGTGCAGGAGGTCGATCACGCGGTCGAGCCACTCGAAGTCGAACTCGCCCTCGCGCGGTTGGATGCGCGACCAGGAGAAGATGCCGAGGCTGACCATGGTGACGCCCGCCTCGCGCATGCGCGCGATGTCCTCGGGCCATACGTCGTCCGGCCACTGCTCGGGGTTGTAGTCGGCGCCGTAGTGCACGGGTGATCCTCCATCGCGTCGGAAAGCGTATTCCCAGTCTATCGCCGGCCAGCGGATACCACGAGTGGGCGATCTTGGCGGTGACGCGGGCGCGCCGCACGCCAAGATCGCCCACTCGGAGGAGCGAGGGCGCCGCCGCGGCATCCGCCCCGCTCACCCGAGCACGCGGCGGACCCAGGCCTCGCGGGTCGCCACCGCGGTGCGCGAGATGGCCGCACCGGGCACCACGTTCTGGAACCCGTGGAAGCCGCCGGGCCACACGTGCAGCTCCGCACTGCCGCCCGCGGCCCAGATGCGGCTCGCGTAGGCGACGACCTCGTCGCGGAACACCTCGGCGCCGCCCACCTCGAGGTACGCCGGCGGCAGCCCCGAGAGATCGGCCATGCGGGCCGGCGCCGAGTACGGCGAGACGTCGTCGGTGCCGCGGCGGTCGCCGAGGAGGGCGGCCCACCCGGTCACGTCGCTCGTGCGGTCCCAGATGCCGATGCCGTCGACCTGCTGCGCCGAGGCCGTGTCGACCCGGTCGTCGAGCATCGGCCACATGAGCAGCTGCGCCAGCGGCATCCGCCCGCCCCGGTCGCGCGCGAGCAGCGTAGTGCCCGCACTGAGGCCGCCGCCCGCGCTCTGGCCGCCGATGAGGACGCGGGGGATCGAAGCCGAACTCGTCGGCATGGTCGGTGAACCACGTCCAGCCGGCGTAGGTGTCCTCGAGCGGCGCCGGGTCGGGCGCGTCGGGAGCGAGGCGGTACTCGACCGCGGCCACGACGGCGTCGTGCTCGAGCACGTGGTCGACGAGCATGGCGCCGAGCGACCAGCGGGTACCGGCGACCAGGCCCCCGCCGTGCACGACGTAGGCGCCCGGATGCCCCGAGCCCGCGTGGTCGGCCCGGCGCAGCACCGAGACGGCGACCTCCGTGCCGTCGGCGCTCACCACGGCGTGGTCGCTCACCTCGACCGGCCGCCCCGCGATCACGTCGGCGATCGGGGGCGGCGACGAGAGCGCCGCGCGGAACTCGGCGATCCCGGCGGGCTCGAGCGTCGTGAAGAACGCCGGAAGCGCGGCGAGCGCCGGTTCGAGCTCGGGGTCGAACGGCGGGCGGGCGGGTGCGGTCATCTCGATCCTCCGATGCGGACGGTGCCGGTCAGGGGCTCACGGCAGCGGTCGGTGCGGGCGGGCGGTCAGGCGGGCGCCTCCGTGCGCTGCAGCGCGAGGTACTGGTGCACGAACGCGATCGCCATGCCGCCCTCCCCGACGCCGGCGGCGACGCGCTTCACGGAGCCGGAGCGCACGTCGCCCACGGCGAAGATGCCGGGGGTGCTCGTCTCGAGCGCGAACGGACGACGGTCGGCGGTCCACTCGGCGGTGGCCGCGGCATCCGCCCCCGTGAGGATGAACCCGTGCTCGTCGCGGGCGATGTCGTGCGGCAGCCAGCCCGTGACGGCATCGGCGCCGATCATCACGAAGACGACGGTGACATCCCGACGGCCGACCGTGCCGGAGTCCTTGTCGACCACGTCGACGGCCTCGAGCACGCGATCGCCGTGCAGGTCGACGACCTCGCGGCGGGTCTCGACGCGGATGCCGGCGTTCGCGCCGATCTGGTCGATGAGGTACCGCGACATGCTCGCCTCGAGCGACGGCCCGCGCACCAGCATCGTGACCGACCGGGCGTGACGCGAGAAGAAGATCGCGGCCTGGCCGGCCGAGTTGCCGGCTCCGATGATGCAGACGTCCGCGCCCTTCGCGATGGCCGCGTCGCTGCGGGCGGCGCCGTAGTAGACGCCGTTGCCGAGGAACCGCTCGACGGCCGGCACGGGCAGCGTGCGCCATTCGACGCCGGTCGCGGCGATGACGACGGGCGCGCGCAGCGTCTCGCCGCCGTCGAGCACGATCTCGTGCCGGTCGCCGTGGGGGCGGATCGCCTCGACGGTCCGCGTGACGACGATCTCGGCGCCGAGGCGCTTCGCCTGCTTGAGGGCCCGGCTGGCCAGCTCGTCGCCCGAGATGCCGAACGGGAACCCGGTGTAGTTCTCGATCCGCGTGGACGTGCCCGCCTGCCCGCCCGGCGCGAGCGACTCGATGACCACGGTGCGCAGGCCCTCGGCCGCGCCGTTCACGGCCGCGGTGAGCCCGGCCGGGCCGGCGCCGAGGATGACGACGTCGTAGTCGGTCGCCGAGGGCTCGACGTCGAGTCCGGCGGCGACCGCCACCTCGCGCATCGACGGTGCTGCGAATCGGGAGCCGTCGGCCCGCTCGAGCACCGGGTACGTCTCACCGGCGACGGCGGCGTCGAGGGTCACCCGCTCGAAGGCGACCTGGTTTCGGGTGAGGAACGTGGCGACCTGGTGCGTCCCCGCGTCGAGGCGCGGTCCGATGAGGCGGAGGTCGGTCTCGGGCTGCTCGGCGGCGAGCTCCTGGAGCGAGTCGAGGTAGCGGCGCGCGAGCCCGGCGACCCGGGCCGGGATCGAGGGCGCCATCGCGGCCAGCGTGTAGAAGGCCGTCACGTCGAGCTTCAGGATGCGCGACGCCTCGGCCGCCCGACCCGACGCGGGGAACGGCGTGCTCAGCGTCATGGGCACCTCGCCGAAGAAGCGGCCCGGCGCCCGTACGCCGATCACGCGCTCCTCGCCGTTGACCACCTTCGTGATCTCGGCGCCGCCCTCGACCACGACGAACAGCGCGCGCTCGTCGCCCTCGTGCGCGAAGTACTCCCCCGGCACGAGGTGGATGTCCTCGACCGCCCCGACGAGGTACTCGAGCGCCTCCTGCGGCAGGGGCGCGAAGATGCGGATGCCGCGGAGCTCGTCGACCGTGATCATGCGCCGCGCGCTCCGATGGGCATCCGGCTCGTCGAGGCATCCGCGGTTCGCACCTTGCGAACCTAACCGCGGCGGGTGTCGCGGTCAACGATCGGCGTGACCCCAGTCCGCGCGCCGGGTCAGCCCTTGCGCTGCACGCGGTACTCGGTGGGGCTCATCCCGTGCACCCGGCTGAACTGCCGCGAGAAGTAGAACGGATCGGCGTAGCCGACCTCGCGGCCGACCTCGGAGACGTGCAGGTCGGTGGTGTCGAGGAGCCGCCGCGCCCGCGCCATCTTGAGTCCGGTGTGGTACGCGAGCACACCGCCGCCGGTTGCGTCCCGGAAGAGGGCCCCGAGGTGCGACGTCGAGACGCCGACGAGCCGGGCGAGGTCCGAGACGCGGATGCCTCCGTCGACGCGCTCCTCGAGGTAGCGCATCGCCCGTTCGAGCGGTTCCCCCTGCTCGGGGAGCCGGCGATCGACGGCGAGCTGCGTCATCAGTCGCCACGCGATGCCCGCGGTGGCCAGCAGACGCGCCGGGGACTGGTCGCGCTCGAGCGCCGAGACGATCTCGTCGAGGAGCACGGTCACGCGGTCGACGGCACGCAACGACACGAGCGGCCGGTCGGCGTCGGCGCCGATCGCGCTCCAGAGGTCGGCCAGGTCGCTGCCGCGCAGGTGGCACCACCAGATCGTCCATGGCTCGCCGTCGTCGGCACCGTACGAGTGCGGCACCCGCGGCGGGATCAGCACGGCCGTCGAAGGGGTGACCCGCACCCGCGTGCCGTCGACGTCGACCCAGCCGCCGCCCGCGACGCACACGATGACGATGGCCTCCTCGGCACCGCCCGGCCGGATGCGGAGATGCCGATGGGCGCGGGGGAACCACCCGGCATCCGTGACCACCAGCCGGCGGGTCACCGGGCGGGCCAGTGCCTCGGCGACGGCCGGGCGGGGAACCACGCTCAGCCGCTGGTTCGCGAATCCTTCGCGGCGCTCCATGCGACCATGATGGCACGGGCGTCGAAACGTCCATGCACGACCCTCGATCGACCATGTGCCGGCCCGGACGCGCGGCGTACCGTGGACGGCGTGACCGACCAGAACCACCCGATCGTGCTGCCCGAAGCCTCCGCCGCGGAACGCGCCGCCATCGAGGCCGGCGGCGTCGCCTGCTGGGAGGCGCCGCTCACGATCGACACCTACGAGCCCGCCGAACCCGACCGCTATCCGCTGTTCCTCGAGCGGCGCGTGTACCAGGGGTCGAGCGGCAAGGTCTACCCCATCCCGTTCACCGACCGGATCCTCCCCGGCCGGACGCCGCGGCCCTGGCGGGCGATCCACCTCGAGAATCGCTGGATCCGGCTCGTGCTGCTACCCGAGCTCGGCGGTCGGATCCACGTCGGCTACGACAAGACCCGCGACTACGACTTCTTCTACCGCAACAACGTCATCAAGCCGGCCCTGGTCGGCCTCGCCGGCCCGTGGATCTCGGGCGGCGTCGAGTTCAACTGGCCGCAGCACCACCGGCCGGCGACCTCCCTTCCCGTGGACACGTCCATCGAGCGCCACGACGACGGCTCGGTGACGGTCTGGCACAGCGACCTCGATCCGATGCAGCGCATGCGCGGCAGCCACGGCATCAGCCTCCGCGGCGACTCGGCGCTCATCGAGCTCGAGGCGAGGCTCGTCAACCGGACCGACGTGTCGCAGACCTTCCTCTGGTGGGCGAACGTGGCGGCGCATTCCCACGACCGCTACCAGTCGTTCTTCCCGACGGACGTCCGCTACGTCGCCGACCACGCCAGGCGGGCGATCACCGCCTTCCCCGCCTCGGACCGTCCCTACTACGGCGTCGACTACCCGGCCCTCGCCGCCGAGCGTCCCGGTGCCGACCGCATCGACGTGCACGCGAACATCCCCGTCCCCACCTCGTACATGATCACGGACACGGTCGACGACTTCTTCGGCGGCTACGACCACCGGGCCGGTGCCGGGTTCGTGCACTGGGCCGACCGCGCGATCGCCCCCGGCAAGAAGCAGTGGACCTGGGGCGACGGAGAGGTCGGCCACGCCTGGGACCGGCACCTCACCGACGGCGACGGACCGTACGTCGAGCTCATGGCGGGCGTCTTCACCGACAACCAGCCCGACTTCAGCTGGCTGCTGCCCGGCGAGACGCGCGCGTTCCGCCAGTACTGGTACCCGATCCAGGACATCGGCCCGGCGGTGCAGGCGACGCTCGACGCCGCGATCGGGCTCGAGGTCGACGGATGCCGCGTGCGGCTCGGCGTCGCGACCACGGCGGAGCACGCGGCGGTGGCCGTCACGCTCCTGCGCGGCGACGTCCCCGTGCGCGAGTGGACGCCGGCCGTCCACCCCGGCGAGCCGTTCATCGCCGAGCTCGAGCTGGAGGCGCCCACCGCGCGCAACGACCTCACCGTCGTCGTGGCGCTCGGCGAGCGCGAGCTCGTCGCCTGGCGCGCGCATCCTGCACCGGCCGAGGAGCCGTGGGTCGCGACCGAACCGCCCGCGCCGACCGAGATCGAGAGCGCGGACGAGCTCGTCCTCACCGGCCTCCACCTCGTGCAGTACCGCCATCCGACCCGCGGAGCCGAGCCGTACTTCGCGGAGGCCGTGGCGCGCGACGCGGGCGATTCCCGCGCACGCGTCGGCCTCGCCCGCCTCGCGTGGGATCGCGGGGAGCTCGACGTCGTGCTCGATCACCTCGACCACGCCGTGCGACGACTCACGCGCCGGAACCTCAACCCCGAGCGCGGCGACGTGCACCTGCTCCGGGGGCTCGCGCTCGAGCGCCTCGGGCGGTTCCGCGAGGCGGCCGACGCCTTCGGGAAGGCCTCGTGGGACGGCGCCCTCGCCCTGCCCGCCGCGCTCGGGCGCGCGCGGCTCGCGATGCGGGCCGGCGACCCCGCCGCTGCCCGGTCGTTCGCCGAGGCCGCAGCGCGCGCGGATCCGGCGAGCGGGCAGGCCGTCGCGGCCACGATTGTCGCGCTGCGCGCCCTCGGACGCGACGGCGCGGCATCCGCGGGGCTGGACGCCGCCCGTGCGGCCGACCCGCTCGACCCGCTGCTCGCCGCACTCGACGACGCGCTCGCGCCAACCGACCCGCGCACCCTGCTCACGATGGCGCACGAACTGCACCGGCTCGGCGACGCCGATCGCGCGATCGGGCTCGCCCTGCGGGCGGCCTCGGCCGCGCCCGGCCCGTTCGGCAACCCGGCCCCGCTCGCCGGGTACGCGGTCGCGGCGTTCCTCGATGCCGCCGGCGACGCCGAGGGTGCGAGCGCCGCTCGCGCCGACGCGCGCGCCGCCGAGCCGCGACTCGCCTTCCCCTCGGGCCTCGACGACCTCGGCGTGCTCGACGCGGCGCTGGAGGCCGACCCGGCCGACGCCCGCGCGAGCGGCTACCTCGGCTGCTGGCTGCTCGACGCCGGCCGCGTCCACGACGCGGCTGCAGCGCTCGACGCCTCGATCGCCGGGGACATCGACGACCCGGTCGTGTGGCGGAACGCCGCCGTCGCGCTCGTCAACACCGGCGGCGACCTCGACACGGCCGACGCACGCTACGCCCGGGCGATGGAACTCGCCCCCGACGATGCGCGCCTGGTCTTCGAGCGCGACCTGCTGGGCGCGGTCCGCGGCGCCCGGCCCGAGGACCGTCTGGCCGCGATCGAGCGGGCGGGGGCGAGTGCGCTGGTGCGCGACGACCTCGCGATCGAGTACGCCGGTCTCCTCGTCGACGTCGGCCGCGCCGGCGACGCGCTGGCCTTCCTGGGCGACCGCGAGTTCCAGCCGTTCGAGGGTGGGGAGGGCCGGGTCATCGCCGTCTTCGATCGGGCGTCGGCTGCGAGGGCCCGCGAGCTGATGGTCACGGATCCGACCGCCGCCCGCGACCTGCTCAGGGGCGGCATCCGCGTGCCCGAGCACCTCGGCGAGGGTCGCCACCCCGCCGAGATCGTCGCCGAGCGCTTCGTGCTGCTGGGTGACGCCGAGCTCGCCTGCGGCGATCGCGATGCGGCGGAGTCGGCCTGGCGCCGCGCACGGGACGTGAACGGGCCGCTCTCCGCAGGCACGAGGGTGGTCGACGACCGGGACGCGTGGGTCGGCGTCGCCCACGTCCGACTCGGCGAGGGCGACGACGCCGAGCGCGTCTGGGCGAGCCTCGAATCGCGCGCGGCGGAGCTCGAGGCCTCCGCCGATCGCGTGGACTACTTCGCGACGTCGCTGCCCGAGCTGCTGCTGTTCTCGATCGACACCGCCGAGCGCCGTGCCGACGACGCGCGACGACTGCGCGAGTCCGCCGCGCACGGCCGACGGCTGTCGGCCGCCATGACCGAGGGGGCACGCGCATGACCGAGCGCTACCTCGGAACACCGGCGATGCCCGCTGCGCCCGACGGCTCGCTCACCGGGCCGGTGCCCGAGCACCTGCCCGCCCGCCTGACGGTGTGCCTCTGGGACTTCTCCTGGTACACCCGGGCGGGTGCGGGCGAGCCGTTCGAGGACGTCGACCGGGCGATGGCCGAGACGGTCGACCGCGGCTTCAACGCCGTGCGCATCTGCGCGGCGCCGCTGCTCGTCGCGGGCGGACTGGGTCTCGACGACCTCGCGTCCGATCTCGAGGTCGAGGGCCTCGGCCCGGCCCCGACGGACGGTTTCTACGGGCAGCGGACCCGGTGGTACGACGCCCCCGGGGGCTATCGGCTCGACGTGCGGGGGCGGCTGTTCGAACTGCTCTCGTCCGCTCGCCGGCACGGCGTCGTCGTCATCCTCGCGAGCTGGGAGTACCAGCAGTCGACGGCGTTCGCCACCGACCCGCGCTGGTTCCAGGCCACCGACGCGGTGCCGCTCGAGCGCCGCTACGACGTGCTCGCCGAGGCGTTCGGGCGGCTCCTCGACGAGATCCGCGCAGCCGGGCTCATCGACGTGATCGCGTTCACCGAGCTGCACAACGAGGTCGACTTCTCGATCCTCCCGCCGCTCGAAGCGGGCGGCACGGCCGCCATGGAGCGGCTCCGGATGCGTCATCCCGACCAGCTCGTCACCGCGAGCTACGG
Organism: Agromyces sp. NPDC057865; assembly: GCF_042796995.1. NCBI lineage: Bacteria > Bacillati > Actinomycetota > Actinomycetes > Micrococcales > Microbacteriaceae > Agromyces > Agromyces sp. NPDC057865. The sequence goes on along the minus strand of NZ_JBHVMJ010000003.1, from coordinate 647,204 downwards.
CAAGCCGCCGCACCTCGCGATGCATCGACTCCCCGCCGGGCTCGACGTGGCGCAGTTCCACGTCTACAGCTACGGCGTGCTCGATGCCCTGCAGCGCCGCATCGACATCCGCTCGGAGGGCACGGAGGGCTTCCCGAACCCCGAGCTCCGAGCCCTCCTCCGAGCGGATGCGCCGTCGTTCCCGGAGTACGGCCGTCCGAAGCCGTGGAAGCTCGACGCGACGGTCATCACCGACCAGATGGTCTACGGGTACGACTGGATCGACGCCGGCGCCTGGGACGCCTGGCTCGACGCGCATTACGAGGAGTACCGCGAGGTGATGCTGCGCGAGATCGAGTCGCGCGTCATCGCGATCGCGGAGTGGGCGCGGTGGCGCGGCGTCCCGGCCGTGGTCGGCGAGGGGTGGGTCGGCTACACGCCGCGCGACGGCTGGTTCGAGGAGGGGTCGGCCGGCCTCGCGCTCGCGGAGCACGGCATCTGCACCGCACTCGAGCACGGCGTCTGGGGCGTCGTCGCCGGCTCGAACGCCGCTCCGCACCATCCGGTGTGGCGCGAGGCGGACTGGATGCGCAGGGTGAACCGGACCATCACGGAGGCGGGCGGCGCATGAACGCCTCGCCGCCGATGCGGGCGACCCACCGGTCGTGGCCCTCGCCGACGGCCCGTCCGGCGATGTCGAACGAGGTCGATCGCCACCGGCGCATCGCGCTGACCGACCGGTGGATCGAGGTCGACGGCCGGCCGGCCGTGCCGGTGTCGGGCGAGCTGCACTTCTCCCGCGTCCCGCGGCGGGATTGGGCCGAGCGCCTGCGGCTCCTGCGCTCGGGCGGCGTCACGATCGTCTCGACGTACCTGTTCTGGATCCACCACCAGCCGTCGCGCGACGCGCCGCCCCGATTCGACGACGGACTCGACATCGGCGCGTTCGTGGACCTCGCGGCCGCGTGCGGGCTCGACGTGGTCGTGCGGATCGGCCCCTGGTGCCACGGCGAGGTCCGCAACGGCGGATTCCCCGACTGGGTGCAGGCCGCTCCGGTCCGGCATCGCTCCGACGACCCGGGCTACCTCGAGCTCGCCGCGGACTGGTATGCCGCGGTCGGAGCGGAGCTCGCCTCGCGATGCGGGCGCGACGCACCCATCGTCGGCATCCAGCTCGAGAACGAGCTCATCGACCAGCCTGGCCACCTCGTCACCCTGAAGCGCCTCGCGCGCGAGGCCGGCCTGTCGGCGCCGCTCTGGACGGCGACCGCGTGGGACGGCGCGGAGCTCCCACCCGACGAGGTCCTGCCCCTGTACGGCGGCTACGGCGACGGCTTCTGGTCGGACGCGGATGCCTCGTGGGCGCCCGGGTTCCGAGCGCAGTTCCGGTTCTCGCACGAGTGGGACGACCCCGGCATCGGCGCCGACGTCCGGGGCACCTCTGCCGGTCCTCGCCCGCCACGGCCGCGCGACATCCGGTTCCCCGCGGCGACCTGCGAGCTCGGCGGCGGCATGGCCACCGCCTACCACCGGCGGCCCGTTCCGAGCGCCGACGACGTGGCCGCGGTCGCGCACGTGAAGCTCGGCAGCGGCTCGGCCTGGCAGGGCTACTACCTGGCCGCGGGCGGGCTGAATCCCGCCGACGGCCTCCAAGAGTCGCTCGCGACCGGGTACCCCAACGACCTGCCGCGATTCGACTACGACTTCCACGCTCCGATCGGCGCCGCCGGCGTGCTCGCGCCGAGCCACGCCGCGCTGCGGGTGCAGCACGCGTTCCTCGAGGCGTTCGGCGATCGCCTGGCCCGCATGACGTCGAGCCTGCCCGAGGCGCTGCCGGCCGACGAGGACGACGTGGCGACGCCGCGCTGGGCGCTGCGGTCCGACGGCGCGTCGGGCTTCCTGTTCGTCAACGTGCATCGGCCGCACGAGCCGCTCGAGCCGGTGACGGGCGCGCGGTTCGCCCTCTCACTGGATGGCGGCGAGCTGGTGCTGCCCTCCGAGCCGATCGACCTTCCCAGCGGCACCATCGCGCGCTGGCCCATCGGGCTGGAGCTCGGCGGAGTCGTCGTGCGCTGGGCCACCGCGTCCGCCGTCACCGTCCTCGAGGGCGAGATCCCGACGCTCGTGCTGCTCGCCGACGCCGGGGTGCGCGTCGAACTGATGGTCGGCGACGACCTGGTGAGCCACGACCCTCCCGGCGAACCCGTGCTCCACCGCTTCGGCGCGCTCGACGTCCTGGTGCTGCCCGGGTCGGATGCCGCGCGCCTCTGGGTGCTCGCCACCGACGGGTCGCGCCGGCTGCTGCGGTGCGCCCATCCGCTGTGGACCGAGGACGGGTCGCTGTTCGTGCGGGCGCCGGTCGAGCCGGTCGTCGAGGACTGGGATGCCGCCGCGGGCGCCTTCCGGCGCGTGCCGTTCGCGGCGGAGGTGCGACCGCCCGAGGCCGCCGCCCCGACCGCGATCCCCGTGCGGCCCGCCGCCGAGGTGCCCGCTCGGTACGGGGGCACCCCGCAGCGCACCGCCGCGCCCGATCCCGCGCAGATGGCGGACCTCGCCGCGGCATCCGTGCTCGACGGCCTGCCCGAGCCCAGCCCGGGCGTGCGCCGGGTGCTCACCGTCGACTGGGCCGGCGACGTCACGACCCTCGAGGTCGACGGCGAGGTCGTCGCCGACCGCTTCTGGGACGGCACGCCCTGGCACGTCGACCTCGACGCGATCGGCGCGGCCGCGCCGCGGACCGTCACCCTGCGGATCCTGCCGCTGCACCCCGAGGCGCCCGTGCGGCTCGACGAGCACGCGGCGGCCCGCCGGGCCGCGACACCGGGTCCGCTCCTCGCACTGGACGCGGTCACCGTCGACCAGTCGGTGCGGTGGCGGGAGCTGCAGTGAAGCCGCCTACTCCCGCATGAGCATCGCCTGCGCCTCGCGCTCGAGGTCGACGAACGGCTCGCCGCTCACGTCGACGCGCACCCGGTGGAGCGTTCCGCCGGTGAACGGCCAGGGCGCGTCGCCGGGGTAGTCGTCGGTGACGGGCGCGCCGCTGTCGCGACCGACCGTGAGCCCCTCGCCGGCGATCGAGAACTTGCCCGGCTGGGTCTTGATCCGGGCACTGCCCACCGCGGTCTCCCCGTGGTACAGCGTCAGCGTGCCCGTCGCGACGTGCCCTTCCTCGCCGTCCTTGTCGAACGCCGCGGCGATGATCAGCTGCTCACCGGTCGGCAGGTCCTCGGTCGCGTCGACGCGCTGCTCCATCACGCCCACGAAGTTGTTGACGTAGTGGAGCCGGCCGTCCTTGACGTAGAGCGCGTGCCCGCCGAACTTCGATCCCTGGGCGAAGAGCACGCCCTCGGCACCCGCGTCGGGGAGGTCGACGAGCGCGCCGATCACGAACGAGCGGTTGCGGATGTTGACCGCCTGCGACTCCGGCACCTCGCCCATGTCGGGGAAGTACACGTACCGGTCGCGCGGCGGCGAGAGCAGCGGCCGCGGCGTGAGCAGGATCTCCAGCGCCGACCGGTCGTCGAGCGGGAACGCCTGGTTGCGCCCCGCCTCGGCGAACCACAGGTTCACGAGCTCGCGCACCTTCTCGGGATGCTCGGCGGCGAGGTCGTGCAGCTCAGCCCGGTCGACGTCGGTGTGGTACAGCTCCCACTCGTCCTCGTTGAACCGGCTCCAGCCGCTCAGCGTCGGGTGGTTCGTGATCGCCTTCCAGCCGTCGTGCCAGATCGCGCGCGAGCCGAGCATCGAGTAGAACTGGGTGCGTCGCGCCGTCGGAGCCGCGCCGTCGTCGAGCGAGTAGCGCATGCTGACCCCGTCGAACGTGCTCTGCTCGTGGCCCTTCAGGCGGTCGGGCGCCTCGACGCCCAGCAGGTCCAGGATCGTCGGGACGATGTCCACCGCGTGGTGGTACTGGTCGCGGATCTCGCCGCGCGCGGTCGACCCGGCGGGCCAGGAGATGATGCACGGGTCGCACGTGCCGCCGTTGAACTCGTAGCGCTTCCACATCTTGAACGGGGTGTTGAACGCCATCGCCCACCCGTTCGGGTAGTGGTTGTAGGTGTTCACGCCGCCGAGCTCGTCGAGCATCGACAGGTTCTGCTCGATGTCGTCGTTCAGGCCGTTGGCGAACTTCATCTCGTTGACCGAGCCGTTCGGTCCGCCCTCGCCGCTCGCACCGTTGTCGGAGACGACCACGACGACGGTGTTCTCGCGTTCGCCGATGTCGTCGAGGTAGTCGAGGAGGCGACCGACCTGGTGGTCGGCGTGCGAGAGGAACCCCGCGTACACCTCGGCCATGCGCGAGAAGAGCCGCCGCTCGTCGTCGGAGAGGTCGTCCCAGCGGCGCGTCTCGTCCATGACGGGGAACGGCGCGCCGTCGGGTCCCGTCCTCGTCGCGGGCGTGCCGATCGGGTTCACCGGCGGCAGCTCCGTGTCGGCCGGCACGAGTCCGAGCTCCTTCTGGCGGGCGAGCGTCTCGTTCCGCAGCGCCTCGTAGCCGCCGTCGAACCGGCCGGCGTACCGGTCGGCCCACTCCTTCGGGGCATGGTGCGGAGCGTGGGCTGCGCCGGGCGCGTAGTACAGGAAGAACGGCTTCTCGGGCGCGATCGCCTTCGCGTCGCGGATGAACTCGATCGCCTTGTCCGTGATGTCCTCTCCGAAGTGGTAGCCCTCCTCGGGCGAGGACGGCTGGTCGACCGGGTGGTTGTCGTAGGTGATCTCGGGGTACCACTGGTTCGTCTCCGCCCCGAGGAACCCGTAGAAGCGCTCGAACCCGCGGCCGCTCGGCCAGTTGCGCCGCGTCGAGGCGACGTTCATCTCGTCGTCGGGGCACAGGTGCCACTTGCCGACGGCGTAGGTGTTCCAGCCCCGCTCGGCGAGGATCTCGGAGAGCATGCCGTTCGCCGGCGGGATGGTGCCGCTCGCGTTCGGGAAGCCGATCGCCGCCTCCGTGATGCACGCCATGCTGTTGCGCGTGTGGTTGCGGCCCGTCAGCAGGCACGACCGGGTGGGCGAGCAGAGCGCCGTGGTGTGCCACTGCGTGTACCGCACGCCCTCGGCGGCCACCCGCTCGATGTTCGGCGTCTCGATCGGACCGCCGTAGGCCGACATCGCCGAGAAGCCGACGTCGTCGAGCACGACGTACAGGACGTTGGGCGCGCCCTCGGGCGCCTTCGGCGGCTCGAACGGCGTCCAGTCGGGCTCGGAGTCGCGGATGTCGACGTTGACGATCCCGTCGAAGTGCATGGCCATCGTCGTCCCCAGTCCCTCGCTGCCGCGTGACGACAGGGGTGCGGCCCGCGCAGCAGGACGACTGCGGCATCGGCCCCCAGTGGCGGAGCGAGTCGGCATGAGGCTACGCCCGCCGTCCCGCGGCGACAAGGCTCCGAACGGGGGCCGTGGCGAGGTCAGTCGGGCAGCACGAACGTCGTGACCGGTCGCCCGTCGAGGGCGCGCACGGATGCCCCGGGCGCATCGACGACCGCCACGATCCCGTCGCGCACAGCCCACGCCCGCCACCACGCGGCATCCGTCGCCTCGATCTCGCCGGCCCCGAGCATGCGGCGACCGAGCGTGTGCGGCTTGATCGCGGTCATCCAGGACGCTACGCCCTCGAGGGTGCGGCGCTGCACGGCCGGGATCTCGCCGGCCGCCGTCGGGCCGACGTTGAGCAGCAGGCGCCCGCCGCGCGAGACGACGTCCGCGTAGAGGCGCGCGAGCTCGCGCGGCGTGAGCGTCAGCGACTCGTCCTCGACGCGGTTGTAGCCGAAGGAGAAGCCGAGCCCGCGGCAGTGCTCCCACCCCGGCTCGGTCTCGTGCTGGGTGTGCGCGTCGTACTCGCTCGTGCGGTAGTCCCAGACGTCGACGCCCCAGCGATCGTTCACGATGCCGTCGGGCACGGCGGCGCGATAGCGATCGAGGAGGGCCTCGACCGAGTGCGGCCCCGGCGCCTTGCCGGCGTCGGGCCAGTCGATGTCGTTCCACAGCACGTCGGGCGCGAAGCGGTCGACGAGGTCGGCGACGTGACCGAACGCGTAGGCGTTGTACGCGGCATCCGTCGGCCGCAGGTCGGTGACGTCGACCGTCGAGCGGTGCGGCGGCAGGTCGGTGAACGCCCAGTCGAGCCCGCCCGAGTAGTAGACGCCGAAGCGCAGGCCCTCGGCCCGCACGGCGTCGGCGAGGGGCGCGATGAGGTCGCGACCCGGGCCGCGTGCGACGGTCGTGAGGTCGCCCGAACCGGGAGCGTCCCAGAGGGCGACGCCGTCGTGGTGCTTCGTGGTGGGCACGACGTAGTCGGCACCGACTTCGCGGAACAGGCGCGCCCAGTCGGCGGGGTCGTAGGCCTCGGCCGTCCACGCGTCGAGGAACGCCGCGTACGGGGCGCTGCCGTGCTCGCGGGCGTGGTGCTCGGCGGCCGGCGAGCCCTCGATGCGGATCGTGTTCGCGTACCACTCCGCGTAGGCGTTGTGCGCGAACCACTCGTCGTCGGGCACGGCCCCGAGCGCGCCGGAGGGCTCCGCCCACGCCGGCACCGAGTACGGGCCCCAGTGCACGAAGATGCCGAGGCTCGCGTCCTGGGCCCAGGCCGGGAGCGGGCGCCGGGGCGCGCTCACGCGTCGACGTCGTGTCCGCGGCGCGGACGTTCGGGCACGGCCACGATCGCCAGCGCGACGCAGCCGAGCGCCGGGATGGCGAGCGGCAGCAGCTGCCACGTCACGACACCCGCGAACACCGCGGTCGCCACGAGGTACGCGGCGCCCGCCGGGTCCTGGCGCACCGCGCCCGGCACCTCGCGCAGCGCGCCGAGCCAGCCCCCGCCGGGCGTCCAGCGTCCGGCGGCGGTGAACAGCACGAGCGCGAGCGCCGCGAGTCCGGCCCAGCCGATGGCCGCCACGACCGGGCCGCCGGGCAGCACGCCGGTGCCGGCGAGGTCGATGTCGAGCACGAGCACGAGGGCGAGCACGAGGGATGCCGCGCCGATGCCGATGCCGCCGACGAGGCCCGCGCGCACGTCGCGCCAGAACCAGGTGAGGCCCGAGTCGTCGGCCTTGAGGTACCGGCGCAGGTGGCGCACGCCCGCCGCGAGCGCGGCCGGGAGCGTGACGACGGGGATCGAGACGACCGCCACGAGGATGCCGACGTAGAGCACCTCGCCGAGGAGCGAGAACGCTCCGCGGGCGCCCGGGAAGCGGGCCTCGTGCGCGGTCTCGCCACGGGTCGGACCGCTCCCCGAGAGGGCGGCGCGACGTGCGGCGCGGTCGACTCGTGACATCCGCTCGCCCCTAGCCCTTGAGTCCCTGGGTGGCGACGCCGGCGACGAGGAACCGCTGGAACACGATGAAGAAGATCAGGATCGGCACGAGCGCGAGGAAGGACACGGCGACGGTGGCGCCGTAGTCGCTGGTGGACGTGGCGTCGTTGTAGAGCCGCAGTGCGATCGGGAGCGGGTACTTCTCGGGGCTGTTGACGTACAGCAGCGGGCCGAGGAAGTCGTTCCAGGTCCAGATGAACGTGAAGATCGCGCTCGTGATGAGGGCGGGCTTGATCAGCGGCACGATGATCGAGAAGAAGATCCGGATGTGCCCGGCGCCGTCGATACGGGCGGCCTCGTCCATGTCGCGGGGGATGTTGCGGATGAACTGCACGATCAGGAACACGAAGAACGCCTCGGTGGCGAGGAACTTCGGCAGGATCAGCGGCACGTACGTGTCCACCAGCTCGAGCTTCTGGAACATGATGTACTGCGGGATGATGATCACGTGGAACGGCAGCAGCAGCGTTCCGATCATGGCGGCGAACAGGATGCCGACGCCCCTGAACTTGATGCGGGCGAACGCGTACGCGGCCAATGCCGATGAGATCAGGGTGCCGATGACGGCCATGATCGCGATGAAGAACGAGTTCGCGAAGAACTGGTACAGGGGCGTGCCGGCGATGCCCTCGACGACCTTCGTGTAGTTGTCGAACGTCGGGTTGTTGGGGATCAGGCCCTGGTTCTGGCCGAACTCGCTCGACGGCTTGAACGTCGAGAAGAACAGCCACACCAGCGGGTAGAGCACGATCGCGGTCAGCGCGAGCAGCACCACGAACCAGATCACGGTGTTGATCGTCTTGCGCTTCACGCGGCGCCGGCGGGGCGGGGCGGTGGGTTCGAGGGCGTTCTCGACGACCTCGACGCGAGGGGCTTCGAAGGTGGTCATCGGTTCTCTCCGGCGTAGTGCACCCAGGACTTCTGGGTCTTGAACAGGATGAAGGCGATGATCGCGACGACGATCACCAGGACCCACGCCATCGCCGAGGCGTAGCCCATCTGCAGGTCGGCGAAGCCGCGCTTGTAGAGGTACAGCGTGTAGAAGTTCGTCATGCCGGCGGGGCCGCCCGAGCCGTTCGAGATGATGTACGCCGACGCGAACACCTGGAACGCGTTGATCAGCTCGAGCAGCAGGTTGAAGAAGATCACGCTCGAGAGCATCGGGATCGTCACGTTGCGGAACTTGTGCCAGGGCCCGGCTCCGTCGACCTCGGCAGCCTCGTACAGCTCCTGCGGGATCTGCTTGAGCCCGGCGAGGAAGATCACCATCGGGGCGCCGAACTGCCACACCGCGAGCAGGATCATCATCGGGATGACCAGGGCCACGTTGCCGACCCAGCCGCCGATGTTGATGCCGAAGAAGCTGAGGGTGTCGTCGACAGGCCCGTCGGTGGAGAACATGGCCCGCCAGACGATCGCGACCGAGACCGAGGCGCCGATCAGCGACGGGGCGTAGAACGACGAGCGGAAAAAGCCCGAGCCCCGGTCGCGGTAGTTGAGGAGCATCGCGATGCCGAGGGCGGCGGCGAGCTTGATGGGGGTGCCCACGAGCACGTACACCAGCGTGATCTGCACCGACTGGATGTAGTTCGGGTCCTCCGTGAACATGCGCACGAAGTTGTCGAGGCCGATCCACTTCGGCTCGGTGAAGAGGTTGTACTTCGTGAACGCGAGGTACAGCGAGAAGATCATCGGCCCGACCGTCAGGCCGAGGAAGCCGATCATCCACGGCACGAGGAACCCGTACCCGGCGACCGTCTCCTTGCGGTTGTGCGCCCGGCGGCCGGCGGTCGAGGGGACCTTGGCCTCGGCGCGGCGGACCTGGCGCATGGCCGTCCGCACGCTGCTCGACCCGGCCTCCGCCGTGACGATCGATTCGGTTTCCGTGCTCACTGTGGTTCTCCGGTTCCTGCGAGAAAACAGTACCCGGGCCCGGCGGGGTCGCGCCCTACCGGGCCCGGGCTTGACTGCTCAGGTGTTACTGGTTGAGGACGACGTCCATCTCGTCGAAGAACTGCTTCGCCGCGTCGGCCGCCGTGACGGTGCCGAACCCGAGCTCCTGGCCGAGCTGGCGGAACTTCTCCTCGAGGGTGCCGTAGCCGACGATCGGCACGGGCGGGGCGTCGCCGAGGCGGTCCGCGATGGACTGCTCGTAGTCCGCGATCTGCTGGCCCAGCGGGTCGAGCTCAGCGCCCTCGAGCTGCGTCTCCGACGCGGGGATGCCGCGGTTGGTGCCGAAGGCGGCGCCGACCTCGGGCGCGTTCACGAGGAAGTTGAGCAGCGTGGCCGCGGCCTCGGGGTGCTCGGTCGTCGAGGCGATCGAGTGGAGCATCGAGGGCTTGAGGTACAGGTCCTTCGCGCCCTTCTTCGTCACCGGCGGCGCGACGAGGCCGAGCTCGGTGTAGTTCTCACCGAGGTTGCCGAGGTAGCCGGCGCCGAAGTTGTCCCAGGTCAGCTCGCTCGTGGTGAGGGCCGAGTCGAAGCCCGAGAGGGGGTAGACCTCCTCCAGCTTCTGCTGGCCGATGACCGTGCCGTCGGTGCGGATGCCGTCGGCCTGCTCCCAGAACTTCGTGAGGTCCTCCTCGGTGAAGTTCGGCTCCCCGTCGTCGGTGAAGAGGTCCTTGCCCTCGGCGCGCTGCTGGATCTCGAAGTTCTGGATGCGGCCGGTGTAGTCGGTGCCGCCGAAGATCGCGCCGGCACCGGCGTCGCTGACCTCCTTCATCCAGGCGTCGTAGTCCTCCCAGCTGCCGCCGCCCTCGTAGTCCTCGACGCCGACCGACTCGAGGAGCTTCGGGTTGGTGTACATGCCCCACGCGTTGGTGGAGGTCGGGATGCCGGTGGTCTCGCCGCCGACGACGCCGATGTCGAGGATCTGCTGCGACAGCGGCTCGGTGTCGATGATGTTGCCGAGGTACGGGGTCAGGTCGAGCAGGAGCCCGTTCTCCGAGTACTGGCGGAGGTACGAGTAGTCGAACTGCATGACGTCGGGCAGGCCGCCGCCGGCCGCCTCGGTCTGGCGCTTCTCCCAGAACTCGGGGAAGCCGAGGAACGAGGTGTTCACCGTGATGTTCGGGTACTCCTCGTTGAAGGCGGCGATCGCCTCGTCGTACATCGCGGCGCGCACGTCGTTGCCCCAGAACGCGAGGTTGAGGGTGACCTCCTCGTCGGGGTCGTACGTGGCCGCCGCCTCGTCACCGCCGCCGCCAGCGCAGCCCGTGAGCACGAGCGCGGCGCTCGCGGTGAGCGCTGCTGCGGCCGCCGCCATGCGGCGCTTGCGAATGTTGAACATCGTTGTCCTCCCGGAAACGTCTCTGTCTGCCTGGTGCGGGTTCACGCTGGTGGGAAAGCGCTTCCCCAAATGTAGCCCTTCGACCCCATGTCGTCAACTGCGGAGGGAAAATCGTTTCAATTCGTTATCCGGATGCTGCGGCCGCCGTCATTTCGGGCGGTGAAGTGGCTGGTCATGACGGGTTTCGGTCGACGTGGGCGTCGCGGTCGCAGACGAGCCGATCGTCCATAACCGACAGCGGAGCGGCGAACACGGCGCTCAGGCGCGCCGCCGCGGCGTCGCTCGAGCCGAGCTCGGAGCCGTCCCAGTGCGGGTGCGTGAAGTAGTAGAGCACGGCGCGATCACCGTCGACGACGACGTCGCCATGACGGCCGAAGGTCTCGTCGCCGCGACGATGTCCGGGCTCGCCGAGGATGACCTCGTCCGCGCCGCCCTGCCGCGTCCACGTGACGGCGTCGGTCGAGCGGTGCACGCCCATCCCCCGCCACTCGTCGACGAGCATCCACCACCAGCCGCCGAGCTCGAAGACGTTCGGGCCCTCGTGCGGCCGGCCGCCGATCGCGCGACCCTCGACCTGCCAGTCCGACAGGTCGTCGCTCACCGCCGCCCACGTGGTGGAGTCGTCGGCCTCGTCCTTGTACCAGAGCCGCCACCGCCCGTCGGGGCACTTGGCGACGCACGCGTCGATCACGCGGTCGGAGTCCAACGGCACCTCGCCGACGACAGTCCAGTGCTCGAGGTCGTCGCTCACGTACTCGACGATACGTCGCGGGTGATCCCAGTCGGCGAAGACGCCGTCGATGACCGTGAGGTACATGCGGTACCGCTCGCCGTCGTCGACGACCTCGGGCGCCCAGTGCGTCTCGCCGGCACGGAGGTCGTCGGAGCCCGACGCGCGGCCGACGCCGAGCTCGAGGCCCGCCACCGTGCCGGCGTACCGCCACTCGAGCGCGTCCGCCGACCGGGCGACGCCGATGCGCGTGCCGTGCACCCACGACACCCCCGGCTCGTCGACGGTCGCGCGGCGCTGCGTGTAGAACATCCACCACTCCCCCGTGTCGCGGTGGCGGATGACGGTGGGATCCGTCGCCCCGTCGTGGACCGGGTCGTGGAACAGGGCGTCGTCGTCAGGCACGACGGAGGTCGGTGATGGGGCTCTCGAGGCTCCGACGGCGATCCGCGTCGGCGCGCAGGGTCGCCGGCGTCACCACGGAGCCGCCGTTCGACGCCGACGAGTAGATCGCCGTGACGAGCTCGAACGAGCGCGTGGCATCCGACGCCGTCGACGGCAGCGGCTCGCCCGACGCGAGCGCCGCGTAGATGTCGCGCAGGAGCGGCGTGTGGCCGCTCGCCTCCTCGACCTCGGGCAGGGCCCAGACGGCCGCCGTTTCGTGGTCGACGTGCTTCGCCGGCGTGATGCGCCAGTGCTCATGGCCGTGCCCGTAGAGGTGGTCGACCGTGACGGTGGCGTGCTCGGTGTCGATGCGGATGGTGCTCACCTCGCGCGGCGAGAGCGCGCTCGTGATGACGGACGCGATGGTGCCGCCGGCGAACGCGATGACCGCGGTCGAGACGTCCTCCATCTGCGTCTCGCGGTCGAGGCGCCAGAGCTGCCCCTGCACGCTCGCCCAGTCGCCGAGGAGCCAGGCGAGCAGGTCGATCTGGTGGATGCCGAGCCCGAGGGTGGGGCCGCCGCCCTCGGTCGCCCACTTGCCGCGCCACGGCACCGCGAAGTACGCCGGGTCGCGGAACCAGAGCGTCTCGCACGTCGCCACGAGCGGGCGTCCGATCGCGCCCGAGTCGAGCAGCGATCGCACGTGGGCGGCCGCAGAGCCGGTGCGCTGCTGGAACACGACGGCGAGGCGGCGGTCGTTGCGCGTCGCGGCATCCGTCATCGCGTCGAGCTCGTCCAGCGAGAGCGCGGCGGGCTTCTCGCAGACCACGTGGAGGCCGGCGTCGAGGGCGGCGATGGACTGCTCGGCGTGCACGCCGGGCGGGGTGCAGACGTGCAGCACGTCGGCGACGCCCGCGGCCAGCAGCTCGGCGAGCGTGTCGAAGACGGCGGGCACGCCCCAGCGCTCGGCGAACGCGTCGGCGTGCGAGCGGTCGCGGTCGACGACGGCGACGAGCTCGGCGCCGGGGGTCGCCAGGAGGACCTCGGCGTGGGCATTGGCGATCGCCCCGGTGCCGACGATCGCGGCGCGGAGCGGGGTGGTCTCGGTCATCGGTCTCCTTCGATGCGGCCGGCTCGGGCCGGCTGGGTCTCGTAGCGGCGCAGCCGGCCGCACATGCCGTAGGCGGGGGCGTCGGACGCCGCGGCCACGCGGGCCTCGGCGAGCCCCGGGTCGTCGCCGGCCTCGAGCGCATCGAGGCGGTCGCCCGTGTCGCGTGCGGCGGCGAGCGCGCCGGACTCCCAGCGCTCACGCCACTCGGGCACGCGCGGACGCACGAGGGCGGTCGCCCGCTCGTGCAGGCGGGCGAGGCGGTCGGGGTCGACGCTCCCGTCGTGGAACAGCGCTCGGTAGCCCGCAACGGCGAGGTCGCGGCGCGTGATGGCCGCGGCGAGTCGATCGGCGTCGGATGCCTCGGGGCCGGGCAGCGCCGCAGCATCCGCGTATCGCTCGGGGTCGACGAGCACCTCGTCGGGGAAGGTCATGACCGCGTCGCCCGCCTCGGGCAGGCCGGCGTTCTGCATGACGACGCGCACGTCAAGCCCGCCGTCGTTCACCGCCCGGTGGATGACGCCCGGCGCGAACCAGACGAGGTCGTCGGGCTCGAGCCGGCGCTCGGCGAACGTGACCGAACCGTCGATCGTGTGCAGCCGCCCGCGACCACCGACGACGAGGTAGGCCTCGGCCGAGACCGTGTGCAGGTGCGGCGTGCCGCCCGCGAGCCCGTCGGATGCGACCGCGTCGTACACGGCGAGCGCGCTCACGGACGTCGCGCCGGGGAAGGCGGGCAGGGTCACGGCGCGCCCAGCAGGTCGGGCAATCGTGCCGCGGCGGCGTCGGCGAGCCGGGCGGCCCGCTCGGGGTCGCTCTCGCCGTCGGCGATGACGACGCCGTAGCGCAGCACGAGCGACGCGCCGGGCTCGACGACGTGCTCCTCGCTGAAGAAGGGCGCAGGACAGAGGCACGCGAAGTCCTCGCTGCGCGCGAACCACTGCGGCGGGTGCTGCAGGTTCGCGGGGTCGTCGATCATCACGATCGTCGACGCGGTGTCCGTCTCGTCGTGCCGGCCGCTGAAGCCCATCCAGGGAGCGCGCGTACCCCGCAGCTCGTCGCCGCCCGCGACGCCGGGCGCGAGGAGCCGCCCGCCCGTGAACGAGCGCGGTCCGCGCCAGAACAGCCCGCCGTAGCCGGCGTTCTCGCGTCCGCGGGTCGTCGGCGACCCGATGGGGATCGGTCGGTCGGTCGTGTTCGTCAGGCGCGTCGCGAAGCCGAGCAGCCACGCGTCGTCGTCGAGCACGGATGCCGCGAGCGTCCGCTCCTCGTCGAAGATCGCTTCGCCCGCCTGCGTGATCCACTCGAGGCGCTCGACGACGCGCGCGGTGCCTGTCGGCACCCCGGCCGGCGTCGCGGCATCCGTCACGTCGTCGGAAGCGAACGCGACGTGCCGCTGCTCGCCGTTGTTGGGCAGCTGCACGTAGCCCTCGCCGCGCACGAACGTGGGGCCGCCCCAGAAGTTCTCGTCGCCGACGACCGGCAGCGACCAGGCGACGCCCTTGTGCCAGACGTGGTCGTGCGGGCGGTAGAGCGAGACGAGCTCGCTGCCGAGGGTGCGGATCGGGCTGAGGTACGGGCGCGGCGACTCGTACGTCGGGTGGTCGGGTCGGAACACGTACTCGGCGAGCGCCGCGTCGCCGGCGCGCAGGAGGACTCGATCGCCGGCCTCGTCGAAGCGGATGTCGGTCATCGGTCTCCTTCGGGTTCGTCGTCGATCCGTGCGCGCTCGTCGCTCTGGAGCGATTCCGTGGGAAAGCGCTATCCAAGCGTACACGGCGACGGGCTCACGCGCGTCGGATCTCGTTCGTCTCCGAATCGACGGTACCGAAGTGCCGAAGTTCCGGAGTTCCGAAGTCCGAAATCCCGAAGTGCCGAAGGGCCGAAGTGCCGCGCTCTCGCAGGGCAGCGCCGCCTACCTCGCGCCGACCGCCCACGGCGCCGCGCACGGCTCGGTCGGCGACCCGTTGAGGAGCGGGCCGAGGATCGGCGCCAGCGCCTTCCCGACCTCCTGCACCGCCTCGCCGGTGGCGCCGTCGCCGTTCCCCAGCATGGCCAGCACCGCCCCGGTCTGCGGGTAGTACGCGAGGTTCGTGCCGTACCCCGGCTCGGCACCGGCATGGGAGATGGCGAGCACGCAGCCCGTGGCCTCGTCGAACTCGACGCCGGCACCGAGGCCGTAGCTCGCCCCGCTCCGACCGAAGTTCGGCGCCAGGTCCGACCACCGTTGCGCCTGCAGCTCGGGCGTCACGCCCGCGCCCTCACCGAGGGCCTCACCCCACGCATGCAGGTCGTCGAGCGTCGACACCATCCCGCCGCCGGCCCAGCTCTGGCCGTTCGACCAGTCCACGGTGTCGACCGGCGACCCGAGCTCCGGGCAGAAGACGGAGTACCCGTGCGTGAGCGGGGCGGTGACCTGGCCGTCGGGCGCGAACCGGCTTCGGTCCATGCCGAACGGCTCGGTGATGCGATCGTGGATGAGCGTGGCGAGGTCCGTGCCGGTCACCTGCTCGAGGATGCCGCCGAGCAGGTAGTAGTTCGTGTTCGAGTACGCGAATCCGTCGCCGGGGGCGAAGTCGGCTCGCGGCGTCGCTGCGCCGATCGCGATGAGCTCGTCGGGGGTCGGGATCCCATGCGGGTCCGCGCAGATGCGATCGACCTGCGCCCGCCCGGACTCGCCGACGCCGCTCGACTGGTTCAGCAGCATCCGCACCGTGATGCTCGACGCCTCGGAGAAGTCGGGATACCAGCGGTCGAGCGTGTCGTCGAGGCCGACGTCGAACCCGGCCTCGCCGATCACCTGCATCATGACGGTGCTGACGATGGTCTTGGTGATGCTGCCGATCTTCTGCTGGTTGTCGGGGCCGATCGGCTCGCCCGTGCCGACCTCGGCCTCCCCGCGCTCCGACACCCACTCGCCCTCGCCGGGGATCCACACGCCGATGATGACGCCCGGTACGCCGGATGCCGCGAACCCCTCGTCGAGCGCCGCCTCGAGCTCCGCGACGAGCTCGGGGTCGAGCGAGCCGGCGTCGGCCGGATCGGAGGTCTCGGCGGTGGATGACGGCGGCTGCGCGGCATCCGACACGGAGCCCTGCGACCCCGACCAGATCGTCACCGCGATGACGACGATCGCGACGACCGCGACCGCGACGGCGATCCCGGTCCACAGGAGCGCCCGGCGCCTCGGTCTCGCGCCGGGCGGCTGCCCTCCGTCGGAATCCCCGTCGGGCGACGGAACGTCGCGCCCGGTGCCGTGGCCATCGGGTGCCGTCGGCTGGCTCATGGTGGATGCTACCGCGCCGCGATCGCGGTGCTGACGGAACCTCATGGCCCCGGTCCGGGGGGTCAGGCGACGCCGTGCGAACCGCGTTCGAGCTCGATCGGCCGCTCGCGCCCGCCGACCCGGGAGGTCGGCCAACGCGGGTCGAGGGTGAGCACCTCGACGCCGGATGCCCCGAGCAGCACGGTGTCCTCGACCTTCGCGCCCGGCGCCGTCGGATTCCACGCGAACGCCTGGCCCGCCTGCACCACGTCGGCGATGCCCGGCACCGCCCGAGGATCACGGCCCGCGTAGCCGGCGGCGCCGCCCTGGTGATGGCGTCGCCATTCCTCGGGGTCGAACCCGTTGGCCGCGTAGGCGGCAGTGCCGGCGGCGAACACCTCGCCGAGCGTCGCGCCCGGTCGGGTGGCGTCGAGGAACGCCGCCTCGACCTCGAGGATGCGGCGCGCGGCATCCGCCTCGACCGGATCGGCCGGCCCGAACCGCACCCAGCGCGTCGCGTTCGCGATGAGCCCGTGCCGGCGCCCGCACACCACGAGCATGGCGCGGTCGCCGAGCGGCGCGTCGGTGGGCAGCGGATGCCGGTGGGCGAGCCGCGTCCGTCCGGCCACGAGCGTGACGAGCGGGTCGATGCCCCGCGCGACGAGGTCGCCCGCGAGCCGTGCGGCCACGTCGCGCTCGGGATCGGACGGGTCGACGACGAGCGCGGCATCCGTCAGCACCTCGGCCACCTCGCGGCAGAGGGCGCGGTAGCGGGCGAGCTCGGCGGGCAGCAGCTTCACCCGTGCGGCCCGGAGCTCGGCGACGACGTCGGCCTCCTCGAGCTCGGCGATGCCAGCGGGGGCGAGCGGCTCGTGCCAGGGCACCCGGGTGACGGCGAGGTCGCCGACGTCGCCGAGCTCCTCGTCGAGCATCCGATCGGCCTCGTTGTCGAACACCCGGAGCTCGACGCCATCACGCGTGACGACGGCCGCGACGACCGGATCACCCGCGAGCGAGACGTACGTGCGCGCCCCGTCGAGCGCCCACGCGAGGGCGGTGTGCGAGCGCAGCACGATCGACTCGGCGCCGCGCCGGTCGAGCAGCTCGACGAGGCGCGCGTGCTTGACCGCTCGATCCGCGCGCGACGGAATGGACGACTGGCCCACGGATGGCGCGACGCCCCTCATGCGAGCGGCGCCGTGCTGTCGCGCGCCTCGAGCCGCGGCCGGTAGAGCACGGAGTGCTCGATCGGGCCGCCCGCGATGAGTGTGCGCAGGCGCGCCCACACCTGGGCGCCGATCTCGCCGCGGGGCACCGACATGCTCGTGAGGCTCGGCGTGGCGAACCTCGCCATCGGCACGTCGTCGAAGCCGGCGATCGAGAGGTCGCCCGGCACGTCGACGCCGAGCTGGCGGAGGCGCGTCATGAGTCCGAGGGCGACGAGGTCGTTGAACGCGATGACCGCCGTCGCGCCCTCGTCGCGGGCGCGGAGCACGGTCTCGGCGAGCGCGTAGCCGTCCTCGAGCCGGGAGCCGCCGGGCATCACGTCGATGCGAAGCTCGGGATGCGCCTGCTCGGCCTCCTCCACGCCGCGGAGTCGCTCCGCGTTCGACGCGCTCGTGGCCGGGCCGCTCACGTACGCGAAATGGCGGTGGCCGAGCCCGAGCAGGTGCTCGACCAGGTCGCGGATGCCGCGCACGTAGTCCACGCCCACGATCGGCACGTCGGCGCCGGGCAGCGGACGGTTCACGACCACGACGGGCGCGACCTGCGCCACCAGCCGGCGCAGTCGCTGCTCGGGCATGCGCGGCGCGCACAGCACGATCGCGTCGCACCGGTGCCGCGCCTCGATCGCAGTCGCCTCCTCGTCGTCGACCTGCTCGGCGGTGTCGGCGACGAGCACGCGATAGCCGTCGGATGCCGCGGCGAGGCTCAGCCCCTTGAGGATGCCCTGGAACAGCGGGTTCTCGAGGTCGGGCACGACCATGGCGATCGTGTCGTTGCGGCCGTGCACGAGGCTGCGGGCCGCGACGCTGGGCGAGTAGCCGAGCGTCGCGATCGACGCCTGCACGCGCTGCACGATGGCCGGATCGACGGTCTGCTTGCCGTTCAGCACGCGCGACACCGAGGCCTGCGACACGCCCGCATGCGCGGCCACGTCGGCGATCGTCGTGGCACGACTCCGCTCGCCCATGTGCTGCCCTCCTTCGCGCCGAGTCCGTCGACGTCGCGGCCGGCCCCCAGCTCGAGACGCGCCGTGCGCCTCGGCCGGGAAACCGGTTCCTCAGTGTAACCACCGAGTTGCCCGGTCCCGCGGACGTCGCCTAGGCTCTCGTCGAGAAAGCGGTTTCTCACCACCCCTGATGGAGGGCGCATGCACGTCGTCGTCACCGGTTCGTCGGGCCGGCTCGGGCGGAGCCTGAGCGCCGGGCTCACGGCATCCGGGCACTCGGTCGTCGGCGTCGATCGCGCGCCCGCCGGACTCGGCGGCGTGGACGAGCGCGCGCTCGACCTCGCCGACGAGCACGCGACGGGCGAGCTCCTCGACGCGCTCCGACCCGACGCGGTCGTGCACCTCGCGGGCATCGCGGTGCCGTTCAGCGCCCCCGAGCGCGAGATCCTCCTCACCAACACGGCGCTCGCGCACACGGTGTTCGCCGCCGCCGCCCGGGCCGGCGTGCGACGCGTGCTCGCCGCATCGAGCCCGACCGTCGTCGGCTACAGCGCCTCGACGTGGCGGGCCGCCGCCGTGCCGATCGACGAGACGCATCCGACGCATCCCGCGAACGCCTACGCACTGTCGAAGGCCGTGATCGAGGAGGCCGTGCGCATGTTCGCCCGCACGTCGTCGGGCGCCTTCGGGTTCTTCCGCCCCTGCTACGTGATCTCGCCCGAGGAGTGGCGCGGCGCGCCCACCCAGCAGGGTCACACCATCGCCGAACGCCTTGCCGACCCGGCGCTCGCGGCCGTCAGCCTCTTCAACTACCTCGACGCCCGGGACGCCGCGGCGTTCGTCGACGCCTGGCTCGCCGCGCCCGCCGACGCCGTCGACGGCGAGGGGTTCTTCGTCGGGGCGGCCGACGCGCTCGCGACCCGCCCGGTCGCCGACCTGTGGCGCGAGTTCGCGCCGGCGCTCGGCGTCGGCGCCGATGCGCTCGTCGGCACGCAGCCCGTGTTCTCGGTCGACAAGGCCGCCGACCGCCTCGGTTGGCGCCCGGAGCGCGACTGGCGCGGCGAGCTCTCGGCCGCCTCCATCTCCCCCAGCGAATCGAGGGCATCATGACCGCACCATCACCCGAGTTCGACGGGGTGCTGTTCTTCCCCGTGACGCCGTTCGACGCGTCGGGCGCCGTCGACCTCGACGTGCTGTCCGAGCACGTCGTATCGCGGCTCCCGTGGGGTCCGGGCGGCGTGTTCCCCGCCTGCGGCACGGGCGAGTTCCACGCGCTCTCGGCGCGCGAGGCGATCGACGTCGTGCGCGCCACGGTGGACGTGGTCGGCGGCCGGGTGCCCGTCATCGCCGGCGCGGGCGGGCCGCTCGGGCACGCGATCGAGCTCGCACGGGGCGCGGCCGAGGCGGGCGCCGACGGACTGCTCCTGCTGCCGCCCTACCTCGTGTCGGGCACCACCGACGGACTGGTTGCCTGGGTCGAGGCCGTCGCCGCGGCCTCCGACCTGCCCGTCATCGTGTACCACCGCGGCACCGCCCGCTACACGGCCGACGCCGTCACGCGGCTCGCCGCGAACCCGAAGGTCGTCGGCTTCAAGGACGGCACGGGCGACATCGGACTCGCGCAGGAGATCGTGCTCGCCGCCGAGGCGACCGGACGCGACCTGCAGTTCTTCAACGGCCTGCTCACGGCCGAGCTCAGCCAGGGCGCCTACCGGGGCATCGGCATCCCGCTGTACTCGTCGGCGGCGTTCGCGATGATCCCCGAGGTGGCCGCGCTGCACTACCGCGCGTACACCGACGGCGACGAGGCCACGCGGATGGCCCTGCTGCGGGAGTTCTACACGCCGCTCGTGCGCCTCCGCGACGAGACCCCCGGCTTCGGCGTCTCGCTCATCAAGGCGGGCCTGCGGCTGCGCGGACTCGACGTCGGCTCCGTGCGCCCGCCGCTCGTCGACCCGTCGCGCGACCAGGAGGCCCGCCTCAGCGCGATCCTCGACGCCGGGCTCGCCCTCGCCGAGCGCCTCGGCACCGCGTCGACGGCGGCGCGGTGACCGAGGTCATCCGGAACCTGCGCACGCGTGCGATCCGCGTGCCGCTCACGCGGCCGTGGGGTCCCGATGTGCGCGACCTCTCGCTCGTCGAAGTCGTGGTGGAGGACTCGGCGGGCGACCTCGGGTACGGCTTCTCGTGGACGCCGTCGATCGGCGCGGCCGCGGTGCAGGCGCACCTCGACCACGACATCGCCGCGTTCGCGGTCGGACGCGACGCCGATGCCGAGTCGGTGTGGCATCCGCTCTGGGCGCACCTGCACGAGGGCGGTGGCGGCGGCATCACGACGATCGCGATGGCCGGCCTCGACCTCGCGCTGTGGGACCTCGCCGCCCGCCGCGCCGGCATCGGCATCACCGACCTCCTCGGCCGCCGGCACGAGACCGCCGAGGTGTACGGCAGCGGCGTGAACCTGCACTACCCGCTCGACGAGCTCGTCGCGCAGGCCGAGCGCTGGGTCGCCGCCGGGTTCGACGCCGTGAAGGTGAAGGTCGGCAGCCCCGACCTCACCCGCGATCTCGAACGCGTCGCCGCGGTGCGCGAGGTCATCGGGCCCGACGGCCGCCTCATGGTCGACGCGAACCAGCGCTGGACGCTCGAGCAGGCCGAGCGCGCGATCAGCGAGCTCGCCGCGTTCGACCTCGCCTGGATCGAGGAGCCGCTGCGCGCCGACGACCTCTCCGCGCACGTCGCGCTGCGCGATCGCATCGAGGTGCCCGTCGCGCTCGGCGAGAACCTGCACACCCGCTACCGGTTCGCCGAGTTCATCGATGCGGGCGCCGTGTCGATCGTGCAGCCCAACGTCGTGCGCGTCGGCGGCATCACGCCGTTCCTCGAGATCGCCACGCTCGCGGAGGATCGTGGCGTCGAGCTCGCGCCACACCTGCTGCTCGAGCTCTCGGCCCAGCTCGCCCTGGCCCTGCCCGGCGACCACCTCGTCGAATCCGTCGAGGACGCCTCCTTCGAGGCGCTCGGCGCGCTCGCCTCGCCCTCCCCCGTCGCCGTGACCGGCGCCGAGGTGCGCACGACGCGCCAGCCCGGGCTCGGCATCCGCTTCAATTTACGTGCACGGATGCCGCGGCATCCGATGACCCCCGGAGGAACCATGACCAGCATCGCGCCCACCGCCATCGACACCGCGGCATCGGCCACGACCGCAGGCGCTGACGCCCTCGACGCCCTCGACGACGTCGCCACGGCCGCGCGCGCCGCATTCGCGACGACCGTCGCCTCGACCGCCGCCGAGCGTGCGACGTGGCTCACGGCCGTCGCCGATGCGCTCGACGCGGCGGCCGGCGAACTGATCCCGCTCGCCGACGAGGAGTCGCACCTCGGGACGACCCGGCTGACGGGCGAGCTCGCGCGCACGACCGCCCAGCTGCGCCTCTTCGCCACGGCGATCGTCGAGGGCTCCTACCTCGAGGCGACCGTCGACCACCCCGACCCGACGACCACGCCGCCGCGGCCTGACCTGCGCCGCATCCTGCGCCCGCTCGGCCCGGTCGCCGTGTTCAGCGCCTCCAACTTCCCGTTCGCGTTCTCGGTCGCGGGCGGCGACACCGCGTCGGCCCTCGCGGCCGGATGCCCCGTCATCGTCAAGGGGCACTCCGCCCACCCACGGCTCTCCCGTCGCACCGCCGAGGTCGTGGCGGGCGCGCTCGCGGCGGCGGGCGCACCCGAGGGGATCTTCGGCCACGTCGAGGGACGCGAGACCGGCATCGCGCTCGTGCAGCATCCCGAGGTCCGCGCCGTCGGGTTCACTGGGTCGCTGCACGGCGGGCGGGCGCTCTTCGACCTCGCGTCGTCGCGCCCCGACCCCATTCCGTTCTACGGCGAGCTGAGCGCGGTGAACCCGGTGCTCATCACGGCGGCGGCGCTCGATGCACGCGCCGACGAGCTGGCCGCCGGCCTCGCCGCGTCGTTCACGCTCGGCGCGGGCCAGTTCTGCACGAATCCGGGCGTGGTGTTCGTGCCCGCCGGGTCGGACTTCGCGTCGCGCGTCGACGCGGCGGTGGGCAGCGCGGCATCCGTGCCCATGCTCACCGACGGCATCGCCGCCGCCTTCGCGGGCGGACTCGACGCGCTCGCGACCCGTGACGACGTCACCGTGGTCGCGGGCGACGTCGCGCAGCGGCCCGGCACGGGCTCGGCCGTCGTGCTGTCGACGACGGCGTCGGCCGTGCGCGCGGACCCCGGCGCCCTGCTGGCGGAGTGCTTCGGTCCGTCGACCCTCGTCGTCGAGTACGACGACGTCGACGACGCGCTCGCGGCGATCCGCGCGGTGGGCGGCAGCCTCACGGCCACCGTGCACGCCGAACCCGGTGAGGACCTCACCGGCATCCTCGCGGTGCTCACCGAGGTGGCCGGACGCGTGCTCTTCGCCGGCTGGCCCACGGGTGTCGCGGTGAGCTGGGCGCAGCAGCACGGGGGTCCGTGGCCGTCGACCACGTCGATCCACACGTCCGTCGGCGTCACCGCGCTGCGCCGCTTCCTGCGTCCGGTCGCCTACCAGGACGCCCCCGAGTCGGCGCTGCCCGTGGAGCTCCGCGAGGAGAACGTGCTCGGCATCCCGCGCCGCATCGACGGCGTGCTCGTGGTGTGAGCGCGATCGCCTACCTCACCGCGGCGACGCCCCCGCGCCTCGCGGTCGGCGGCATCACCGTCGCGATCCCCGTGCTCGCCGTCGAGCAGCTCGGCGACGTCGCGCTCGGCGGACTGCTCGCCGCCGCCGCGCTCGGACCCAGCATCATCGCGGCCCCGGTCGTCGGGGCGGTGCTCGACCGGACCCGCCGGCCGGGCGCCTTCGTCGCGGGTGCCGGACTCGTCATGGCCGCGGCCTTCACGATCGCGGCGTTCCTCGGGCCGGTGCCGGCCTGGGTCGTCGCCATCGTGCTCGCGATCTCGGGGCTCGCGACGCCGTTCGTGTTCGGCGGGCTCTCGAGCTTCGTCACCGAGGGCATCCCGAACGAGCGCCGCGCCTACGCGATGGACGCGCTCGCCTACAACCTCGGCGCGGTCGCGGGCCCGGCCGCCGTCGCGGCGGCCTCCGCGCTCGGGAACGCCCGCATCGCGACGCTCGTCATGGCCGCGGCCGCGCTGCTCGGCGCCGTCGGCACGATCCCGCTCCGTCTACGTCCGCTCGCGGGCGAGCCGCACGCGTCGATGCTCCGCACCATCGCGGCCGGGTTCCGCCACATCGCGATGCACCGGCCGCTCGCCCTCATCACCGCGAGCGGCACCGTGAGCCAGTTCGGCGCCGGCGGCCTCGCGATCGCGGCCGTCGCGCTCGCGATCGGCAGCACCGGGGATGCCGCGGGCGGCGCGGTCATCGTCACCGCCTTCGCCGTGGGCGGGCTGCTCGGCGCCCTGTGGAACTCCGCGCATCCGAGCCGGCTCCGTCCCGAGGTCGAGATGGGCCTCGGCTTCGCCGCGACCGGCGTGTTCACCGTGGTCGCCGCACTCGACCTCGGACAGCTCTGGGCCGCGCTGGCGATCGGCGTGTCGGGCTTGTTCACCGCACCGGCCGCATCGGCCATGCTGCTCATCCGCAAGCAGCAGAGCCCGCCGACGCTGCGCTCGCAGGTGTTCACGGTCGGCGCGGGACTTCGCGCGGCCGCCGCCGCGGCGGGCGCCGCCGTCGCCGGACTCGCGGCGGGCCTCGGCGGGCCCGCGCTCATCGCGGCGATCGGCGTGGTGTGGATCCTGTCGGGCGCGATGCTCGTCGCCTACCCGAAGGACGCGCCGCCCATCGACGGCAGCTGACGCGGCGGGCGGATGCCGCGGCATCCGCCCGCCCTCGCGTCGGTCGGTTCGGCGTGGCTCCGACGGCCTCGCCGCACAACGCTGCGGAGATACGATCCGACACCCCGGTGGACGCCGCGGGTCCTCGGCGCGTCGGATCGTATCTCCGCACGGTTCGACCGCGCCCGGTCTCGTGTGCTGCGGCATCCGCTCGGTCGCGGGGGCGCCCGCCCGCGGCATCCGCTCGGCCCGGAGCCGCTCGCGTCAGATGCCGAGCTCGAGGTCGGCGATGCGCACGGGCTCGCCCGTGGCGAGTGACAGGTTGCCCGCGATGCCGACGGACACGGCCTTGACGCCGTCGGCGTAGCCCGCGACCCGGCCGAGCGGCTGGTCGTCGGTCACCCGCCCGAAGACGTGCTGCAGCAGGTACGCGTCGCCGCCGCCGTGGCTGCCGATGCCCTCGGGGATCGGCACGATGCGCGCGCCCTCCCAGTGCCGCTGCACGACGAGGCGCTCGGAGTCGGGACGCACCTCGTCCTCGGGCGAGTAGCCGGGGTGCATGCTCGGGTCGACGACGACGCGGCCGTCCTCGCCGATCAGCACGGCGCCGCGCTCGACGACCTCGAGCTCGGCGCGGCCCTCGGTGCCGTTGACGGTGACGCGGTAGCCCTCCCAGGGCGCGTGCGCGTTGAGCGAGTAGCTCATGGTCGCGCCGGTGTCGTAGTCGACGAGCGCGGCGAGGTTGTCCTCGATCGTGATGCCCGCGTCGAACACGTCGCGGTCGCGCAGGTAGCCGTCGTGGTGCTCCTGGTCGAGGTAGAGCTCCTTGAGGTGCGGGTCGCGCGCGAGGTCGAGCGCGAACGGATCGCCGGTCGCTCCGGTGCCGCGCGACGGACGCTCGCCGAGGCCGCGGGCGGCGGCGTTCTCGGCACCGTAGAAGCGAAGCCCCCCGCTCGCGAACACGCGCACGGGCGTCGCGGCGATCCACCAGTTGACGAGGTCGAAGTGGTGCGACGCCTTGTGGATGAACAGGCCACCGGAGTTCGCCTTCAGGCGGTGCCAACGGCGGAAGTAGTCCGCGCCGTGCACGGTGTCGAGCGCCCACTCGAAGTGCACCGAGGTGACCGCGCCGATCTCGCCGTCGGCGATGACGTGGCGCAGGGTCGAGTTGCGCGGGCTGTAACGGTAGTTGAACGTCGTGATGACCTCGCGGCCGGTCTCGGCGATGGCCGCGCCGATGCGCCGCACGCTCTCGGCGTCGATCGTGAGCGGCTTCTCGACCACGACGTCGGCGCCGGCGTGCAGCGCACGCACCACGAAGTCGGCGTGCGTGAAGTCGGGGGTCGTGACGATCACGCGGTCGATGCGCTCGTCGCGGATCATGCGCTCGAGGTCGTCGGGCGCATAGCGTGCCGGCGCCGGACGCCCGGCCGCCAGCACCTCGCGCTCGTGCACGTCGAGGCGACCCGGGTTCACGTCGCTCCACGCGACCAGTTCGGCGATCTCGGGCACGTGCTCGGCGCCGAGCTGCGTGCCGCTCAGCGCGCGCACGTACATGCCCGCGCGGCTTCCCGTGCCGATGAGTCCGTACCGTTCCTGCGCCATCGCGTGCTCCACTCGGGGTCATCGTACGAGAAAGCGCTTCCTCGGTCACCCGTGCTTCGCCGGGGATCTGGAGGGAATCACGCGGGAAAGCGCTATCTCGGTTCGACGACATTTCTACCAGCACGGCGGCGCGTGTCCAAACCTCGGCGTCTCTGAGCCGCTTGCGCGGTAGCATCGAGGCGCCCCGAGGGGGCGGGCACATGCGGGAGGACGGATGACCGAGGGCGGCACGGGAACCGGGCGGAGCGCACCGGCGACGCTGCACGACGTCGCGCGCGAGGCGGGGGTCTCGCTGGCGACCGCGTCGCGCTCGCTGAACGGCAGCACGCGCAAGGTCAACGAGGAGTACCGCAAGCGCGTGCTCGAGGCCGCCGCGCGGCTCGACTACTCCCCCAACCTCTCGGCGCAGGCCGTCGCCCGCGGCACGACGACCACCGTCGCGTTGCTCGTGGCCGACATCGCCGACCCCTACTTCTCGTCGATCGCCGCCGGCGTCGTCGCCGAGGCCGACCACGAGCGGCTCATCGTCACGATGGCCGCCACCGAGCGCGACCCCGAGCGCGAGCTGGACCTCGTGCGCACGCTGCGCGGACAGCGTCCGCGCGTCATGATCCTGGCGGGCTCCCGCCCGACGACCGACCCGACCGGCGGCGCCCTGGGCGAGGAGCTCCGCGCCTACGAACGCTCGGGCGGCCTGGTCGTCCTGATCAGCCGCAACGAACTCGACCTCCGCACGGTGCTCGTCGACAACCTCGCCGGCGCCGAGGCACTCGCCCGCGGGCTCGTCGGCATCGGCTACCGCCGCTTCGCGATCATCACCGGCGGCGAGGGCCTGCGCACGGCGGCCGACCGCGTCGAGGGCTTCCGGGCCGGACTCGCGGCCACGGGCGGCACCCTCGAGGACGACGACGTGATCCGCGACGCGTTCACCCGCGACGGCGGCTACGACGGAATGCGCCGCCTGCTCGAGCGCGGACTCGGCGACGTCGAGTGCGTCTTCGCCGCGAACGACGTCATGGCGGTCGGCGCCCTGTCAGCCATCCGCGACGCCGGCCTCACCCCGGGCACGGATGTCGCGATCGCCGGCTTCGACGACATCCCCACGGTGCGCGACGTCACCCCGGCCCTGACCACGGTTCGCGTCCCCCTCGAGGAGATCGGACGCCGCGCCCTCCGCCTCGCGCTCGGGGACGAGGCCGCCCAGGCCGAGGGCGCCGTGCACACCGAGGTCGTCATCCGCGAGTCGACGCCCCCGCGCAAGTAGCCCGCGCCCTCCTGGGGTACGGCGGTGCACGGATGCCGCGCGCCCGCCGCATCCGCTCGACGCGCGTGCTCGGCGCGCCGCCGCACCGAACACCCCGAGGCATCCGCTCGGGCTCTCGCTGCTCACGAGGGGACGCAACACGCCGTCAGTCAGCGGGCGGCCGCGGCGGGTCGCGTCCCATCGCATCCGGGCGAAAGCCTCCCGGCGTGGGCGTTGTCGCGCGAGTGGGCGATCTTGGCGACCGTTCCCGCCGAATGCTCGCCAAGATCGCCCACTCGCGAATCACGGGCGCCGAGCGGGCGGGAGCCGAGCGCGGCCGCCGCACCCCGACGCCGCGTGACGACACCCCACGAGCTGGGTGTTGCGCGATCGCGGGATCGTGTCCTACACTCGGGTAAACGCTTTCCCGCAGCGGCGCGGCGGCCTCCGCCACCCGCTCCCGGCTCGAACAGGAATCACCGTGGCAGAGCAGACCACCCAGCAGGCCAGCCCGCAGGCCCAGTCCATCGGCATCATCATGAACGGCGTCTCCGGGCGCATGGGATACCGGCAGCACCTCGTGCGGTCGATCCTGGCGATCCGCGAGCAGGGCGGGGTCGAGCTCTCCGACGGCACCCGCGTGCAGGTGGAGCCCATCCTCGTCGGCCGCTCCGAGCAGAAGCTCGCCGAGCTCGCCGAGAAGCACGGCATCGACCACTGGACCACGAACCTCGACGAGGCGCTCGCGGACGACCGCTGGCAGGTCTACGCCGACTTCCTCGTGACGAAGGCCCGCGCCGCCGCGATCCGCAAGGCGATCGCCGCCGGCAAGGCCATCTACACCGAGAAGCCCACCGCCGAGAGCTTCGAGGAGGCGCTCGAGCTCGCGAAGCTCGCCACCGCCGCCGGCATCAAGAACGGCGTCGTGCACGACAAGCTCTACCTCCCCGGCCTGCAGAAGCTGAAGCGCCTCATCGACTCGGGCTTCTTCGGCCGCATCCTCAGCGTCCGCGGCGAGTTCGGCTACTGGGTGTTCGAGGGCGACTGGCAGCCGGCGCAGCGGCCGAGCTGGAACTACCGCGCCGAGGACGGCGGCGGCATCATCGTCGACATGTTCCCGCACTGGAACTACGTGCTCGAGAACCTGTTCGGCCGCGTCGAGTCGGTGTACGCGAAGGCGGTCACCGAGATCCCCGAGCGCGTCGACGAGAAGGGCGAGCCCTACCCGGCCACCGCCGACGACGCCGCATACGCGATCTTCGAGCTCGAGGGCGGCGCGATCGCCCAGCTCAACTCGAGCTGGACCACGCGCGTGAATCGCGACGAGCTCGTCGAGTTCCAGGTCGACGGCACGCTGGGCTCGGCCGTCGTGGGCCTGTTCGGCTGCAAGATCCAGCCGCGCAACGCCACGCCCAAGCCCGTGTGGAACCCCGACCTCGCCGACGCCCACGACTACGCCGCCGACTGGATCGAGTCCCCCGGCAACCGGGA
This sequence comes from Agromyces sp. NPDC057865, assembly GCF_042796995.1. Classification (NCBI taxonomy): domain Bacteria; kingdom Bacillati; phylum Actinomycetota; class Actinomycetes; order Micrococcales; family Microbacteriaceae; genus Agromyces; species Agromyces sp. NPDC057865. The sequence goes on along the minus strand of NZ_JBHVMJ010000003.1, from coordinate 618,838 downwards.
GTTCCAGAACGGCTTCAAGACGCAGTGGGAGGAGTTCATCCGCCACGTCGTCGAGGACGCCCCGAACCACTACGACTTCCTCGCGGGCGCCCGCGGCGTCCTCCTCGCCGAGGAGGGCCTGCGCTCCTCCGCCGAGGGCCGGCGCATCGCCATCCCCGAGATCACGATCGAGACGACGGATGCCGCGGCGATCACGGATGCCGCGACCTCCGTCGCGGCGCCCGACGCCGCCCCCGAGCTGACCGGGGCCCGTTGACCATGACCGCGATCACCCTCATCGACGGCGAGGGCGCAGTGCGCTCGGTGCCGCTGGCGGAGGCGCCCGCGTTCCAGAAGCCGCGGCATCCGCTCGCGAGCCGGATCGCGTACGCGGCGGCGCACGTCGTGCCGAAGCCGTTCGCCGACAACACCCCGGGCGAGCCGGCCGAGATCGACTGGGACGCCACCCTGGCCTTCCGCCACCACGTCTGGTCGTGGGGGCTCGGCGTCGCCGACGCCATGGACACCGCGCAGCGCAACATGGGCCTCGACGCCCTGGCCACGCGTGAACTGATCTCCCGCAGCGCCGCCGAGGCGGCGACGGTGGGTGCCAACCTCGTCGTCGGTGTGAACACCGACCATGTCGGCGACGAGTCCATCTCGCTCGATCAGGTGATCAACGCCTACAAGGAGCAGCTCCACCACGCCGAAGACGCAGGTGCGGGCGTCGTCCTCATGGCGAGCCGTCACCTGGCCCGAGCCGCGAGCACGCCCGACGACTACCGCCGCGTGTACCGCGAGGTGCTCGCCGCGGCGGGCGCCCCGGTCGTGCTGCACTGGCTCGGCACGGCGTTCGACCCGTCGCTCGCGGGCTACTTCGGCTCCGACGACACGGATGCCGCGTCGGCGACGCTGCTGCAGATCATCGAGTACAACCGCGACAAGGTGCAGGGCGTGAAGATGAGCCTGCTCGACGCCGACGCGGAGATCTCGGTGCGCGAGCGCCTCCCCGAGACCGCCCGCATGTTCACGGGCGACGACTACCACTACGTCGGCCTCATCGAGGGCGACGTCCGCGGGCATTCGGACGCGCTGCTCGGCGCGTTCGCGGCGCTCGCGCCGAACGCCTCCGCGGCGATCCAGGCGCTCGACCGCGGCGACGCCGACGAGTACCGCGCGATCCTCGCGCCGACCGAGCCGCTCTCGCAGCAGGTCTTCGCCGCGCCCACGTACTACTACAAGACGGGCGTCGCGTTCCTGTCGTGGCTCAACGGGCACCAAGCCGCGTTCCAGATGGTGGGCGGCCTGCACGCCGCGCGCAGCCTGCCGCACCTCTCCCGCATCGTCGAGCTCGCGAACGCGTCGGGCGCGCTCGAGCGTCCCGAGCTCGCGGCCGCCCGCTGGCACTCGCTGCTCACGCTCAACGGCGTCGATGTCACGGCGGCCGCTCCTGCGGCATCCGTCGACGCCGACACCGAGGCGCCGGATGCCGCGACCGAGACGGCCGACGCCGACGTCGAGGTGCTCGCATGAGCGCCCACCCGCGCCTGTCACTGAACCAGGCGACGATCAAGTACGCCGACCTCGACCAGGCCCTTCGTTCGGTCGCCGACGGCGGGTACCAGTCGATCGGCCTCTGGCGCGAGCCCGTGCAGGCGGTCGGCCTCGACGAGGCCGCGCGACGCCTCGCCGACTCGGGCCTGCGCCTCTCGACCTATTGCCGTGGCGGCTTCTTCACCGTGCCCGAGGGTCCGGCTCGCCGCGCGGCGATCGACGACAACCGCCGGGGCATCGAGGAGACCGCGACGCTCGCCGCCGCCGGCGCACCCGGCTCGCGGGCCGTGTTCGTGCTCGTCGCGGGCGGCATCCCCGAGGGATCGAGCGACCTCGTCGGCGCCCGCGCGCAGGTCGCGGACGCCCTCGCCGAGCTCGCCCCCGAGGCGCAGGCGGCCGGCGTCACGCTCGCGATCGAGCCGCTCCACCCCATGTACGCGTCCGACCGCGCGGTCGTGTCGACCCTGAAGCAGGCGCTCGACCTGGCTGCGCCGTTCGATCCGTCGGTGGTCGGCGCGACGGTCGACACGTTCCACATCTGGTGGGACCCCGAGGTGCTGCCGCAGATCGCTCGCGCGGGCGCCGAGGGACGCATCGCGACCTACCAGGTCTGCGACTGGAAGACGCCGCTGCCCGCCGACGTGCTGCTCAGCCGGCACGAGCCGGGCGACGGCGTGATCGACTTCGCGTCGCTCACCTCAGCCGTCGAGGCCACGGGCTACGCCGGCGACATCGAGGTCGAGATCTTCAACCAGGAACTGTGGGACACGCCGTTCGCCGAGGTCGTCGCCCGCACCGCCGCGGCGTTCGAGGCCGCGGTGGTGCCGCACCTCGCGGCATCCGTGCCCCTCTCGGTGGTCGAGTAGCGCCCGCTCCGGTGGTCGAGTAGCGCCCGGCGGAGCCCCCACCCGGTGGTCGAGTAGCGCCCGGCGGAGCCGGACGCGTATCGAGACCCGTGCTGCGTCTCGATACGCGTCGCCTCCGGCGGCGCTCCTCGACCACCGGAACCGCGGCGCTCCTCGACGACCGGGCACCCTCCGCGGGTTGAGGAGGCGCCCCGGCGCCGTCTCGAAACCCGCCTGCGCAGACGGGTTTCGAGACGCGTCCGGCTCCGCCGGGCGCTCCTCAACCCGCGGACTGGACCCGCGTGATCGCCGGCATCGCGAACGTGCCGTCGATCATCTCCGCACGCGGCTGGTACACCCGCAGCATCGGACGGAAGGGCCCCTCTGGCGTCGGCAGCCAGTTCGCCGCCGCGGCCTCGTCGTCGGGCCGTTCGCGCTGCATGCGGATGACGAGCGAGCCGTCCTCGCCGGTGACGAGGCCGGGCGTGCGGTCGCCGATCGAGTAGCGCTCGATCGTGTTCTCGACGAGGTAGAAGTCGGGCACCGAGTACATCGTGATCGACCAGAACGCGTCGGCCGGCGGCAGCTCGGTGAGGTGCAGCTCGTAGGCGTGCGACCCGTCGAGCCGGTCGCCGTCGGAGTCGACGAAGACCTCCGCGTAGACCGCCTCGTAGCCGTGGTTGCCCCAGAGCCCGTTGCGGGCGGATCGTGCCCGCGTGGCGTACGCCGTGGTCCGATCGGCGATCCGCCACTCCGGCGCGTCGATCGTGCCGGGCCCGAGGAAGTCGACGTTGTAGTCGAAGCCGTGCGGCCAGCCCTGCCAGCCGTTCACGGCGGCGGCGGGGTCGGGCTTCGAGAGGTCCTCGACGCGGTTGCGGCCCTCCACGAACGCGTTCGCGAGGTGCTCCTCCTGATCGCGTGCGACCACCCCGTAGGGGTTGCCCCGCGTGGTGAGGCCGTAGTCCGCGAAGCGATGGAGGTAGTCGACATCGGGCTTCGCGGGCGGGAAGGCGAGGCTCCAGGCGCGCAGCAGCTCCCAGAAGCGCAGGTGCTCGGGGATCTCCCCGTGCGGCTGCGGGATGCCGCGCAGCGGCGCGTTCCCGTCGAGCGGGGTGAGTGTGAACTGCGGCTGCAGCGCGGCGACCGCGGGCAGGTCGTCCTCGCCGTCGACGGCGATGCGTCCGACGATCGCCGCGAGGTCGGTGGGCGCGGGGATGACGGGGACGCCGTCGGGCGCCGTCCCCGACCATCCGGGCGGCGCGATGAGGAACGTCCCCTCGGCGGTGCCGGTGGCGCGCCGCCCGACGTACGCGAAGTTGTTCGTCCACGCGTCGACGAACTGGAGCACGTAGTACCGGCCGTCGGTGTCGGGCACGTGCAGGAGCAGCGGGCCGCCGGAGAGGTCGAGCACCGCGATCGCGTACACCGTGTCGTTGTTGATGCTCACGAACGTGTCCTCGGGCGACCCGAGCTTGGTCGCGTGCGCGAACCGGTTGATGCCCGACGGCGGCAACGAGCCGAGCCCGTGCGTCGCGATCGCCTGCATCGACGACACGTTGTACACCAGCGGATACCCGAAGACGTACGCGTCCACGAGGAACTCCTCGGTCCAGCCCATCGATCCCCCTCCTGCGCGCCGGTCGGCGCGTCTCCCGCCTACACGCTACGCGTGGCGCGTCGCTCGAGCGAGAAGTAGAAGAGTGCGTAGACGCCGGCGGACACGACGATCCCGATCGCGAAGAACCACGCGCTCGGCCGGTTCCAGTCGAAGTCGGCCAGGCGCACGGCGATCGCGAGCAGGATGCAGGCGAGGCTCACCAGCTGCGCCTGGAACACGCGGCGGAACGCCGACCAGCGGTCGTCCCAGAGCATCCACACGTTCACGAGGCCGGGCAGCGTGAGCACCGCGCCGACGACGCGCGCGGTGAGGGGCGTGACCTCCCACGCCCACGAGCCGATGAGCAGCGACGGCACGATGAAGAGCACGAGCCCGGTCACGGTGGATGCCGCGCCGACGAGCGCGAGCACGTACCGCCAAGGCCCGGGGATCTCGATGTCGTCTCCCTCGGGCATCCCGTCGTCCTGGCGGAGGTTCAGGACGAGCGCCACGAGCACGAGCACGGGGGTCGAGATGTAGAGCGCCACCCAGGTGATGAACGAGATGTGCCCGAAGTGGAAGCGATCCCAGTGCAGGAACGTGGCGATCGCGAGCAGCGTCGCGAACACCAGCACTGCGGGGAAGCCGTGCCGCACCCGGTGCCAGCGCCGCTGCACCGCGACCTGCACGAAGAACCAGATCCCGCCCGCGTACGCCGAGCCGAGGAGCATCGCGGTCACGGGCGGCTGGATGGTCCACGCGAAGTGCTGCTCGGTGGCGCCGGGCAGCACCAGCAGCAGGAACGCCGCCGCGACCAGGAACGGGATGATGACGAACGCGAGCACCCGGGTGAACGGGAGCACGCGGTCCTCGGGTCCGGAGCGGTGACGCTCGGGGGCGTCGGTGCCGGGTGCCGTCTCGCTCATGGTCCCTCCTCGGTGGGGCGGATGCCGCGGGGCTCGATGATCAGGGGGCGGATGCCGCGGCATCCGCCGGCTCGTGCTGCAGCGCGAACGCGACCGCGTCGTCGACGTGCATGCGGCGCCCGCGCGCGCGGGCGGCCTCGAACTCCTCGCGGCCCTCGCCCGCGAGGATGGGATCGACGAACTGCTGGTGGAACGAGAACGACGGCGCGTTGTACAGGCCCGTGCGTTCGCGGACGATCTGCGCGGCGCCGAGCAGCGTGCCTGCGCGCGCGAGGTCGCCCGCAGCCGCGGCGACCGCCGTGAGTCCCTCGAGCCCGTACGCGACGCCGTCGTCGTGATGCAGTCGCGTCGACTCGCTGAGGCTCTCCTCGAAGCAGTCGCGAGCGACGGCGAAGTCGCCGAGCAGCAGCTCCGCCCAGCCGAGGTGGTGGAGCGCGATCGCCTCGCCGAGGGCGTCGTGCTGCCGCTGCGCCACGGCGAGGCTCTCCCGGAAGCGTTCGAGCGCCCCGCGGACGTCGCGACTGAGGAGCGAGACCCGCCCGATCGTGACGAGGGCCATCGCCTCGCCCCAGTTGTCGTCGGCCTCGCGGAACAGGCCGAGGCTGCCCTGCAGCGCCTCGCCGGCCCGTCCGACGTCGGGCTCGCGCGACGCCAGCAGCGCGAGGGCGAGCGAGATGAGCGCGAGCGCCTCCCCCGACCGCTCTCCCTCGGTCTGGAACAGCGCGGCGCTCTCGCCGAGTCCCGGCACGAGGAGCTCGTCGGGGTCCTGCCAGAACCCGATCGCACGCGTGAAGTAGAGGGCCCGCGCGCGCGTCGGGGTGTCGAGCTCGTCGCCGGAGTCGAGCACCTCCTGCATCCAGGCGTGCACCTCGCCGAGGTGGCCGTCGACCCACCAGTAGACGTAGAGCGTCCACGTGAAGTGCGCCGCGATCGACCACTGCCGCGTGTCGAGCAGGTGCCGCACGGCGGCGCGCAGGTTGTCGTCCTCCTCGGCGAGGCGCGCGATCCACGCCAGCTGCGTGGCGCCCTCGAGCTCGTACTCGGCCTGCTCGCCGAGTCGCACGTAGTACTGGGCGTGCCGGTCGCGCAGCTCGCGCAGGTCCTCGCGACCGTCGAGCCGGTCGCGGGCGTACTCCCGCACGGTCGAGAGCATGCTGAACACCGCGCGATCGCCACGGTCCTGCTGCCGCACGAGGCTCCCGTCGACGAGCGCGGCGAGGTCGTCGAGCGTATCGGCGTCGGGGATGCCCTCGCCGAGCCATTCGACGGCGTCGAGCGTGAACACCCCCGAGAAGACGCCGAGGCGGGCGAGCAGCTCCTGCTGGGTCGCCGTGAGCAGCTGCGTGCTCCACTCGATCGTGGAGCGGATCGTGCGCTGCCGCTCGGGCAGGTCGCGGGCGCCGCCGCCGAGCACCAGCAGGCGCTGGTCGAGCCGGTCGAGGAGCTCGGACGGCGTCAGCACGCGGCCGCGCGCGGCGGCCAGCTCGAGCGCGAGAGGCACCCCGTCGAGGGCGATCACGATGCGCTCGACGTCCTCCACGTTCTCGGCCGTGAGCTCGAAGTCGGGCTTCGCCGCCCGCACGCGCTGCACGAAGAGCGCGACCGACGGCGTGGCGAGCGCCCGCGCGACGGTCGTGCCGCGATGCATGTCGGGAAGGACGAGCGGGCCGAGCTCGACGCCGTGCTCGCCGCTGATGCGGAGGAGGATTCGGCTCGTGGCGAGCACCGTGAGGTGCGGGGCATCCGCCAGCAGCGCGCGGATGACCGGCGCAGCGTCGACGACCTGCTCGACGTTGTCGAGCAGCAGCAGCAGGCGGCGGTCGCGCACGGCCATGCGCAGCTTCTCGTCGAGCGTGCCGTCGCCGTTGTCGATGATGCCGAGGGCGTTCGCGATGGCGGCGGACACGAGCGACGGGTCGGTGACGGGCGCCAGGTCGACGAATGCGATGCCGCCGGGGAACCGGTCGCGCACGCGGTTCGCGGCCTCGATCGAGAGCCGGCTCTTGCCGATGCCGCCGGGGCCGGTCAGGGTGACGAGCCGCACGTCGTCGTCGGCGAGCAGCTCGGCGACGGTGGCGACCTCGCGGTCGCGCCCGATGAGCGACGTCAGCGACGAGGGGAGCTCGACCGTGCCGTCCATCGACGCGAACGGCGTCCCGGTGGGCTCGGCCGCGCGCGCGAACCGCTCGGCGAGCAGCGTCGCGAGGTCGCCGCGCACGAGCTCCGCGAGCTCCTCGGCGTCGGCGAAGTGCACGTACGACGAGCGGTCGTCGGCCTTGATGCGGTCGAGGAGCTCGCGCAGGCGCGGCTCGCGATCGCCGTCGTCCTTCACGTACACGAGCTTCGGCATGCCCGCCGGCGAGAGGCGGTACTCGTCCTCCAGCCCCGAGATCTCCTCCCCCGGCGCGACCCAGCCGTACTGCTCGCCGTAGAGTCCGACGAAGATGTCGCTCTGCGCGAGGTAGGCGCGGTAGAGGTCGCGCGGCGGATGCGGCCGCGCGCCGAGCTCGAACATCACGGGCGCGAGGTTGAGCTGCTCGATCGCGGCGCGGACGGCGCGGCGCTCGGGCGCGAGCTCCCTGAGCGTGGAGCTCACGAACACGCGCAGTCGCTGGTCTGGCGTGCGGATCGCCGGATCGGCGGGGCTCATGCCTTCGAGTCTGTTCCCCGCGGCATCCGCCTGTAAATACCCAGCACGGGGCTGGCTCGTCGGGCATGCTGGCGGCTCGCCGCGGCCCGGCGGTACAGTGGCGCCGTGGCGGCCTTCCGCCGCTCGTCGCGCCGCTCCGGGGGGAGTCGAATGGATGCTCGGGTGCACTCCGCCGGCCCACCGGTGATCCTCGTCGTGTCGGCCGACGAGGGCGTGCGCGCCTCGTTGCTCGAGCCGCTGCGCCGACGCTACGCCGACGACTACCGGGTGGTCGAGGCCGACGGCCCGGCGAGCGCGGTCGCGGCGATCGAGGAGCTCGCGACCGAGGGCGGGAGCATGGCGCTCGTGCTGTCGGATGACGCGTCCCCGGTCGACGACCACGAGAGCGTGTTCGCCGCAGCCCGCCGCCGCTTCCCCGACGTGCGCCGCGGCCTGGTGATCGAGTGGGGCTCGTGGGCCGACCGGGTCACGTCCGACGCGGTGCTCCAGCTCATGACGCACGTGCAGATCGACTACTACGTGGTGCGGCCGACGCACTCGCCCGACGAGTCGTTCCACCGGGCGATCACCGACTTCCTGCGCGAGCACGAGGCCGCGGCCGGCAAGCGCCACCGCGCCTACACGGTCATCGGCGACGTCTCGCAGCCGCGCACGCACGAGCTGCGCAACCGCCTCGCGCGGGCGGGCGTGCCGGCCGACCACCTCGATCCCTCGGCCGACGACGCGGTGGCGATGCTGGATGCCGCGGGCGTGACCTACACCGGCGTGCCGCTCGTGCGCACGGCCGACGGCCGCGTGCTCGTCGACCCCGACGACGCGGAGCTCGCCCGCGCATACGGGCTCACGACGTCGTTGCCCGACGAGCCCGTCGACGTGGTCGTCATCGGCGCGGGTCCGGCAGGCCTCGCCGCGGCGGTGTACGCCTCGTCGGAGGGACTCGACACGCTCGTGCTCGAGGGCGAGTCGATCGGCGGGCAGGCCGGCTCGAGCTCGCTCATCCGCAACTACCTCGGCTTCTCTCGCGGGGTCTCCGGCTCCGAGCTCGCGCAGCGCGCGTACCAGCAGGCCTGGGTCTTCGGCGCACGCTTCGCGCACACGCGCCGCGTCACCGCCGTGCGCAGGGTCGACGACGGGTTCGAGCTCGCCGTCTCGGCGGCCGGGGCCAACGGCGCGGCGGCCGACGTCGTGCGGGCCCGCGCGGTGGTGCTCGCGACGGGCGTGACCTACCGGCGACTCGCGGCGCCCGGGCTGGCGCCGTTCGTCGGCTCCTCCGTGTTCTACGGCGCCTCCTCCGTCGAGGCGCGCGCGCAGACCGATCGCGACGTGCTCGTGGTCGGCGGCGGCAACTCCGCCGGGCAGGCGGCGCTGCACCTCGCCCGCTACGCGAAATCGGTGTCGCTCGTGGTGCGCGGGCCGTCGCTCGCGGCGAGCATGTCGCAGTACCTTATCGACCAGCTGGATGCCGCGGGCGTCGGCCTCATCACGGGCTCCCACGTCGTCGACGCCGGCGCCACCCACGACGTCGACCGGCTCGACCACGTCGTGCTCGAGCGGTCGGACTCGGGCGAGCGCGTCTCGGTGCCCGCCGACGCCGTCTTCGTCACCATCGGGGCGCGCCCGCACACCGAGTGGCTGCCGCCCGAAGTGCTGCGCGACCAGTGGGGCTCGGTGATCACCGGCCCCGAGGTGCTCGAGGAGGGCGGACGACGCGCCTGGCTCGGGAGCGGCCGCGACCCGTACCCGCTCGAGTCGTCGATGCCCGGCTTCTTCGCGGTGGGCGACGTGCGGCGCGGCTCGATCAAGCGCGTGGCCTCGGCCGTCGGCGAGGGCTCGGTCGTGATCTCGACCGTGCACCAGCACCTCGGGCCGCACACCGGCGGCTGAACGCTCGGACGCGCGCCGGCGCCGGCTTCCGCGCTACGCCGACTGCACCCGGTCGAGCTCGGCGTACCGCCCGCCCGCCGCGAGCAGCTCGTCGTGCGAGCCGACCTCGACGACGCGTCCGCGCTCGAGCACGACGATGCGGTCGGCGCTGCGGATCGTCGAGAGCCGGTGCGCGACGACGAGCGTCGTGCGCCCGCGCATGAGGTGTTCGAGCGCGCCCTTGATCTTCGCCTCGGACTCGGGGTCGAGCGCGCTCGTCGCCTCGTCGAGCAGCAGCACGCGCGGGTCGCGCACGAGCGCTCGCGCGATCGACAGCCGCTGGCGCTGTCCGCCCGAGAGCCGGGCGCCCCGCTCGCCGACGACCGTGTCCCATCCCTCGGGCTGCGCCTCGACGATCTCGAGCGCGTTGGCGTCGCGCAGCGCCGCGAGTACGCGCTCGTCGCTCACCTCGCCGAGGCCGTAGACGATGTTCTCGCGGATCGTCCCCTCGAAGAGCACCGACTCCTGCGGCACGACCGATGCGAAGCGGCGGAACGTGCGAAGGTCGAGCTCCTCCATGTCGATGCCGTCGAGCAGCACCTGCCCGCGGGTGGGCCGGAGGAACCCGAGCACGAGGTTGAGCAGCGTCGACTTGCCCGAGCCCGACGACCCGACGAAGGCGATCGTCTCCCCGGGCCGGATGTCGAGCGAGACGTCGTCGAGCGCGGGCGGGATCCCGAGGTCGTAGCGGTACTGCACGCGGTCGAGGCGGATGCCGCCACGCACGTCGGCCACCGCGCGCTTGCCCTCGTTGAACTCGAGGTCGGGCTCCTGCACGACCTCGGCGATCGAGCGGATCGACTCGGTGCCGCGCGCGATGACGGGCAGCAGCATGAGCAGGTTGGTGGCCGCGCCGGTGAGCAGCGCGAAGTACGAGCTCAGCAGCACCACCTGGCCGGGCGTGATGGGGATGAACCCCGTGATCGAGATCCAGGCGGCGAGCACGAGGCATCCGACCCCCAGCAGCTGCAGGCTCACCCACGACAGCGACGCGAACCGACCGTTGAGCAGGTCGAGCGCGAACCCCGCGGTGCGCACGCCCTCGGCGCTGTGCGCGACCCGGCGCACCGCGGTCTGCTCGAGGCCGTGGGCACGCGTGATCGGCATGAGCGTCGCCATCTCGCCGACCCGGGCGGAGAACTGCTCGACCTCACGGCGGAACGTCTCGTTGCGGGCGGCGCTGCGGCGGTTGAGGATCGCGCGCAACAGCACGGCCAGCGGGATCGCGAGCGCGTACACGGGCAGGAAGGCGGGCACGTTGATCGCCGTCATGACGATCGCGCCGATGAGCACCATGGTCGCCGAGAGCAGCGGATGCGCCGTCTGCTGCAGCATGACCTCCACGTTCTCGACGTCGCGCACGACCTTCGTCTGCACGATCGCGGAGTTCGCCCGCGAGTGGAAGCCGATCGAGAGCGACTGGAGGCGCGCCGCGAGCGCGTTCCGCAGGTCGGCGCCGGTCGAGCGAACCGCGCCCATGAAGAGGCGCGTGTACGCGACGTGGTTCGGGTAGTTCTGCAGCAGCGCCACGAGCGCGACGCCCGCCCAGATGGCGAGCGTCGAGAGCGGGCCGCCCGCGACGACCACGTCGATGACCCCGGCCGTGACGACGGGCAGCAGCCAGAGCGGCGTGTCCTTCAGCGCGAAGAAGCCGATCGCCGCGAGCACGCGCCCGCGATGCAGGTCGAGCAGGCGCAGCATGGACCGCAGCGGATGCCGCCCGTCGATGGCGTGCTCGATCTGGGAAAGCGTTTGCCCGGTCATGCCTCCATTGTGCCGTCGATCAGCCTCGGTCGCTACGCTGGCGGGATGCCGTTCGATCCCCGTAGCATCCCGCTCGACTCCGCAGCATCCGCCGCGCTCGCACGGAACGGGCTCGAATACCGCCTGCTCGACCCGGCGGACCGCGACGCGATGCACGCCTGGATCGAGGCGGAGAACCGCGGCTTCCATCACGGACGACCCCGCGACGTCGACCGCGACTACGACCTCTCCGTGGCTTCCGAGCGCCGCGTGCACGGGGTCTACGACCCGACCGCCGCCCAGCCCGAGATCCCCGTGGCCACGGTCGACGCGTGGCCGACGGGGCTGAGCGTGCCCGGCGGACGCAGCGTCGACGCGTGGGCTGTGAGCGCCGTCACCGTCTCCCCCACGCATCGGCGCCGCGGCATCGCCCGCGCCCTCATGGAGGGCGAACTCGCGAACGCACGCGCCGCCGGCGCCGCTGTCGCCATGCTCACGGCGACCGAGGCCACCATCTACGGCCGCTTCGGGTTCGCGCCCGCCGCGAAGGCCGCGACGATCACCGTCGACCGCCGACGCACCCACTGGGTCGGGCCGGATGCCCCGGGCCGCGTGCACTTCGTCGCGGCATCCGACCTGCGCGAGGCGGCGCCGGCCATCGCGCGCCGCGCCGTCTCCCGCACGCCGGGTGAGATCGACCGCTGGCCCGGGATCCTCGATCGCGCCCTCGGACTCGTCGACCCCGACGGCGACGGCGCCCGCTCGATCCGCGCCGTGCGGTACGACGACGAGCACGGGCAGGCCCAGGGCTTCGCGGCCTACCGCATCGCGCGCGAGCCGAACCAGCCCGGCTTCCTCGAGTTCGACTTCCTCGTCGCGGCGACCGACGACGCCGAGCGCGCGCTCTGGCGCTTCCTCATCGAGCAGGACTTCGTCACGGGCGTCCGGGCCCGGCTCCGCTCGGTCGACGAGCCGCTGCCGTGGCTCCTCGAAGACCCGCGCGCCGTGAGCGTGACCGACGTCGACGACCACCTCTGGGTGCGCATCCTCGACCCGATCGAGGCGCTGCGCGCCCGCCGCTACGGCACCTCCGGCACGCTCGTCCTCGACGTGTCCGACGCCCTGCGTCATGCGCGCGGCCGGTTCCGCCTCACGATCGACGATCGCGGCCGGGCCGAGGTCGAGCCGATCGAGGCCTCGGATGCCACGGGCCCCGGCCTGCGGCTCGGCATCGAGGAGCTCGGGGCGATCTACCTCGGCGGCGTGCGGCCGTCGCTGCTCGCCCGTGCCGCCCGCATCACGGAGACCGCGCCGCGCTCGCTCGTGCTCGCCGACCGCATGTTCGCCTCCGAGCGGACGCCGCACCTCAGCATCTGGTTCTGAGCGCGGGCGCCGCCCGCGTCGCTCGCGCAGCCCGACCCCTGATCACGCCTGACCCCTGACCCCTGTCGCCGGATTCGCGGAACAGGCCCCAGCGGGCGGTAAGCGGATTCCGATCGCGGCCACTCCACCCCAGTCCGGGGGGCTTGCGTGAGAGCGCTCCCCCTGCGCCCCCGGATTCCCACGGAACGCTCACTTACTGTCTCGTCAGTAAGTTACGGAAGTGTTATCAACCTTTTGTTCGGCGTCAGGACATTTGGGCGCATGATGACAGTGCCGCCGCCGAGGACGACGGGGGTACCCGGAGGGGTCGACCTCAACCTTGAAGAAGGGGAGAGCCATGAAGACGTCTTCATTGGTCTCTGTCGCTGCGGTCGCCGGGGTTTCGGCGCTGCTGCTGGCGGCGTGTTCGAGCGGTGGTTCCGGCGGCGAGACGGGGAGTGCCGAGGCGGCGTCGCGCGCATGCGTGATCCTGCCCGATGCCGCGTCGTCACCGCGCTGGGAGAACAACGACCGTCCGTACCTGGAGGACGGCCTCGCGGCCGCCGGGTTCGAGACTGATATCCAGAACGCGCAGGGTGACACCAACAAGTACGCCACGATCGCGGACCAGCAGCTCAGCAAGGGCTGCGGCGTCATGCTGCTCGTGGACTACAACGGCGCAGGCGCCGCCGTGGCCGAGAAGGCCAAGGCCGAGGGCATCCCGGTCATCGCCTACGACCGCCCGATCGAGGGCGCCGACTACTACGTGTCGTTCGACAACGCCGAGGTCGGGCGTCTCGAGGGCCAGTCGATCGTCGACGGCCTGGCCGCTGCCGGCAAGGACCCGAAGACCGCAGTCGTCGTGTACATGGGCGGTGACCCCGCCGACGGCAACGCGAAGATGTTCCACGACGGCGCCGTCGAGGTCATGGAGGCCGCTGGGATCAAGCCGGCCGCCGAGCCTCCGGGCGTGTGGGACGGCGAGAAGTCCGCGACCAACTTCGAGCAGGCGCTGACCTCGCTCGGCGGCAAGGTCGACGCGGTGTGGGTCGCCAACGACACGAACGCCGCGGGCGTGATCACGATCCTCGACAAGAACGGCCTCGTCGTTCCGGTCTCGGGTCAGGACGCGTCCATCGCCGGCCTGCAGAACGTGCTGCTCGGCAAGCAGACCGCCACGGTCTACAAGCCGATCAAGCTCGAGGCCGACGCGGCCGTCGACCTGGCCACGAAGCTGCTCGGCGGCGAGACGCCGACGGCGGACCAGGAGCTCGAGGACGGCACGCCGTACATCGCGGTCACGCCTCAGCTGGTCGGACCCGACAAGGTGAAGGACGTCGTCGACGCCGGCGACGCGGACGCGTCCGAGCTCTGCCAGGGCGAGGTCGCGGCCAAGTGCACCGAGTTCGGCATCCAGTAGTACGCAACCTCTGATCCGGGCCTCGGGCCCCGGCGGGCGACCGCCGGGCCCGGGGCCCGATCTCCCCCTCCCGGCCTCGGCTCCCGAGTGCCACACTGAGAGCCAGACAGCGTCGTCGTCGAAAGGAAGCGGCATGGATGCGAGCAGGGACGGCGCCGGAACGCCGATCATCGAGCTCGAAGGGGTCGTGAAGAGCTTCGGTCCCGTGAGCGTGTTGAAGGGCGTCGACCTCCGGGCCTACCCGGGCAAGGTCACCGCGCTGGTGGGTGACAACGGCGCGGGCAAGTCGACCCTGATCAAGGGGCTCGCCGGCGTGCAGCCGTACGACGACGGCGTGGTGCGGTTCGACGGCGAGCCGGTGAACCTGCACACCCCGCGCGACGCGGCCCGCCTGGGCATCGAGGTCGTGTACCAGGACCTCGCACTGTGCGACAACCTCGACATCGTGCAGAACATGTTCCTCGGTCGCGAGGAGACGGAGTGGGGCACGTTCGACGAGGGCCGCATGGAACGCGACGCGTCCGACACGCTCCGTTCGCTGTCGGTGCGCACGGTGAAGTCGGTGCGGCAGAAGGTGTCCAGCCTCTCGGGCGGCCAGCGTCAGACCGTCGCCATCGCCCGCGCGGTGCTGAAGAAGGCGCGCCTCGTGATCCTCGACGAGCCGACCGCGGCCCTGGGCGTCGCGCAGACCGAGCAGGTCCTGCACCTCGTGCAGCGCCTCGCGGAGCAGGGCGTCGCGGTCATCATCATCAGCCACAACCTCGCCGACGTGTTCGAGGTCGCCGACTACATCAGCGTCCTGTACCTCGGGCAGATGGTCGCGACCCTCGACGCGGACCAGACCACCCGCGACGACGTCGTCGGCTACATCACCGGCGCGAAGACGCCGCAGGGAGCGACCGCATGAGCACGCAGAAGACGTCGCCGGCACCCGACACGTCGGTGACCGACGTCGCGGCCGACCGCATCGGCTCCGGCCAGGAGGGATCGCTCGCCGACCAGGTCCGCGCGTACATCCAGCGCCTGCGCTCCGGCGACATGGGCGCCCTGCCCGCGGTCGGCGGGTTCGTCGTGCTGACCATCCTGTTCAGCTTCCTCAGCCCGTTCTTCCTCACCGAGCGGAACTTCGCGAACCTGCTCACCCAGGCCGCGACCCTCGTCATGCTCGGCATGGCGCTCGTGTTCGTGCTCCTGCTCGGCGAGATCGACCTGTCCGCGGGCGTCACGTCCGGCATGACCATGGCGCTGTTCATCGTGCTCGTGAACGTGAACGGCGTGCCGTGGCCGATCGCGCTGGCGGTCGCGTTCCTGGTGGGCATCCTCACCGGCACGTTCATCGGGTTCTTCGTCGCGAGGGTCGGCATCCCATCGTTCGTGGTGACTTTGGGCCTATTCCTCGGCTACCAGGGCATCACGCTCTGGATCATCGGCGCGGGGGGGCTCTACCGGGTGCAGATCCCCGAGATCACCGCGATCCAGAACTCGAACATGCCCGTCTGGGCGGGCTGGGCCATGCTCGCCGTGATCCTCGCCGTGTCCGCGGCGACGTCCTTCTGGGACCGCGCCCGCCGCAAGCGGGCCGGCGTCGCGAACCGCACCATCTCGCTCGTGTGGATCAAGCTCGGCGTGATCGCCGTCGTCGGCGGCGCCGCGATCGCGATCCTCAGCCGCGACCGCGGACAGTCCGTCGGCGTGGTCGAGGGCGTCCCGATCGTCGTCCCGATCGTGCTCGTCATCCTCTGGATCGGCACGTTCGTCCTCGACCGCACGCGGTACGGCCGCTACCTCTACGCGATCGGCGGCAACGCCGAGGCGGCCCGTCGCTCGGGCGTGAAGGTCATGCTGATCCGCTGGACCGCGTTCATCTGCTGCTCCACCCTCGCGGTCGTGTCGGGCCTGTTCTCGATCAGCAAGGTCGGCTCGGTCGACGCCGCCGCCGGACGCGAGATCGTCCTGTCCGGCGTCGCGGCCGCGGTCGTCGGCGGCGTCAGCCTCTTCGGCGGACGCGGCCGGCTCATGCACGCCGCGATCGGCGCGCTCGTGATCGCCGTGATCACGAACGGCCTCGGCCTGCTCAACCTGCCCGCGGGCGTGAACCTCGTCGTCACCGGCAGCGTCCTCATCCTCGCCGCCACCGTCGACGCCCTCAGCCGCGTCCGCGCCGGCGGCTCGGTCCTCCGAACCTGACCGCCTTCACCCCGGTCAGCACGATGGATGCCGCGACGCCGCGTCGCGGCATCCGTCATGTCCAGGGGCGGCAGGCGACCGCTCGCACCGCCGGCCGCAGCGTTCGAGCGGGCTCGCCGACGCCGGGGGCGGCCGGACAGGACTAGATCGCGTCCTGACGCGGGAAGATCACCTTCTCGACGATGATGATGAGCGACGCCGCGACCGGGATCGCGACGAGCGCGCCGAGCACGCCGCCGAGTGTGCCGCCCGCCACGGCCGCGATCACGACGAGTGCGCCCGGCACGGCCACCGCGCGGTTCATGATGCGCGGGCTCAGCACGTAGGCCTCGACCTGCATGTAGATGAGGTAGTAGATGCCCGCGGCGATCGCGGTCGCCGGCGATGCCGTGAGGCACGTGAGCGTGATGATGATCGCACCCGTCAGCGTGCCGACGAGCGGCACGAGCGAGGCGAGGAAGGCGATGAACGCGAGCAGGATCGGGAAGGGCGCACCGATGATCGACAGGTAGATGAGGCTCAGGACGCCGTTGATGGACGCGAGGCTCACCTGTCCGATGACGTACCGGCCGACCGACCCCGTGACCTCCTCGGCCACCGACCGGAACTGCGGGCGGTGGCTCGCCGGTACGAACCGCGAGGAGTAGCGCTTCATCGCGTCGAGCGAGGCGAGGAAGTAGAGCGTGAGGATCAGCACGATCACCGCGCCGGTGAGGCCGCCCGCGATGCCGGCTCCGACCGCGAGGATGCCGCCCGTGAGGGCGCCGAGGTTGGCGGGGTCGCCGAGCCAGTCCACCGCCGAGTTGATCGCGGCGTCGAGGCTCAGGCCCTCGCCGCCGATGGATGCGATCCACGCCACGAAGTCGCTGTTCTGCACGCCCTCGACGATCGAGTCCCAATCGTCGATGATCTTCGTGGTCTGTTCGACGACGATCGGCACGATGGTGGCGATGAGGGCGACGAACAGGCCGATCACCACGACGAACACGAGCAGGATGGCCAGCCAGCGCGGCACGTCGTGTCGCTGCAGCCAGCTCACGACCGGGTCGAGCCCGAGGGCGAGGAACAGGGCCAGCGCGACGTAGAGGATCACCGTGCCGAGCTGGCCGACGATGCCGCCGAGCAGGAGCGCGAGGAGCACGCCGATCGCGCCCACGAAACCGATGCGGAACGCGTGGATCTTCACCTCGGGGGCCTGTACGTCGGCATCCGTCGTGATCTCGGCGACCGGCGGCGGATCGACGACCGGGGCCTGCCTGCGTCTCCACATGCGAGTGACGCTACGCGCTCCGCGCGCGGGCGCCTCGCGCCGCGCCGGTGTGGCGGCGTCAGAGCGCTCCGGCACCGAGGACCGCCCCGACGACCGTGACGACGAGCACGACGGCCCCGCCGATCACCGAGCTGGCCAGCACCGCGGTGCGCGCGGCGGTCGGACGACTGGCCCTCCCTGTGCGGCGTCCGCGCTCGTGCTTGCCGCGCCCCTCGGAGATCATCGACCGGATGATGTCGCGCAACGTCGCGGCGACGTCGTGCGCCGTGGGCCGCTTCGCCGGGTCGTCGTCGGTCATCGCCCGGAGCAGCGCGCGCCAGTCCTCGGGCAGCTCCTCGGGGATCGCGGGCGGCCGGTGCAGCCGCGCGAGCGCCGCCTCGATGGCGCTGCCGGTGTACTCCCGCTCGCCGCGCAGGGACTCGAGGAGCACGAGCCCGAGCGAGTACACGTCGGTCGGCGTGCCGATCTCATCGCCTCGAACCTGCTCGGGCGAGATGTAGCCCGCCGTGCCCATGATGGCGCCGTCGCTCGTGAGACGGGATCCGTCGACGAACTGCGCGACGCCGAAATCGGCGAGCTTCGCGAGCAGCGTGTAGCCGAGCGCGGGCGTCTCGTCGAGCAGCACGTTCTCGGGCTTGACGTCGCGGTGCACGATCGATCGTGCGTGCACGTAGCTGAGTGCGTCGGCCAGCTGCGCGCCGATGTCCGCGACCTGGCGGGGCTTCATGGGCGACCGGGCCAGGCGGTGCGCGAGCGAACGACCCTCGACGAGCTCCATGACGATGAACCGACGCGGGTGGCCGTCATGCACGAGCGTGCCGGCATCGTGGACGCCGACGAGCCCGGGGTGGTTCAGCGTGCCGAGCAGGTGGATCTCGCGCTCCTGGCGCTGCCGGTCGGCGATGGTCCCGTCGTCGTCGCGGAACACCTTGATCGCGACGTCGCGACCGAGCTCGGTGTCGCGCGCACGGTAGACGTCGGCCATGCCGCCGGAGCCGAGGTGATCGAGGAAGTCGTAGCGATGGCGCGACGCGGCGGCGGTCGCCGGATCGGCCGGGTACGGGTCGTTCACGTGGGCTCCTGTGGTCGTACGTCGTCTCGGGTGGCGCACCACACGGGTCATCCATGCGTACACGACAGTCTGTCCGACCCGGTCATCGGGCGGATCCCCTTGACAGGGCAGGTCGCGACGTGCGTGCGGGCCGGCGAATCGGATGCCGCGAAGCGGGAATGGATCCCGGTCCGACGCGTTGTCTCTTCGGTGTGGGGCGCTTCATCGCGCCCGACACGAGCGAGCCGCGGCGATGAGGAGGAACGTGACCGAGCAGACCGCCGTGGGATTCCGCTCCGAACGCGGGCCGGTGCTGATCGCGCTGATGCTGTGCACCGGGCTCGTCGCGATCGAGGCGACGATCCTCGCGACGGCGGTGCCCTCGATCGTGGCGGACATCGGCGGCTTCGCCCAGTTCCCCTGGCTGTTCTCGATCTACCTGCTCGCCCAGGCCGTCTCGGTGCCGGTCTACGCCAAGCTCGCCGACACGATCGGCCGGAAGCCGATCATCCTGGTCGGCATCGGCACCTTCCTCGTCGGCTCGATCCTCGCGGGCTTCGCGTGGGACATGACGTCCCTCATCGTCTTCCGCGCGATCCAGGGCCTCGGCGCGGGCGCCGTCCTGCCCGTGTCGATCACCATCACGGGTGACATCTACACGGTGCGCGAGCGCGCCCGCGTGCAGGGCTACATCGCGAGCGTGTGGGCCGCGTCATCCGTCATCGGACCGTCGCTCGGCGGCGTCTTCGCCGAGTTCCTCTCCTGGCGCTGGATCTTCTTCGTCAACATCCCGCTGAGCATCCTCGCGGCGTGGATGCTCATCCGGAACTACCACGAGACGGTGGAGCGCAAGAAGCACCGCATCGACATCGCGGGCGCAGCCGTGCTCACGGTCGGGCTCACGCTGCTGATCCTCGCCGTGCTCGAGGGCGGCCAGGCCTGGGCGTGGGACTCGTGGCAGAGCATCGCCGCGTTCGCGATCGCGGCGCTCCTGCTCGTCGCGTTCGTGTTCATCGAGCGGCGGGCCGCCGAGCCCGTGCTGCCGCTCTGGGTGTTCTCGCGGCGGCTCATCCTCACGACCTCGCTCATGTCGTTCGGCGTGGGCGCGGTGCTCATCGGCCTGACGTCGTACGTGCCCACGTTCCTCGAGGTCTCCGCGGGAGCGACGCCGCTCATCTCCGGGCTCGCGGTCGCCGCCCTCACGCTCGGGTGGCCGATCTCGGCGTCGCAGTCGGGGCGCCTGTTCCTGCGCATCGGGTTCCGCAACACCGCGTTCCTCGGCCTCGGGATCGCCGTCCTCGGCACGGCCGCCCTCGTCGCGGCGACGTTCGTGCCGAACCCGGTGACGACCGCGCTCGCGTGCTTCGTCGTCGGCCTCGGACTCGGCCTCGTGGCCTCCCCGACGCTCATCGCCGCGCAGTCGTCGGTGCCGTGGGAGGAGCGCGGCGTCGTCACGGGGGCGAACATGTTCCTCCGCTCGATGGGCAGCGCCGTCGGCGTCGCGATCTTCGGCGCGGTCGCCAACGCGATGATCGACGCCTCGGGGCTCGGCGCCCACTCCGCCGCTGCGATCCAGGGGGCCTCGGCCGCGGTGTTCCTCGGCGTCGCGATCGCGGCCGTCGCGACGATCGCCGGCGCCGTCGCGATGCCGCGCGCGCACGTCGACGACATCGAGCATCGTCCGGCGGAGCGGGCTTCGGTCGTCGAGTAGCGCCCGCCGTCGAGTAGCGTCCGCCGCGCTCCGGTCGCGTCCCCGTCCGTCGAGTAGCGCCCGCCGCGCTCCGGTCGTCGAGTAGCGCCCGCCGGAGGCGGACGCGTATCGAGACGTGGCGACCTCGCCCGACCGACCACCGCGTCTCGATACGCGTCGCGCTGCGCGCGGCGCTACTCGACGACCGAGGTACTCGACCACCGCGTCTCGATACGCGTCGCGCTGCGCGCGGCGCTACTCGACGACCGGGGTACTCGACCCCGCGCCTCGATACGCGTCGCGCTGCGCGCGGCGCTACTCGACGACCGGCTTCACGGCAGCCCGGCGGGCCCGATCACCTCGTGGTCGAACGTCCGCATCCAGCGCTGCCGGGTCTTCCGGTACTCCGCGTGCGTCGAGAACCGGTAGTGGTACGCGTGCGCCCGCACCCACGTGGGCGCCTCGCCGTCGAACGGGTCGTGGCGCAACAGGGCGAGCGTCGCGGCATCCGCCTGCAGCAGCCGCAGCAGGAACACCTCGAACCACGGCTCCCACATGCGCCCGAGCGGCAGGAACCACATGAGCCAGTCGAGCCGCAGGTGGTACGGCGCGAACTGCCGCGGGACCCGCCGCACGTCTCCGGGCTTGCCCTTGAACGCGTACTCGCGCCACTCCGACGCGTCGTCGGGGAACTCGTCGAGCGTGCCCTCGACCACGATCTCGATGCGCCGCTTGGTGACCGTGCCGAAGGCCCCGTAGGCGTTCACGAGCATCCACCGGTTGAAGCTCGCGTTCATGAGCTGCCGCCGCGAGAGCAGGTTCCTGATCGGCCACCAGCTCAGCACGACGAGGAGCACGGTCACCGCCGCGACGATGGCGAACCACCAGATCGGCGTCGTCGCGGCATCCGTGCCCAGGTCGGCCGGGATCGCCGGGACGAGCCAGTGCCAGGCCGAGTCGGTGATGGCGGATGCCGCGAGGACGACCGTGATCCAGTTGAGCCAGGCGAAGTTGCCGGTGACGATGAGCCACAGCTGGGTGAGGATGACGATCGTCGCCGCGATCGAGCCGACCGGCCCCGGGACGAACAGCAGGAACGGCACGACGAGCTGCGCGAAGTGGTTGCCGAGCACCTCGCCGCGATGGAACCACTTCGGCAGCAGGTGCGCCTGCCGGCTCAACGGGTTCGGCATCGGCTGCGTCTCGTGGTGGTACATGAGCGCCGTGAGGTCGCGCCACTCGCGACCGCCGCGGATCTTGATCATGCCCGCGCCGAACTCGAGCCGGAACACGAGCCACCAGACGAGCACGATGATCGTGATGGGCGGCGGCTGGTCGTTCGAGCCGAGGAACGCGATCGTGAACAGGGCCTCGCAGAGCAGCATCTCCCACCCGAAGCCGTAGAACGTCTGGCCGACGTTCACGATCGAGAGGTAGAGGATCCAGAGCGCCAGGAACACGAGCATCGGCACGAACGGCGGGCCCAGCTGCGGCACCCCGAGCACGACGGATGCCGCGAGCACCATGCCCGTGATCGCGATCGCGACGAGGCGCCCGTCGGTGTAGCCCCAGCGGAACAGCGTCGGCCCACGCAGCCGTCGCGCGATGCGCAGGAGCTCCGGGACCGGCAGGAGCCCGTGCTCGCCGAGCAGCGGCCGGAACTGGTTCAGCGTCGAGAGGAACGCGACGAACGCGAGCGCGGCCACCCCGCGCTGGAGCACCTGGCGGGCGATCTCGTAGTCGTGCGCGTCGAACCAGTCGAGCCAGTCCACGTACTCACGCTACGCCCGCGTCCGACCGGTGGTCGAGGAGCGCCGCGCGGAGCGCGACGCGTATCGAGACCGGCACGCAGGGTCTCGATACGCGTCGGCCTGCGGCCGGCGCTACGCCACCACCGGAACCGTCCTCACTCGATCCCGAACCGCTCCTTCAGCGCCAGCTTCGCCGCCCACCACCCGTTCATGCCGTGCACCGCCGGCCCGGGCGGCGTCGCGCTCGAGCACAGGTACACGCCCTCGAGCGGCGTGCGCCAGGGCTTGGTCGACACGACCGGCCGCTTCACGAACTGCCGCATCGAGAGCTCGCCCGCGTAGATGTCGCCGCCGACGTAGTTCGCGTTCTGCGCGCCGATCTCGACCGCCGAGCGCGACGCCGACGCGAGCACGAGGTCGCGGAATCCGGGCGCGAACCGCTCGACCTCGCGCGTGACGAGCTCGGTCGCATCGAGCGTCGAGCCGGCCGGCACGTGCGTGTAGGCCCAGAGCACGTGCTTGCCGGTGGGCGCGCGGCTCGGGTCGACCACGGTCGGCTGCGTCGCGAGCACGTACGGATGCTGCGGTGCCGCGTCGTCCACGCCGGGCTGGAGTCCGGCCCGCACCGCGTTCTCCGCGGCGGCGATCTCCTCGCGGCTGCCGCCGAGGTGCACCGTGGGCGCGAGCCCGACCTCGGGATTCGTCCACGGCACCGGACCGTCGAGCGCGAAGTCGACCTTCGCCACGCCGGAGCCGTAGCGGTACCTCCGCAAGGCCCGCCGGTAACGGCCCGGCAGGTCGGCGGACAGGAGCAGGTCGGGCGCGGTGTCGAGCAGCACCGCGCGACTCCCCCGCACCTGGTGGAGCGAGGTCACCGGGGCATCCGTGACGATGCGGCCGCCGAGGGAGAGGAGCTCGTTCGCCAGCGTGTCGGCGATCTGCTGCGAGCCGCCCTTCGGGAAGCCCCACCCGACCCCGTGCCCGTGCATGGCGAGCAGCAGGCCGGCGCCCGCCGACGCGAGCGAGGGCATGCCGCCCGCGGCATGTGCCACGACGCCCGTGAACATGGCCGGCGCGACGTCGCGCGAGAACCGGGCGTTCCAGCGGCGCGTGCCCTGCTCGAGCGCGCGCAGCCCGAACCGCGCCGCCGCGATCGGGTCGCCCGGCATCCGCAGCAGCTGGGAGCCGGTGAACGACACGACCCCGCGCTGCCGGGCGAGCAGCGGCGCGATGAGCCGCCGCCACGCACGGCCGTCGGCGCCGCCGATCGCCTCCACCGTGCGATCGAGGTCCCGCCACGCCACCCCGGCGCGACCTCCATCGAGCGGGTGCGCATAGGAGACCTCGGGCACGATCCACTCGATGCGGTCGAGCAGCCCGAGGCGGCGGAAGACGGGCGACGCGAGGGCCGCCGGATGCACAGCCGAGCACACGTCGTGCTGGAATCCGGGCAGCGTCAGCCCCGCCGATCGCACCCCGCCGCCGATCGACGACGAGGCCTCGAACACGCGGACCGAGAGCCCGGCGCGCGCGGCGACGACCGCCGCGACGAGCCCGTTCGGCCCGCTGCCGACGACCGTGACGTCGACGACGTCGGTCACGCGCTCAGAACCCGGCTCCCATGGTGTTCGTGTAGATCCACGGCAGTCGGTCCATCACGAGCCGGTGCTGGGTGCCCTCGGCGTCGGGTCCCTCGTCGGGCACGGCCGGGTCGTTCTCGCGGAGGCGGCGCTCGTCGGCGTACTCGTCGTCCTCCTGCCAGATGATGGTCCGGCCGTCCTCGCTGAACCGGCTGACGTACGGCGTGATCTGCCCGGAGCGCAGCTCGGCGAGCGCCTCGTCGACCGACCTCGCGCGCTGCAGTCCGTGCAGCGTCACCCACGTCGGCGGCCACAGCGTCATCGCCCCGGCCGCGTGTCGGTCGAGCGCGTCGACGGGTCGCAGCCACTCGACCGCCATGACCTCGTCGGGCGCCGGGCGGATCTCGCCCTCGGGAACCCGAACCGCGAAGAACGTGGTGCGCAGCTGCTTCGGCGAGCCCTTCGGCGGGGTCCAGTGCGAGAAGGGGACGAGGTCCCAGCGGTCGAGCTCGAGCCCGATCTCCTCCTGCGTCTCGCGCACCGCGGCGCGCCGCGCGGCATCCTCGGTGTCGATCGGGCCGCCGAGGGCGTCGGAGTCGTCGACGGCGCCGCCCGGGAAGACCCAGGCTCCGGCGAAGGAGCCCCGATCGCGCGGGCGTTCGGCCAGGAGCACCTCCAGGCCCCGCTCGCCGTCGCGCAGCAGCACGACGGTCGCCGCCGCCCCGGGAACCTCGTCGTTCGTCAGGGATTCAAGGTCGCTGTCCATCCACCCAGACTAGGACGGTCGGGTCGGACGCGCACCGATCACTCCCGGCCGGATGCAGCCCGCGCTCGATACACTGCCGACATGCACCTGCCACGACTGCGCGGTCCCGACAGCGAGGCGGTGTCGCCGCTCGCGACCCTCGTGCGGGCGCCGAACCCGGGGCCGATGACCCTCGACGGCACGAACTCCTTCGTGCTGCGCCGACCGGGATCGGCCGGAGCGGTCGTCGTCGACCCGGGGCCCTCGATCGCCGAGCACCTCGAGCACCTCGCGAGCTTCGGCACGGTCGAGCTGGTGCTGCTCACGCACCACCACCCCGACCACAGCGAGGCGCTCCACGAGTTCGCCCGCCTCGTGGGCGCGCCCGCGCGGGCGATCAACGCGCAGTACTGCCTCGACGCCGAGCCGATCGTCGACGGCGAGCGGCTCCAGGTGGCGGGCATCGAGCTCGAGGTCGTCGCCACGCCCGGGCACACGGCCGACTCGGTGAGCTTCCACCTGCCCGGCGACGGCGACCACGGCTCAGTGCTCACGGGCGACACGATCCTCGGCCACGGCACGACGATCATCTCCGACCCCGACGGCGCCCTCGGGCCGTACCTCGAGTCGCTGCGCCGCCTGCGCACGCTCGGCGAGCGCGCGGGCGGGCCGGTCGCGGTGCTGCCCGGACACGGACCGGTGCTGCGCGACCTCGCCTCGATCGCCGACGACTACCTCGCGCACCGCGCCGAGCGCCTCGACCAGATCCGCGACGCGCTCGCGAAGCTCGGGGCCGAGGCGACGGTCGCCCAGGTGACCGACCTCGTCTACGCCGACACGGATGCCGCGGTGCGGCCCGCCGCGGAGGCATCCGTTCGAGCGCAGCTCGTGTACCTCCGCGGGCAGGCGTAGCACCGCGGCATCCGTTCGTTCGCTGGTCGAGGAGGCGCGCAGCGCCGTCCCCTCCGCGGGTCGAGGAGGCGCGCAGCGCCGTCCCCTCCGCGGGTCGAGGAGGCGCGCGGCGCCGTCTCGAGACCCGTTCGCCCGGCGGGCTCGCGACTAGGCGACGAGCGCGACGCCCGCGTTCCAGCCGACCTTCTCCTGCACGGCGAGCGTGAGCTGGAGGAAGCCGACCGACTCGAGCTCGCGAGCACGGGAGAGCGAGCCCGCGTCGACCGCGTTCACGCCGCCGGCGCGCACGATGTCGATGAGCGCCTGCTTCGCGAGGTCGTCGTCGCCGGCCACGAGCACGGTGGTCGGGTGCGCGTCGCCGACGGTCTTCGTGGCGAGCGTCGCGGCGAAGTTCGTGTTGAACGCCTTGAGCACGCGCGACTCGGGCAGCGACTTGGCGAGCTCGCTCGCGCGCGAGCCGTCGGCGGGCGCGACGAGGGAGTCGAAGGTCTCGAAGTTCAGCGGGTTCGTGATGTCGACCACGACCTTGCCCGCGAGCTCGGCGCCGCGGGCGGCCACGATCTCGTCGAGCGAGGTGTGCGGAACGGCGAGCACGACGAGGTCGCCGGTGATGGGCTCGCTCGCGTCGCGTCCGACGAACTCGACGGTGTTGCCGCCGGCCGCCACGATGCCGCCGATGGCGGTGCCCATGTTGCCGTTTCCGATGATGCTGACGGTGGTCATGTCGTCCTCCCTGCGCCCGTTGGGACGCAATTACTTGTAGGTACAACCACCATCATACGCACAATCAGTTGTCGCGTCAACCAATGCGGTAGGATGGAGTCATGGCGACCGACACGAGATGGCTGAACACCGAGGAATCGGCGGCCTGGGTGCGCCTCATCGCGCTCGCCGAGCTGCTCCCGGGTGCGCTCGACGCGCAGCTCCTGCGCGACGCCGGGCTCACCCACTTCGAGTACGTGGCCCTGATGTCGCTGGCGGATGCCCCGAACCGCACGATGCGCATGACCGAGCTCGCCTCCCGCACGAACGCGACCCTCCCCCGCCTCTCCCACGTCGCCCGGCGCCTCGAGGAGCGCGGACTCATCGAGCGCTTCCCGTGCCCTGAAGACCGCCGCGCGACGAACGCGACGATCACGCAGGCGGGCCTCGACCTGCTCGCCTCCGCCGCGCCGGGCCATGTCGACACCGTGCGTGCGAACGTCCTCGACGCGCTCTCGCCCGACCAGCTCGAGCAGCTCTACCAGATCGCGGGCGCCGTGCTCACGCGCCTCGACCCCGACGAGCGCCTCACCGCCACCTCGTGCCAGTTCAGCGAGGGTCCGGCCGCCGCCCGCATGGGGTGACGGCCGGTGGTCGAGTAGGGCCGCGCGAAGCGCGACGCGTATCGAGACCCGTCTCCATCTCGATACGCGTCCGGCTGCGCCGGGCGCTACTCGATCACCGATCCGCCGAGGGCAGTGCTGCCGAGGGCAGCGTCGAGTCCGCGGCATCCGCTCGGGTCGCAGGCTGGGGGCATGAGCGATCACGAGACCCCACCACCCGTCCAGCCCATCGACGCGGAACTCACCCGGCGCCTGTTCCACGAGCGCATCATCGTGCTCGGCGAGGAGCTCGACCAGGCCGGCGGCAACCGGCTCATCGCGCAGCTGCTCACCCTCGCGGCCGACGACCCGCGCCGGGACATCCGCTTCTGGATCAACTCGCCCGGCGGCTCGGTGCCGGCGATGCTCGCGATCATGGACGTGATGCGGGCCATCCCGAACGACGTGACCACGATCGCCGTCGGGTGGGCGGCGAGCGCGGGCCAGTTCCTGCTCACGGCGGGCACGCCGGGCAAGCGGTTCGCGCTGCCGCACGCGCGCATCCTCATGCATCAGGGTTCGGCCGGCATCGGGGGCACCGCGGTCGACGTCGAGCTGCAGGCCGACGACCTGCGGTATACACGCGACGTCGTGCTCGGCATCACCGCGGAGCTGACCGGCCAGCCGCTCGACCGCATCAACCAGGACTCGCTGCGCGACCGCTGGTACACCGCCGAGCAGGCCGTCGACTACGGCTTCATCGACCGCGTCGTGCACGGTTCGGAGGAGCTCTTCGGCAGCAGCGCACGACCCGTCGCCGGACTGCGGGTGCCGGCATGAGCACCTACACGATCCCCTACGTCGTCGAGAAGCGCGGCAACGCCGAGCGCTCGATGGACGTCTACAGCCGCCTGCTCTCCGAGCGCATCGTCTACCTCGGCACCGAGATCGACGACGGCGTCGCGAACGTGCTCATCGCCCAGTTCCTCCACCTCGCGTCGGAGTCGAGCGACGTGCCGATCAGCCTCTACCTGAACTCCCCCGGCGGCTCGCCCGGCGCGGCGCTCGCGGTCTACGACACGATGCAGCACATCCGGCCGGATGTCGCGACGACGTGCGTCGGCCAGGCCGGCGGGCCGGCCGCGGTGCTGCTCGCCGGCGGCGCGAAAGGCCAGCGCGCGATCCTCCCCCACGGCAAGGTCACCCTGCACCAGCCGTCGACGCAGGGTCGCGGCACGGTGCCCGACCTGATCCTGCACGCCGACGAGGTGCTGCGCGTGCGGGCCGAGCTCGAGGCGGCGCTCGCGGCCGACACCGGCCGCGACGTGATGACGCTGCGGCACGACACCGACCGCGACCTCATCCTGCCGGCGGCCGACGCGGTCGCCTACGGGCTCGCCGACCACGTGCTCACCGCACCGGCACCGGCGAGCGCTGGGGCGTACGCGTCGACCCGATGACGGATGCCGCGGACCACGCGTCGATGACCTCGCCGAGCCCGGCCGCGCCGAACGCGAGGATCGCGGCGCCGATGCGGCCTGCCTCGTCGGCGAGCTCGCTCGTGAGGACCTCGGGTCGTTCGCGCCACGCCAGGCCCGCGGTCATCCGCTCGGCGAGCGGCTCGAGCAGCGCGTCACCCGCGCGCGAGAACCCGCCGCCGAGCACGATGACGCCGGGGTCGAGCAGGAGGGTGAGGATGTTGAGCCCCTGGGCGAGCACGCCCACCGCCTCCGTCCAGACGCGATCGGCGATGGCGTCCGATCCGAGTCGGCCGACGATCTCGCGCGAGCTGCGTTCGCCGCCGCCGGCCGCCGCGTACCGCCTCGCGAGGCCGGCACCCGAGACGTAGACCTCGAGGCATCCGCGCTGGCCGCAGGCGCACGGCTCGCCACCGGCGATCACGGGGATATGGCCGAACTCGCCGGCGGCGCCCGTGGCCCCGGTCACGGTGCCGCCGCGGGTCACCAGGGCGGCGGCCACGCCCGTGCCGATCGGGATGAGGACGAAGTCGTCGCGACCCCGCGCCGCGCCGAAGCGCTGCTCGGCGAGTCCCGCCGACCGCACGTCGTGACCCACGGCGACCGGCAACGAGAGGGCCGACGCGAGCACGTCGAGCAGCGGCATGTCCTGCCACCCGAGGTTCGACGCGTACCGCACCACGCCGCGCGACTCATCGACCGACCCCGGCGTCACGACCGCCGCCCCGACCGGCGTCGTCGCCGCGGTCACGGCGAGATCGCGCAGTTCGGTGAAGAGCTCGACGAGGGTGATCTCGACGTCGTGCGACGGCGTCGCCACGGTGCGTCGCGCGAGCGTGCTGCCGCGCTCGTCGACGACCGCGCCCTTCATGGTGGTGCCGCCGAGATCGACCGCGAGGACGGTCCGGCGGTGATGGTCGCCGGTCATGCGCTCGCCCTCGTGAGGTCGAGGGCGGCCCGCATGCGGGCGACGAGCTCTCCCGAGGTCGCGATCCGGTGGCCGGGATCGTAGCTGCGTGCGGTCGGCGAGGCGTCGATCGTGCTGGCGAGCGCCGCGCTGGGCACCGCCGCGCCCGGACGGAGGTGGACCTCGCGGACACCGGTCGTCCGGACGAGCGCTTGGACGTGGTCGGGGCGCACCCCGCCCCCGGCGAGTACCGCGATGCGGCCGGAGGCGTGCGCGACGAGCTCGGCGAGCCGCGCGGAACCCTCGAGCGCAGAGGCGGCCCCGCCCGAGGTCAGCACCCGCTCGATGCCGAGGTCGACGAGCTGGTCGAGCGCGGCGAGCTGATCGGGCGTCTGGTCGAACGCCTTGTGGAAGGTGACCGGCACGTCTCGGGCGACCGCCACGAGGCGCTCGGTGGCCGCGCGATCGATGGTTCCGGCGGGCGTGAGCGCGCCGATGACGAACCCGAGCCGGACGTTCTCGGGGCGGGGAAGGGCACGGATCGCCCGGATGTCGGCGGCCATGGCCTCGAGCTCGGCGTTGCTGAAGACGAAGTCGCCCGGTCGCTGGCGGACGAGCACCTGCACGCCGACGTGGTGCACGCGGTCGAACACCGCGGCCACGGTACCGAGGCTCGGCGTGATGCCCCCGTCACCGAGCGCGGCGCAGAGCTCCAGACGGTCGGCTCCGGCGGCCTCGGCGACCGGGGCGCCGTCGACGTCGTCGAGGCAGACCTCGAGCAGCGTCATCGTGCGGCCGCCCGGTCGCGCAGCGCCGCGTCGAGGTCGGCACCGATGCCGACCGCGCCGACGGGGCGACCGCCGCCGAGCACCGGAACCCGCGCGAGCTCGCCCGCGCCCGAGACGTCGACGCCGAGCGCGTCGAGCACGTCGAGGGCCAGCAACGTCGTGGCCCTTGGATTGCCGTCGACGATCTTCATCGTGACGGCGGTGCCGTCGGGCGCCGCCACGCCGATCACGCCCTCCGCGCCGCCCTTGGCCAGCGCGCCGGGGACGGTCTCCATGAGCCGGGAGTTCTGGTGGCCCGCGCCGCCGACGTAGAACGGGTGCGCGCGCATCGCGGCCGCGACCCGCCCCGCCGGCGTCGCCGGGTCGGCGAGCACGAGCGCACGGAACGCCTGCGCCAGGCCCCGGACCGTGGTGTCGAAGAGCGGAGCCCCGCACCCGTCGACGGCGTCGTGCCCGACCGCGACGCCGGTGACCTCCGCCATCGTGCGGCGCACCGCCTGCTGGACCGGGTGGCCGTGGTCGAGGTAGTCGTGCGTCGACCAGCCGTTCGCGGCGGACGCGAGGAGCATCGCCGCGTGCTTGCCCGAGCAGTTCATGCGGATCGGCGTCCGTGCGGCACCGGCGCGGAGGAGTCGCTCGAAGGTCGGCTCGTCCTCGGGGCGATCCGCCGGGCAGCCCAGCGCGGACTCGTCGAGGCCGGCGCGTTCGAGCATGCCCTCGACCACACGAACGTGCTCGTCCTCGCCCGTGTGGCTGCCGGCGGCGATCGCCAGCTCGGGGCCGCGGAGGTCGGCGCCCGCGTCCAGGCACGCGAGCGCCTGCAGCGGCTTCACCGTCGAGCGCGGGAGGATGCGCGCGTCGGGCGCCCCGAGCTCGAGGAGCGTCTCCCCCCGCGGTCCGATCGCGACGATCGAGCCGAAGTGGCGGCTCTCGATCATGCCCGAGCGCTCGACGACCGCGAGCTCGGCGAGCGCGGGATCGGTCGGGTGCACGGTGGACGGGTGGGGCATCACGAGGCCTTCCTGGCGGCGCCCGAGAGGGCGGGGAGACGGGGGAGTCGGGGCATCGGCGAACCTGTGCGGTGCAGGCGGTGCTGCAGGTGCGCCGCGAGCGCGGAGAGGCTCCCGTTGACGACGAGGTAGATGAGCGTCACGACGAGGTAGGTCGGGATGAGCAGGTGGAGGTACGTCGCGAGGACCTGGCCGCGGTAGAGCAGCTCGGTGAACGCCACGATGAACCCGAGCGACGTGTCCTTCATGAGGCTGACGAGCTGCGTCACGAGCGACGGCGTCACGTTGCGCACGGCCTGCGGCAGCACCACGAGGCGCGTGGCCTGCGTGGAGCGCATGCCGAGGCTCAGCGCCGCCTCCCGCTGCCCTCGCGGCAGGCTGAGCACGCCCGCCCGGATGATCTCGGCGAACACGGCCGAGTTCGCGATGATCAGCGGGATCGCGAGCTTCCAGAGCGTGGGCACGTTGATGCCGATCTGCGGGAGTCCGAACAGCATGAGGTAGATCACGAGCAGCACGGGCACCGTGCGGGCGATCTCGATGTACGCGCCGCTCAGGCCGCGGACCCAGGGGCGGTGGCTCATGCGTCCGAATGCGAGCACGACGCCGAGGGCCGCACCGAGCACCGCGACCACCACGGTCGCCTCGAGCGTGCCGAGGAGACCGACGAACAGGTACTGCCAGACGGCGGGATCGGTGAAGGGGACCCACTTCTCGGCGTCGAGCTGCCCGTGGGAGGCGAACTGCCACAGTCCGAGGCCCACGACGATGGCGAACACCACGCAGCTCACGATGGAGCCGATGAGGTGGCGGCGCTTCGCGAGCGGACCGGGCTCGTCGTAGAGGAACGCGGCCGCGTACCGGGGTGCCCGGTCCTGGCGGCGGACGGCCGTCGGGCGGTCGGGGATCAGCTGGGCGGTCATCGGACGATCGCCACCTTTCGTTCGACCCGGCCGGCGGCGAGGCCGATGACGAGCGCGATGCCCATGTAGATGACGCCGGCGCTCGAGAAGATGAGGATCGGCTGGGCGGCCACGAGGTTGATCTTGTTCACGGCGGCCGTCAGCTCGACGACGCCGACCGCGGCGGCGAGTGCCGTGTTCATGGCGAGGGCGATCATGACGTTGCCGATCGGCTGCACGACCGCGCGGAGCGCCTGGGGAAGGACCACGAGTCGCAGCGACTGCGCGAGCGTGAGTCCGAGCGCTCGGGACGCCTCGAGCTGCCCGACGGCGACCGTGTTCACGCCGCTGCGCACGGCCTCGGCGACGTAGGCGGCCTCGTACACGATGAGCACGATGATCGCGGTCGGCGTGAGCGGGAGCATGAGCCCGGCATCGGGCAGGGCGAACACCGCGAGCAGGAGGAGGGCGAGCAGCGGCACGTTGATGAAGAACTGCACATACCCGAAGGCGGCGACGCGCAGCGCGCGGATGGGGCTCACCCGGGCCACGGTGACGAGCACGCCCAGCAGGATGGAGCCGACCCCGGCGACGACGGCCATCATCAGGGTCGTGCCGAGCGCCTCGAGCACGAGGCCGAGGTTGTCGATGAGGGGATTCATGAGCACTCACTGGCGCGGTGCGCCGGTCGGAGCGGGTGCGGCGTGCCGGTCGGCGCGCCGCACCCGCGTCGATCAGGAACCGGGGACGGAGCCGATCTCGGGCGCCGTGGGGACGTCGGAGTCGGTGACGGTGCCGAGGGTCGTCTTCCAGGCCTCGGCCCAGTGACCGCTCTTCTGGATCGACAGCAGCCAGTCGTTGACGAACGACTTGAAGTCGTCGTCGCCGTGCTTGAGGCCGATGCCGTAGGGCTCCTTCGTGAAGGGCGTCCCGACGACCTTCAGCGAGGAGTCGTTCGCGGCGTTGCTCGCGAGCAGCGTGTAGTCCTGCACGTACGCGTCGCCGCGGCCCTGGAGGAGTGCCTGCACGGCGGCCGGGTCCGTCGCGAACGCGGTGACGTTGGCCGTGGGCGCCTGCTCGGGCACGGCGGTGACGGCGGGCGTGTTCGCACCGACGATGACCTCCTTGCCGTCGAGGTCCTCGATGCCCGTGATGTCGTCGTTGTCGCTCTTGACCGCGACGGCCAGGCCCGACTCGAAGTAGGGACCCGCGAAGGAGACCTGCTCGGCGCGCTCGGGCGTGATCGTGTACGTGTTGAACACGACGTCGACGGTGTCGTTCTGGAGCATCGCCTCGCGGGTCTCGGTGGCCGGCGGGACGATCTCGACGTTCGGCTCGCCGAGGATGTAGATCGCGAGGAGCTTGGCGAGGTCTGCGTCGAAGCCCTCGACGCTGTCGGGGTCGGTCGGGTTCTGCTGGGAGAGCAGCGGCGCGTCGAGCGCCTCGGCGACGACGAGCTTGCCGCGCTCCTTGATCCGCTCCATCGTCGAGCCCGG
This sequence comes from Agromyces sp. NPDC057865, assembly GCF_042796995.1. Lineage (NCBI taxonomy): Bacteria > Bacillati > Actinomycetota > Actinomycetes > Micrococcales > Microbacteriaceae > Agromyces > Agromyces sp. NPDC057865. Next base: position 585,768 of record NZ_JBHVMJ010000003.1, on the reverse strand, counting down.
CAGGATCAGGTCGTCGGCGGCGATCGGCGCGTCGGCGAACACGGAGTTCGTCTCGGCCGAGGCATCCGCGTCGTTCTCGTCGCCCGGCAGGCTCGTGGTGCTCGAGCACGCGGTGAGGGCGAGGGCTGCGGCGGCCAGTGCGGCGCCGGCGACAGCCTTTCGTCGTGTGATCCGGAACATGGGTAGTGCGTCCTTCCTCTGGGGTGGTCGGGGTGGTGAAGGTCTCGGGCGACCCCGCGGGGTCGGTCCGACCGGGGGGTCAGTGCGAAAGCAGGGGTCGGTGGGATAACGGGGTCAGTGCGACAGCACGGAGGCCAGGAACGAACGTGCGCGCTCGGAGTCGGGCGCATCGAAGAACCGGTCGGGGGCCGCCTCCTCGACGATCTGCCCCTGGTCCATGAAGACGACGCGGTCGGCGGCTCGGCGCGCGAAGCCCATCTCGTGGGTGACGACGATCATCGTCATGCCCTCCGCGGCGAGCGAGGTCATCACGTCGAGCACCTCGCCGACCATCTCGGGGTCGAGCGCCGAGGTCGGCTCGTCGAAGAGCATGACCTTGGGACGCATCGCGAGCGCGCGCGCGATCGCGGCACGCTGCTGCTGTCCGCCGGAGAGCTGGGCGGGCAGGTGTCCGGCCTTGTCGGCGATGCCGACGCGCTCGAGCAGTTCCATCGCCTCCCGCTTCGCCTCGGCCTTCGGCACGCGGCGGACGTTGACGGGCGCCAGCGTGACGTTCTCGAGCACCGTGCGGTGCGCGAACAGGTTGAACGACTGGAACACCATGCCGACGTCGGCGCGCAGCGAGGCGAGGGCCGGGCCCTCGACGGGGAGGAGCTCGCCGTCGACGCGGATCTCGCCCGCGTCGATGGACTCGAGTCGATTGATCGACCGGCACAGCGTCGACTTGCCGGAGCCCGACGGGCCGACCACGACGACGACCTCGCTCGCCTGCACGGTCAGGTCGATGTGCTTGAGCACGTGCAGGTCGCCGAAGTACTTGTCGACACCCCGCAGGCTGACCATGGGCCGGGGCTCCGTTGCTGGCATCTTTCCTCGCATCATCGTCGGGTTGTTGCGGCGAGCGTACTAACATCCTCTCAAAGGTGCAAGTATGCATTTTCTTCATCCAGTTTTGGATGAATGGACGTGCAGTAGTCTCGGACGCACCACTCAGCGTCGAGGACTCGGCGTCACACGTGGAGGAAGGGATCCGGGGCGATGAACGGCTCGAACGACGTGCTTCGGCATCAGGCCTCGGCCGGCGCCATGCTCGGTCTCATCCGCAGCGGGCAGGCGCGCTCTCGCGCCGAGATCGCCCGCGTCACCGGATTGTCGCCCACGACGGTGGCGCAACGCGTCGACGTGCTCATCGATGCGGGCTACGTGCGCGAGGCGGGCATGGGTGTCTCACAGGGCGGTCGCCGTCCGCGCGCACTCGAGGTCGACCCGTCGACCGGCGTCGTGTGCGCCGTCGACCTCGGCTCGCAGCATGCGACCTTCGGACTCCTCGACCTCTCGGGCCGGCTCATCGCCACGCATCGCGAACGCATCGACATCGCCGAGGGCGTCGAGCCGATCCTCACCTGGATGGTCGGCGTCGCCGACGCCCTCGTCGCGGAGCACGCCGAGCCGGGGCAGCGCCTGCGCGGATACGGCATCGGGGTGCCGGGGCCGGTCGACTCCCGCACCGGGACGCTGGTGTCGCCCTCGCGCATGCCGGGATGGAACGGGGTCGATGTCGCCGCCGCGGTGTCCGACCTCACGGGGCTCCCCACCGTCGTCGACAACGACGCGAACCTCATGGCGCTCGGCGAGCACGGGCTCGATCGGAGCGTCGCCGACCTCGTCTTCGTGAAGGTCGGTTCGAGCATCGGCTGCGGCGTCATCGCGTCGGGCTCGCTGCACCATGGCCACCACGGCATGGCGGGCGACATCAGCCACGTCACCGTCCCCGACGCGCCGCCCGTGCTGTGCTCATGCGGGCGCACCGGATGCCTCGACGCCGTCGCCGGGGGCCGAGCGATCGTCCGCGCGCTCCGCGACGCCGGCGTGCAGGTCGAGAGCGTCGACGACGTCCTCGCGCTCGCGAGGGACGCGCATCCCCTCGCGACCAGGATGCTCCGCGAGGCCGGCACCCGGGTCGGGCGCGTCCTCGCGACGATCATGAACTTCTTCAACCCGCAGCGGCTCGTCCTCGGCGGCATCCTCGGCGAGGCCGAGGCGTTCGTCGCGGGCGTGCGGTCGGCGATCTACCTCGAGTGCCTCCCGATGATCACCGACGAGCTCGACATCGTCGTAAGCCAGGCGAAGGAGCACGCCGGCATCCTCGGGGCCGGGGGCCTCGTGCTCGACCGGATCTTCGACGTGCACGAGCTCGAACCGGCGCGATGACGGCGCACCGCATCGCCATCGTCGGCGCGGGGCGCATGGCGCAGGCGCACGCCGGCGCCTGGAGCCGGGCCGGGCTCGGCGACGCGATCGCGTACGTCGTGTCGCCCCGGACCCGGCCGCAGCTCGACGCGGCGCCGCACGCCCGCTGGGTGACGCGGCTCGAGGACGTGCTCGCCGACGCGGAGGTCGACCTCCTCTCGGTGTGCACGCCGACCCCGTCCCATGCCGAGATCGCGATCGAGGCGCTCAGCCACGGGCGGAACGTGCTGCTCGAGAAGCCCATCGCGCTGACCGTGGCCGACGCCGAGGCGGTCGCCGAGGCCGCCCGTCGCAGCACGGGCGTGCTGATGGTCGCGCACGTCGTCCGGTTCATGCGCCAGTACGCGGAGCTCGCCGACCGGGTCGCCGACGGGTCGGTCGGCCCGGTTCGCGCGGTCCGCGCCGCCCGGCTCTCGTCGAGTCCGCCCGGCGGATCGTGGTTCGACGACGAGCGACGCTCGGGCGGGATCCTCGTCGACTTCGCCATCCACGACTTCGACCAGGCCAACCTGCTGCTCGGCACCCCGGTCGCGGTGCGCAGCGTCGGGACCGGGGAGCGCGCCGGCGACTTCGGCGCTCCGGTCGCGACGACGGTGGAGTACGCCAACGGCGGTGTCGCCCAGGTCCTGAGCGTCGCCGACCTGCCCTCCGATTCCGAGTTCCGCAGCGGGCTCGATGTCGTCGGAACGTCGGGCACCGACGCGGTCGACGCATCGGATGCCGCACAGCCGTCCGACGACCCGTTCCTCACGCAGGCCCGGTACTTCCTGGAGTGCGTGGAGACCAAAGCCGAGCCCGACCGGTGCCCGACGGAGGCCGCGATCGCGGCCCTCCGCGTCGCGCTCGCCGCCCGCACGTCGCTCGCGTCGGACGCGCGAGTCCCGCTCGTCGACTGAGGCCGAGGGCCCAGGTCCCGAACCACTCAGTCCCGAACCAGAGGAGTCCCGAATGAACGCACTCGACACCTTCTCCCTGCGCGGGAAGACCGCGCTCGTCACCGGCGGCAGTCGCGGGCTCGGCCGGGCCATGGCGCAGGCGCTCGGCGAAGCCGGAGCCGCCGTCGCGGTCACGGCCACGACCTCGGATGCCGCGGACCGCGCCGCCCACGAGCTCGCCGAGGCCGGCATCCGCGCGTACGGCGTTCGACTCGAGGTCTCCGACGTCGACGACGTCGAGCGCGCGGTCGCCGAGGTGGAGGACGAGTTCGGCGCGATCGACGTGCTGGTGAACAACGCGGGGATCGGCATCGGCGGCGCGGCGTTCGACGCGCCCGACGAGGTGTGGCGCGACGTCATGTCGGTCAACGTCGACGGCGTCTGGTACTGCAGCCGTGCCGTCGCCCGCCGCATGGCCGAGCGCGGCGGCGGCACGATCGTGAACATCGGATCGATGTCCGCGCAGATCGTGAACCAGACGCGGTGGCAGGTCTCGTACCTCACCTCGAAGGCCGCCGTGCACCACCTGACCGAGGGACTCGCGGCCGAGTGGGCGCCGTACGGCATCCGGGTCAACGCGATCGCACCCGGCTACTTCCTCACGGAGATGTCGCCCGTCGACCGGCCCGAGTTCACGCCCCACGTCGTCGACCCGGCGCCGATGAAGCGCTACGGGCTCCCCCACGAGCTCGGGCCCGTCGCGATCTTCCTCGCCAGCGACGCGTCGAGCTTCATGACCGGCTGGATCGTCAAGGTCGACGGCGGCTTCACCCTCTTCTAGGGCGAGGGCTTCCCGGGCGAGGCGCCGTCGTGCTACGCGGCGAGGAGGAAGACGTCGGCGGGCGCTGCGAGGGTGGCGCCGGCGAGCACGATCGTGCCCGCGGCATCCGTACCGGTGAGGTCGAGCGGATGCCCCGGCACCACGCCGGCGCGGAACGCGAACGATGCCTCGACGAGCAGGCGCTCGCGGCGCTCGGCCTCCCGACGTTCGACATCGAGCCGCGCGCCGAGGCGCTCCCCGACCCGGTGCACGACGTCGAACAGCTCGAGCCCGAGCGCGTCGGCGACCGACCCGAGGATCTCGGACGACGGCTCCTTGCGCCCCCGCTCGATCTCCGAGAGGTACTGCGGCGAGACGCCCGCGGCGGCGGCCACCTCGGTGAGGATCCGCTCCTGGACGAGGCGCTCCTCGCGCAGCACCTCGCCGAGCACGTGCCGCCAGAGCGGCTTCGACGCGCGCGGGCCGGTCGCCCGCGAGAACTCCACGACCTTGCCCATGTGCCGAGGCTAATCGCGGGCCGCGGCGGGCGTCAGGCCGATCCGCTCAGAGCAGAATCGGATGCCGCCTCGTCGAGCCGCTCGAGCACGCGCTCGGACGCCCGCGCCATCGCCCGCTTCTCGTCGGGAGCGAGCGCGTCGAGGAACAGGCTCCGGATCGACGCCGCGTGGTCGCGCAGCGCGTGCAGCAGCGTGCGCCGCCCGTCGCGGGTGAGCACGACCCACGAGCCGCGCCCATCGGTGACGCACTCGGCGCGTTCGACGAGCCCGCGCGCGGCCATGCGCGTGAGCTGGTGCGAGAGCCGGCTCTTCTCCCAGCCGAGCGCCTCGCCGAGCGCACCCGGACGGAGCCGCCGGTCGGGCGCGTCGAACAGCGTGAGCAGCACCGAGTAGTCGGCCTGCGAGATGCCCGCGTCGCGCTGGAGGCGGCCGTCGAGCTCGCGCATGAGGTCGCGGTGCATCGTGAGGAAGCCGCGCCAGAGCGCCCAGTCGGCCTCGTCGATCTCGGACACCACGGACATGACGCCAGCCTACCCGAGATTTGGTTGACATGTCATCTTCTTGGGTTATGATGACGCGTCAACCATTGTGCTGACACGTCAACTACTTCCCGGAAGGACCTCTCCATGACCGCAGTCAGGATCGGCATCATCATCGGCAGCACGCGACCCGGTCGCGTCGGCGACCAGGTCGCCAAGTGGGTGCTCGAGCACGCCGCCGGGCGCAGCGACGCCGAGTTCGAGCTCGTCGACCTCGCCGACTTCGCGCTGCCGCACCTCGACGAGGCCGTGCCGCCGAGCATGGGCCAGTACGCGCAGGCGCACACGAAGGCCTGGGCCGAGAAGGTCGACTCGTTCGACGGGTACATCTTCGTGACCCCCGAGTACAACCACTCCACCTCGGGCGCCCTCAAGAACGCGCTCGACTTCGTCTACGGCGAGTGGAACGACAAGGCCGCCGGGCTCGTCAGCTACGGTGCAGCGGGCGGTACCCGTGCCGCCGAGCACCTGCGCCTGATCCTCGGCGAGCTGCAGGTCGCCGACGTCCGCCAGCAGGTGTCGTTCTCCCTCATGACCGACTTCGAGCAGTACGTGAACTTCACGCCCGCCGCCTACCACCAGGGCATGCTGGCGACCCAGCTCGACCAGCTCGTGCCGTGGGCCGCGGCGCTCAGGGGCGTGCGCGAGTCGCGCGCCGAGCTCGCCCGCGCGGCGTAGTCCGAGTCACGGGTCAGCCGGTCGCGGGCGCGTGCTCGTCGAGCCGGTCAGGCGGGCTGGTAGGTCAGGCAGTCGGCGTCGTCGGCGCCGGGTCCGATGCGCACGGATGCCGCGGTGCACTCGAGCGAGTCGTTGTGGATGCACTCGGCGCGCTGGCAGGCGCCGACGTGGCTGACCACCTTGTCGAGGCCGCCCTTCGTGCCGAGCGGGATGAAGGTCGCGCACTCGGCGTCGCCGACCGCACCGCCGATCGTGACCGCGGCCGCGTGGCAGTGCGAGTGGTCGTTGTACGAGCAGCCGCTCACCGAACACTCGGCGACGGCGGGCAGTTCGTCGAGCGTCATGCTCATGGTGACCTCCTGAGGCGGTTCCGACCGTGCGTTACGGGCGATGCTAGCCCTCCACGGCCGACTCCCGCAGTACCCCCGGCGGTCTTTTTCGCAGATCAGCCGCTATTTCTTTGTTAGGTTTGCCTCACCTATGCCGCGGCTGCGGCGCGGTCATGCAGGCGGGTTCTCGGGGTCGAGCGTCTCGATCGTGTCCTCCTCGACCGGGTTGTCGGCGTCGAGCTGGTCGGCGTCGGGGCCGGGCTGGTCGTCGTCGGTCATGAGGTCGCTCGCGGCGTTCCGCTGGCCGACCTCGGTGTCCTCCGGCCGGCCGGTGTCGGGCGTGTGCTCGGTCGGACCGTGTCGCTCGGCGTGGTCTCGCGGGTCGGTCATGGTGCACCCTCCTCCATCGATGCACCCAGCGTCCGACCCGCCGCCGCGTGCGGTCAACGGGTTGACGCTGGGGTCGCACGGATGCCGCTGCCGGGTCAACTGTGCACAGGCACTGGTCCCGACGGGACTCCTCTTGCCAGAATGGGCGGGAACCCCGGAGGTGCGCCATGGATGTGGAAACCGTGCTCTGGTCGATCCTCGGCCTCATCGGCGCCGTGGGCGGCGTCCTGCTCCTTGCGGCCCTCTGGTCGCTGATCCGCGCGCCACGGTAGTCACGGCCCGCACCGCATGACGACCCCCGGCGTCAGCGCCACCACCGTCGCGTCGGTGCGACGCGCCCTGAAGAAGGGCGGCACGACGGACCGCAGCGCCGCGATGCTCCTGCTGCTCGGCACCGTGATCGCGATCGTCTGGGCGAACTCGCCGTGGGGCTCGACGTACGAGGAGTTCTGGCAGACCCCGATCCAGGTGACGATCGGGTCCTTCTCCGCCCAGCTCACCCTGCACCAGCTCGTCAACGACGGGCTCATGGCGTTCTTCTTCTTCATCGTCGGCCTCGAGGTGAAGCGCGAGTTCACGATCGGCGAGCTCACCGATCGCTCGCGCGCCGCGGTCCCGGTGATCGCGGCCATCGCGGGGCTCATCCTGCCGGCGTTGATCTTCCTGATGCTCAACGCGAACACCGGCCAGGCCGACGCGTGGGGTGTCGTGATCTCGACCGACACCGCGTTCCTGCTCGGGGCGCTCGCCATCATCGGGCCGAAGTTCCCGGCTCGCCTGCGCACGTTCCTGCTGACCCTCGCCGTGGTCGACGACATCGGCGCGCTCGTCGTCATCGCGGTGTTCTACAACCACGGCCTGCACGTCGTGCCGCTCGCGATCGTCGCGGTGCTGCTCGTGCTGCTCGCCCTCGTGCGGTTCCTGCCCGCGGGCCGCGGCCCGGCGTACACGGTGCTCGGCTTCGCGCTGTGGCTCGCGGTCGCCGCCGCCGGCGTTCACCCCACCCTCGCAGGCGTGGCCGTCGCGCTGCTCATCCCCGTGTTCCCGCCGCAGCGCAACGAGGTCGAGCGGGCCGCGGAGCTCACGCGCGCGTTCCGGGAGTCGCCGAACACGGCCTACGCGCGCGCCGCCACCCGCAGCCTGCGCGATTCGATCTCGATCAACGAGCGGCTCCAGTCGGCGTGGGCGCCGTACATCGACTTCCTCGTGCTGCCGATCTTCGCGCTCGCGAACGCCGGTGTGCGCCTCGACCCCGAGACGTTGAGCGCCGCGGTGTCGTCACCGCTCACGTGGGGCATCATCGCCGGCCTCGTGATCGGCAAGTTCGTCGGCATCACGGGTGCGACCGCGCTGGTGCGGATGCTGCGGCTCGGCCGCCTGGCTCCGGGCCTCACGATGCCCCGCATCGCGGGCGGCGCGGCGCTGTCGGGCATCGGGTTCACGATCGCGCTGTTCATCGTCGGGCTCGCGATCGAGGACCAGGAGACGCAGGACCTCGCGCGCGTGGGCGTGCTCGCGGCATCCGTCATCTCGTTCGCACTGGGCTGGGCGATCTTCGTCGTCGGCGACCGCCTGCGCCCGCCCGTGCCCATCGGCAAGGTCCTCGTGCGGCCGTTCGATCCAGAGCGCGACCACTTCCGCGGCCGGCCCGACGCCCCGTTCCAGATCACCGAGTACGGTGACTTCGAGTGCCCCTTCTGCAGTCGCGCGACGGGGTCGATCGACGCGGTCATCGAGCACTTCGGCGACGACGTGCGGTGGGTGTGGCGGCACCTGCCCCTCGAGACCGTGCACTCGCACGCGAAGGAGGCGGCGCAGGCGTACGAGGCCGCGGCCCTGCAGGGGAAGTTCATCGAGATGGCGCGCACGCTCTTCGCGAACCAGGACGAGCTCACGACCGACGATCTCTTCGAGTACGCGCGGCAGCTCGAGCTCGACATGGAGAAGTTCGCCGCCGACCTGCGCTCCCCCGCAGTGATCCGGCGCGTCGAGGACGACCAGCTCGACGCCGAGATGATGGACCTGCACTCGACGCCGACGTTCTTCATCGGCGGCAAGCGGCACATGGGGCCGTGGGACTCGGCGTCGCTGATCCGCGCGCTCGAGGCGGGCCGTCCGGCACCCGAGCCGGAGCGCGAGCGCGAGTCCCGACCGGATGCCGCGGGCTGACGCCCGCCGGTCCGCCCGCGTTACGCGTTGCCCGGGTTCGTCGCCCTGCCGTCGAGCCAGAGCGTGTCGCTCGCGTCGCTGTGCGTGCCGCCCGAGTCGACGTGCTTCGCGTCGATCGTCGGGCCCTTCTTGATGACGTGCACGAGCGCCATGGCGTGGCCGCGCCCGAGGTCGTAGTCGGCCTTCAGCCAGTCGACGATGACGCCCGCCTTGACCGACGGGTCGTCGTAGCCCTTCTCGTGCGCGAGCTCGATGAACTGCCGCGGCGTGAGCCCCGTCTTCTCCTCGATGTTGTCGAGATACGCCTGGAACGACATGCTGCCCCTTCTCGTCGCCCGCTGCGGTGCGGCGACGGTCCCTCGCGAGTCTAGGACGGGCGTCCGTCACTCGGCGCCGCCACCACCTCGTCGACCCAGGCGGGCACCTCGAGGCTCGCCGGGCCGTGCCGCACCTCGTCGAACAGCGGGGTGATCTCGCTCGCCGCGAGGTTGAGCTCGACGGTGCGCGCGCCCCACTCGGCGGCGGTCATCACGAAGCCCGCGGCTGGGTACACCGCGCCCGACGTGCCGATCGCGGCGAACACGTCGCAGGCGAGCAGCGCCTCGTCGATCGCGTCGAGCTCGTACGGCATCTCGCCGAACCACACGACGTCGGGTCGCAGCATCCGCCGACCGCAGACCGGGCACGGCGGCCGCTCGACGAGGTCGGCCGTGACGGGCGTGCGCGCGCCGCAGTTCGCGCACAGCGCGGTGAGCAGGTCACCGTGCATGTGGACGACGCGCTGCGAGCCCGCTCGTTCGTGCAGGTCGTCGATGTTCTGCGTGACGACGAGCAGGTCGTCGCCCAGCGTGCGCTCGAGCCTGGCGAGCGCGTCGTGCGCCGGGTTCGGCTCGACCTGGGCGACGGCGTGCCGCCGCAGGTCGTAGAAGCGCTGCACCGTGTCGGGATCGCGCTCGAACGCCTCGGGCGTCGCGACGTCCTCGACGCGGTGCCCCTCCCAGAGCCCGCCCGCGTCGCGGAACGTCGGCACGCCGCTCTCCGCCGAGATGCCGGCGCCCGTGAGCACGACGAGTCGCATGGTCCATTGAACCGCGCCGCTCCCCCGTGCCGCATCCGTCGGCCTCCTCGATGTACGACCACGGGCGTACCGCAGGTGACTCCGGCGAGCGGATGCCCCGCCGCCGCACCCCGGGCATCGTGGAGGTCATGTCCACCGCCACGCGCACCGCTCCGCCGAGTCCGGCAGGGTCCCGAACCGCCCCGGCGAGGCCGGCCGCACCGCGCCCCGGGGCGGGGGCCCGCGTCATCCGGATGCCGCTGCCGACCCGCGTACGGAAGCTCCTCCTGCTCGTCCACATCGCGGCCGCCGGCGTCTGGCTCGGCCTCGACCTCGTGCTCGGGATCCTGGTCGGGACGGCCCTGCTCGGCGACCCGACCGGCGCCGGCGCGGCGGCCGCGACCATGGCCGCGGTCGCCACCTGGCCGCTCGTCGTGGTCGGACTGCTCACGCTCGCGACCGGCGTGCTGCTCGGGCTCGGCACGAAGTACGGGCTCGTCCGCTACTGGTGGGTGCTCGTGAAGCTCGTCGTGAACATCGTGCTGGTGACCCTCGTGGTGCTCGTGCTGTGGCCCGGCGTCACGGCCGTCGGCGAGGCCGGACGGGTGGCACTGGCCGACGGCGGCGCTCCGGCGATGCCCGCGACGCTCGTCTTCCCACCGATCGTGTCGTCGACCGCCCTCGTCGTGGCGATGACGCTCTCGGTGTTCAAGCCCTGGGGTCGGACGCGTCGAGCCGGGTAGGTCGCCGTGCCGGCGGTGCCGGAGTTCGTCAGGCGCGAATGGCGCGGAGCAGCACGTCGACCGTGGCCTCGGTCGCGTCCTCGACCGACACGCCGTCGAGCAGGTCGCCCGTCGCGAGCGCCGCGACGCCGTGCACGCTCGCGAACGCGACGAGCGCGTACCGCTCGGGATCGCCGGGCACGATCGCGCCGGCCGCCTGCGCCGCGGCGATGAGGTCCACAGCGGCGCGCATGCTGCCGCGACCGGCCTCGAGGAGGGCGTCGCTCGCGTCGGCCTCGTGCTTCACGGTGTACATGAGTCCGAGCAGGGCCGCGTTGTCGACGGCGAACGTCACGTAGGCCGTCGCGACGGCGCGGAAGCGCTCGTCGAACGAGCCCGGCGTCGCGGCGGCATCCGCCATGACGCGGTTCAGGCGCTCGAACCCGTCGAGCGCGAGCGCGTCGAGCAGCGCGCGCCTGTCGCGGAAGTGCCGCGCGGGCGCGGCGTGGCTCACGTTCGCGTCGCGCGCGAGCTGCCGCAGCGAGAGGGCGTCGACGCCCGACCGCTGCACCGTGCGCTCGGCGAGATCGAGCAGCGTCTCGCGCAGGTTCTCGCGGTGGTAGCTGGTCGTGACGGTCACGGATCGAGTCTATCCGCAATGTAGGCATTGACAACATGCCACGCCCGAACGCATGATGTTGTCACTGACTACATCAACGGCCGCACGGCCCGTCTCGCAGATGACGTTCGAACGAGGATATCCCCGATGACCCGCAACCACGTCGGCACCACCGCCATCGTCACCGGAGGGAGCTCGGGCATCGGTGCCGAGTTCGCCCGCACGCTCGCCGACCGCGGCGCGAACCTCGTGCTCGTCGCCCGTCGCGAGGAGCGCCTCGTCGCCCTCGCCGACGAACTGGCCGAGGCGCACGGCGTCGACGTGCCCACGCTCGGCCTCGACCTCTCGGAGGACGGCGCGACCGACGGGCTCGTGGCGTTCGTACGCGAGCGCGGCCTGACCGTCGACTCGCTCGTGAACAACGCGGGCTTCGGCATGCACGGCGCCTTCGCGCAGGCCGACGCCGCGCGCATCGACGAGCAGGTGCGACTCAACGTCGGCGCGCTCGTCTCGCTTACGCGCGCGTTCCTCCCCGAGATGACCGCGTCGGGACGCGGCATCCTCGTGAACGTCGCGAGCACCGCGGCGTTCCAGCCGGTGCCGTCGATGGCCGTCTACGGCGCGACCAAGGCGTTCGTCCTGAGCTTCACCGAGGCCGTCGCCTGGGAGACGCGCGAGACCGGACTGCGCGTCACGGCACTCTGCCCCGGCGCGACCCGCACCGAGTTCTTCGAGGTCGTCGGCACCGAGGAGGCGCGCGTCGGCGACTACCAGACGCCGGCCGAGGTCGTCTCGACGGCGATGCGCGCCCTCGACGCCCGGCGCACGGCGCCTTCGGTCGTCTCGGGGCGCGGCAACCGAATGAGCGCCGTCTTCGCGCGCATCATGCCGCGCTCGATCGTGCTGCCGATCACGGCGCGGGTCATGGCGAGCGAGCGGATGCCCCACCGCGAGGTCGCGCACGCGTCGAGCTGACGCCGTCCGAACCGACACCCGCCAGGCCGTCGCGCGCCCGGCGCCGCGCTCAGCGCTCGATCTCGCGCCGGTCGTCGGACGGACGCACGAGCGCCCGGAGCACGAAGAACACGATCACCGCGACGACCGCCACGATCGCGAGCTTGCCGATGAACCACAGCAGGCTGAACAGCAGGTCCACGACGAACCACGCGATGATGACGGCGACGATCACGCCGATGACGGTCCAGACGGTGCGGCTCACCCTTCGAGGCTACCTGCCGCGACCGGCATCCCGCCGAGTCGCGCCGAGATCTCCGCAGCCGTCGCTCGTGCCGCCGCCACGACCTCGTCGAGTCCGACCGCGCTGTACGACGTCGCGACGTACGGCACGGTGAGCGCCGCGACCGTGTGGCCGCGCCGGTCGGTGATCGCGACCGCGACATCCGTCACGCCCGCCTGCAGCCGGTCGGGCCGGGCGAGCCAGCCGTCGTCGAGCTGCGCGGCCTCGCCGGGTTCGAGCGCGGTGGACGTCGCGGCATCGGTGCCCGCGGCCAGCACCGCACCCGTCGCGGTCGACTCGAGCGGGAAGCGCGCGCCGACCCGCACGTGGTAGCCGAAGTCGGCGGGCGACTCCGCCTGCGCGACGATGCGCACGGCGCCGGCGTCGTCGATCCCGAGGTTGCACGACTGGCGCACCTGGTCGGCGAGCCCGCGCATCGGGCCCGTGGCGAGCTGCACGAGCCCGCGCAGCGGCGGGTGCCGGTGCGCGAGGTCGAACAGCGCCATCGAGAGCACGTAGCGGCCCGACCGGTCGTCGCGCGTGAGGTAGCCGCGCCGCTCGAGCGTCGCGAGCACGCGGTAGATCTGGCTCACGTTCCGGCCGACGCGCTCGGCGATCTCGGTCTGCGTGAGTCCGCCCGCCTCCCCCGCGAGGAGCTCGAGGATGTCGAGCGCCTTGTCGAGGGCGGGGGCGGAGTAGTCCGTGCCGCGTTCGGTGCGTTCGGTGCGTTCGGTGCTGCGCTCGGCCATCGGATGCCCCGTCGCGGCCGTCAGCGGTCGGCGCCGAGCGCGCGCACGAACCGGCGGGCGATCTCGCGCTCGAGGTCGTCGGGCACGGGCTGCGCCCCGGGCACGAGCGTGGACGCGGCGGTCGCGACGCGTTCGAGCGAGAGCGACTGGAGCAGGAACCCGAGGTCCATGGCCTCGAGCGAGTTGCCCTTCGGCTCGCGGCCCGCCAGGTTCACCATGCGTCCGCCGGCGAGCAGGATCACGTGCCGCCCGTCGGGCAGGTCGATGCGCTCGATCGCGGCGTCGAGCTCGGTGACCTCGGTCGCGCGGGCGGAGAGCGACTCGACGTCGATCTCCCATGGGAAGTGGCCCGCGTTCGCGAGCACCGCGCCGTCGGGCATGCGATCCACGATGTCGTCGGTGATGATGCCCGGATGCCCCGTGGCGGTGATGAAGAATTCGCCCCACTCGGCGAGCTCGCCGAGGTCGGCGACCCGGTAGCCGTCGAGCGCGGCCTCGAACGCCTTGAGCTCGTCGATCTCGGCGACGGCGACGCGGCCCCCGAACGCGCGGAGGTACTGCGCGATGCCGCGCCCGCACCAGCCGTAGCCCGCGACCACGAACCGGCGCCCCGGGATCATGAGGTTCGTGATGCGCATGATGCTCTCGACGACCGACTGGCCGACCCCGTGCCGGTTCTCGCCGATCGCCTTCAGCGCGCTGTCGTTGATGACGATGGTCGGGAACGGGATGCGGCCCGCGAGCTCCGCCCGCAGCCGGATGCCGCCGCTCGTCGTCTCCTCGGTGCCGCCCACCACGCCGTCGGCGAGGCCGGCGGCCACGATGCCGGCGGCGAGATCGGCGCCGTTGTCGAGCAGGATGTCGGGCCGCGCCTCGATCACGGATGCGACGTTCGCCTCGTGCTGGGCGAGCGTGTCGTCGCGCGCGCCGAACACGGTCATGCCCTGGCCGCGCAGGAACGCCACGACGTCGTCCTGCGTGGAGCCGTGGTTGCCGGTCGCGACGATCTCGGCGCCGCCCGCGGCGAGCACCTCGAGCAGCACGGCCGTCTTCGGCTCGACGTGCAGCGACATCCCCACACGGCGGCCGTCGAAGGGCCGGCGCTCGGCGAACTCGTCGCGCACCGCGGCGAGCAGCGGCATCCGCGACCTGATCCATCGGGTGCGCGCGGCACCGCGTTCGACGAGCTCCGACATCAGCGTGACCTGACTTTCATATATGAATGCTGCTTTCACATATGGTAACGGATGCCGCGTCACGTCCACCATCCCCGGGTTACGCTGGCCGGTGCGCCTGCCGCCGCCGCGGCATCCGCTCCCCCTCTGGACCACCGGGAGGCACCGCAGTGCACGAGACGACCGAGGCCGGCGCACCGGCCCTCCACCCCGACACCGTCGCCATCATCGCCGGGCGGCCGCCGCACGAGCCCGACGCGTCGATGAGCGTGCCGGTGCACCTCTCGTCGACGTTCGTCGCCGGCGGCGACCTCGTGTACGGCCGCTACGGCAACCCGACCTGGACGGCGTTCGAGGACGCCCTCGGCGCGCTCGAGGGCGGCCGGTGCGTGGCATTCGCATCGGGCATGGCCGCGATCGCGGCGGTGCTCGACCTCGTCGAACCGGGCGGCACCGTCGTGGCGCCGCGCCACTCGTACACCGGCACGGTCGCCCTCCTCGACGACCTCCAGGCGAAGGGCCGTCTGCAGGCCGTGTACGTCGACATCACCGACACGGCGGCCGTCGCCGCGGCGGCCGAGGGCGCCGCCATGGTGTGGTTCGAGTCGCCCACCAACCCCGCGCTCGAGGTCGCCGACATCCCGGCGATCGTCGCGGCGGCGCGCGAGCACGGCGCGCTCGTCGTGGTCGACAACACGTTCGCGACCCCGCTGCTGCAGCAGCCCCTCGCCCTCGGCGCCGACCTCGTGGTGCACTCCGCGACGAAGTACATCTCGGGCCACAGCGACGTGCTCATGGGCGCGGTCGTCGCGGCCTTGCCCGAGCACGCCGACGCGGTCGTGCAGCGCCGCTCCCTCACGGGCGGGATCCCGGCGCCGCTCGAGACGTTCCTCGCGCTGCGCGGGCTGCGGACGCTGCCCGTGCGCCTCGAGCGCGCGCAGGCCAACGCGCAGGAGCTCGTGCGCCGGCTCGAGGGGCACCCGGCGCTGCAGGAGGTGCGCTACCCCGGCTTCGGCGCGATCGTGTCGATCGTCGTGCGCGGCGGCGCAGAGCCGGCCGAGGCCCTCGCGGAGCGCACGGGCCTCTGGGTGCACGCGACGAGCCTCGGCGGCGTCGAGTCGACGCTCGAGCGCCGCCGGCGGTGGCCGCTCGAGCAGCCGACGATCCCCGAGGGGCTCGTGCGGCTCTCGGTCGGGCTCGAGCACGTCGACGACCTGCACCGCGACCTGGTGGGGGCGCTCGACTCGCTGGTGTAGCGGGCACGGCTCGCCGTACCCGAGCGCCGCGCCTCAGCCCACGCGCTCGAGCAGCCAGTCCATCGCGTCGGGCACGACGTCGAGCACCGACACGTGGCCGTCGTCGAGTCGCATCCAGAGTGTCGCGTTCGGCAGTCGGCTGAGCAGCCACGAGGCGTGCCGTCGGGGCACGACCCGATCGAGCTCGCCCTGCACGAGCAGCACGGGCGCAGCGACGTCCTGGAGCTCGAACCCCCACGACGCGGCGAACGCGACGTCGTCGTCGATCAGGCCGTCGGGGCCGAACGCCTCGGAGCGCGCGACGTCCGCACCGAGGGACGACCAGTTCCCGTCGAGCGCCGCGAAGTCGGCCGGGATGAACTGCTCGGGGTCCCACTCGTCGACCTCGGCGAACGCGACCCGCGCATCGCGACCGCGCCGCGCCGCGTGGAGCGCCCCGGGTGAGCGCATGCCGTCGAACCAGTCGAACGCGCCGGTGTACGGCGCGAGGCCCGCGAGCGTCACGACCGCGGCGACCCGGTCGGGCCTCAGCGCCGCGCCGGCGAGCGCGTGCGGCGCGCCGCCCGACGCGCCCATCGACGCGAGTCGCTCGACGCCGAACGCATCGGCGACCGCCACGAGGTCGGCGGCGGCCGACGCGACGTCTCGTCCGGGGTGCGCCGACGAGCCGCCGTACGACGGTCGTGCGTACGAGATCACGCGGATGCCGCGCGCCGACGCCGCGGACAGCACGGGCTCGAGCGGGGCGCCCGTCTGCGGAGAGCCGTGGTGCCAGGCGAGCACGAGGCGCGTCGTGGCATCCGCCCCGCTGTCGTACGCGTGCAGGACACGCCCGTCGGCGAGGCGCACGTCGCGTTCGATCACCATGCCGCCCTCCCCGCCGTCAAGCCCCGACGGCCCGGCGGCAGGCCCATCCTAGAGTGGTGCACGTGGTGGGCCGGTTCTTCTCGGGTGTCGGGATGCTGCTGCGCGGGTTCGGCTTCTGGGGCCGGCGCCCGGGCGTGATGATGCTCGGCGTCATCCCGGCCGCGATCGTGTTCGTGCTCATCGTCGCGGGACTCTCCGCCCTTGCCGTGAACCTCGCGGGCATCGCCGACTGGATGACGCCGTTCGCCGACGACTGGGTCGACCCCTGGCCCATGGTCGTGCAGGTGCTCGTCGGCGCCGTGCTGTTCGGCGGGGCTGTGGTGTTCGCGGCCCTGACGTTCACGGCGCTCACGCTCATCGTCGGCGACCCGTTCTACGAGCGGATCTGGCGCGCCGTCGAAGGCACCGTCGGCGGCCCGGTTCCCGAGCAGGGAACGGGGTTCTGGCGCACCGTCCGCGACGGGATCGGGCTCATCGGCCTCGCCCTCGTCACGGCGATCGGCGTGGGCCTGATCGGGTTCATCCCGGTGGTCGGCGCCGTGCTCGCGCCCGCGCTCGGCGTGGTGCTCTCCGGGCGGCTGCTCGCCATGGAGCTCACGTCGCGACCGTTCGAGGCGCGCGGCATGGACGGACCCCGGCGGCGGGCGATCCTGCGCGGGCACCGCGCCCAGCTCTTCGGATTCGGCATCGCCACGCAGCTGTGCTTCATGATCCCGTTCGGTGCGATCATCGCGATGCCCGCCGCGGTCGCGGGATCGACGTTCCTCGCCCGCTCGGCGCTCGACGCGGCCGCGGCCGCGGCGACCGCGGCGACGCCGCCGTCCCAGCCCCTGCCACCCGCCCAGGTCCCGAGCTGACCCGCAGCATCCGAATGCAGGACGTTCCGGCCGACACGCCGGGCGGATGCCGCGTCGCCAGGGCGTGCCGCGAAGAAGTTCCTGCATCTCGACGGGAACAGGACGCTCGAGGGGAACGGGACGCTCACGGCCCGGGCGCGCGCCCGTCGAAGAGCAGCATCGGCACCGGGCCGAAGGGCATCGATCGCACGCGGAGCCGCCGCACGTCGGTGCCCGTGAAGCCCGCCTCGACGAGGGCCCGTTCGGTGTCGCGATCCCAGTGGCATCCGTGGCAGACGCGCTTCGCGATCGGGGTGGCGACCGCCTGCACGAACCGCTTGAGCGTGCGCGGCGGCGCCTGCACGTGGTCGACGAACACGACGCGTCCGCCGGGGACGAGCACGCGGCGCACCTCGGCCAGCGCGGCCGCCTGGTCGGTCACCGAGCACAGGACGTAGGTGCCCACGACCGCGTCGACGGAGTGGTCGGGCAGCGGGATCGCCTCGGCCTTCGCGTCGAGCGGCACCGCCGCGTGCCGCCACTCCTTCGCGCGGGTCGCGAGCTCGGCACGGCGCGTCGCGTCGGGCTCGAGGCCCTGCCACTCCACGTCGGGGTCGAACGCGCCGAAGTTCTCGCCGTCGCCCGCGCCGATCTCGAGCACGCGCCCGCGCACGCGCGCCACGAACTCGCGCTCGAGGTCGTCGAGCTCGTCGTCGTCGATCAGCGGCGTGGCCACTCCGGCACGCTACCGCGCCGTCGGCCGGGCGTCAGCCCTGCGGCTCCCTTCGACGGGCTCAGGGAGCGACGGCGTCAGCCCTGCGGCTCCCTTCGACGGGCTCAGGGAGCGACGGGCTCAGGGAGCGACGGCGTCAGCCCTGCACGCGACCCGACGTCGCGGCGATGCGCTTCAGCAGCGGCGGCTTCGCGAGCACCCAGGCGACGACCATGACCACGACGGATGCCGCGAACACGGCGAACCCGACCCAGTCGTCGGCGTCGCGGGCGGCGTACATCTGGTTGAGCTTCGCGAGCGCCCCCGTCAGGAACACGAGCACGACGTGCACGAACGTGAACGCGAGGAAGAACAGCATCACGGGGTAGTGCACGGCCTTCGCGAGCTTCTCGGGGAACGCGCGCACCAGCGGCCCCTCGAGCGGCCAGATCGACGAGAGGCGCAGGCCCGTGAGGATCGCGAGCGGCGACGCGATGAACACGACGGTGAAGTAGGCGAGCTGCTGCAGCGCGTTGTAGACGACCCACGAGTTCTCGGTCGGCCACTCGAGCGAGGCGTACTGCAGCGCCGCCGAGAGCGCGTTGGGGACGACCGCCCAGTCGGTGGGCACGATGCGCAGCCACTGCCCGGTCGCGAACAGGAGGACGACGTAGACCACGCCGTTCAGCACCCAGAACACGTCGAGCCAGAGGTGGAACCAGAGGAAGATCCCCATGCGGCGCGGGTTCCGCTTCGTGCGCGGCCAGCGGGAGTTGTCCCGCGTCCAGAAGCCGGGCGGGCGCTGCTTCGACCGCAGCTGGAACCCGGTGCGCACGAGCAGCAGCAGGAAGAACGAGTTGAGGAAGTGCTGCCAGCCGAGCCACGCGGGGATGCCGACGGGCGTTCCCTCGGGCGGCGGGACGATGCCGGGGTACGTCTCGACGAACTGCTCGACCGCCGGGAACGTGCGCAGCCAGCGGGCGACGAGCACCACGACGACGAGCGCGACGAGCGCGATCACGGTCCACCAGATCACCCGCTTGCGCTGGGCCCTCCACCACGTGGCGGCGGCACCGGCGCGGCTCGGCTTCGACGAGGTCACGGTCATCTCCGGGGGCGGTTCCTTCTCGGGCGGTGGGCCGGCGCGGTCGGCTGCGGTGCGACGGGCACGTCGGCGCCGCGGCCGCGGACAACGGATGCCTCGACCCTAGCGTCGGCGACCGGAACCGGCGAAGCCGGGCCGCAACACCGCGACGCACCGTGCGCCGGTGTGGACACCCGGGTGCGCGGAGTGCTTCAGTGGTTCCCGTGACCCACGTGGTCCACGCGGACTACCTCGTGGTGGGGGCCGGCGCCACCGGGATGGCGTTCACCGACGCCCTCGTCGACCATGCGCCCGGCGCCCGCGTCGCGATCGTCGACCGACGGCACGCCGTCGGCGGACACTGGCTCGAGGCCTACCCGTTCGTGCGCCTGCACCAATCGTCGGCCTTCTACGGGGTCGCGTCGACCCTGCTCGGCGGCGGCCGCCTCCAGCAGCGCGGACCCGAGACCGGACTGCAGGAGCGCGCGACGAAGGCCGAGATCTGCGCCTACTACGAGCACGTCCTGGCCGACCGCCTGCTCGAGTCGGATCGGGTGGAGCACTTCGCCGGGTGCGAATTCCTCGGCGAGCGGACGTTCGCGTCGCGCGTCTCGGGCGAGCGGTACGAGGTGCCCGTGGACTGCCGCATCGTCGACGCGCACCACCTGTCCCCGGTGATCCCGGCCGAGGAGCCGCCGCCGTTCGCGGTCGCCGACGGTGTGCGGGTCGTGCCCGTCAACGAACTGGCGCACCTCCACGCGGCGCCGAGCCGGTACGTGATCGTCGGGTCGGGCAAGACCGCGACCGACGCCTGCATCTGGCTCCTGTCGCGTAGCGTGGACGCCGACGCCATCACCTGGATCCGCCCGCGCGATCCCTGGATGCTGAACCGCGCGGTGATCCAGCCCGACCCGGCGATCTTCCTCGGCATGGTCGCCGACCTGATGCGGGCCGCGACCGACGCGGCATCCCTCGACGACCTCTTCTTCCGGCTCGAGGACGCCGGCATCATGCTGCGGATCGATCCCGCAGTGACTCCCACCATGGCCAAGGCGCCCACGCTCGGACGCTGGGAGCTCGAGGCGCTGCGCACCATCGACGACGTCGTGCGCCACGGGCACATCGCGAGCGTCGAACGCGGTCGCATCGCGTTCGCCGACGCGTCGGTGGCGATCCCCGCCGACGCCCTCGTCGTGCACTGCGCCGGCGACGGTCTGCGGCAGCCGCCGCTCGTGCCCGTCTGGACGCCGGACGCGATCACGCTCCAGCCCATCCGAGCGGGCTTCCCGTGCTTCGGCGCGGCCCTCGTCGGCTACGTCGAGGCGACCCGCGAGGACGACGCCGAGAAGAACCGCCTGTGCCCGCCGACGCCATACGGCAACTCGCTCGCCGACTGGGCGCGGATGACGGTGCTCGGCGCTCGCGCCTCGAGCTCGTTCGGCGCCGAGCCCGACATCAAGGCGTGGGCCGACGGCGTGGCGCTGAATCCGGTTCGCACGCCGCCCGGCGAGCGGAGCGCCCGGCTCGACGACGCGCTGCACCGCATGCAGGCGAACATGGGGTCGGGGGTCGCGAGGCTCGCCGAGTTGGCGGGCGTGTCGTGAGCTCCCCCGCGCCCGGAGCACCGCGGGCGAAGACGCCGCCGCGGTCGGGCTGGGTCATCGCCGCGCTCTGCACGGGCACCGCGCTCAGCGCGCTGAACTCGGGCATGACCGCCGTGTCGCTCAGCACGCTGCGGCAGGAGTTCGCCGTCGACGTCGCGACCGTCACCTGGGTGATCTCGGCCTTCTACCTCACCTCGGCGGTGCTGCAGCCGCTCATGGGGCGGCTCGCCGACCAGTACGGGGCCCGTCGCGTGTTCGCGGCCGGCATGGTGATCACCATCATCGCTGGCGCCCTGGGTCCGTTCGCCTCGACGTTCGCGTGGCTGCTGGCGGTGCGGATCCTGCTCGGGATCGGCACGGCCACGACGTTCCCCGCGGCGGCCGCCATGCTCCACGCCATCGCCGCACGCTCGGGCGGCTCCGCACCGAAGATGATCGGGCGCATCCAGCTCATCGACACGAGCTCGGCAGCGGTGGGTCCCGTCATCGGCGGCGTGCTGCTCGTCCTGGGGGGCTGGCAGGCGATCTTCTGGATCAACATCCCGCTCGCCGCGATCGCGCTGATCTGGACGCACCTGCTCGTGCCCCGCGACGCACCACGTGCGCACACGCCGGTGCGGACGGTGCTGCGCGACGCGGACGTGCCGGGCATCCTCCTGTTCGTCGTCACGATCGTGGCGCTGCTCGTGTTCCTGCTCGACCTCACGAGCGACCCGACCTGGCTGCTCGTGCCGGTGGTGCTTGCGGCGGGCGCGCTGTTCACGTGGCGCGAGCTGCGCGCGTCGACTCCGTTCATCGACCTCCGCCTGCTCGCCGCGAACGTGGCCCTCGTCCGCGTCTACGTCGTCTTCATCCTCGCGAACCTCGTGTTCTACAGCGCGCTGTTCGGCATCCCGCAGTACCTCGAGGACCACGCTGGCTACCGCACCGACGTGATCGGCCTGCTGCTCCTGCCGCTCGCCGCGTTCAACGCGCTCGTGACCCCGTGGGCCGAGAAGCTCATCGACCGGCGCGGTCTCCGCGCGGCATCCGTCATCGGCGCGGTCGCGCTCGCGATCTCGACGCTGTCGCTGCTCCTGCTCGGCGTCTCGACGGCGCCGCTCGTCATCCTCGCCGTCACCGCGATCATCGGCATCCCGTACGTGCTCGTGCTCATCTCGATCACGCAGTCGCTCTACGTGGCGGCGCCGCCCGACCAGGAGGGCCAGGCGGCCGGCCTCTTCCAGACGGCCCGGTCGCTCGGATGCATCGGCTCGACCGTCGTCGTCGGCCTCTCGTTCGCGGGTGGCACGGGTCCCGTCGACTGGATGCTGCTCGCGGCGATCACCGGCGCGCTGGGCGTGCTGTACCTGCTCGTCGTGATGTTGTGGCGCACGCGTCGCCCGGCGGCGCCGGCCGCGCCCGCGGCATCCGCCACCGCGTGAACGCCCGCGTCGGGCATCAGCGCCGCCCTCAGGCCGACACGCCAGCGATGCGGTTGGCGGATGCCACGAACGCGGGCCGCACGCGGTCCCACCCGTCGAGGTAGCCGCCGACCATCGCGGCGTCGCGGGCGAGCACGAGCTCGGCGGCGGCACCCTCGGGATCGGGCGCCTCGGCCGCGGTGAGCAGCTGTTCGAGCGTCGACCGGAACCAGGCGCGGTGCTCGGCCACGGCGATGCGAACGCCGCTGTCGGCGTCGGGGTACTCGGCCGCGGCGTTGATGAAGGGGCATCCGCGCGTGTGGTGCAGGGCCACGTCGTCGGCGAGGCTCTCGATCACGAGTCCCACGAGCGCCTTCGGTTCGGCCCCGGATGCCTCGGCGGCCTCGAACGCGCCGCGGATGTTCGCATCCTCGACGCCGAGGTACGCCTCGACGAGGTCCTCCTTGCTCGGGAAGTGCCGGTAGAACGTCGCGCGGGTCACGCCGGCCTCGGCGATGATCCGGTCGACGCCG
This sequence comes from Agromyces sp. NPDC057865, assembly GCF_042796995.1. NCBI lineage: Bacteria > Bacillati > Actinomycetota > Actinomycetes > Micrococcales > Microbacteriaceae > Agromyces > Agromyces sp. NPDC057865. Next base: position 563,166 of record NZ_JBHVMJ010000003.1, on the reverse strand, counting down.
ACCGAGTGGATGCCCTCGCGGTAGAAGAGCTCCGACGCTGTGCGCAGGAGTCGGTCGCGGGCGGCGGACGTGCCGGACGGGGTCGTTCGAGTGGCCATGTGAAAAATGATAGAACGATCTTTCTCTTTTTGCTTGACATCGGTCGGCACGGCGGGATATGTTCACTCTCAGCAAGACAGAACGGTCGTTCTGCTTTAAGATCGATCAGCGCAGAGCCAACGCAGGCCGAGCACCACCATCAGCACGGATTCGCATCACCTCGAAGGAGCAGGAAACCATGACCGCCACCGACCCCACCAAGGCCACCATCGTCCTCGTCCACGGCCTCTGGATGACCCCCAAGAGCTGGGACACCTGGGCCGAGCGCTTCCGCGCGCAGGGCCACGAGGTCATCGTCCCGGGCTGGCCCGGCATCGACGACCGCAGCGTCGAGGACATCCGCTCGAACCCGGCAGCAGTCAAGGGCGTCGGCCTGAAGCAGATCGCCGACCACTACGAGCGCATCATCCGCGCCCTCCCCCGCACGCCGATCATCATGGGACACAGTTTCGGCGGCGTCATCACCCAGATGCTCGCCGACCGCGGCCTCGGCGTCGCCTACGTCGGCGTCGAGCCCGGCCAGACCGCCGGCATCACGACCCTCCCGCTCTCGACGCTCTGGACGGGGACGCCGATCCTCTCGAACCCGTTCGACCGCAACGGCGCCAGGCCGATCTCGAAGTCGCACTTCCACTTCACCTTCGGCAACGACCTCTCGCGCGCCGAGTCCGACCGCGTCTGGGCCGACCAGGCCGTCAACTCCTACAACCGCGTCTTCTTCGAGGGCGTCGCGTCCACGCTGAACGAGCGGGGCGGCGTGAGCCACGTCGACTACGCCCGTGCCGAGCGCGCGCCGCTGCTCGTGATCACCGGCGAGATCGACCACGTCGTGCCGCCGGCCATCGGCCGGGCGATCGTGAAGAAGTACCGCTCGACCGGCAGCCCGGCGACCGTGGACTACCGAGAGTTCGCCGGCCGCACGCACCGCATCGTCAGCCAGGACGGCTGGGAGGAAGTCGCCGATTACGCGCTTGCCTGGGCGCTCGAGCACGCGGTCGCCCAGCCCGCCACCGCGGCTCCCGCGGCCTGACCAACGCGGCGGCCCACAAGCGTGCGCGACACGCGAACGGCGCGGAGCTCCGGCTCCGCGCCGTCGCCGTGACCCCGGCGACGCACACGGGTGGCCACGCATCCCCACCTTGACACCGCGACCGGCCCGGAGGAGGCTCGGCCCGAGGCATCGCGGCATCCGCTCGACGGGGAGGCAGCTGATGGAGCATCCGATCGACATGCCGGCGACGGCCATCCCGGCGTTCGTCGGCCTCGCTCCCGGCCCCGACGACCTCATCGTCGTCGACTCCGACGAGTTCGACGGTTGGGGCACCGACGAGGACGCGATCTGGGGCGAGCTGCATTCCTCCCCCTTGCGGCGCGGGCTGGCCTCGTACTTCGAGAACGGCGGTCGCTCCGCGGTGGTCGCACGCGTCGAGGATGCCGGCATCGAGGGGGTGCGCGCGGGACTCGCCGCACTCGAGCGGGTCGATCCGGTGAACCTGCTCATACTCCCCTCGGAGTCGGCGGCCGACGAGCAGGCTCGGGAGATCGTCGCCGAGGCGGTCGCGTTCTGCGAGCGGCGCCGCGCGATGCTGCTCGTCGATCCGCCGCCGTCGTGGACGAGCGCGGCGGCGATCGAGCACGCGATGCGGGATGGCGCAGTGGCCGCCGTCGGCACGGCGAGCCCCAACGCCGCGCTCTACGCGCCGCGGCTCCGCCGCTCGGACCCGGCGCAGGCGGGCGCCGTCGAGACCTTCTCCCCCGTCGCGACCGTGGCCGGCGTGATCGCCCGAACCGACGCTGCGCAGGGCGTGTGGTCGGCACCGGCCGGAACCGACGCCGACCTGCGCGGCGCCGACGGCCTCGAGTTCCGCCTCGGGCAGCGGGAGGCGGAGGCGCTCAACGAGCTCGGCGTCAGCACCCTCCGCACGTTCCCCGGTCGTGGGCCGATCGTCTGGGGCGCGCGAACGCTCGCGGGTGCGGATGCCGCGGCGAGCGAGTGGAAGTACGTGCCCGTGAGACGCACGGCCCTGATGCTCGAGGAGGCCATCGACCGCGGGCTGCAGTGGACGCAGTTCGAGCCGAACGACGGGGCCCTGTGGCGGGACGTGCGCGCGTCGATCGGCACGTTCCTGCACGACCTGTTCCGGGCCGGGGCGTTCCACGGGAACAGCCCCGATCGCGCGTACTTCGTGAAGTGCGACCGCGAGACCATCACCCGGGAGGACCTCGACAGGGGTGAACTCACGGTGGTCGTGGGCTTCGCGCCGATCCGGCCGGCCGAGTTCATCGTGCTCCGCATCCGGGCACTCGCGCTGCCGCCGAACGACTGAGCGAGGCCCCAGCGCTCGCGGGGGCCCGCAGACGTGAGCGGATGCCGCGAGCCCTCGCCCCGCGGCATCCGATGGTCTCGATCGTGTCGGCGCTCAGCCGCGCAGCGTGGCGAAGAACGCCCGGATGTCGCCCACGACGTCGTCGGGGACCTCGAGCGCGGCGAAGTGCCCGCCCTGCTCGAAGCGGCTCCAGTGCACGATGTTCGAGTTGTCGCGCTCGGCGAAGACCTTGATCGTCTGGAAGTCGTCCTTGAACACGGCCACGCCCGTCGGCGCGTCGTTCACCTGCGGCTCGCCCTGGGCGCGTGCGTCCTCGAGGTAGACGCGGCTCATGCCGGCCGCGGCGTTGGCGAACCAGTTCACGGTGACCTCGGTGAGGATCTTCTCGAGCGGCACGAGCGAGGTGCCGTTGCCGAAGGAGTTGAACAGCTCGCTGTAGGCGAGCAGGCCGACCGGCGAGTCGCTGAGGCCGACGGCGACGGTCTGGGGGCGGCTCGCGTTCATCGTGTTGTAGCCGCCCACCGACTGGAACCACTGCATGTGCTCGAGCCCCGCGTAGTCCTGCGGCTCGAGGCGCTCGAACTCGGCCGGGTCGCCCGACGGGAACGAGAACAGCTGCAGCACGTGCAGGCCGAGGAAGCCGTCGGGGTTCAGCAGGCCGAGCTCGCGGGCGACCATCGCGCCGTTGTCGGAGCCGTGGATGCCGTACTCGGTGTAGCCGAGGCGGCGCATGAGCTCGTCGTAGGCCCGGGCGACGCGGGCGGTCGCCCAGCCGGGCTCGGTGACCGGGTTGGAGAAGCCGAAGCCCGGGGCATCCGGCACCACGACGTCGAAGGCGTCCTCGGCGCGTCCGCCATGCGCGACGGGGTCGACGAGCGGGCCGATCAGGTCGAGGTAGTCGACGGAGGAACCGGGGTAGGTGTGCGCGAGCAGGAGCGGCGTCGCACCTGCGTGCGGCGAACACACGTGGATGAAGTGGATCGGCTGCCCGTCGATCTCGGTCATGAAGTGCGGCACGGCATTGATGCGCGCCTCCTCGGCGCGCCAGTCGTAGGTCGTGCGCCACTGCTCGACCGCGTCGCGGAGGTACGCGTTGGGCGTGCCGTAGCTCCAGTCGTCGCCGGGCGCCGGCTGCGGCAGGCGCGTGCGGGCGAGGCGGTCCATGAGGTCGTCGAGCTCGGCCTGGTCGACCTCGACGCGGAACGGGCGGATGTCGGTGGCGGTGGTGTTCGCGGTGTTCGTCATGTCTCCGACGCTACGGCGTCATTAGGAACGTTCGATTCCTAATTGTCAGAATTGCGCTCGCCGTCGTGTCGAAGGGCTGCGAACACTCCACTCAACCCCGGTAGCCCTGGGTGACCTCGTCCTTGTGGGCGGCGAAGGCTGCGAGCACCTCGCCCTTGTCCTGCTCGGGCACGCCGACGGCGTCGAGGGTGCGGCCCAGCTCGGCGGCCACCTCGTCGAACTCGTCGGGCGAGATGTGGAGCCGGCGATGCGCCTCCTCGAGGCCGAGCGTCGTGCTGCCCGGCACCGTCGCGGTGTACTCGAACGGCCCGCCCGCGACGTTGCACACCCAGAGCGTGCGCATGAACTTCAGGCCGGGAAGCCGACCGAGGTTCTGGGTGTGCCACTCCCGGAGCGCCGGGTTCTGCGACTGCTGGCCGACGATCGGGTTCCGGACAACCGCGTCGCTGAAGTGGTCGACGACCGCGGCGATCGCGAAGACGCCGCCGAGGCGTTCGTAGAGGCTCTGATCCGACATGGCTGATCTCCTTCGATCGGATGCCACGGAAACTGCGGCCGTGCAGCGCAGTTTCTATAATTGATAGTTGTTGAATATACAGCGGAAGTCGGCCGGCGTCCATGGTGATCCGACCGGATGGCCGGGATCGCCGGGCAGAATTGGGGGCATGTCCGACACGGCCGCGCGACTGCTCGCCATGCTGTCGCTGCTGCAGGCGCGCCCGGACTGGACCGGCGCCGAGCTCGCCGAGCGGCTGGGGGTCTCACCCCGGACGATCCGCACCGACATCGACCGGCTGCGCGAGCTCGGCTACCCCGTCGATGCCAGGCGCGGCTCCGCCGGAGGCTACCGGCTCGGCGCGGGCGGCAAGCTCCCCCCGCTGCTGCTCGACGACGAGGAGGCGGTGGCCGTGGCGATCGGACTCCAGGTCGCCACGGGCATCACGGGCATCGAGGAGTCGAGCGCCCGCGCCCTCGCGAAGCTCGAGCAGGTGCTGCCGTCGCACCTCCGTCCCACTGTCGCGGCGATCGGCGCGGTGGTCGAGAAGGCGCCCGAGAACATCGGCACGGATGCCCCCGACCCCGAGGTCGACCACGCCGTGCTCGCCGCGATCGCCGCCGCCATCCGCGACATGGAGTGGCTGCGCTTCGACGACCGCGGCACTCCGCGGCTCGTCGAGCCGTATCGCCTGCTGAGCTGGCAGCGCCGCTGGTACCTCGTCGGACGGGATCCGCACTCGGGCGAGTGGGGCGTCCACCGTGCCGACTGGATCGAGCCGCGCATGCCGACGCGCCGCCGCTTCGAGCCCAGCCCGCTGCCCGGCGGCGACTACACGGCCTTCGCGATGCGCTCGATCGCGATGAGCGGATGGAACGTGCACGCGCGCTTCCGCGTCGCCGCCCCGGCCGAGGCCGTGATCGCGCGTATCAACCCCACCGTCGGCGTCGTGGAGGCGGTGTCCGACGACGAGTCGGTGCTCGTCACCGGCGCCGACTCGCTCGACACGATCGCCGCGTACATCGGCATGCTGAACATGGACTTCACCGTCGAATCGCCGCCCGAGCTCGCGCCACTGCTGCGCACGTACGCGCAACGCTATGCACGCGCGGCCGACGGTGGGACGCTGGAGGCGTGACGACGACCATCGAGCGGCACGTCGACATCGCCGCCTCCCCCGAGTCGGTGTTCGACCTCGTCGCGGACCTGCACGGCTACGGGCGCTGGCTCACGTCGTCGACCGACTACCAGGGCACGAGCGAGATCTCGCCGCCGCCCGTCGAGGTCGGCACCACCTACGTCGAGCACAGCCGCCAGGGCGTGCGCCGCGGCATGGTTATCGCCGTCGCGCGGCCCGACGTGATCGCGTTCCGGCAGCCGATGACCCTGCGTCCCCGGCTGGCCGGCACGATCGACAGCACGGTGACCATGTCCGTCTCGGCGACGGCCATCGGCGCGCGCGTGACGCGCACGGTCGAGCTCGGCATCCCGCGACGCATCGGGTTCCTGCGCTCGGTGATCGTCGGGCGCTACGCGCGCGAGAGCGAGCGGTTGCTGGCGGCGCTGAAGCGGCACGCCGAGGGGGATTCGGTGGCGGAGAAGGAACGAAAGGAGCATCCGTGACCGAGACCACGACCACGAACGGGACCGGGACCGGGACCGTGACGACCGACTGGCCGACCGCCGAGCTGCACGTGCACCTCGAGGGCACGATGGAGGCCGAGCTCGTCGTCGAGCTCGCGCGCCGCAACGGCATCGCCCTGCCCACCGACGACCCCGACGTGCTGCGCGAGTCGTACGCGTTCGCCGACCTTCAGGAGTTCCTCGACCGCCTGTATGCGAACCTGCGGGTGCTGCGCACCGAGCAGGACTTCCACGACCTCGCGAGCGCCTACCTCCGGCGTGCGCACCGAGCGAACGTGCGCCGAGCCGAGATGTTCTTGGACCCGCAGACGCACCTCGGCAACGGCATTCCGTTCGAGGCCGTGATCGGCGGCCTCGCGTCGGCGCTCGACGAGGCACGGCGCGAGCTCGGCATGTCGGTCGCGCTCATCCCCTGCCTCCTGCGCGAGCGCGGGGCGGATGCCGCGATGGACATGCTCGACGTGATCCTGCCGTTCCGCGAGCACTACGTCGCCCTGGGCATGGTGTCGACCGAGGTCGGATTCCCACCGCCGCTGTTCGCCGACGTCTACGCACGCGCCGCGGCCGAGGGCCTGCACCTGGTCGCGCACGCGGGTGAGGAGGGCCCGCCCGAGTACGTGCGCGACGCGGTCGACGTGCTGCACGTCGAGCGGGTCGACCACGGGAACCGGTCGATGGAGGATCCCGAGCTCGTGCGGCGGCTCGCCGAGCTGCGGATGCCGCTCACCGTCTGTCCGCTGTCGAACGTGGCGCTCGGCACGGCGCCGCGCGAGCTGTCGCGGCATCCGCTGCCCGCGATGATGGCCGCGGGACTCGTCGTCACCGTCAACAGTGACGACCCGGCCTACTTCGGCGGCTACATCGACGACAACTACCGCGCGATCGCTTCGGCGCTGCCACTGGATGCCGCTGCGCTCGCGACGCTCGCCCGCAACTCGTTCACGGCGAGCTTCGCCGAGCCGCACGAGAAGGAGGGGTGGATCGCGGAGGTCGACGCGGTGCTGGCCGGGGCTGCGGACGCTGCGCGCTGACGAATGGCACCGATCGGGCATCGACTCCGGGATCCGCTGTTCCGGCTGACGGGGGTGTTCCCGTTCCCGTCGAGCGACCACCGGCTCGTGTGGGTGGACCTGCGGGTGCACTCGTAGGGTGCGTTCGTCGCGCCCCTGAGGTGACGGATGGGGCGGGCCGGAGGGGGCTCGCGGCATTCGTGCCCAATCACTCCCACCTTCAGCTCACTCCCATGGCCCTCACCGCCCTCCGACCTCGGCGACTTGTCCTCAACAGGCCGTCAGTCGGTGATGTTATTCACAGGCTGATCTGGCCTTTTCGTGTGAACGGGATGTCGGTGGGTGCTGTGATGATGGATTCATGACCGGCATCAGCGACACCCACCACGAGGTACGGTCGCGCCTGCTCGATGCGCTGAGGCTCGATGCGCCCGCCGCCTGGACCGATGACGAGCTCCTCGTCAACGCGGGCGCCCTCGAGGCGCTGGGTCGGGTCGTCGATGCGCACCGGGTCGCGGTCGCGGGTGAGGTCGCGGAGCGGTCCCGGGTCGAGCTCGGCGACCAACGCCTCTCGACCCGCAAGGGGTGCCGGTCCGCGGTCGAGCTGCTCGAGCGAGTCACCCAGGTGTCCGGATTCGAGGCACGCCGACGCGTCAGCCTCGGTGCGGCGACCCGCGTGCGCGACGGGTTCGCGGGCGAGCCCGGCGTAGCCCGCTTCCCTTCGGTGGCGGACGCGCTGGCTACAGGCGCGGTCGGGGCGGATGCCGCAGCCTCGATCATCCGCGAACTCGACCGCACCCGCCCGTTCGCCGACCCCGCCCGGCTCGCCGCCGCCGAACAGGCACTCGTGAACGAAGCGACCGGGTCCGGTGACGGGGCGCCGGTGCGATGCACCGCCGACGAACTCCGGGTCCAGGCGCAGGCGTGGGCGGTGTTCCTCGACCCCGACGGCGCCGAGCCCGCTGATGAGCGGGCGATGCGTCGGCGCGGATTCCGGCTCGGCCGCACCCTGCGTGATGGGCTCATCCCGGTCACGGGCGAGTTGCTGCCCGAGGTCGCCGCGAAGCTCACCCGCCTCTTCGACGCGCACCGCTCACCCCGCGTCGGCGGCGGATTCCAGACCGATCACGACCGGGCGCGGGCGGCGGAATCCGGTGAGGACCGCAGCCCCGATCAGCAACGCCACGACGTGCTCGCCGCGATCATCGACACCGCGGCCCGCTCCGGGGAACACCCCACGATCGGCGGCGCCGCACCCACCGTCCTGGTCAGCGTCCGCGCCGCCGACCTCACTTCCGGGCGCGGGGTCGCGCACGCCGACGGCATCGACACCCCGATCTCACTCCGCGCGGCGCGGCACATGATCTGCACCGGCGGCACCCAGACCGTCACCTTCGACGACACCGGCCGGATCCTCGCGCTCGGCTCGCCCGAACGCTGCTTCACCGCCCACCAGCGCCGTGCGATCACCCTCCGCGACGGTGGCTGCATCATCCCCGGCTGCACCATCCCGGCCGCATGGACCGAGATCCACCACGTCACCCCCGCCGCCGACGGCGGACCCACCCACCCCGACAACGGCGTCCTCCTGTGCTGGTTCCACCACCGCACCATCGACACCTCCGGCTGGATCATCCGCATGGCACGCGGCGTCCCGCACCTCCGACCACCCCGATGGCTCGACCCCACCGGAACCTGGCGCCCCACAACCAAATCCCCCACCCGCCTCGCCGACCAACACGAACGACCACCCAGAGCACCCGCCGCGTGACGCGCGGGGTGCCACGAACGAGACCCTGCACAGAGTGCCATTGAGTGCCTCGAGGCAGCCCGCCGCGTGAGTCTGCGGCGCCGCCGTGGGTTTCGACCCATGCAGGCACCCTGCACCCGATCAGTTCCCGCCGAGCCCCACCCGATCGGGCACGGCACCGACCACCCGCGGCAGCCACGACTCGACGTCGGGCCACGCACGACCCGTCGGCAGGTGCCGCAGCAGCTTCGCGAGCGAATCATCGGCGGCCGGCCACGGGATCACTCGCGTCGGCGACTCCGCGGCGAGGACCCCGAGCCACCAGTGCTTCCACGTCGCCGCCATGTGCTCGGGCTGCAGCACGACGTAGTAGTCGGGCACGTTCATCTCGTGCCGACCGGCGGCCTCGAGCGCACGGTCGATCTCGAGCTCGAGCACTCCGTAGGTCGACTGGTCGTCGAAGAACTCCACCCAGGCGTTCGCGACATGGGCCAGCGGATCGTGGTCGTGCACGACGTAGGGCGCCGTGGCGGACGCCGACCAGCGCGCAACGTCATCGTCGGAGACCTCGTCGAAGGTCGCGGCCCGCACGTTCGCGTACCGCTCGAGCGCGTGGATGGCCGACGTCGCCTCGTCACCGACGACGACCAGTGTGGTGCTGGCCGGTGCCTCCATTTCCGCATCATACGTCCGCTCGAGGCGGGTTCCGGGGGCCGGACGTTCGTTTCGCCAAGACCGTCATACGACCGTGACGCGCCCGTCACAATGCGACCATCGCCGACAGGACAGCGGCCGATGCGTCAGCGGATCCGCAGCACCACGTTCCCGCGCTTGTGCCCGCCGTCGACGTACCGGTGCGCCTCGGCGACCTCGTCGAGATCGTAGGCGCGATCGATGACCGGCCGGAACTCCCCCGACTCCGCGAGCCGCATGAGCTCCGCGAAGTCCTCGTGGCTCACGCGCTCGCCCGACGTCGTGACGAGCTTGCCGCTGCGCCGGGTGTCGCGCTTCGCGCGCAGCATCCCGCGCAGGCCGGTCACCACGAGCAGCAGTGCTCCGCCGGGCTTCAGTGAGCCCTCCACCCGGTCGAACGGTGCGTTGCCGACGCACTCGACGATCACGTCGTACGTCGCACCGTCGCGCGCGAAGTCCGCCGCCCGATAGTCGATCACCCGGTGGGCGCCGAGCGACGTGACGAGGTTCGCGTTCCCGGCGCTCGTGACCGCCGTGACTCGAGCCCCGCGAAGGGCTGCGAGCTGCACGACCGCCGTGCCCACGGCACCGGATGCCCCGTTCACGAGCACCTCGGAGCCGGGCCCGATCTCGACCATGGCGAGGTACGCCAGGGCGGTGTGGCCGCCGAACACCAGGGCGATGGCCTCGTCCCACGACAGGTTCCCCGGCTTCCGCGCGATCGCCTTCGACATCGGCACCCGCGCGTACTCCGCGTGCCCGCCGAAGTCGCCACCCAGCATCGCGACCACCTCGTCGCCCGGCGCGAACCCCTCGACCTCGTCGCCGACCGCCTCGACCACGCCCGCGATGTCCATCCCGAGCACTGGCTTGCGCGGACGGAAGACGCCGAGTGCCACCGGGATCATGATCCCCAGTCCCTCGGGCAGGTCGCGGCTGCGCATCCGGTGATCGGCGATGCTGACCGTGCTGGCGTGCACGCGCACGAGCAGCTCGTCGGCGTTCGGCACCGGCCGCCGCACCTCCTCGACCCGAACGACGTCGGGGCCGCCGAATCGACGCGCCACCGCCGCCCGCATCGTCGCGGTCGCCGTCGCAGTCTTCGTCGTGGTGTCCATCTCGAACCTCCGTTGCCTTACGTTGTAAGTCTTACGACGTAAGGTAGCGTGGAATCGAGCGATTGTCGAGAGTCTGAACACCGGATGTCCCGGACCCTCGTACGTTGGTCCAAGACTCGCAACGAGCGATCAGCGCTGAGACACTCGAGACTGCAGGAAGGAGGCGACCATGAGCTCGACGACGCAGCAGACCGGTCGCCGCACACCGCTCTCGCGAGAACGCGTGCTCGCCGCCGCAGTCGAACTCGCCGACACCGCCGGCATCGACGCCCTCACCGTCCGCCGCCTGGCCGAGACGCTCGGCGTCGAGGCGATGTCGCTCTACTACCACGTGCCCAACAAGGAGGCGATCCTCGACGGCATCGTCGAGCTCGTCTTCACCGAGATCGAGCGCGAGGTCGGCGGCTTCGAGGTGCCCGAGACGGATGCCGCGTGGCAGGCCGCCCTGCGCGCCCGCATCCTGGGGGCGCGTCGCGTGATGCTGCGGCATCCGTGGGCCCCCGCCCTGCTCGACAGCCGCAGCGGACTCGCACCGACGACCGCCCGCTACGTCGACTCGGTCGTCGGCACGCTGCGCTCGGGCGGACTGTCGTACGACCTCATCCACCACGCGATGCACGCGCTCGGCAGCCGCATGTTCGGGTTCTCGCAGGAGCTCGGCGAGGACGACGACTCGGGCGACGACACCGACCTGGCGCAGCTGGCCGCGATGGTGCCGCACCTCGCGGCGATGCTCGCCGTCGTGCGCCATGACGATCCCGACTCGACCCTCGGATGGTGCGACGACCAGTACGAGTTCGAGTTCGGTCTCGACATCATCCTCGACGGACTCGCACGCACACGCGCGTTCGAGTCGCAGGCCGAAGCCGCCGCCGACACTGCCGAAGGAGCTGGAAGCTAGCCCACGACGCCCAGCCGCGCGTCGGCCTCGGCCATCGCTGCCTCGACGACGCCCAGCGCCTCGCCCGCGGGCGCACCGCCGATGGTGAGCACGCCCCACGCGTCGTCGAATCGCACGTACGACGACGACGCGTTGTCGAGGCGCGGATAGTGGCGCGGGTCGTGACCCGAGATCGCAGCGAGGGTGAAGCGGATCAGCGTGCCGTGCGCGACGGCCAGCACGCGCGCGCCGGGGTGGTCCACCGCGATGCGGTCGAGGCCACGGATGCCGCGGGGCCCCACCTCCACGTCGGGCTCCATGTCGGCGAAGTCGCGCTTCGGCCAGCGCACGTCGAGCTCCGAGACGAGCGTGCCCTCGGCCTCTCCGAAGTCCTGCTCGATGAGTTCGTCGTAGGCCCCGCCGACCGGCAGGTCGAGCTCCTGCGCGATGATCGCGGCGGTCTCGCGCGCCCGATCGAGGGGCGAGCTGACGACGACGTCCCACGGCTCCGCGGCGAGCGGGGCGGCGGCGGCGAGCGCCTGCGCGCGGCCGGTCTCGTTCAGCGGGATGTCGGTGCGTCCCTGCATGCGGCCGGCGAGGTTCCAGTCGGTCTGACCATGGCGGATGAGGGCGAGCAGCACGTGTTCCAGCCTAGGCGACCCCCGGCAGGGCGGCACCGCGGGCGTTCGAGACCCGCACCGCGGGGGTATTCGAGACGCGTCCGGCTCCGCCGGGCGCTCCTCAACCACCGGTACCACCCACCTCCCCGTGCGAGCACTGAGGAAATCTCCGTGCCGCGCACGGATGCGGCATCCGTGCCCGCCCAGCAGCCTTGTACGCATGAACCAGACCGACCTCATCGAGGAGATCACCCCCATGACCGACAGCGCATCCGTCCAGTCCGACGCCGACCGCGCGCTCAAGCAGAAGCACCGCGCGATGTGGGCGTCGGGCGACTACCCCACGCTCGCGTCCGACCTCATCTGGGAGCTCGGCCCGCGCGTCGTCGCGGCCGCCGATGTGCGCCCCGGCGAGCGCGTGCTCGACATCGCCGCCGGCAGCGGCAACGCCGCCATCCCCGCCGCCCTCCGCGGCGCGACCGTGGTGGCGAGCGACCTCGCGCCCGAGCTGTTCGACGTCGGACGCCGCCTTGCGACCGAAGCCGGCGCCGAGCTCGAGTGGCGGGAGGCCGACGCCGAGCACCTGCCGTTCCGCGACGCCGAGTTCGACGTGGCCCTCTCGACGGTGGGCATCATGTTCGCGCCGCACCACGAGCAGGCGGCCGACGAGCTCCTGCGCGTCGTGAAGCCCGGCGGGCGCCTCGCACTCATCGCGTGGACGCCCGAGGGCTTCATCGGGCAGATGTTCAAGACCATGAAGCCCTTCGCGGCGCCGCTGCCCGAGGGCGCACAGCCCGCGCCCCTGTGGGGCGACGAGCAGCACGTCCGCGACCTCCTCGGCGACCGGGTGACCGACGTCGAGGCCGTGCGCGAGACCGTGAAGCTCGACCGGTTCCGCACCGGCGAGGAGTTCCGCGACTACTTCAAGCACCACTACGGCCCGACGATCGCGGTCTACAACCGCATCGCGGACGACCCCGAGCAGGTGCGCGCGCTCGACCAGGCGCTCGCCGAGCTCGGACGAGCCCACGGGCTCGACGGCTCCGACCGCGGCACCGAATGGGAGTACCTCCTGTTCACCGCGCGACGGAGCTGATCCCACCCCCACCATCACCTCCCCCTGCACGACCCCGAGGAGCACGATCATGAACCTCAGCACCGACTACCAGGTCTTCGAACTGCGACGGGCGGGCGAGCAGCGCCTCCTGCGCGACCTCGAGCGCCGCCGCGTCGTCGCTGAGCGCCTCGCCGAGACCGGCGAGGCCGGCACCGGCGTCACGGATGCCGCGCGCCCGCGTCGGAGCATCCGCCAGCTGCTGCCCAGCCGCCTGCGCCCGGTCATGCCGACCCGGCCCGCGGTCGGCGGCGCCGTGTGACCCCGACCCGGCCGATCGCAGCGCCGATCGCCGCACCGCCGGCCGAGCAGGCCGCCGACCAGACCGCTGCGATGAGCGCCGCGGAGACCGCCTCCGAGCCGCTGCGGAGGCTCGCTCGTCCACCAGACGACGTGCCTCCGCGCCGGCTCGCGCGGCCGCCGGTGCGCCGGGAACCCGTGCGGCAACGCGGATTCGCCTCTAGACTCGGCGCCGTGCCGGGGCAGACGCTGACCCCGCGCGAGAGCGCGATCCTGGCCGCGGTCGAGCGGCGACTGAGCAACCCCGAGATCGCATCGGAGTTGTTCATCTCCGTGCGCACGGTCGAGAGCCACATCGCGAGCCTCCGCCGCAAGCTCGGAGCAGAGAGCCGCGCCGAGCTGATGGCTGCAGCCGGCGAGCGGCGCGAGGCATCCGTGCGCCTGCCGGACACGCGATTCGTCGGCCGCACGGCCGAGCTCGAAGCGCTCGCGGCGCTCACCGAAGCGCACCGGTGCGTCTCGATCACCGGTCCGGGAGGCGTCGGGAAGACACGGCTGGCGCTCGAGTTCGCGAACCGGCACCGGCACGACCATCATCCGATCGTGGTGGAGCTCGAGCACGCCGAGCCCGACGACGTGGTCGCCCGGATCGCGCGAGCGCTCGACCTCGAGGCGGTGCCCGGCGGCGACGTGCTCGCGTCCGTGGCATTCGCGCTCTCGTCGAACCCGTACCTGCTCGTGCTCGACAACATCGACCGGGTCGGTCCGGCCGTGCAGGCGGCGGCGCGGCGGATCCTCCGCGACGCTCCGCAGGTCCGGATCCTCGGGACGACCCGCACGCCGTTCGGGGACCCGGCCGAGCACGTGTACGCGCTCGGGCCGCTCTCGGTCGAGGGGGCGGATGCCGCCGCGCTCGCGATGTTCCTGGATCGGCTCGCCGCGCGGGGCGAGCCGCTGACCGCCTCCGACCGTGCGCTCGCGGAGCGCATCTGCGAGCGGCTCGACGGACTGCCGCTCGCGATCGAGCTCGCGGCATCCGTCTCGAGGTACCTCGGGCTCGAGGAGCTCGCCGTTCGGCTCGAGCGGGACTTCGCCGCGCTCGACCGCGCTGCGCCGGCCGGGCGGCATCGCACGCTCGAGACCACTTTCGAGTGGACGTGGGACCTGCTCGCCGAGGACGAGCGGGAGGTGCTCTGCCGGCTCGCGGCGCTCCCGCGCACGTTCGACGTGGACCTCGCGGCGGCGGTGACGCAGCCCGGGGTCGAGGGCGTGATCATGCGGCTGCTCGACCACTCCATGCTCGTCCCCGCCGGGGGCTCGCCGCGCCGGTTCCGGCTGCTCGCGGTGCTGCGCGAGTTCGTCCGTGCCCGCACCGACGCGGCGACGATCCGCGAGGTGCTCGAGCAGCACGCGGTCTACCACGCCGGCGTCGCGGCGTACTTCATCCAGCGCGCCCGGGTCGACGACAGCCACGACGCGATGCACATCTCGGAGCGCCTGTGCCCCGAGGTGAACGCAGCGCTGCGCTGGGCGATCGCATCGCGGCATCCGACGGCCCTGCCGCTCGCCGCCACGCTGTCGGTCGGCATCGAGCAGTACGGCTCGGACGTCGACAGCGTCCGTTCCGTGGCGATGGCCGCACGCGACGAGCGCGTGGTCGCCGACGCCGACGCCGCCCAGTTGCTCGTGATGGGGGCGGGCATCGCCTACCTCGACCTGCCGCTCGTCGACGACCTCGCGGCGCGTGCACTGGCCACGGCGGGCGACGACGCCGCCTCCCGCCGGGACGCGCACCACCTCGCAGGCCTCGCCGACGCCTATCGCGACCGCGGCCCCGAGGCGCTCGCGAACCTCGCCGAGGCCGAACGACTCGCCCGCGAGCTCGGCGACGAGTGGTCGGTGGCCTCGGTGCACCAGTTCCGCGGGATCGCGCTGCGCGGTGCGGCGCTCGACGATCCGGCAGCGGCCATCGCGGAGTTCGACGCCGCCATGCACGCGTTCGCGCTCGCGGGCGACGCCATGCACGTGAACAACGCCCGCTACATGATGGCGTCGGTCGCCGCCCAGGCGGGCCTCGAGCCGGAACGCGCGGCGGAGTGGGCGGCGGAGTGCGTCGACTACGCGACGAAGGCGGGGAACGCGCATGAGCTCGCGCATGCTGCGCTCGTCCAGCAGCAGCTCGGGGTGACGGAGGTCGCGATGCGGCTCGACGAGCTCGAGGCCTCGTTCCGGCGGCTCGGCGACGTGCGCTGCCTCACCCGCACGCTCTTCCTCGAAGCCGACCGGGCACCGTCGGCGATCGCGAGCCTGCCGCGCCTCGAGGAGGCGCTCGCGATCGCGAACGAGGCCGGCGACGAGGGCCACCAGGCGACGGCACTCGCCCTCCTGGCCGCCGCCCACTGGGCGAACGGCGACCCGACCCGCACGCGCACCGCGCTCGGCCGGCTCGAGGCGATCGCCGGACCGGAGGCCGCCGCGGCCGCACGACCGGAGGGCATGGAGGTCGACTCCCGACGGGACCGATCCGCCGTCAGGGCTGGCGCGGCCAGCCGATGAGCGGCATCGCGATCGGGGCGGCGACGCCGAGCACGACCACGAGGCCGTCGCCGAACGGATCGGCGAGGCCGTCGGTGGGGATCTCGTCCCAATTGTTCGCCAGCCACACGTTGCCCGACCCGTCGATCTGCACGCCCGTGTTGCGCTGGAGGCCGTCGAACGCGAACCCGGTGCCCGCCGGCGAGATGGGCGCGCCGACCTGGCCCGACGGGCACGTGTCCGGATTCGCGCCGCACAGGTAGGACACGCGCTGCTGCCCGAAGTTCGCGACCCACACGTTGTCGTCGCCGTCGACCGCGATGCCCCACGGGATCGTCATCCCTGCACCCTCGAACTGCTGGATCGAGCCGTCGGGCCCGACGAGCGAAACGCTGCCCTGCAGTCCCGGCCCCGACGGCGCCTCGAGGTCCTCACCGGGCGCGCACGGGATGTTGACCACGTCGGAGTTCGCCACCCACACGTTCCCGAGGCTGTCGCTGGCCACGCCGAGCGCGTGGTCGAACGTCGTCGAGTCCCCGAACGGCGAGCCGGGCACCTGCTCGCCGTCGGATGTGAAGGCGAAGATCTCATGACCTTCGTTCGCGGTCACCCAGACCGTGCCCGTCGCGCTCTGCGCGACGTCGAACGCCCGGCGGATGACGACCGGGTGCCCCGCGGCGTGGGCCGTGAAGGCTCGCGTGTGGTCGCCGTCGGGGTAGATCACGGCCGAGTCGGTGCCGCAGCTCGCGGTCCAGATGTCGCCATCGGTGTCGGAGACGATGCCCTGCGGCCAGGAGATCGGCCCGTCGAGGTAGCCGAGCGGGCCCGAGATCGCCTGCCCGACCGCGGTGAACTCCGACACGCTGTTCGACGTGGGAGGCGGCCCGGCGCATTCGGAGCCCGTGAAGCCGAAGTTGCTCGCCCAGACGTGCGCCCGGGTGTCGATCGAGATCCCGAAGCCGGACCCGTTGAGGCCGCCGCCCGTGTACGTGTCGACCGGCCTGCCCTTCGAATACGGATCGACGCGGAACAGCTCGAGCCCAGGGCACACCTTCTTCGCCAGCTTCGACACGGTGGCGTTCTGGTTCGTCCAGACCTTGCCCTCGGCGTCGAAGGCGATGTTGCCGGGGCCGTTGAACTGGCGTCCGTTCCCGTAGAACCGCAGCGCCACGATCCATGCCGCCGGCGCGTCGGTGCGCACGGGCGTGAACCGCGGGTTCGCGGGCACCTGCGCGAACACGCCGGCCGGGTCGCCCGAGGGGTTCGCAGGCAGCAGGGTCATGGCCTCCCAGGTCGTATCGGGTCGGATGCCCCGGGCGTCCGTCGCGGCGTCCAGGAACGCCGCGCAGTCGTTCGTCCCCGCCACGCACCCCGCGATGATGCTCGCGAGCGAGTTGACGGTCGGCAGCGTCTCCGTCGCCGGACCGTTCGGGGCCTCGAGCAGGAACCGCGTCGCGGCGCCCGTCGAGAGGTCGACGAGGTTCCGGGGCATGAGCGCGGCGTTCTGCAGCCCGGGCGACGCACCCCCCACGGCACCGCCCACGGCGAACTGCGCGAGCGACGTGCCGGCCGCGACCGTCGACAGCTCGTCGATCACGACGCCGCCCTTTCGCAGGTCGCCGAGCGACACGGCGAGCTCGACCGTGGCGGGCATCGCCGAACCGCGCACCGTGCCGCCCCGCGCCGTCGCGTAGAGCACGGCATCGTCGTCGACCGCGTTGCGCAGTCGCAGGTCGACCGAGCCCGAGGCATCCGTGATCGCCGTCGTGACCAAGGTCGCCTCGCCGGGCGCCTCACCCGCCGCGAACAACCGCACGGTCGACCCACGCACCGGCGAACCGTCGGCGACGACCGTGCCGCGGATGGCGGGGCCGGCGCCGCCCGGCGCGGCCGCCACGCCCGGTGCGGCGAGCGCCGACGTCGGCGGCACGAGCAGCATCGCGGCTGCGGCCGCCGCGGCTGCGAGCAGTGGGATCCGGCGTGTGCGACGCGACATGGCGTCCTCCCCCCGGGCGCCCGTGACGTCGTTGCGCGGGCGCACCGATCCGCACGGTACGCCCGTGCGATGGCGGCGGTCAGCCCCAATCCGGGTGAGGATCGCTCGGCTTGCGGCGGTTCCCCTGACGCAGCCGCGAGGATACCGCGAGGTCGCTGTCAAGGACGTCACACACCCCGCGGCCCTGCGTAGGCTGTGCTGGTGAAGGTCGTCAGCTACAACCTCCGGAAGCACCGCGCGGTCAACGAGCTCGCCGCGCTCGACGAGAAGTACGCTCCCGACCTCATCTGCCTGCAGGAATGCGACACGACCGACCTCCCGCAGCACATCGGCCACCTCGAGCTCGCGAGCTCGACCAGCGGCAACCGCCTCGGCCTCGCCGTCTACTACCGGCCCGACCGCTACGAGTTCCGCATCGTGCGCAGCTTCGCGCTGAAGAAGTCGCTGCACGACCACATCCTGCGCCCGGCGCACGAGCGCCTCGTCGGCGTGCGCCTGCTCGACCTCGAGCACGACCGCGAGGTGGTCGTCGCGTCGTTCCACGCCGCGCCGCTCACTGCCCTGAACTCGCTGCGCCGCCACCAGATCAAGTCGGCGCTGGCGCAGCTGCAGATCCTCGGCCCGAACCTGCCGACCCTGATGGTCGGCGACTACAACTACCCCGTCTTCAAGGACAACCTCGCCGAGAAGGTGCGCGAGGTCGGCTACGAGCTCACGCTGAGCGACGCCCGCACGTACACGCGGTACAAGTTCTTCCGCGGGCACTTCGACCTCGCGACGTCGGTCGGGCTCGACATCCGCCGCGTCGAGACGCTCCCCCGCGGGTCGAGCGACCACCTGCCGATCCTGGTCGACGCCGACTACGCGGGCACGGTGGCCCAGCCCGAGGACGTCGTCATCTGACCGGCGCTCTCGCTCACACGCCGATCGTGAGCGCCGCCGTGTACCCGTTCGCCACTGACCCCGACATGCTCGCGATCTGATGGATGCCGCCGTCGTCGCCGAACACGTTGTCGCTCGCGAGGCTCACCTGCGACGCGTTCCGCACGCTCTGCTCGTAGCCCGAGGTGACGTACACGAGGTCGTTGACCTCCTGCGGAAGCGCGATCTGGGAGGTCTTCACGATCGGACCCGAGGCGACGGCGTTGGCAACATCCGAGTACACCTCGAAGTGGATGTGCGGCCACCGACCCGAGTAGCAGGCGGGGTAGATCGAGGTGAACCGCACCGTGCCGGTCGAGTCGGTCTCCTGCACGCCGCGCAGGTAGTTCTCGTTCGCGAGGCCGTTCGAGTACAGCGAATACCCGCCGTCGCGGTCGCAGTGCCAGAGGTAGACGCCGGCGCCGACGAGCGCGCTGCCCGTCGCGGCATCCCGCACCGTGAGGGCGATCGTGAGCGGCACGCCCTGCGCGACCGTCGTCGACGAGCCGAAGCTCGAGCGGATGTCGCTGCGCACGATGCCCGAGTCGTCGAGCACGTTGACGCCGTTCGAGCCGTCGCCCGGGTAGGGTCCGCCGGTCTCGTCGGGCACCTCGGTCACGGGTGCGGTGTTCCCCGAGGCCGTCGAAGGGGCCTCGGCCGATGCCGAGGCGCTCGGCGTGCTCGCTGCGCTCGCCGACGCGGTCGACGACGTGTCGGGGCCGGCGCACGCCGCGAGGAGCGCGGTCGCGCCGATGCCGCCGAAGATGCCGAGCGCGCGGCGGCGATCGACCAGCGTGCGGATGTCGTAGACGAGTCCACGGTGGTCCTCGTCGATCTCGTCGCCGTGCTCGTCGATCCAGCGGGGGTCGGTGGCCATGGGTCGCTCCTTCCGAGGTTGGGACCCCCAGCATGGACGCCGCTTCCAGCCGGCGGCTGTGGGTCGCCCATGCGTTCCCTATGGGACGTCATCCGGCCAGTGCGGGAAGGAACCGGCTCCACGCGCGCCGCCGATCGCGGCGGGGATCATGCTCGACGCGATCCACCTCGTCGATGATGAGGGTCGCCCGATCTCGCTCGTCGTATCGCGGCCAACCGTCGTCGGGCGGCGCATCGGCCGCGAAGCGCAACCACATCGCACGCATGCGGACTCCGGCCGCGGCGTACTCCTCGTACCCACCGAGGACGGTCATGATCCGGGCGAGGGCGAGGTCGGTCCGGTCGAAGAGGGCGAACATCTCGACCCCGTGCGTCGCGTCGAGCCCGAGCACCTCGAGCAGGCGCGGCGCGACGTCGAAGCGGTACGACCAGGCGGGCGCGTGGCGCGAGTGGAAGTCCGCGACGCGGGTGCTCGGGAACCAGAAGCCGAAGTCGCCGCCGAAGTCCGCCGCCGGCCGCCGCGCGGGCAGCCCGGGATAGGCGTCGCGCATGGCCTGCCGTGCGCCGACGGGCGCCCGCGTGAACAGGGCCTCGATCCGCGTCGGCGTGCGCGGCAGGATGTCGACGCGACCGCGGAAGATCGCGCCCTCGCGATCGTTCGTGCCGATGATGAGCGGCACTCGGTGGGCCGTCCCGTCGCGGAACGCCCGGATCGGGTATCGCGGCAGGAGGTCCCCGTCGATCACGGGTGCGAGGCAGAACGCACCCGGATAGTCGTCGGGTGTCCGCGCTTGGAGGACGGCGCAGGCGGCCACGAGGTCGTTCGGCGTCGCGGTGGTGAGCAGCTCCTGCGGTGACCGGCGGATGCCGCCCGCGTCGCGCTCCCCGTCGCGATCCTGCCGCTCCCGCCGGCCGATGATCCCACCGAGGATCTCGACGTACTCCCCCGCCCACCGCGCGGCGAGCGACGAGGGGTAGACGGCGCTGGACGGCGGGCTCTGCGCGATCGCCCGGGCGAAGAGCCCGCGCGCCGAAGGCGTCGCCATCAGCGTCGTCACCGCGTTCCCGCCCGCCGACGCGCCGAACACGGTGACATTCGCGGGGTCGCCGCCGAAGGCGCTGATGTTGTCGCGCACCCACCGCAACAGCGCGACCTGGTCGCGGAGGCCGGGATTGCTGGCGAACGATCGCTGCGGCGTCGAGTAGCGGCTGAAGTCCAGGTATCCGAGCGCACCGAGCCGGTAGTTGAAGCTCACGTAGACCACTCGCCCGTCCCGGACGAACCCCTCGCCCTGTCCCGAGAAGTCCCGCGCGGATCCGGCGCTGTAGCCGCCGCCGTGGATGTAGACCATGACTGGCAGGGGCGTCGAGGCTGAGTCGTCCCATACCGGTGCGTGCACGTTCACGGTCAGGCAGTCCTCGTCGGCCGTGATCGCCGCGATGGGCGGATGGACGAGGGGATTGCGGATCGGCTGCGGTGCGATGGCCCCGAAGCCCGCGGCGTCCCTGATGCCGGGCCACGGCACCACGTCGATCGGGCTCGCGAATCGCAGCCTCCCGACGGGTGCGGCCGCGTAGGGAATGCCGCGCCAGGCGAGCAGCCCGCGTTCCCGCACGCCACGCACCACGCCGCCGGCGATCCGCACGTCCACGCTGTCGTCGTCGTGCCGCCGGCGGCGGCCGATCACGGCCGCCCGCTGTCCATGCCTCCACCTCAGCGTGATTCAGCGGCATCCGCAAGGGTTGACGCACGTTCGACGCCACGGGAGATTTGGGATGGACGCGAAGGGAGCACATCATGGGCATTCTCGCCGTCGACCTCTTCATCACGCTCGACGGGGTGTACCAGGCGCCCGGCGGCCCCGACGAGGACCGCGAGGGCGGCTTCGAGTACGGCGGCTGGCAGGGAGCGTACTTCGATGACGAGTCGGGCGCCGTCATCGGCGCCGGCATCGACCGCATCGACGCGCTCCTGCTCGGACGCAAGACGTACGACATCTTCTCGGGCTATTGGCCCGAACAGAGCGCGGACGATCCCATCGCCGCGAAGTTCAACGCCGTGCCGAAGTTCGTGGCCTCACGCACCCTCACCGACCCGTCGTGGGACGGCACCACCGTGATCACGGATGTCGCCGCCGAGGTGCGCGCGGCGAAGGAGCGCTTCGACGAGATCCACGTCATCGGCAGCGGCGACCTCGTCGACTCGCTGCTCGAGGCGAACCTCGTCGACCGGCTCAACCTGTACGTGTACCCGCTCACGCTCGGCAGCGGCAAGCGCCTCTTCGGCACGGCCACGATCCCGGCGGCGTTCTCCCTCGTGCAGCAGCCGATCACGTTCCCGAAGGGCGCGATCGCCCTCGTCTACGAGCACACGGGCGAGCCGGTCACGGGCGTCGACATCTCCCAGCTCGACTCCCCGGTCCTGGAGTGACGCGAAGCGGCACACCCCGGTCGCCGAGGAGCGCGCCGCGAAGCCGCACGCCCGGTCGTCGAGTAGCGCGCCGCGAAGCGACACGCCCGGTCGTCGAGTAGCGCGCCGCGAAGCGGCACGCGTATCGAGACGCGCCGCCGACCCGACGCCCCTCAGTGCGCCCGACCCCTCGGGCACCCTGTTCGTGATCTCTGCGAGCGGTCCGGTCCCGTTCGGAAATGCATGAGATCACGCCTACTGGGCGTGCCGAGGCGACCATCGGCCGGAATCTCATGCATTCCGGCGGGCGACGGAAGTCGCCCCGGCCGGGCCGCCTCGCGGCATCCGTCGCTCAGATCTCGGTGTGCCCCAGCTCGGGCGCGGCGAGCGCGCGCAGCACCGGCTCGGCGATGGTCTCGAACTCGAGCAGTGCCACCTCGTTGCGCCCGGCGCGCGTGACCGGTCCGGGCACGATGAGCGTGCGCTGCGGCCCGCGCCGCCAGTAGCGCCCAAGCAGGAAGCCGTTCACCCAGACGAGGCCCTTGCCCCAGTGCAGCGTGTCGACGAACAGGTCGGCGGGCGCGTCGAGCTCGAACTCGCCCCAGGCGAGGGTCGGCCCCGCGGCGAATCCGTCGGCGCGGCCGTGCGCGGCCAGTTCGGGGACGCGGTCGAGGTCGACCGGGCGCACCGACCAGTCGGCGAGCTCGACGCCGTCGAGCGCCACCCCGCCGATGAGGCCCTTGTGCTCACCGAGGCGGACGCCGTAGTTCACCCGACCCTGGTCCTCCACGACGATCACGAGCTCGCCACGGGCGTCGGGCAGCACGACCGCGCGCTCATGCGCGTCGCGCGACATGACGCCCACCTGGACGCCGTCGAGCAGCACCCAGGCGCGGTCGCGCACCTCCTCGCCGACCGTGAGCACGCCGGCTCCGCCGCGGGTCAGCCGCGTCGCGAAGAGCACGACGCCGCGGTCGTGGCCGAGCTCGTCGAACGTCGGGATCCGCTCGTGGCGGGTCTCGTCGCCGAGGCGGGCCGCGACCTCGAGCACCGCGGGCCCCACGCGCAGCGGCGCCACGAGCTCGGGCGCTTCGGGGCGCGGTTCGGGCACCTCGTCGGGCACGTCGGCGTACTTCGCGATCACGTCGCGGAACGCCCAGTACTTCTCGGTCGGATGCCCCGCCTCGTCGAGCGGCGCGTCGTAGTCGTAGCTCGTCGTGATGGGCGCGTACCGTCCCTTGTCGTTCGCCCCGCTCGTGAGCCCGAAGTTGGTGCCGCCGTGGAACATGTAGACGTTCACGGAGCCGCCCGCCGCGAGCAGCGCGTCGAGCTCGGCGGCGGATGCCGCGGCATCCGTCGTGTGGTGGTGCGAGCCCCAGTCGTCGAACCAGCCGCACCAGAACTCCATGCACATGAGCGGGCCGGTGGGCTGGAACTCGCGGAGCGTCTCGAGGCGCTCGGGCACTCGCGAGCCGAACGAGCCCGTGAGGTGCAGGCCCGGCAGGCTGCCGTCGGCGAGCATCTGCGGGGTCGGCTGGTCGATCGTCGTAAGAGGTACGGAGATGCCGGCCTCGCGGGTCACCCGGACGAGCTCGGCGAGGTACGCCTTGTCGCTGCCGTACGCGCCGTACTCGTTCTCGATCTGCACGAGGATGACCGGGCCGCCCACGTCGACCTGACGCGGCGCGACGATCTCGTACACCCGACGGAGATACTCGCTGACGGCCGCGACGTAGTGCGGCTCCGACCGGCGCACGCCGACCTCGGGGTCGCGGAACAACCACGCGGGCAGGCCGCCGTTGTCCCACTCCGCGCAGATGTAGGGGCCAGGACGCACGATCGCGTGCATGCCCTCGGCCGCGACGAGGTCGAGGAACCGCCCGAGGTCGAGGTCGCCGTCGGCGCGCCACTCTCCGCGGTGCGGCTCGTGCTGGTTCCACGCGACGTAGGTCTCGATCGCGTTGAGGCCCATGAGCCGGGCCTTGCGGATCCGGTCGGCCCAGAGGTCGGGGTGCACGCGGAAGTAGTGCAGCGCGCCCGCGAGGATGCGGTGCGGCCGGCCGTCGAGCTCGAAGTCGGTCGTGCCGATGGCGAAGCGGGACACTGCGGTCACGTGGGTCGTTCTTTCTGGTCGTGGTGGAACAGCTCCGCGAGTTGAGGAGGCGCGAATCGCCGTCTCGAAACCCGCCGCGGTGGCGAGCGGGTTTCGAGACACGGCCTTCGGCTGCTCCTCAACCCGCGGAGCGGAGGCGGTCGATCTCGGCTACTCGCCGACGGTGAAGCCCTGCTCGTTGCCGTAGTCGACGAGCTGGCGCTGCCACTCGGCGAGGCCGTCGTTCAGGTCGGCCTTGTTCGCGTAGGACTGTCCGACGGTGTCGCCGAAGATGCTGTTCCCGTACACCTGGTACGGCAGGTACGACCAGCCCTTCGAGACGTCCTTCGACGCCTGCGTGAGCACCTCGTTGATCTTCTGGCCGCCGAAGTAGTCCGACTCGAGGGAGAGGAACTCGGGGTCGTCGAGCTCGGCCGTGGTCGACGGGAAGCCGCCGCTCTGCAGGAACACGTCGATCGACGCGGGGTCGCTGTTCAGCCAGCGCAGGAACGCCGCCGCGAGCGCCGGGTTCTTCGACTGCTTCGTGACCGACTGGCCGCCGCCGCCGTTCTCCGCCGTGACGGGCGTGCCGTCGTAGGTCGGGATCGGCGCCACGCGCCAGTCGCCCGCCGCGTCCGCGACGCTCGACTCGAGCACGCCGGGCATCCAGGCGCCCGTCACGAGCGTGGCGATCGAACCGTCGCCGAGGCCCTTGTACCACTCGTCGCTCCAGCCCGGGGTCGTCGAGAGGAGGTCCTCCTCGACGAGCTGGTTCCAGACGCCGGTCCACTTCTGGGTGCCCTCGTCGGCGAGGTCGATGGTCACGTCGGTGCCGTCGATCGCGAACGGACGGCCGCCGGCCTGCCAGATCATGCTCGTGGTGAAGCCCGCGTCGCCGGTGTCCGACGTGATGTACTTCGTCGGGTCGGCGGCGTGCAGCTGGCGCGCGGCCGCGACGTACTCGTCCCAGGTGGTCGGCACGGCGATGCCGTACTGGTCGAAGACGGCCTTGTTGTAGAACAACGCCATGGGGCCGGAGTCCTGCGGGAAGCCGACGAGCTTGCCGTCGACGTTCACGGCGCCCCAGGTGGAGGCGCTGTACTGGTCCTCGAGGTCGCCAAGGCCGTAGTCGCCGAGGTCGACGAGCGCGTCGGAGAGGGCGAACTGCGGCAGGGCGTAGTACTCGATCTGCACGACGTCGGGTGCGCCCGAGCCAGCCTTGATCGCGTTCTGGAGCTTGGTGTACTCCTCGGTGTTCGTGCCCGCGTTGACGAGCTCGACGTCGACCTTCGGGTACGCCTTCTCGAACGCGGCGACCTGCGCCTCGGCGCTGGGGGTCCAGCTCCAGTAGGTGAGCTTGCCGCCGGCCTCGAGGGCGGCGTCGAGGTCGTCGGCGCTGCCGCCGGCCGAGGTGCTGCCGCCACCGGACGAGCAGGCGGCGAGCGCGCCGATCGCGAGCGCGGCGGCCGCGATCGTCAGGGTCCGCCGGACGGCGGGACGGGGGTTGGCCATGTGATGCTTCCCTTCACTTCGTTGTGCCATGTGGTCCGGGGCAGGACGCTCCGGTCGAGCGGGATGTGGGGCGAGGTCGGTCGTGCGGTGCCGCTCGGTCACTGCTTGACGCTCCCGGCGCTGAGCCCCGACTGCCAGAACCGCTGCAGGCCGAGGAACGCGACGATGATGGGGATGATCGTGAGCAGGGAGCCCGTGATCACCAGGTTGTAGATGGGCTGCGCGCTGACGCCCGTGGCCTGCGCGCTCCACTGGTTGAGGCCGACCGTGAGTGGGTACCAGGTCGGGTCGCTCAGCATGATCAGCGGCAGGAAGTAGTTGTTCCAGGTCGCGACGACCGTGAACAGCAGCACGGTCACGATGCCGGGCGCGAGCAGGCGGATCGAGATCGTGAAGAACGTGCGGAACTCCCCTGCCCCGTCCATGCGCGCCGCCTCGAGGAGCTCGGTCGGCACCGAGTCGACCGCGTAGACCCAGATCAGGTAGAGGCCGAACGGGCTGATGAGCGACGGGATGATGATCGCCCACGGCGTGTTCGTGAGGCCGAGCTGGCTGAACATGAGGAACGTCGGCACGGCCAGCGCGGTGCCCGGCACGGCGATCGCGCCGAGCACGACCGCGAAGATCGCGCGGCGGCCGGCGAAGCGGAACTTCGCGAGGCCGTAGCCGGCCAGCGTGGCGAGCAGCGTCGCGCCGCCGGCGCCGAGGACCACGTAGAGCAGCGTGTTGCCGAACCAGCGCAGGAAGATGCCGTCGCGGTAGGTCAGCGTCTCCCAGATGTTCTGGAACAGCACGAACTCGTCGCCGAACGAGAGGCCGAAGCTCGAGAACAGCCCGGCCTGCGTCTTCGTGGCGTTGATCACGAGCCATGCCAGCGGCAGCAGGCTGTAGATCACGAGGATCGACATCATGAGCGTGAAGGCCACCGACTTGCGGGGTCGCAGCGAGCTGCGACGGCGGCGGGTCGGGCGGCCGGTTGGCGCGGCGCGTTCGGCGCGTGCGCTCGAGGCGACGGCGGTGGGGGCGACGGATGCCTCGGGGCGGACGGTGCCCGCGGCATCCGTGCCCAGGGTCTCAGCGGTGGTGCTCATCGCTCCTCCTTCCGCGAACCGCGGAGTTGGACGACGTAGGCGATGACCGCGGTGATGACGCCCATGACGATCGCGACGGTGGCCGAGTAGTTGTACTGCTGGCCGTTGAACGAGAGGTTGTAGGCGTACATGTTCGGCGTGAAGTACGTCGTGATGATGTTCGGCGCGAGCGTGCGCAGGATGTTCGGCTCGTTGAAGAGCTGGAAGCTGCCGATGATCGAGAAGATCGTGGCGATGACGATCGCGCCGCGCAGGGCGGGCAGCTTGATGCCGGTGACGACCCGGATCGGGCCGGCGCCGTCGAGCTCGGCCGCCTCGTAGAGGTCGGTCGGGATGACCCGGAGCGCCGAGTAGAAGATCAGCATGTTGTAACCGACGAACTCCCAGGTCACGATGTTGCCGATCGAGACGAGGATCCACTCGCGGGCGAACGGCGTGAGCACGTCGGACCCGAGCCAGTCGTTGATGTTCGCCGCGAGGCCGAAGTTGTCGCCGTAGATGAAGCCCCACATCAGCACGGCCACGACCGCGGGCACCGCGTAGGGCAGGAAGATCACGATGCGGAAGAAGCCCGACGCGTGCAGGCGGGCGCTGTCGATGGCGAGCGCCGCGACGAGCGCGAGGCCGAGCATGATCGGCACCTGCACGAGGAGGAACAGCGCAACCCGGCCGAAGCCCTCCCAGAACTGCGGGTCGGTGAACAGCTCGAGGTAGTTGTCGAGGCCGACGAACGCGTTGCCGCCGACGAGCTGCTCGCGGTAGAGGCTGAGGTAGGCCGAGTAGGCGACGGGCGCGATGAAGACGAGCAGGAACACGATGAGGAAGGGAGCGGTGAACGCCAGGCCCTTCCACTCGCTGCGGGCTCGGGATCGGATGCGCGGGGGCTCTGGGGCCGGGGCACCGCGAGGCGGTGCCGGTGCGGACGTCGCTGTCATCGAGTACTTCCAATCGCGGGCATGTTCACGTCAACATGCGGTGGGATCACGATAGCATGTTGACGTGAACATGCAAGCCACGGGGCATGATGTAGTCACGAAGGAGCACCGATGACGACCGTCACCACCCCAGCGCAGGCCGCGCCCGGCCGACGACGCGGACCGTCCATGGCCGACGTCGCCCGCGAGGCGAACGTGTCGGGCCAGACGGTCTCCCGCGTCTCCAACGGCCGCGACAACGTCGACCCCGAGACGCGCGAACGCGTGCTCGAGGCCATGCGCAAGCTCGGCTACCGGCCGAACAGCGCCGCCCGCGCGCTGCGGTCGGGCCGGTTCCACAGCATCGGCGTCATCATGTTCACGCTCTCCAGCTTCGGCAACATGCGTACGCTCGACGCGATCGCGGTCGCGGCGGCCGACGCCGGCTACTCGATCACGCTCATCCCCGTGCCGCATCCGACGCAGGGCGAGGTCTCGGTCGCGTTCGATCGCCTCAGCGAGGAGGCGGTCGACGGCGTCATCATCATCGTCGAGGCGCACCTCCTCGACGAGAACGACGTGGTGCTGCCCGCCGGGCTGCCCGTCGTGGTGGTCGACTCGACCGCGCGCGACCGCTATCCCGTCGTCGACACCGACCAGGCGCACGGCGCCCGCCTCGCGACCGAGCACCTGCTCGACCTCGGCCATCGCACGGTGTGGCACGTCGCCGGTCCCGAGCGCTCGTACTCGGCCACGCACCGGCGCGAGTCGTGGGAGGCGACCCTCCGCGCCCACGGCGCCGACGTGCCGCCCGTGCTCGTGGGCGACTGGTCGAGCGAGTCGGGTCACGAGCTGGGGCTCGAGCTCGCGCAGAACCCCGAGGTCACCGCGGTCTTCGCCGCCAACGACCAGATGGCGCTCGGCGTGCTGCGCGCGATGCACGAGACCGGCCGGGCGGTGCCCGGCGAGGTGAGCGTCGTCGGCTTCGACGACATGGAGGAGTCGCGCAGCTTCTGGCCGCCGCTCACGACCGTGCGCCAGTTCTTCGGCGAGGTCGGCCGCCGGTCGGTCGAGGCGCTGCTGCACGAGGTCGAGTCCGGCGAGCGCGACGACAGCACCCTCGTCGCGACCGAGCTCGTCGTGCGCGAGAGCTCGGCGGCGCCGCGGGGCTGACTCGCGCGAGCGGGCGAGGTGAGCGCGCGGCGCCGCGGGCCTGACTCGCGTGAGCGGGCGAGGCGAGCGCGCGGCATCCGCTCAGCCGCGCCGTGCTGGCGAGCGCGCGGCAGCCGCTCAGCTGCGCCGTGCTGCCTCGTCGAGGCGATCTCGGCGCCCGTCCGCACTCACGAAATGCATGAGAATCCAGCGGATGCCTCGTGCTGGGCGCCCATGTCGCGGATTCTCATGCATTTCGGGCAGCAACGCGGGCTGACCCGAGCCCCTGACCTCGCGCCCGCCGCAGGCAGGCCGAAGGGCGGCCGCCGCGGATGCGACGACCGCCCCTCGAGGCGCCAGGATCAGGGCTTGGCGGAGTTCGCCGCCAGGATCCGCTGCGACGGCGTCTCGGCCGTCGCCGACGCGACCCCGTCCGCCGAGACCGTCACGCGCACGCTGAGCAGCTTGCCGGCGTCGTTCGTGACCGGGGTGTACGTGGCATCCGTCGCACCCGAGATCGGCAGGCCGTTGCGGAACCACTGGTAGGCGATCTCGCCGTCGGCCGGGTTCAGCGTGCCGACCGCCGACGATGGCGTGCCCACGCGCGGACGGTCGGCGAGCGCGAGCCCGTCGATCACCGCGTGGCGGCGGATCGTCACGGAGTACTCCGCGCGAGCCGTGCCATCGGCCGAGGTCACGACCACGGTCCCGACGCCGCCGTTCGCGGTCGTCGGCTGCGTGGTCCGCACGGTCGCGGCCCGGTCGATCGCGATCGCGTCGACCGCCGGCAGTCGTCCGCCGTCGACGTCGACCGTGTAGGCGCGCTTCGCCGGGTCGAACCCGCCGATCGTCACCCCGTCGAGGCGCAGCACCGCGAGGTCGGCCACCGCGGCGGGCGCCGGCACCGCCTCGGAGACCTCGACCTCCGACACGATGAGGTGCGTGTTCGCGTAGGCGTTCATGATCACGCGCACGCCCGTCGCAGTGACCGGCGCGAACTCGGCGATCACGGTCGGCGCGCTGCCGCCGGCCGGGGACACGACCGGCTTGAACGACTCCCAGCCGGGCGCAGGCGTCCACGCCCCATCCGTGCCGCGCACCTGCACCTGCATGGTCTGCGCCCAGCTCGTCGTGCCGTCGCGGTAGAACTGCACCGACACGCGCTGCACCTGGTGCGCCGCCGCGTACTGGTAGGTCAGCGTCGACTGCGTCGGCTTGTTCGACGCCACCCAGTTCGACCAGCCCTTGTCGCCGAGCACGCCGTTCCGCGTGCGGTCGGCGGGGTAGCCCGACTCGGTGGAGCTCGCCGAGGCCGTCGTGCCGGCGTCGGGGTTGAAGTTCCGCAGCGTCCCCGCGGTGACGAGCACCGAGAGCGCCGCGGGCAGCGAGGCACCGTCCGCGGATGCCGCGCCGGGCACCCGCACGACGCCGACCTGGCCGAACGCGGCATCCGCCACGCCGGTCCAGTCCCACGTCACGGGCACGTCGAACGCGTTCTCGGATGCCCCGACCCGTGCCGGCACGTTCGCCGGCGCCGCGGCCTGAACGGCGGCGAGCGAGGCGCCCGCGGCCACCGTGATCGACACCGGGTCGGACGCCGTGAGCCCGCCGACGTCGACGAGCGCCGTCACCACGACCTGCTGGCCGAAGACGTCGGTCGCGGTGCCGGGCACCTCGACGCGGCCGGTCGTCGTCCACGCGCCCTCGGCGGGCAGCTGCCACGCGACCGCGACCGGGACGCCGGCGCCCCACGCATAGCGCGGCACGATCGTCTCGGGCAGCACGGGCGCGACGCCCGCCTGCGTGCGGGCGGCGACCGTCTGGCCGCCGAGCGGTGCGAGGTCGCGCGGATCCCACGCCTGGTTGGTGCCGCCGTTGGAGCCGTACACGCCGACCGTCGCGCCGTTCGTCGTCGACTGCCCGTTCACGTCGAGCGCGAGTCCGAGCTGCTCGTTGACGAGCGAGTACGAGCGGCCGTCGGTGGTGTTCACGATCCAGCGGGTCGCTGCGTTGCCGGCTGCGGCATCGACGCCAACGGTGCGCAGGTCGGTGCCGGCGCTCGTCGCGCCGAGCACGCGTCCGTCGGATGCCTCGAGCACCACGCGTCGCGTGGCCTCGCGCTCGCCCGCCGCCACCTCGTGGACGGTCCACGCCTGCGGCGTCGCCGCCGCGGCATCCGTCGCCAGGTTGCGGATCGTGGTGGCCGCACCCGTCGTGCCGGCGCTCAGCGCCTTGCCGCTCTGCGCGCCGACGAACTGGTAGCGGTGGCCGTCGCGGAGCGCGGGGGCACCCGCCGAGACGCCCGAGACGCCGTCGATGACGAACGTGGTCACCGACTTGGCCGGCACGGTCAGCGTCGCGGTTCGCGCCTCGTGGTCGATCGCCACCGCGGTGCCCGTCACGAGCGAGTTCGAGGTCGGGTCGGCGGCGGAGTTCGCCTGCGTGGTCGTGACCGGCGTGACCGTGGCGCCCTCCGCGATGTCGCCGAAGTTCGACAGGTCGATCGTGACCTGCCGTGCGGATGCCGCGGTGTTGCTGTGCACGATCGTCGCACCCGTGCCGTCACCGCGGATCGCCGCCGTGCTCGACGTGTCGTCGACCGCGATGAGGTGGTCGCCCTCGTGGATGTACTTCGTGAAGTTGCGGATGGTGTTGAACTTCGAGTTGATCGAGACCCCGCACTCGGCGACCTTCGTCGAGTCGCCGCCGGCGGCGGCCACGCGGCGGGCCGACTTCCAGACCGTGCCGGCCGACTCCTGGTACGGCGTGCAGTCGAGGTCGATGAAGATCGAGCCCCAGTTCGAGTTCTCCGCCTGCGGCTCCATGTTGTACAGGTCCTCGACGGGCTGCCAGAGCACCCACGCCTTCGGCTCGAGCTCGCGCAGGTCGTCCTGGATGCGGCTCGCGATGCCGAGGCCGTTCTCGATGCTGAGCGGGTTGTTCCCGCTCACCCAGTTGCCCTCGATCTCGCTCATCCAGAGGTCGGTGTCGGCCTGCTTGGCGAGGTCGCGCACGGTGAGCCGACCCGACGTGCCGTAGGTGTGCACGTTCATGCGATCGACCTTGGCGCGCGACGCGGCCGGGTACGCGGCCCAGTTCGTCGCGAATGTGGTCGGGTTCGTCTCGTCCATGGCGGCGAGGCCCGCGTCGGTCGTCGTGGCGGGGTTGTCGAGCTCGGCGCGCACGGCGTCGACGAGCGGCACCTGCCGTGCGGGGCCGACGTGCATGCCCTCCTGGCGGCCGCCGACGGGCTTGCCGTTGCTCAATGTCGTGCCCCAGTAGTTCGTGTTCGGCTCGTTGAACGGGTCGATGGTGTCGACATCGATGCCGTACTCGTCCTCGAGGTGCTCGGTGACCTTGACCAGGTAGGTCGCGAACTGCGCCTGCGCGGCGGGCTTCAGCTGCTCGGACGAGGCGTTGAATCCGCCCGAGACGTAGCCGCTCTCGGTCATGAAGTACGGCGCGGAGTTCGCGAAGGTCTCCCAGTGCGTGATCTGGTCGTCGGCGGCGAGCCGCTCGACCCACCAGCGCTGCGTCTCGTCGGCGTCCCAGTCGTAGGACGCCGGGTCGTCGGCGTTCCACGCGGCGAGCAGCGTGTTGCGGTCGGCGTACTTCGTGGAGACGCCGCCGTAGGTGCCGGCGTCGCCGCCGGGGTTCGCCGTCCACCAGCCCTCGACCGCGCCGCCCGGACGCAGGTAGTCCTGCACGTCCGACGCGTTGCCGCCGCCGATGTTGTAGCGCGCGATGTTCAGGTCCAGGCCGTCCTCGCCGAAGACCGCCTGGTAGAGCTCCTCGCGGAGTTCCGCGGGGTAGCCGCCGGTCGCGTTCGCGAACCAGACCAGGCTGGTGCCCCAGCCCTCGAACGCCTCACCCGCGTAGGCGGGATTGGGGGTGATGGTGGTGCCGTCCGCCGCGGAGGCCGGGGCCGCCGCGGCGATCGGCACTGCCAGCAGTGCACCGGTGAGTGCGGCGCTCGCGGTGAGCGCGGTGAGTCGTCGTCTGCCATGAGACATCGTCATTGACGTCGTCCTCTTTCGCCGTCGAAGTGTGGTGGTGCGGGCGTGTTGACGTCAACACGCCCGGGCACGACGATACATGTTGACGTCAACATTGGGAAGCCGCGTGACGTCGCATTTCGTGCGATGTGACGTCTTTCTTCGGAGGACTGCCTCACCTCGGCCCCTGATCGCAACGGGTTCCCCTCGACCGCGTGCTGCGAAAGGATCGGACGGACCGCCGGGAAACGGAGGAGGACTCGTGGTGCGAGAGGTGTGGCTCGCCCGGCACGGGGAGAGCATGGGCAACGTCGCCGCGTCCAGGGCGGAGGCGGAAGGACTCGAGGTCATCCCGTTGGAGCCCCGGGATGCCGATGTGCCGCTGTCGCCGGTCGGCGTGGACCAGGCCGAAGCGCTCGGCCGCTGGCTGCGGCCGCGGCTCCCGGAATTCGACTCCTACTGGACCTCGCCCTATGTGCGCGCCCGCCAGTCGCTCGAGATCGCGATGGGCGCCCGGGTCGCGGCGCCGGTCGTGTTCGCCGACGAGCGACTCCGCGATCGCGAGCTCGGCGTGCTCGACCTCCTGACCCGCGCCGGCGTGCAGGCGCGGGTCCCGACCGAGTTCGAGCGCCGGCGCCACCTGGGCAAGTTCTACCACCGGCCGCCGGGCGGCGAGTCGTGGGCGGATGTCGCCCTGCGACTGCGCTCGTTCTTCCGCGATTTCGGCGACACCGCCGGTGACCGGGCGTTCGTGATGGCGCACGATGCCGTGGTGATGGTGTCCCTGTACGTGCTCCTCGGATGGAGTGAAGGGGAACTGCTGGAGTTCGCGCAGGCGAACGTCGTCGGCAACGCCTCGATCACGCAGCTCGAACGCGCCGACGGCCGGTTCCGACT
Organism: Agromyces sp. NPDC057865; assembly: GCF_042796995.1. Classification (NCBI taxonomy): domain Bacteria; kingdom Bacillati; phylum Actinomycetota; class Actinomycetes; order Micrococcales; family Microbacteriaceae; genus Agromyces; species Agromyces sp. NPDC057865. The sequence goes on along the minus strand of NZ_JBHVMJ010000003.1, from coordinate 529,539 downwards.
GGTGGGGTTCGGCATGGTCGAGCACCTGCGCGCCGAGGGCGCGGCGGTGACGCTGCATCCGGGAGACGCGGATGTCACGCCGACGTGAGCCGGTGCCCGTCGACGCGGCACTGCTGCGCGACTGGCCCCTGCCCGCGCCCGGCGGCTCGAAGGACGCGCGCGGGCGGGTCGTGGTCGTCGGCGGCTCGGCGCGGACACCGGGCGCGGTCGTGCTCGGGGGCCTCGCCGCGCTCCGCGTCGGAGCCGGTCGACTGACCCTCGTGGTGCCCGAGTCGATCGCCGGGCGCGTGGCGATCGCCGTGCCCGAGGCAGGGGTCGTCGCGCTGGCCGACGGCCGCGGCGCCGTGCTGGCCGATGATGCATGCGACGAGCTGGAGTCCGCCGACGCCGTGGTCGTGGGCCCCGGCTTCGTCGAGCCCGGGATCGCGCTCCGCACCGTCGCCGAGGTCTGCGAGGGGATCGCGGCGCACACCGGTCTCGTCCTGGACGCGTTCGCGCTCGGCGTGCTTCCCGATCTCGACGACCTGGTGCTGCCGGCCGAGACGGTCCTCACTCCGAACCTTGAGGAGGCTGGGATCCTCCTCGGCCGCGACGTCGACGACGCACGAGCCGCCGTCGCCGAGATCGCCGGCCGCTACGGTGCCTCGGTCACCTGCTACGGGGAGATCGCCGACGAGGACGGCGGCCGCTGGAGCGTCGGGGCGGGAGGTCCCGGCCTCGGCACGTCGGGCAGCGGCGACGTGCTCGCGGGTGCGGTCGCCGGGCTGCTCGCGCGAGGGGCGGATGCCGCGCAGGCCGCCGTCTGGGGGACGTTCGCCCATGCGACGTCGGGTGATCGGCTGGCCGCTCGGATCGCGCCGGTGGGGTTCTTGGCGCGGGAGCTCTGCGATGAGCTCCCGCGCGCGCTGGCCGCGGTCGGCTGACCGCGCATCCGGCCGGCCAGTCGTCGCTCGCCCGCTCAGCCCGCCCCGGCGGGAGCCTCCGCGCCGCGCCCGCGCGGATCCGTCGCGCAGGCGGGGACGCCACCCTCGAGGCCGACGCGGAACGCCTCACCGCGCTCCGCCGCGTCACCGTGGTCGCCGGGCGCGGTCCACGGCTCGGGGTCGCCGTGCGACGCGAGTGCGTCCGCGGCGCGCTCGAGCTCCGCGTCGTCCCACGTCATCTGGTCGGACGCGGCGAGCCCGGCCAGCGCCGCGCCCGCGAAGCAGTCGGCCTGGAGCTCGAGGGCGGTCCAGTGCCCGGTGAAGCCGGTCTGGAACTGCACGACGTGCCCCCACTCGTGCGCGACGATGGCCGCGAGCGGACCCTCGCCGGCCGCCCACGCCGGCCGCATGAGCTGTTCGTCCCAGACGACGCTGTCGTCGGCGAGGCAGAACACCGCGTTGTCCGACGGGATCAGCTCGCCCGCGCACATCACCGGCGCATCCTGCTGTGCGCTGTCGAAGGACCAGACGTTCCACGGCGACCGGAACTCCCCCGCGTACGACTCCACGTACGACTCCGCCCAGAACGCATCGACCGCCTGCAGGTCGCGCTGCACCTCCGACTCGATGACGCTCCAGTCGACGGATGCCGCGGTCGCCGTGTCGCGGGCGACGGGGGCCGCGGGGGCGGTGCAGGCGGCGAGCGCGAGCGCGACGAGGAGTGCGGGGGCGCAGCGCGCCGCCCGCAGGGCGGTTCGGGTCATGGCCAGACGATAGCCGACGATCGGGCGACACGGTCCACTCGACGGCACGACGCGTCGCCCGTACTGTGGCGCCATGGACCTCCAACTCGACGGCACGACGGCGATCGTCACGGGAGCCGGCAAGGGCATCGGGCTCGCGACCGCCCGAGCGCTGCTGCGAGAGGGAGCGCGGGTCATCGGCGTCTCGCGATCCGCGACCGACGACGTCGAGGCATTGCTGGCAGACTCCGGGTTCCGGTTCCTCGAGGCCGACCTCTCCCAGCCGGACGCCGCAGGGCGCGTGCTCGACACGCTCGAGGGCCCGCTCGGCATCCTCGTGAACAACGTCGGCTTCGCCCCGGTGCGCCCTCGCGGATTCGCCTCGATCGACGACTCGCACTGGCAGCAGACCTTCGAGGTCAATCTCCTCTCGACCGTGCGGATGTGTCGTGCAGCACTCCCGCGCATGGGGTCGGTCGGCGCGATCGTCAACGTGGCGTCGGAGAACTCGAAGCTGCCCGACCCGCTGGTGATGGATTACAGTGCGGCGAAGGCGGGAGTGCTGAGCTTCTCGAAAGCCCTGTCGAAGGAGGTCGGACCCGACGGCATCCGAGTCAACACCGTCAGCCCCGGTCCGGTTGCGACCGACCTCTGGCTCGGTGCCGACGGGGTGGCGCAGACGGTCGCCCGGGAGACGGGCGCGGCGGCCGCGGACGTGGAGCGCGGTGCCGCCAGCGGGATGATCACCGGACGCTTCACTCGACCCGAGGAGGTCGCCGACCTCATCGCCGTGCTGGCGAGCCCCCGGTTCGCCAACCTGACCGGCGCCGACATCGTCATCGACGGCGGGATGCGCACGACCATCTGATCGGGCCGCGGTTCGCGACGTCGACCCGCCTACCCGCGCAGCAGCCCACGCAGCGTCTGGATCGTGTCGGCGTCTTCAGGGCGCTTGTCGTCGCGGTAGCGCTTGACGCGCGCGAATCGCAGCGCGATGCCGCCCGGATACCGCGTCGAGCGCTGCACGCCGTCGATCGCGATCTCGACGACCGTGGTCGGTGCCACCCAGACGGTGTTGGCCGTACGGCGGACCTCGATCTCCTGGAAGTACTCGGTCTGCCAGCGCAGCAGCTCGTCGGTGAGGCCCTTGAACGTCTTGCCGACCATGACGTAGTCGCCGGGCTCGCCGAACTCCCCGGTCGGGTCGAGTGCGCCGAGGTGCAGGTTCGACAGCCAGCCCGTGCGGCGGCCCGAGCCCCACTCGCAGGCGAGCACCACGAGGTCGTACGTGTGCACGGGCTTGACCTTGATCCAGCTCGAGCCGCGGCGGCCCGCGGCATACGGCGACCCGATCGCCTTCACGACGACGCCCTCCTGGCCGGCGGCGAGCGCGTCGCGCGACACCCGCTCGGCGACCTCGGGATCGGAGGTGACCTCGCCGGGGATGCGGTGGCCCGCGGCCACGCGCTCGAGTTCGGCGATGCGCGTGGCGAGCGGCTCGTCGAGCAGGTCGCGCCCGTCGACGTGCAGCACGTCGAAGAACCACGGATGCAGCAGCGTCTCGCGTGCGGCATCCGCACCGAAGCGCGACATCGTCTCCTGGAAGGGGCGCGGCGCGCCCTCTTCGTCGAGCGAGAGCGTCTCGCCGTCGAGGATGACGTCGCGCACCGGCATCCGTCGCACGACCTCGACGACCTCGGGGAGCCGGTGCGTGATGTCGGCGAGGTTGCGCGTGAAGACGCGCACGTCGTCGCCCGAGCGGTGCACCTGGATGCGCGCTCCGTCGAGCTTGTATTCCACGGATGCCTCGCCGGTCACCGCAAGCGCCGCCGACGCCGTGGCGGCGGTCGCCGCCAGCATCGGCAGCACCGGCCGGCCCACCTCGAGGCCAACGGACTCGAGCTCCTGCTCGCTGCCAGTGAGCGCGAGCCGCGCCGTCTCGCCGAGGTCGCCCGAGAGCATCGCCGCGCGTCGCACCACGTCGCCCGGTCGCTGGGCGGCGCGCGCGATCGCGTCGGTCACGACGCCTTCGAGCGCGCCCGTGCGCATCTCGCCGAGGAGCACACGAGCGAGGAAGCCCTGCTCGCGCTCGGTGGCTCGCGACGTCAGGTCGCGCAGGTCGCGCGTGCGCTCGGCCGCCGAACCGCTGCCCGCGGTGGCGCCGAGGCGATCGAGCAGCGCGTCGAGGTCGCCGACCGTGAGCGACGCCTCGGCGGCGGGCTCGCCCATCACGTTGGCGACGCTGCGCCAGCCCACGCCGACGCGACCCTGCCGAGGCTTGCCGACGAGGAACCCGATCGCCGGCGCGATCTCGTCGGGCTCGAGCCGGACGAGCAGCGCGGCGAGCGCATCGACCTTGGCCAGCCGGGAGCGCGTGGCGGCGACGGTGTCGGACGTGGTAACGAGCTCATCGAGCAGCACCCGGCCAGTCTCGCAGGTGCGTCGGACATCACGGCAGCCGGTTCGGAAGGACTCTTGCGCACCGGGCCGCCGCGCCGACATGATGGCGTCCGGATCTCCCGGATCCATCCCTGCATCCCGACCCGAACCCCGAGGAGCCCCATGGCCGTCGAGTCCCCGACTGTCCAGTCCCCCGCCGCTCGCGCTTCCGCTGCCGACTCCCTGTACCAGCCGCTGTACGGCGCATCCTTCATCGAGGCGCTGAAGCGGTTCTTCCTGAAGTACGCCACGTTCTCGGGGCGTGCGAGCCGCAGCGAGTTCTGGTGGGCATACCTCGTCTACGCGGCCGTCTACCTCGCGATCTACATCCCCGCCGCCGGGGCCGCCGAATCCGCCGTGACCGTAGCCGCAGACGGACAGATCGCCTACGGGGCCGGCTACTGGACGATGTGGGGCATCGGCGCGGTCGCGTGGCTCGCCACGATCGTCCCGTTCCTGGCCCTGGTCTGGCGGCGACTGCACGACACGAACCGCCCGGGCTGGTACTACCTCATCGGAATCGTTCCGTTCGGGGTCGTCTTCGTGATCGTCTTCCTCGCGCTCCGAACCAACCCGGCCGGCGCACGCTTCGACCGCTGAGACGTCGCTCGACCCGAGGCGACGGCCGGTGCGGACCTCTCCGCGCCGGCCGTCCTCGTACGACCGGACCGCTCATCCCTGCTCCGCGTCCATCCCCATCGCGACCGTCCCGTCGGAGAGCACCGGCGAGATGAGCCCGAACACGTTGTGGTCGGGGTCGAGCAGGTACCCGCCCCGGCCGATGCCGGGCCAGTCCGCTGCGGCCAGGGCCTCGGTCGCCCCCAGCTCGATGCCCCGGCGCATGAGGCCGTCGACGTCGTCGACGCCCACCACGAAGTTGGCGCCGTTGACCGGCGCGCCTATCTCGGGTGCCGGACCCTCGCGCTTCGTGAGCCCGCCGTTGATGCCCATGCCGGGCTGGCCGGCGACGTTGCCGATGGAGCCCTCGCCCGTGTCGATCACCCAATACGTGTCGCCGTACTGGGTGAAGCTCCATCCCAGCAGTTCGGAGTAGAAGTCGACGAGCCGCTGCGGCTCGGTCGCGTGGATCTCGAAGTGCACGACGAGGTTCGCCATGGTGATGCCTCCTTGGATCGTCGGATGCCGCACACGGTACGCCGCACCGGCGACATCCACCCATGCCCCGGCACCTCGCCCGGCGTGGCGCGGGCGAAAGAAGGACGGCGGAACGACCCGACCGCTACGCTGACGCGCACCCGCAGCATCCGCACCTACCTGGAGGAGCTCATGACCACCACTGCAACCACCGACGTCCCGCTCTCGCAGCCGCTGTACGGCGCGTCCTTCGGACAGTCCATCCGCCGGTTCTTCACGAAGTACGCCACGTTCACCGGTCGCGCGAGCCGCAGCGAGTTCTGGTGGTGGTTCCTCGTGAACGCCATCGTCGGCATCGTGATCTACGGCATCACCTACGGCATCGGCATCTCGGGCGCCGTCGTCAACGACCAGGGCGTCCTCGTCCTCGGTCCGGCCTACTGGATCGGCCTCGTGCTGGCGATCGCCTGGGGCCTCGGCACGATCGTCCCGTGGCTGGCGCTCTGCTGGCGCCGCCTGCACGACACCAACCGTCCCGGTCCCTTCTACTTCCTCGGACTCATCCCCTTCGTCGGCGGCATCATCCTGCTCATCCTCCTGGCCCTCCCGACCGACCCCGCCGGGGCCCGCTTCGACGCATGACCCCTCGCGGCGGCCGGTGCGTCACACGCCCGGCCGCCGCGTGACCCCACCGGGTTCCGCCCGGGATGTCCCATCGTGTACCCCGAATGAGCGTCGTGCTCGAGCATGCGTCTCGGGATCGGCCGGGAGAGAATACCCGGGTGCCCCTGTTCTCCAAGCGCTCGGCGCCCGCCGACGCCGCGCCGCTCCCGCGGCTGCGTGAGATCGGAGAGCCCGAGCGGGATTGGATCAGCGCCCACGTCGAGCTCGTCACCCGGCCGGGCGCCGACCTCGACGACCTCGACCGGATCCGGTCGGCCTACGAGAGCGCGGTCGGCAGCTGGCGACGGATCAACCCGCCCGAGCGGGACGACCCGACGATCATGGTCAACGCGATCGCGATGGCCTTCGGCGAGCATCTCGTGCGGCGTGTCCCCCTCCGGTGGGTGCTGGCCGACGACGAGCACGGCACGGAACTCGCACTCCACTCGTCCAGGCCCGCAGCGTTCCTCGTCCCGGCGAAGCTCGTGGGCCGCCATTGGGCGGCGGAGGACCTCTCGTCCGAGTTCCTCCGCGTGACGACCGAGCAGATGGTGAGCCTGCTCGAGGGCCGTCGCCGATCCCCCCGCTGAGCACGGCGGAGTTCCGTCCGAACATTCGCGCCGGCTTGACACGGGCTCACGGCATCCGCTGCAATATATTGCATGCCGCTTCCCAACGCTCGCGCCGAGCGCCCCACCTCGCTGCGCGACTACGCGTATCGCGAGCTGCGCGACGCGATCGTCAGCGGCCAGCTCGCACCCGGCGAGCGGCTGCGCGACCCCGAGCTCGAGGCGTGGCTCGGCGTGAGCCGCACGCCGATCCGCGAGGCGATCGCGCGGCTCGAGACCGCCGGACTCGTGCACACCCGCCGCGCGAAGCAGACGGTCGTCGCCCCGCTCGACACGCGCACCGCGCTCGCGGCGCAGCGCATCGCCGCGAGCCTGCACGAGCTCGCCGTGCGCGAGGCCGTGCCGCAGCTCACCGAGGCCGACCTCGACGCCATGCGCGACGCGAACGCCGAGTTCGCGCACGCCCTCCGCGACGACGACATCGGCGCCGCGATCGTCGCCGACGACGAGTTCCACGACGTCGCCGTGCGGGCGAGCGCGAACCCGCTGCTGCCCGGGCTGCTCGAGCAGGTCACGCCGCTCCTGCGCCGCCTCGAGCGCGCCCGGTTCGGGTCGCTCGCCGGGCGCGGGTCCGTGGGCGACCACGATCGCATCATCGAGCTCTGCGCCGCCGGACTCGCCGACGAGGGCGGCGCCGCCGCACGCGAGAACTGGTCGACCCTCGGCCGGTTGCTCCACTTCGACGACGATGACGAGGCCATCGACGACGCGATCCCGGGTGAGTCCGCGGCCGCCGTCACCCCCACCCCCTGAAGGAGAGAACCATGGCCCTCGCCGATTTCCCCCGTCACCAGCTGACGTTCGGTCCGAGCCCGATCCACCCCGTCGACCGGCTCAGCGCCCACCTCGGCGGCGCCCGCATCTGGATGAAGCGCGAGGACGTGAACAGCGGCCTCGCGTTCGGCGGGAACAAGACGCGCAAGCTCGAGTACCTCGTGCCCGACGCCCTCGCGAAGGGCGCCGACACGCTCGTGTCGATCGGCGGCGTGCAGTCCAACCACACCCGCCAGGTCGCGGCCGTCGCCGCGCACCTCGGCATGAAGGCCGTCCTCGTGCAGGAGCATTGGGTCGACTGGCCCGACTCGGTGAACGACCGCGTCGGCAACATCCTGCTCTCGCGGCTCATGGGCGCCGACGTGCGCCTCTCCCCCGCAGGCTTCAGCATCGGCTTCCGCGAGTCGTGGAAGCAGGCGATCGCCGACGTCGAGGAGGCCGGCGGCACGCCGTACGCGATCCCGGCAGGGGCATCCGACCACCCGCTCGGCGGCCTCGGCTTCGCGAACTGGGCGCACGAGGTCGCCGCGCAGGAGGAGGCGCTCGGCGTGTTCTTCGACACGATCGTGGTGTGCTCGGTCACGGGCTCGACGCACGCCGGCATGATCGCCGGCTTCGCCGACCTCGAGCAGAACTTCGGCGGCCGTCCTCGTCGCGTCATCGGCATCGACGCCTCGGCGAAGATCGACGAGACCCGCGACCAGGTCGCGCGCATCGCGCGCAACACGGCCGAGCTCATCGGCCTCGGACGCGAGGTGCGCGACGACGAGGTCACCGTGCTCGAGGGCTGGGCGGGCGACTACTACGGCATCCCGGTGGAGTCGACCGACGAGGCGATGCGGCTCACCGGCAGCCTCGAGGGCGTCATCATCGACCCCGTGTACGAGGGCAAGTCGATGGCCGGGCTCATCGAGCTCGTGTCGACGGGCACCATCCCGAAGGACTCGAACGTGCTCTACGCCCACCTCGGCGGGCAGCCCGCGCTCAACGCCTACAGCGGCCGCTACCACTGACGGATGCCGCGGGCGCGACGGTGAGCGGATGCCGCGCGCCCGTGTGGGGGGGTCGCGCAGCGGATGCCACGGCCCGTGTCGGTGGCCGGGCGTAGCATCGCGACATGGCGAAGCCCAATCCCGAGCGAGCCCGAGCCGTCGAACGGCTCGCCGACGTCGGCAGCGACCTGCTCGCCACGCCCGACGTTGCGATGACGCGCATGTTCGGCTCCGAGGCACTGTCGGTGCGCGGCAAGATGTTCGCGTTCGCGTCGAACGCGGGCGACCTCGTCGTGAAGCTGTCCGAGCAGCGCGTCGACGAGCTCGGCCTCGACAACATGGTCATGCGCGGCCGGCCGATGCGCGAGTGGGCGGTCGTGCCCTACGACGCGGGCCCCGAGCGCTGGCGCGCGATCCTGGGCGAGGCGCACGGCTTCGTCGACGAGATCACACCCGCCTGACGCGACGCCCGCTGGCGCGACGCCCTGCCCTTGCCGCCACCCGAGGGCGGTGCCAGCATGGCGCCATGCGGATCCTCGGACTCGTCTCGTTGGTGCAGCTCCTCCTCGGCGTCGCGGGCCTGCGCAAGGCGCTCCGCGAGGAACGCGTGGCCGACATCCCACTCGTGCAGCCGCGGCCGGGCGCGCAGCTCCGGCAGCGGCACTGGCTCGACGGCACCGCGCTCTCCGCACCGACGCCGATGCTCGTGGTCCAGGGCGTCGCGACGCTCGTCCTCCTCGTCACGCCGCGCCCGCCCGTCTTCCTCGCCCGGCTCCTCGGCGTGCTCGGCGCGATCATGACCATCGGCTACCCGCTCGAGCGCGTGTGGCGCGACTCCCTCGCCGAGCCCGACCGGCAGCTCACACCGCTGACGCTCGGCGGATTCCTGCTCGCGCTGAAGATGGCGATCCTCGGCTGGTCGGTCGGCCGCGGTCGGCGCACCGCGAACGCCGAGGCCGAGGCCGAGCCTGAGCACGAGCACGAGCACGAGCACGAGCACGAGCACGAGCACGAGCACGAGCACGAGCACGAGAACGAGAACGGGCACGGGCACGAGCTCGAGCTCGAGGAGATCGACGAGGGCTGACGGGTCGAGCCGACTGGCGCCACCAGCCGACTCCGCCGGATCACCGGAGACCCGACGTATCCTCGAGGGATGCCGCTCGCAGGGTCCCTCGCGGCGCCGACGATCGTGCTCGACGCCGACGTCCGGCGCGCCCGCGAGCAGGCGCACGCCGAGCGGGCCGACGCCCTCACCGCCGGACATCGCGCCCGCGCGACGCAGGGCGAGCGGCATCCGATCGAGGACTTCCTCTTCACCTACTACGCGTACTCGCCGAGCCTCCTGCGCCGCTGGCACGGGCGCGGGCGTCGAGCTCGCGGATGCCGCGAGCACCCCTCGCGCCGAGTGGCGCTGGTACACGGCGGGGTCGACGCCCGCCTCGCTCGTGGTCGACCACGACGCCATGCGACAGGAGAAGCCCGCCCTGCTCCGCGCGGTCGAGCGGATGCTGCGCCTCACCGCGTCGCGCCCGGGCCAGTTCGGGTGCTTCGGCCTGCACGAGTGGGCGATGGTCTACCGGCAGCGCGAGCACCGGCATCCGGTGCCCCTGCGGCTCGGGCAGGACGCGACCGACGCGGTCGTCGAGGCGCACGAGCTGCGGTGCACGCACATCGACGCGTTCCGGTTCTTCACGCCCGATGCCGTGCCGCGCAACCGTTTCGCGCCGACCCGCGAGACGCAACCCGAGCTGGAGCAGCCCGGCTGCCTGCATGCCGGCATGGACGTGTACAAGTGGGCGGTGAAGCTCGGTCCGCTCGTGCCGGGCGAGCTGCTGCTCGACGCGTTCGAGCTCGCCCGCGACATCCGCTACCTCGACATGCAGGCGTCGCCGTACGAGATGGCGCCGTGGGGCGGCGAGCCCGTGCGGATCGAGACGTCCGACGGCAAGGCCGAGCACGTGCGCCGGCAGCGGGTCTTCGCCGAGCGGGGCAACGCGCTGCGCGGGCGCATCCTCGAGGCATGGCTCGGGCACGCCGTGCGCTGAGCCGCAAGGGGTTGCGGACCGCAGGGCTGTCGCCGAGCATGGCGGGATGCGGATGCCGCATCGCGTGCACGTCGTGACCGGAGGCGCCGGCGGGATCGGGCGCCGCATCGCCGAGTTCCTGCTCGCCGAGGGACACGCGGTCGTCGTCGTCGACACGACGCCCGCGGACTGGCTCGAGGAGCCCGACGCGCTCGTCGCGACCGGCGATCCGGCGCGCGCGGCTTCGGTGGTCGGCGACGCCGCCGATGACGCGGTCCTCGATGCCGCGATCGAGCGGGCGCGCGGGCTGGGCGGGCTGCACGGTTGGGTCAACGACGCGGCGATCTTCCGGGACGCGTGGCTGCACGAGGCGGGCGCGGCGGCCACCCTCGATGCGGTGCAGGCGAACCTGCGCCTCGCCGTCGCCGGCTGCGCGGCGGCGGTCGACGAGTTCCGTCGCACCGGGGTCGCGGGCTCGATCGTCAACGTCTCGTCGCACCAGGCGCAGCGCCCCGTGCGCGGCGCGCTCCCGTACGCGACGGCGAAGGCCGCGATCGAGGGCCTGACCCGCGCCGTCGCGGTGGACTACGGTCCCGACGGCATCCGCTGCAACGCGATTGCGCTGGGCTCCATCCGCACCGAGCGTTCCGACGAACTGCTGGACTCGCTCGATGCCGAGGCGCGCGCCGCGGTCGAGCGACAGGTGGCCGCGCTGCATCCGCTCGGCCGTGAGGGCGACGCCACCGAGGTCGCACAGGTCGTCGCCTTCCTGCTCTCGGATGCCTCGAGCTTCGTGTCCGGCGCCGTGCTCCCGGTCGACGGCGGGCGCGCCGCCCGCGGCGCCGACCCCGAGGAGCGCTGACCACCTCAGCGTTGCGTGACGCTCGCCTGCTCGGCGACCCACTCGTCGAACGTCTGGTGCCCGATGGTCGCGCCGGGGCCGGGCAGGGTCTCGCCGCGACGCATCGCCGCGTACTGCTTGCCCGGCAGCGAGATCGCCATGACCGGACCCTTCAACCCCGTGGCGTGGGCGAGCGTGCGGATCATGTCCGCGAGCTGCTCCTGTTTGGGCCCCGCGATCTCGGGAGCGTGCCCCATCGGGGCACCCTCGGCGAGCTCGACGAGCCGCTCGCCCACCTCCCGTGCGGCGATGGGCTGCGTGCGCACCCGCGGTGCGAGGTGCACGCCCGCGACCGTGAGCCCCTCGAGCAGCTGGCCGGCGAACTCGTGGAACTGCATCGCGCGCAGGATCGTCCACGGCACGCCGCCCGCCTCCACGGCGCGCTCCTGCGCGAGCTTCGCCGCATAGTAGCCGTACGGCGCACGGTCGATGCCGACGATCGACAGGCTCACGTGGTGCCGCACGCCGGCGCGCTGCTCCGCGGCGAGGAGGTTGCGCGTGACCGTGGTGAAGAACTCGGTGCCCTTCTTCGTCGACGTGGTGATCAGGTTGCTCGCGTCGATGACGACGTCGACGCCTCGCAGCGCGTCGTCGAGCCCCTCGCCCGACACGAGGTCGATGCCGTTCGAGCGGGTCAGCACGACGACCTCGTGTCCGCGCTCGCGCGCGGCGTCCACCGCGTGGCGTCCGACGGTGCCGGTTCCTCCGGCGACGGCGATCCTCATGATGCGTCCTCTCCTTCGCTGATCGTGCGCCGGCGCGGTGGCAGGCACAAGGGGATTGCGAGCACGAGCGTCGCGGCGAGCGCGATCGGCTGCGCGATCGCGTCGAGCGGTGCGAGCCCGTGCAGGTGCCCCACGTGATAGGCGAGGTGGGGCACGGAGAACACGAGCCAGGCCACGCCGACCGCGACCGAGGCATCCGCCCGGCGCATGAGGGCCGCGACCACCCCGGCCGCGACGAGCGCGAGGTAGAGCGACCCGACGTCGCGCACGAGGTGCTCGTTGTACGGGCCGTCGCCGGCGACCCAGGCGCCGAGGACGCCCGGCATCGGGAAGGCGTCGTAGAAGCTGCGCGGTGCGGCGAGCGCCCACACGCCGACGAATGCGCCGAGCGCGTTGAGGGCCCACAGGATGCCGCGTCTCCAGTTGGTGTTCACATCACCTTCGACGGCGCAGGCCGCCGGAATGTGACGTCGGGGCTCACATCGGGTGCCGCCACGTCGTCGGACCGAAGAGGGCGGATGCGGCATCCGATGGGAAGGTGGAGGCATGACGACGGCACCCGAGGGGTTCGACGAGGCGGCGCTGGAGGCCGAGCGCACCATGCTCATGAGCCTCTCGTACCGGATGCTCGGCACGGTCGCGGACGCCGAGGACGCCGTGCAGGAGACGTACGCACGCTGGTACCGGATGTCGCCGGCCGAGCGCGACGTGATCGAGAATCCGGCGGCGTGGCTGACGCGCGTCGCGAGCCGCGTCTGCCTCGACCAGCTCGGCTCGGCGCGGGCCCGTCGGGAGCGGTACGTGGGCGAGTGGCTCCCCGAGCCGCTGCCCGGCGGGGCCGGCATGTTCGCCAACCCGCCGTCGGCCGACCCGCTCGACCGCGTCACGCTCGACGAGTCCGTGGCCACCGCGCTCCTCATCGTGCTCGAGTCGCTGACGCCGGCCGAGCGGGTGGCCTTCGTGCTGCACGACGTGTTCGCGATGCCGTTCGCCGAGATCGCGGAGGTCGTGGGGCGCTCCCCCGACGCGTGCCGCAAGCTCGCCTCGACCGCGCGCCGGCATGTCCGCGAGCGTCGAGCGGGGTCCGCGCCGCGCGAGGCGCACGATGCCGTGGTGCGCGCGTTCATCGCGGCGGCGAGCACGGGCGAACTGGACCAGCTGCTCTCGGTGCTCGATCCCGATGTGGTGCTCGTCTCCGACGGCGGCGGCCACGCCTCGGCGGCGCGCCGACCGGTGCTCGGCGCCGACCATGTCGCGCGGTTCATCCTCGGCCTGCAGGAGAAGCGAGGCTCGGTCATGGAGGTCTCCGTGCACGAGACCGCCGACGGGCTCACGCTCGCCTTCGCGGAGGGCGGCGTCGTGGACAGCGTCGCCGTGCTCGACGTGCGCGACGACCGGATCTCCCGCGTCTGGATCATGCGCAACCCCGAGAAGCTGCGTCTCTGGAACACCTGATTTCCGGATGCCGCGAGGCGCCGCCCGTCGGTATCGTGGGCACCCTGGGAGGTGCGGGGATGCAGGGTGGCGAGCGGGTTCCGATCGATGCGCAGCAGGTCGACGCGCCGCTGTCGCGCTTCGCGGTCTTCCTCGTCATGACCGTCGGCGCCGACGACGCGGCCCTCGCGACGGTGCGCGACGTCGTGTCGGGCATCGACGACCTCGTGAAGACGGTCGGGTTCCGCGACCTCAACGGGCACCTCTCGTGTGTCGTCGGCCTCGGTCGCGACCTGTGGGACCGCCTCTCCCCCGGCGCGCGCCCCAGCGAGCTGCACGCCTTCCCGCCGATCGCGGGCGCCGTGCACGCGGCCCCGTCGACGCCGGGCGACCTCCTGTTCCACATCCGTGCCGAGCGGCAGGACCTGGCTTTCGAGTTCGAGCGCCTGCTGCTCGACCAGCTCGGCGTCGCGGCATCCGTCGCCGACGAGACGCACGGATTCCGGTACTTCGACGCCCGCGACCTGCTCGGCTTCGTCGACGGCACGGCGAACCCGATCGGCGCCGAGATGGCCGAGATGACGCACATCGGCGACGAGGATCCCGACTTCGCCGGGGGCAGCTACGTCGTCGTGCAGAAGTACCTGCACGACCTCGACGCGTGGGCCCGGCTCTCCACCGCCGAGCAGGAGGCGGTGATCGGTCGCACGAAGCTCGACAACGTCGAGCTCGACGACGCGCCCGGCCCGCAGTTCGCGCACAAGACGCTCACGACGATCGTGGGCGACGACGGCGAGGAGCTGCAGATCCTCCGCGACAACATGCCGTTCGGCCGGCCCGGCCAGGGCGAGTTCGGCACGTACTTCATCGGCTACTCGCGCCGGCTGTGGGTCATCCAGCTCATGATCCACCGCATGTTCATCGGGCAGCCGGCGGGGTTCCACGACAAGATCCTCGACGTCTCGCGGGCCGTCACCGGCACGACGTTCTTCGCGCCGTCGAACCCCGTGCTGCGCGGGCTCGCCGACGCATCCGATGCAGCGGATGCCGCGAACCCGCCGGCGTTCCCGTCGGAGGCCGCACCCGACTCGGCCGGCCCGAGCGCCTCGCTCGGGATCGGCTCCCTGCGCCCGCACGCCCCGAAGGAGACCACCTCATGACCGACCACCTGCTGCGCCGCCTCGCGCCCATCTCGTCGGAGGGCTGGGAGCTGCTCGACGCCGAGGCGAAGGACCGACTCACGGTCGCACTCGGCGCCCGGCGCCTCGTCGACTTCGCCGGCCCGCACGGGTGGGAGCACTCCGCGACGAACCTCGGACGCGTCGGCCCGGTGGTGTCGGCCCCGGCCGAGCAGGTCATCGCCCGCACGCGCCGGGTGCTCCCGCTCACCGAGGTGCGCGCCGACTTCTCGCTGCAGCGCGAGGAGCTCGTGAACGCCTCGCGCGGCGCCGTCGACGTCGACCTCGGCGCGCTCGACGAGGCGGCGCACCGCATCGCGAGCGTCGAGAACGCCGCGGTCTTCAACGGGTGGGACGCCGTGGGCATCGCCGGCATCGTGCCGTCGTCGCCGCACGACCCGATCCGGCACGACGGCGGCACCTCGGGCTACGACGACCTTGTCGCCTCGGCAGTCGCGACGCTCAAGCACTCCGGGATCGGCGGCCCGTACGCGCTCGCGCTCGGTCCGGCCGACTGGACCGCCGTGGTCGAGGCCAGCGACGCGGGCGGGTATCCGCTCGTGCGCCGCCTCGAGGACCTGCTCGGCGGCCCGATCGAGTGGGTGCCCGGGCTCGACGGCGGCGTCGTGCTGAGCATGCGCGGCGGCGACTACCTGCTCGAGGTCGGCGAGGACCTCTCGATCGGCTACGCCGCCCACGACGCCGAGACGGTCGACCTCTACCTCGAGGAGAGCCTCAGCTTCCGCGTGGCGACGCCCGAGGCGGCGGTGTCGATCCGGCTCGCCTGAGACTCAGGGCACGCGGTAGCCGCCCGCGCGGAACAGCTCGTACCACTCGGCGCGCGTCAGCGGCACGTCCGATCCCTGCGCCGCCGCGGCGACCCGCTCGGGCGTCGTCGTGCCGAGCACGACCTGCATGCCGGCGGGGTGGCGGGTGATCCACGCGGTCGCGATCGCGATGGTGGGCACGTCGTACTTCGCGGCGAGCCGGTCGATGACCGCGTTGAGCTCGGGGTAGTCGGGCGAGCCGAGGAACACGCCGGTGAAGAACCCGGCCTGGAACGGCGACCACGCCTGGATCGTGATGTCGTTGAGGCGGCAGTAGTCGACGATGCCGCCGCCGTCGAGCGTGAGCGCCTGGTCGGTGCCCTGCATGTTGGCGGCCACGCCCTGCGCGATGATCGGCGCGTGCGTGATCGACAGCTGCAGCTGGTTGGCCACGAGCGGCTGCGCCACCGACTTCTTCAGCAGGTCGATCTGCGCCGGGGTGTGGTTCGAGACGCCGAACGCGCGCACCTTGCCGGATGCCTCGAGCTCGTCGAAGGCACGCGCGACCTCGTCGGGCTCGACGAGCGCGTCGGGCCGGTGCAGCAGCAGGATGTCGAGGTAGTCGGTCTGCAGTGCGCGCAGCGATCCGTCGACCGCCTCGATGAGGTGCTCGTACGAGAAGTCGAAGTACGGGCCGTCCTTCACGATGCCGGCCTTCGACTGGATCGTGACCTGCTCGCGCTCCGACGGCGTGAGCTGCATCGCCTCCGCGAAGCGGCGCTCGCAGCCGTGCAGCTCGTCGCCGTAGATGTCGGCGTGGTCGAAGAAGTCGATGCCCGCGTCGCGGGCGGTGCCGACGAGCTCGCGCACGGCATCGTCGCTCATCTTCGAGATGCGCATCAGGCCGAGCACGACGTTGGGGGCGGCGAGGTCGGCGCCGAGGGTGATGGTCTTCATGGTGCTCCTGGTTCGAGGTGGGCGGATGCCGCGACGACGCGGCCGCGGCATCCGCCCTCGGTGAGTGATGCGGGGCGGCGCTAGGCCGCGAGCTCCTCGACGTCCGAGAGCGACGCGAGCTCGTCGGCCGTGAGCTCGAGCTCGACGGCGCGCACGGAGTCGCGGATGCTCTCGGGACGCGAGGCGCCCGGGATCGGGATGACGACGGGCGCGAGCGCGAGCTCCCACGCCAGCGCGACCCGCTGCGGGCTGACGCCGTGGGCGTCGGCGACGCGCTGGAACGCGCCGTGGCGCTGGCCGACCGCGCCGGCGCGGGCGATGCCGCCGAGCGGCGACCACGGGAGGAACGCGATCCCGAGGGCGGCGCAGTGCTCGAGCTCGCCGAGGCTCGACCGGAACGCCGGCGAGAACTGGTTCTGCACCGACACGAGCCGGCCGCCGAGGATCTCGTTCGCCAGGTCGATCTGGGCGACGTTCGCGTTCGAGATGCCGGCGAGCTCGATGACGCCCTCGTCGAGCAGGTCGCGGATCGCGCCCACCGAGTCGGCGTACGGCACGCGCGTGTCGGGCCGGTGGAACTGGTAGAGGCCGATCGCCTCGACCCCGAGCCGGCGGGCCGACGCCTTCACGGCCTCCTTCAGGTACTCGGGTCGGCCGTCCTGGGTCCACGAGCCGTCGCCGGGCCGCAGGTGGCCGCCCTTCGTGGCGACGAGCACGTCGGACGTGTCGCCGCCCCAGGCGCGGAGCGCACGGGCGATGAGCTCCTCGTTGTGGCCGACCTCGTCGGCGTGGAGGTGGTAGGCGTCGGCGGTGTCGATGAGGGTCACGCCGGCCTCGAGGGCGGCGTGGACGGTCGCGATCGACCGGGCCTCGTCGGGCCGACCCTCGATCGACATCGGCATGCCGCCGAGTCCGATGGCGCTGACCGTGCGAGGGCCGATGGTTCGCTGCTGCATGGAGCATCCTTTCGTTGCGAGGTTGCCTGTTCACGATAGGAACGCTCAAACTAGAAGTCCAACAACTAGTTCTCATGCCATTCAGAAGAAGGGTCGATGAATGGATCTGCGGCAGATGGAGTACCTCGTCGCCCTCGCCGACGAGCAGCAGTTCACGCGCGCCGCGGCGGTGTGCCACGTGTCGCAGTCGGGCCTCTCGGCGGCGATCCGCGGGCTCGAGGAGGAGCTCGGCACGACGCTCTTCGACCGCACGACGCGTCGCGTGGTGCCGACCGACGCGGGCCTGGCGCTGCTCCCGCACGCCCGCACGATGCTCGCCCAGGCGGCCGCGGCCCGCGACGCCGTGGTGCGGGCCACCCACGAGCTCTCCGGGAGCCTGCGCGTCGGCGCGGAGCAGTGCCTCGGCATGGTCGACGTGAACGCGCTGCTCGAGCGCGTGCACCTGCTCTACCCGCTCGTCGAGCTCCAGTTCACGCAGGCGGGCTCGCACGAGCTGGCGGCGCGCGTGAACGAGGGCACGCTCGACGTGGCGTTCGTGGCGGGCGGCGGACAGGTCACGCGCCTCCGCCGGCACGAGCTCGGACGACGTCCCATCGTGCTGCTCGTGCCGCCGCAGCATCCGCTCGCCGGCGCGGAGCGCGTCGAGTGGGCCGACCTGCGCGATCTCGACTTCGTCGACTTCCAGGAGTCGTGGGCGGTGCGCACGCTCAACGACGAGGCATGCGCGACGCACGGCGTGCCCCGCCGGGTGAGCGCCGCGGTGAACGACGTGCACACGCTGCTCGACCTCGTGCACCGCGGGCTCGGCATCGCGCTCGTGCCCCAGCACGTCGCCGCGAAGCCGCAGGCGTCGGGACTCGTCACGCTGCAGCTCCCGCCGGACGCGACGCCCGAGTGGGTCGTCTCCGCCATCACGGGCGCGCCGGCCGCGGCATCCGCGCCGCTGCTGCTCGACCTGCTCGACGCGGAGCTCGCGCTCAGCGCCTGACCGACCTCAGCCGACGAGCGCGAGCACGACCGCTACGTTGGGGGGCGTGGAACTCGTGTTCAGCGGCACGCTGTGGTTCTGGCGCGGGCCGGCGCCGTGGCACTTCGTGACGGTTCCCGACGAGGAGGCGGCCGCGATCGAGGCGATCTCCCCGGCCGTGACCTACGGCTGGGGCATGATCCCGGTGACGGTGCGCGTCGGCGGCAGCGAGTGGACCACGTCGCTCTGGCCGAAGGACGGCGGCTACATCGTGCCGCTGAAGGCGTGGGTGCGCGACGCCGAGGGGCTCGAGGTCGGCGACACGGTCGACCTGCGACTCACGGTCGCGGCCTGATGCCGGGCGGACTTCTCCCTCGCGCGTCAGTTGTCGGCCTCGACCACCTGCTCGAGCACGCGCTCGAACGCGTCGGGCCCCACCGAGATGGAACCCGCGTACGGTCGGTCCATGTCGGCCGTCGCGAAGATGACGAGGCCGATGAACAACGAGAGCAGGCCCACCATGAGCACGTGCAGGCGCGGGTTGCGAACGTCGATGAACGCGAGCAGCACGACATTGACCGCAGCACCCACCCAGATCACGAGCCAGAGGAGGATCGGCAGCTCGAGGGCTGTGGTGTCGATGCGCGCGCGACGCGCCTCGATGAACAGGTCCCACGTGGCGAGCACCTGCTGGAACGCAGCCTGTTCGTTGCCCGGATCGGCCTTGATCTGGCTCAGCAGGTCCTCGAACTCGTCGACCTGCGCGTCGCTCGCCGAGGGGAGCACGCCCCGCCGCTGATCGGGCCAGTCCTCCTCGATGACCGCGTGCATGTACTTGTCGAGCTCGGTGCGCAGCGGGATCTCGTCCGCCGCGTCGAGGAGGGTCGTCGCACGGTACAGCGCGCCGACGCGTCCGGCCTCCTCGACCGCCGTGTCGCGTGCGTATGCGAAGTTCTCGTACACCGAGACCGCGACGAGGGCGAGCAGGATGCCGAAGAAGATCCCGAACGTGCCGATGACGTGGGCGAGCGCGCGGTCCCACTCCTTGCCGTCGGTCACGAGCTTGTGCACGAGCGGCCGGAGCGCCAGCACGACCAGGCACGAGATGACCACGAACCCGCCGATGAACACCGGCAGGGTGATCCAGATGGGCGACTCGTAGAACCACTGCGCCACGTCGCTCCCCCTGCCCCGACGGCGGATGGGAGCCAGATCCCGTCCGACGAGGTTCAGCCTAGGGATGCCACGGGGCACTGCGCCAGACCCGATTGCCGCGCACGAGGCATCCGTAACCGGCCGGAAACCCTGCGCGCCTCAGCCGACGGGGTCGACGGGGTTCGGCCGGGCGACGATGAGCGGGTCGACCGGCGTCAACGGGAACTGCGGGAGGTCGCGCTCGGGCACCTCGAACGCGGCGGAGAGCACCTCCCGCGAGAACGCCGATGCGGTCGCTCGGTAGCCGACGTCACCCGGCGTCGACTGGTCGAAGAAGATGAGGAAGTCGAGCGACCCGCTGCCGACGTTCTCGATGTGGTGCGGGTAGGCGCGCGGCACGAAGTACACGTCGCCGGGCTCCAGCAGGTAGGTGTCGAGCGAGCCGTCGGGGTCGAGGATCGTCATGCGCGCGTTGCCCGCCGCGACGAAGCCCATCTCGGCCGTGACGGGGTGCCAGTGCGGCTCGCGCATGCCGGTGTCGGCGATGCGCAGGCGGTACATGGAGATGTCCTCGAGCGCGGCCCAGAACTGCTTGCGCGCGAGGTTCGCGCTGCCGTACGGGTACGAGAGCGGCGCCACCTGGCCGACCATGTCGAACAGCCGCGCGTTCGGCAGCCCCGCCGTCGACGGGATGTCGGCCGCCCCCGTGCGTCGCGAGATCTGCGACGAGCCAGCGCGATCGAACGCCGCGAACGCCGACGCGGGCAGGTCGTACGTGTTGCCGAGCACCGCGTCGGTCATCGCGCTGAAGCTGTCCTGCAACGAGAAGTGCCGCGGATGGCCCGTGCGCAGCGCCGCGATCACGACCGCGGTCTCGTCGCCCACGTTCTCGATGTGGTAGATCGCGCCCGACTCGACGTGGTACATCTGCCCGGCCTCGACCACGAACGAGGAGAAGCTGTCGGCGTTGCCGAGCGTCGACACGAGCACGCGGCCCGACACCACGATCGCGAGCTGGTTCGCGTTCACGTTCCATTGCGGCTCGCGGATCGCGCCCGGCTCGAGCACGATCCGCTTGATCGAGAGCCGGCGGAGGATGCCGAAGTCGTCGGCGGTGAGCTGCTGGATCGTGCCGCCGTCGGATGCGAAGACGGGCTTCGATCCGGTCAGCGTGGTGACGTGGCGAGACTGCTGGGACATGTCGGGCCCTCCCCCGTGCGTCGGACGACGTGTCCCGAGCCTAGGGCGCGGGCGTCACGACGCGCGAGGGCCGAGCGACCACGTCGGGCCGACCGGAGCGGCGGCCGGGCGGCAGCCGGCTACGCCGTGACCGTGACGCGACGCCGCGGCAGGTTCGCGACGACGAGCGCCGCGACGCCGAGCAGGAGGATGAGCGGCGCGCCCAGGTCGAGCGCGGCCTGCAGGCCCGACGCCGTCGCGATCGCGCCAAGGCCGAGCGCGGCGAGCGCCTGCAGGAGGTAGCCGACCACGTAGGCCGCCGAGATGACCGCGGCCCGCTCGTGCGCGGGCGCGCTCGTGGTGACGAGGCCGAGGCCGCCCGAGAACATGAGGGCGTAGCCGGCGCCGGCGACGACCGACGACGCGAGGAACGCCGGCAGGGAGTGCGCGAGACCCGAGACGATCAAGAGCCCGAGCCCCGCGATCGCGAACAGCGGCCCGAGCGTGACCGCGAGCCGCGGACGGAGTCGGCGCGTGAGCACCGCGACGATGCCGATGACGACCGCCGAGAGCGCGATGATCGCGCCGTCGACGAACACGTTGTCGCTGCGCACGAGGTCGCGTGCGATCTGCGCGCCGAGCGCCAGGAAGATGGCGCCCATCGCATACGCGGCCGAGATGCCGAGCGTGCCGGCGACGAAGGACGGTCGTTCCTCGCGCGGCATCCGCGGCAGCCGCGGACGCCACGGGCCGGCGGCCTCGTCGCGGGTGTGGCGCGGCAGCCCCGCGGCGAAGACGGCGACGATCGCCGTCACGGCGGTGAGCACCCAGAAGCTGAGGTGCAGCGGCCAGGGCGCGTACTGCACGAGGGCGCCGCCCACGACGGTGGCGAGCGCGAGCCCGGTGGCCGTGGCGGCCGTCGTCGCGGAGCTCGCGCGCCGCGCGCCGTCGCGTCCGCCGAACTCGACCATCGCGGCCGTCGCCGGGCTCAGCGAGAGGCCGACGCCGACCCCCATGAGGGCCCGGCCGATGAACACCCAGGTGAGGTCGGGGGCGAGCCCGAAGGCGATCGAGCCGAGGCCGAGCGCACCGAGCCCGAGCAGGATGACCGCACGGCGGCCGATCACGTCGGACAGGTTGCCGAACACGATGAGGACCGGCACGAGCACGACGGGGTAGATCGCGAAGATCGCCGTGGTGACGGACGGCTCGACCTGCCATTGGGCCGCGAAGAGCGGGTACACGATGGTCGGCGCGCCGCTCGCCCAGAGGGCCAGGCCGGCCACGGATGCCGCGGTCCAGAAGCTTCCACGAGTGCTGAGGGTCATCCTGCGCCTTCCGCATGTTCCTGAGTTGGAATCACCAAGTTAGCATGCTGAGTCGGATTTTCCAACCCAGTGTGCGAGAATGGTTGGCATGGCTTCCTTCGACCCCGACGAGCGCTGCTCGATCGCCCGAAGCCTCGAGGTCATCGGGCAGAAGTGGTCGCTGCTCATCGTGCGCGAGGCGTTCCGCGGCCGCACGCGGTTCGCCGACATCCGCACGCGGCTCGGCGTCGCGCCCGACGTGCTCACCGACCGCCTCGCGCGACTGGTCGACGCCGGCATCCTCGAGCGGCGCCCCTACCGCGAGGCCGGCGAGCGCGAGCGCGAGGAGTACGTGCTCACCGACGCGGGCCGCGCGCTGAAGCCCGTGCTGGCGTCGATCATCGAATGGGGCGACGAGTTCCGCCCGAGCGGGCACGGCCCGGCCTCGGTCTACACGGCCGGCGGTCGTCCCGTGCGACTGGCGTTCCTCGACGAGGACGGCGTGGAACACGCGCCCGACGAGGTCGTCTCCATCCCCGGACCCGGAGCCCGCCGCCCCGACTGAGCGGTCAACCCCTGTCGGGTGTCGGCGGCATCCGGAACCATGGTCGGATGGATGTCACCGAGTGGCTGCTCGAATCCGATCCCGCCATCCGCTGGCAGGTCATGCGCGACCTGCTCGACGCACCGTCCGACGCGGTCGCCGGCGAGCGGTCCCGCGTCGCGACCGAGGGCGTCGGCGCACGGCTCCTCGCCCTGCAGGCCGACGACGGCTACTGGGGCGGAGACGAGTACGGCGAAGACGGCGATCGGCGCGGCACGCACTGGATCCTGCAGGACCTGCGCCGGCTCGGCGCCGATCCCGCCGCGCCGCAGGTCCGGGCCGCGATCGAACGGGTGCGCGACGGCGTGACGTGGCGCTGGTGGGAGCATCGCCCGTACTTCCAGGGCGAGGTCGAGGAGTGCGTGAACGGCGGCGTGCTCGCCCATGGTGCGTACTTCGGCGTGCTCGGCGAGGGCAGCGACCGCATCATCGGCATGCTGCTCGAGCAGCAGCTCGAAGACGGCGGGTGGAACTGCGATCCGCCCGAGGAGTCGACGCGGTCGTCGTTCGACTCGACGCTGTGCGTCATCGAAGGGTTCCTCGCGTACGAGCGAGCCGTTCCAGATGCACCCGCCGAGATCACCGAGTCGCGGCGGCGCGGCGAGGAGTACCTGCTCGAGCGCGGCCTGTTCCGCCGCCGATCGACCGGCGAGCTCGTGCTCGAGCGGTACCTCGACTTCGCGTTCCCGCCGTACTGGCACTACGACGTGCTCCGCGCGCTCGACTACTTGCGCGAGACCGGCGACCCGCCCGACGCCCGCGTCGACGACGCGATCGGGCTGGTGCTCGACCAGCGGCGCGACGACGAACGGTGGCCCGCCGCCAAGCCGCGTCGCGGCGAGGTGTTCTTCCCGCTCGACGAGCCCGAGGGCGAGCCGAGCCGCTGGAACACGCTCCGCGCCCTGCGCGTGCTGCGCTGGGCGGGGCGGTAGGCGCGACCGATAGCCGGGCCCGGGCCCCGCCGCGCCGACGCGCTCAGTCGACGAACGCCACCGCCCGCACGGGCGCGCCGTCGGCGTCGATCGGCATCGGGAACAACCCGATCCGCACGCGCTCGGGCAGGCCGTCGAGCCCGGTCAGGTTCTCGACGATGAGCGCATCGCCGCCGAGCACCACGTCGTGCACGGGGAATCCGTCGCCGCCCGTGGGGTCGGGGCTCAACGTGTCGACCGCGAGCACGCGCATGCCGCGCCGCAGCAGTTCGGCGGCGGCTTCGGGGTCGAGCGCCGGATGCTCGAGCGCGGCATCCGTGCCGAACCGCGACGCCCACCCGGTGTCGACGACGACGATCGGCGGGACCCGCTCGGGCAGCCCACCGGCGAACGCCGAGGCGAGCTCGGCGAGGCCGTAGCGCTGTCGAGGCGCGAGGTCGTCGAGGTGCACGACGAGCGACTCCCCCACGAGCTCGTCGAGGCCGATGCGCCCGGTCGTGCGCCCGCCGGGCACGGTGTGCGACGGGGCATCCAGGTGCGTGCCGGTGTGCGAGCCGAGGCGCAGCTGCGCGACGTCGACGCCGTCGCGCGCCACCTCGAGGGCGGAACCGATCTCGACGCCGGGGTCGCCCGGGTACACCTGCATCCCGGTCGCGATGCGATGGCTCAGCTCTCGCATGCCCACGCTCAGCCCACCTCGGCGCGTTCGCCGGCCGCGGCCGCCGCGTCGGCCTCGCTGAGGTGCACGCTGGGCTCGCGCGGATGCCGCGACCGCTCGCGCAGCATCGCGAGGAGGTAGAGCACGAAGCTCAGCACGAACGCGGGGATGGTCGCGCCGATGGGCGACGGCCACACGTAGGTGAGCAGGTACGACGTGAGCGCGCCGATGACCCAGACCGCCACTGCGATCCAGTTGACGCCGGCCGCGTACCAGTAGCGTCCGCCCCGTGGGCGCAGGATGTCGGCGGTGTACGACGACCGCTTCACGAGGTAGTAGTCGACGATCATGATCGCGAACACCGGCACGAACAGCGAGCTGATGAGCACGAGGAAGTTCGTGAACTGCGTGAGCAGCGCGAGCCAGGTCGCGCCGAGGATCGAGATCGCCCCGAGCACGAGCGCGGTGGGCAGGAACTTCAGCCGCCCACCGACGCGCGCGTGCACGACCGACGTGACCATGCCGTAGACGACCATGGTGTTCGTCGCCATGACCGACAGGAAGATCACGATCGCGAGCGGCGCCCCGAACTCGGCCACGATCGTGGCCGGGTCGAACGGCACCGCGTCGCCGCCGGCGAGGATCACGTAGGCGAACGCCGTGAGGCCGAGCGTCATCGAGATGACCGTCGAGAGCGTGTAGCCGATTCCCGAGCCGAGAATGCCGGCGCGGCTGCTCTTCGCGAGCCGGTTGAAGTCCGCCGACAGGACCGTCCACGAGATCGCGGTGGCGATGACGATGTCGAGCACGATCACCGGCGAGTACCCGATCGCCGGGTCGACCGGGATCGCCTGGAACTCGGCCGGCGTGAACGTAGTGAACGCAACGATGAAGATCCACGCGATGATCACGAGCATCAGCACGGCGAGCCAGGGCTCGACGCGGGCGATGCCCTCGTGGCCGAAGATCGCGAGGATGACGACGAGCGTCTGCGCCAGCACCGAGAACAGGATCGGGCTCGAGAAGCCGGTCAGGCTGTGCACGAGGTAGTCGACCGTGACGCCGGCGAGCATCGCCTGCACCCAGCTCCATCCCATCAGGATCACGACGTTCGCGACGACGGCCAGGTAGCTGCCGCGGGTGCCGAACGACCCGCGCGTGAGCGCCATCGTGGGGAGTCCCGTGCGCGTGCCGATGTTGCCGACCGCGGCGAGCACGACCGCCCCCGCGAGCGTGCCGAGCACGATCATGGTGAACGCCGTGCCGAAGTCGACCCCGGGCACGAAGAGCGTGCCCGTGAGCAGGGTCGTCACCACGAGGTTCGCGGCGAGCCAGATCATGCCGATCCGGAGCAGCGACAGCGTGCCGCGCACGGGCCCGGCGTTGTCGGCCTGCTGCTCGAGGCGGCGGTCGAGGCGTGAGTAGAGCGACATTGCTCCTCCTGGGTGGGGGTGTGGCGGTCGGATGCCGCGGGCGGGGTCAGCCGGGGAACGGGGAGAGGTGCTCGTGCACGGCGACGAGGCGGTCGCCGTCGGCGCGGAAGACGATGGTCTCCCGCTCGCGGTAGGTGTCGGGACCGTCGCCGGTCTCGACGGACGTGTCGACGTCGTGCGCGAACACCGCGCCGCCGGGGAACGTCTGCACGTGCCGGTTCGACGAGGTGCACGACGTGACGGACCAGCCGCCGTCGACCCACTCGGCCCAGAGGCGCTCGTAGGCCGCGCGGTCGTCGAGTCGCGCGGGCTCCGTGTGGAACACGAACGTGGCCTCGGGCGCGAAGGTCGCGAAGTATCGGTCGCCATCGGTGGCGGCGAAGGCGTCGACGATCGCGTCGGCAGCCGCGAGCACCTCCTGCCGGTCGGGTTCACGAGCGGTCATCGGACTCCTCCTTCGTCTCGCGGGGCGCCATCGCGCTGATGAGCTCGTAGGCGACATGGGATGCCGCGACGCCGGTCAGCTGGGCATGGTCGTACGCCGGCGCGACCTCGACGACGTCGGCGCCGACGATGCGCCGATCGGACAGCGCGCGGATGATGCGCAGGAGCTCCCGGCTCGTGAGTCCCCCGGCCTCGGGCGTTCCGGTGCCGGGCGCGTGCGCGGGATCGAGCACGTCGATGTCGATCGAGATGTAGAGCGGCGCGTCGCCGATGCGCGCGCGGATCCGCTCGATCGCGGCGGCGACGCCGTGCTCCTCGAGGTCCTCGCTCGTCACGATCGCGAAGCCGAGGCGGGCGTCGTCGGTGAGGTCGTCGACGCCGTACAGCGGACCGCGGGTGCCGACGTGCATGCTCGCCTCGAGGTCGATGAGCCCCTCCTCCGACGCGCGGCGGAACGGCGTGCCGTGCGTGATGGGCGCACCGAAGTAGGTGTCCCAGGTGTCGAGGTGGGCGTCGAAGTGCAGCACGGCGACGGGCCCGTGGCGGTCGGCGACCGCCCGGAGCAGGGGCAGTGCGATGGTGTGGTCGCCGCCGATCGCGACGAGCCGGTCGGCCCATTCTGCGAGTGCCCGGGCGCCGGCCTCGATCTGCTCGACGGCCTCCTCGATGCGGAACGGGTTCACGGCGATGTCGCCGGCATCGACGACCTGCTGCACCGCGAACGGCGAGATCCGCTGCGCCGGGTTGAACGGCCGCAGCAGCCGAGATGCCTCGCGGACGTGCGAGGGGCCGAACCTCGCCCCTGGGCGGTAGCTCACGCCGCTGTCGAACGGCACGCCCACGACGGCGATGTCGGCGTGGTCGACCTCGTCGAGTCGGGGCAGCCGGGCGAAAGTCGCGATGCCCGCGAATCGCGGCACGACGCTCGCGTCGACGGGGCCGATCGGCTCGTCGGCGGGGCGGTGCTCAGGTTGCATATTAGAAAACCTTCGATAATCAGTGGTAAACCTCGGGGTCAGATTATGCCCGCAGCAGCGTCGTGTCAACGGAATCCGCACAAGCGGTCGCGGGCGCGCGGCATCCGCCCGACGACGCCAGCGGTGGAGCGGGAGCTCAGGGAAGCTCAGGCCGCCTGCGGGTCGGACTCGTGCGCGGTCTCGCGGGCCAGCCGGGCGATGCGGGCGCGCGCGTTCCGCTCGCTCGGCGACACCGATCCGAGCACGCGGGCGGCCGACGCGAGCATGATCCGCGTCATCGTCATCGCGGGCCACCACGGCCGCCGGAGGCCGAGCAGCTCCCGGTACCGCGGCGAGAGCGACGCGACGGCGCCTCCGAACAGGATCGGGTAGACGCGCCCGGTGAGGCCGGGCAGTCCGGGCTTGCGGATGAACCGCACCGCCTGGGTCACGCGCTCGTCGACCTTGGCCTCGCGGAGGAACGCCTCGAGCTCGGCGTCGAGCTGGGCGACCGAGGTCGGTGGGTCGACCACGCCCATCAGCCGCCCCGCCTCCGCCCATTCGCGCACGTACGCGTCGGCACCGCCCGGGATCGGCCCGCCCCACGTGGCGTGCGCGCCGAGGAACGCCTCGGTGAACGCGTCGTGCACCCAGCGCAGCAGCACCTGGTCGCTCGCCGAGTAGTCCCGCTCGGAGCCGGCGGCGTCGACGTAGGTGCCGGTGATGCGCTCGTGCAGCCGGGCGACGCGAGCGGATGCCGCCTCAGCGGCCCTACGGTCGCCGAACGTCGTCGTGGCGATCCATCGGATGGTGCCGTCGAGACGCCCGAGCGGGTCCTCGTGGTACCGCGACCAGTCGTGCACGCCCGCCATCGCGCCCGGATGGAGCGTCTGCAGCAGCAGCGCGCGGATGCCGGCGACGAGCGTCGGCAGCGCGCCGTTCACGGCCCAGACGGCGCTGCCGGGACCGAAGTACCCGGCGTCGTCGCCCTCGACGAGCGCGGCCGTCCACGCCGGCAGTTCCTGGTGCGAACGCGGCGAGCGCGACCGCAGCCGCCAGCGCGCGCCGCCCGCGCTCCGCAGCTCCCGCTCCGCCATATTCGACGTTAACCCGTGATCGAGCGGATGTCGCTGCGCATCGGCTGCGAACTTCGCCGTGCCGCCCGGCTCAGTCGCCGGCCCGCTCGCGCAGGTGCACCCGCTCCCCCTGCGCGCTGAGCAGGTTGATGATCTCGGCCGGCTCGAGCGACGCGCTCGCGGTGCCGTGCGGCGTGCGGGTGTCGAACTCGGCGGCCTCGCCCGGCTCGAGCACGATCTCCTCGTCGCCGAGCGCGAGGCGGACGCGCCCGCTGAGCACGTAGATCCAGTCATAGCCCTCGTGCGCTCGCTGCCCGACGGGCGCGTCGGGCGGATGTCCCGGCAGCACCATCTTGAAGGCGTTCACGTCGGGGTTGCTGCGGGTCAGCGGGATGATCGCCCGTCCGCCGCGGTAGAACGGCCGCGGGGCCACGCGCGGGTCGGCGATCTGCGGCGCGCCGACGAGGTCGTCGAGGCTCGCGCGGTAGACGCCGGCGATCCGGATGAGCAGGTCGAGCGTCGGACGGCGGCCGCCCGACTCGAGTCGCGAGAGCGTCGAGACCGAGATCCCGGTCTGCTCCGAGAGCTCCGCGAGCGTGAGTCCCCGTCGGGTGCGCAGGGCGCGCAGCCGAGGCGCGACCGCGTCGAGCACGGCGTCGAGGTCGCCATCGGGTCGGTGGTCGGGATCGTGGGGCATGCGGCATCCGTTCACGTCGCGCGGTTGTTGCCGTTGCGGCAAGCGACCTTGCCATTCAATCGGGCCAGCATCGGAAGCATGCAGCAGCACTCGTGGGACGTCATCATCATCGGCGGTGGGAGCGCGGGCCTCAGCGCCGCGCTCATGCTCGGCCGCTCGCGCCGCAGCGTGCTCGTCGTCGACGAGGGCCGGCCGCGCAACCGCTTCGCCGGGCACATGCACGGCGTGCTGGGGCGCGACCACACCTCCCCGCTCGACCTGCTGGCCGCCGGGCGGGCGGAGCTCGGGCGGTACGACGGCGTCACGGTGCGCCCCGGCGAGGTGGCCGCGGCATCCGTCGCCGAGGGCGGATTCGAGGTCGTGCTCGACGACGACGGCCGTCACCTGGCGCGTCGGCTCCTCGTGGCGTCGGGGCTGCGCGACGAGCTGCCCGAGATCCCCGGCTTGGCCGAGCAGTGGGGACGCGGCGCGTTCATCTGCCCGTACTGCGACGGGTGGGAGCAGCGCGATCGACGCATCGCCGTCATCGCGTCGAGCGCCGCGAACGTGCACCAGGCGCAGCTCATGCGCCAGCTCTCGGCCGACGTCACGTTCCACGGGCACGGCGTCGAGCTGCCCGACGAGGAGCGGGCGGGAATGCTCGCGCGCGGCATCCGCATCGACGACCGCGCGGTGGTCGAGGTGATCGCCGACGGCGAGGGCGCGCTCCGCGGCATCCGACTGGCCGACGGCACGGATGCCCCGGTCGACGCGATCTTCGTCGGACCCGCCCCGCACCCCAACGACGGGATCCTCCTCGCGCTCGGCGCCGAGACGGCCGAGCACCCGATGGGCGGGCGCTGGGTCACCGTGGACCCGATGGGACGCACGAGCGTGCCCGGGCTGTGGGCCGCCGGCAACGTGACCGACGGCCGTTCGTCGGTGCCGTACGCGATGGCCGCGGGCAGCCTCGCCGGCGCGGGGATCAACGCCGACCTCGTCGAGGAGGAGGTCGGCGCGGCGATCGCGACGGCCTGACGCAGATCTGCCGGTCGAGTGAACCTCGGGGTACCCTGACGCCGTTCTCTCATCATCGGTCTCGACCGTCGGGGTCTCGACGGCAGGCACGACGGATCGTGGAGGCAGGACATGGCGACGGCATCCGACTTCGAGTTCACGACGGTGTGGGAGCTGCCCGCGCCCGTCGAACGGGTGTGGGACGAACTGCTCGACGTCGACGCGTGGCCGACCTGGTGGCGCGGGTTCGAGCGCGTGGACTTCGTGCGGGACGGCGACGCCCACGGCGTCGGCAACGTGCGCGACCTCGTCACCCGCGGCCGGCTGCCCTATCGACTGCACTACCGGGTCGAAGTCGTGCGGGTGGAGCCGCTCCGGCTCATCGAGGCCCGGTCGACCGGGGAACTCGAGGGGGTCGGCCGCTGGACCACCGAGCCGACCGACCGCGGCACCCGGGCGGTGTACCTCTGGCAGGTGCGCACGACGAACCGCCTCCTACGGGCGCTCAGCCCCATCGCGCGCGGCACGCTCACCCGGAACCACGACCAGGTCATGGAGTGGGGTCGCGAGGGCATCCTCGCGCGCCTCGGCGTTCCCGCGGCGTCCTGATCTCTCCCGACCCGAAGTCCGACGCTGCTAGCATGCGCGGACGGACGGTCGTCGCCCAGGCGACCGCAACCAGGGGGGAGCCCGAATGCCCGGACCCGATGACCTCGTGCCGGGCGCCCCGGCCTGGGTGGACCTCAGCACGACGGATGTCGACGCGGCATCCGCCTTCTACGCGGCGCTGTTCGGCTGGGAGGCCGAGGACGTCGTCGACGAGCGCTTCGGCGGCTACCGCGTGTTCCGCCTGCACGGCAAGCGGGTCGGCGGGATCGGCATGCGCACGGACGACGACGTGTCGGCGCCGCACTGGACCGTGTTCCTGCTCACCTTCAACGCCGCGACGACGGACGAGCTCATCGCGGAGGCCGGCGGCACGGTGCTCTTCGAGCCCATGGTCGTGCCGACGCGCGGCGTGATCGGCATGGCGATCGACGGCACGGGCGCCGTGGTGGGCTACTGGCAGCCGGGCATCGTCGAGGGCTTCGACGTGTTCGGCGAGCCCGGCAGCGCCGTGTGGTTCGAGCTCGCGGCGAGCGACTTCGACGCGGCGACGCAGTTCTACGCGCACGCGTTCGACTGGAGCCTCGCCCTCGGCGACGACGAGCCGCGGTACGCGGTGTTCGAGCGTCGCGGGCAGCAGCACGCCGGCATCGTCGATGCGGCCGGGTCGCTCGGGCCCGACGAGGGGCCGGCGTGGCGAGTGGCGTTCGGCGTCGAGGACGTCGACGACACGGTCGCGCGCGCCGTCGCGGCGGGCGGCACAGTGGTCGATCCGCCGTCGGACGTGGCGGCGGGCCGCAGCGCCGGGCTCGCCGACCCGACCGGGGCGTTCTTCCTCGTGGTCTCGCGCGCTGCCTGACCCGGGTCGTCGCGCTCGCTGATCCCGCGCGTCGCGGGTCAGTAGTCCTCGCGCGCCTCGCGATACTCCTGCACCTGGTCCTCGGATGTCTCCCAGCCCTCGAGCGCCGCGACGAGCTGCCGGTGCAGCCAGTCCGCGTCGCCGGGATCACCGGACCGCAGCTGCGCCAGCCGCTCGGTCGCCGTTCCCCGCAGGTCGTCCATCACGTCCTCCCCTCCGGAGCGGGCATCGCGGCCGACGGCCGTGCACCGGTGCCCGTTCGGTGCACATCCTGCCACCAGCGGCGCGGCGCCACGAGGGCCCGGCCGGTCGCTACCGGGTGCGCAGGCCGTCGAGCGCGAGGTCGACCACGCGCTCGCGCTGCTCGGCGTCGGGGAACGCGACGCCCGCCACGCCCGCGACGAGCCGCACGGCGTCGTCGATCGCGACGTCGGGCCGGACCTCACCGGCCGCCTGCGCGCGACGAAGCAGCGGCTCGCCCGACTCGTACATGATGCCGCGACAGGCCTGGAGCAGCTCGGAGTCGCGGTTCAGCCCCTCGAGCAGCACCTTCTTGCGACTCGCGTAGTCGGCGAACCGGCGCAGCCAGGCCGCGAGCGCGTCGAACGGCTCGGCGTCGTCGAGCTCCTCGGCGAAGGACGCGACGCCTGCGACCTCGTCGAGGTACACGGCCTCCACGAGCGCGTCGCGCGTGGGGAAGTTGCGGTAGAGCGTGCCGATGCCGACGCCGGCCCGGCGGGCGATGTCCTCGAGCGAGGCATCCAGCCCGTGCTCGGCGAAGGCCGCGCGGCCCGCCTCGATGAGCGCGTCGAAGTTGCGCCGCGCATCGGCGCGCGTCGGACGACGCTCGTCGAGCAGCGCGCGGAGCGCCGGATCGGTCACGGGAACACCACCTTGCAAAGTGGAGGCACCCTCCGCTACAGTAGTAAGCGGAGGCAGCCTCCGATCGGAGTCTCCCTCCAGTATATCCCCTCCCGCCTGATCGAAAGGCGTCTTCGCTTGTCTGCATCTCGCATCACCTTCCTCGCGGTGGCCACCAGCTTCACCGCGGTCGCCAGCCTGCAATCGCTCATCATCCCCGTGCTCTCGACGATCGGCGCCGACCTCGGCGCCGACGCGGTCGGCCAGACCTGGATGCTCACCGCCTGGCTCATCTCCGCGGCGGTCGCCACTCCGCTGCTCGGCCGCGCCGGCGACCTCGTCGGCCGTCGCCGCATGTACCTCCTCGCGCTCGGCGCGGTGGCGGTCGGCTCGCTGCTCTCGGCGTTCGCGCCCAACCTCACCGTCATGCTGTTCGCCCGCGTACTGCAGGGCCTCGGCGCGGCGGTGTTCCCGCTCGGCTTCGGGCTCGTGCGCGACGCCTTCCCGCCCGCACGCCTCGCCGGCGCGATCGGCGGCCTCTCGGCGATCATGGCCGTCGGCAGCGGGCTCGGCACGGTCATCGCCGGTCCGGTCTCGGCCGTGATCGGATGGCGCGGGCTCTTCGCCCTGCCGCTCGTGCTCGCCGCCACCGGGCTCGCGCTCGGCTACTTCGGCCTCTCACGCACGACCACCCGGGCGACCGGCCGCATCAACGTGCTCGCCGCCGTGCTCCTCTCGGGCTGGCTCGTCGCCCTGCTCCTGCCGCTCAGCTCGGGCAACCAGTGGGGCTGGGGCTCGCCCATCGTGCTCAGCCTGTTCGTCGTCGCGGCGATCCTCGCTTCGGCCTGGGTCGCGGTCGAGCTCCGCTCGCGCAACCCGCTCGTCGACATGAAGATCATGCGGCTGCCCGCCGTGTGGACCACGAACGTCACCGCCCTCCTCACGGGCGCGGCCATGTTCGGCGTGTGGGCGTACCTGCCCCGCCTCGCCGAGACGCCGACCTCCAGCGGCTACGGCCTCGGCGTCGACGCGAGCACGGCCGGACTCATCATGCTGCCGATGCTCGTGACCATGGCCTCGGTCGGTTTCGTCGCCGGACCGCTGAGCCGCGTGCTGCCGTTCGCGGCGCAGCTCACGCTCGGCGCGTTCCTCTCGGCGCTCGCCTCGCTCGGGATCGCGTTCCTGCACGGCAACGTGTGGACGCTCGCCGCGGCCGCCGCGGTGCTCGGCCTCGGCACGGGCCTCGTCACTTCGTCGACGCCGAACCTCATCGTGCGCAGCGTGCCGGCCGACCAGGTGGGCATCGCGACCGGCATGAACGCGAACATCCGCACGATCGGCGGTGCCATCGGCACGACCGTGTTCGCCGCCGCGATCGGCGCCACGCTCGGCGCCGGGGGCCTACCCGCCGAGTCGGGTTACGTCGCCGCCTTCGTGATCGGCGCGGTGCTCGCGGTGATCGGCGGCCTCGCGCCGTTCCTCGGGCGCACCCGTCCGGTCCGGCCCGAGGCCCGGGCGATCCCGGTCATCGAGTCCCCGCTCGAGGAGATCGCCGAAGCGGCGTGATCGGATCCCACGATCGCCCGAACGCCCGGCCCGCGCGACACCGCGGGCCGGGCGTGCCGCGTCAGTCGACGGTGGGACCGGTCGGCGTGTAGTACCCCGGCGGAACCTCCTGGATGATCGATCCCGGCGGCATCCCCAGCGCGGCGACCTCCTCGGGGGTCAGCACCCGCCACTCGGGGTGGAAGAGGTAGGCCGGACCCGACGAACCCGCGCGCGGTGCGCTGCCCGTGGTCGGACTCGCGAAGCGGGCCGCCGCCTGTTCGGCCGCCGCGATGGCGGCCGCGTTCGCCGTGGCGTGCGTCGATTCGACGACGGATGCCGCTGCGATCCACCGCGGCAGCGCGTCCGCGCCGGTCGCCTCGCCCTCGGTCGCCAGCACGGCGTCACGGGCCCCGCGCAGCTCGGCGACCGATTCGGCCGACGCGAGACCGCTCGCGGAGATGACCGCGTCGGTGCGCGGCCCCACCTCGGCGACCGCTTCGGCGACAGCGCGGCGTGCGGCGTCGCAGGCGACGTGGCGCTCGGCGGCGGCGAGTTCGGCGTCATGCGCAGCGGCGCCGGCATCCGCTCGGACCGCTCGGGCCTGCGCGAGCGCGGTGCGCAGCTGCTCGATGTCGGCCCCGGGGGCAGGCAGCACGGGCGTCACGCTGAGCATCCGGGCATTGAGCACGACCGCGGGCTCCGCGGCCTGCGCGGTGGTCGAGCGTCCGACCGTGGCGCCGGCCAGCGCGACGGTCGACGTCGAAAACCGGGCGGATGCCGCGAGCACCGGCCCGATGCGCGCGGCCTCGGCATCCACGCATTCCTGCGCCGTCTCCTCGACGGTGCGGGCCGCCACGGCGCGGTCGTCGACGAGTGCCAGGTCGGCGACGACGTGGTCGAACTCGGACGTCAGCTCGGCGCGAGCCTCGGATTCGATCATCGAGGCACGGGTCACGCTGAGCCCGCCGATCACGATCGCGGATGCCGCGACGAGAGCCATGAGCAGATAGGGGTGGCGCATCGTGCGTGGCGCAACAGAGGTCACAGGCCGGGAATCCTTCTCGTTCGAGCGCCCGCGGCGCGACCGTCCGTCCGATCACGCTACTGGACGGAGCGCCTCCGACAGTAGCGGCATCGGATCACGAAACGGACACGACGGTCCGCAGGGTGCGGCTCAAGCCTCCGGTGCGAGCTCGAGGGTCATGAACACGCTGTTCGGGTCGAGCACGTAGTCGCCGAACGGGCCGCACTCCACGAAGCCGTACTTCGCGTAGAGGGTGCGGGCCGGGCGGAAGAACTCCTGCGATCCGGTCTCGAGGCTCACGCGACGGTAGCCGCGCCGGGCGGACTCGGCGAGCACGTGCTCGAGCAGGCGCGCACCGAGCCCACGGCCGCGCGCCGCGGCATCCGTGCGCATCGTCTTCAGCTCGCCGCGCTCGGGGTCGAGCTCCTTGAGGGCGACGCAGCCGTGCAGCCCGTCGGCGTCGCCGATGGTCCAGAACGTGACCTCGGCTACCGACAGCCCCGAGACGTCGAGGGCGTGCACGCTCTCGGCCGGCGAGGTCGCGAACATGTCGTCGAGGTGGTCGGTGAGCAGGCGGATGACCCGCTCGTCGGCGAGGTCGCCGAGCCGGATGTCGGTGGTGGTCGTCACCGCCCCATTCTCGCCGATCGGCGAGGGGCGGTCGGGCAGACCTCCTCCCCAGCCGAAGGCTAGCGGCCGAGCAGGGCGTTCAACCAGCCCGGTCCGGCGATGAGGACGTGGTCGCCGAGTCTCGTCCGAAGCCCGCGATCCGCGGTCACCACAAGCACGCGCTCGGCGGGCTCGGACCCGGTGCCGCCCAACGCATTCGCGGTGTCGACGATCGCGCCGTCGCCGTCGTGCGGCGCCCGCACCACGTCGATGCCCGGCACGGATGCCGCCGCCTTCGCGGCGCCCTCGATGACCGCGATGACGCGCGCGATGCGCAGGGCCGCGCCATCCGGTCCGTCGACCACCCGCCCGACGAGCGCCGGCAGTCCGTCCATGACGCGTGCGGCGCCCGCGGCCCGGTCGCG
This sequence comes from Agromyces sp. NPDC057865, assembly GCF_042796995.1. NCBI lineage: Bacteria > Bacillati > Actinomycetota > Actinomycetes > Micrococcales > Microbacteriaceae > Agromyces > Agromyces sp. NPDC057865. Next base: position 494,000 of record NZ_JBHVMJ010000003.1, on the reverse strand, counting down.
CCACCATCCGTCGGGACGCGACCCCATCACGTTGGCGACGTCGACGATCACGGTGACGTCGATCGCCGGCGCTTCGTCGCGGTCCATTCGCCGATCATGTCACTTCCCGGATGCCGCGCCACAACGCCACAGCGCCACAACGCTACGCCGTCGCGAGACGAGACTGGGGAACTTCGGAACTTCGGAACTTCGGAACTTCGGAACTTCGGAACTTCGGAACTTCGGAACTTCGGACGGATTTCGGAACTTCGGAACCAGAATCCGGAACCAGACCTCGGCGCCGGCACTCCGGTACTCCGGCACCGGCTTCGCGCGAAGTGGATGTTCCGCGGCGCGCCGCTCAGACCGAGCTGACCGCCCGCGCCCCCACCGCGTCGAGCACGCGCACGAGCGTGTCGGGTCCGCCGACGTTGCCCGGCACCACGATGTACAGCACCTCGCGCCCGTCGCGGCTCGCCATGCGCCATGCCGAGACGCCCGGCAGCACCTGGCCGAGCACGAGTGCCGAGCGCGCGCCGATGCCGGTGCGGGCGACCTCGGCCGAGGTGATCCCGCCCTTCGCGACGACGACCGAGACGTCGGGCACGAGGTCCTGCACCGCGGTCGTGAGCGCGGTCATGACCCGCTCGCCGTGGGCGAGCGTGTTGTGCGTCGCCGACCGGTCGCGGCCGGTCGTGACGAACGCGAGCGGGCGGTCGGCGAGCGCAGCGCGAGCGGCGTCGGCGGCCGCGTGTCCCGCCGCGGCGGGATCCGCGAGCGCGGCATCCGTGTCGATCACAGCGGGCGCGCCCCACTCGGCGACGACCGCCTCGAGCTGGGCGGTCGCGCCCGCGGTGTGCGATCCGCACGCGAGCAGCACGGGTCCGTCGCCCTCGACGAGCGGCGTCCGTAGGAGCCCCCGGCTCGCGACGCCCGCCAGCTCGGCGGCCAGCGGCGACGCCGAGCGCACGACGACCGTCGCGCCGCGCTGCATCGCGGCATCCGTCGCCTCGGCGATCAGTCGGATGTCGCCGTCGTCGACGGCATCGGGCAGCACGACGCTGCCCGCCGGCGCCTCGGCCAGGATGCGGCCGAGCTCGCCGCCACGCACCGCGTCGAGCGGCACGTGCACGGCCGCCCGGGCCGGCGCCTTCTCGGCCACGTAGTCGACGAGCACGCCCGTGCCGAACCCGAACACGGGGTCGGCGGCGTACTCGCTCTCGTGCGCCGGCAGGTCGACGCCGTCGACGCGCACGTAGTGCACGCCGTCTCGCGTGGTGCGTCCGCCGTCGGGGAATGCCGGCACGAAGAGCATCACCGCCGCGTCGTCGAGGAACACCTCGGTCTCGGCGAACACGTGACCGCGCAGCGTCGAGTCGCCGCGCAGCACGAACCGCACGTCGACGCCCAGGCGAGCGGATGCCGCGAGCGCATCCTCACGGATGCGACGGGCCAGGGCGACGGCCTCGTCCTCGGGCAGCGCGCGGCTGTTGGTCTGCAGGTACACGGCGTCCGCCGTGGCGAGCGCCTCGGCGAGGATCTCGGCGTCGAAGTCGAGCAGCACCGTCACCCCCGTCGCGGACTGCGTGCCGGTGGGGTCGTCGTCGAGCACGATGGTCTTCATGGGTCACTTCCTCGTCGGGTGGTGGGTGGATGCCGCGAGCGCCGTTGAGCCGGAGCGGGCGCCGGCGGAACGACCGAACGGTGGGGCGAGGCATCCGATGCCCCGCCCCACCGCGGCGGTCAGGAACGGGCGATGATCGCGTCGACCTCGTCGCGCTGCCGCTTGCCCCAGGTCTCGCGGGTCAGCACGGTGCCGATGAGGCCGAGCACGCCGCACGCCATGTAGACGATCGCGACGCCGCCCCAGCCGAGGGGCACCGCGACGGCGGTCGCGATGAGCGGGATGAACCCCGAGATGGCGGCCGAGAACTGGTAGCCGACCGAGGCGCCCGACGAGCGCGTGTTCGTGTTGAACAGCTCGGAGAACCAAGCGCCCTGCGTGCCGGCGAGCGAGTCGTGGATGATCGCCATCGCGACGACGTAGACGAACACGATCACGTACGGGATGCCGGTGTTCACGAGTAGGAACATGGGGAACGCGAACGCGATCAGCAGGATCGTGCCGAAGAAGTACACGGGCTTGCGACCGATGCGGTCGGTGAGCGTTCCGAACAGGATCGTCGTGAAGAGGCCGAGGGCCGCCGCCACGATGAGGCCGGTGAGCGCCGTGGCGCGGTCGGTGATCGGCTCGTCGCCGCTCGTGAGGTACGAGAGCATGTACGTGACGATCACGTAGAAACCGCCCGACTCGGCGAGACGCAGCGCGATGACGCGGAGGATGTTGCGCCAGTCGTTCTTGAAGACCTCCTTGAGGGGGTTCTTCACGACGAGACCGGCGGTCTTGGTGTCCACGAACTCGGGCGACTCCGAGACCTTCGCCCGGATGATGAGGCCCGCGATGATGAGCACCGACGAGAGCAGGAACGGCAGGCGCCAGGCGAGCTCGCTGTCGAGGTTGGTCGACCAGAGGAACACGAGGTTCGCGAGGAGGAGGCCCAGCGGGACGCCCGCCTGCGGGATCGCGGTGTATCGACCGCGCTGCTTCCACGGCGCGTGCTCGAACGTCATCAGGATCGCGCCGCCCCACTCGGCACCGAACGCGATGCCCTGGATGATGCGGATCAGCGTGAGGAGGATCGGCGCGAGGATGCCGACCTGCGCGTACGTCGGCAGGACGCCGATGAGCACGGTCGAGATGCCCATGAGCAGCAGCGCGCCGACGAGCACCGGCTTGCGGCCGATCTTGTCGCCGAGGTAGCCGCCGATCACGCCGCCGAGCGGGCGCATCGCGAAGCCGATGCCGAACGTGCCGAAGCCGAGCAGCAGGCCGACGACGGGGTCCTCCGAGTGGAAGAACACCTCGTTGAAGTACAGCGCGGCGGCCGTGCCGTAGGCGAGGAAGTCGTAGTTCTCGATGGTGGTGCCGACGGCACTGCCGATGGCGGTGCGGAGCTTGTCGGGTGAGCCGTTGGCTGCCCGCGTCTCGGGTCGGACGGTCATGGTCGTCATGATCGGTTCATATCTCCCTTGATAGTGAAGCCCTGGCGGCCTCGTACCGGACGGGAGTGAACCGAGGCTAGCTCGGAACGGCGCTCCCGCCGCGGGGGTTGATCTTGTAGAAGTCGGTGATGTGTCGTCGTACGGCATCGGCCGCAGCGGGTCCGTCGCGATCCACGATGTCCTGGAGGATCTCGCGGTGCTCGGCCCGGACGGTCTTCGCGGTCTCCCGCCAGTCCTCGAGCTCCGCGTACATCTCCACCATCTGGCGATGGATGGCCGTGCGCAGCGAGCTCATGAGGTGGGCGGTCAGCGCGTTCCCGGTCGACTCCGCGATCCGCAGGTGGAAGGCGGCGTCGAGGCGGTTGAACTCCGCCGAGTCGATGGTCGGATCGTCCATCCTGTCGAGGATCTCGGCGAGTTCACGGTGGTCGTCGTCGTCAGCTCGGTAGGCGGCCTCCTCGACGCTCCAGGTCTCGAGCGTCAGCCGCGTCTCGAGGACGTCGTCCCAGCTGAAGTGCGCGAGTGCGATCTGCAGCTTCAGCAGGTTGGCTGCGCCGTCGCCGGGGGTCTGGACGAGGACGGCTCCGCCGTCGGGTCCACCGCCCACCCGGATGTCCACCAGGCCGAGCGCCTCGAGCACCCGCATCGCCTCGCGGAGCGAGGGTCGGGAGACCCCCAGCGACTGCGCGAGCTCTCGCTCGCTCGGGAGCTTGTCGCCCGCCTTCAGCCGTCCGTCGAGGATGCGCTGCTCGATCTGCGCCATCACCTGTTCGTAGGTGCGGATGCGCTGTACCGGTTCCCAGCCGTCGTTCGCCGTGACCACGTGGATGCCCCTCCGGTCGCCGGCCGAGGCCGACCCTCATGTCGTGTGCGTCCATCGTAGTCTCCGATGTCTGACCGTCTGACAGCCCTCAGGCTGCGGCGGCCGCACCCTCGGCGGCGTGCTCGGCGCGGAACTCCGACTCGAGCTGGCGGCGGATCTGCACGGCGAACTGCGACTCGTCGAGCTGCACGTCGTCCCACGAGACCGTCTTGTCCTTGGGCACGTCGCGGATGAGCTTCGCGCCGTGCGCGAGGCCGAGCGGCAGTGCGTGCCGGTCGAGCGAGACGTGCGCGGGGGCGAGCTTGCCGAAGACGGTGAAGCCGCCCTCGCCGTCGAGCGTCTCGCCGGCGCGGAGGTCCTTCTTCGCGGTGGTGACGACGTCGCCGCGGAAGCCCGTCGGCGCGCCGGTGGCCTCGCCGCGCACGACGGCGGCGGCGATGGAGACCCCGAGCTCGAGGCCGATCATGTGGTACGGGCGGTAGAGCGAGCCGTAGCGGCCGGTCTCGTCGGTGTGCACGCCGTACTCGGCGAAGCACTGCACCGCGTAGTCGGTGACCGCCTCGAACGTCACGTAGACGCCCCAGCGCAGGTTGTCGGGCACCTCGCGCCCGTCGCGGTACATGCTCGAGGCGATCTCGACCGTGCCGCGACGCGTGAGCGAGCCGCCGAGCGAACGCTCGCGGAACACCGTGGGCAGGTCGTCCTTGCTCGCGGCGGGGAACAGCAGGCCCTCGTCCTGGGGAAGGAGGCCGGTGCCGTTCGCGACGGCGGCCATCTCGATGGCGGACTTCGTGCCGTCGAGGAACGAGTTGAACATCTTCGGGTTGTAGTCGCCCGATGCGAGCTGCTCGTCGGTGAAGCCGTAGTAGTTCCACACCGTGTCGGGCGTCGAGTAGTTGTACTCGGGCAGGTACTTCGTGCCCTTGCCCGCGGCGACGACGTCGAAGCCGACGGTGCGGCACCAGTCGACGAGCTCGCAGATGAGGGCGGGCTGGTCGCCGTACGCCATCGAGTAGACGACGCCCGCGGCCTGGGCGCGGCGCTGGAGGATCGGGCCGACCATGCAGTCGGCCTCGACGTTCACCATGATGACGTGCTTGCCGTGGTCGATCGCGGTCACGGCGTGGTACGTGCCGACGAGCGGGTTGCCCGTGATCTCGAGCACGACCTCCACCGACGGGTGAGTGATCAGCTCGGTCGAGTCGGCGAGCACCACGGTGCCGCCGGTGCGCAGGGCCTCGTCGATGGATGCCGCGGCGTACCGCTCGGCGGGCCACCCGGTGCGGGCGAGCGCCTCCTTGGCCTTCGGCACGTTGATGTCGGCGACGCCGACCACGTGGATGTTGGCGCTGCCGACGGCCTGCGTGAGGAACATCGACGAGAACTTGCCGGCGCCGACGACGCCGACCCGGATCGGCCCCGACGCGGCGGTGCGCTGCTGCATGAGCGAGAACAGGTTCACGGACCCCTACTCCTTTGTATCGATCGGTCCGGCCTGAGCGGATCGAAGTTCGGAACATTAGATGGTCTGACCATCTGAACGACGACTGTAGATCGCGATGGCCGGGCTGTCAAGTCCGATTCGGACGAATGCTCGAAACCGGCTGACGAGCGAACGGGCTCGGCGACGTCCAGGTCGCCGAGCCCGTTCGCTCGCTTCGTTCAGGTGACGGATGCCGCTTCGCTCACGCCGCGAGCACGCTGAACGTCGCCGGCCCCCTCGTCTCGATCGACACGAGCTCGAGCTCCACGGCGGTCGCGAACAGCCGCTCCGCGTGCGGATCCCCGACGACCGTGGGGAACGTGAACAGCCGATACTCGTCGACCAGCCCGGCCGCCTGCAGCTCGCGTACGATGCTGAGGCTCCCGATGATCACGACGTCGCCCTCGCCCGCGAGGCGGGTGACGCCGTCGACGAGATCGCCGTCCAGCCGCTCGGAGTGCTCCCACGCGCCGAGCTCGACCTCGCCGCGCGACACGACGACCTTCCGCGCCCGGTTCATCGCGGTCGAGAACGGGTCGGAGCGCTCGGGCCACAGGCGCGCGAGGTGCTCCCACGTGCGACGGCCGAACAGGAGGACGCCGGGGTCGAGCGCCGGCACGATGCCGAACAGGTCGCCCGCGATCGCCTCCACGCCGAAGCGGAACGCCCAGCCGCCGAAGCCCGCTCCGCCCCGCCCGTCGGGGTCCTCGACGACCCCGTCGAGGGTGATGAACTCGATGACGATGACCTTGCCCATGGTCGTGCTCCTTCGACTCGCGGTCCGGCCGTGTGCCGGTCCCACGAGTACCTACCGGCGGCGAGGCGCAAACTCATCGGCCGTCGACGGATCGCGTGAACCTCGTACCGCGAGCGGCGAGCTCAGCCCTCACCGACGAGCCCGAACGCCGCGAACACCTCGGGCGCCTGAAACACCGATGTGCGCGTGACGCGCCCGCCGGCCACCGTGAGCACCTGCAGGGTGTGCAGCCTCCCGTCGACGTACGCGACGAAACCCGCTTCGCCGTTCGCCCAGATGGGCTCGGTGCGCCAGCCGGTGCCGCGCAGGCGGTAGACGCGGCGCATGAAGCCGGCGTAGTCGTCGCGCCCGGCGTACCAGTTGATGTTCGGCGGCATCTCGAGCACGATGTCGTCGGCGAGCAGCGCCGTGATCGCGGGCACGTCGGCGCGCTCGAAGGCCTCCACGTAGCGGTCGACCACGGCCCGCTGCTCGGCGGGCGGCTCGACGGCTGCCTCGGGATCCACGCCCGTGCGCGCGAGCGTCGCCCGCGCCCGCTGCAGGGCGCTGTTGACGGCGGCCGTCGTCATGCCGAGCGACTCCCCCACCTCCGAGGCCGGCAGGTCGAGTGCCTCGCGCAGGATGAGCGCCGCGCGCTGCCGGGCGGGCAGCAGCTGCAGCGCCGCGACGAGCGCGAGCCGCAGTCGGCTCCGTTCGACGGCGGACGCCTCGGGGTCGCCGGGGATCGGCGTGAGCCAGGGCACGTCGAGGTTCGGGACCAGCGGGGCATCCGGATCGTCGAAGGCCGGACCGACGCTCGACGGCAGCGGACGCGACGAGCGGGACTCGAGCGCGGTGAGGCACGCGTTCGTCGCGATGCGGTAGAGCCAGGTGCGCAGCGAGGCGCGCGTCGGGTCGAAGCGGTCGGTGGCCCGCCAAGCGCGCAGCAGCGTCTCCTGCACGGCGTCCTCCGCGTCGTGCACCGAGCCGAGCATGCGGTAGCAGTGCACCAGGAGCTCGTGACGATGCCGCGCGACGGCCCGCTCGAAATCGGCCTCCACACGCGACATCCTGTCACCGAATATCCTGACCGCGTGACGTCATCGCCGAGCGCAGCGCGCAGTCCGCTCCGGATCGTCCTCATCGTCGTCTGGGTGCTCCTGGCCGTGGCCTCCGCGGGGGCCGTCGTGCTCGGCGCGCTGACCGCGGCGCTGAACGGCGCGGGCTTCGAGACGAGGTTCTCGAACCCCACGCCGCTGTTCGTGCTCAGCATCGTGGTGAACCTCGCGGCGGGCGTGTGCGGCATCCTGCTCCGCGGCCGCTGGTGGGCCGCGCTGCTCGTCGCGGCGCCCGCGCTGCTGTTCCTCGTGAACCTCGTGATCAATGGGCAGTGGGCGTCCACGGCGCTCGTCGCGAGCCCGCTCGTCACGATCGTGGGCGTCGTGCTCGTGCTGGCGATGCCCCGCCGTCGCCGGGTCGCCTCGGGGTAGCGCCTCGGCCGATCGGCCGATGCACTCGGACCGCACGGCCGATGTGTCGCCTGCACCGTCGGCGCGACCATCGAGGCATGACCTCCACCACCGTCGCAGCCACGATGCCGCGGACCCGCAGGCGCCGCCCCGAGTGGCTCGTGCCCGCGGGGCTCATCGCGCTCAGCCTCGTCCCGATCGCAGCGGGCGCGTTCCGCGTCACGGACCTCACGACCGGCGGCACCGTGACGCCCGAGAACGCGCGGTTCTTCGCCTCCCCCGTGCCCGTGATCGCGCACATCGTCGGCTCGAGCGTGTTCCTCGTGCTCGGCGCGCTGCAGTTCGCGCCCTCACTGCGGCGGAGGCGTTGGCACCGGATCGCCGGGCGGATCGTCGCCCCGGCCGGCCTGGTCTCGGCGCTGTCGGCGCTGTGGATGACGCTGTTCTACGCGATGCCCTCGATCAACGGTCCCGGGCTGTACGTGATGCGACTCGTGTTCGGCACGGCCATGGCGGGGGCGATCGTGTTCGCGTTCGTCGCGATCCGCCGCGGCGACGTCACCACGCACAGCGCCTGGATGACCCGCGCCTACGCGATCGGCCTCGGCGCGGGCACGCAGGTGTTCACGTTCCTGCCGTGGACGCTGTACTTCGGCCAGCCCGGACAGGTGATGCACACGGTGCTCATGGGCGCCGGCTGGGTCATCAACCTCGCCGTCGCCGAGCTCGTCATCCGTCGTCGGGCCAACCGTGCCCACCTATCATGAGGGCATGACGAGCCCCGCCCGGGCGCTGTGGGATGCGCCGCCGGCGTCCCCGCCACCGCCGCGCCGGGTCTGGCGCGACTGGGTGCTCGTCGCCGTGATCCCGCCGCTCGCCCTGCTCGAGGCGCTGCTGCGAACGGATGTCCCATCGCGGTGGCTCTGGGCGATCCTGCTCATCGCGCTCGTGCCCACGCTGCTCTGGCGGCGCATCCGGCCGTTCACGATGCTCGCGATCGCCTTCGGCGTCGGCACGGTCATCAGCCTCGCGGCAGGCGGCGATCCGCAGCTGTTCACGACGGCGTACTTCCTGATCCTCGTCTACGCGGTGTTCCGCTGGGGATCGGGCCGCGCGATGCTCGGCGGCGGGGCGCTCGTGCTCGGCGGCATCCTGCTCTCGCTCGTGTACTCGGCGCCGACCGTCACCGACGTCATCGGCGGACTCGCGGTCGTCGTCACGACGAGCACGCTCGGCGTCGCGTTCCGCTGGCGCTCGGGCGCCCGCGCCCGGGAGCTCGACCGCATGCGGCTCCTCGAGCGCGAGCAGCTCGCGCGCGACCTCCACGACACGGTGGCGCACCACGTGTCGGCCATCGCGATCCAGGCGCAGGCCGGCACGGTGGTCGCGCAGGGCGATCCGGCCGCCGCGGTCGACGTGCTGCGCGTCATCGAGGGCGAGGCGTCGCGCACGCTCGACGAGCTGCGGTCGATGGTACGGGTGCTGCGGCGCACGGATGCCGCGGAGCGCGCGCCGACGCCCGGCTTCGACGACCTGCGGCGGCTCGCGCGATCGGATGCCGCGGGCCCGACGGTCGACGTGCAGGTCGACGGCGACGTCGACTCCCTGCCTCCCCCGGTGTCCGCCGCGGTGTTCCGCCTCGCGCAGGAGGCCGTGACGAACGCGCGTCGGCACGCCCGGGCCGCGACGCGCGTCGACGTGCACGTGCGGGTGGACGGCGCGGGTGTGCGGCTCGACGTGCGCGACGACGGGGAGTCCGTGGCATCCGCCGTGCCCGGCTACGGACTCACCGGCATGGCCGAGCGGGCCGACCTGCTCGGCGGCACGTGCGAGGCCGGACCGGCGCCGGGCGGCGGGTGGGCGGTCACCGCGGTGCTGCCGCGGGCAGGATGGGCGACATGACCGTGCGCGTGCTCATCGCCGACGACCAGGAGCTCGTGCGCACCGGGCTGCGGCTCATCCTCGACGCGCAGCCCGACATCGAGGTGGTGGGCGAGGCGGTCGATGGTGCGGAGGCCGTGGCGCTGGCGCGCGGCATCCGGCCCGACGTGTGCCTGTTCGACATCCGGATGCCGGTCATGGACGGCCTCGAGGCCACCCGCGAGCTCGCCGGACCCGACGTCGCCGACCCGATCCCGGTCGTCGTGATCACGACGTTCGACCTCGACGAGTACGTCTACGAGGCGCTGCGCTCGGGCGCTCGCGGCTTCCTGCTGAAGAACGCCGGACCGACGCTGCTCGCCGAGGCGGTGCACGCGGCCGCGCGCGGGGATGCGCTGATCGACCCGAACGTGACGGTGCGGCTCATCGAGGCGTTCGCCGGAGCCCGCGGGGCCGGCGGCACCTCACGCTCGGCCGCCGACGTGCCGGTCACCCGCCCGTCGTCACCGCTCACCGACCGCGAGGAGGACGTGCTCGCCGGCGTCGCCCGCGGCCTCGGCAACACCGAGATCGGGCAGGAACTGCACGTCTCGCTCAGCACGGTGAAGACGCACATCGCGAGCATCATGGCGAAGATCGGCGCCCGCAACCGCGTCGAGCTCGCGATCTGGGCGCACGAGCGGGGACGGTAGGGGCGCTCGCCGCGGCGCTCGTCGGCGCGGCGATTGTGCGCGGCGCCGAGTCGGAGGATCCTGATTCCATGAGCGACCGAGACGATTTCCTGGCCTGGGTGGACACCGCGCTCGTCGACGCCGAGCGGGCGATGCTCGACGGCGACGAGGGCCCGCGAAAGGCCATCTGGTCCCGTACCGAGCCGGTGAGCGTGCTCGGCGCGTGGCGCAACGCGGTGGGCCGCGACCAGCTCGTCGAGGCGTTCGAGGTGCTCGCCGTGGCCTTCTCGGACTGCACGAGCTACGAGCTCGACCTGATCTCGTTCGACGTCGTCGACGACATGGCCTACACGGTCGGCTACGAGCGCTTCACGACCTCGATCGACGGCGAGCCGCGCACGCTCACCCTCCGTGCGACGCAGGTCTACCGCCGCGAGAACGGCGAGTGGCGGGTGGTGCACCGCCACGCCGACGGGGTCGGCGACCACCAGCCGTGACGCGACGCGCGATCAAGCATCCGGTGGTCGAGTAGCGCCGCCGAAGGCGACGCATATCGAGACCTCTCCACTTCGGCATTTCGGCACATCGGCCCGGATGCGTCAGGCCGACGCTCTTCCCCACTCGAACCCGTCGGGGTCGGTGAACGAGCCCGCGTCGCTGTTGACCTGGATGCGGTGCGAGCCGCCGCCCTCCTCGGAGACGCCGGCCGTCTTGGCGAGCGCGCGCCGCTTGTAGAGGCCCAGGCCGATCGGGCTCTCGGGCGTCGCGAAGTCGACGTAGCTGCCGAAGCTCTTCGCGATCGCAAGGCCGCGGTCGCCGTAGAAGCGCTTGCTCGCGCTCACGTCGTCGACGCCGAGCAGGAGCACGATGTGCTCGAACTCCTTCGAGGCGGGCGCGGTGTCCTTCTTCTCTGAGGTGGCGAGGTTCCAGATCGCGCCGTCGGGCGCCTGCACGAGGCCGCCGAACCCCCAGAGGGACTTCGCGAGGGGCTTGAGCACAGTCGCGCCCGCCGCGACGGCGGCGTCGAACAGCGCCCGCACGTTCGCGGGCTGCGAGGTGACGAGCGACATGGTGTAACCCCGGAAGCCGGTGCTCGCGGCATCCGACCGGCGCGTGCGCACCTGGGTCGTGAGGCCGAACGCGTCGGCGTAGAAGCGCTGGGCCGCCTCGGGGTCGGCTGCATCGAGCGTGATGGAGTCGATGGCGGTGATGTTCGTGGTCTGCGTGTTCATGTCCCCGACGCTACGCCTGGCGAACTTGGCAGGCTTCTCGATTCCTGCTCGATCGGAGACGACGTTTCCCTCCGCGGACCCGACGCCACAACGCCACAACGCCACAAGCGCCCCCGCTGCACGCGAAGTTCAGTGCGTTCCCCAATGGCCGCAGGCCCCGGGGTCGCTAGCATGGTGGCGCCGAACCGCGAGCGAGGGGGCCGCGCAATGGACGACGCCGACATCCGAGACCCGAAGCTCCACGACGTGAAGCGTGGGCTCTTCGTCTTCATCCCCGGGCTGCCGGCCCGAACGCGCAGAGGTGCGCCGCTCTGGCAGGGACTCGTGCAGCGGCTCAGCGACGACCTCGCACCGAACTGGCGCGTGAAGGTGTTCGAGCACGGGCTGACGGCCACCTCGCGCACCGACCTCGACCAGGTGGTCCGGCATCTCGCGGCGCAGCTCCGCGACTGGACCGGCGAGCTCTCCGACGACGTCGAGCCGCCCGACGCGATCATCCTCGCCGGGCACAGCTTCGGCGGCATCCTCGCCCGCGCCGCGTTCCTGCACGACGCATCGACGCCCGAGCGACCCGGCCGCCCGTGGACCGAACTGGTCAGGCGCATCGTGCTGCTCGGCAGCCCGAACGCCGGGTACCGCACGGATGCCCCGGGCACGCCGCTCGCGTGGCGGCTCGCCTACGCCATCGCCACGCCCCTCTACGACTTCACGTTCGAGAAGGTGCAGGCCGGGGGCTACTGGATCACCGATCTGCGCCTGCGCTGGCTCGAGGCGTATCGCGCGAAGGTCGAGCGCCCGCCGGTGGTGCAGGTGCTCGGCACCTCCGACTGGCTGGTCACGCACGACGACATCGTCGACCAGCGGTTCATGCCCGGTGCGAAGGTCTACGAGATCCCGGGCGCCGACCACGGCGGACTCATCTCGATCGACACGGCGCCCGATCCGCAGCGCCGGTACCTGCAGCTGAAGACCGCGATCATGGGGCGCTCCGACGAGACGCTCGACGAGCGGCAGACGCCGAAGCCCGAAGCGACGGCGTTCATCCTGCACGGCATCCGCGCGTCGGCGCTCGGCACCTGGGTGCAGGATCTCGGCACGGCCTACAAGGCGGCATCGGGATCCGAGCAGACGAAGGTGATCAGCCCCGACACCGGCTACTTCAGTGCGATGGAGTTCGCCCTGCCCGGCACGCGGCGACGCAAGGTGCACGAGTTCCTGAAGCTCTACGGCGACGCGTACGCGACGCGCGACCCCGACCGGTTCGTGTTCGCGGGCCACTCGAACGGCACGTACATGATGGCCCGGGCGCTCGACCGGGTCCCGGCGATGCGCTTCAAGCGGATCTACCTCGCCGGCACGGTGCTCCCCCGTCGCTACGACTGGCAGCGGCTCTTCGACGACGAGCAGATCCGCAAGGACGACGGCAACGGCTGGGAACCCGGCGACGTCCGGATCGACCGAGCGACCAGTGACGTCCCCGTCGGCATCCTCTGTTCGTGGCTGCGCGGCCTCGGCAGCGCGGATGTCGGGACGGCCGGGGTCGACGGCTTCGAGAACGTGGCCATGGCGAACTTCGACCAGTCCCGCCGGTTCCACGGAGGGCACGGTGCCGCGCTCGAGAACGAGGCGCAGCTCACGGCCATCGCCCGGTACCTGCACGACGGGTCGAGCGATCCCGGCCCCGACGACGCCACGTCGTCGATGTTCTCTCGTGCGAGCCGGCTCGTCGGCCTCAGGCTCGTCTCATGGCTCGCGCTGCTCGGGTTGGGAGCGCTGGCCGCCCTCGGCCTCGTCAAGCTGGGTCGCGCGAAGGGGCCACGAGTGGCGGCCGCCACCGGCGGCGCCGGAGCCATCGGGCTCTGGGCGCTGCTCCGTTCGATCTGATCCGGCGAGGTCGCTTCAGGCCGCGTGCCGTGCGCGGGATGCGCGCGGGACCGCCTCGACGCGCCGGCGACCGCGCAGGTGCCGCCCGGTCGGCAGGCGGCGTGCCGACGTCGGACGCGGGTGGTCGGCGAGGCGCGGGCAGGCGCAGGGCAGCACCGATACCTCGCCGAGCGGTCCGTGCACGTACTCGAGGTGATTCGCCATCCCGCTGTCCCTTCCAGGTCTGCCTTCACCCTGAGAGACGGCGGATGCCACGTTTCATGACGCGCCTCCGGTCGTCGAGTAGCGCCGCCGAACTCCGGTCGTCGAGTAGCGCCGCCGAAGGCGACGCGTATCGAGACGCCTCCCCCCGCAATGCCAGAATCACGAGTGGCATCCGAACGGAGGGGTTCATGCAGGACGAGTACGTCGAGCAGGCGCTGCAGCGCGATCCGAAGGTCGCCGACGAATGGCTGCGACAGAACAACCTGATGTACGGCGGTCTCGTCGGCATCTGCGTCGTGCTGGTGCAGCCGCTGATCACGGATGCCGCGCCGTCGCCGCTCGGGCTGGCGAGCATCGTGCTCTTCGCGGTCGCGATCCCGCTGCTCGCCGCCCTCATCGTGCTGAACTGGCAGGAGTTGTACCGCCATCGCCTCGCGACATCGCGCAGCGTGACCGTGGCCCGGTCGCTTGCGATGGGCACCGCGATCGCCGGCATGGTGACGACGTTCTGGGACGTCAGCTGGATCGCCGGCGCTGCGCTCCTCGTGACCGCGTTCGTCGCGATGTTCGTGCACAGCGCGGGCTACGTCGGCGTCGAGGGCATGCTGCGGCGGGGGCGCTGGACGACCCGGTCCGCCGAGGCGGCGGCTGCGGCATCCGCCGAGCCCTGGCAGCCGACAGAGCAGACGCAGTCGTCACCCCAGGATGCCGCGTTCACGATGTGCTGCCTGCTCTGGGCAAAGCCCGGGCTCGACGACGACCTCGTCGCCTACGAGGATCGCGTGCTGGCGCTGCTGCCCGACTACGGCATCGAGGTGACGGAGCGGATCCGCAGCGACCGCGGGCCCGAGCACCCGGTGGAGGTGCAGCTGTACCGAGTTCCGAGCCAGGCGCTGCTCGACGCGTACCTCGCCGATCCGCGGCGGCTCGAGCTCGCCGTCGAGCGAGATCGGGTGGTCGCCCGCACCGAGCTGTTCCGGGTGCCGAGCGCCTGAGGGCAGCTTCGGCTACCCCAATGGCACGTACGGCAGCACCACGGGCGACCCGGCGCGCCAGTCGAGCACCGTCGACTGTGCGGCGCCGTCGGGCACGAGCACGTCGATGGTGTTCGGGTCGCGCGTGTCGGTGTCACGAGCCTCGGTGTCGCCGGTCCAGACGCCGGCGCCGCCGCCGAAGCGGTACTCCTTGATCCATCCCATGCCGATGTTCGGGCTGGTGTTCCAGTAGTCGTAGTCGTAGACCGGTCGGATACCGCCGGTGCCCTCGCCGTTCGGATCCGCGTGCGACATCAGCGCCACCTGGTACGTGGCGGCCGCGAGGTCGACCCCGTCGAACACGTCCTTCGGCACCGACATCGCGATCTGGTGCGTCGCCGGCAGCACGAGCAGGGTGGCGTTCGCGAGCACCGCGTCCGTCGCATCCCGAACGGCCGGCTGGATGAAGCCCGACCCGCCCACGACGAAGTCGTAGGGGTGGGCGAGGTTCGCGTTGGTGCCGGGCCGGGCCGCGACCGCGCCGCCCGCTGCATCAGAACTCACGTAGATGTCCACCCGCTGCACCGACATCTGGTTGCCGCCCCACGGGTTGTTGATCTCGCCGGCGAGCGTGGTGACGAAGTTGATCGAGGTGCCGTCGTCGTAGACACCGAGCTGCGTGAGGTCGAACGCTCCCGGGTTGAAGGCGCTGTTCGTCGGGTACACGTAGTCCCCGGGGCCATTGTCATCGCCGACGGGGTCGTCCGCCGTGCCGACCGCGGTGCCGAAGTTCGTCGACGTGATCCGCACCTGCACGGCCGTCGTGCCGCCGTCGGCGCCCACCGCCACCACGGTGATGGTGTTGGCGCCGAGCACGACGGGCACCTCTGCGGTGAACGCGCCGCCGGTGACGGATGCCTGGACGGCGTGCCCTCCGGCCGCCACCCAGACGGATGCCGCGTCGGTCGAGCCCGCGACCGTGACGCTCGACTCCGCGGTGACGGCGCCGGCGATCGGCTCCGTCACCGAGAGGCTCGGGCCGGCGGGAAGCGCGCCGTCGGCGTACCGGTCCGCCACGACGGAGGGCGTCGAGATCGGCCGCCCGGCATCGATGGACTGCGCGAGCCGAACGAACGCCGCCATCGACCATGCCAGCGGCGTCGCCGAGCCGGTGCCCTCGCCGAGCAGGAAGCCCGCGGCATCCGGCTGGTCCCAGACCTGCTCGGGGATCATGTACCCGTCGTTGGCGGTCGCCGCGAGCGTGTCGAGGAACGTGCTGGCCGAACGGCCGTTCGCCAGCTCGTACTCGCCGCGCTCACCCGACAGGAGCGGCCAGAGGCGGCCGACGCCGGTGCCGTCGTAGGGCGACCCATCGGCCTTCTCGCCGTAGCCGTCGTGGTTGTAGCGGTACCAGAGCGCGCCGTTCGGCGTGTCGACCTTGATCGTCGCGTCGACCTCGGGCAGCGATTCGACGATCGCGGCATCCGCGGGCGGCTTGACGCCGAGGCGCACGAGGTCGAGGAATCCGGCATCGACGATCGAGCGCTCGTCCCAGGCGCCGCCGCCGTTGTTGATGTCGAGCGTGTGCCCGTCGTTCGGGTTGCCGTTGTCGTCGATGCGCTCGTAGTAGCGGCCGTCGCCGAGCGGGCCGGTGGTGGTGAACGTCCAGTCCTGCACCCGCCGCTGCCAGTCGTCGGCGACGCCCGTGTAGATGGCGGCCGATGCCTCGTCGCCGTTCGATGCGGCGATCGACGCCGCAGCCGTGAGTCCGGCGATCTCGGCGGCGATGGTGCTGGGCGAGTAGCCACCTTCCTCCTCCCAGCGTTCCTGCGGCGACGACGGGCCGTGGGCGACGAGGAAGTCGGCGGCCGTCTTCACGTGCTCGGCGTAGGTCGTGGCATCCGATCGCCCGAGCGCCCAGGCGAGCACGATCGGGAAGGCGACCTCGTCGAGCTGCAGGCCGCCCCAGTACGGCGTGCCGTCGAGCAGCGAGTTCTGCGGGAACGACCCGTCGCTCTTCTGCTGCACGTCGAAGAGGTAGTCGAGCGAGCGGTTCGCGGCCTCCGAATCGCCGAGGGCGATCTGCGCGGTCGAGACCTGGTAGAGGTCGCGAGCCCACACGAGGTGGTATCCACCGACGCCGGCCTCGTTCGCATTCTGCGTCTGGCCCCACGGGATCGTGAGCGACGCGATGTTCGCGCCGCGGTAGGTCTTGTCCTCGTGGGCCTTCAGCGTCATCGCGGCGACCTGGTACTGGGTGGTGAGCTCCGCATCGCCGGCCACGCTCGCCGGCGGCGCGCTGACGCTGTCGAGGTAGTGGTGCCAGCCGTCGGCGTAGGCCCCGGCGGCCGCGTCGGCGCCCTTGCCCGCCTTGCCGAGGCTCGCGATCGCGGTCGAGCGCGCGGCATCGGCGGATGCCCCGAATCCGAGCACGAGGGTCGCCGAGGCGTTCTTCGTCGGGCCGGTGAGCTTCAGCTCGGCGGTCTGCACGACGTTGCCGTCGGTCGCCTCCGCGTAGCGGTGATCGAGGCGGTGATCGCCCGCGAGATCGGTCCAGCCGTCGCTGACCCCGGCGAACCCGTTGGAGGTCGCGACGAAGTCCTTGTCGGCGACGAGCGCGCTGGCGATGGGGTCGGCGCCGGTGCCCGGGTCGCCGGCGAGGTCCTCGGCGACGAGCGCACCGCGCCAGAACCGGGCGGAGTCGTGGCGGCCACTGTTCGCGAGCGATGGGTCGTACTGGGCGAACACGCGGTACGTGCCGCCGTCGAGCGAGCGGACCGACACCTGGATGATCACGCTCGACCGGGCGGGATCGGTGAACGTCGTCTTGACGATCTGGTAGCGACCGTCCTTGTCGGTGTTGACCTGGGTGTAGATGAGTGCCCGCGAGTCGGCGAGGCTCACCTCGTGGGTCGTGTCGCGCGACTCGAGGTCGGTGAACGTGGAGCCGTCGGTCACGATCAATTCGAAGCTGCGGCTGTTCGCCACGTCGACCCGCGGGTAGTAGACCTCGGCCAGCGTGCCCTCGGACAGGGTGTACCAAACCTTCGAGTCGGTGGTCGTGGAGGTGCCGACCCCCTGCTTCGCTCCCGTGGTCCACGTCGCCTGGGCACCGGGGGCGCCCGGAGCCTGCGACGGCTTCGGCGCAGCATTCGCGGCAACCGCTCCACCGAAGAGCGCGGCGCTGACGAGCGCGATCGCGGCGACGGATGCCGCGGCGCGGCGCCTCAGGCTCCGATCACTCCGGCGACCACTGACCCGACCTGTCGATCCTGATCCCGGGACTGCCGACCACCCTGTCGAACGCATCGCCGCTCCTCATCGAGTCCGCTGTGACCCGGTCAGCATAGGCGCGGTCGGATTCGACCGCCAGAGGTCGGGCTCTCACCGAACCCGCCGGGTGGCCGCCGCCGCGGCATCCGAGTCGCCTACCGCGACGGGTCGAAGATGCGGTTCATCCGGATGAAGAGCCGGTTCTTCTTCGTGTTCTGGAACGCAGCGCACTGCCAGCTGTCGTCGCGACGCACCATCGTGAAGGTCTGCACCTTGTCGATCGGGATGCGTCGGGTGCCGATACCGCCCTCGGTCAGCACGACCGCGACGTCGTCGGCGAGGTGACGGATCGAACGCACGCGCATGCGCATGCGGCTGCCCTTTCGCCACTTCTCGAAGACGGGAAGGTGGCCGCGCTCGATCGCGTCGCGACCCTCGTAGACGATGCCCGCATAGATCACGTAGGTCGCGTCGTCGGTGAACTCGCGCGCGTAGGCGGCGGCGTCACCGGCATCCCACGCGGCGCTGAGGCGCGCCAGGGCGGCTTCGATCGTGTCCGGCGTGGTGGTGGTCGCGTCCATGGCGTCTCCCGTAGAGTTATCTGCGTGCATGCATTAGTTGCATGCATGCAGATATTACCGGAGGGCAGCGATCATGGCAACGGACGACCTCGAGCGCCTCTCCGCCGGCTATCGCCGCTACCTCGCGGCGATCGTGATGTTCCACCTCGCGGCGGCCGACGAGGTCGGCATCGGCGCGACCGACTACCAGGCCCTGAACGTGCTCGACGTCGACGGCCCTATGACGAGCGGCGAGCTGGCCCAGCGCCTGGCGCTCAGCACGGGCGCCACCACTCGCCTGATCGACCGGCTCGAGGCATCGGATGTCGCGCGGCGCGTGCCCGACCCCGCCGACCGGCGCCGCGTCATGGTCGAAGCGACCGGCCGCATGCCCGACGGGATGGCGGAGGTGCTCGGCGTCGTGCGCGAGCCGGTCAGCAAGGCGTTCACCGGGCTCGACGAGCACCAGCTCGAGGGGCTCGCGACGTACCTCGCGACCGCGACGGACGCGTATCGAGCGGCGACGCGGGAGCTGCGCGCGCGGCCCTGACGGCCGCGTCCCGCGACCACCACCGCTAATAGGCGAAGTTCCCCTCGCCGCAGGGCGGGTTGCTGCTCCAGTCTGGTGGGGCCGGCACATACTGCCGGCAGACCTCGCCGCCGAGGTAGACGGTGCCGTACTCGTCCTCGTCTTCGTAGCGCTCGATCGACATGACCACGAAGGGACCGTCCGGGCCCGAGATGCGCAGGGTCCGCTCGGCACTGCCGTCCCACACTGTGAGGTCCAGCTCCACCCGGCAGATCGATCCGTTGAAGGCGGGAATAAGGTCGACCACGACCGGCACCTCCTCGCCACGCGCCAGCGTGATCGTGCGGTCGGGGAAATAGGCCTGATGCTGCCCGCTGGGGTCGGCCGCGTAGGCCTCCGACGCGCCCTCGCCCACGTCGATGCTCATGACCTCCGAGTCCACGCCCGCCCCGCGACCCGCGGTCATCCGCACCAGCGTGCCCCTCGAGATCGGCTCGCAGCTCTCCTCCGAGCTCACGTCGGTGACCCGCACGGTGTTCGCTCGATTACCAGTGAGGTACAGGGTGACCTCCCGCGTTCCCGAGACGTTGCCGCCCTCGTTCTCCTGCAGCCAACGGACCTGCACCTCCATCGGCAGCCCGGCGAGGTATGCGAGCTCATCGGCCGACAGTGATGCCTCGGGCGACAGCACGACGTCATCCGCTCGGGGTGCGGCATCGACTCGGACCTTCACGGGATCCCCAGGGATCGGCACCACGTCGTCTACGAACCACCCGAACCCTCGAGTCATCGCACCGGCGAGGACGGTCGCCAGTGCAGCCGCGACTACGCCCCCGATCCAAACGCCTGCTCGGCGCCACACGGGTCGCGGATCCCCCGATCCAGCTTGCTTGGGCTGCTCGCGCTCGCCCGATCCCCCAGACATGACCAGTGCCTATCGCTCTCCTCTGATGGTAGTCCTGAGGGGTTCTCATGTTCTCGGGGTGGGCCCTGAGATCATGCGGGCACGACGGAGGCCCGGCCTCTCGTCATGAGGGGCCGGGCCTTCGGTTGGGGGTGCGTGGGTCTCGATACGCGCCGCCTGCGGCGGCGCTACTCGACCACCGAGAGCCGGGGCGCTACTCGACCACCGGCACTACGCCGCCGCCGGCAGCTCCACGGTCGCGCGCGCCACCGGGGTGACGACGAGCTGCCCGTCGACCGCGTCGACCTGTACCGCCTCGCCGTCGCCGAGAGCGCCGGTCACGAAGAGGTCCGCGATCCGGTCCTCGACCTCGCGCTGGATCAGGCGGCGCAGCGGGCGAGCACCGTACTCGGGCTCGTATCCGTGCTCGGCGAGCCAGGCGACCGCGGCATCCGTGGCCTCGAAGCCGACCTCGCGAGCCGAGAGCCGCGCGACCGTCGCGCCCAGCATGAGCCGGACGATCTGGGCGATCTGCTCCTGCGTGAGCTTCGTGAACAGCACGATCTCGTCGATGCGGTTCAGGAACTCGGGGCGCATGGCCTCGCGCAGCTTGCCCATGACGCGCTGGCGCACGTCGTCCTGCGACGAGAAGCCGTTCGCCGCGGCATCCGTCGACGCCACGAAGCCGAGCGCACCCGACCGCGACGCGAGGAACTCGGAGCCGAGGTTCGAGGTCATCACGACGACCGTGTTGCGGAAGTCGACCGTGCGACCCTGGCCGTCGGTGAGGCGACCGTCGTCGAGCACCTGCAGCAGCAGGTTGAACACGTCGGGGTGCGCCTTCTCGATCTCGTCGAACAGCACGATCGAGTACGGGTTCCGACGAACGCGCTCGGTAAGCTGGCCGGCCTCGTCGTACCCGACATAGCCGGGAGGGGCGCCGACGAGCCGCGACACGGTGTGCCGCTCGCCGAATTCGCTCATGTCGAAGCGGACGATCGCACCCTCGTCGTCGAACAGCCGGTCGGCCAGCGCACGCGCCAGCTCGGTCTTGCCGACGCCGGTCGGGCCGAGGAACAGGAACGATCCAACCGGACGCTTCGCGTCGCCCATGCCGGTGCGGTTGCGGCGGACCGCGCGCGCGACGGCGGTCACGGCGTCGTCCTGCCCGATGACCCGGGCGTGCAGCTCCTGCTCGAGCTCGGCGAGGCGCTCGCGCTCGCCCTCGGTGAGGCGGTTGACCGGGATGCCGGTCGCCCGCGAGATCACCGCGGCGATCTGCGCCTCGTCGATGATGGTCTCGTTCTGCTGGCTGAGCCCGTCGAAGCCGGCCTGCGCCTGCGCGACCTTGCCCCGCTTGATGGCGTCGGCCGTCGCGTCGTCGAGCTTGTCCTGCACCTTCGAGATCTCGTCGCGGATGCGCGACGCCTCCTCGTAGTGCTCGGCCGTGACGGCGGCGTTCTTGTCGGCCTCGAGCTCGGCCAGTCGGCCGATGAGCTCGGACACGTCCACCTTCACACCGAGGCGCAGGCGCAGTCGCGCACCGGCCTGGTCGATGAGGTCGATGGCCTTGTCGGGCAGGACGCGCTCGCTGAGGTAGCGGGCGCTCAGCTCGACGGCCGAGCGGATCGCGGCATCCGTGTACTCGACGCCGTGGTGCTGCTCGTACGCAGGCTTGAGGCCCTGCAGGATCAGCACCGAGTCCTCGATCGAGGGCTCGCCGACCTTGACCGGCTGGAAGCGACGCTCGAGCGCCGGGTCCTTCTCGATCTGGCGGTACTCCTTGAGCGTGGTCGCGCCGACGAGGTGCAGCTCACCCCGCGCGAGGCGCGGCTTGAGGATGTTGCCCGCGTCGGTGCCGCCGTCGCCCGAGCCGCCCGCACCGACCACGGTGTGGATCTCATCGATGAAGATGATGAGCTCGCCCCTGTGCGCGGCGATCTCCTCCATGGTCTTGGTGAGGCGCTCCTCGAAGTCGCCACGGTAGCGGGTGCCGGCGAGCATGCCGGGCAGGTCGAGCGAGATCACGCGCTTGCCGAGCAGAGCCTCGGGCACCGACTGCTCGACGATCGCCCGGGCGAGGCCCTCGACGATCGCGGTCTTGCCGACGCCGGCCTCGCCGATCAGCACGGGGTTGTTCTTCGTGCGGCGGCTCAGGATCTCGATCGTCTGCTCGATCTCGTCGACGCGTCCGATCACGGGGTCGAGCTCGCCGTCGCGGGCGCGCTCGGTGAGGTCCATGCCGAACTTGTCGAGCATGGGAGTATCGCTGTCCGCTGGTCGAGTAGCGCCCGACGCAGTCGGACGCGTATCGAGACCCTCGTCACCGATACCCTCGACGCCCTCACGAATCTGCTCCGTGAGCGCCTCGGCGGTCACGCCGGCGCGCGCCAGCACCTGGCCCGCAGGGGCATCCTGCCCCAGCACGAGCGCGAAGAAGAGGTGCTCGGGGTCGATGTACGTCGAGCCGCTCGACCTCGCGACCTGGTACGCGTGGAACAGCGCGCGAGACGCCGACGGCGTGATGGTGGCCGCGTTCGCGCGCTCGCTGAGCTCGTCGATGCGAGTCTCGGATGCCGCGGGCAGCCGCGCCTCGGTCGCGGTGACGATGCGCTCCGGCGCGACGCCGATGCGCTGGATCGCCTGCGTGACCGCCTCGTCCTCGACGATGACGCGCAGGATGTGCAGCGCGTCGAGCTCGGTCTGTCCGCGCTCGAGCGCGAACTTGCCGGCACGCTGCAGGATGCTCTGGGTGCGCGCGGTCAGGAACCGGCTGAGGTCGATCGACCGCGCCTGCCTGGCCTGCTCACCCGCGAGATACCGGGCGAGGAACTCGTCGAACGAGTTCGCGCCGGTGTCGCTGAAGTCTTCGGGCACCTAGTCCTCCTGGGGAACTTGAGTTGAGTACGCTCAAGTTCAACGCCGTGGGGGCGTGGGTATTCCCGTCGCGTTTGATTCCGTCCGCGGCGCGTACGGGCTTCAGCAGGCCGCGGACGATGTTGCCCTGCGGGGCTACCAGTAGACAGCGACGATCTCGACTTCTAGGTATTGAGACTCCAGATGTTCATCTGGTTGCGGAGCCACCGACGCGGCCCCAGAAGCCCACGGCCACAAGCCGAATTTGGTGCGCGCCTCGTCGCGAAGGGCAGCCTTTATTTCTTCAGAAACATCGGGCGCACTTGCGAATACGACGTCGTCGATCGACCGGAACAGTCGCAACTGCTGATCGACGGTCAAGTTGGCCGTGGAAACATCGAACGACCCCGAGATCCTTTCAATTTCGACATCGTCGATGGAGGGCGCAGCATGCGCTGATAAAGCCGTCACGTACCAATCGAACAGCTCGTGGGATGTCGACGTGACCCTATTACCTCGCTGGTGACCATTCCTTAGCGCGCCCAAGAACATTGGTCCGAGCCCATCTACGGTCTCGGCGAGCTCATCATTGATGGTCCGCAGTATCGTGCCAACATAGGAGCTTGCCGCCCGTGGCGAAAGGGTCGCCGAAACCACACGGCACAAAACCCGAAACCGGTGGTTCTGGAAGAGGGTTCGCCCCGGATCCCCCCAAAACCATTGCGGCTGGACAACGCTGTCGATCGTGACGCCCCGCCCCGAGGGGGACTCATCCGGGAGGGCTGCGACGAGCCACTCCACGTCCTCGATCTCTTCAATCACGAGCTTCGGTTTGTGTCCGACCACAGGTATTGCGCCCCCGTTCAACCTATCGATAAGGTCCGTCAACGGTCGCGTGGTCTTGAATATCTCTCGTTGCTCTAATGAGAGGAACGTCGGGTATGCCTCCATCACGTCTGAGACAGCGACCATGGCCGTCCTCACCCGGAAGATGTCTGCGGCTGTGAGGTCAGAGTCGATCTCGATGAGTGCGCCCCGTTCGAGCTCGGTCAGCGGGATACCTTGTTTCCAGCGGCGAAGCGACTTGGCGTCCCGTCGCGCGATGTTCGCCACGTCGCGCCGGCGCAACTTCGTCATTCCAAGCCCCTGAATCGCGAATCGATGCGCGTTTCGTTGCCTGAACCTGGCAAATGCGGATTGCGCTACTGACTTCCGGAGCTCTTGAACCTGTCGTCCCCGAACATTCTTGAGACTCGGGGAAAAGCTCGCTTGTTCGAACAGACCGTCGACAGACCCCGAGACGCCGACCTCCGTTGACCGTGAGCTCGTGCGCGTGCTTTCGACCAGAATCTCTCCGTCAACAGAGGCAAGGAGGCTCTCAACGCTGACTTCGTTCAGATATACAAACTCGCGAATCGGCGAAACTTCCGCTCGCCGCCACCAAAGGAAGCCCACCCCTACGCGCCTTTCGCACTTACCGAGTCACTTGCACGAAGAATCACTGAATGTTGATCCCGTGCTCGCTCGTAACCCCGCACAATGTCTTCAAGAGTTACGTGCGCTCTGCGGTCAGCAGCACGCCAACCGTCGGCCTCCGTCCAGATAAGAGCAAGTTCCGCAGGAGACCATCCGTTGCTTGAGGCAGCAAGCCATGGCAGACACGCGGCCTCGCTGATGCTGAACGACGCCGCTTGCGCGGTAAGAATTGCGAGGCGTTCGACGGTCGACGGCAGTTTGAATTCGACTGGAAAGTCAAACCTGCCCGGTCGAAGGAACGCTGGGTCAACGTCCTCAAGGCGATTCGTCGCGGCGATGACGAACGGTTTGGTGGCATAAGCAGCTCCGTCCATCAGCGACAGCAGTTGCCCAACCTGTCTATTGATCGCCTCGTGCACATCAGGCCCGCGACGAGAACCAATCGTGTCGAACTCATCGATGAAGATGATCGATCGCGGCCTTTCGCGAGCCAGGCTGAACAGCGACCTGAACGCGCGCTCCGTCGACCCCAGATACTTGTCCATTAGCTCAGGACCATTGACAGTGATGAGGTCAGCGCCGAGCGTCTTGGCTACTGTGCGCGCAAGATGGGTCTTTCCCGTTCCGGGCGGCCCGAAGAAGACGGCGCCAGCGGGCGGCTTTGGTCGGTTCTGGTCTGGCCCGCTCCCAACATCTCGAGATTCAAAGTTGATCTCGAGGAGCCGAATCAGTTCGCCTACTGTCTCGCTCATACCTCCGTATGCCGCTGATGCCTGCGGGTCAACGTCGTATGCCTCCACATTGAACGGAGAGACGCTCTCGTCAGTCTGCACGATGATTGCCGATTCCTGGTCCGTGAGGGGACACCACCGCTGCTGAGAGTCGTCGAATACGTACCCCGCGTCCACGCGGGGTTCGACAACGTCATTTACGTCGAGCGCCCGGATCGCTCCGGCGAATTCCATCAGGATTCGGTGGCCGCCAATGTACTTGAGGGTTCCAACATTCCTCGCTGTTCGCGGCCAGATGGCTTCATGCGGCGCAGGATGGAGGCTGCCGGTACGCATGCCCACGTTCACCAGGGTGCCGAGCGTATCGTCTGGCAGATCGTCGACCGTGTAAAGCACCGTGCCGCCGCTGAGGAGTTCTACCCAAGCCTCGTCGGCATCAGCGTCTATCGAACCCACCCGGCCGAGCGTGAACAACTCAGGCTCCGTCAATCTCGCCTCCCCCGCAGCAGAGCACGACTCTATCCGCAATCTCGCCGCTCTCGAACCTTCGCCGCACGGTTCGTCAAACTACGGTGTCACTACATCGACGAGGATGTCCGGTGTTATTCCGCCAAGCCGCTCGAGTTCCGATCGCGTACCGGTGGTCCACGAATCGCCGATCGCAGGCGTCAACCTAATCGCAGTCGACCGTTGGAATCCATTCACGAGAGCGCCTGTAGACAACTCAAGCGCTGGGCCTGAGCCCGCATAGCCGGAAGACCGATTGCCGCGTTGACACAATTGAGCCGCCACGACATCGCGCCGCACGAGAGGCCCCGGGGTAACCGGGGCCAGCGAAATGGATTACACCCCTAAATGAGACGGCGCCTGAAGAAACGGCGGGAACATGTGCTGAATCATCAGAACCGAATCACGGAACTCAGTCAGATCTGAGCGCGTCAGCTTGGTCAGGCGAGGCTCGGCGACTCCTCTCTGATGGTCGAGACGCGCACGCCCGAGTATGTGAGTGTGCACCTCTCCGTCGCCTTCGCGAGGATGAGGAAGATAGACGCCGTGCAGGTATTCGTTGCGTCTCGCGCGAGCGCGCTTCACGAGCTCGAGCCAATCGAGTACGTCCTGCTTCTCCTCGGGTACCAGCCGCCCCGACAGAGCTTTGCATACCTCGTCGAGCTGGGCATCGCGGACGCGCTCGAGTAGTACTCGAAGGACGTACGGGTCATCCAGACTGGCGAGTTGGGCAAAGAGTTCCTCCAAGAGAGGAGAAACCTTTGACCACTCCATGATGATTTCGCCGAGCAACTGCGCGTGCGTTGGTGTCGGTTCGGTAGTCGCGGTCACGAAGGAAACGCTACATGCCGGTCGCTTAGGCAGTTGCCCTAGTCACGACTCCGCGCGCCGGTGGGTACCTCCAAGTTGACATCTCAAGATTTGCAGGTACACCGGTCGACCAACAGTCGCCGAGAACGCATTCACTCACTGAGGCACTAGCGCTTCCAGAAATGGAGAGAGAGAGAGAGAGAGAGAGAGAGTTCATCTCCAGAAGCCTGGGGTGCCTCGACGAGGATTCGCGGTCTACCCCGAACCCGCCGAACGATATATCGTTGATATATCGTCGAGACCCGACCAGGGCCCCACTTCAGGGAGGTCATCATGAGCGATTCGTACATGGGCAGCGGCTTCGGCGGCGCCTCGAGCAACTGGGGACAAGGCGGCCAAGGCCCCAACCTGTGGGACGCCCTCAACCAACTCCGTGGCATGTTCGAGCAGAAGGCCGGCCCGCGCATGGGCCGCGGCGACGTCCGCGCGGCGGTGCTCGCGCTCCTCGCCGAGAAGCCGATGCACGGCTACCAGATCATCAGCGAGATCGCCGAGCGCAGCGGCGGCGCGTGGAAGCCGAGCGCGGGCTCGGTGTATCCGACGCTGCAGCTGCTCACCGACGAAGGACTGGTCACCGCCGAGGAGGCGGATGGCCGCAAGACCTACTCGCTGACCGAGGCAGGGCGGGCGGAGGCCGAGGCATCCGCTGATCGCCCGGCGCCGTGGCAGAGCTCGAGCGGTCGCGACTTCGGCGGCGGCATGGGCGCACTGCCCAAGGCCGGCATCGAGCTCGCGCAGGCGGCGGCTCAGATCCAGCGTTCGGGCACGCCCGAGCAGGTGAAGCAGGCGGTCGAGGTGCTCGACGACGCGCGTCGTCGGCTCTACTCGATCCTCGCCCAGGGCTGACTCGGTGCCCTCGACACGTCGGCGTCCAGCAGGCAGGATGCCCGATGTGGGGAACACTCGCGCCCGCTACCGGCGGATCCTCCGGTTCGCCGCCCGATACATCGTCCAGACGTGGTGGTACGAGCTCGTGCTGCCGCGGATCGGGCTGGGCAAGGTCGCGGCGCGCGGGCGCGAAGCGCGGCTGACGACGATCGCCCGGCGCTTCCACGCGCTCGCGGTCGACCTCGGCGGCCTCATGATCAAGGTCGGTCAATACATGTCGTCGCGACTCGACGTGCTGCCGCCCGAGATCACGCGCGAGCTCGCCGGCCTCCAGGACGAGGTGCCGCCCGTCCCCTTCGACGCGATCCGGCAGCTCGCCGAGGCCGAGCTGGGCATGCCGCTCGAGCGGGCGTACGCGTCGTTCGACCCGACACCGCTCGCCGCGGCATCCCTCGGCCAGGCGCACCGCGCCACGCTCTCGCCGATCGACGCGGCCGACATGGGCTACGACGAGGCCGTCGTCAAGGTGCAGCGACCGGGCATCGAGACGATCGTCGACGTCGACCTCTCGGCACTGCGCCGCGTCGCCGGATGGCTCAACCGCGTGCGCTTCGTCGCGAACCACGTCGACGCCCCCGCCCTCGTCGAGGAGTTCGCCACCACGAGCCTCGAGGAGATCGACTACCTGCACGAGGCGGCCAACGCCGAGCGGTTCGCCGCGAGCTTCGCCGGTGACCCGCGCGTCGCCGCGCCCGAGGTCGTCTGGGAGCGCACGACCCGCCGGGTGCTGACGCTCGCCGACGTGACCGCGATCAAGATCAACGACCTCGAGGCCCTGCGCGCGGCGGGCATCGACCCGAAGGCCGTCG
This sequence comes from Agromyces sp. NPDC057865, assembly GCF_042796995.1. Classification (NCBI taxonomy): domain Bacteria; kingdom Bacillati; phylum Actinomycetota; class Actinomycetes; order Micrococcales; family Microbacteriaceae; genus Agromyces; species Agromyces sp. NPDC057865. The sequence continues at coordinate 466,198 of NZ_JBHVMJ010000003.1, read as the reverse complement.
CGAAGCAGTTCGCGACCGTCATGTTCGACCAGCTCTTCCGCGACGGCTTCTTCCACGCCGACCCGCACCCCGGCAACATCTTCGTCACGCCGGTCGAGCGGGCGACGGATGCCGCGTCGCCGGCCTCGAGGGTGACGGATGCCGCATCCGCTCGCCCGTCACCAGCCTACCGCCTCACGTTCATCGACTTCGGCATGATGGGTGAGGTCCCCGACGGACTGCGTCGCGGCCTGCAGCAGCTCATGCTCGCCGTCGCCGCGCGCGACGGGAAGCGTCTTGTCGAGAGCATCCGGAGCGTCGGCATCCTGCTGCCGTCGGCCGAGACCGCGGAGCTCGAGCGCGCGATGTCCGAGCTGTTCGCGCGCTTCGGCGGGATGGGCCTGGCCGAGGTGCGACAGGTCGACGAGCGCGAGCTGCGCAGCTTCGCGATCGAGTTCGGCGAGGTGGTGCGCGCGCTGCCGTTCACGCTGCCCGACAACTTCCTGCTCATCATCCGGGCCATGTCGCTGACCTCGGGCATGTGCAGCTCACTCGACCCCGACTTCAACATGTGGGATGCCGTCGAGCCCTACGCCGCGCAACTCCTGCGCGACGAGCGCGGCAACTTCGTGCAGGCGCTCGGACAGCAGGCGCTGTCGTACGCGAGCACGCTCGCCGCGCTGCCGCAGCGCATGGACGCGCTCGCGGACCGCGTCGAGCAGGGGCGACTGACCGCGACGTCGCCGAAGATCGAGCACCGGATGGTGCGACTCGAGAACGCGGCCCAGCGGGTCGTCTCGGCGGTCCTGTTCGTCGGCCTGTTCCTCGGCGGCGTCCTGCTGCGCAACGACGAGCCGGTGTGGGGCATCACGCTGATGGTGCTGTCGGTGATCCCGTTCCTGCATGCCGTGTTCGCCGGGCTGTTCGGTCGGCGGCGCGGGCCGCGCTAAGCGCCGCGCTCGCGGAACCATGCCGCGCGATCAGACCCGGTCGAGCACGATCGCCGCGGGGAAGCGCTTGAGCACCGGACGGAACGGCGCCTTCGCGAGCCGCTCCGCTTCCGCGCCGTCGACGATCCGCGCATGGATGACCTCGACGTCGCGCCCCTTCCATCGAAGCGAGGCCCGATCCGCCGCGACGACGTTGCGCGCCCAGTTCGTCTTCGCGCCCCACGGCAGGCCGATCATCACGATCGCGGCATCCGACGTCGGCACGACGGCGATGGGCGTTTCGTACGCGGTGCCGCTGCGCCGCCCCTGATGGCGGACGAGGGCCCAGAGCGGCACCCACCGCCGTCCCGCCAGGGCGCGGGCGACCGGCGCGGTCGCCTCCACGACTCGGCGGGGCGGCCCGCCGGCGACATGCGGCTCGGGGGCTCGGGACTGTTCGGAGGTCTCGTTCATGCAGAGGAGACGGATGAACCGTGGTCGATGTGACATCCGGCGCGGCATCCGTTCTCGACATCAGTGCTTGCGTCACATTCGTGCAGGGTGGATCGTCTCCCTGTCATGACCGAATTCGCCGACCTGTGGATCGAGTACCGGCACGTCGTCCGGGACGTCGCCTACCGAGTGCTCGGCTCCGTCGCCGAGGCCGAGGATGTCACCCAGGAGACCTACCTGCGGCTCCTCGCCCGCGACGACGATCCGGCCGCCGCGCCGCTCGAGGACCCGCGCGCCTGGCTCGTCACCGTCGCGTCGCGGCTCGCGATCGACCGGCTGCGAGCGCACGAGCACTCGCGCCGCGCGTACGTCGGGCCGTGGCTGCCCGAGCCCATCGTCACCGACGAGCGCACGCTCCCCGAGGACCGCGTCACCCTCGACGACTCGGTCCGCATGGCGCTGCTCGTGGTGCTCGAACAGCTCACGCCGGCAGAGCGCACGGCGTTCCTCCTCCACGACGTCTTCGACCTCGGGTTCGACCGCATCGCGGACGTCCTCGGGGTGAGCCCGGCGAGCGCGCGGCAGTCGGCGTCGCGGGCGCGGAAGCGGATCGCCGCGCAGGGCGCCGCCCGGTTCGCCGTCGATCCCGCTGCCGCCCGCCGCCTGTCCGAGCGATTCGCCGCCGCGGCATCCGACGGCGACCTCGACGGCCTGGTCGCGGTGCTCGCCGCGGATGCCACGGGCCACTTCGACTCGGGCGGCATCTACCCCGAGGCACCGACCGAAGTGGTCGTCGGCGCCGAGTCGGTCGCCCGACAGTTCCTCGCCGGCGTCGGCGGACTCGGCCTCGACTTCGAGGTCGCCGAGGTGAACGCGCAACCCGGGGTCGTCGCCCGCCGCCGTGGTCGGGTCGTGTCGGTGCTCGCCCTCGACTTCGCCGACGACCGGATCTCCGCCATCCACGGCGTCGGCAACCCCATGAAGCTCAGGCACGTGCGGTGAGTGCGCACTCGCAGGAACCCTAGACTCGCCACGTGACCCATCCCCGCACCGCGATCACCGGCGGCACCGGCTTCGTCGGACGCCACTTGGCCGAACGGCTCGGGCCCGAGGCATCCGTCATCATCTCGCGCCGCACCGGGGTCGACACCGGCGATGTCGATGCCCTCGCCGCCGCGTTCGCAGGCTGCGAGGTGGTCGCGCACTGCGCCGGCATCAACCGCGAGATCGGCGACCAGACGTACGAGCGCGTGCACCTCGAGGGCACCGCCAACGTGATCGAGGCGGCGAAGCGGGCCGGCGTCCGCAAGGTCATCATGCTGAGCTTCCTGCGGGCACGGCCCGACTGCGGATCGCCGTACCACGAGTCGAAGTGGGCGGCCGAGGAGCTCATCCGCGACTCCGGCCTGGACTTCACGATCCTGAAGGCCGGCATGATCTACGGCCGCGGCGACCACCTCATCGATCACCTCAGCCACACCGTGCAGACGGTCCCGGTCTTCGCGACCGTCGGGTTCCGTGAGCTGCCGATCCGGCCCATCCCGATCGAGGACCTCACCGACATCCTCGAAGCCGCGGTCGACGGGCGGATGTCGCGCGAGTCCGTCGCGGTCGTGGGCGCCGAGCAGCTGATGCTCTCGAAGGCCGTGCGGCGCGTGGCATCCGTCGTCGACCGCCGCGTGGTCGTCGTGCCGTGGCCGGTGTGGGCGCAGTACGCGCTCGCGCAGGTCGCCGAGTGGACGATGAAGGTGCCGCTCGTCTCGAAGGCGCAGGTGCGCATGCTGGCCGAGGGCGTGACGGATGCCGCGCCGCCCGCGGCATCCGTGCCCGACGACCTGCGACCGCGGCGCATGTTCACTGCTGCGCAGATTCGCGGGGCACTCCCCGAGGCCGGCGGGTTCGGATGGAGCGACCTGCGGGTCGGCCGCTGACCTCGGCGCGAGGTGCCGGCTTGGATCGGGCGCGCTGACGCCGATCGACCCCAGAAGTGGGGCGGACCCCTTCGGCAGCGCCGAGCGCCCGCGGCGTAGTGTCGCGAATGACGCCGAGGGGGCCTGCGATGCGGAACTCGAGATGGGCGGTCGTCACGGTCGCCACGATCGCCGCGTTCGTGCTGAGCGGATGCGTCGCGACGCCGGTGGCCGATGGTTCGTCGCCGCCGACTGCTGCTGCCGCCTCGCTCGATGCCGACGTGCGGGCGCGATTGGAGGACGCGCTCGACGACGGCTTCGCGGCATCCGGTATGCCCGGTGTGACCGTCGGGCTCTGGGTCCCCGGGGAAGCGGAGTGGGTGGCGACCCGGGGCGTTTCGGACCTCGCCTCGAACGAGCCCATGGACCGCGCCAACCAGTCCAAGGTCGGGAGCATCACCAAGACGCTGGTCGGCATGGTCGCGCTGCAGGTGATCGGCGACGGAGAGGCCGGACTCAGCCTCGACGACACGATCGACGAGTGGTATCCCGATTTCCCGCTCGCATCCGAGATCACCGTGCGCATGATCATGAACATGTCGAGCGGCATCGGCAGCCCGGGCCAGGCGCAGATCGACCGGATCTGCGCTGATCCGTATTCGACGATCACCCCTGACGAGATGATCGCGATCGGCGCGTCGACGCCGCGTGCCGACTTCGCCCCCGGCGAGGGCGACAACTACTCGGGCTTCAACACCTTCCTGCTCGGCCGGATCCTCGAGCAGACGACCGGCACCGACCTCGGCACGCTCATCGACGAGCACCTGCTCGAGCCGCTCGGGATGACGCGCAGCCGCTTCGCTCCCGACGGCCTGCTGGCGGAGCCGTTGAACCGCGGGTACTCCGGGTTCTGCCCGCAGCTCCCCCAGCCCACCGACACCACCGACTGGTCCAACCACGAGGCCTGGGCGGCCGGCGCGATGCTCTCGACGATCGACGACCTCCACACCTGGGGCGTCGCGCTCGGCGAAGGGTACGGGCTCACCCCCGAGCTGCAGGCCGCACGCATCGAGGATCGGGCGCCCGGCACCATGCCCGAGGGGTACGGGTACGGGCTCGGCGTGCTGGTCCACTTCGACCCCGACTCCGGATGCCCGCTCGACCTCGGCCACAGCGGCGCCGAACCGGGATACGGCGCGCACGTGCAGTACTTCGTCGGCTCGGGGGCCGTGCTCACCCTGGTCGGCAACGGCGACGGCGGCACCGGCGAGGAGTTCGCCAAGGTGGTCAGGGCGCTGCTGCCGGTGCTGCCGGAGTCGGTGGCGGCCACGTCGAGCAGTGACTGCGTCGGGTAGGAAACGCGCGCTAGGTTGGTGCCATGGAGCCCGGTGAGATCGGGATCGAGATCACGCCGATCCTGGCGGATCCCTCGCTCGAGCCCGAGTTCGCCGCTCGGCTCGACGTGCTGCTGCGCCGTACGTGCCACATCGCCCGCGCGCTGACCGGCGCCGAGCTGGCGGCCGTCAAGCTCTGGATCGGCGACGAATCGTCGGAGGCCCGCAAGTACTTCAGCATGAGCGAGAAGTACGCGGCGTTCCGGGACTTCCGAGTCGACCCGAAGGGCGCCGGCCTGCACGGGATGAGGATCCCACGCGGCGAGGTCATCCGCCTGACCCATGCCGAGGTGCTGTCGCATCCGCTCTACGAGGGCTTCGGCGCGTTCGCCGACGCACACCCGCCGATGCGGGGATGGTTGGCCACGAGCGTCTACAGCGACGACGGTCGGAAGCACGGCATCCTGCAGCTCAGCGACAAGAGCGGTGGGCGCGACTTCGACGAATCCGACGAGGCGAACATCCGCGAGTTCGCGGCGCTGGTCGGTGAGACGCTCGGGGCGCTCGGGCGGGCTTGGGCTGCCGAGCGGCGGGGTAGCTGACAGCGCGACTTGTCCTCCACAGGCGGATGCCGCGTGGAGTTCTCCACAGGTAAATACCTGATCATCTCGGGTTTCTGCGCGCCATCGGATGTCGGTGGGTGGGTGCAGGATCGAAGCATGGACCACCGCCCGCAGCTCGAGCCGCCGCTGCCGCTGCCGCTGCCGCTCGCCGCACTCGAGCGCGACGTCGCGGCGCTGTGCGAGGCGTGGGCCGGCTCCCTGCCGGCGATGGGTGTCGTCGGCGGAGGCGCGCAGGTCGAGGTCGAGCAGATGAGCGACCGTGGGCTCGTGCGGGTCACGGATGCGCTCGCGATGGTTCGGCGAGACGTCGACGTCATGCTCGCGAGGGTCGCTGCCGAGGTGACGAAGCGATCCGGGCGGGAGTTCGGCGACGCCGGACTCGCAAAGGCCCAGGGATTCCACAACCCGGTGCGACTCATCGCCGCGTCGACGGGAGCATCCCGTTCCGATGCTGCGAAGTTGATCGCCGTGGGCACCGCCACCGCGCAACGGCAGATGTTCACGGGTGAGCGGCTGCCACCGCGGCATCCGCATGTCGCCGCTGCCCTGGATGCGGCGAGGATCGGCATCGAGGCCGCCTCCGCGATCACCTCGATGCTCGACCGGGCGTCGACGAGGGCCGAGGCGGGCAGCATCGACCTCGTCGAGGCGGCACTCGTCGACCTGGCAGCGACGGTGCCGCTCGAGACGCTCGTTCGCGGAGTGCGCGAGGCCGAGGCGCGACTCGATCCCGACGGAGTCGAGCCCCGCGAGGAGTTGCTCCGGATGGAGCGCTCACTGACGATGCGTGAAGACGGGCGCGGCATGGTCAACCTGCACGCTCGCCTCGACCCCGAGAGCGCTGCGCCGGTGAAGGCGGCGATCGAGGCGCTGGTCAGCGACGTGCTGCGGCGACGCGAACCAGGCGAGAGCGATGCCCACCCCGTCGTCGACGACCACCGGTCGATCCCGCAGATCCAGGCCGACGCGCTCGCGGCGCTGGCTCGCCACGCGCTCGGCTGCACGCAGACCCTCACGCCGCTCGTGAAGACCACGGTCGTGGTCCGCGTCGACCTCGACGCCCTCGTCAGCGGGCTGGGACACGCGCAGTTCGACGGTCACGACCACCCCATCTCAGCCGGCACGGCGCGCCGCATGGCGGCCGATGCGGAACTGATCCCGGCGGTCCTCGGTGGCGACAGCCTCCCACTCGATCTCGGACGGGCGGCCCGGCTCTTCACCAGGGCGCAACGACTCGCCCTCGGCGAGCGCGACGGCGGATGCGCCTCCTGCGGCCAGAACATCGCGTACGTCGAGGCGCATCACATCGACTGGTGGCATCGAGATACCGGCGCAACCGACCTCTCGAACGGGGTCCTGCTCTGCAGCTTCTGCCATCACATGATCCACCGTGAGGGATGGCAGATTCGCCCGGGTCCGAGCGAGGTGTGGTTCATCCCACCACCGCACGTCGACCCGGCGCAGGTCCCACGACTCGGTGGCCGGGCCCGATCCGAGTTGCATCGACGTCAGGCGGCGTGACGCGGCTCTGCTCGAGCGCTCGGTCGCGCACAGGGCACGAATGCTTGCTGTGCGCGCGGCACGAATGCTCGTTGTGCGTCAACGAGTGCGGGCGCATCGAGGGCACCGCAGGCGTGATCGAGGTGGCGAAGCTGGCCACTTCGGCGAAGCGGGCCACGTCGGCGAGGTCGCATGCTCAGCTTCCTGCCGACACCGACCGACCGGCTCACGCGGATGCCGCGCGGTGCCCCTACGCCCAGCCGAGCTCTCGGAGTCGGGCGTCGTCGAGCCCGAAGTAGTGGCCGATCTCGTGCACGAGCGTGATCCGCACTCGCGCGCGCAGCTCAACCAGGTCGGCGCTGCGCGCCTGCATGTTGTTCTTGAACAGCGTGATGCGGTCGGGAAGCTCACCGTACCCGTAGACGCCGCGCATCTTCAGCGGGCGCCCACTGTAGAGCCCGTAGAGCCGAGGCCACTGTCCGGGCGGCTGGTCGGCGATGAGGATCGCGACGTTCTCGAGTCCGCGCACCATGTCGTCGGGCAGCGCGTCGTACACCTCGCCGACCATGCGCTCGAAGTCGTCGTCGGAGATCTCGACCATGTCCCAATTGTCGGTGCGTGACAACGGGCAGGGTCGCTGATTCGCGCTGAGCGAAACCAGGTTGCGGGCTCGGGGCTCAGGCAGGTGACCGAGAAATTTCCGCGAAGTTGTCCGATCGCGGCATCCGTGTTCGTAGCAATGGTGAGAGGCTGCCCAGGGTGGGCGCCACGCGAGAGGACCACGATCATGAAGCTGATCACCAACACGCAGATCACCGTCGACGGCGTGATGCAGGCGAACGGCGGGAACAACCCCGAGCTCGACCCGGGCTTCGACCGCGGCGGGTGGGCGCTGCCGCTCGGCGACGAGGAGTCGGTCGGCTACATCGGCGACTACTACCTGCGCGCCGACGCGTTCCTGTTCGGGCGACGGACCTACGAGCTCTTCGCCGGGTACTGGGGTGTGCAGGACGACTTCGACAACCCGTTCGTGAGCTCGCTGAACTCGCGCCCCAAGTACGTCGCGTCGAACACGATCACCGACCCCCAGTGGGCCGACACGACCGTGCTCTCGGGAGATCTCGAGGCGGCGATCCGCGACCTGAAGGCGCAGCAGGGCGGCGAGCTGCAGGTGCACGGCAGCGGCCAGCTGATCCGCTGGCTGCTCGAGCACGAGCTCGTCGATGAAATGACCCTGATCGTCTGCCCGGTGATCGTGGGCGCGGGCACGCGGCTGTTCCCTGAGACGGGCAGGGACTTCGCGCTCGAGCTGCTGGAGTCGCGCACGTTCCCGACCGGCATCACCGTGCAGACGTACCGGCCCGGCGGCCGCCCGCAGTATGCGTGAGCCCGGGCTACGCGGAGAGAATGTCCTTGGTTTCAGGAGGTGTGAGATGCAGTACCTGGTTTCCGTGATCGACGACACGACGAACTCCGGCACCGACGAGGAGATGGTCGCGATCGACGAGTTCAACGACAGGCTCAGAGCTGGTGGCCACTGGGTGTTCGCCGGCGGTCTCGCCGCGCCCGAGACGTCGACGGTCATCGACGGCCGCGGCGAGCAGCCGGTGTTCACCGACGGGCCGTTCATCGAGTCGAAGGAGCACATGGCCGGCTTCTGGATCATCGAAGCGCCCGACCTCGACGTCGCGCTCGAGCTCATGGCCGCAGGATCGAAGGCATGCAACCGCCGAGTCGAGGTGCGCCCGTTCCTCGAGGTGTGAGCGAGCGGATGCCTCGGCGGCGCGTGCGCCGATAGGCTCGCGGAGTGCCCGCTGCGATCGCCCTCGTCGTCATCCTGAGCCTCCTCGCGGTGTTCCAGCTCGCGCTCGCGCTCGGGGCGCCACTCGGCCGCTTCGCCTGGGGCGGGCAGCACCGGGTGCTCCCGGGCAGGCTCCGGATCGGCAGCCTCGTCTCGATCGTGATCTACGCGATCATCGCGGTGCTGGCGCTGGATCGTGCGGGGCTCATCGACGTCGTGCCCGATGTCGTGTCGACGGTCGGCATGTGGGTAGTGTTCGCGTACTTCGTCATCGGCATCCCGCTCAACGCGATCTCGCGCAGCAAGCCCGAGCGGTACGTGATGACGCCGGTCGTGACGATCCTCGCGGTGCTGAGCCTGCTGGTCGCGCTGAGCTGAGGGCGCCGACGGCGTCACTCGGGCTGCGTGGGCCTCGTTGGGCTCGTTGGGCTCGTTGGGCTCGTGGGCCTCGTGCCCGACAGGCCCTCGACGGCGTCCTCGATGCTCACCGGCTCCTGCTCGACGTCCTCCACGTACAGCGTCCCGGCGACGATGAGCCCGTCGCGGATCTCGAACAGCGTCACGCCGCGAACCTCGAACGACTGTGCGTCCGATCGGGTGCCGTGCCACGCCCACTCGCACCAGTTCAGCTCGCCGTCCTGCACGAAGCGGACGACCTCGGCCGAGAAGTCCGGCACGCCGGCGAACATCGCGCCCCAGTTCGCGCGGACCTGCTCACGTCCGACGAACGCTCGGCCCGGGTGCGCGGGCTGCCGGCTGTCGTAGTCAGGGTGGAAGAGCGCGACCATCCGATCCAGGTCGTGATCGTTCATAGCCGCCGCAAGCCGGTCGATGACGACGCTCGCGTCGCGGCGCTCCTCCGGAGTCACGATTCCAGTGTGACAGAGCGGCGTGCCGGTGAGTCGGGCCGACGGATGCCGCGTGGTGCTGCACGTCGCATGTCCACCCGTCGACAGTGTCGGTCCGACCGAGTAGGTTTCGAGCGTTCGGCGACACACTCGATCGAGGGACGAAACCACATGGCTGACGCACTGCTCTTCCATCACGCGCTCGGACCGACCGATGGCCTGCACGCCTTCGCAGACCAGCTCCGCGACGCGGGCCACACGGTGCACACGCCCGACCTCTTCGACGGGCGCACCTTCGGCACGATCGAGGAGGGCGTCGGCTACGCCAAGGAGGTCGGCTGGGACGAGATCATGGCGCGCGGCGAGCGCGCAGCGGAGTCGCTGCCGAACGAGCTCGTGTACGGCGGCTTCTCGCTCGGCGTCGTGCCCGCGCAGATGCTCGCCCAGACCCGCGCCGGCGCGCGCGGCGCGCTGTTCTTCTACTCCTGCCTCCCGCCGTCGGAGTTCGGCGAGTGGCCGGCCGGCGTCCCGGTGCAGATCCACGGGGGCGACGCCGACCCGATCTTCATGGAGGAAGGCGACGTCGACGCCGCACGTCAGCTCGTGGCATCCGCCGACGACGCCGAGCTCTTCCTCTACCCGAGCGACCAGCACTACTTCGCGGACTCCAGCCTGCCGAGCTACGACGCCGACGCGGCGCGGCTCCTCACGCAGCGGGTGCTGGAGTTCCTCGCGCGGATCGACTGATCGGGATGACCAGAAGGCCGGTCGTCTACGAGACGACGCACCGCATCGCCTTCTCGGAGCTCGACCCGTTCCAGCACGTGAGCACCGGCAACTACGCGCGGTACTTCACCGACCACCGCATGGAAGGGCTCGCGAAGTACGCCGGCTGGGACCTCCCGACGCTCGGCACGCTGGGCTTCATGACCTGGATCCGGCGCATGGAGATCGACTTCATCAAGTCGGTCGGGGCCGACCAGGACATCACCATCACTTCGTTCGTCCGCGAATTCCGGGGCCCCGACGCGATGATCGAATGCACGATGACGGATGCCGCGGGCACGACCGTCGCGACGTGCCTCATGGTCGTGGCGCACGTCGACGCGCGGACCCGTCGGGCGACGGACTGGCCGGAGGAGCATGCGGGGTTGTTCTTCGAGGACTCGCAGTGAGGGAAGCCCCGGTGGTCGAGTAGCGCCGCGGAGCGACGCGTATCGAGACCCTGCGGTGGGAACCATGCGTCTCGATACGCGGCCGCCTTCGGCGGGCGCTACTCGACGACCGGGATGCGTGCGTCTCGATACGCGTCCGCCTTCGGCGGGCGCTACTCGACGACCGGAGTCTCAGTCGACGAGCGCACCCGCCGACAGGTTCGCGATCGCGCCGGTCATCGAAGCCGCGCGATCGGATGCCGCGAACGCGAGGTACTCCGCGACCTCGTCGAGCACAGGCAGCCGACCGAGCAGCGTCATGCCAGCCAGGCCCGCGAACCACTCGTCGCGAGGAACCCCGCCGGCGTCGGCGATGCGTCCGAACATCTCGCGCGTGTACGAGGTCTCGAGCGCATCCGACATCGCGTGCGGACGCACGCAGACGACCCGAACGCCGTCGGGTCCGAGCTCGCCGGCGAGCGCCCGCGAGAAGCCCTCGAGCGCGGCCGACTGGGCGGCGTTGCCGATGAGCCCGCGACCGGTGAGCCGGGCACCGGGGGTCGAGATCGTGAGGATCACGCCGCTCCCCCGCGCGATCATGTGCCGCGACACGGCCTTCGCGGTGACGAAGTTCGTCTGCAGGTACCCGACCACGGGGTGCAGGTAGTCCTCGAGCGACGTCTCGCCGATCGGCAGGCCCTGCACGTGGTCGAACCCGACCGCGTTCAGGGCGACGTCGATCCGGCCCGCGGCATCCCCCACCTCGTCGACGTGACGGTCGACCGCGGCCTGGTCCATCGCGTCGACGACGGCGATCGAGACCTCCGCCCCTTCGGCCCGGGCAGCGGATGCCGCAGCCTCCAGCCTGGGCAGGCTCTTCCCCGAGAGGAAGAGCCGTGCCCCCTCGCGCGCGAACACTCGAGCCGAAGCCGCTCCGATCGAACCGCCACCGCCGTGGATCACGGCCACCTTGTCGTCCAGCAGCATCGCGCCGCCTCCGTTCCATTCAGGAATCATGTGCAACTCCATGGTTGCATTAGTCTGGCGTGTGCGCAACCCTCGGGTTGCACTTGCGCGCATGTTGGTGGCCGTGCCTACGCTCGAACCATGAGCATCCAGCGCATGGACAACGTCGCCGTCGTCGTCGACGATCTGGACGCGGCGATCGCGTTCTTCACCGAGCTCGGCATGGAGGTGGAGGGCCGCCAGCTCATCGAAGGCCGGTACGCCGACCAGTCGGTAGGCCTCGACGGTGTCCGGAGCGAGATCGCGATGATGCGCGTGCCCGACGGCCACGGCCGGCTCGAGCTGACCAAGTACTTCGCGCCCGAGGCATCCGCTGCGTCACCTGCGAGCCCGCCGCCGAACACGCTCGGCCTGCACCGCGTGATGTTCGCCGTCGACGACCTCGAGGACACGCTCGCGCGCCTGCGCCCGCACGGAGCCGAGCTGCTCGGCGAGGTCGCCGACTACGAGGGCATCTACAAGCTCTGCTACCTGCGGGGCCCGGCGGGCATCATCGTCGCGCTGGCCGAGCAGGTCGGCTGAGCCGGCGCGGCACCAGCGCCACGAGTGCGAGGGCAACCGACCACGCCACGCCCATCCACCCCCAGAACGATCCCCAGCTGCCGAAGTGGTCGGGGAACACGATGCTGACCACCCCGAACCAGGCCGTTCCCGCCGCGATGAGCCACGCCATCGGCCGCCACCCCGCGAGCATGAGCGCCAGCGCCGCCGCCGCGAGCGGGATCGCCAGCGCGAAGGCCGCCTGGACCGGGGCGTGCTCGAGGTCCCAGGTGATCTCGGGCTCGGGGACGCCGGTGCGGGCGGCCTCGATCATCTGCGCCGCGTAGACGACCGCCGGCGGAACCGCGATGAGCGCGAGGACGAGCAGCGGGAGCCGGGCGACGAACCTGACGCGTTCCCCCAGCAGGCGTCGGAGCGCGATGCCCGGGTGGTCGCTGAACCTGGCGGAGTTCCAGACGGCGACGAGCGGCACCAGGAGCCCGACGACGATGATGAGCTGGGCGGGCTGTCCCGACGCGATCGCCGCGATCAGCACGGCGATACCGGCGACGGCGTTGATCAGGGCGGCGCAGATCCAGTCGGAGCGCACGCCGAGGAAGCACAGCGGCAGGCCGACGAAGAACGTGAACAGCACACCCCACCCGGTGGAGAGCAGGTAGTTCGCGTAGAACTCGGGGCGGTCATGCATGACCAGCGGCACGCTGAGATCGACGAGGCCGAAGAACAGGGCGAGCCAGAAGAGCCCCATCGTCCAACCGAGCACCCGCAGCCCGATGTGCGTCTCGGCACGCTCCCCCATGCAGTCACGGTGGCCCAGCCGTTCACCTCGCGTCAAGAGCGGGCACGGGGCCTCGGCTGCGGAGCTCGCGCGTTACGAAGTCGGCGCGTACCTCGCCGCGATGATCCCCGACTCGTAAGTCTCCAGGCTCAGCAGGCGCAGGCCGACCGGATGCGGCGAGCGCAACCGGTCCTTCGCGTTGCCGACCAGGAACGGGTGGATGCCGGCGTGGATCTCGTCCACGAGGCCGGCATCGACGAGCTCGGCGGCCAGCTTGCCGTAGCCGTGCGAGATGATCGAGTCGTACTGGCCGAGCAGGCCCCGCACCGCCTCGGCCACGTCGCCCTCGATGAGGGTCGCGTTCCAGTCGAGCGGGCCGGTCAGCGTCCTCGATGCGACGTACTTCGGCAGCGCGTTGTAGTGCACCGCGAAGCCGCGGTCATCGGTCTGCTTCGGCCAGTACTCGCGGAAGAACTCGTAGCTCTCCCGGCCGAGCAGCACCGCGTCGGCGCCGAAGACGAGCTCATCCGACGCCCGCTGCACCCCGGCATCGTTCTCGTCGAACCACTGGTCCATCTGGTCGAATGCCCCGTCGAGCGTCATCTCGGATGCGATCGTCACCTTCCCCATGCGCCCAGCCTGCCTGCTTCGGGCACGGATGTCACTGGCTTGCGCGGGAGTGGTGAACCTGGCCGATACAGTGAGCGCAGCGCATCCCCGACCCGACGAACCGGAGACCGATGAAGCCCACCGTCCGACAGGTCGCCGGCGCGATCGCAGTAGCGGCCATGCTCACGTTGACCGGCTGCACGTTCGGGGCCAGCCCCTCGCCGTCGCCCACCCCCGACGCGGGGCCGGCGACGGCGAGCCCGACGCCGACTGCGGAGCCCGAGCCGATCGATCCGCTCACGACGGTGACCGAGATCGTCGTGCGTCCCGAGCAGCTGGAACTCCTCGACGCCCAAGGAGTCGTGGTGACGACCCTCTCCTACGACGCCGAAGCGGCGGCGTTCCTCGGTGCCCTCGAGACCGTCCTCGGCGCGACGCCCGTGCCGACCGAGTACGGCGCCAGCATCGAGACGCCCGCTCGCACCGAGTACCTGTGGGACGGCCTGATGGTGACCGACGACCACGAGGAGATCGTGTCCGAGAACGGATACGGGGACTACGGCCAGATCGACCTGAACGTGAGCGTGTACTTCAGCGCCCCGACGGTGGGCAGCGGCGTGATCGTTCGGACGGTGAACGGGTACCAGCCCGGAAGCGATGCGCAGGCGCTCGCGGCCGAGCTCGGAGAGCCATGGACCGGCAACGGCTACGACCAGGTGCGTGTCGAGACCGGCGAGCCGATCGGCGAGCAGCAGCCGTACAGCGAGTACGAGAACGCGTATTCGGTCGCCATCAACACCTGGGAGTGGAAGGGCGCGTCGAACACGATCTTCGCCCCGTGGAACTTCGGGATCGGGCACGTCTGACGTGTCGCGAGCGCGGTCAAGATGACGCGCCTCCGCCTTCGACCGCGACGATGCGGTGGTCCTCGGCGTGCGTGAGCTCCGTGCGCAGGAACAGCTCGTCGGTCGGCAACCGCAGGTCGAGGCGGGCGAACGCCGCCACGCGGAGCTCACCCGCGTCGACGGCGAGCTCGAGCACGTGGCCGCCGAGGCTCCGGTCCTCGCTGAGGAAGTGCAGGTGCAGCCCGGCGACGGCGATCCCCTGGTAGATGGCAGGCGTCCAGAACCCGACGACGGTGCCGCGGATGCCGCGTGCCACCGTCTCGACCTGCTGGCTCGTCACGTCGGCGAGCCGTGGGAACGGGTGGTGCTGCCGCGGCGTCACGCGCACGCGCACTTCGGACAGCACACCGTCGAACCGCACCGCGTGGAAGAGGTTCCGGCTCACGAGCATCCCCTCGACGGATGCCGCGAAGCCCGCGAAATCCCGCTCACGCAGGTCGGCCGCCGGTAGGTCCGGGAAGCGGCACACGATCGCGAACGGGAGGATCTCGTCGCCGCCCATCGCCACCGGCGGACCGTCGAGCGTGCACTCGATCGCCGTGCCGTCGAGGATGACCACCTCCCCTCCGAGGTGGTCGACGCAGCCGAGCCCGAAGTCGCCGAGCGCGGTCGCCTCGTCGACCCGGATGCCCGACTCGTAGGCGCCGGCGAGCAGCGCGTCGAGCACCGCGAACTGCGTCACCGCGGCATCCGTCTGGTGGATCGGAGTCGTCACGGTCGGATCGTACTCCGGCCCTTCGCCCGTCGGATCGCTCGATCCCGGCGAGGCATCGGCGTAGCGTGGCCGGCGAGACGACGCATCCGACAAGGGGGTCAAGCGATGGCCGACGTGACGCCGATCCAGGCGTGCCTGTGGTTCGACGACAACGCTCGCGAGGCGATGGAGTATTACGTCAGCGTGTTCCCGGACTCGCGCATCAATCGGATCGACGAGTATCCCGACGCCTCGCTCGACGAGCACTTCGAGGGGATGGCGGGCAAGGTGCTCAACGGGCAGTTCACGCTCAACGGCGTGGACTTCACCTGCCTCGACGGCGGCCCGATATTCCGGTTCAACGAGTCGATCTCGTTCATCGTCTCGTGCGCCGACCAGGACGAGATCGACTATTACTGGTCGAAGCTCTCGCACGTGCCCGAGTCCGAGCAGTGCGGGTGGTGCAAGGACCGGTTCGGCCTGAGCTGGCAGGTGATCCCGGCCAACATGGGCGAGCTGACGCGCACGCCCGCGCAGATCCAGATGATGATGCAGCAGAAGAAGATCGTGATCTCGGAGCTCGCGAACGCCTGACGCGAGACCCGGTCGAGCGGATGCTGCGAGCCCGCGCCTCAGCGCAGCTGCTCGCCGTGCGCCGCCAGGTCGGCAGCCCGCTTCGCGAACTCGCGCGTGACCTCCGTGACCGCACCGCAGTGCTCGCAGACGACGACGTACTGACGCGAGAACGTGAAGAGCGGGAGGAAGAAGACCCAGAGCCGGCTGCCGGTCTCGATGATGTGCTGCGCCGCGTCCTCATGGCAGCGATCGCAGTGGAAGCGCGCCACCGCGAGCTCCCGCTCACGCGGGAACACGCCGATGAACAGGAACATGCTCCGATGCTACGGCGGGCGGGCATGCGAGGAGGAAGGGGTTGCGACGACCCCGCCGACGCGATTCGCTGGACCGCGGAGGTGGTTCGCATGGGTGGCACGGTCGTCTACCTGCACGGCACCGGCCTGCAGGATCATGAGGCCAACAAGGTCGCTGTGGCCGGCATGCTCCAGCAGAATCCGACGCTCAGGGACTTCACGCTCGTGTACGTTCCGTGGGACGAGTACTGCCCGCCTCCTGCGGACCTCGACCTCGTGCTTCCGGTCGACGCGCGCCGGCCCGATCCCGACGACCCGCGGCATCCGGTCGAGGCCTTCGTGGACGATTTCGCGCGCGAGGCCGGCGCGAACCGCCCGGACTTCGACGTGGCGATGCGGCTGCTCACCGACATCATCACCCGCTACCGATCGGGACTGTCGCGGGTGCTGGCCGACTTCCTGCAGTACGTCGTCTACTACTTCAGGGTCGACGACGAGACGACCGTCGTGGACGACATCCGTCGGCTGGTCGCGCAGCAGATCGCCGGCGCGGACCAGTCGCAGCCGGTCGTCGTGGTCGGGCACAGCCTCGGCGGGATCATGGCCATCGACGTGGCGAGCGGCGATCACGACGGTCGCATCGACCTCGTCGTCACGGTGGGGAGCCAGAGCCCGCTCCTCTACGTCCTCGGCGCGAGTCCGCAGTTCCAGGGGCCGGATCGTCGCGATCCCATCGCGCCGTGGCTGAACCTCTACAACCCACGCGATCCGCTGTCGTTCCTCGCCGCCGAGGCATTCGCGTGGGCGAAGACGCCACCGGTCGATGTTCCCGTCGACGATCCGAGGGACCTCATCGCTTCGCACACCGGGTACTCGACGAACCCGGCCGTGTACGAGCAGATCGCGGCGCGGCTGACGGCGAGTTGACGCATGGCTCGCGCGAACGCTCGACCGCTGAGCCGTCACCGACCGAAACACTAGGACTCCGGCGCGCGAGAATCGAAGGATGAGCACCGCCACCGACGACAGCACCGGCTTCGACGCGGACGTCGCGGTGATCGGCCTCGGGGCCGTCGGGTCCAGCGCCGCGTGGCGGCTCGCCGCGCGCGGGGTCGACGTGATCGGGTTCGAGCAGTTCGAGCCCGGGAACGCGTGGGGCGGATCCACGGGCAAGACGCGCCTGTTCCGGGTGGCGTGCCTCGAGCATCCGGGGCTCACGCCCATCGCGCGGCGCGCCCGCGACCTGTGGCGCGAGCTCGAGGCATCCGCTGATCAGTCGCTGTTCTTCGAGACGGGCGGCCTCATGATCGGACCGCCCGACTCGCACATCATCGAGGGCACGCTCGCGGCCGCCGAGGCCCACGACCTGCCCGTCGAACGGCTCGACGCCGACGAGATCGCCAGCCGCTTCCCGGCGCACGCCCGCACGAATCCGGGCGACGTCGGGGTGTGGGATCCCGAAGCCGGCATCCTGCGCCCCGAGGCGGCGATCATCGCGGCAGCCGACGCCGCCAGTGCGGCGGGCGCACGCATCCTCACCGGCACGCGCATTGTCGCGATCGAGCCCGACGCCGACGGCGTCACGGTGCGCACGGATGCCGCGGAGTACCGGGTGCGCCGGGTCGCCGTGACCGCGGGCCCGTGGATCACCCGTTTCGTGCCCGACCTGCCGCTCACGCCCCATCGCGTGATCATGACGTGGTTCCGCGCCCGCGAGGGACATGACGCGAACCTCGACGTGCTGCCGGTGTTCATCCGGAGCGTGCCCGGGCACGAGACGTGGATCTGGGGGCATGGCATGGTCCCGGCCGAAGGTCCGGGCTCGAAGGAGGGCTTCGGCGGCTTCGACGCGAAGGTCGGCCCCGAGTTCGACGGCCCGTTCGTCGCCGACGACCCCGACGCGATCGACCGCGTCGTGCACCCCGGTGAGACCGACGGCATCCGCGACCTCGTCGCCGCGACGTTTCCCGACCTCGCGCCCGAGCCGTCGGGCGTGACGACCTGCATCATGACGCACACGCCAGACGCGCTCTTCGTCGTCGGCGCCACGGAGCATCCGCGCGTCGTCGTCGGCGGCGGCTGCTCGGGGCACTCGTTCAAGCACGCGTCGGCGCTCGGCGAGCTCGTCGCGCAGTCGGTCGTCGGCGAAGAGCACTTCACGGATGCCGCGTTCCTCGACCCGCGTCGGTTCAGCGGCTGAGGCAGCGCGACAGCAGACGCGGAGGGGCGCTCGAGCTCATCGAGCCCGCGCCGGAACCCCCTCGAGCTCCTCGAGCAGCGCCGAGTCGTTCGCATCCCGCGAGATCGCCTGCCCCAGCTCGCCAGCCGCCGAACGGTAGCGGGGATCGTCGCGCACCGTCTCGATCGCCCGAGCGATCCGCGCGCTCGAGGCGCTGCGAGGCACGGCGACGCCGGCGCCGCGGGACGTGACGCGCACCGCGTTGTCGGCCTGGTCGCGTCCGTGGTGCAGGATCACGAGCGGCTTGCCTGCCGCGAGCGCCTTAATGACGGTGCCGTGGCCGCCGTGCGTGACGACGACGTCGGCGAGCGGCAGCACGTCGCGATGCGGTGCGGATGCCACGACGACCACGTTCTCCGCCGCGGGAATCGCCCGCGGCGACACCGCCGGCCCCGTCGTCACGAGCCCGCGCACCGGCATGCCGCCGAGCGCGGCGGTGATCCGCTGCAGGCAGTCCACGTGGTTCTGGAACGTCGACGACATGGCGACGACCACGAGCGGCGCGTCGCCCGGCGGGAGACGCCAGTCCGCGGCATCCGCCCACCCTGGATCGTCGAGGATCGGCCCGACGTACCGCGCGTTGTCGGGCAGGGTGGCCGGGAAGTCGAAGGCTGCCGAGGTGAGCACGAGCTGGCGGCGGGCGCCGCCCATCTGCTCCCAGAGCGTCGTGACGGCATCGAGTCCGTGCGCCGTGCGGACCCGGTTGAGGTCGCCCAGCGCGTAGCGATCGATGAGCGCGGCGCTCGCCCGGCGCATGCCGGCGTCACGGGCGCGCCCGAGCGGACCACGGGCGGGCCGCAGGCCGGCGCCGAACGGCGGCATGCCGTCGGCGGGCAGGACGTAGACGTTGGGCATGAGCAGGTCGAAGGGCACGTCGCGCGACTCGGCCGCGATCATCGCGCCGAGCCCGAAGCCCGACGTGACCACGAGGTCGGGTTCGAGCTCGTCGATCGCGGCGCCGGTCTCGTCGGCCTGGGCGGGGGCTGCGCCGACAAGCATGTGCTCGGCCATGCCACGGGCCTGCGCCATCGGGCTGCGCAGCTCCCAGTCGCGGAACTCCGTGCTCGGTCGCGTCCACGTGCGCACCTCGGCGCCGGTCGCCTCGACCGTGCTCGCCATCGAGTCGTCGGCGAGGACGATCACGCGGTGCCCGCGCTCGGCGACGCGGCGGACGACGCCGACCTCGGGCGGCACGGTGCCACCGGCATCCGTCAACGCGAACAGGTAGGTGCGCGGCGGGTTCGGTGTCATCGGCGATCGCCCTCCCGGGTCGGATGCCGCCGAGCGTATCGCCATGCGGGGGTGGTATGCATCGGTGGGAACCCCGGACGGGTCGGCTCTGCCGGCGCCCGATACGATCGCGAGATGCCCGAGATCACCGCGCCTGACGATTCGCTGCTCGCCGTCCACACCGTCGGGACGGGCGCCCCGCTCGTCTGCCTCCCCGGCGGTCCGATGAAGGCGTCTGCATATCTCGGGGATCTGGGCGGCCTGTCCGCGCACCGCACCCTGCACCTGCTCGACCCGCGTGGCACGGGCGCTTCCCCCGTACCGGCAGACCGTGCGACGTATCGGGTCGACCGGCAGATCGCCGACGTCGAGGCGCTTCGGGCTCACCTCGGGCTCGAACGGATGGACCTGCTCGCGCATTCGGCCGGCGCGGCGCTGGCCGTGTTGTACGCGGCGCGGCATCCGGAACGCATCAGTCGCCTGGTGCTCGTCTGCCCCACTCCGCGCGTCGTCGGCCTCGAGGTCTCCGACGACGATCGCCGGACGACCGCCGAACAGCGACGCGACGAGCCCTGGTTCGCCGCCGCGTTCGCCTCGTTCGAGCGCATCTGGGCGGGCGCCCCGACCGATGACGACTGGGATGCGATCGAACCGTTCATGCACGGCCGGTGGGATGCCGGGCGGCAAGCGTCGGCCGCTGCGCAGGCGGAGCTGCTCAACGCGGATGCCGCCGCTCAGTACTACGCGTCTGGCGCCTTCGACGAGGGCGCCCTGACCGCGGCGCTCGCGCGACTCGACGCACGCGTGCTCGTGCTCGTCGGCGAGTTCGATGTGGCGCTTCCCCCCGCACGGGGCGCCGAGTACGCGACCCGTTTCCGGCAAGGCGAGCTCGTCGTGGTGCCGTCGGCCGGCCACTCGCCCTGGCTCGACGACCCCGATCGCTTCATCGCGGCAGTCGAGCGGTTCCTGGGCTGAGACCTCGAACTCGGGCGTGCCCCGCGGCGCCGCCTCGCCCCGTCAACCCGTACCTCCTGTCGCCGGCGCGGCGTAGATTGGCGCTGAGCGAGGAGGTTCGCGTGACCACCATCCGAGAGTCCGCCGTTCCCCCCGCCGAGGGCGGCGCAGTGCCGGAGCCGCACGGCAATGGCCAGCGCGGCGACGGCCGGCAGGCGCCGCACGTCGACGAGCAGCAGTCGCGAGCCGTCGCCGAGGCCGCGCGCGAGCAGGAATGGCGGAAGCCGAGCTTCGCGAAGGGCCTCTACCTCGGCCAGTTCGACCTCACCCTCATCCATCCGCACCCGAGGCCTGCACCCGATCGGCGCGATCGAGGCGAGCAGTTCATGCGCGATCTCGAGGCCTTCCTGCGCACGGTCGACGGCGCGCAGATCGAGCGCGACGCGCGCATCCCCGACGAGGTCTACCAAGGGTTCGCTGAGCTCGGATGCTTCGGCATGAAGATCCCCGTCGAGTACGGCGGCCTCGGGCTCGGGCAGTACTACTACAACCACGCGTTGACCATGATCGGCACCGTGAGCCCGGCCGTCGTCGCGCTGCTCTCGGCGCACCAGTCCGTGGGGCTGCCCGAACCCCTCGTGCTGGCGGGCAACGAGGAGCAGAAGCGGCAGTACCTGCCCCGCTGCGCGACCGGCGCGATCAGCGCATTCCTGCTGACCGAGCCCGAGGTCGGCTCCGACCCGGCGCGGTTGCGCGCGACGGCCGTGCCGAGCGCGGACGGCTCGGAGTACGTGCTCGACGGCACCAAGCTGTGGACCACCAACGGCGTCGTCGCCGAGCTGCTCGTCGTCATGGCGCGCGTGCCGAAGTCGGAAGACCACCGCGGCGGCATCAGCGCCTTCATCGTCGAAGCGGATGCCCCCGGCATCACCGTGCACCGGCGGAACGCGTTCATGGGGCTGCGCGGTCTCGAGAACGGGCTGACGTCGCTGCGGAACGTGCGCGTGCCCAAGGAGAACCTCATCGGCCGCGAGGGCGAGGGGCTCAAGATCGCGCTCACCACGCTCAACGCCGGGCGGCTGGCGATCCCCGCGATCTGCGCGGGCGCCGGAAAGTGGAGCCTCAAGATCGCGCGAGAGTGGTCGAACGCGCGCGTGCAGTGGGGCAGGCCGATCGGCGAGCACGCCGCCGTCGCGCACAAGATCGCGTTCATCGCCGCGACGACGTTCGCGCTCGAGGCGGTCGTCGACCTGTCGGGCGTGCTCGCCGACGAGGGTCGCAAGGACATCCGCATCGAGGCGGCGCTCGCCAAGCTCTGGGCGTCCGAGATGGGCTGGCGCATCGCCGACGACCTCGTGCAGATCCGCGGCGGCCGCGGGTTCGAGAAGGCCGAGTCGCTCGCGGCCCGCGGCGAGCGCGCGGTGCCGGCGGAGCAGATGCTCCGCGACCTGCGCATCAACCGCATCTTCGAGGGATCGAGCGAGATCATGCGCCTCCTCATCGCGCGTGAGGCGGTCGATGCGCATCTCAAGGCCGCGGGCGACCTGATCGATCCGCACCAGGACCTCGCCGGCAAGCTCAAGGCCGCGGTCTCGGCGAGCGGGTTCTATGCACGCTGGCTGCCGCAGCTCGTCGCCGGCAAGGGCGACATCCCCACGGCGTTCGACGAGTTCGGCGCGCTCGCGCCGCACCTGCGGTACGTCGAGCGCACGAGTCGCAAGCTCGCGCGCGAGACCTTCTACGGGATGGCCCGCTGGCAGGGCGGCCTCGAGCACAAGCAAGGCTTCCTCGCCCGCGTCGTCGACATCGGCGCCGAGCTGTTCGCCGTTTCCGCCTCGTGCGTGCGGGCGATGATGATCGCCGCGGACTCGCCCGACGAGGGCAAGGCGGCCTACCAGCTCGCCGCCACGTTCGCCGAGCAGTCACGACACCGCACCGAGCGGCTGCTCGACGAGCTCTGGCACAACACGGATGCCACGGACGAACGCCTCGCCGAGCGCGTGCTCGACGGCCGCTACACCTGGCTCGAGGAGGGCATCATCGACGTGAGCGAGGGCACCGGGCCCTGGATCACCGAGGAGATCCCGGCGGACGCGGCCGAGAACGTGGCGCGCCGGGTCATCCGGCCGACGACGGAGACCTAGGAGCGGTCTTCGATCTCGACGCGCGGTTCGAGGCCGAGGAACTGGCCGTATCGGGCGGCGGCGTCGTGCACCGACTCGAGTTCGCGTGCGCGAAGCCTGCGATGCGGGTACAGCGCGAACGTGACCGCCTTCGGGCCGACCGTGCGCCGCATGCCGGCGACGAGCTGGGCGTCGACCAGCGCCATGCCGATCGCGGTCTCGCGCGCACGTGACGCGAGGCCCTCCGCGTCGATCAGCCATCGTGAATCCTGGTAGCCCCGGTACATCTCGTCGAGCACCTGGAGCAGGTGGCCGGCCGGCTCGGCGGCGGCGGGCACGTCGCCGGGCGCGTGCCAGAACGTGCGCCCGTCGTGCTCGAAGGAATCGAGCCCGGCGGCGGCGCCGGCGATGCCGCGGCGCACGTCGGTCAGGGTAAGCGTGGCCCAGTAGGCGAGGTCGCGCTCGGTGGCTGGCCCGTGCGAAGTGAAGTAGCGGCGGGCGAGCTCGGTCAGGGCATCGTCACGGTCGAACGCCTGCGCGGCGGGCACCCGATCGTCGAAGAGTGCGTAGGTGTGCTCGCCGTCGCGTGGTGCCCCGCTGCACACGAGGGCATGCAGCTCGAGGTGCCCGAGGAGCAGCATCAGCTGCTGGCCGGTGAGATCGACGCCGAGGTCGGCCTGTCGCTCGGCGAGGTCGCTCGCGAGGTCGCTTCGCGTGCGATCGGGGGTTCCCGCGAGGATCTCCGTCACCGCGTCGGTGAGCCGCGGCATCCGCTCGGCCAGCGGCCGGAGCTGTTGGTCGATGACCGGCAGCACCCGCGGCGCCGTGAGCTCGAGCAGCCACCGCGCGTCCTTCGCGTGGACGTAGTGCCAGGTCGGCCGAAGCACATGCGTGCGGAGCACGCGACCGTCGGCGATCGCGTCGGCGAGGTCCTCCTGGCTGGGCGCGGCGGTGCGCGTGGCCACCGCCCACGCCGACTGCGAGGGGTTCTCGGCCTGCACCGCGAGCAGGGTGGAGACCACCTGCTCGGCGGCCGTGACCGGCGCGGCGAGCAGCTGCGAGTGCAGCCGCCACCGCGACAGGTCGCGGTCGGTCCTCACGCCCGCGCGTCTTCGAGGTGCGGCGCTCCGCGGCCGAGCACCTTCACGACGAGGTCGTGGCGGCGCAGCGTGCGGATCGTGCGAGCGACCTCGTCGGGCGTGCGACCGAGCGCCCGCTCGTTCGAGACGACGAGCACGTCGCCGGCCTGCAGTGTCTCGAACAGGCGGCCGAGCCGCTGCTCCCAGGTCTCGGGCATCTCGGGCGCCGGGTGCTTGAAGTCGAGGATCGCCACACCGAAGCGGGTCAGGTCGTTCCGCTGCTCGACGACCGAGGGCATGTCGGCGCGGGGCACCACGAGGCCGACGAGCCGCGATCCCTCGGGGCGCGCCTTCCACCAGTCGTGGTTCTGCTGCAGCTCCTCGAAGCACTCGGGGCATCCGATCGCGTAGTGCGCGTGATCGTGCGTGGCCTCGTCTGCTCCGGTCGGCGCCGTGCCCGCGGCATCCGTCGTCGAATCGGTCACGTGCTCAACCATGTCGAAACCCCTCGTCCTCGGGTTCCATTCTCGCGCAGTCACGAGCCATAGACTCCGACCATCGGATCACCGCACGCCCACAGCACGGGAGGTCCACGATGAGCACTGCCGCTCCTTGTCGATTCGCGCGTCTCCGCGGCGAGGGGCCGGCCGCGAGATGGACGCTGATCATCGGAGGCGCGCTCTGGATCGTGCACGGATACCTGCGGTTCATCCCCCCGGCGGGTACTGACGTCGTCTTCCGTCCCGAGCTCGGGTACGCCGTCGTCATCAGATCAGATCTCTTCGTGGTGTACAACGTGACCGGAGTCCTCGCGCTCCTGCTGACGTCGGGAGGCACGCTCCTCCTCCTGTCGACGCTCTCCGCCGGCCACCGGGGCTGGAGGCGTGCGGCCCGGATCGTGGCCGTCGTCGCCGTGTTCCTCGGCCTGCTCGCCCTCATGGGGCTCCTGCTCATGTTCGATCCGCTGACGACCGCCGGGCTCGATCTCGGCGAGCCGGTCCTCGGCGCAGCGTTGGCGCTCGCCGGGCTGGCGGAGGTCCTCGACGGCTCGTCCTCCGGTCATCCGAGATGGCGAGGGCCGCTCCTGATCGTCACGGGAGCGATCGGAATGGCGATGCTGCCGCTTCGGCCCGCGATCTACGCACTGGGGCTCCTGCCCATCGAGGCCGGTGTGCTCGGACTGGCCCTGTTCGGAGTGGGCTGCATCCTGGTGGGCGCGACGGTCCGGTCGCACTCGACTCGACCCGGAAGAACCGCGTCCGAATCGGCGTTGCCATCAGCATGAGAGCGATCGCGTACGCCCAGACCGGCCCGTCCTCCGTCCTGCAGCTCGTCGACCGCGACGTCGCCGAGCCGGGACCCGGCGAGGTGCGCGTGCGCATCGTCGTGTCGGGCGTCAACCCGACCGACTGGAAGGCGCGCGCGGGCGCAGGCGCCGGCCGGCCGACGCCGTTCCCCGAGGTCGTGCCGAACCAGGACGGCGCGGGCGTCGTCGACGCGGTCGGCGAGGGCGTCACCGGGTTCGTGGTTGGCGACCGGGTGTGGGTGTTCCTCGCCGCGCACGGGCGTCCGACCGGCACGGCCCAGGAGCTCGCGGTGCTGCCGGCAGAGCGGCTCGTGCACCTGCCGGATGCCGCGGGCTTCGAGCTCGGGGCATCCCTCGGCGTGCCCGCGATGACCGCGCACCGTGCGCTCACCGTGCACGAGGGCGGGCCGTCGCGGCTCGGGCCGGGCGCGCTCGACGGACGTACGGTGCTCGTCGCCGGCGGCGCCGGCGCGGTAGGGCACGCCGCGATCCAGCTCGCGCGCTGGTCGGGCGCACGGGTCATCACCACCGTGAGCTCGCCCGAGAAGGCGGCGCTCGCGACCGCCGCCGGCGCCCACCACGTCGTGAACTACCGGGCGGACGACGCGGCGAAAGCCATTCGCGCCATCGCGCGCGACGGCGTCGACCAGGTCGTCGAGGTCTCCCCCGCCCGCAACGCCGACCTCAACAGCCGCGTCCTCGCGAACCACGGCTCGGTGGCGGTCTACGCCACCGACGGCGGCAGCGAGATGACCCTCGACATCCGCCGCCACTTCTCGCTCAACGTGCGCTACCAGTTCCTGCTGCTGTACACCGTCGGCGATGACGCGCTCGCGGCGGCCGCCGAGGACATCACCCGCGCCCTCGAGGACGGCGCGCTGCCCGTCGGCGAGGACGCAGGGCTGCCGCTGACGCGCTTCCCACTCGAGCGAACGGCCGAGGCCCACGACGCGGTCGAGGCGGGCACGGTCGGCAAGGTCCTCATCGACGTCGCAGCGGATGCCGCGGGGCCGACCTCCTAGGACGAACCGGCCTCTGCGGCGGCCGTCGCGACCGCCTCCACCACCGCACCCCAGGCCCGCGGCGGCAGCTCGTGCCCGACCCCCGGAAGCCGCACGAACCGCGCGCCCGGGATCTCGCGCGCGAGCGCTTCGCCGTTGCCGATCGGGAAGAGCGGATCCGACGTGCCGTGCAGCACGGTCGTCGGCGCGCGCAGCGAGCCGAGCCGTTCCCGCCAGTACACGTTCGCGTCGAAGACGTCGGCGCCGCCCTCGTCGCGGTGCATCCCGGGCGATCGGCGCACGGTCGCGGTCCAGATCGCCCGCTCGTGCGCCTCGTCGAACTCGTCGCCGGCGTAGTCGCGATCCACGTCGACGAGGTGCGCGACGACGGCCGTCTGGTCGTTCCAGTCGGGCTCGGGCCGTGTATGCTCCCACGTCGCCGCCAGCCGGTCCGCGACCTCGGGCAGGTCGGCGTCGGACGACCCGGGACCCGTCGGCCGGGTCGAGACGAGCGTCAGCGACCGCACCCGGTCGGGATGGTCGAGCGCCGCGAGCTGCGCGACCCACCCGCCCGCGGAGAACCCGACCCAGTGCGCGACGCTCGCCGAGTCGGCAGCGACGGCGTCGAGCACGGCGAGCGCATCCTCGAGCGCGGTCTGCAGTCCCTCGCGCCGCCCGCCCGGCGGACCGAGCGTCGTCTCCCCCGTGCCCCGCTGGTCGTAGCGGATCACACGCAACCCCCGTGCGACGAGGAGCTCGCAGAATTCGGGCCGCCACCAGTCCATCGAGCAGTCCGCGCCGGCCACGAGCAGCACGAGCGGATGCCCCGCCTCGCCGATCACCTCGACCGCCAGCTCGGCCCCGTCGGGCCGCGAGACCCGCATCCGCTGCACGCTGCTTCGCGTCATCCGCTCAGTCTGCCCCGACCCGCCCACACACGGGTCGCCGAAGCATCCGCCGCCGCCGCCGAAGTGCCGCGATCACCCGAACGTGAAGCAGTACGCCTCGACGCCCGCCTCGAGGAACTCGATCTCGAACACGGAATCCCCGACCTGACCCGGCTGGCGCACCAGCTGGTACGTGTTCTGCCCGGTGACCACGCCGAGGCCGTCGGCGTCGACGTCGGTGCCGCCGGCGTCGCCGACCGGGTGACCGTCGAGGGTGACCCGGAACGGCACGGATGCCCCGGCCTGCGCAGGTCCCATCACGAGGTTGACGTCGCGGGCGTGGAAGGCGAACGAGATCTTCCCGTTCGGCTCGTTCAGCACGGCGGCGTGGCTCGCGACCGTCCAGTCGCCCGTGAGGTCCCACGTGTTCCGCAGGAGCCGGCGCCCTCCGGCGTAGACGTGCGGACGGTCGTAGTGCTCCGACTGCTCCGAGACGAAGCCGCTGCTCTGCCGGTAGCCGAGGTACGTCTCCGGCGACCCGAGCGAGCGCCAGTCGGCCGCGACCTCGAGTCCCTGCGGCTCGACCATCACGAGGTCGGTGTCGAGGTCCGACGCCCCGGCCTCCATGAGGAGCTGCTGGATCGCCATCTCGGTCATGGCGTACTCGCCCTCGCCGAAGTGGTGGAACCGCAGCCGGCCGTTCGCGTCGGCGAGGTAGATCGCCGGCCAGTAGTGGTTCGCGAAGTCGTTCCAGACGCCGTAGTCGCTGTCGACGGCGACCGGGTAGCGCACGCCGAGGTTCCGAGTCTGCAGCATCACGTTCCGCAGGTCCGACTCGAAGCCGAACTCCGGCGTGTGCACGCCGACGATGGTCAACCCGGCGTCCTCGTACTTCTCGGCCCACGCACGCAGGTACGGAAGGGTCCGCAGCCAGTTGATGCAGGTGTAGGTCCAGAAGTCCACGAGCACGACCCGCCCGCGAAGGCCCTCGGCCGTCAGCGGTTCGGAGTTGAGCCAGCTCGTCGCCCGGCCGAACGACGGCAGGCGCCCTTCGTCGGGAAGCACGTTCTGGTCGCCCGCCAGGCGGTGGGCGAGGGAGCGGAACAGGCCGCCGCGGCCCTCCCGTTCGATCACGGCGTCGGCGGCGGAATCGTCGCTGCGGGGTTCATCGGACATGACTGCCTCCAATGTGGGGTGGATCGGTCAGGCGGACCGGTCGACGTCGATCACCGCGTGCGCGAAGGCGCGCGGCGCCTCCTGCGGGAGGTCGTGCCCGACGCCGCCGGTGACGAGCCGGTGCTCGTACGCGCCCGTGAACGCGTCGCGGTACGACGCGGCATCCGGGTGCGGTGCGCCATTGGCATCGCTCTCCATGGTGATGGTGGGAACGGAGATCGGCGGCCGCTCGGCCAGCCTTCGCTCCAGATCGTCGTGCTGCGACGCGCCATCCGCAAGTCCCAGCCGCCACCTGTAGTTGTGGATCACGATCTCGACGTGGTCGGGGTTGTCGAAGGATGCCGCGCTGCGGGCGAACGTGGCGTCGTCGAACGCCCAGTTCGGTGAGGCGGTCTGCCAGATCAGCCGGGCGAACTCGCGACGATGCCGGTCGTAGCCGGCCCGACCGCGCTCGGTGGCGAAGTAGAACTGGTACCACCAGGCGAGCTCGGCCGCGGGCGGGAGCGGCTGCGCGTTGGCCGCGCGGCTTCCGATGAGGTACCCGCTCACCGAGACGTGCGCGCGCACGCGCTCGGGCCAGAGGGCCGCGAGGATGTTCGCGGTGCGGGCGCCCCAGTCGAAGCCCGCCACGACCGCATCGCGGATCCCCAATGCGTCGAGCAGGGCGATCGCGTCCAGCGCGAACACCGCCTGCTGGCCGTTCCGGAACGCGTCGGGTGATCGGAACGTCGTGGTGCCGTACCCGCGGAGGTGGGGCACGAGCACGCGATACCCGGCGGCAGCGAGGAGCGGGGCGGCATCCGCATAGCTGTGGATGTCGTACGGCCACCCGTGCAGCAGCAGCACCGCAGGGCCGTCGACCGGACCGAGGTCGGCCAGGCCGACGCTCAGCTCGCCGGCCTCGACCTGCACGATCGGTCCGAGCGTCGGCTCGGCGTCCATCTCGGTCACCGTGGCCCGCCTCAACGCAGCGACCGGAAGGCGGCGCGCATCTCCTGCGAGAACAGGTCGGGCTGCTCCCAGGCCGCGAAGTGGCCGCCGCGGTCGAGTCGGTTGAAGTGGATGAGGTTCGGGTATGCCTCGGTCGCCCAACTGCGGGGCGCGGCGTAGATCTCGTCGGGGAAGACGCTGACCGCAGTCGGGAGCGTCACGCCCTTCGGCGCGAAGAACGCGAGCTTGCTCTCCCAGTACAGGCGCGCCGACGAGACGGCGGTGTTCGTGAGCCAGTACAGCGAGACGTTGTCGAGCACGTCGTCGACGGTCAGGCCCTCGGATGCCCCGGCGAACACCCGCGCGATGAGGTCGTAGCTGCGGGCGTCGTGATCGAGCATCCATGCGGCGAGGCCGACCGGGGAGTCGGCGAGCGCGTACAGGGTCTGCGGACGGTTGCCCATCTCCTGGGCGTACGCGAGCCCGTGCGCGTAGAAGAACGCGAGCTGGTCCCACGCGTACCGCTCCTCCGACGACAGGTCGGCGGGCGCCGGCTCGTGGTTCTCGAGCGCGGTCTGGATGGCGTCGGGGATGGTCGCGGCCATGTTCGTGTGGATGCCGACCAGGCCGGCCGGCTTCAGCAGTGCCATCTGCTCGGTGACGGCATTGCCCCAGTCGCCGCCCTGCGCGACGTAGCGGTCGTAGCCGAGGCGGTCCATGAGCTCGACCCACGCCTTCGCGATGCGGATCGGGTCCCAGCCGGTCGCCTCGGGCTTGCCCGAGAAGCCGTGTCCGGGCAGCGACGGGATGACGAGGTGGAACGCGTCGGACGCGCTCGCACCGTGCGCCGTGGGGTCGGTCAGCGGGCCGACGATCTTCAACTGCTCGATGATCGACCCCGGCCAGCCGTGGGTGACGATCATCGGCAGCGCGTCCTCGTGCGGGGAGCGCACGTGGATGAAGTGGATGTCCAGGCCGTCGATCTCGGTGACGAACTGCGGCAGCGCGTTCAGTCGCGCCTCGACGTCGCGCCAGTCGTGGCCGTCGCCCCAGCGCTTCGCGAGCTCCTCGATGACGTCGAGCTGCACGCCCTGCGAGGCGTCCCCGACGGTCTCGCGCTCGGGCAGGCGGGTCTCGCGGACCCGGCGGTACATGTCGTCGACATCGGCCTGCGGGATCTCCACCGTGAACGGGCGGACTGCGGTGGGGTCGCTCGACGCGGCGCTGCTGGAACCGGATTCGGTGATGGTCATGGTGTGCTCCTTCGGTCTGCCGGGTCCGACACCTTCGGTCGATGCCCGTGCCTCGAGGCTCCCGCGATCCGAGCGCGGCGGCGTCCGTACTCCTCCGCGACTCGGGTGGCAGCTCCGGCGGGAATTGAGGGGAACCCCTCAATTCGGCGTCGCGTCCTCTCCGCGCGAGCGCGCATCAGCCGAGGCCGTGCCGGAGGGCGAACGCGGTCGCCTCGCTCCGGCGGGCGACGCCGATCTTGCGGTACAGGCTCGTGATGTGCCGTTCGACCGTGCGGTCGCTGAGCCACATGACGCCGGCGATCTCCCGGTTGTTCAATCCCTGTGCGAGGAGCCCCAGCACCTCGGTCTCGCGGCGGGTCAGCGGCAGCGGGGTGCGTGGTGCCGGCCCGTCGTCGCGGCGGGATGCCGCCGGCGCGGAGCCGGCGAGCTCACGACCCGGCCCGTCGCCGGGACCCCCGGTGTCGCTCACTCTCGCCGCCTCCTCGGCCCGCCGCGTGATGGAGGCGAGGGACTCCAGCGTCGGCGCCACCTCGTCGACGAGCGACCGGAGGAGCTCGCCCTGTCGCGCGAGCGTCGCCTCGGCGGCGGCTCTCGCGGCCTGCTCGCGCGCGATCCGCCGCGCGGTGTGGATCGCGATCGCCGCCTGGCCGACGGCGGTGCGCAGGAGGTGCGTCTCCCGCTCGGTCGGGAAGTCGGATCGGGCCGCCGACACGAGCACCATGCCCCGCTCCCACGGCAGGGCGACCGGGAGGCGCGTGATCCGGTGCCGACCGCCGTCCGCGTCCTCGACCTCGGTCGTCATGATGCCCGGTGCCGGTGCGTCGCCCGAATCGAGCGCGATGCGCACCTCCGCCGGCGGCTCAAGTCCCGATGGCCGCCAGGTCTCGAGCGGAGGACCGCCGTTGCGGGGATCCTCGAAGCGCGCGTATGCGCCGTCGAGCTGGAGCACGCCGAACAGCACGCTCAACAGGCCCGTGGCGATCTCGTTCGGCTCGTGGTCCACCCACAGCGCGGGGAGCGCGTGGAGCGCGGCCATGTCCCGCATCCACCGCCGCACGTCGAGGCCCATGCCGCCGTCGGGCTCGGGCTGGGGAACTCCGTCGATCGACGCGGCATCCATGGCCACTCGACCCTCAGCCGGTCGCCTGCACGCCCCGCTCCGCCAGGAACTCCGACGGCGGGATGAAGAACGGGTTCTCCTGCAGGATGCCGCCGAGCAGCACCATCGGATGGGTGCGCAGGATGTCGATGATGAACGCGCCGTCGAACTTCGTCACGTCGTAGGAGCAGATCACGATGTGCTCGTGGTGGGCGTGGATGAAGTTGGCCTTCGCCTCGAACTCGATGAGTTCCTCGGTGACCCCTTCGTGATCGGATGCCGCCCAGCCCATGTCGCACACCATGCGGATGCGCGGCGCCTGCTGCCCGAGGAGCATCCCGTCGAGCAGCTCGAGCATGGAGCTCTGGTCGAACGTGCCGCCCCGCAAGTAGGTGTCCTTCCACGTCCGCACCTCGGCCTGGTGGTCCTCGAGCAGCGCTCCGGCGTCGTACCCGAGGTGCCGGAGCCGATTGACGGGCGCGGCCGTGTCGGCGGGATCGACGAGGTAGAGCAGGCGGTCGCCGCCGTCGATGCCCTGCCTGATGAACGGATCGAGGACGGCGTTCACCTCGCCGGGATTGTTCACGAACGCGCACACGTGGCGATACGGATCGAGCACCCCGCCTGCGAACGTGACGGGATCGTCCGCGCGCCCTCCATCAGTTGCCATGTCGCGCTTCCGATCTCCCCCGAGTTGGGCGCGAGGATATCGCACCCCGGTGTACGCCGACAATCAACGCCGTCGCGCGGCGGCCGACGGCGCACCGTTCACGCGGCGCAGCCCGTCGCCTCACCGGGCTCGGGTCCGGGCGCCGCGTCGGTTGGCACCGCGATGAAGGGGCGCTCGGGGTAGGTGCGGAGGATGTGGCCGGCCGGTGAGGTCCAACGGATGACGCCGCCGTGCTCCTGCGTCATCCGCCATCGCGTTCGGTGCTTGAGCCGGTGGTGCTTGCGACACAGATAGGCGAGGTTCTCGTGGCTGGTCGAGCCGCCGTCAGCCCAATCGACCGTGTGGTCGATGTCGGCGGAACGCGCGCGGCGCCCGCAGCCCGGGAAGCGACAGCGACCATCGCGCACGGCGAGGTAGCCGGCGAGATCGGCGGGCACTCGGTACGACGTGCGGCCGTAGGAGAGGAACGCCCCGGTCTCGGGATGCGTGAGGATGCGCTGGAAGCTCGGGGCGTGCGCGGCGATGCGGCGGGCGGTCTCGGCGTCGATGGGCCCGTAGCCGTCGAGTTCCGCCGGCTCGTTCGTCTGCCCCAGCAGCGACAGCACGGGCACCGTCACCAGGATGCGCGGCGTGACCGCGCCGAGGGCGGTGAAGCCGGTCGGGTCGCCCTCGAGGGTTCCCGCCGGCAGCAGGTCTCCGACGAGGTCGGCGACGCGCTGGGTCAGGGTGCGGTGGTCCGGCCGAGCGACGGATGCCGCAGCGGGTGCACGCGGGTCCGATGACGCACCGACCACGGCACCGCTGAGGGACGCGGCATCCGAGACGCCTGCGGGAGTCGACGAGCCCGCGGCCTCCACCTCGGCAGATCTCGCGACGATCGCGTCGAGCCGGGCCTTGATCGCGTAGGCGCGCTCGGCCTGCATGTAGACGCTGAGCCACGCCATGCCATCCGCCGCCGGGTCCACGCACACCCGCCGGTCGGCCTCCGCGCTCGCGCGGCGCTCTTCGAGTGCCCGCGGCTCGAGC
This sequence comes from Agromyces sp. NPDC057865, assembly GCF_042796995.1. Lineage (NCBI taxonomy): Bacteria > Bacillati > Actinomycetota > Actinomycetes > Micrococcales > Microbacteriaceae > Agromyces > Agromyces sp. NPDC057865. The sequence continues at coordinate 433,312 of NZ_JBHVMJ010000003.1, read as the reverse complement.
CGCTCGCGCAGTCGTCGCAGGCTGCGTCGCAGCGAGGCGTTGGTCTGGCGTGGAGCCCGTTCGATCGCCTCCAACTCGAGCCGTGCCGACAGTTCGACGGACGCACCCGAGGTGACCTCCATCACCGTGTGCACCTGCGCGAGCCCGAGGTCGCCGACGGTGAACGCCGCAGCTGCCGATGGGAGCTCGGCGAGTCGTGCGGCGTCACCGACCATGCCCAACGCCCGCGCCTCCGCGACGACGAGCGTCGTCGCGAGTTCCGCGATGAAGGATCGGGTCGCGAACTCGCGATCGCTTGACGTGCTGCCCTCGTGCACTCCGTCGAGCAACGCCGCCCGCTCACGCGCGCGGCGGACCAGCCGCCGCTGCTCGGCTTGGGCGACCCGGACGATGCGCTCCAGCGCCACGATGGAGTCGAGATCGTCGGCCAGGTCGCCCTCGAGATCGCGCTCGATCGACGGCGTGGCGGGACGCGCGATCGGAGGCTTCACACTCCGATTCCACCACCACCCACTGACATCGGAGTAGCACCCGAAATCGCCGTTGATCAGTAAATTTGTCTACCAACGTCCGGCAGGCGAAGTGATGAACCCGGACGGTCCGCTATCGATCCGAACCGAGCAGATCCGAGTACTCCGGATTCCCCTCGATGAAGGCGGTCACGACCGGGCAGAGCACGGTGAGCTGCTCGTCGCCATCGCGGAGGCGGTCGAGCACGTCGGCGATCAGGTCGGTCGCGATGCCGCGCCCGCGGAACTCGGGTTCGACGGTCGTCGTGATCAGGGTGATCCGATCGCCATCGACGTCGAAGCGCACCGTCGCGATCTCGCGACCCTCCAGCGTCGCGGCGAACACGCCGCGGTCGTCGTACCGATGCACCTCGATCTCGGCGTCGGCGTCCTCCGACGGCGTGTCGACCGCACGCAGCGCATCGGCCGTCACCTCGTCGACCAGTGCCGCCGTTCCCTCGTCGAGCGTGCCGCTGCCGTCTGGATACCCCGCCCGGTCGGCATACTCGAACCGCTCGGACCCATCGCCTGTGCTCATCGCGCCCCTCCGCTCCGTCCTCGCCTCGGCAAGCCGGCTACGAACGAGGACCAGTCAGATGACGCCATTGTGACAGCGCCGTGCCGACGAGAACAGCCCGGCACCGGGGCCGCGCCCCTACTGAGCTTTCCTCACGTCCATTGACGCCCCACCGCCTCGGGCGTAGACCTGAGACCACTGGGAAGGAGGTGCCGCAATGGCGAAGGATCTGTTTCTGAGCCTCGAGGACAAGCCCGGTGAAGCGGCACGACTCGGCGAGGCGCTCGGCAATGCCGGCGTCAACATCGAGGGGCTCTGCGCCATGGCCGACGGAGGACGGAGCACCGTGCACATCCTCGTCGACGACGCCGCACGTGGTCGAACCGCACTCGAGGGCGCTGGCATCACGGTCGACCGCGAGACCGAGGTGCTGGTCAGCCCGTCGCTGCCCGAGGAGTGGGTCGACAGGCCGGGCGGGTTCGGCCGGATGGCACGAGCGCTGGCCGACGCCGACGTGAACATCTCGTTCGCATACGTCGTGAGCGGCAGTCGACTGGTGCTCTCGACGAGCGACGACGCGAAGACCGCGGAGGTGCTCCAGGCGATGATGTAGGCGTCGCGCCCATCTCAGAGCCCCTCGGCGAGCTCCTTGATGGCGGCGAGGCGGCGGTCCCACTCGGCGCCGATGGCGTCGAGGCGGTGTGCCGTGTCGCTGAGCTGCGACCCGATCACGCGGTACCGCACCTCGCGGCCGACGCGCACGGGCTCGACGAGGCCGACCTCCTGCAAGACGGCGAGGTGCTTGGCGATCGCCTGGCGGGTGACGGGCAGGCGCCCGGCGAGGGCGGACGCCGACGCGTCGCCCTCGCCGAGTGCCGCGAGGATGCTCCACCGGGTCTCGTCGCCGAGTGCGGCGAACACGGGGACCAGCGCCTGGGTCATGAGCCGCCCTCGAGCAGGGCGACGAGCTTGTCGAGCTCGCCGTTCCAACCCTCGCGGTGGGCTTCCATGTTCGCGGCGGGGTCGGACGTCACGTCGAAGCCGGTCTCGACTACGGTGAGCTGCGTGCCGTTCGACATGGGTTCGAGCGTGAAGGTGAACACGGTCGAGTGGTCGTCGAGCTGCTCGGGCAGCACGCCGCTCGCGTCGTCGTTGCCCCAGCGGTACGAGACCATGCGCGGCTCGTCGATCGCCTCGACGCGGATCGGCACGGCACCGTACCCGTCGAACGTGAGCGTGCCCGTCGCGCCGACGCCGGCGCCGGCGAAGTCCGCTCGGCCGAACCACTTCGAGATGTGCTCGGGGTCGGTCACCGCCGACCAGACCTTCTCGACGGGGGCGGCGATGTGGATCGTCCGCCGCACGGTGAACTGGCCCTCGTCGATGACGGATGCCGGGTTGTCGGTCATGTGCTCCATGATGGTTCCTTTCGCGTTGACATGCAATCTCAGAGTTGCATACGCGTTACCATAATGCAACCCTCGAGTTGCAGTCCCCGGCAGGTGCGTGCGGAGGGTGAGTCCTAGGATCGTGCAATGGCACGCGATCCGAACATCCCCGACGCGTTCGACGTCTACACGCTCGTGGTGCTGCGGCGGCCGGCCGATGCGCCCGACCTGTCCGAGGCGGAGCTCGACGCGCTGCAGGCGCGGCACCTCGCCTACCGGGCCGATCTGCGACGCCGCGGCATCCTCGTGGTGAACGGGCCCTTCGACCGGCAGAGCGACGAGTCGTATCGCGGCATGTCGATCTTCGCCTGCGACCCCGACGAGGCTGCTCGCCTCTCGGACGACGACCCGTCGGTGATCGCCGGGCGGCTCGCGTACGACGTCATGGAGTGGTGGGTCGCATCCGACTCGCTCGCCTTCCCGAAGGCCGGTGGCCCGGTGGGCGACCGGCGATCGATGCCCGACGACTGAACCGTCAGGCCGTCACGCGGACACGAAGTGCGTGACCTGCTCGACGACGAGCCACCCCGCGAGCAGCACCATCGCCGCGCCCGAGACCCGCGACAGGATGCGCATCGCGGACGGCCGCGCCCGCAGCACCGCCCGGGCGCTCACGCCCACGACCGAGTAGACGAGCGCGCAGCTCGCCACGAAGATGAAGCCCAGCACCGCGAGCTGCACCGGGATCGGCCAGGCGCTCGCCGCGTCGGTGAACTGCGGCAGCAGCACCACGAGCACGAGCAGGCCCTTCGGGTTCAGGCCGCTGACGCCAGCGCCCTGTACGAGACGCAGCCACGGGCGACCGGATGCCACCGCAGCTCCGGATTCCGCGCCGCCGACCTCGGGCGGCGCACGCAGCACGCGCACGCCGAGGTACGCGAGGTACCCCGCCGCCGCGAACGTGAGCCCGACCAGCACCCAGGGCATCGCCGCCACCGCAGCACCCACGCCGATGGCGACCGCGGCCACCGCCGCGAGGTAGCCGACCAGGATGCCGGCGAGCGACGGGGCGAGGGCCCGCTCCTGCATGCCCGCCGAGATGATGTACGCCCAGTCGGGACCGGGGACGACCACCATGAGCGTCATCATGCCCCAGCACGCGAGCAGCAGCTCGAGGTTCATGGGAGGGTCCTTCCGGTTCGCACACGATGAACCTACGGAAGGACGGCCGGAATAGGCTTCCAAGTTCGCCCCCGGATGGAGCTTCCAGTGGAAGAATCCACTCATGGACGCCATCGATCGGAGAATCCTCACCGAGCTGCAGCAGGACGGCCGCCTGAGCCTCACCGACCTCGCCGTCCGCGTGCAGCTGAGCATGTCGCCCACGCATCGCCGACTGCACGCGCTCGAGGCATCCGGTGCCATCTCGGGCTACCGGGCGGTCATCGACCCCGAGGTCGTCGGACTCGGCTTCGGGGCGCTCGTCTTCGTGACGATGGAACAGGCGAACAAGGCGACGATCCCGGCGTTCGACGCGGCCGTCGCCGAGATCCCCGAGGTGATCCAGGCGCTGCGCCTGTTCGGCAACCCCGACTACCTGCTGCGGGTCGCGGTGCGCGACCTCCCCGCCTACCAGCGGCTGTGGGATGAACAGCTCGCCGCGCTGCCCGGCGTGCAGCGCGTCGAGTCGACCCTCGTCATGAAGACGATTGTCGACGACCGCCCGCTGCCGATCTGACCCAGGCCTCGCGGCATCCGACCGCCCGCGACCCCCGGGACTGCAAGCGCTGTCACAAATCAGGCCCCTCTCCGGTCTTAACAGGTGTAAGGACCGAAAGGAGCACTAGCTCATGCGAAGGATCGTGATCGTCGGAGGCGGCTACGCCGGCTTCTACACGGCGTGGAAGCTCGAGAAGCAGCTGTCGCCGCACGAGGCGGAGCTGGTGATCATCGACCCCCGCCCGTACATGACCTACCAGCCGTTCCTCCCCGAGGTGAGCGCGGGCTCCATCGAGGCGCGGCACGCCGCGGTCTCGCTGCGCAAGCACCTGCAGCGCACCAAGGTCATCGCGGGCACCGTGACGAGCATCGAGCACGCCACGAAGACCGTCATGGTGCGTCCCACGGATGCCCCGGACTACCCGCTCCCGTACGACGTCGTCGTCGTCACGGCCGGCGCCGTCACGCGCAAGCTCCCGGTGCCGGGCGCCGACGACGTGGCCATCGGCATGAAGCACGTCGAGGAGGCGGTCGCGATCCGCGACCGGCTGCTCACCGCGTTCGACCGGGCGGCCGCGCTGCCCGACGGGCCCGAGCGGCGTCGCCTCCTGACCGTCGTCTTCGTGGGCGGCGGGTTCTCGGGCGTCGAGGGCTTCTCGGAACTGCTCTCGCTCGCGACCGACCTGCTGAAGCAGTACCCCGAGCTCTCCTTCTCCGACCTGTCGTTCCACCTGGTCGAGGCGCACACGCGCATCCTGCCCGAGGTCACCGACAAGCCGGGCGCGTGGGTGGTGCGCCACCTCGAGCAGCGGGGCGGGCACATCCACCTCGGCGCGCGGGCGGTCTCGCTTGAGGACGGCCACGTCGTGCTGTCGAACGGCGAGGAGTTCGACGCGAACCTCATCGTCTGGACCGCCGGCAACGGCGCGCACCCGGTGATCGCGAAGCACACCGACCTGCCCACCGACGATCGCGGACGCATCGTCGTGCGGCCCGACCTGCGGGTCGGCACCGACGCACTCCCGGTCGAGGACGCGTGGGCGGCCGGCGACAACGCCGCCGTGCCCGACCTGGCGATCCCCGGCACGACCACGGTGCCGAACGCGCAGCACGCCGTGCGGCAGGGCAAGCGCCTGGCCGCGAACATCGTGGCCGTGCTGCACGGACGGCGGACGCGCCCGTATCGCCACGCGAGCCTCGGCGCGGTCGCGACGCTGGGGCTCGGCCGCGGGATCTTCCAGTACAAGCGGTTCGTGGTGACCGGGTTCCTCGCCTGGGTCATGCACCGCGGCTACCACGTGCTGGCGATCCCGACGTGGGAGCGCAAGTTCCGCGTGCTCCTCGTCTGGCTGAGCGCGCTCGTCGCCGGCCGCGACATCGTGTCGCTGCTCTCGGTGCAGAACCCGCGCGAGGCGTTCGTCGCGGCGGGCGTGCCGCGCGTCGCTCCGGTGGCGCGGGCGGCGCGTCCGCAGCACGACGAGCTGGCCCGCGCCGCCTAGGCCGGAGTCGATGCCACGGGCACGCCGTCAGGCGTGCTCGTCCTCGGGCTGACCGCCCTCCGGCTCGGCGGCCCACGCCGGCGGCTCGTCGCGACCCGACTCCTCGTCGCGCTCGGCGTCCTCGGCCGTGGCCTGCACGATGCCCGCGGCGTGATGCGTGGGCGCGTAGACCACGTAGAGCTGGAGCGGTTCGTCGCCGGTGTTCTCGACGTCGTGCCAGGTTCCGGCGGGCACCTGGATGCTCCAGCCGTCGGAGACGTCCTGCTGGAAGGAGAGGTCGTCCTTCGACGGGCCCATCTTGGCTCGGCCGCGGCCGGCGTCGAGGCGCAGGAACTGGTCGGTCTCGGGGTGCGCCTCGAGGCCGATCGACTCCCCCACCGGGATCGACATGAGCGTCACCTGCAGGTACTTCCCGCTCCATGCGACGGTTCGGTAGGTGTCGTTCTCCTTCGTCGCCCGCTCGATGTCGAACGCGTTCGGCTCCGGCCCGTTGTCGGTGATGTCCATCTGGATCGCAACTCCCTCGTTCGTCCCGGCGATCGGATGCCGCCGGAGGCTCCTCTCAGGCTAGGCGGGGGCGTGTCCGTGTCGGAGGGGTGGACAACGATCGGGATATGCGCTCGCACGTCGTGATCACGGGCGGCGGCTCCGGTCTCGGCGTCGTCATCGCCGACGAGCTGGCCTCGCGCGGTCGTCCGGTGATCCTCGTCGATCGCGACGAGGCCGCGGCCGTCGCAGCAGCGGGTCGCCTCGAGGCTCGCCATCGCCGCCCGGTTCCGGTCGTCGTGGCCGACCTCGCCACACCCGCGGGCGTCGAGGCCGCGGGCGCAGCGCTCGAACGGCGCGAAGACGTGGGCGGTCTCGTGAACAACGCCGGCGGCTGGCAGCCGGGTCGGCAGTATCCAGCGGCCCCGGCCGACGCGTGGCAGCGGGCGCTGACCCTGAACCTCGTGGCGCCGATGCGGCTGACCCAGCTGCTGTGGAACGCGGTCGCTCACGGAACCGGCGCGGTCGTCAACGTCGGTTCGAGTGCCGGCGAGGGCGACGAGCCCTACGCCTCCCCCGAGTACGGTGCCGCGAAGGCGGCGCTGCGGCGCTTCACGAGCTCGCTCGGCGACCGCGGGGACGACGTGCGCGTGATGGCGGTCGTCCCAGGCTGGATCGGGCTCCCGCGCGCCCTCGACGAGTTCGCCTCCCTGACGCCCGCGCAGCAGCACCGGGCCGGGCCGCTGATCCCCCCACGCGAGATCGCCACGCAGGTCGCACGCCTCATCGACGACGGGCGGCCCGGCGAGGTCGTCGAGCTGCTCGAGTGATCGTCGTCACGCGCTCGAGCTCTGCAGGAACGCGAGCACGGCGGCCACCCGCCGGTGCACGCCCGACTCGGGCAGCCGCAGCTTCGTGAAGATCGCGTTGACGTGCTTCTCCACGGTCGACGACGAGAGGAAGAGCGCCTGCTCGATGCCCGCGTTGGTCTTGCCGGCGGCCATCTCGCGCAGCACCTCGAGCTCACGCGGCGACAGGGCCGCCAACGGACTCGCCGCGCCGGCCGCGCTGCGCCGCCGCACCAGCGTGTCCACGATCTGCGGGTCGATGACCGATCCGCCGGCGCGCACCTCGCGGAGCGCGTGCACGAGGTCCTCGAGGTCGCCGATCCGGTCCTTGAGCAGGTACCCCAGCCCCGCCGAGCCGTCGTCGAACAGGGCGAGCGCGTAGCTCTCGTCGGCGTGCTGCGACAGCACGACCACGCCGGTGTCGGGCGAGGCCGCGCGGATCGCGTGCGCGGCCTCGATGCCCTCCATGTGGTGGCCCGGCGGCATCCGGATGTCGGTGAGCACCGCGTCGGGGCCGAGCCGGCGCACCGCGTCGAGGAGCTCGACGCCGTTGCCGACCGACGCGATCACGTCGATCTCGCCGGAGTCCTCGAGCAGGCGCCGCAGCCCCTCCCGCACGAGGTAGTTGTCCTCGGCGATGACGACGCGCAGCACGCCCGTGTCATCCAACGCGATCACCCACGGGCAGGTCCACGAGCACCGTCGTGCCGTGCCCCGACGTGTCGGCCGGCGCGACCCGCACGGTCCCGCGCAGCGCGGCGACGCGGTCGCGGATGTTCGCGAGCCCGCCGTGTGAGGCCGAGGCCGTCGCCGCGGCATCCGTCGCCGACGCCCCGATGCCGCGGCCGTCGTCGGTGATCGAGATGCGCAGGTGCCCGTTCGAGCGGGCGAGCGCGACCGAGGCGCGCGTCGCGTTCGCGTGCTTCGCCGTGTTCGCGAGCGCCTCGCGCACCACGTAGTAGGCCGTGGTCTCGACGTCGTCGGCGTACCGCTCCCCGCGCACCGCGGCATCCGCCTCGACCGAGAGCGGGATCGGGTACCGTGCGACCCCCGACTCGACCGCCGCGACGAGCCCGTTGTCGCTCAGCACCGGCGGGTGGATGCCCTGCGCCAGCTCGCGCAGGTCGGTGAGCGTCTCGCGCGCCTGGTCCTGCAGCTCGCCGAGCTCGGCCGGCATGAGCTCGCCGCGCTGCAAGCGGTTGCGGGCGAGGCGCAGCCCCGCGATCTGGGCGACGACGTTCTGCTGGATCCCGTCGTGCAGGTCGCGCTCGAGGCGGCGGCGCTCGTCGTCCTGGGCGGCCACGAGCCGCTCGCGCGACGCGGTCAGCTCGACGAGCTGCGCGGCGAGCTGCGCGGTGAGGCGCACGTTGGCCACGGATGCCGCGGCCTGGCCCGCGACCGTGCGCAGCAGCATCCGCTCGGCGTCGTTGTACTCGCCGTGGTGACGCGGTCCCACCTCGATGCGCCCGAGCGTCTCGTCGCCGCGCACGAGGTCGGCCGAGAGCACGGGCTCGGAGGCCCCGTCCACGTCCCCGGCCGCGCCCATCGGCGACGCGGCGAGGTCGCCGTCGTCCGTGACGAGCCGGATCCGCACCCACGTGGCGCCGAGGCCGTCGCGCACCGCCTCGGTGAGCCGGGTGAGCAGGTCGCGCGGCTCGCCGGCCTCCTCGAGGCTCGCGCCCAGCTCGCCCAGCAGTTCAAGCTGACGCTCGCGGTCGCCGAAGAGCCGGCGGTGGATCCAGCGCTGCACCCACGTGCGCACCGGCAGCAGCGCGACCGCGACCAGGGTCGTGATGATCACCGCGGGCACGACGCGGATCCGCCCCGCCAGCAGGATCGCCGGCGTCGCGACCGCGATGGCGTAGAAGACCGTGATGAGCAGGTTCGCGGAACGTGCGGCGTTGCGGCCGCGGTCGCCGGGCGCGACGTCGAACGCGCCGTACTTGAAGATGCCGTGCACGGCGGCGATCGGCAGGGCGATGAGCGCCCCGTACACGAGGTACTGCCCGACCTCCGGCCACGGCAGGAACGGCCAGATCGCGAACGCGGCCGCGGCCGCGGCGACCGTGATCGCCATGACCCGCGTGCGCGTCCGCACCTCCGGCGTCCCGAACAGCGCACGGGTGCCCAGCACCGCGAGTCCGACGATCACGGCGGGCCATGACTGGAAGAAGAGGACGGTGACGATGGGTGCGGCCCATTCGAGCCACGGCACGACGTAGGGATTGGGGATGGCGTCGCCGCTGATGCCGATCCACGGCGACATCACGACGTGCGACGTGGTGAGCAGCGTCAGCGGGCCCATGAGCAGCGGGGCCCAGAGGAAGGCGACCGCGATCCGCTGCCACCGGTGCTCGACCACGCCGTCGGGGAACGTCGCGAACACGATGAGGAACGCCGACGTCGCGACGGAGTCCGCGGTGAGGCCGATCAGGTTGAACAGCGGGAACCACGGCTCCGCCATGATCTCGATGTTGCGCTGCAGGAACGTCTCGTACGCGGAGCCGACGAGGATCGCCGTCGCCGCCAGCGCGATGAGCACGGCGGTGAGCGACCTCGTCACCGTGAGCAGCCACATGCCGAGCACGAACAGCGGCAGCGCTCCGAGGATCGGCCACGCGAGCCCGTGGTCGGCGTCGGCCTCGATGAAGCCCCGCACGACGACGATGTAGACCAGCGCGGCGACCCCGATCGGGCCCAGCGTCGCGAGGCACACCCACCTGCGGTCCACGCTCTTATCGTCCTCCTCCCGGGCTGTTCGCGGGAGAGGGCCTTCCGTGTCCTCGCGTGGAGGCTGGCCTCCATCTCGGCGCGGTGTCGCGGTGACGGCGGATCAGGGCGCGGGCGCGCCGGCGCCGACGGGCAGGTCGACGTCGATCGTGGTGCCGGCCCCGGAGGGCTCGGCGGCCGAGATGCGGACCGTGCCCCGGAGGGCCGCGACGCGATCCCGGATGTTCGCGAGCCCGCCGCTCGGCGGCGACCCCGGGGAGCTCGATCCGAGGCCGCATCCGTCGTCGCTGATCGAGACGCGCAGCCGCCCGTCGGTCCGCGCGAGCGCGACCGACGCCCGGCTCGCGTTCGCGTGCTTGGCCGTGTTCGTCAGCGCCTCCCGCACCACGTAGTAGGCGGTCGTCTCGACGTCGGCGGGATACCGTTCGGCGCGGACCCGCGCATCCGCATGCACCTCGAGCGGGATCGGGTACCGCGCCGCGCCCGACTCGATGGCCGCCACGAGCCCGTTGTCGCTGAGCACCGGCGGGTGGATGCCGTGCGCGAGCTCCCGCAGGTCGGTGAGCGTCTGGCGGGCCTGCTCCTGCAGCTCCGCCAGCTCGGCCGAGGAGAGCTGGCCGCGCTCGAGCCGGTTCCGCGCCAGTCGGAGTCCGGCGATCTGGGCGACGATGTCCTGCTGGATCCCGTCGTGCAGGTCGCGTTCGAGGCGCCGGCGCTCGTCGTCCTGCGCAGCCACGAGCCGCTCCCGCGAAGCGGTGAGCTCGGCGAGCTGCTGGGCGAGGCGCGCCGTGAGGCGCACGTTGGCGACGGATGCCGCGGCCTGGCCGGCCACCGTGCGCAGGAGCGCCCGCTCGGCCTCGCTGTACTCACCGCGATGGCGCGGCCCCACCTCGATCCGGCCGAGGACCTCGTCGGCGTGGACGAGATCGACCCCCTCGACCGGATCGCCACCGACCTCCCCGGCGATCCCGGCGGGCGACGCGGCGAACGCACCGTCCGACCCCGCGAGCCGGATCCGCACCCACGTCGCGCCCAGTCCGTCGGCCACCGCGCTCGCCAGGTGGCTGAGCAGGTCACCCGAGTCCGCGGAGCGCTCGAGCTCGGCGCCGAGCTCGCTGAGCATCGCGAGCTGGCGGTCGCGGTCGCCGAAGACCACGCGGTGGATCCACCGCTGGAGCCATCCGCGGACCGGCAGCAGGGCGACCGCGAGGATGCCGGTGAGGAAGGCGATCCCGAGCGGAGTGATGAGGCCGACGAGGAGCACGGCGGGGGCGACGACGGCGATGCCGTAGAGCACCGTGATGAGCACGTTCGAGGACCGCGTGACGGAGCGGGCGCGATCCTCCACGGCGACGTCGAACGCGCCGTACCGGAGGATGCCGTGGATCGCCACGAGCGGGACGGCCGCGAGCAGCGCGAGCACCACGGTGTTGGCGATCAGGTTCTCGGGCACGAACAGCGAGATCGAGTAGCTCACGACGATCGCGAACGTCAGCCACGCCATCAGTCGCGTTCGGGCACGGATCTCCGGATCTCCGAAGAACGCCCGGGAGATCAGCACCGCCAGGGCGAGGAAGACCGCCGGCCAGGCGTAGACCACCCACTCCGTGAGCGGCGCCGCCCAGGCGAGGGCGGGCACGGCGAACGGGTTCGGGATCGCGACGCCCGCCTCGGCGTGGACCTGCACGGCGAGCACGTGCGGGACGATCAGGATCGAGAACGGCGCCAGCACGACGGGGATCCAGAACACGCCGACCGAGATGCGCTGCCATCGGCGCTCGGGGATGCCCGTGGGGAAGGTCGCGAAGAGGCTGATGAACGCGGCGGACGCGACCGTCGACGAGGTCAGGCCGACGAGGTTCAGGAACGGGAACCACGGCTCGCGGACCACGTCGGGGTTCATCTGCAGGAACGTCTCGAAGCCCGCGCCCACGGCCATCGCCGTCGCGGCCCACGCGATGAACAGGGCCGAGCGCGCCGTCGAGACCGTGAGCAGCCACATGCCGAACACGAACAGCGGCAGGATGCCGAGCAGCGGCCAGGTCAGGCCGGGACCGGCGTCGCCCGCCACGAATCCGCGCGCCACGACGGTGTACAGCATGCACGCCGCTCCGAGCGGCGCCAGGGCTGCGAACCATCCCCACCTGCGGAGCACACTCCCATGGTCCTCCTCTCGCCGCGCGCGCGGGAGAGGGGCATCCGCACCGTCCCTTGGCGGCTGGCCTCCATGCGGTGTGCGGCGGACCGCCACGCGACCTCCGGCCTGCTGCGTTCCGGCGCGCACGCCGTTCGACGAGCCTCGGGGGCGAGCGGATGCCACGACGGCGCGCCGCACCGAACAGGGAGTCACATCATGCGCAAGGTCTACTACACGGCTCTGGCCTGGATCATCGCGGGCGGCGTGGTCGTGCAGGCCGCCGCCATCGCGTTCGCCTTCGGCGGCGTGCTCAACCGGGTGTCGAACGGCGACGTGGTCGACAAGGCGCTGCTCGAGAGCCGCACGGCCGGCGGCGTCGGCGAGTCGGGCTTCTTCATCCACGGGATCGTCGGCGGCGTGGTGCTGCCGCTGCTCGCCGTCGCGCTGCTGATCGTGTCGTTCTTCGTGCGCGCCCGCGGCGCGAAGCTCTGGGCCGCGATCACGCTCGCCCTCATCGCGCTGCAGGTGACGCTCGGCTTCTCGATCATGGACGTCCCGTACCTCGGCCTCATCCACGGCGCGAACGCCGCGGCGATCGTCGTGGCGGCCGTGATCGCCGCGTTCCGCGGGCGGGCGGCGCGCGCCGGTGCCGACGCCGCGGCCGGGTCCTCCGAGGAGGCGACGAGCGATGCCCTCTCGGCGTGATCTCCTGCGGTGCGCCGTCGTCGGCGTCGCGGTCACGACCGCGCTCGGCGCCGGCGCGCTCGCGTGGAGTTCCACGCTGCTCGGCGAGTACTCCGTCATGGACATGGGCCGCGGCGGAAGCGGCGGCGAGGGCGGGCACGGCGGGCACGGGAGCCCCGCCGGGTCGGGTGCGTCCGCGGCATCCGGCGCCGTCGGCTCGGCGCAGGCGCTCAGCGTCACCGACCTCGCGGCCGACCCCGACCGCGCGCCCGACGTGCGCGTCGAGCTCACGGCCCGGCAGGGCACGATCGACGTGCCCGGCGGCCACCCGATCGAGGGCTACACCGTCAACGGCACGTCGCCCGGACCCGAGATCCGCGCTCGGCAGGGCGACCTCGTCGAGGTCACCTTCGTGAACGAGTCGGTGGCCGACGGGGCGACGCTGCACTGGCATGGCATCGACGTGCCGAACTCGGCCGACGGCGTCGCGGGCATCACGCAGGACGCGGTGCCCGTCGGCGGCCGGTACGTCTACCGGTTCGAGGCGGCGGACGCCGGCACGTACTGGTACCACTCGCATCAGGTGTCTCACGAGCAGGTCGTCGGCGGGCTGCTCGGCGCGATCGTGATCGACCCGGCCGCAGCGTCGACGGCATCGGCTGCGTCGACGGATGCCGCGGCGGGCGCCCTCGACGTCACCGCCCTGCTGCACGTGTACGGCGGCCAGCAGACCCTCAACGGCGCGGTCGAGGACGAACGCGTCGACGCCGCACCCGGATCGACCGTGCGCGTCCGCGTGATCAACACCGACCAGGGCACGGCCTCGGTGTGGTCGGATGCCCCGTTCCGCGTCGTCGCCACCGACGGGCACGAGGTGAACGAGCCCACCGACGTGGTCGGGCAGCGCATGCTCATCCCGGCGGGCGGACGCGCGGACGTCACGGTGCGGGCGCCCGCGCCCGGCGAGATGGTGCGCCTGCACACGGGCGGCGCGCGCAGCGTGCTCATCGGGGATGCGTCGGCCCTTCGACCGGCTCAGGGACCGGCTCAGGGCGCAGGGACGCCCCAGCCGTCGACGAGCCTCGACCTGCTCGCCTACGGCTCGCCGGCCCCGCTCGACTTCGACCCGACGCTGCCCGATCGCTCGTACGAGTACGTCATCGCTCGGCGCTTCGGCATCATCGACGGCCGGCCGGGCAACTTCTGGACGATCAACGGCCGCATGTTCCCCGACGTGCCGATGTTCGACGTGTCCGAGGGCGACATCGTCGTGATGCACCTGCGGAACGACTCGGGCGACGTGCACCCGATGCACCTGCACGGACACCACGTGGTCGTGCTGTCACGCGACGGCGTCGCGGCATCCGGCAGCCCCTGGATCGTCGACTCGCTCGACGTGCACCCGGGCGAGTCGTACGACATCGCGTTCGTCGCCGACAACCCGGGCATCTGGAGCGACCACTGTCACACCCTCCCCCACGCGGTCGACGGGCTCATCGCCCACGTCATGTACGACGGCGCGACGACGCCGTTCACGATCAACGGCACCGCGGGGAACCACCCTGAGTGAGGAGCCCGGCGCCGAAGCCTCGGCTCGATGGCGGGCGGTCACGATCGCCATGGTCGCCGGCGGCCGGTCTTCCTTCCGGCCACTTGTCGAAGCCGCCTCATGTGAGGCGGATTTCACATGAGCCGCAGGGGAGAGCCGGGCGTGCGAGCCGTGCGGAATGCACCGGAAGGTGGCGGATCCGACGTGAGCGGAGTAGAACACAGCCGAGCGTGTTTCCAACCTGGGGTGCGGTCGATTCCCGTCACATCCGCGCGCGCAGGTCGGTCAGGGATGGTGACAGGTTCGGTCGAGTCGTGAGGTAAGAGCGGGAGCACTGGGTTTCAGGCGGCCTTCCCGAACGGGGTTGCGCCAAGCAGACCACGGCTGGTCCCACCCGCCGCCGAATCGTCTCACCCGCGTGCTCGGGCCGCGCGGGCGCGGGCGCGGGTGTGGGTGCGGTCAGGCCGGGCGCACGGGCTGGCGCAGCACGGTCTTCAGCTTCTCGGGCGCGGTGCGGCCGGGATCGCTGAGGTACACCTCGTGATGCGGGCCGTTGAAGGTGAGGCCGTGCTGCGGCATCCACTCGTCGTGGAGCCGCGCCAGCGTCGGTGACTCGTCCTCGTAGGAGCCGACGTGCAGGATCTGCGCCGAGGTGCCCTCGGTCAGGCGCTCGAGGCGCACCAGGTCGAGCGCGGGGTTCGCCGGGTCTCCGGCCTTCGCCGCCTTCGCCCGCACGGCGGCCACGGCCTCGGCGAGCGCGTGCTCGTCGATCCAGTCGGGCTGCGCGATGAGCATCGTCCAGCTCCAGGCGCCCTTGTCGCGCGCCACGAACGCGCTCGGATCCTCGGCCCACCACAGCCCCTCGAGCGGGGCGACCACGAAGTCGCGGCCCAGGCTCCGCTTGCTCGCGAACTTCACGGTGTAGGCCACGGCGTAGAGAGCCAGCACGGCCTCGCGGTACGCCGCCGCGGTGTTGGGATCGCCGTGCCCGTCGACCGCGAGATACCGCATGGGCGGCACCTCGACGATCGCGAAGTCCTTCGCCGAGGGCGCGTACAGCTCGCGATGCTCCCGCTTGACGTCGTACTTCGCGGTCGTCGACTCGGCCATGCCCCGAGCGTAGGACCCTGCCCCGTCTACCTGCTCGACTCCCGCGGCGTGAGCCGGATGACCGGCATCTCGCGATCCGTGAGCTTCTCGTACTTCGCGAATCCCGGAGCCTCGGTGGTGATGCGCCGCCACGCCGTCGCCCGCTCGTCACCGTGCAGCTGCCACGGGGTCACCTCGATCCGCTGACCGGCGAACTCGATGCGCACCCGCTCGGGATTCGCCGCCATGTTGTAGTACCACGAGGGGTTGCGGGCGGCCCCGTTCGCGGACGCCACGATGAGACGCGAGCCGCCGGCCTCGGCGAAGGAGCGCACCGGGTTCATCCGTTCCCGGCCGGTGCGCTTGCCGATGGTGACGAGCACGACCTGGCGGTCGTCCTTCGCGCCCCTGCGACGGATGCGGTCGACCATCCAGCGATTGCCGCGCTGCTCGATGCGGCTGCGGCCGGGCTGCCGTGCGCCCCGGGTGCCGTTCGGCGTGTCGAGGGCCATGTCGTCGCTCCTCGGGGTGGCGATCCCCTGCCCCCATCATCTCGCCGTCGAACGCCCCGTGCACGGAACGCTCGGCTGGAGGACGTAGGGTCGATTCACCGTCCCCCGCCTCGAGAGGAGAACGCCTGCCATGAGCAGCGTCGCAGCCCTGGAAGTCTTCGACCGTCGTGAGTCGGAGGTGCGCGGCTACATCCGTGCGTTCCCGACCGTGTTCGACCGGGCCACCGGCTCGACCCTCGTCGACGCCGACGGCCGCGAATACCTCGACTTCTTCGCCGGCGCCGGCGTGCTCAACTACGGGCACAACAACCCCGCGTTCACGCGTGCGCTCATCGAGTACCTCGAGCGCGACGGCATCATCCACGGCCTCGACATGGCCACCTCGGCGAAGCGGGCGTTCATCGAGGCCTTCGAGCGCATCGTGCTGGCGCCGCGCGGCCTCGACCACAAGCTGCAGTTCACCGGCCCGACCGGCGCGAACGCCGTCGAGGCGGCGCTCAAGGTCGCACGCCAGGCGACCGGGCGGTCGACCATCGTGGCGTTCACGAACGCCTTCCACGGGCTCAGCCTGGGCTCCCTCGCCGCGACGGGCAACAGCCACTACCGCTCCGCCGCGGGCGTCAGCCTCGACGACGTCGCGCGCCTCCCCTACGACGGCTACCTCGGCGCCGACGTCGACACCCTCGACCTGCTCGAGAAGATGCTCGACGACCCGGGCTCGGGCCTCGACCTGCCCGCCGCCGTGATCGTCGAGGCGGTGCAGGGCGAGGGCGGCATCAACGTCGCGCGCGCCACCTGGCTGCGCCGCCTGCGCGAGCTGACGGCCGCCCGCGGGATCCTGCTGATCCTCGACGAGATCCAGGCGGGCGTCGGCCGCACCGGCGCGTTCTTCGCGTTCGAGGAGTCGGGAATCGTCCCCGACATCGTGACCGTCTCGAAGTCGATCTCGGGCTCGGGCCTGCCGATGTCGCTCGTGCTGCTGCGTCCCGAAGTCGACGTGTGGAAGCCCGGCGCCCACACCGGCACGTTCCGCGGCAACAACCTCGCGTTCGTCTCGGCGCGGGTCGCGCTCGAGACCTACTGGGCCGACTCGGCGTTCACCGACGCGATCGCTGCGAAGTCGGCGCTCCTGCGCAGCGAGCTCGAGCGCATCGCCGCCGACCACCCCGAGCAGGGCTTCGTCGTGCGCGGCCGCGGCCTCATGTACGGGCTCGCCTGCGACGCCGATCGCACGCTCGCCGGCCGGATCTCGAAGGAGGCGTTCGGTCGCGGACTCGTGATCGAGACGTCGGGTGCGTTCGACGAGGTGCTGAAGTTCCTGCCCGCGCTGACGATCGACGAGGACGAGCTCCGCCGGGGCCTCGCGATCGTGCGGGAAAGCCTCGACGCGGTCCTCGCGGGCTGACCCGGTCGCCCGGTCACAATCCCGCCGCGTGCCCGGTCTTCGCTGGTGACCCAGGCCGGAGGCCGGGGCGCTGACCGGGAGGGCGACACATGGGCGAGGGACTCCAGCGGCTCGAGCCGCTGCGGCACGTCGCGGCGGGCGTGCTGAACGTCACGTACTTCGAGGCCGGGCCGGCCGACGGCCGTCCCGTGATCCTGCTGCACGGCTTCCCGTACGACATCCACAGCTACGTGGACGTCGCGCCGCGGCTCGCCGAAGCCGGCTTCCGGGTCATCGTGCCCTACCTGCGCGGGCACGGCGGCACGCGGTTCCGCGATCGCGCGACCCCTCGCTCGGGGCAGCAGGCCGCGCTCGGCCGGGACGTCATCGACCTCATGGACGCCCTCGGCATCGAGCGCGCCGTCCTCGCCGGCTACGACTGGGGCGGGCGCGCCGCATGCGTTGCGGCCGCGCTGTGGCCGGAGCGCGTCGAGGGCATCGTGTCGGTGAACGGCTACCTCGTCCAGGACCTGTCCGCCGCGATGGCACCGCTCCCGCCGCAGCTCGAGGCGGGCTTCTGGTACTTCTTCTACTTCCTCACCGAGCGCGGCCGCGCGGGCCTCGCCGCCCACCGGCGGGAGATCGCCGAGGTGATCTGGCGCCGCAACTCCCCCGCATGGGCCTTCGCCGACGCCGAGCTCGACCGCGCCGCCGCGGCATTCGAGAATCCCGACTACGTCGACGTCGTCATCCACTCGTATCGGCACCGGCTCGGCCACGTCGACGGTGCCCCCGCCTACCGGGATCTCGAGGCCCGGCTGGCCGAGCTGCCGCCCATCCCCGTGCCGGCGGTGACCCTCGACGGCCTCGCCGACGGCAACTTCCCGGCGACGGATGCCGCGGCATCCGCTGCGCACTTCACCGGGCCGCGCGTGCACCGGCACGTGCCCGACGCCGGGCACGACCTGCCGCAGGAGGCGCCCGAGGCCTTCGCCGCGGCGGTCGTGGAGGTCGCGAGTCTCAACTCGGCGGACGCGGCGGCCTGACGGCCGACTCGAGCGCCTCGAGGTCGCCGTCGTGCGCGGCCTCGAGGAACGCGTCGTGCAGGCGGTCCCGGTTGGCCCGTCGGACGGATGCGTGCCGACCCTTGGCGATGTGCCGGCGGGCCCGGCTCACGAGCTGCCGTGCGTTCGCATCGGTCGTCTGCACGATCTCCGCGATGCGGTCGTACGGGTACGCGAACGCCTCCCGCAGCACGTACGCTGCACGCTCGGTGGGCGAGAGCCGTTCGAGCAGCCGCAGCACGGCGAAGTCGAGCGCCTCGTCGCGCTCGGCTGCGAGTTCGGGGTCCTCGCCGGTGTCGATCGGCTCCGGCAGCCACGGACCGAGGTAGGCCTCGCGACGCACCCGCGCGGACTGGAGCTCGTTGATGGCGAGCCGGGTCGTCGTCGTGGCGAGGAACGCCGCCGGTCGCGCACGGCGCTGCGGTCGTACTCCTGCCACCGGATCCAGGCGTCCTGCACGACGTCCTCGGCATCCGCGACGCTGCCCAGCATGCGGTAGGCGATGCCGAACAACCGCGGCCGGAGCTCCGCGAAGGTGGCGGCCGCCTCATCCAGGTCTGCAGCGGATGGCACGACCCTCACCCTACGCTCGTCGAGCCGACGGCGGAGCGGACGGCTGGGCGTACCTTCCGCGACGTCGGTGCCGGACGATACGGTGGGCCCCGGACCGAATGGGGGATGAAGATGTCCGTTTCCGACCGCGCCGCACTCGAACGGCTCCGCTCCGACCTGCAGGGCACGCTCGTGCTCGAAGGCGACGCCGACTACGACACGGCACGCCTGCCGTGGAACCTCGCCGTCGACCAGCGGCCCGCGGCGGTCGCCACGCCGGCCGACGTCGCGGACGTGCAGGCGATCATCGCCGCCGCGCGCACCGGAGGGTACGGCGTGACCACGCAGCCGAACGGCCACGGCGCCGACGGCGACCTCGCCGACGTGATCCTGATCCGGCCGTCGCGGTTCGACGAGATCACGGTCGACGCCGAGGCGCGGCTGCTCCGCGTCGGCGCGGGCGTGAACTGGGGCCGCGCGCTCGAGCGCCTCGACGGAACGGGGCTCGTCGGCCTCGCCGGCTCCAACCCCGAGGTCAACGTCGTCGGACTCACCATCAACGGCGGGCAGTCCATGTTCAGCCGCCGGTACGGCATCCCCGCGCGCTCCATCGTCGCCGTCGAGCTCGTCGACGCGGCGGGCGAGGTGCGCCGGGTCACCGACGCCGACGACGCCGAGCTCGCGTGGGCGCTCCGCGGAGGCGGCGGCCTGTTCGGCGTGATCACCGCCATCGAGCTCGCGCTCCATCCCGGCGACGCACTCTTCGGCGGAAGCCTGGCGTTCCCCGCGCGGAACGCGGTCGACGTCATCTCCGCCGCGTACGAGCTCGCCCGCGACGTCCCCGAGCTCGGGCTCGACGTCGGCATGATGCAGTTCCCCGACCTGCCGCTCGTTCCCCCGCCGCTGCGCGGCCAGACCGTCGCGACGGTCGCGCTCGTGCACGTCGGCGACGAGACGACCGGGCGCTCGTACGCCGATCGGCTCATCTCGGTGGCCGAGCCGATCGCCGACACGCTCACGGCGTTCACGATCGGGTCGCTCGCCGCCGTCGCGGCCGAGCCGGTCGACCCGATGCCGAACGCGGACTTCGGCGGCGCCGTCGACACGCTCGACGCCGGCTTCGCCCGGGAGTTCGTCGACGCGTTCCTCTCGGGCGCCGAGCACGGCCTCATGCGCTGCAGCGTGCGCGCGCTCGGCGGCGCGATCGCCGATGAGCTCGGCGCCGAGTTCTCGGCCGTGGGCGCCGTGCGCGCCGGCGGATTCCTCAACAGCGGGGTGCTGCTGATGGACCCGTCGCTCGACCCAGCGGCGGCGCTGCAGCCGATGCGCGACCTCGTCGCACGGCACCGCGGCGACACCACCGTGCCCACCTTCCTCGGGCTCGGGACGACGCTCGCCGACGCCTACTCGGCCGACGTCGTCGACCGGCTGGCGGGCGTGAAGCGTCGGGTCGACCCCGACGGGATCATCCGCAGCAACCGTCCACTCGGATAGGGGATCGTCGCGCACCGGTGTCACACTCGCACGCCGGATCCGGTCAGAGCGGTTGAAACCCGCTCCGTACGAAAGGAAGACCTCCATGTCCGATCACCTGCCCACCGTCGTGCTCGTCCACGGCGCGTTCGCCGAGTCCGCCAGCTGGAACGGCGTCATCGAACGCCTTTCTGAAGCCGGTGTCTCCTCGATCGCCGCCGCCAACCCGCTCCGCAGCCTCGCCGGCGACGCCGCATACGTCCGCGACGTCATCGACGCCGTCGAGGGCCCCGTCGTGCTGGTGGGGCACTCCTACGGCGGGCTCGTGATCTCCGAGGCCTCCGCCGGTCACGATCGGGTGGCCGCACTCGTCTACGCCTCGGCGTTCGTGCCCGAGACGGGCGACAGCGCATTCGGCCTCTCGGCGAGCGAGCCCGGCTCGACGCTCGGCGAGGCGATCGAGGCGCACCCGATCTCGACCGGCGGCGTCGAGCTCGTGATCCGGCGCGACCGGTTCCACGCGCAGTTCGCCGCCGACGTGCCCGCGGCGGTTGCGGGCCTGATGGCGGCGACGCAGCGCCCCATCGCCGAGGCTGCGCTCAAGGACGCCGTCGAGGCATCCGTGCCCGGTTGGAAGGACCGGCCGTCGTGGCACGTCTTCGGCGCCGAGGACCGCAACATCCCGGCCGCCGTGCTGCGGGCCGGCGCCGAGCGCGCCGGTTCACGCGGCACGACCGAGGTCGCGGGCGCGTCGCACGCCATCAGCGTCTCGCAGCCCGAGGCCGTCGCCGCCGCGATCCTCGAGGCCGTGCGCGCGGTGGCCGCCGAACGCGCCGCCGCCTGAGCCGAGGCCGAACCCCGGGGGTGCGCGCGGTCTCGGCTCGCGTGCCCCCGGCGGCCACCGCCGGACGAATCTCCGTCGGGCCCGTCACACTTCGGCATCCCGTCCGGTCTGAGCAGGCGGAGGCGGATGCGCCGCCTCCCGCCGACCGACAGGATGAGCAGATGGACGAGAACCTCGACGACGCGCTCGCCGTCTTCCAATCCGTGCGCCGGCGTCTGTTCGGCATCGCGTACCGAATGCTCGGCAGCGCCTCCGAGGCGGAGGACATCGTGCAGGAGGCCTGGCTGCGCTGGCAGGGCACCGACCGGTCGGTGGTGCAGGATCCGGCGGCGTTCCTCGCGACGACGACCACCCGCCTCGCCATCAACTCGCTCCAGTCCGCGCGCGCCCGCCGCGAGACCTACATCGGCCCCTGGCTGCCTGAGCCCGTCGACACGAGCCAGGACCCGACCCTGGGTGCCGAGCGCACCGAGGCCCTCGGCTACGCCGTGCTCGTCATGCTCGAGCGGCTGACGCCCACCGAGCGCGCCGCCTACGTGCTGCGCGAGGCGTTCGCCTACTCGTACGCGCAGATCCACGAGATCGTCCAGGTCTCCGAGGCCGCAGCGCGCCAGCTCGTGAGCCGCGCCCGCAAGCACCTCGCCGGCGAGCGTCGGCGCGAGGTCTCCACGTCGGAGCAGCAGCGCCTGCTCACCGCGTTCGTGAGTGCCGCGCAGACGGGCGACCTCGAGCAGCTCGAGCGGCTGTTCGCCGAGGACGTCGTGTCGTACTCCGACGGCGGCGGGGTGGTGCGCGCGTCGAAGTTTCCCGTGCACGGGCGGGTCACCGTCGCGAAGTTCGTCCGGGCGTTCCACACGCACTTCTGGGACGGCGTCACCGTCACCGAGACCGAGACGAACGGCCAGCCATCGGTGCTGCTGTCGAAGGACGGCACCACCTTCGCGGTGCTCACCGTCGTGGCATCCGACCAGGGCATCGACCAGGTGCTCTGGATGATGAACCCGAACAAGCTCGGCGGCGTGACCTCCCGTGCAGCCTGAGTCCCTCGTCGCGGGCCTGCTCGCCGCGCTCGAACGACGCGACGACCTCGCGGAGGCGCACCTCCTCGATCCCGACTGCAGCATCGTGGTCGACACGGGCGACCCCACGGGCGCCGAGCTGCGCGGCCGGGCGCACGTGGCGCGCGCGCTCGACGACCTGCGGGTGCGGCATCCGGATGCCGCGTTCGCGACCGTGCACGTGAACGGCGCGCCGGGGCTGGCGCTGCGCCTGCACGACGGCACGGTCATCGGCGTGCTCGTCGTCGACGCCGGAGCGCACGGGACGATCCGGGAGCTCTGGCTCTCGGCGGCGCCGGGCAAGCTCGCGCACTGGAACCGCCGTCGCCCGGCCGAGGGCTGAACCCCGCGACCGAGCGGCGGCGGAATCCGCCGGCTCACCGTGCGATGGCCGACTCCGTGTCGAGGCGCTCGAGCTTCTCGGGGTTGGCCACCGAGAAGATCCGGGTGATGCGGCCGTGCTCGATGGTGAAGCTCAGGGCGGCGACGATCGCGCCGTCGACCTCGACCCGCGCACCGGGGCCGCCGTTGACCCAGGCCGGCGTCGCCACGGGCGTGACGCCGAACTTCGCGAGGCCGCCGAGCACGTAGGCCACGAGCTTGTCGGCACCGACGATGGGCCGGCGGGCGGCGCCCCGCACCTTGCCGCCGCCGTCGGCGACCGCGACGACGTCGGGCGCGAGCGCGTCCATGAGGCCCTGAAGGTCGCCGGTGTTGAACGCGGCGAGGAACCGTTCGACCACCTGCTCCTGCTCGGCCGGGTCGACCTCGATCCGCGGCCGGCGCGCCGCCACGTGCTCCTTCGCCCGATGCGCGATCTGCCGCACGGCGGCGGGCGTCTTGCCGACGGCCTCGGCGATCTCGTCGTAGGGCACGTCGAACACCTCGCGCAGCACGAACACCGCGCGCTCGGTGGGTCCGAGCGTCTCGAGCACCGTGAGCATGGCCATCGACAGGCTCTCGGCGAGCTCCACGTCCTCCGCGACATCCGGGCTCGTGATGAGCGGCTCGGGCAGCCACTCCCCCACGTACTCCTCGCGACGGCGCGACACCGTGCGCAGCTGGTTGAGCGCCTGCCGCGTGACGATGCGCACGAGGTAGGCACGCGGCTCGCGCACCTGCGACTGGTCGACCTGCGACCAGCGCAACCAGGACTCCTGCAGCACGTCCTCGGCGTCGGCCGCCGAGCCGAGCAGCTCGTACGCGACCGTGAACAGCAGTCCGCGGTGGACGACGAACGGGTCGGTGCTCATGCGGGCGAGCCTACGTCGGCGGCCGAGCGCTCCGCGAGCGGCGGCAGCCCGCAGCTGGCCGAGAACTCGGCCGAGCGGATGCCGAGGGCGATGTTCATGCGAGCGGTCGCGTCCATCAGCCCCACCTTCGCGGTGAGCTCCAGCAGCGCCGGCGCACCGAGCTCGTCGAGCAGCGCGGCGGACAACTCGTCGGACACGGCGGGCGGCATCTGGCACATCGCCTCCGCGTACTCCATCACCCGGCGCTCGAGCGGCGAGAACACGTCGGACGTGCGCCAACGCGGCACCTCGCGCGCTCGTGCCTCGTCGAGGCCCTGGTCGTGCGACAGGAAGTAGTGCAGGTCGAGGCAGAAGCTGCACCCGACGTACGCCGCCGTCGCCATGCGCGCGAACGTCGACAGGGTCGGGTCGAGCGCGTCCCACTTCTCGGACTTGCGGCCGATCGTCATCAGGTCCTTCATCACGGCGGGGTTGTGCCACATCACGCCGACCGAGTCGGGCACCTGCCCGAGCATCTTCCGGCTGGCGACCTTCACCACCGCGCCGAACAGGCCGGTGATCTCGGTCGGGGGAATCCTCGCGTCCATGGTCGTCTCCTCCTGTGACTCGTGCATCGTGTGCCTTCGTCATGGAGACACCGCCCGGTGGCGGCGTGTGACAGGTGCGGGCCCCGCGTGCCGGCAGGGCGCGACGGGGATGCCTCACCGACGCGTCAGCACGAGCGACGCCGGGAAGCGGCGCACCACCATCCGGTACGGCGGCTTCGCGAGCGCCGAGGCGACCTCGGGCCCGACGACGCGCGGCTCGTCGGCGACCTCGATCCGGCCCCGCCACGAGAGCACCGCGCGGCCCGCGGCCTGCACGTTCCGGGCCCATTCGGTCGTCGGGCCCCAGGGCAGTCCGATGAGCACGACATCGGATGCCACGGTCGGCACGATCGCGATGGGCGTGTCGTACTCCGTGCCGCTGCGACGCCCGCGGTGGTGCACGACGGCCCAGAGCGGGAACCAGCGGCGCCCCGCGAGGGCGATCGCGAACGGCGCGCTCGCCCGCAGCAGCCAGCGGGGCGGCTTCCCGGGGCGACGACGAGCGGCCATTCCTCCAGCATGCGCGCCGACCGGCCCGAACGCGAGCGCGGCGGCCACGGCGAGCGCGGCGGCCGTCGAGGCCGCGTTACGGTCGCGGAGCCACGGCGCGGATACGGTTGGCAGGGGCATCCGTACGAGACGGCGGCCGACGACACCTGGGGGAAACGATGACCGACACGACGACCACGCGCACCTCGGGCTGGAAGGCCTTCTGGGACCGAGGCGGCTGGTGGAAGGCGTTCGGGCTCGCGATCGTGTACCTGGCCGTGTATCAGCTGCTGCCGTTCGCGGCCCTGCCGTTCACGCAGGGCCTCGCCGACGCCGACGTGTTCGCCACGCCCGGCAGCGTCTTCGTGGGCCTCGCGCTGCCGGTCATCGTCGGGTCGATCGTGCTGCTGGCGTTCGCCTGGTCGATCGGCTGGCTGCCGAAGCCGCTGTTCGCCCGCCAGCCCGTGAAGGGCAGCTGGTGGATGTGGATCGCCCCGGTCCTCGTGGTCATCCCGATCGTGCTGCGCCTCGTCGGGATCGACTACGGCGCCTACTCGGCGGGCGTGATCGCGATGGCGTTCGTCGCGGGCGCGTTCATCGGTCTCTCCGAGGAGCTGCTCACGCGCGGCCTCGCGGTGACGCTGCTGCGCCGCTGCGGCTACAACGAGTGGGTCGTCGCGGCGCTGTCGACCCTGATCTTCGCGCTCCTGCACAGCGTGAACCTGTTCACGGGGCAGTCGATCGCGACGGTCGGCTTCACCCTGCTCTACACGTTCGCGTTCGGGCTCCTCATGTACCTCACGCTGCGCGTGACCGGCAACCTCATCTGGCCGATCATCCTGCACGCGCTGACCGACCCCACCACGTTCCTCGCGGTCGGCGGCGTCGACGAGGCGAACGCGGCCTCGCAGAACCCGCTGCTCGCACTCGCCGGGCCGGCCACGTTCCTCCTCATCGCCGTGGCGTTCGTGCTGCTCATCTTCATCCGGGGCAACGCGCACGGGCGCGCGTCCGCGGATGAGGCCGCGCGCGACGCCCAGTCGACGACCGCCTGAGCGCGCGCCCTCAGACCGCGTGGTCGACGATCGCCTGGACGACCGCCGCCGGTGCGGAGCCCTCGACCTCGTACACCGTGCCGGCGACCGAGACGTACGCGAGCGACGGCGCGCCGTCGGCGTCGCGCTGGATCACGGCGCCGACGTCGGTGGGAGCGCCGGTGAGCGCGAGCGGTTCGAACCCCGCGTCGCCATCGGGTGCTGCGAAGCGGTCGACGAGGGGTGCGAGCCCGGGGGCGACGGTGACCGTCGTCCACTTCAAGCCTTCTCCCTCGACGCGGCACTGGAACGCGCCGGCGGCGGCGCGGACCGCCCCCGGGAGCCCCGCTGTCGCGGACGTGCCGGGGTCGACGGGCGCGACCACGATGGTGGAGCCCTCGGGAAGCTGCAGCGCGGCGGCGAGGCCGGGCCCGTCGAGGAGTTCGGCGCAGTCGGGCTCACCCGGCGCCGATTCCAGCACGGGCCATTCGAGCTGCGCGGGTGCCGCCTGCTGAACCGTCGTGAACGCCGCCTCCGCGACCGCCGCGATCCGGTCGACGACGACAGAGGTGTCGAGCCCCGCGAACCGACTGCCCGATCCGGTGAGGCCGGCGGCGCTGAGGCGCACGTCGACCCAGGCGTCGCCGGCCGGCGCGGAGAACGCCCAGCCCGGGTCGCCCGCCGAGAAGGAGGCGTCGACGCCGGCGAGCCGGCGGGTGTCGGACGACGGACCCTCCCCGGACGGCAGCGGCACCCACTGGTCGGCCGCCTCGGGAAGCACGTCGATGCGCAGGTACGCCCAGTCGCTCGGCGCGTTGTACTCGGGCATGCCGCTGCCCACGCGCCATGAGCATGGCAGGCCGCCGACGCCCTCGAGCAGCATCCCGTCGAACACGTCGCGGTCCTTGACGGCGGAAACCGGTTCGACCGCCACGCCGTCGGCCCCCTCGAGCGCCGCCGCGACGAGCTCGGGTGGCACGAGCTCGTCGCAGGTCAGCGCCGATGCCGCGGGCGACGACGACGGCGACGGCGTGGCGGTCGGGGCCGGGCTCGCGGTAGGGGCGACGCAACCGGTCAGGGCGAGCAGCAGCAGGGAGACCGTCGCGACGACGGCGGTGTTCGGGCGCACGGCACGAACCTAGCGGCCGCGGGGCCGCGGTGGATCAGGAAGCGCCCGGATGTGGAGAACGACTCGAGCGACGGAGCCGGCGCGGCATCCGCTCGCCCGGGATCACGACTCGGGGAGCTCGACCGTGTAGGAGACGATCTCGCTGATGCGCCCGTCGACGAAGTCGTAGACGTCGCACGAGGCGACGATCGAGACGTTCCCGTCGGGCTCGCTGTAGCGGGCGAGGCTGTCGACGACGACACTGTCCTCACCGACCACGGTGCGGAAGCGCTGGAACTCGGTGGTGACCTCGGCGAGGTCGTGGGCGGTGGCCTTGCACGCCTTCTCGACCTTCTTGCGGCCGAGCAACGGCTTGTTCCCCACCAGCGTCCAGACGACGTCGTCGGCGAGATGCGGCAGCGCGACGTCGAACCGATGGCTCGAGAACGCGCGTGCGATCTTCTCGGTCGTGAGGTCGGTCGTGAGCTCCATTGCTGTTGCCTCCCCGCGCGGCATCCCGCGCTACGGCGATGATGATGCGCTCAGCCTACGCGTGCAGACGCGACGGCGCCCCAGTTCCGTGGAACCGGGGCGCCGAATTCGCGAGCGTGACGCCGCGTCAGCCCTGACGGGCCTTCATGCGGGGATTCGACGGGTTGATCACGAACGTGCGACCGCGCCGACGCACCACCTTCGCGCCACGCTGGGCGGCGAGCGACTTGATCGATGCACGTACCTTCATGGGGACCTCCTCCATCTTATTGAAAGTCATTCTCGATAACGTGGAGGAGGTCCCGGGTATTCCCCGAGCGGGCCTCAGGGGCGCACGATCGCCACCCCCTGCGACGGCAGCTGAAGGCCGGATGCCGCGGCCCCGCTCAGCAGGTCCGTGCCCTCGATGCGCAGCTCCGCGGCATCCGCCCCGTGGTTGATGACGAACGTCAGCTCGCCGCGACGGACCACTTCGACGCCGCTGCCGCTCGCGACCGGTGACGACGGCAGCTCGACGCCCGCCTCCTCGACCAGGTGCGACGCGAGCCGGGAGAGCGCCTCGCGGTCGGGCAGGGTCGCAACGTACCAGGCCGACCCGCCAGCGCCGTTCGCGGCCGCGGCTCGACGCGTCACCGCGGGCCATCCGGCGAGCGCGCCCTCGGTGAAGGTCGCGACCGTCTCGGCGTCGTCGACGCGCACGAACTCGGCCCACACCGAGCCGGATGCCGCGCCGCCGACCACGTCGCCCTCGAGCGCGACCGTGGGCGGAACGCCCCCGCCGAGCGCGCCGAGGTCGGGCGCGGCGGGCGGTGCGAACTCCTCGACCCGGAGGCCGAGCGCGCGACGCAGGGGTTCGCCGAGGTAGCCGCCGAGCCGCACGTGCAGGTCCTCGTCGGTGATGGCCGTGCCGAAGCCGACGACGAGCGTGCCGCCCGCCTCGGCGAACCCGGCGAGCGACGCGACCTCGGAGTCGGTCGCGACGAGGTGCGCGGGCGCCACGACGACGCGGTAGGCCGAGAGGTCGCCGTCGGCACGCACGAAGTCCACCGTGAGGCCGAGCGACGTGAAGGCCCGGTGCCACGCGAACAGCACCTGCACGTACGAGACCGACGTAGGCGACGCGGGCTGCTCGATCGCCCACCAGCTGTCCCAGTCGAGCGCGATGGCCACACTCGCGGGCACGCGGCTGCCCTCGAGGCCGACCTCTGGCTCCGAGAGCCGCTCCAGCTCGCCGCCGAGCTGCTCGATCTCGCGCCACACCCGGGTGTCGGTGCCGCCGTGCGGCACCATGCCCGAGTGGAACTTCTCGGAGCCCGCAGCCGACTGCCGCCACTGGAAGAACAGGACGCCGTCGGCACCGCGGGCGACCGACTGGTACGACCACGCGCGCATCATGCCGGGCGCCTTCGGCGCGTTGCGCTGCCGCCAGTTCACGGCGCTGGGCGACTGCTCCATGAGCAGCCAGGGGGCGCCGCCTCCGAGCGAGCGCATGAGGTCGCGCACCATCGCGGCGTACGCCGGCGAGTCGGGGTCGGCGGGGTCGGGATACGTGTCGTCGGACACGACGTCGACGTGCGGGGCCCACGACCAGTAGTCGACCGGCTTGAAGAAGCCCATGAAGTTCGTCGTAATCGGCACGTCGGATGCCGCGCGGATGACCTCCACCTCGGCCCGGTGCAGCGCGAGCAGCTCGTCGCTCGAGAACCGGTCGAAGTCGAGCAGCTGCGTCGGGTTGCGGAACGTCGGCGCCGCCCGCGGCGGCTCGACCTCGTCGAAGTCGTCGTACCGCTGCGACCAGAACGCGGTGCCCCACGCGCGGTTGAGCTCCTCGATCGTGCCGTACCTCGCCTCGAGCCAGGTGCGGAACGCCGCGGCCGACACGTCGCAGTAGCAGCGGCTGACGTGGCATCCGTACTCGTTGTTGACGTGCCAGAGCTCGAGCGCCGGATGGCCCGCGTACCGCTCGACCATGCGTTCGACCAGGCGCCGCGCGTGCTCGCGGTAGACGGGCGAGCTCGGGCAGTACTGCTGCCGGCTGCCGACCGCGAGGCGCACGCCGTGCTCGGTCACGGGCAGGGTCTCGGGATGCCGCTTCGCCAGCCACGGGGGCGGCGATGCGGTGGCCGTCGCGAGGTCGACCCGGATGCCGCCCGCGTGCAACGTGTCGAGCACGTCGTCGAGCCACGCGAAGTCGTACCCGCCCGGACGGGGCTCGAGGCGCGCCCACGAGAACACCGCCACCGTCGCGAGGTTGATCCCGCCGCGCTGCATGAGGCGCACGTCCTCGTCCCACACCTCCCGCGGCCACTGCTCGGGGTTGTAGTCGCCGCCGTACTTGAGGCTCATCCCTTCACGCTCCCCGTGGCCAGGCCCGACTGCCAGTAGCGCTGCAGCACGAGGAAGGCGATGATCAGCGGCAGGATCGAGACGAACGAGCCCGTGATCACCGTGGAGAACAGCGCCTGGGAGCCGCCGCCGGCGGAGGCCGCCGCCTGGATCTGCGCGAGGCCCACCGTGACGGGGTAGAGCTCCGAGGTGTTCAGCATGATGAGCGGCAGGAAGTAGTTGTTCCACGTCGCCACGAGCGAGAACAGGAACACCGTCACGAGCGCCGGCCCGAGCAGGCGCAGGCCGACCTGCCAGAAGATGCGGAACTCCCCCGCGCCGTCGACGCGCGCCGCCTCGATGAGGTCGTCGGGGATGGCGTCCGCCGAGTAGACCCGCATCAGGTAGACGCCGAATGGGCTGACCAGCGACGGGATGATGACCGCCCATGGCGTGTCCGTGAGGCCGGCCGAGGAGAACAACAGGTAGGTCGGCAGCGCGAGCGCCGTGAGCGGGATCATGATCGCGCCGAGGGTCGCGCTGAACAGCGCCTTGCGGCCCGGGAAGTCGTACTTCGCGAACGCGTAGCCCGCCATCGCCGAGAGCAGCGTGGCGCCGATCGCCGCGGAGACGGAGTACACGAGCGTGTTGACCAGCCATCGGGTGAAGATGCCGTCTCGCACGGTGAACAGCGTCTGCAGGTTGTCCCAGAGCGAGAGGTCGCCGCCGAACCAGAGGCCGAACGTGGAGAAGAGCGCCGCGTTGTCCTTGGTCGACGAGACGAGCAGCCACCACAGCGGCAGCACGAAGTACAGCACGCCGAGCCAGAGCAGGATGGTCAGCAGGGTGCTGCGCCGCTTCTCGGGGTCGAAGCGCCGGCCGAGGCGCGCGCGCGGAGGGGCGCCCACTGTCACGGCCGCGCGGGTCTCGAGCGAGGTCATGGGAGGATCCCCCGTTCTGCGAGGGTCTTCCGTTCTCGGCGCTCGGTCGCGAGCTGGAACACGTAGGACAGCACGGCGATGACGATGCCGAGCAGGAACGCGATCGCGGCCGCGTAGTTCAGCTCCTGGTTGATGAACGCGAGGTTGTAGGCGTAGTAGTTCGGCGTGAACGAGTTCGTGATCGCGTCGGGGGCGATCGCGTTCAGGAGGCTCGGCTCCGCGAAGAGCTGGAACGTGCCGATGATCGAGAAGATGACCGTGAGGATGATCGCCGGCCGGATCGCCGGGATCTTGATGCTCCACGCGACGCGGAACTGGCCCGCGCCGTCGAGCTCGGCGGCCTCGTACAGCTCGCCCGGGATCGCCCGGAGCGCGGCGTACATGATGATCATGTTGTAGCCGACGAACTCCCACGTGACGATATTCATCATCGAGCCGAGGATGTTCGCCGGGGAGAGGAAGTCGGGCGTGCCCCAGCCCAGGCCGCGGGCGATCTGGGCGATCGGCCCGAAGTCGGGTCCGTAGAGGTAGCCCCACATCAGGGTCGCCACGACGGCGGGCACGGCGTAGGGCATGAAGACGAGCAGCCGCACGCTGCGTGCCCCGCGCGCCCGGCCGCTGTCGAGCGCGAGCGCGAAGAACAGGGCGAGGCCCAGCATGATCGGCACCTGGATGATGAAGAACAGGCCCATGCGACCGAGGCTCGCGAGGAACGCCGAGTCGCCGAGCGCCCGGAGGTAGTTCCCGAGGCCGACGAACACGTCGCCCCCGATGAGCTTCGACTCGAACAGGCTGAGATAGCCCGCGTAGACGAGCGGGATCACGAGCATCGTGATGAACACGACGAAGAACGGGAGGATGAACAGGTAGGCGGCGACGCGCTGCTTGCGCTTGGTCGAGCTGGCCTGGCGGCGCGGCGGTGACGCGGTGATCGGGCGCTCGGCGCTGAGCGCCGGTGATGACGACACGGCGGCTCCTCACTCTCGGTTGATGACGGATGCCCTCTGCTGGCGGGGCGGGATGGGAGGGGGTGACGGGGCGCCCGCCGCTGCGGTGCGGCGGACACCCCGCGGGCTCACTCGACGGTGAAGCCCTGGTCCTTCGCGTACTTCACGAGCTGGTCCTGCCACGTGTCGAGCGCGGCGGCGATGTCGCCCTTGTCGGCGATCACCGTGCCCATCGTCTCCTCGTAGCTGGAGTACACGTAGTCCATGAACGGCAGCCACTGGAAGTCGGTGTCGACGGTCGTGGAGATGTCGGCGAACAGCTTGTTCACCTGCTGGCCCCCGTAGAACTCCGACTCCTGGTCGGCGAACGCCGGGTCCTCGAGCACCGAGACCTGCGGCGGGAACAGGAACTGCTCCGTCGCGAGCTTCATCGCCGACTCCTGGTCGGTGTTGATGAACTTCGCGAGCTCGTAGGCCGCGATCGGGTTCTTGCTCGAGGCGAGCACCGCATCGGACGAACCGCCCCAGTTGCCCGAGACCTCATCGCCCGCGGTCCACTGCGGCAGCGCCGCCGCGCGCCAGAGGCCGGACGTGCTCTCCGCGGTGCCCTGCAGGAAGATCGGACCCCAGGCGGCGGTGAGCCAGCCCGCGTACTTGCCGTTCGCGAGGCCCTGGTACCAGGTGTCATTGAAGTCGACATCGGTCGAGATCAGGTCGGCCTGGATCAGCTTCGTCCAGTAGTCGGCGACCTGCTTGGCCTCGTCGCTATTGACGTCGATCTTCACCGTCTCCTTGCCGTCGTAGCCGAACGGCTTCACGCCCGCCTGCCAGAAGAAGCCGATCATCTGGCCGGCTTGGGTCGCGCCGAGGTTCGAGATGTACGAGCCGGTCGAGTCCTTCACGGCCTTCGCGGCGGTCGCGTAATCGTCCCAGGTCGCCGGCGCCTCGGTGATGCCGGCCTTGGCGAGGATGTCCTCGCGATAGAGGTTGCCCATCGGCCCGACGTCCTGCGGGACGGCCCACACCTCGTCGCCGGGCGAGACCTGGTTCCAGGCCCAGTCGACGAACTCGCTCGAGAGGTCGTCGCCGCCGTACGGCGTCAGGTCGAGCAGGGACTCGGGCAGGACGAACGACGGGATGTACTGGTACTCGATCTGCGCGACATCCGGTGCGCCCTCGCCCGCCTCGATGGCGCTGCGGAGCTTCTGGTAGTGCGGCAGACCCTGGCCGACGTTCTCGACCTTGACGTCGATCGCGGGGTACTTCTCCTCGAAGAGCTTCACCTCGTTCTCGATGTCGGGCACCCACGTCCAGAACGTGAGCTTGGTCGGGGTGGTCATCGCCTTGTCGATCTCGTCTTGGCTGACGGGCCCCTGGTCGGAGCCGCCGCCGCTGCTGGGGGTGCAGCCGGAGAGGACCAGTGCTGTGACGAAGGCGCCGGCGCCCAGCGCCAGTGCTGCCCTTGGTGTCTTCCTCATGACCTTCTTCTTCCTCTGGTGGTTCGTATCGGTTCGATGTGCGGTTCGGTGGGGTTCTGTGCGTCTCGTGCGTTCTGTCTGGTATTCGGTTGCGTGGTGACCGGGGGGCCCGGTCGCCTCACCCGTCGATGAGGGTCAGCGTCGACCATGCAGCGAGGGGGAGTTCGGCGCCGGCCGCGTGTGCGGCGGCGGTGACCGCGTCGGTGACGTCGCGGTCGAGGGTGACGGTCGTCTCGGTCCAGCTCCAGTTGAAGACGAACCAGGCGCGTCGGCCGTCGGGCAGCGAGCCGGATGCCACGGTGACCGGCAGCGCGCGGTCGGCGGCGAGCTCGTCGGCGATCGGCGACGGCACGGCCCACCGCACAAGGTCGGCCGCGAGCTCGGGCGAGGGCACGGTGCCGACCACGGTGACACGGCCCGAGCCGTGCTCGTTCGTGGTGACCGCGGGGAAGTCGCCGAAGCGCGGGTGCTCGTAGCGCGCGAGCATGTCGGCCCCGTCGACGATGAGTCCGTCGGCCCAGAGCCGGGCGGTGGCGCCACCGGATGCCGCGAACGGCTCGGTCGCGGCCACCGCGACGTCGTGGCGCAGGTTCGAGAACTCGTCGTAGTGCACGCCCGCCGCTTCGGCGAGCCGCGCAGGCGCGACCTCGACGCGCGCCCGCGCCTCCTCGTCGCCATAGCCCGTGCGGATGCCGACGACGAGGTGCCCGCCGGCGGCCGCGTAGTCGCGGAGCAGGTCGAGGTCGGCGTCGGATGCCGCGTACAGCGCCGGCGCGACGAGCACCGGGAACCGGCTCGCGAGCGCCGCGGCGCCCAGGTCGTGGGCGTGTGCGACGTGCAGGATGCGGGACTGCGCACCCGCGTCGACGACGCCGCGGTGGAACGCGTCGACGATCC
The DNA here is from genome assembly GCF_042796995.1 of Agromyces sp. NPDC057865. Classification (NCBI taxonomy): domain Bacteria; kingdom Bacillati; phylum Actinomycetota; class Actinomycetes; order Micrococcales; family Microbacteriaceae; genus Agromyces; species Agromyces sp. NPDC057865. The sequence goes on along the minus strand of NZ_JBHVMJ010000003.1, from coordinate 399,719 downwards.
GCTGGTACGACGTGCGGTCGGGCTGTCCGTCCGCCGCGGCGAGCGGGGGGAAGAACTCGAGCGCGAACCGGCTGTCGTTCGACCACAGGATCGCGACGTCGGCGTCGGGCTCGTACCCGTCGAGGGCGTCGCCGATGGCGCCGAGGGCGGCGCCGACGCCGGCGAGCTCGTGGTAGACGCGCCCGGGCTCGAGGCTGTGCGGCAGCACGCCGCCCCAGTACGTCTCGGTGCCGTAGGGCAGCGTGTGCCAGTGCCAGTACTCGATCATCGCCGCCCCGCGCGAGATGAACGCGAACGCCGCCTGCTCGAGCTGGCCCGGGTAGGGCGGGAGGTTGAACTCGGAGCCGCCGATCGACTGCGCGTCGGTCTCGGTCACGAGGAAGCGGGACTGCTTCGAGGAGTACATGCGGTCGGCCTGGCGGAACAGCGCCGCGACGCCCGAGGTGGTCCACGGCGTGACGGGCTCGAGGTCGAGGGTGGCGTCGAGGTGGTCCTGCATGGCGTAGTACGGATTGCCGGCGGTCAGGTCGAGGGTCTCGACGAGCTGCTCGTCGGCGAGCGCGGGGCGCGGATAGGCGATGCACGTGGTCACGAACTGCCCGGGGCGCGCGTACTCGCGCACGAGCCCGGCCTGCCAGGCGATGAACTCGGTCGTGAGGTCGGCCTGGTAGCGCCGCCACGCGAGGTCGTACTGCGGCAGCGTGTTGCCGTCGGGCGTCCACAGGTCGGACCAGTCCGAGAGCCGGTGCGACCAGTAGGTGAGCCCCCACTCGCGGTTCAGCGTCTCCACGTCGCCGTACTGCGCCTTCAGCCGGCGCACGAAGCGCTTGAAGGTGCCGCGGTTGTGGAAGAGCAGCATGCCCGGCTCGTTGTCGACCTGGTAGCCGATCACCGCGGGGTGGTCGGCGTAGCGCGCGACGACGGCCCGGATGACGCGCTCGGCGTGGAACCGGAACGCCGGGTGCGAGTAGTCCACCTCCTGGCGGGCGCCCCACGGCATCGGCTCCCCCGTGCGGCGCTCGCCGGCGATCTCGGGATACGCCGTCTGCAGCCAGGGCGGCACCGCATAGGTCGGGGTTCCGAGGATGACCGAGATGCCGCGCGCGTGCGCGCCGTCGAGCACCGGCGCCAGCCAGTCGAGGTCGAACTCGCCGTCGCGCGGCTCCCACGTCGACCACACCGACTCGCCCACGCGGATGACCGTGAAGCCCGCCTCCTTCATGAGGTCGAGGTCGGTCTCGGTGCGCTCGTCGCGGTGGTACTCGGCGTAGTAGGCGGCCCCGAAGAGGATGCCGCTCGGCGGCTGGACGGGCTGGGGGGAAGGCATCTGATGCGTACTCCGTTGTCGGCTGGCCGGATGCTCCGGGCGTCTGCAAGATCAGGATGTTTTCGACAACATCTGACGGAAACCAGAATGTTGCCGATAACATCGGCTTGTCAAGCATCAATTCGGCATCGTGACGAATGGCCCCCGTTCCGGGGCGTCGTGACGCGGCACGCGCTTCGGGAAGGATCGGGGGATGAGCGAGAGCACGACCTCGGTGGAGCTGTCATCGGGGACGCCGCAGCAGAAGCCGGCGACGATCTACGACGTCGCACAGGCGGCCGGCGTCTCCCACCAGACGGTGAGCCGCTTCCTCAAGGGCTTCGAGGGCATCCGCCCCGAGACCCGCGAGAAGGTCGAGCGCGCGCTCGGCGAGCTCGACTACCGCCCCAACCTCACGGCCCGCAGCCTCAAGTCGGGCCGCTCGCACCGCATCGGCGCGCTCACCCACGACCTCTCGCAGGTGGGACCGAGCCGCGTGGCCGAGGGCGCGAGCGCCGCGGCGCGCGAGGCCGGCTACGTGCTCGACTTCATCTCCCTCGACGTGCGCAACCCGCGGGCGATCGAGGAGTCCGTCGAGATGCTCACCCAGCACGACCTCGCGGGCGTCCTGGCGCTCTCGAACACCGACGAGATGACGCGCGCGTTCGAGACGACGGAGTTCCGCGTGCCCGCGTTCATCCACACCGAGGCCGACGACGCGATCACGGGGCATCCGACCGACCTCAACGGCGTCGGCATCCCCGCGCTCATCGACCACCTCGTCGGCCTCGGACATCGCACGCTGCTGCACATCGCGGGCCCCCGCAACTGGTCGGCGAGCCGCAACCGCATCCTCGCCTACGAGGCCGGCATCGAGGCTGCCGGCGTGGCCTCGGCGGGCATCCTCGCCGGGGACTGGTCGGCGCGATCGGGCTACGAGGCCGTGCGCTCCCGCGCCGACCTCGACGCGACCGCGATCCTCGCGGCCAACGACCAGATGGCGCTCGGCGCGATGCTCGCCCTCAAGGAGCGCGGCCTCCGCGTGCCCGACGACGTGAGCGTGGTCGGCATCGACGACATCCCCGAGGCGGCGTACTACGACCCGCCGCTGACCACCGTGCGCATCGACTTCGACAGCCGCGGGCGCCAGACCCTGCTGACGCTCCTCGCGCAGATCGAGGGCACCGACGTGCGCCCGATCGACGTGCCGCCGCCCGAGCTCGTCGTGCGCAGGTCCTCCGGACCGGTTCCGACCTGAGTCACGTCGGCCCCAGAGCCCCGGCGCCCTGCGGTCGGCCCGACGGCGGGGCGGGTCGACTTCGCATGGGGCATCCGACAGTGTTGACCCGGATGGCGACCCGACGACCGAATCGAGGCATCCGATGACGAGTGCGACCTATTCCACCGAGATCACCATGGCACCCACGATGACACCGCCGAGCGAACCGGTGATCGTCCCCGGCGACGCGCTCCGCATCGGCTCCGGACGGACGCGCCGGTTCGTGGGGCGCGATCACGGATCGGGCATCTCGTACTTCTACGTCGACAACGACCCCGGCGAGGGGCCCGGCCTGCACTGGCATCCCTACGCGGAGACGTGGGTCGTGATCGAGGGCACCGCGCGCATCACCATCGGCGACCATGAGCTCGTCGCGAACGCGGGCGACACCTCGACCGTGCCGGCGGGCGTCTGGCACGGATTCAAGAACGCGGGCACCGGCCCGCTCCGAGTGCTCTGCATCCACGCGTCCGACGTGATCGTGCAGACCTGGGCGGAGGAGTAGCCGGAGGATTTCCCATCCGCGCGGCGGGCGAGCCCTGCGGCATGATGGTGGCACGGACGCCCATCCTGGGGCGGCATCCGAGAGGGAGACCCGGCGATGTCATTCGGCGAGGCGATCCAGACGGTCGTGCGCAAGTACGCGGAGTTCGAGGGCCGCGCCGGGCGCGCCGAGTTCTGGTGGTGGACGCTGTTCTACGTGCTGGTGGCGAGCGCGCTCGGCCTCTTCAGCGTCGTGCCGTTCGGCGAGGGCGCGAACCTCGGCTGGCTGCTCACGAGCCTGTGGGGGCTTGCGGCGCTGCTGCCGACGCTTGCAGTCGGCGTGCGCAGGCTGCGCGACGCCGGCTACGGCTGGGGCCACATGTTCTGGGTGCTCGTGCCGATCGCGGGGCTCATCGTGCTCGTCATCTTCTGGATTCAGCCGACGAAGGATGCCACTGCTGCGACTGATTACGTCCCGAGCCGACCGTGGTGAAGACGTCCTCACGGCCGCGGCCGCTGCCCCCGTTGCCGGCGTCGGCGGCCGCTGGCAGGGTGGCGATATGGCGATCGAGGTGCGTCCGGCGACGAGGTTCGTCGACGTGCGCGCGGTGGTCGGGCCGAAACGACCCGACGCCAACGTCTGCTGGTGCCTGAGCTATCGGCTCACGTCCTCGAAGGAGAACCTGTCCCTGCAGGGCCCCGAGCGCGGGGAGCGTGTGCGGCGGCTCGTGCGGCATGACCCGCCCCCGGGCGTGCTCGCGTACGACGGCGACGAGGTCGTCGGCTGGGCGGGCGTGCACCCGCGCGCCGACACGAGCTTCGCCACGAATCGCAAGATCCCGCAGGTCGACGACGTCGACGTCTGGTCGGTGTGGTGCATCCGCGTCCGTCCCGGGCACCGCGGCGAGGGCATCTCCCATCATCTCCTCGAGGGCGCGGTGCGGTTCGCGCGCGAGCACGGCGCGCCGGCGATCGAGGGCTACCCGGTCGACAACCACGGCGAGAAGGTCGACCTCACGATGGCCTACGTGGGCACGCGACGACTGTTCGAGCGCGCCGGCTTCACGAAGGCGGCCGACACCGACTCGGTGCTCAACGGATTCCCCCGCGTGCTCATGCGGCTGGAGCTGGGCTGAACCGCATGGCCGATCGCTTCCGCACGGTCGACGAGTTCCTCGCCGCCCAGGATCCCGCGCGGCGAGCACAGGTCGAGCTGCTGCGCTCGCTCGTGCGCGAGGCGGAGCCGCGACTCGTCGAGACCGTGAAATGGAATTCGCCCGACTTCGTGCTCGACGGCGTCGACCGGGTCACCGTGAACTCGGGCCCGCGCGGGCCGGTCCGACTCATCCTGCATTTCGGCACCGCACGCGCGGAGCGCGCGGGCGGTGCGTCCCGGTTCGACGGCGACCCCGACGGGCTGCTCACCTGGCACTCCGACATCCGGGCGAGCCTCACGGCACCGCCGGCCGACGACCCCGCGGCGCAGGCGGCGGTGGCCGCGCTCATCCGCGCGTGGCTCGCGTTCGATCCCGACGCGTGACGGTCGACCCGTCGCGCTATCGCACGGCGGGTGAGGCGTCAGGCGCCGCCCTCGAATCGCGCCGCGCCCTGCCCGTCGATCGCAGCGGCGATGCGCCGATGCTGCTCCTCGCTCATCTCGGGCAGGTCGCCGAGCGGATGCCAGCCCACCTCCGTCATCTCGCCGTCGACCGGGAACGGCTCCCCCTCGAGCCACGTGCACCGGAACGTCAGGTCGAGGTAGTCCGCCTGGTCGCCGTTCGCGTAGGTGATCCGCGGGATCTGGTGCACCCATGCGAGGTGGTCGACGCGGATGCGCACGCCCGCCTCCTCGAGCGCCTCGCGCTGCGCGGCATCCGCCGGCTCCTCCCCCGGATCGACGATGCCGGTGACCGGCGTGACGGCGCCGTCGTCCGAGCGCCGGCCGATCAGCACCTCGTCGCCGCGCAGGATGACCGCGGTCACGCCCACGAGCGAGAGCGGGAGGGTGCCGACGTGGCGGCGCAGTTCGAGCACGAAGTCGGGCGTGGGCATGCCTCGACCCTAGGCGACCGCACCGCGCCGAACCGACCGGATGCCGCTCGTGACGACATCCGGCCGGTGCGGGCTCAGCGCTCGGCGCGCCGCCGGCGACGGAACTCGGCGACCATCAGCAGTCCACCGAGCACCACGACGATGCCGGCGAGCGCCACGGCGGCCGCGATGTCGGCGCCGGTGTGCGCCAGGCCCGATCCGCCCGCCGGCGGCTTCGTGCCGCCCGGGTGGTCGCCCGGGTCGCCGGGATGTCCGGGGCCTCCCGGGTTCCCGGGGTCGCCGGGGTCGCCCGGGTCACCGGGGTCGCCCGGATCACCGGGGTCACCCGGATCACCGGGGTCGACGACCGGCGCCAGGTCCTCGAGGGCCACCGGCGTCGTCAGGATCAGCCGGTGCGCGGACATCTGGTAGTCGTCGTGGATCACCTCGTACTTGGCGCGCACCCAGAACGCGGCATCCTCCTCGACCTGGATGGTGCGCGACTCGGTCGGCCCGGGCTCGGTGACGCGGTCGTGCGGCACCGACTCGAGGTAGAAGCGACCCGAGTAGATGGAGTCCCCGTAGCCGACCGAGAGGTCGAACCCGCTGCTGTAGGCCGGGTACCGGTTCGTCATCGTGAGCGTGATCGGCGTCTCGGCCGCGGCGGCGGGGGCACCGTCCTCGAGCGAACCGTCGGAGAAGGTCGCCCAGAACTCGTTGGAGATCTCGGGCTCCTCGGCGCAGCGGTCCGAGCCCTCGTTCTCATAGGAGCCGATGAGGGCGCCCTCGAGGATCACGTCGACGCCGGTGACGGCCGTGACATCGAACGTGCCCGAGACGACGGGCTTGTCGACCCACAGCGAGGCGAACACGAGCGGCCCCGCGCACAGCTTGTAGCGCATGGTGAGCTGCGAGACCGCGCCCACGCTGTTGTCGTACCGGAGGTCCATCGCGTTCGGGTCGTCGGCGTTCGGCGTCAGCGTGAGCGCGTTCGGCGCGGTCGCCTCGACCGTGAACGTCTGCTCGTGGAGCTGCAGGTCACCCCCGTCCGCTGCGACCGTCGAGACGCTCGCCACGTAGTCGCCCGGGGTCACCGTCACGCTCGAGGATCGCCGCGAGTCGACGTCCCACATGGGGTCGAGGTCGAGCTCGAGCCGCTCGTCGAGCAGCACCGTGCCCGCCGCGCTGGTGATGACGACGTGCGACGTGCCGCGGCCGCCATAGGAGAACTCCGCGGCCGCCGTCGCCGTCCCGTCGGCGAGGTAGTCCACTGCTCCCCACGCCTCGTAGACGAGGAGCGACGCGGCGTTCACGACACCATCGGCCGCTCGGTCGCCCGAGACCAGCCGCAGCTCGTGGGGGCCCTCCGCGGCATCCGCCGGCATCGTGAATTGGCGGCCGGCGCTGCCGTCGTCGCCCACCACGCCGGTCGCGAAGGGGGCGCCGTCGAACGTCACGGTGTACGCGGCACGCGGCTCGAGCCCGACGGAAGTCACGGCGAACGGCTTGCCGGGCCGCACGAAGCCGGGAGCGACCGTCATCGAGGTCTCGGTGTCATCGACGAGCGGCTCGCCGGGCGTCGTGACGACCACGTCGGTCACGGCGCGGGTGTCGACGAACCGCACCCGGCCGTAGTAGCGGGAGCCGGGAGCCAGGCCGGACCACGACACGTCGACCGCGGCCGGCTCGCCGAGCTGCATCGAGAGCACCTCGGGGTCGGCGGTCGGCGCGCCCGCAGCCGGGTCACCGCCGAGCAGGTACGCGGTCAGGTCGTAGTCGAGGTCGCCATCGCCCGAGAAGGCGTCCACCTCGAGCACGTAGCGCCCGGCGCCCGCGTCGGGCAGCACGATCTGCTCGTCCGCGTTCGGCGAGGTCGCCTCCCGCATCTGCCACGTCACGCCGTACGGATCGACCGTGTACAGCCGCAGGTCGAGGTCGGCCGCGTCGTCGGCGGCGTCGAGGTCGAACCGCGCGAGCGTGGTGCCCTCGGGGATGTCGATCACGTGGCGGTCGCGCACGCCCGCCGTGATGGCGCCGTGGAAGACGCGACCGGCGACGAGTCCCTGCACGTCGATCGGGACATCCGTGGTGTCGCCCGCCGAGACCGGAATCCCGACGGAGCCGGCGACGCCCTCGCCGTGGACCTCGCCGGGTACCGCGATGACGACGGGACGCACCGCGAGCGGCATGGTGATGGAGCCCTCGTCGCCGCTCCACCGGAGCACGCCCGTCGTGAAGGCGTCGAGCGCGGCATCCGTGCGGCGGAAGGTGATCGTGATCTGCTGCTCCTCGCCGGCCGCGCCGAACTCGAGCACCGACGGGCTGACGGTGACGTCGACGCCGCGCACGTCCACGGGCTGCGCCTCGTAGCGGCCGGCCGCGGTCGCGGTCGCGGTGCGCGTCACGGCCTGCACGCCGGCGAGGCTGCCGATCGAGACCGACGCGAGGTTCAGGTCGGACGGATCGATCCCCGCCACGCCGAGGTCCGCGATCCCGAGCCCCTGCACGTAGCCGTACCAGTCGTCGAGGCCGTTGAGGAACAGGGCGCCGGGTTCGAGGAAGCGGGTGGGGTCGACGTGCCCCGCGCCCTGCGCGAACGGATCGGTCATCGGCGCGCCGTCGGGGCCGACGGTGTCGTACGCGGTCGTCATGAGCGCCGACTTCACCTCGGCCGGCGACGCCTGCTGGTGCTCGCCGAGGTAGAGCGCGGCCAGGCCCGCCACGTGCGGCGACGACATCGACGTGCCCGAGAGCAGCTCGAACGTGGGGTCCTCGCCCTCGGCGTTGCGGCCGTCGGCGAGGATCGCGACGCCGGGCGCCGTGAGGTCGGGCTTCAGCACGTCGCCGCCGTCGGCGAGGATCGGGCCCCGAGACGAGAAGCCGGCGATCTGCGGCGTCGCCGGTGACGGGCCACCGGTCGTGTTCCCGTCCTCGAGCACGGCCGAGGCATCGGAGGTGGCGGCGTAGTCGTTGAGCGCCTCGTACCACTCGGCGTCGACGTGCACCGTCGGCACGGCGTGCGCGTCGACGTCGATCGAGCTGGGCGTCGCGTTGACGAGCACCATGCCGATGCCGCCCGCGCGCGCCACCTCGGCCGACTTCGCCGTACGGTCGATCACGCCGCGGTCGCAGAGCACGATCCGTCCGGCCGCGAGCGACGGGTCGAGCGTGCCCGGGCCGCAGAGGCGCGGGTCGGCGGCACCGGCCGCAGCGATGGCGGATGCCGCGACGAGCGGACCGGCGACACCGCCCGCCGGAACGGTGATCGAGCCGCCAGGCAGGGCGCGGCCGTCGCCGAGGCGAACGGTCGCCTCGTAGCTCGGGATGGTGGAGGCGGCCACGGTGGTGACCCACGGCGCCGCGTTGTCGGCCGTCGATGCCTCCGGTCCGTCATTGCCGGCGGATGCCGCGACGAAGATGCCGGCGGCCGCGGCGCGCAGGAACGCCTGGTCGGTGAGCGACACCGTCGTGAGGGCTGCGCCTCCGCCGATCGAGTAGTTGATCACGTCGACGCCGTCGTGCACCGCGGCGTCGATGGCGGCGAGGATGTCGCCGGTGGAGCATCCGTCGTCGGAGGGCGTCGGGCCGGCCCAGCAGACCTTGTAGGCGGCGACCTTCGCGGCGGGCGCGACGCCCGAGATCTCGCCGAACTCGCGTCCGCCCACGATCGCGGTCACGCCGAACTCGCCCGCGGCCGTGCTGGCGGTGTGCGAGCCGTGGCCGTTGCCGTCGCGCGGCGAGAGGACCTCGCCCCGCTCCCGGCCGATGTAGTCGCCGCCGTAGTTCTCGACGAAGTACCGGGCGCCGATCAGCTTGGTCGAGCAGTCCGCCGCGTCGAACTGCTCGCCGCCCACGCAGGCGCCGCGGAAGGTGCCGCCGTCGGCCTTCTCGAAGACGATGGCGTCCCCGTCACGGTAGGGCGCCGGACCCGATGCGTCGCCGAGCTGGTCGCCGGCGAACGACGGGTTCTCTGGCGAGATCCCGGTGTCGATGACGCCGACGACGATGCCCTCCCCGGCGGCGTCGCTGCCGCCGAGGTCGTCCCAGACGCCGCCGTCGCCGCTGAGGCCGAGGAACTCGGTGGACGGCACGGCCTCCTGGATGTGCAGGAGCTCGTCGGGCACGACCGTCGCCACGCGCGGGTCGGCCGCGAGCGACGCGGCCTGCTCGGCGCTGAGCCGGCTGCTGAACCCGTTGGTCGCGAGCGTGTAGGAGCTGATGATCTCGGCGTCCACCGACCCGGCGACGGCCTCCTGCGTGACCGCGAGGTGCTCGGCGTAGGCGACGGCGCGCTTCGAGCGCGCGTTCAGCTCGTCGCCCTCCCTCGCCCGGGTGGCCGCGTAGGCGTCCACGCCGCCCGCGTACGTCGCGACGGCCTCGTCGCGGAGGGTCACGATGTAGCGTCCGTCGGCGAACTCGGAGGCGGGGTCGGCGCCGACGGGCGACGCAGCGGCCGGCGCCGTTCGCTCGGACGGCGGGATCGGCTGCGCCGCCGCCACGGGTGCGGGAGCGACGACGGCGACGGACGCGGCGAGCAGCGTCGCCACGACGGCGACGCCGAGGCGCCGCCGCGATGCATGGAAGGAGCGCGGAGGTGTGATCACGGGAGTCCTTGGAAACGAGGTGGGACCGGGCGGCGGACCCGCGAGGGGCCGACGGTGGTCTCATTGTGCGCGAGCGCTCCTCGGCCACGATGTCCGGTTCAGGCCAACGACCGCTACCGGCCAGATCTTGAAACGCGGGCGTTACACGAGACGCTGTCGGCGCTCAGATCCAGCCCCGGCGGGCCGCCTCGACGCCCGCCTGGAAGCGATTGCCCGCACCGAGCTCGGCGAGCAGCTCCTGGCTGCGGCGCCGGAGCGTTCGCGGCGACATCCCGAGCTGCCGCGCGATCGCCTCGTCCTTCATCCCGACGGCCATGAGCGCCAGGATCGACCGCTCCTCGACCGACGCCTGCCGGACCTGCGCACCGGGCAGCAGCCGCCCCTCGGTTCCCGCGTCGCCGACCTGCGCGCGGGCGTCGGGCAGTGGCACGGCCCGCGACCAGTGGAACTCGAACAGCTCCCGCAGTGCCTCGACGAGCGGCGGCGCGTGGGTGATGAGGGCGTCGACGCGTCCCGGCTCCAGCGTCAGCGAGATCAGGGCGATCTCTCCGTCGACGATCGCGAGCTTGACCGGCAGCTCATCGGTGATGCGCGCCTGTTCGCCCTGCTCGGCGAGTCCCTCGACCTCGTCCCAGGTCGAGCCCTCGTCGAAGCTCGCGAGCGTGTAGATCGCGCGCCAGTCGACACCGCGGGCGAGCACTTCGGCCTCGAACGGATCGAACGAGGCCGAGACGTACGGCGGCCGGTCGAACGAGAGGAACTCGCGCGTCGCCTGGTGCTGCAGGCGTGCGTACCAGGCCGCGACCGTGTCGGGATCGGTCAGCACGACCGCCTGGTGGGACCCCGACTCGCTCGGCGACGCCGCATCGAAGTACTCGACGAGCATGGGGATCGCCTCGCGGATCCGCATCGCCTGGTCGCTCAGCCGATCGAGCACCGCTCGGAGGGCGAACCGGGGGTCCACCGCCGAGTACTGCGGCCGCCGGCCCTCGAGGCGCGTCACGAGCCCGAGCTGTCGCAGCCCCTCGAGCTGCCGGAGGGTGGCCTCCTCAGCCAGGTCGAACTGCGCGGCGACCTCGGCCGCACTCGACCGGCCGTGCATGAGCACGTGCACGTAGACGCGCTCACCGGTCGCGTCGAGCCCGGCCACGTCGAGCAGCGGAGGGTCTTCGGCCACGCGGCCAGCGTAATCGCCTCAGAGGAACAGCTTGAACCCCACGTGCGACGCCGCGAACCCGAGGCGCTCGTAGAAGCGGCGGGCGTCGGTGCGCCGCGCGTCGGAGGTGAGCTGCACGAGCGCGGCGCCGCGCGCCCGGGCGTCGTCGATCGCCCACCGGATCATCGCGCCGCCGAGTCCCAAGCCACGGAGCCGGTCGGCGATGCGCACGGCCTCGATCTGCATGCGACTCGCGCCGCCGCGCGAGAGTCCGGGGATCAGCGTGAGCTGCATGGTGCCGACCACCGAGCCGTCGGATGCCTCGACGGCCACGAGCGTCTGCGCCGGGTCCGCGTCGATCGCCGCGAACGCGCGCTCGTACCGCGCGAGGTGCTCGGGCGCCGAGCTGTCGTCGTTCGCACGGAGCGCGTCGGCGGCGATGAGCGCGACCAGCGCTTCGAGATCGTCGCGCTCGGCGCGACGCAGGGTGAAGGAGGTGTCGCCGAGGGCGATCGTCGCGAGGGGCACGCTTCGAGCCTATGTTCGCCAACAGCGCCGGTCGGCCTCTGCGCCGCCGAGCCGTGCGTATCGGGACGTACCCCGAATCGGTGCCTTGCGGCTGTCGCGTGGCCGGTCGTAGGTTGAGGGCACTGTCTGCCGGGCGGGACGGCAGCTGATCGGAACGGGGCGCCATGTCCTCCGTGCTCTCCATGCTCGGCCGCTGGGCCTACCGGGCCCGCGTGCTCGTCGTGGCCTGCTGGGCGGTGGCGATCGCGGTGCTCTTCACCGTCGCGGCGCTCGTCGGCACCGGCACCGACAACACGTACCGCATCCCGGGCACGGAGTCGCAGGAGGCGCTCGACGCGCTCGCCCGCACGTTCCCCCAGGTCGCCGGCAGCTCGGCGCAGCTCATCGCGGTCGCGCCCGACGGCGGCGATGTCACCCAGTCGGACTTCGAGGCCGACGTCGCGGCGTCGATCGACGCGATCTCGGGCATCCCGCAGGTCTCGTCGGTCTCGAACCCGTACGACACCCCCGGCAGCGCGAACATCGCCGAGGACGACTCCGCCGTGCTCGTGCCGATCCAGCTCTCGGTCGGCACCACGGCGGTGGAGCCGTCGACGGCGCAGTCGCTGCAGGCCGCGGGCGCCGCGCTCGAGGCATCCCTGCCCGACGGCTCGCAGGTATCGGTGGGCGGCCAGCTCTTCTCGCAGACCTCGACCGGCATCAGTGCGACCGAGCTCGTCGGCCTCGCGGTCGCGTTCGTGGTGCTGCTCGTGACGTTCGCCTCGCTGGCCGCCGCCGGCATGCCGCTGCTCACCGCGCTGCTCGGGGCGAGCGCAGCGCTCGCCATCGTGTACGTCGGCACGCGGTTCCTGACGATCACGTCGACCACGCCGCTGCTCGCGCTGATGCTCGGACTCGCGGTGGGCATCGACTACGCGCTGTTCATCATCTCCCGCCACCAGGACCAGCTGAAGCAGGGCATCGAACCCGAGGAGTCGACGTCGCGGGCGGTGGCGACCGCGGGCTCGGCAGTGGTGTTCGCCGCGACCACGGTGATCATCGCGCTGCTCGGCCTCGCCGTCGCGGGCATCCCGTTCCTCACCACCATGGGCGTCGCGGCGGCCCTCGCCGTCGCCATCGCGGTCCTCATCTCCACGACGCTCACGCCGGCGCTGCTCGGCTTCGCGAAGTGGCACGTCGTCGCGAGGCGGTTCCGGCCGGGCGGCGCGGCCGCGGCGGCAGCGGCGGTGACGGATGCCGCGAAGCCGGCGGCTCCCGATGAGGAATCCGAGCCGGTTGCCTCGTCCGAGCCACCCGACGCGCCCGCCGCGGAACCCCTCCCCGACGACGAGCCCGAGGCCCCGGTGCGGCGCGGGTTCTTCGCGGGATGGGTCCGCGGCGTCATCCGCTGGCCCATCGTCACGGTCGCCCTCGTCGTGATCGGGCTGAGCCTGCTGGCCGTGCCCGCGGCGAGCCTCAGGCTCGCGCTGCCCGACGCGGGCTCGCTCGACGAGGCCGAGCCCGCGCGCATCACGTACGACCTCATCGACGAGCACTTCGGTCCGGGGTACAACGGGCCGCTCCTCGTCACGGGCCAGGTCATCCAGAGCACGGACCCCGTCGGACTCATGGACGACATCGGGGCCGAGATCGCGACCGTGAAGGGCGTGGCATCCGTGCCCCTCGCGACGCCGAACGAGGCGGGCGACACCGGCATCGTGCAGGTGATCCCCGAAGGCGGGCCCGACTCCGAGGAGACGAAGGCGCTCGTCGCGGAGCTGCGCGGGATGCACGACCACTTCCAGGAGGAGTACGGCGTCGACCTCGCGGTCACGGGCTACACGGCCGCGGGCATCGACATCTCCATCCAGCTGACGGAGGCGCTGCTGCCGTTCGGCGTGCTCATCGTGGGGCTCTCGCTCGTGCTGCTCGCGATGGTGTTCCGCTCGATCGTCGTGCCCGTGACCGCCGCGCTCGGCTACGTGCTGTCGATCGCCGCGGCCCTCGGCCTCACCGCGCTCGTGTTCGTGCACGGCTTCCTCGCCGGCCCGATCGGCGTCGCGTCCGTCGGCACGGTGATCAGCTTCATGCCGATCATCCTCATGGGCGTGCTGTTCGGGCTCGCGATGGACTACGAGGTGTTCCTCGTCACGCGCATGCGCGAGGACTACGTGCACCACGGCAGGCCGAGGCGCGCGATCATCGAGGGCTTCGTCGGCTCGGGCCGGGTCGTGACCGCGGCGGCGATCATCATGGTCGCCGTGTTCGCCGCATTCGTGCCCGAGGGCGACGCGTCGATCCAGCCGATCGCCTTCGGCCTCGCCGTGGGCGTCGCGATCGACGCGTTCGTCGTGCGGATGACGCTCATCCCGGCCGTGCTCGCGCTGTTCGGGCACCGCGCGTGGTGGATCCCCGCCTGGCTCGACCGGCTGCTCCCCCGCTTCGACGTCGAGGGCGAGGGGCTCTCGCACGAGCTCGAGCTCGCGGACTGGCCCGAGCCCGGCTCCGACCTCGCGCTCGTCGCGGAAGGCCTCCGAACGTCCGACGCCGTGGGCGCACCCGAGGTGGACCTCGCGGTCGCACCGGGCGAGCTGCTGCTCGTGCGCGGCGGCACGGCGTCGGCGCGCAGCGCGGTGCTGCTCGCGCTCGGCGGCCGGTCGCCGGTGCTCGGCGGGCGCGTCAAGGTCGACGGGCTGGTGCTCCCCACGCGCGCGGGCGCCGTGCGCCGGCGCACCGCGTACGTGCACGCGGGCCGCACGGAGGACGTGGTCGGCGACCTGCGGAATGCGCTCGTCGGGGCATCCGTCGTCATGGTCGACGCGATCGACGCGGTGACCGACCCGGTGCTGCGGGCCCGGGTGCGCCACCTGATGACGGATGCCGCGATCGCCGACCGCCGACGCGACGGCGCTCCCCTCACCTTCGTCGTCGCGTGCCGGCCCGACGCCCGGCTCGACGACCTGCTCCCCTCGCGCGCGATCGTGCGCACCGTGACCCTCGCCTCGTCCACGGCCGGCCCGACCCTGGCGACGGTGCGCTGAGATGGCCCGCCGCGCGTTCGCCGCCACCGCCGGACCCGAGCGGTTCGGCGTGCTCGGGAGCATCGGGCTGGTCGCGCTGCCGCTCGCCGTCGGCGGGCTCCTGACGTGGTCGCTGTCGACGCCGACCGAGGACCTCGACCGCGTCACGGCGGCCATCGTGAACGACGACGTGCCCGTGTCGCTGAACGGCCAGACCGTGCCCGTCGGGCGGCAGTTCGCGGCCGGGCTCATCGCGGGCTCCCCCGATGCCGGCGCGGGCTCGGACTTCGACTGGGTGCTCACGAACGACGACGACGCGGCATCCGGCCTCGCCGACGGCACCTACGTCGCGGTCGTCACGATCCCGCCCACCTTCTCTGCGTCTGCTACGTCGTTCTCGGGACCCGCGTCCGACGCGGTGCAGGCCGAGCTCGACGTCGAGACGGCCCCGACGTCGGCGCTGCTCGACCCGGCGCTGAGCACCGCGATCACCTCGGCCGCGGTGTCCGCACTCAACGCGCAGCTCATCTCGCAGTACCTCGGGCAGGTCTACGCGGGCTTCAACACGATCAACGAGCAGATCGGCCAGGCGTCCGACGGCGCGTCGCAGCTCGCCGACGGGGCATCCTCGGTCGCCGACGGCGCGTCGCAGCTCGCGACCGGTGCGGGCCAGCTCGCGGCCGGACTCGACCAGCTCGACGCCGGTGCCGACGCCCTCGCGAGCGGCCTCGCCGAGCTCGACGCGGGCGTACAGTCGCTTCCGGGCCAGACGGCGCAGCTCGCGCAGGGCTCGGCCCAGATCGCGTCGGCGACGGATGCCGCGGCGAGCGCGATCTCGGGCGCCACCGACGAGTTCGCGGGGGTCGTCGACACGGTCTGCGAGACGATCGGACCGCTGTGCGACCGCGCCCGCGCGGCGCTCGCGCGACTGCAGCAGGCCGACTCGGACGTGGGCGCCCTCGCCGCCGGCGCGGACGCGGTCGCCTCGGGCAACCAGCAGCTCGCCGACGCGATGCCCGGCCTGGTCGGCGGCGTCGACGCCTCGGCGTCCGGCGCGGCCGAGGTCGCCTCGGGGGCGTCCTCGGCCGACGACGGGGCGGCGACGCTCGACACCGGTGCGCAGAACCTCGCCGCGGGTGCCGCGCAGGTCGACGCGGGCGCCGCGCAGCTCGCCGACGGGCTCGCGCAGGCGGTCGAGCAGATCCCGACCTACACCGACGACGACATCGCGATCCTCACCTCGGTCGTCTCGCAGCCCGTGCGCGCCGACCGGGTGACGCCGGCGCCCGGCATGCAGTCGGTGCCCTTCTTCGCGGTGATCGCGCTCTGGATCGGCGCGATCGCCCTCGCGCTCGCCCGGTCGGCGGTGCCGACCCGGCCCCTGCTCACGGCGGAGTCGTCGGGGTCGATCCTGCTGCGGACCGCGCTCCCGGGCGTCGCGCTGGGCGCCGCACAGGGTCTCGTCGTCGGGATCGCGGTGCTCTTCGCCGTGCAGACGGACCCGTTCGGCTGGGTCAAGTTCATCGGCGCGTGCGCGTTCATCGGGATCGTGTTCGCCCTGGTCGACCAGGGCCTCGCCGCGGCGTTCGGCGGCCCCGGCCGGTTCCTCGCGGTGCTCGTGGCCGTGGTGGCGCTCGCGGTCGGCCTGTCGTCGACGGTCCCCCCGTTCGTCGAATCCCTCGCCGCGGTGCTCCCGACGACGCCGGCGCTCGGCCTCCTGCTCGCGGCGCTCGCCAACGGCGACGGCTGGGCCGACCTCGTCGGCCTCCTCTGCTGGGCCGCGCTCGGCATCGGGCTCATGTTCGCGGGCATCGCCGCGCGTCGCCGGGTGCGCGTCGCCGAGGCGGCGGCGTAGCGGCACATCCCCGTCGATCCGTCGCAGCTGCACTGTCCCGGCGATCGCGATCCTGCATCTGCGCCGGTTCGACGGCACGAGGCATCCGGATGCCACGACTGGGCGATCTTGGCGACTCCGCCTCCGCGCACCGCGCCAACATCGCCCACTCGCCAGATCGATCGGGCTCAGATGCACGGTCGAACCCTGCATCCGCGCCGGTTCGACGATCTCGCAGCATCCGGATGCCGCGACTGGGCGATCTTGGCGAGCCGGACCGCGCGCACCCCGCCAACATCGCCCTCTCGCCAGATCGATCGGGCGCAGATGCACAGTCGAACCCTGCATCTGCGCCGGTTCGATGATCTCGCAGCATCCGGATGCCGCGACTGGGCGATCTTGGCTGCCCTGACCCCGCGCACCCCGCCAACATCGCCCACTCGCCGCAACTGCGTGCACAACACACACCCGCCCGCAGCATCCGCCGCCCCGACCGCTCACCGCACAGACCCGGCCGTTCGTCGCATCCGAACTTCCGGAATGCGCCGTCCATGCGCTATGGTCGGACACCTGACCGAACGATCGGTCAGGAATTGCGGCGCACCACCCCAGTGCCGGTCCCCATACCCCGCACGCATCAGAACAACGGAGTTCGCATGTCGACATCTGTCCAGGAACAGGAACGCACCGGGAGCATCACCCGCGAGGAACGCAAGGTCCTCGCGGGCACGCTCGTGGGCACGTCCATCGAGTGGTACGACTTCTTCATCTACGCGCAGGCCGCCGGCCTCGTGCTCGCCCCGCTCTTCCTCGCCCCGGTCGCCGAGTCCAACCCCGGCCTCGCGCAGGTGCTGTCGTTCGCCACGATCGGCATCTCGTTCCTCTTCCGCCCGCTCGGCGCCGTCGTCGCCGGGTACCTCGGTGACAAGCTCGGCCGCAAGAAGATGCTGGTCTTCACGCTCGTCATGATGGGCATCTCGACCGCGCTCATCGGCTTCCTGCCGACGTATGCCGCGATCGGCATCGCCGCACCGATCCTGCTGATCCTGCTCCGCATCCTGCAGGGCTTCTCGGCGGGTGGCGAGTGGGGCGGCGCGGCGCTCATGGCCGTCGAGCACGCCCCCGACCGCAAGCGCGGCTTCTTCGGCGCGTTCCCGCAGATCGGCGTGCCGGTCGGCATGATCCTCGCGACCTCGACGCTGTTCATCCTCACCTCGTCCATGTCGCCCGAGGCATTCATGGAGTGGGGCTGGCGCATCCCGTTCCTGCTGTCGATCGTGCTCATCATCGTCGGCTACGTGATCCGCCGCGCGGTCGAGGAGAGCCCGATCTTCGAGGACCTCCTCCGTCGCCGCAAGGAATCGTCCGCTCCGCTCGGCCAGCTCTTCCGCCACAACAGCAAGAACGTCATCCTCACGGCGGTCATCTTCATCGGCAACAACGCCGCGGGCTACCTGCTCATCGCGTTCTTCGCGACCTACGCGGTCGCGGTGCTCGGGATGGACCGGCCCACGGTCCTCCTCGCGACGGCGCTCGCCTCGTTCGGCTGGCTGATCTTCACCCTCTGGGGCGGAGCCGTCTCCGACCGGCTCGGCCGGGTGCGCACGTTCCAGATCGGCTACGCGTTCCTCGCGCTGTGGGCCGTGCCGATGTGGTTCCTCATCGACACCGGCAACATCGTCTGGTACTTCGTCGCCCTGTTCGTGATGACGTTCGGGCTCGGCCTCTCGTACGGCCCGCAGGCGTCGCTCTACGCCGAGATGTTCCCGGCCAACGTGCGCTACTCGGGCGTCTCGATCGGCTACGCGCTCGGCGCGATCCTCGGCGGCGCGTTCGCCCCGATGATCGCCGAGGCCCTCATCGGCGCGACGGGCCACTCGTGGACGATCGGCGTCTACATCGCGATCGCCGCGGTCGTCTCGCTCATCGGCGTCTCGCTCGTGAAGGAGCCGAAGGGCGTCGACCTGCACGCCTAGGTCGCCGTCCGTCCACAGACCGAAGAGCGGATGCCTCCCCTGCGGGGCATCCGCTCTTCGCAGGTCAGGCCGTCGACTCGTCCGGCCGGTACAGCGGGTAGAGCAGCCGCAGCAGCTCGGCCGTCGCGTCGGCGGGATCGAGTCCGTCGAGGAGTCCGGGCGGCACCGCCATCGGCGGGTAGTGCGCCGGGATCGCCTGCGTGGCGTCGATCGACTCGTGCGTCGCGGTCTCGAGGTCGCTGTGCGCGATGATGCCCTGCCGGTCGAGCCGCAGCCCGTCGGGGTCCAGCTGGAGGATCGGCAGCGAACCGGATGCCTCGTGCATGGCCTCGGGCTGGAACAGCAGCGGAAGCCCGTGGCGCTCGGCGAAGTCCACGGCCTCCTCGAGGTCGACGATCTCGACCTGCCCGCTCTCGTTCATCGACGTGCCGGCGACCCAGTCGACGCCCCCGGCCCACATCGCCGCGATGAGGTCGGATGCCCCCCGCATCCGCAGCGGGTCGAAGACCTGCACCCAGCGGCGACCGTCCACCTCGGAGACGAGGTGCTCGGGGATGGCGATCCCGGGCGCCGCGGGCGCTCGCACCGCCACCATGGCGCCCAGCGACTCGGCGAACCACGACTCCCCGGTGAGGCGGCGCACCTCGGGCGGCAGCGAGGCGACGTCGATGAGCTCGAGGAGCCGTCCGGGCCGGGCGGCGACGGCGAGCGGCTTGTGCCCGCGCGCCGCGCCCTTGATCGACATGATCTCGTCGGCCACGCCGGCGTGGCTTCCGTCGACCAGGAGCCCGAACACCGTGCCGAAGTGCGTGCCGACCACCCCGCCGGCCCGGATCACGTCGACGGCCTCCGCCAGCGCCTCGGTGTCGTCGTACGAGCAGATCTCCATGCGTCCCACCCCCACGACGATCATGGCGGAGTCGGCCCGAGCGGGGAAGACGCACGAGACGGGGAAGACGCGGAAGAGCGGATGCCCCGTGCGAGGCATCCGCTCTTCCCTGGTGCGGCCGGACGGAGGACCCGGCCGTGACGACGTCGGCTTAGAAGTCGAAGTCGCCGATGTTGTCGGCGTCGAAGACGTACGGGTCGCCGAGCAGGACGGTGCCGTCGGCGCCGACCTCGTAGTCGCCGAGCTTGCCGGCCTCGAACGAGTCGCCTTCCTCACCGGTGATCGTGCCCTCGATGAGCGCCTTCGCTGCGTACGCGGTCAGGTAGCCCAGGTCGGCCGGGTTCCACAGCGCGAACGCGGTGACCGTGCCGTCCTCGACGTACTCGCGCATCTGGTTCGGGGTGCCCAGGCCGGTCAGTGCGACCTTGCCCTTGTACTCCGAGGTCGACAGGTACCGGGCCGCGGCCGCGATGCCGACCGTGGTGGGCGAGATGATGCCCTTCAGGTTCGGGTGCGTCTGCAGCAGCGCCGCGGTCTTGTCGAACGAGGTCTGGTCGTCGTCGTCGCCGTAGACCGTGTCGACCAGGGTGATGTTCGGGTGGTTCTCGAGTTCCTTCTTCATGAGCTCGATCCACGCGTTCTGGTTCGTCGCGTTCGCCGACGCCGAGAGGATCGCGATCTCGCCCGCGTCGCCGATCTGGTCGGCGATCAGGTCGATCTGCACCTTCGCGATGCCCTCCGCGGTGGCCTGGTTGATGAACAGGTCACGGCACTCGGGGTTCGTGTCGGAGTCGAACGTGACCACCTTCACGCCCGCGTCGCGTGCCTCGTTCAATGCGTCGCAGATCGCCTCGGGGTCGTTCGCGGACACCGCGATCGCGCCCACGCCCTGCTGGGTCAGCGTGTTGATGTAGGACACCTGCGAGTCGGGGGTCGCTTCCGCGGGGCCGACCTCGGCGAACGTGCCGCCGAACTCGTCGATCGCCTCCTTCGCACCCGCCGACGACGTGTCGAAGTACGGGTTGCCCAGGTTCTTCGGCAGGAACGTGATCGCCAGGTTGTCGCTGCCGCCACCCTCCGTGCCCCCGGTGCCACCACTGCCCGAATCCACCGCGCAGCCGGCCAGGACCAGCGCCGCGGCCGCGGCGAGCGCCGTCAGCGCGCCCGCACGCCGCTTGTTGTGAAACATCGTTGTTCTTCCCTTCATCGGATGAGGGCGATGGTGATCGCCTCGACAGTCGCGCAGCCCGGTCACCCTGCTGTGGAGGCCTCGACGCGCGGTGTTCCCCCTGGTGCTCGCCGCCGCTTTCGCAGCCAGGCCAGGAAGCTGGAGGTCACCACCGAGAGCACGAGCAGCACGCCGGTGATGATGTTGATGACGTCGGAGGTGACGTTCGCGAGGCGCAGCGCGCTCGCGAGCACCCCGATGAGGAGCACGCCGGCGATCACGCCGTGGATCGCGCCACGGCCGCCGAAGATCGACACGCCGCCGAGCAGCACCGCGGCGATGACCTGCAGCTCGAGGCCGGTCGCGTTGTCGCCGCGCGCGCTGCCGTAGCGGAGCGTGTAGTAGATGCCCGCGAGCGCCGAGATGGTGCCCGAGAGCATGAACAGGATGAACTTCGTCCGCTCGACGCGCACGCCCGAGAACCGCGCCGCCTCGCTCGCGAGGCCGATGGCGTAGATGCCGCGGCCGAAGGGCGTGAAGTGCAGCAGCACCACGAACACCACGAGGAGCACGAGGAAGAGGAACAGCACGACCGGGATGTTCGAACCACCCACGCGCGCCTTGGCGAGGTCGGTCCAGAACTCGGGGAAGTCGGTGATCGCGGTGGTGCCGAGCAGGCCCACGGCGAGACCGCGGTAGAGCGCGAGGGTACCGATCGTGACCGCCAGCGATGGCAGGCCGACCACGGTGATGAGGAAGCCGTTGATCGCGCCGCCGATCGCACCGGCGACGATCGCCAGCACGGCGGCGAGCTCGAACGGCACGCCGGCCTGCGTCATCACGCCGGTCAGCACGCTGGCGAGGCCCGCGATGCTCGCGACCGAGAGGTCGATCTCGCCCGTGATGATGATGAGCGTCATCGGCAGTGCGATGAGCAGGATCGGCATCACGTCGAGGAGCAGGAACGTGAGCGTGATCGGCTGGCTGAACCCGCGCACCGTGGGGATCGCGATGAGCGCCACGATGAGCAGCAGCGCGATGATCGCCATCTCGCGGGTCAGCAGCACGCGCTGCCACAGGGGGCGGTCGTAGTCGCGGTAGGTGCGCACGGCCGCGTCGGTGGTGGTGGTCGCGGTCATTCGCCTTCCTCCCTGGCTTCGAGGAGCTTCCGTTTCTGCCGGATCGCGAGGACGCGGTCGAGCACGATGGCGCCGATGATCAGGGCGCCGACGACCGCGCGCTGCCAGAAGTCGGGGATGCCGAGGATCGGGAGGGCGCGGTTGATGGTGAGCAGCAGTACGGCGCCGATCGCGGCGCCCCACACGGTGCCGCTGCCGCCGAAGATCGCGACGCCGCCGATGACCGCGGCGCCGACCGCGTCGAGCTCCCAGCCCGATCCGGCCTGCGAGCTGATCGTGCCGTAACGGGCGGCGTAGAGCACGCCGCCGAGTCCGGCGAGGGCGCCCGAGAGCACGAACGCGGTGAGCAGGCGCCGGGTGACGCGCAGGCCGTAGAGCTCGGCCGCCGACGGGTCGGATCCGATCGCGTAGAACTCGCGCCCGCCGCGGGTGTTCTTCATGAGCCAGCCCGCGACCGCGAGCACGACGAGGGCGATGATCGTGAGGATCGGGATGAACAGGATCTGCCCCGTGCCGAGCGCGAGGAAGTCGCGCGGCAGGTCGGACGCGTTGATGCGGTCGCCGCCGGTCCAGAGCACGTTGATGCCGCGGTAGGCGTACAGCGTGCCCAGCGTGATGACGAGCGACGGCACCTTCGCGAACGCGACGAGCGCGCCGTTCACGAGTCCGAGCAGCCCGCCGAAGATGATCACGATGACGAACACCGCGACGATCGGGATGCCCTCGAGGTCGATGAACAGGCGCCCGCACAGGTAGGCCGACAGGCCGAGCACCGAGCCGACCGAGAGGTCGACGTTGCGGGTGATGATGACGATCGCCTGGCCGACCGCGAGGAGCACGAGGATCGACGGGGTCAGGAGCAGGTCGCGCCATCCGTCGGTGCTGAACAGGAAGTTCGGGTTCGCGATCGTCGCGGCGATGATGACGAGCAGCAGCGCGATGAGGATTCCGAACTCGCGGGCGGCGCCGACGGCGCGCAGGCGCTTCGTGACGTCGGACTTCTCGATCGTGGCGGTCACGAGTGGGCTCCCTGGGCGTGGGTCGCGGCGAACATCACGTTCTCGCTGGTGGCGTCGGCGCGATCGATCTCGGCGGTGATGCGGCCCTCGCGCATGACGAGGACGCGGTCGGCCATGCCGAGCACCTCGGGCAGCTCCGACGAGATCATGAGGATGCCGATGCCGCGTCCGGCGAGCTCGGAGAGCAGCCGGTGCACCTCGGCCTTCGTGCCGACGTCGATGCCGCGGGTCGGCTCGTCGACGATGAGCACGCGCGGCTCGGTCGCGAGCCACTTGCCGAGCACGACCTTCTGCTGGTTGCCGCCGGAGAGGGTCGCGGCGACCGTCGAGAGGGCGTTCGTCTTCACTTCGAGGCGGCTGGCCCACACCTTCGCGGCGCGGTTCTCGAAGCCCGACGTGATGATGCCGGCCTTCGCGAGCTGGTTGCGGATCGCGAGGGTGATGTTGCGAGCCACGGATGACTCGAGCACGAGTCCCTGCTTGCGGCGGTCCTCGGGCACCAGCGCGATGCCCTGCAGCATGGCGCGTGCCGGGTCGCCCTTCTTCACCGGGCGTCCTTCGAGCAAGACCGAGCCGGAGTCGTAGCCGTCGACGCCGAACACGGCGCGGGCGACCTCGCTGCGGCCGGCGCCGACGAGGCCGGCGAGCCCGACGATCTCGCCCGCGCGCACCGTGAACGAGATGTCGTGGAACACGCCCGCGCTCGACAGGCCCTCGACCTCGAGCAGCGGCTCGCCGATCTCGGCCTCGATCTTCGGGAACAGGTCGGTGACGTCGCGGCCGACCATCTGCCGCACGAGCTCGTCGGCGGTGATCTCGGCGATCGGCGTCGTCGCGATGTAGGAGCCGTCGCGCATGACCGTGACGGTGTCGCAGAGGTCGAACACCTCGTCGAACCGGTGCGAGATGAACAGCAGCGCCCGGCCCTCGTCGCGCAGGCTGCGGGCGATCGCGAAGAGCCGGTCGACCTCGACGCCCGACAGCGCCGCGGTCGGCTCGTCCATGATCAGCACGCGCGCGTCGAGCGACACGGCCTTCGCGATCTCGATGACCTGCTGGTCGGCGATCGACAGGCCCTCGGCCGGACGGTCGGGGTCGATCCGCACGCCGAGGCGCTGGAACAGCGACTCGACCTCGCGGCGCATGGCCTTGCGGTCGATGCGGCCGAACCGGCCCACCGGCTGGCGGCCCATGAAGACGTTCTCGGTGACCGACAGGTCGGGGAACAGCGTCGGCTCCTGGTAGATCACGGCGATACCCGCGGCCTTCGACTGGGCGGTCGACGTGAAGTCGACCTCCTCGCCGTTCAGGCGGAACTCGCCCGCGTCACGGCGATACAGCCCGGCCACGATCTTGACCAGCGTGGACTTGCCGGCGCCGTTCTCGCCGATGAGTGCGTGGATGGAGCCGGACTGCATGCGCAGGCTCCCGGAGCGAAGTGCGACGACGGCGCCGAACGACTTGACGACCCGGGAGAGCTCCAGCATGGGGGCCGCTGCGGCCGGCGGGATGTCCGTCTGCACGAGTTCCTCCTCGTCGAGGGTGAATTTGGATCTGAATCGATTCAGGGGCGATTCAGGGCTACTCTATGGACGGACGGGTGATCGGTCAAGTCACCCGTGACATCGGTGCAACATCGACGACGAGGAGCACGAATGCCACCGGCCAGCATCCGCGATGTGGCGCAGCACGCCGGGGTGTCGGTCGGCACGGTCTCCAACGTGCTGAACCGCCCCGACGAGGTGTCGGCGGAGTCGATCGCCCGCGTGAACCGCGCGATCGAGGCCCTCGGCTACGTGCGCAACGACGCGGCGCGCAAGCTCAGGGCGGGGGTCTCGACGACCGTCGGGTTCGTCGTGCTCAACGGCCAGAACCCGTTCTTCAACGACGTCGTGCGCGGCGCGGAAGACGAGGCGTCACGCCACAACATCGCGATCCTCTACGGCAACACCGACGAGGACGTCTCCCGCGAGAAGCTCTACCTCGACCTGTTCGAGGAGCAGCAGGTGCGCGGCGTGCTCATCTCGCCGTACGGCGACATCCTCCCCCGGCTCGAGCGGCTCCGCTCGCGCGGCATCGCGGCCGTGCTCGTCGACCGGTTCGGCGGCAGCAGCCGGTTCAGCTCGGTGTCGGTCGACTCGGTCGCCGGCGGTCGCATGGCCGTCGAGCACCTCATCGAGACCGGGCGTCGCCGCATCGCGTTCGTCGGCGGACCGTTCGACATCCGCCAGGTCAACGACCGCCTGGCAGGCGCACGCGTCGCCGCCGAGAACGCGGAGCACGTCGAGCTCGAGGTCGTCGCGACCGCGGCCATGACGGTCGACGAGGGAGCGGCGGCGGGCGCCCGCATCGTCTCGCGCCCGCGCCACGAGTGGCCCGACGCGCTCTTCGCCGCGAACGACCTCATCGCGCTCGGCCTGCTGCAGTCGCTGGTCGTCGGCGGGCGGATGCTGGTGCCCGACGAGATCGCGATCATCGGGTTCGACGACATCGCGTTCGCGGGCGCGGCGGCCGTGCCGCTCTCGTCGATGCGCCAGCCGAGCGGCATGATCGGCCGCACCGCCCTGCGCATCCTCCTCGAGGAGACCGCCGACCCCGAGCACATCCCCCGTCAGACCGTGTTCCAGCCCGAGCTGGTGGTGCGCCGGTCGACCGACCCGGCACCGCGCCGCGTGCACTGAACGACGACGGATGCCGCGGGGCATCCGCGCCCGACGACGTTCACGAGCCCGGTACGGCGAGCCGAACGCGCGTCGACGGATGCCGCACCGGCTCAGACGAGGATGACGAGCTTGCCGCGCACGTGCCCGGCCTCGCTGACGCGCTGCGCCTCCGCCGCCTCGTCGAGTCCGAACGTGCGGCTGACCTCGAGCTCGAACCGGCCCTCGGCGGCGAGCTGCGCGACGAGGCCCGTCGCCTCGTCGCGCCAGTGCTGCTCCTCGTCGCTGAGCGGCACGGCGCTGCCGCCCGCGTAGGCATGGATGCCCCACCTCGGCGCGTCGGCGCCGCGCACGACGGTCGCGATGCGGTCGCGGTCGGCGACGAGCTCGACCGAAGCATCGAGCGCCTCGTCGGTGCCCGCGGCGTCGAGCGCGACCGTGACGCCCTCGGGCGCGACGGCGCGCACCCGGTCGACGAGGCCCAGGCCGTACGCCACGGGCACGGCGCCGAGCTCGCGCAGCCGTTCGTGGTTCGGCTCGCTCGCAGTGGCGATGACGCGAGCACCGTCGGCGACCGCGAACTGGATCGCCGCCTGGCCGACCCCGCCTGCGCCGCCGTGCACGAGCAGCGTGTCGCCCGGGCCCACGCCGAGCGATCGGATCGCCTGGTACGCCGTGCCGGCGGGCACGCCGATGCTCGCCGCCTCGGCCCAGCCGAGCGCAGGGGGCTTGGGCACGAGCCGTCCGGCGGGGACCACGACCTGCGTCGCGTACGCGCCGCGCGCGCTGCGCACGATGACCTCGTCGCCCACCCGCACCCCGTCGACGCCCGAGCCGACCGCCTCGACGACGCCCGCGGCATCCGACCCCGGACGCACCGCGCGACCACCCGTGCCGTTGCCGCGGGCCCCCGACCGGAGCTTCCAGTCGATCGGGTTCACGCCTGCGGCGCGCACCGCGACGACCACCTCCCCCTCGCCGGGCACGGCGTCGGGCACGTCCTCGAGGTGCAGCACCTCGGGTCCGCCGATCTCGCGGTAGACGACTGCTCTGGCCATGGTGTCCTCTCGGGTCGGTCCCCCTCCAGCCTCTCGCATCCCGGGAGCAGCGTCGGCGAGTGTTGCGGATATGGTCCGCGGGCGACCGTCTGGGCTAGAAGTCCTGCAGGTTCCCCTGGATGCCGCCGGCGGCATACTCGTCGCGCAGCACCCCGCGGCGACGGAGGATCGGCACGAGCTCGTCGAGGTAGCGGTGCACCGTGACGGGGTGCAGGTCGCCCGAGAAGATGAAGCCGTCGTTGTCGGCCTCCTCACCGAACTCCTCGATGAAGTCGGCGACCTGCTCGGCGGTGCCGACGAATCCGGCGCGGTCGGCGATGCGCCCCTTGCGGGCCTTCGCGACGAGAAGTTCGCGCAGCGTGGCATCCGCGAAGGTCGGCGCCGTCTTGCCGAGCAGGCCCTTGATGCTGCCCTGCGACACGTGCTCGCCGAAGATCGACGGGTCGAGCGGCCGGTCGAGCGGCAGCCCGGTGAGGTCGGTCTCGAGGTCGCTCGACTGGCCCTCGAGGATCGCGGCGAGCACCTCATCGCTCGGCTCGAGGGAGGCGCGCACCACGCGCTCGACCTCCTCCTCGCTCGCGACGATCTCGGGCTTGAACACGAACAGCGTCTTGACCGCGTTCGTCGGGCGGCCCGCTGCGAGCGCCGCGTCGACGATCCGCTGCCGGTACGCGCGCACCACGTCGAGGTCGAGCGGCGCGTACGCGAGCTGCACGTCGGAGTGCGTGCCCGCGAACGCCAGGCCCTTCGGTGAGCCGCCGGGCGAGACGATCGCCGGATCGCCGTCGGTGAACGGGATCGCGTTGAGCGGCCCCGGCACGTCGAAGTACTCCCCGGTGAACCGGGTCTCGCGCAGCTTCGAGCCGTCGGCGAACCGCCATGTCTCGGTGTCCTCGACGAGCGCGCCGTCGTCCCAGCTGTGCCAGAGTCCACGCACGGCGGTGAGCCATTCGCTCGCCCGGTCGTAGGCCTGGTCGTGCGACACGGGCGGCTGCCCGGTGTGGCGCGTCGACGAGACATCCGTCACGACGTTGATGCCCACGCGGTGCCCGCTCAGATGGTGCAGCGACGCGAACTGGCGCGCGGCCAGGTACGGCGGCCAGATGCCCGCGTTCACCGTGGGCGCGATGCCGATGTGCTCGGTCGCGCCGAGCAGGTACGGCGTCAGCGCGACCGGGTCGTGCTTCGGCCCGCCGTAGGCCTTGCGCACGCGCAGCTCGATCGTCTCGGGCGTGCCGAGCGACGGACCGTCCTCGATGATCACGAGGTCGAGGCCAGCCTGCTCGAGCTCGCGCACCGACTGCTGGTAGAGCTTCGGCTCGGTCCAGCGGTAGTTCCAGCGGTGGTACGGATGCCCCCAGCCCTGCGGCCCGAAGCCGCGCGAGAAGAACCAGCCGAAGTGCTGCATGCGGGTCATCGAGTGCTCCCCTCGAGAACGGATGCCGCGGGCGCGAGCACGGATGCGGCGGCATCCGCTGCCTCGTCGACGTCGCCGACCGCGGCGGACGCCACCGCTGCAGCGCGAAGCGCGCCGAACGCCCGCTCGAGGTCGCGCACGAGGTCCTCGGGCTCCTCGAGCCCGATCGAGAGCCGCAGCAGGCCTGCGGAGATGCGGCCGCGCGCGCGGGTCTCGACGTCGAGATGCGCGTGCGTGGTGGTGGCGGGGTGCAGGATGAGCGACCGGGTGTCGCCGATGTGGCTCATGCGGCTGAAGAGCTCGACCGCGTCGTGGAAGCGGGCGGCGGATGCCTCGCCTCCGGCGAGCACGAACGACAGCACGGCGCCCTGGCCGCGCGGCAGGTAGCGGCGGGCGAGCTCGTACGACGGGCTCGAGGCCAGGCCGGCGTAGTCGACGCGCAGCACCTCGGGCTGCTGCTCGAGCCACGCGGCGATCGCCGCCGCCGTGGACGACTGGCGCTGCACCCGCAGCGAGAGCGTCTCGGTGCCCTGCTGGATCAGGAAGGCGTTGAACGGCGACAGCACGGGACCGAGGAGCGCCGAGGTCACGCCGCGCACGTAGGCGGTGAACGCCGCGGAGCCGTGCGCCTCGAGATAGCTGCGACCCTGCAGGCCCGTGTCGGGCTCGTTGAGGTGCGGGTACGCGTCGGGCCGGGCCGACCAGTCGAACGTGCCCGCGTCGACGATGGCGCCCCCGAGCGCGGCGCCGTGGCCCGAGAGGAACTTGCTCGCGGAGTGCACGACGAGGTCGGCGCCGTGCTTCGCGGGGCGCACGAGGTAGGGCGTCGCGAGCGTGTTGTCGACGATGAACGGCACCCCGGCCGCCTGGGCGACGCTCGCGATGCCCGCGAGGTCGGCGACCTCGTTCGTCGGGTTCGCGATGGACTCGGCGTAGACCGCCCGGGTGTTCGGCCGGATCCGCCGTCGCCAGTCGTCGAGGTCGGCCGCCTCGTCGACGAACTCGACCTCGATGCCGAGCCGGTCGAACCCCTGCGTGAACAGGCTGCGCGTGCCCGAGTAGATGCTCTGCGCCGAGAGCACGTGGTCGCCGGCCCGCGCCACCGAGAGGATCGCGATCGTGAGCGCGGCCTGTCCGCTGGCCACCACGACGGCGTCGCGCCCGCGTTCGAGCTGCGCGAGCTTGCGCTCGAGGGCGGCATTCGTCGGGTTGCCCGCCCGTGTGTAGACGTACCCGGCCTCATCGCCCGCGAACCGGTCGCGCGCCTGGTCGAAGTCGTCGAACCGGAATCCGGCGCTCAGGTAGATGGGCGTGATGCGCGCGCCGAACGCGCCGTCGGCGAGCTCGCCGCCGTGCACCTGGCGGGTGGCGAACCCGACCTCGTCGGGCGCATCTGGGAAGGACATGCGGCTCATCATGCGGTCCGGCTCCCGATCCGCCCAATGCGTCGCGACGTCCGGCGTCACCGACGGTCACGATCGGTAACGCGGATGCCGCGGCATCCGTCGGCCCTGATAACGCCATGTTTCGACGCTCGGTCACGCGGCGTCATCGACGATGCGGCGCGGCATCCGCCCGGTTACCGTGGCTGCCCATCGCGTTCGCTCGACCGACCCCGTGGAGGTGCCCCATGACCGACCTGCTGCACTGGTACGCCCGCGCGCACGGCCCGCGCGCCTACCGCGTGGTGCGTGCCGCACTCGACGGCGAGCACGACACGGCCCGGCCTGATGCCGCAGCCGAACCCTCGGAGGTCGGCGCCACCGTCGTCGCGGAGGCGCGCGACCCGGCGGAGCTCACCGCCGGGGCGTGAGCGACGGCGCCGTCGAACTGCCTGCTGGCGCATCGAGCCCGCGTCTGTCAAGTCCCTGCGCGCCAATCGTCCCGGTGCGTAGTCTTCCGGGACACCGGCGATGCACCCGCCGGAGCGCCTGCACGGAGGAGGGTCGACGTGGACCTGCTGTTCGACATGATGACGGGGGTCGGCCTCGCGGCGATCGCCGCCCTGCTGCTCTTCTTCTACCTCGCGCTGTCGCGCGAGCCGCGGGACCGTCGACGCGGACGCCACGCGGCGGGACCCGCCCACTGGTCTCAGCCCTGGAAGTCCTCGGGGTCCACGTCGTCGAGGAACCGCTTGAACTCGTCGACCTTGGCGTCGTCGGTGCGTGGATCGGCCAGCTCCGCCGGGATCCCCGCCTCATCGAGCACGCGCTCGGCCACGTAGAGCGGCGCCTCGCTGCGCAGCGTCAGCGCGATGGCGTCCGACGGGCGGGCGTCGAGCACGAGCGTGCCCGAGGGCGTCGCCAGGGTGATCTCGGCGTAGAACGTCCCGTCCTCGATGCGGGTCACCTCGACGCGCTCGATGCGGGCGCCGAGCGTCTCGAGGAAGGTCGTCATGAGGTCGTGGGTCAGCGGCCGAGGCGCCTGCTCGCCCTCGAGCGCGAGCAGGATCGAGGTGGCCTCCTGGGAGCCGATCCAGATCGGCAGCACCCGGCGCGCGTTCGGGTCCTCGAGCAGCGGCTTCAGCAGCACGATGTGCTGGCGCGCGGCATCTAGCGCGACGCCGAGGACGCGGACCTGGACCATCGTGCCCCTCCCCTCGATGACCGGGGCGTGACACTGCCATCGTACGTCCCGCGACGGGCTCCCGGCGGGGACGAACGACCGCGGCCGCGGCATCCCGGGGGCATGCCGCGGCCGCAGCCGATTCAGTGGCGGATCACTTCGGAGCGGTCACCGTCGTCTTGTTGAAGTTCTTGCCGCTCCCGTCGGGGCGGTAGTTCTTCTCGACGTTCCCGGCGGAATCCACCGAGAACCAGTTGACCGTGGTGCCCGCGGGCACCGTGACCACCTCGGCACCCTCGCGGATGCCGGCCGTGCCGTAGAGCGTCGACTCGTAGGTCGGCTTCGAGCCGTCGAGGGTGTAGAACACCGCCGCCGACTCGGAGACCTCGAACGTCAGGTCGACCATGCCGGCCTGGGCGCTCGCCGTGACCTTCACGGTGCTCGTCGGGCGCTGCGAGTCCTTGTCGAAGTCGTACGCCACGCGCATGAGCTCGATGAGCCCGTTGGCGAACTCCTGCGACTCGGCGTGCGCCGAGGCACCGTTCGGGTCGTCGCTCTCGAACGGCGGCTGGAACTGCGTGCCGACCTCGAAGTTCCACGCGTAGATCCCGTACTTGTACCAGAGCATGTCACCGGAGTTGCCGGCCGCCGAGTACAGCACGTCGGAGATCGGGCCCGTCCGGGCCGGCGTCACCGACATGCCGCGGTACCGCTTGATCTCGGTCAGGATCCGCGACGAGGCGCCCCAGAAGTACGACTCCTCCTCGAGCGTCGGGCGCGGCGAGGAGCCGCGGTCCGGCGTCGTGTAGGCGCCCGGCGACCACATGAAGTAGTTGCCCGAGCTGTGCAGGTTCATCGCGAACTTGATGTTCGGGTTCGCGCCCGCGATCCAGTCGATGTTCGCGCTCTCGGGCTCGCTCAGCTCCGCCGGACCCGCGTACGTGCCGCTGGTGCACGACGAGGAGGCGCCGCTGTAGCCGTCGAACAGGCTGTAGGTGTCGTAGTTGCGGTTGTTGTCGACGCCCCAGCTCGTGCGAGACAGGAAGTCGGCGCTGCCCGAGCGCTCGCAGTGGTTGGTCATGTTCTTGCGCTGCGACGCGAAGTCGTAGAACGAGTAGTGACCACCATCGGGGTTGACGGACGGGACGATCCAGATGTCGAGGTTGTTCACCAGCTTCTTCGTCGACGCGTCCTGCGCGTAGTTGCGCAGCAGGCGCTCGGCCGACTCGACCGCCACGAGCGGCGGGACCCACTCGCGTGCGTGCTCCTGCGCGTAGGCCAGCACGCCGGGCTTCGAGCCGTCGCGCGTCTTGCCGATCCGGATCGCGTACACCGGCTGCGGGTCGCGCGACACCGAGGCGGGTGCCGAGAGTCCGTCGGTGAGCGCGGCCGAGCCCGCGGCAACGACACCGGTGCCCGTGTTGCCACGGTAGGTGTAGGCGACCACCAGCGCGGATGCCGCGGGCGACGCGTTGATCGCCGCCACGACCTGCGCCGCGGTGCTCGTCGCGGTGCCACCGGCGTTCGTGCCCAGGGAGACCGCGATGGCGGACCCGTTGACCGAGACCGACAGGGGCGAGTTGGCGGTGCCGGGCGAGGTCAGCGCGAGGGTGATGTCTTTGCCGCCCTCGTGGCCCCAGGCCTTCGAGTCGATCGCGACGCGGCTCGCGTTCGCGGTGCCGAGCACGGCCTGCGCGTGACGCCGGTAGCCGTTGGTCGGGTTCGGGAGCTCGACGATCTCGGAGATCTCGGGGAACTCCGCCGCCAGCGCCTTGACCCGGTCGTAGAGCTCGGTCGGCGTGAGGTACGAGGTGATGAAGTCGGTCTGGTAGTTCGGACCCCAGGCTGCCTCGCCCTCGATCGGGAGCCAGTCGTTCACCTTGGCGGTGGCGACGTCGCCGGTCGGGCCGGTGATGCTCACGGTGTCGGGCCGGGTGGTCACCGTCGACGCACCGCGGTGGTAGAGGTAGACGCCGGCGTCGACGAAGCGGCTGATGTTCTGCGTGCCGCCTGATCCCATCGGAGTGCCCGGGCCGCTGTCGCGCTGGACCGTCAGCTGGGCGGAGTTCGTCTGGCCGTCGGCCCACTTCGCCTCGACCGACAGGTAGCCGACGCCGAACTGCGTGTAGTAGTCGGCGCGGATGATCTTGACGTCCGCGGCGTCGGCGGCGGCCGCGGCGGCGAACTGCTGGTTCTCCGCGACGGCGGCGGCGATCGTCGCGTCGCGCTCGGCGAGCACCGCCTCGGTGTCGTCCTCGTCGTGCAGGGTGACGCCGACCGAGAAGCCCCGGGCGCGCAGGGCGTCGGCCTCGCCGTCGCTGATCACGGCGTGGGCCGTGATGGTCCCGTCGGGGTTCAGGTGCGCGGCGTGGTCGAGGTCGACGCCGGTGTCGACCAGGCGGTCGAGCTCGGTGTTGTCGGCCAAGGTGACCTCGACGACGCTGACCTCCTCGTCGGCGTCGCGGGTCAGTTCGGGCGGCGGCTCGGAACCGGCAGCCGCGCCGATCGGCGTCATCGTGGTGAGCGTGAGGCCGAGCAGTGCGGCGACGACCGCCGACCCCCCGATCGCTCTCTGCTTTCTCAACGTGTACATCAGGCATTCCCTCCTCGTTGCGGTGGCGCTGTCGTGCAGTCGAGCCGGAGTCGTACCGAGGGGGTGATGCAGGGGAGGCGTCACTCCGACGAGCGCCGGCGCCTCTTCGGGTGAGTCGGGCCGATGCTTGCGGTTCTGTCTAACGGATCGCGACTTGGAGCGTCAATAGTTGCGGATCTGACGGTCTGGATTGCGCAGTGTGCAATCTTGCGTCGGTCGCTCGGCGGAAGACGACCACAGTCCCCCGAAAGGCGGACCCGGAATCGGAGAAGCATCTCCGCTCTGCAAGCGCTGCCGGATGCCGCGGATTCCCGCGCTTTCCGGCCCCGACCGGGCCTCATCACGCACACTCCGAACGGCACATGCGTGCAACGTGACATCTCACTTGTAACCGGTTTCCAGTCGCTATCAACGCGCAAGAAATCGCCGCCGCTCGTCAGGGCGGATCGAAGCGTCGGCGGTCAGTACTCCTCGGGCCAGTGGTCGCCGTCGGCGTCGAATCCACCCGACACGCGAGGCGTGGGTGCGACCCGATGGGTGAGCCGGCCGATCCGGCGACGCATGTCGGCCACGACGAAGTCGTTGTCGGGCGGCTCGATCGTGGCGTTCGTCGTCTCCGCGGCGATGACCACGCCGGGGTCGAGCACGAAGCTCACCTCGACCTCGTTCCCGTCGTCGCCGATCGCGCGCACCGTCACCTGGTCGGCACGGCCTCGGTCCGCCAGTGCGGTGGCGTACTCGAGCACCGCACGCGCGGCATCGTCGCCGATGAACAGGGACTTGCCTGCCACGGTGAGGTGCATCATGCGACCAACCTACGGACGGAGTGGCGGATGCCGTCAGGGGGTTGACCGATTCACGTTCCCGTCGGTGGCTGCTGGCAGACTCGTCGCATGGCCACGAGCATCGGCACTCCCGGCGGTTCGAACGAACGACCCGCCGTGTTCTTCACCGGGCCCGAGGAGTTCCGCGCCTGGCTCGAGGCCAACCACGCCACCGAGACCGAGCTGTGGATGGGCCTCAACAAGCGGCACGTGCCCGATCGGGGCCTCACCTGGGAGCAGGCCGTGCCCGAGGCGCTGTGCTTCGGCTGGATCGACTCGGTCTCGCAGCGCATCGACGACGACGCGAGGCGCCAGCGCTGGACCCCGCGCAAGTCGGGCAGCAACTGGTCGGCCGTGAACATCGCGCTCGTCGAGCGACTCACCGCCGAGGGCCGCATGCATCCGGCCGGCGTCGCGGCGTTCGAGCGTCGGCGCGACGACCGCTCGGGCGTGTACTCGTTCGAGAACCCCGCGCAAGACCTCCCGCCGGCGTTCGCCGAGCAGCTCGCAGCGGATGCCGCGGCGTCGGCGTTCTGGGAGGCGGCGACGCCGACCTACCGCCGCCTGGTCGTGCACTGGATCCTCACCGCCAAGCAGGAGGCCACGCGCGAGCGACGGCTCGCGCAGCTCATCGACGACAGCGCGGCCGGGCGACTCGTTCCGTCGCAGCGCTACGGCGAGGTGCCGAAGTGGGTCGAGCGGGCGGCCGAAGCGGCCCGCGCCGCGGCATCCGACGCCTGAACCGACGCGACGACCCGACGAGCGTCGATGACGCCGGCGCGTCATCCTGATCGGACCGACGGCGTCGCCGTACGAGGATGGCATGGTGCCCGCCTTGCCCGCCTTCACCCCGCTCGAGTGGCTGCTGCTCGCGGTCGCCGCCCTCGCGGTCGGCGCGTCGAAGAGCGGAATGCCCGCGTTCGGGCCGATCCCGGCGGCACTCTTCGCGACCGTCCTGCCCGCCAAGGCGTCGACGGGCGCGGTCCTCGGGCTCCTGCTCGTCGGCGACCTCATCGCCGTCCGGATGTACCACGCCCACGCCGACTGGACGATCCTCCGCCGGCTCATCCCCTCGGTCGTCGTGGGCGTGCTGCTCGGCGTCGTCGTGCTCTGGTACGCGGATGACGCGGCCGTGCGCCGGATCATCGGCGCGACGCTCGTCCTGCTCGTGGTGGTCCGCGTGACCTTCCTGCTCCGCGAGCGCCGCAGCGCGACGGAGCCACGGCCCGTGCCGACGGGACTGGCCTACGTGTTCGGCCCGCTCGGCGGGTTCACGACCATGATCGCGAACGCCGCCGGACCCGTGATGACGCTCTACTTCGTGGCGTCGCGCCTCCCGGTGCAGGCCATCCTCGGCACCGCCGCCTGGTTCTTCCTGCTCGTGAACGCCTTCAAGGTGCCGTTCTCGATCGGGCTCGGGCTCATGACGTGGCAGTCGCTCCTGCTGAACCTCGTGCTGGTGCCGGCGTTGATCCTGGGCGCCCTCGGCGGTCGAGCCGTCGCGCGCCGGATCTCCCCCGTCTGGTTCGAGCGCATCGTGCTGGTGCTCACGCTGTCGTCGGGGATCTTCCTGCTCGTGCGCGCGTAGCCACGGGGCCGCTCAACGCCCGACGGGCAGCCCGCTTGGACACGGTGGCGGATCGCGGAGTTCGAGATCGCCGCCATGGACATGCCTCGCGCACGTCGGCTGGCGTAATGTCACCTCGCTCGACAATGGCGACGACAGGATCCACGATGACCACAACCGCAGCACGGACTGCCAACCCCACGAAGCTTCGGCGTTCCCTCGGCCTCTGGGCCATCGTGGCCCTCGGCCTCGGGTACATGACGCCCATGACGGTGTTCGACACGTTCGGCTACGTCTCGGAGGAGAGCGGCGGCGTGGTGCCGCTCGCCTACCTCTTCGCCCTGGTCGTGATGCTGTTCACGGCCATCAGCTACGGGCGGATGACGCGAGTCTACCCCTCGGCCGGATCGGCGTACACGTACGCCTCCGAGACCATCCACCCGAACGTCGGCTTCCTCGTCGGCTGGACGGCCCTCCTCGACTACCTCCTGCTGCCGCTCGTGAACGCACTGCTCGTGCGCCAGTACTTCGAGTCATTCTTCCCCGACGTGCCGGGCTGGATCTGGGTCTTCGGCTACGTCGCCTTGATCACGCTGCTCAACCTCTGGAGCATCTCGTCGACCTCGCGCGTGAACGCGACGCTGCTCGTGTTCCAGGTCGTGCTCATCGCGGTCTTCGTGATGCTCGCCTGGGGTGCGCTGTCGCAGGGCGCCGGCAACGGCACGGCGTTCAGCCTCGAGCCGCTGTACCACGCCAACACGCAGATCGCGACGGTCATCAGCGCGGCCACGATCGTGTGCTTCTCGTTCATCGGCTTCGACGCGATCACGATGTACACCGAGGAGGCGAAGGACGCGCACACCGTGCCGAAGGCGATCGTGCTCGCCCTGGTGATCGGCGGCGTGATCTTCTTCACCGCAGCGTGGTTCGCGCAGTCGCTCTTCCCGTCGACCGAGGGCTTCACCGAGGGCACCGCGCTGCCCGAGATCGCGTACTCGGTCGGCGGCATGGTCTTCCAGATCTTCTTCGTCTCGGCGGCGGTCGCAGCTGCGGCGGCGTCGAGCCTCGCGTCGCACGCGAGCGTCTCGCGCATGATCTACGTGATGGGCCGCAACGGCACCGGCCCGATCGCGCGGCGCCTGTCGTACGTGCATCCGAAGTTCCGCACGCCGGCGGTCGCGGTGGTGCTCGTGGGCATCGTGTCGCTCGGCGCGGCCATCGCCGACCTCGACTTCGTGTTCTCGATGATCAACTTCGGCGCGCTCATCGCGTTCACCGTCGTCAACCTGTCGGTCATCCTCCACTTCGCGATCCGCCGTCGCGAGGCGAAGACGCTGTGGCAGGTCGTGCGCAACATCGTGCTGCCGGTGATCGGCGTCGTGCTCACGGTCGTGCTCTGGCTCAACGTGAGCAGCGAGGCCATGACCTACGGCCTGATCTGGCTTTCGATCGGCTTCGTCGCGCTGCTCGTGATGACCCGACTGTTCCGACGCCGCCTGCGCCTGTCGCTGCAGGAGGACGAGGTCATCGCCGAGGGCGACGAGGGCGAGGACGCGCTGCTCGACGAGGATCGGCAGCGCCTGGACGCCGAGAAGTAGCCCGCTCGCGGAGCGCACCGCCGGTGACACGGACTCCTCGACGGAGGAGGATGTCACGGGATGGACGCACTGCATGACGCGCTGTCGGGGGCGCAGGTCGAACCGGCCGTGTTCGGCCTGCGCCCCGACTATCGGGCGCTCCTGATCGCCGTCGACGGACTCGAGCCGGGCTCGAGCGACGGCACGAGCGCCGCGCTCATCGAGTCCGCCGAGGCATCCGCTCGGGCTGCGCTGGCGAAGGGCCCCGTCGAGGACCTGCCCCACGTCGCCGCGTGGCGCGACGCCTACCGCGCGTTCGGCGCGAAGCCGCAGCGTACGCGCAACAGCCTCGAGGCCCTGCTGCGCCGCGCAGCGAGCGGCCTGCCTCGGGTGAACCCGCTCACCGACCTCTACAACGCGGTGTCCGTGCTGCACCAGGTACCGCTCGGGGGCGAGGACCTCTCGCGCTATCAGGGTCCGCCGCGACTGCTCCGGGCGAGCGGCGCCGAGCCGTTCGACACGGTGGTCGACGGGGCCGAGCTGGTCGAGCATCCCGAGGTCGGCGAGGTCGTCTGGTGCGACGATGCAGGCGTGACGTGCCGACGCTGGAACTGGCGTCAGGCCCGTCGAACGCAGCTCACCGAGCACACGACGACCGCCGTGTTCATCCTCGACGCGCTGGACCCGATGTCCGACGACGAGCTGGCCGCGACGGCCGACGAGCTCGTCGCACACCTCGCGCACCTGGGGCCGTCGGTGACGAGCGCGCGTCGGCTGATTCGCGCCGGCGACGCGGAGCGTCACGACTGAACATCCTCGCGCTGTCGATCCAGCCCCTTCCCCGTTCGACGCAGCAGTGAGCGAACGTTTCGAGAAAGGAGCTCATCATGGGGACGGTCATCTTCGACATCAGCATGTCGCTCGACGGGTTCATCGCGGCGAGCGGCATGACGCCCGAGGTCGGCATGGGGGTCGACGGCGAGGTGCTGCACGACTGGGCGCTCGACGGCGGCGAGCGCGACCGCGAACTGCTCGAGCAGGCCGGCGAGCGGCTGGGCGCCGTCATCGCCGGCCGTCGCACGTACGACAATTCCATCAGGTGGTGGGGAGCCGACGGCCCGACCGGCCCGGCCCGGATCCCCCTGTTCGTCGTGAGCCACGACACGCCCGCCGACGTTCCCGAGGACGGCGTCTACACGTTCGTCGGCGACACCCGCTCGGCGCTCGACGCCGCACGCGCGACGGCCGGCGACCAGGACGTCGGCATCATGGGCGGCGCCGACATCGCCCGGCAGTACCTGGCCGAGGGCGTCGTCGACGAGATCTCGATCCACCTGGTGCCCGTGCTCTTCGGCAGCGGCACGCCCCTCTTCGGCGATGGCTGGCTCGAGCGGCACGTGCGGCTCGAGGGGCCCGTCGTGATCGACACGGATGCCGCGACGCACCTGCGCTATCGCGTCGTGAAGTAGCGTCGCGGCGCGGCGTGCCCGCGGCCGCGACCCGCGGCCCGTCGTCGACGCCAGGTCAGCGCCGGGGCGTCCACCCGAACGGCGTCGGACCGTCGAGGTCGGCGCGCTCGAGGTCCGCCTGCGCCGACCAGCCCTGCGCGGCATCCGTCGCGTCGAAGCCGCCGCGCGCCACGCGGAACCCGACGTCCTCGTGGTGCATGCGCGGCGCTCCCCCGCGCCGGGTCGATGCCCGCACGCTCCACGCGTCGTCGGCGAACCCGCCGCCGCGGAAGACCCGGTAGTCGTCGTACCGCACGGGGTCGAGCAGGTCCCAGCACCACTCCCAGACGTTGCCGAGCGTGTCGAAGAGCCCGTTGAGGTTCGGATGCTTCCCGCCGACGTCCTGCGGCGATGTCACGCCGTCGGCGCTCGTCCAGGCCACCTCGGCGAGCGGGCCGTAGTGCGGAGCCGTCGACCCCGCGCGGCACGCGAACTCCCACTCGGCCTCGGTCGGCAGGCGGTACCCGTCGGCGTCGACGTGCCAGGTCACGTCCTCGCCGTCGAACGTGTACACGGGGTCGAGCCCCTCCCACTCGGATGCCGCGTTGCAGAACCTGATCGCCCGCAGCCAGCTCACGTCGGTCGCGGGCCGCCGCGGATGCGACGCCGTCTCCCCCAGC
The DNA here is from genome assembly GCF_042796995.1 of Agromyces sp. NPDC057865. Lineage (NCBI taxonomy): Bacteria > Bacillati > Actinomycetota > Actinomycetes > Micrococcales > Microbacteriaceae > Agromyces > Agromyces sp. NPDC057865. The sequence goes on along the minus strand of NZ_JBHVMJ010000003.1, from coordinate 360,919 downwards.
AGCTCGCCGAGCTGCGCCTGCGTCACCGGATAGACGCCGAGCTCGAACGGCTCGAGCTCGACGGTCCACCGCACCTTGCGGCGCGCGTCGTGGAGCCCCACGGTGCCGCCCGCGATGCGGGCGAGCTCGATGTCCTCCACCGGTGCAGTCTCGCACGCGGCGTCCGGAGCCGACGGCCGATGCTATGTTGCCGACATGTGGGCCCGCCTGTACTTCGCCGCGCAGGCCCTCGCCGGCAGCGCGTGGTGGATCGCCGTGTTCGCCGTTCCCTTCGTGCGTGAGGCGACGTTGGGAAGCCTCGACCCGATGATCATGGCGGCGCTCGACATTCCGCTGTTCGTGCTGGCGTCGGCGGTGGCCGCAGTGGGGCTTCGCACTGCCGCCATGGTGACCACCGGATGGACGATCATCGTCACAGCGGGCATAGCGGTATACGCCACCGTGACGACGGAGGCGGGCTGGGGTGCCCTCCTCATGATGGCGGCGGCCGGCGGCTCATTGGCCGCACTGTCACTGATGCTGCTGGGACGGCTGCCCACCGAGTGGATCGTCGCCCGCGGCCCGTTCGCATTCCGACCCGCCTCCGCGCGGGCCGGCGCGACCCGCCATGTGATCGCCACCGCGGTCGAGATCCTGATCTTCTGGGGCGTCTTCCTCGCCGTGATCCCGTTCACGATCGCCTTCGTCGAGGAGCAATGGAGCCTCGCCATCCCGTTCCCGAGCGCAACGAGAACGGTCGGCCTCGTGGTGTTCCTGCTCGCGAGCGGGCTGGGACTGTGGGCTGCCGCGACGATGTCGACGATCGGTGCCGGCACCCCGCTGCCCTCGGCGATGCCGAACCGTCTCGTCATCGCCGGTCCGTACCGGTTCGTCCGGAATCCGATGGCCGTCTCCGGCATCGTCCAGGGCATCGCCGTCGGGTTGATGCTTCCGTCGTGGCTCGTGATCGTGTACGCCGTCGCCGGGTCGCTCGTGTGGAACTTCGCCGTCCGACCGCTCGAGGAAGCGGACCTCGAGGCACGATTCGGCGACGAGTTCCGGCGCTACCGCGCCTCGGTGCGATGCTGGTGGCCGCGATTCGATGTCGGCGGCGCAATATCCGCCCGGACGAACCTCAGAGCAACGCGGCCGCCCGCCGCAGGTTCGGATCGGGATCGGTCGCCCATCGCTCGATGATCCTGCGTGCGCGCTCCGCCTCCGCGCCCTCGAGCCGATCGAGCAGCGGACGCACCACGTCAGCGGCGAGCGGATCCACGAGCTCGCCGACGCGGGCATCGCGCAGGAACTGCTCGATTCGCGTGAGGTCGTTGCCCCGCAGTATCCGCACCTGCCCCTGGAGCAGGACGATCGCGGCGAGCCGACGCTCGTAGACCGGCTCCTCCCAGAGCTCCGCGGCGAGCGCCGTGACCTCGTCGTGCGTCAGGCCCGGATGCCGCCGGCCCGCGTCGCGCACCGTGCCGCGGATCGCCCCGACCGACGCCCCGTAGAACCGCAGCCCGCCGCCGATCCGCTCCGCGTCCGCCTCCGCCCGGAACTCCGAGCCCTCGAACCGGAGCGTGCGGTCGATGAACTCGGCGGCGGGAGAGGGCACGTGTCAGTCGAACTCGACGTCGGTGTCGCGGGGATACGCGCCGCCGGCGAGCTTCACGAGGTGGGCATGGGCGTACTCGCAGACGAGCGCGTGCCGGTAGACCATGCGCGGCACGTCGACGTTGGAGTCCATCCAGAGACTCATGCCCGCGTTCTTCCAGTGCCGGAACGTGTCGTCGTCGGTGACGAGGGCGAGGATCTCGAGGAACGAGTCGTCGAACCGGATCGAGTGCACCGCGCGGCGGTACTCCTCGACCGTCAGCGCCATCGAGAACGGGATGTTCATGAAGCAGAGGGCGGTCTGGATGTCGAGGCGGAGGGTGCGTCGGCGCCAGCGCTCGGCGTCGAGCGGCGGGATGTCGAGCTGCGCGAAGTCGAGCGTCTCGGGCCGGGTCAGCGGCACGGCGTCGAGCGCGATCAGCACGTCGTAGACGTTGACGTCGTGTTCGACGACGGCCTGGTCGCCGAGCCCGGAGAGGGTCTCGGGACGCAGCGTCACCGGCTCCATCGCGACGGGCGTGTTGCGGATGATGAAGTTGACGAGGTTGGTCTCGACGACGAAGTGCCGGATGAGCAGCTCGACGGCGTCGGGCGAGACGAATCGCCGCAGGAACCACACGCACAGCACGTCCATCGTGTGCAGCGGCATCCACCGGAACGGCAGGACGCGCTTGACGATCGAGATGAGTGCGACGAGGATCCGCGACACGATGCGCGCGATCGGGTAGAGCCACCGCCGTGAGCGGCGCCGCTGGTCGTCGATGATGAGTCGCACGAGTGCGCGGTCGAGTGGCACCGAGGGGTCGGCGTACACCGCCTCCCACATGCTCGGATCGGAGCGGACGAACTCCGCCATGTCAGCGATCCAGTTCCTCGAGCTGCAGCGCGTACAGCCGGGCGACCACCTGCGCGCACCGCACGATCTCGTCGGCGGCCGCGTCGTCGATGATGCCCGACGTGAGGATCGCCTCGAGGTCGCCGGTGTGCGCGCCGTCCGCCTCCTGGTGGTACTGCATGAAGTGCACCTGGTTGTCGGCGAGGCCGAGCACCTCCTGGAACCGGGCGGCCCATCCCGCGGCGCGCTTCGCGCCCAGTCCTTCGATGATGAACATCGCGCCGAGGAGCCCGACCGGGTTCGGCTGGTCGGCGGAGTGGAACATGTAGCCCGAGAGCGCCTCGGAGCCGAGGTTCTTCCGGCCGTTGCGCAGCTCGTCGAGGGACCCGCCGATCGCCACATAGTCGCGCTCGAGCATGAGGTAGTCGCGGTGCTCCTCCTCGGCGTGCTTGATGGCCGCGGCACGCAGGGTGAAGTGCTCGATGTCGAAGTTGGATGCCGCGCGCGAGATCCACGGCGACCCGTCGACGACCTGCTGGCGGAGGTTGAAGAGCAGCCGCTCGTAGTCGTGGATGGTCACCGTGCCCTCGGCGAGCCGCTGCAGGATCGGCACCCGGTCGAGGCGCTCCTCGAGCTCGATCCACACCTCGGCGAGGCGTTCGGCGAGCGTGCCGGCGTCGGCGAGCGGCGCGGCGGCGTGGGCGAGCGGCGCGGCGGCGCCGGCTGTCGGGGCGGTCGTCGTGTCGGTCATGTCGATGCTCCTTGCTGTTCGGGTGGGGCGACCACGGTGAGGTGGGCGAAGGCGAACGAGAACCGGCCCGACTCGGGCACCGCGAGCAGCACCGTCTCGCCGGGGGCGAAGCGGCCCTCGTGCCACGCCTCCTCGAGGGCGATGAAGATGCTCGCCGAGCCGGTGTTGCCGCGCGTCTCGAGGTTCGAGTACCAGCGGTCGGTGTCGAGCGTGGGGATGCGTCGCCGCAGCCCCTCGAATGCGAGGTCGCGGAAGACGTTGGTGCTGTAGTGGCAGACCACGTGGTCGAGGTGCGAGACGTCGACGAGTCCGATGTCGACGAGCTCCTCGAACTGCTTGAGCCCAGCGCCGGCGAGGTCGTCGAGCATGCTCACGTCCTGCCTGATGACGAACATGCCGGATGCCTCGGCGTCGGCGAGGTCGACGTCCTGCCACGTGTGCCCGACGACGGGCTCGGCACCCTCCATGCCGGCGCGCATGCACACGTCGTGCTCGTGCGCGAGCGAGACGTGGCGCACCCAGTCGAGTCGCAGCGACGGCTTGGTCGGATGCGGCTGGAACTCGAGCACCACGGCACCGGCGCCGTCGGAGAGCATCCAGCGGAGGAAGTGCGAGTCCATGCCCGCGCGGATGCCGTCGAAGCGGCGCTGGCGCAGGCTGCGGCTCGCGAGCTCCGACCCGACGACCGCGGCGCGCGGATGATCGCCCAGCCGGATCTTGCTCGCGGCGGCGTCGAGCGCGGCGAGGCTCGACGCGCAGACGCCGGATGCGGTGAGCAGCTGCATCGGTCCCCCGCCGAGCCGGCCGTGCACCATCGACGCGAAGCCCGGCACGAGCACGTCGCCCATGGTCGTCGCGCACGCGAGCATCCGCAGGTCGGACGCGTCGATCCCCCGGTCGTCGAGTGCCGCGCGCAGCGCCTTGACGGCGAGCTCCTCATTGAGCTCGGTCGGCTCGCCGTGCTCGTCGAGGGCGTAGTGCCGCGTGCGGATGCCGTTGGCGTCGAGGATGCGACGTCGGATGCGCTCGGTGACCGCGTCGTCGCCGCCGAGCCGGGCCGCGATCCCGTCGTTGTCCACGGGGTCACCGGGCAGGTACCGGCCGAAGCCCGTGAGATATGCGGTCGCCATCGTACCCATGGTCACGAGATTAAGCCACGACCGCGTTTCGGTCCGACACCCGTTCGCGGCGCATCGGTCGACCCGGTATCACCGCCCCGGCCTCAGAGCCCGAGGCACGCCACCGACTCGGCGACGCCCGGGGAGTCGGCGGTCAGCTGGAAGTCGGACTCGTCGCCCCGCGGCCAGTCCGAGAACTGGTGGGCCGCCTCGCCGACGGCGATCGTGATCCCCTCCCCGCCGGGCACCGATGGATCGTCGTTCGTGGCGAACGTCGCCACCGCCTGCCCCGACTCCGCGCCCGGTCCGACGAGATCGAGCGTGACGTAGAAGACCCCGCTGTCGTCGGTCGCCAGGTGAGCGGCCGCCGAGTTCACCGTGACGCCGCTGAGCAGCCCCTGCGCGATCACGTCGATGGCGGACTGGTCGACCGTGAGGCACTTCAGCTGCGCGGGATCCGGAGCCGCGCCCGGAGTGGTCTCGGTCGCGTCGGTCGCGCCAGGCGTCGCGCTCGGCGTTGCCGGAGCGCTCGCCTTCGGCGTCCGGCTCGACGAGGACGTCCCGGGCGTGACGGTGTCGGAGCCGACGCATCCGGCGAGCGCAGTGATGAGCAGGGCGGCGGTGGCGGCGGCGGCGAGAGGCTTCACCCGCAGGAGCCTATCCGGCATCGAGGCGCCGGCGGCACCCCCTGACGAAAACGCTTACCCGCTCCACCACGGCCGCAGCGGCAGGTCACCCGTGCCGCCGTGCCCGTCGTCCTTCACCGCGAGCACCTGGTGCAGCTGGATGCCGCCGCGCTCGAACTGGAGCCGCGACCCGGCCATGTAGAGGCCCCACACCTTGGCCTTCTCGAGGCCGACCTCCTCGACGGCCTCGTCCCAGTGCGCGACGAGGTTGGCGCACCAGTCCCGCAGGGTCAGCGCGTAGTGCGGACGCAGGTTCTCCTCGTGCAGCACCTCCAGCCCGGCATCCTGCGCCTCGGTGATGATGCGGCCCGAGCCGGTGAGCTCGCCGTCGGGGAAGACGTAGCGGTCGATGAACCCGTGCGTCGACGGCTCGGTCCTGTTCTCGGGGCGGGTGATGCAGTGGTTGAGCAGCAGCCCGCCCGGCCGCAGCCGCGACCGCAGGAAGCGGAAGTACCCCTTGTAGTTCCGCACGCCGATGTGCTCGAGCAGCCCGATCGACGACACCGCGTCGAAGCCCGACTCGCGGATGTCGCGGTAGTCGCCGTAGCGCACCTCCGCGAGGTCGGCGAGCCCCTCCTCGGCGATCGCCCGCTGCGCCCACGTCGCCTGTTCCTGCGACAGGGTCACGCCGAGCGCGCGCACGCCACGACGGGCGGCGTACCGCACCATGCCGCCCCAGCCGCAGCCGACGTCGAGCAGTCGGTCGCCCGGCTCCAGCCGCAGCTTCTCGAACACGAGTCGGTACTTGTTCTCCTGCGCTTCGTCGAGGGATGCCTCGGCGCTCGGGTAGCACGCGCACGTGTACGTCATCGACGGCCCGAGCACCCACTCGTAGAAGGTGTTCGAGACGTCGTAGTGGTAGTGGATCACCTCGGCGTCACGCGCCTTGCTGTGCCGGCGTCCGGTGCCGAGCCGTCGCCAGCGCGGCGGCACCTCCTGCGGCGGCGGGGCGATCGGGCGCAGGTGCTCGACGCCGATGGACCGTACGATCCTCGCCATGGTCTTCGGCGGCGGCATCCGGAACACCAGCTCGTCGGCGAGGGCCTTGAGCAGCTCGTACGGGTCCCCCGGATGGACGCCGTGGACCTCGATGTCGCCGGAGATGTAGGCGCGGGCCAGGCCGAGGTCGCCGCGCGCGGTGGCGAGGTACGTGGTGCCGCGCGGCGACGTCAGCTCGAGCCCGAACGGGGCGTCCTCGGGGCCGGCCGCGCTGCCGTCGTACGCGGTGAACCGCAGCGGCAGCCGCCCGCCGGCGAGCAGCTCGAGGATCTCGGCCAGGCTGAGCTTGCCGTCGTCGCCTGACGGTCCGGTCGCGGCATCCGTCTCGGCCGTCTCGCCCACCTGGTCCTTGAACGTCGTCATCGTCGTTGCACCGCCTTCTCGTAGAGGTCGAGGAGTCGCCCGTCGGGGTCGTAGCGGCCCTTCACGGCGCAGTAGGCGTCGCCGCCGTACCGCGCGTCGAACTCCTCGCGGGGATAGTAGGCATCGGAGTAGAGCGACTTGTGCCCGTCGAGCTCGCCGACCTCCTGCTCGATGCGCCGATTGGTCTCGCCGGGGGTCGTCCCGACCGGCACCGTCGACCAGAAGCCGACGTTGACGTAGGTCTCGCGCGGCCGGAGCGGATAGAGCGACCAGCCGTCGTCGTCCCGCATCCGCACGGGGCAGAGCCAGATCGGCTCGATCGGCACGTTCATCAGGAACCAGTCGAGGAACTCGACGGTGCGCCCGATCGGCACCTCGATGTCCTGGATGACCCATTCGCGCGGCGGGCGCCGCCTGAGCCGCTCGATCGCGTCGGCGATGCCGTACCGCCGCGCGATCCGCATCAGCTTCCAGTACGAGCGGCTGCGGCGATACCGTCGCGGCCAGAGCCGGCGAACGAGCGGATGCTGCGCGCCGAACCCCTCCGAGCACCAGAACCAGTCGGTGTCCCACCGCCACAGGTAGTCGTGGATCGTCAGGCGATCGTGGAGCTCCCCCTCGTCGTGCTGCATCGAGCGATAGAAGATCCGCTGCCGGGTGTAGTCGCTCACCGGGCCGGATGCCGCGGTCTGCGTGCCGAGGCAGAGATAGCTCTCGTCGGCGCTGAACACGACGCCGTCGAGGTAGTCGACCCGCTCGCCGTCGTGCAGGCCGGTCTCGACGATCCGGTCCATCTCGGCGACGAGCTCCGCGAGGGTGTGGAACCGCACGTGCGTGAGCGCCACGAACGGCTGCACGGGCTCGAGCTCGATGCGCAGGCGCACCGCGTAGCCGAGCGTGCCGTACGAGTTGGGGAACGCGCGGAACAGGTCGGCATGCTCGTCGGGCGAGGCCGTGACGAGCTCGCCGGAGCCGGTGAGGATGTCGAGCTCGAGCACGGACTCGTGCGGCATCCCGTTGCGGAACGACGCCGACTCGATGCCGAGGCCCGTGACCGCACCACCGAGCGTGATGGTCTTCAGCTGCGGCACGACGAGTGGCGTGAGCCCGTACGGGAGGGTTGCGGTCACGAGGTCCTCGTACGTGCACATGCCCGCCACGTCGGCCGTGCGGGCCTCGGGGTCGACCGTGATGACGTGGGTCAGTCCCGACGTGTCGAGCCCCGCGGCATCCGCCGGCACGCGAGGCCGGAACAGGTTCGACGTGGGCTTCGCGAGCCGGACCGCGGATGCCTCGGGCAGTACCCGGTAGCTTGCGAGGAGCCGCTCCACGCCGTCGGCGTGAGCGGTGCGCGCGTCGGCCTCGCGAACGGACACCCCCCAACGGTAGTCCTCGGAGTCGGCGGGCGCACTCCCCTGTCGAGCTAGATGAAGCCGTCGTAGGTGCGACGTACGACGCTCGAGTGGATCCAGTCGATGAGCGTGACGTAGTCCCACACGGGCAGGCCCGTCGCGTCCTGGATCTGCTTGGCGTACGGGGGCATGTCGCTGCATTCGAGCAGCAGGCCGCCGATCTCGGGATGATCGGTCACCAGCCGAACGGCCGCGCCGACGACCTCGTCCCGCACCTGATCGACGTCCATCCAGCCCTGGTCCTCGAGGATCGCGCCGCGGAACCCGGGGCTGTGCTCCATGCCGGCCACGACGATCGGCGCGTCCTCGCGGATGCCCACCGCCGTCAGCATCCGCTGGTCGAGGCTGCTCTGCTTCGCGCAGAGGATGCCGAGCCGCTGCTCGGGCTGCAGTGCGCCGAGCAGCATCGGGACCTGGCACAGGCTCGAGAGGAACACCGGGACGGGCAGTGCCTCGGCGAGCTCGCGCTGGAAGCGGGCGAAGTAGCCGCACGCACCGACGATGGCGCGGCAGCCATCGCGGACCAGCTCTTGGGCGGCGGCGAGGATGGGCTCGAGCAGCGTCGGATCACCGCCGATCAGGCGGGGACTGTCGGCGCCCTCGACGACCGTGAATCTCACCGGGTAGTCGTAGGTCGACGCGTTCGCGACGTTGCCCGGGATGATGGGGTAGCCGGTGTTCAGCAGCAGGATTCCGACGGCGTGCCCGGCCATCATCTGTGCAGCAGGCTGGTGGATGATCGTGCCCAAGGGGCCCCCCTCACTCCACGTCATCGTGGAGATTCGACCCTGATCCACCGTACGCGGGCATGCGGGAGGTCGGCGAGCGGCTTTCGGCGCGGCCCTCGGAGCCGAACCGCGGACGCTCAGTTGCTCATGAACAGCACCGTGATGAGCAGCGCGATGATGAACGTGCTGAATGCGAACGCGATGAAGGTCTGGCCCGAGACGACCTTGCGCGCGCGGGTCGTCAAGATCGAGACATCCGACGAGGAGAAGGTCGTCGCGATCTGCGCCGACAGGTAGAAGTAGTCGGCGAACACCGGGTCGGTGTCGGTCTTCCCGGGGAACTCGAGGCTCTCGGCGGAGGCGTCGAGGCGGGCGTAGTGCACCGCATAGGCGTAGACGGTGACAAGCCACGCCGAGACGACCACGCCGAAGCTGAGCCCGTTGGCGAGTGGACTGTCGAGCAGGCCCGGGGCGATGAGCACGAGCGCCACGGCCGCCGCGGCGAGGATCGACCATTGCGCGTTTACCGTCGGGCCGACGCGGTCGCTCTCCTCGCCGGAGCGGGGCGAGCGGCGACGGCGACGATTGCTGATGCTGAGCCAGCGACGTAAGTCGTCGCTGCTCGCGCGGCCGAACAGCGCCTGGGTCAACACCACGTGGGCGAGCGAGTAGGCGATCCAGAACACGAACGCGGTCACGATCACGGCGTCGATCGTGAACCGGACCGGCAGGACCGCGCTGTAGACGAGGAACGCCACGACCGTGACGACCGCAGCGCCGGCGAGTGCGACGAGGTTGCGGAGAGGGTCCGACGCGAGCGCGGGTACCTTCGGTGTGTCCCCCACGACTGCCAGTGTAGGGAACCGCGGCGCCGGCCCCAGTGGTGAACGTGCCGCGCTCGACCGGCTGACGTCGCTTGACCGCCGTGGCCGGCACTTCTACCGTGGGTCGCGCGGCCCGGAGCCGCACCTGAACGATCGAGTCCGAAGCGAGGAGCGGGGCGGATGCGGCTCGAGTATCTCTACCGAATTCGATTCGTCTATCCGCAGGGTTGGGCGGTCGACGTCGAGGGCGGCTGGCAGCAGCACTTCTACCTGGCGGAGGGATCCTGTGAGGGCGCGCTGACCGGTCGCTTCCGGGCGGCGAATGCCCCGCTGCGGCGGACGGACGAGGGTCCGTTCCTGCCCGACATGCGCGGGGTGATCGAGACGGACGACGCTGCCACGATCATGTTCGAATGCCACGGGTATGGGCGGACTCACCCGGTCGGTTCGCGGCAGATCGTCGGCACGGTGCTGCACCTGAGCGATCATCCCGACTACCGCAGGCTGAACGACGTCGTGTGCGTGTGCGTCGGCGAAGTGCGATCCTCCAGCGGTTCGGATGCCGGCCCCCAGCTCGTGCTGGATGTGGCCCAGCTGCTCTGGGAGCCTATCGAAGACTGAACGACGAGGAATCGGGTCAGGGCGTCGCGCCGGCGAGCCGCATCGTCTCGCCCGCCCTGGCCGCGAACGCGGTGGCGGTGGCGGCGATCGTGCGCTGCATGACGTCGACCGCCGCGGTCGCGGCGACGTCGGTCGGACGCGCGAGGTTGATCGTGCGGGTCAGCGTCGGCGCCTCGAGCCGCACCGATCGCAGGCCGGGGCGATCGATGAGCACCATCGCAGGGACGATCGCGACGCCGAGCCCGCGTTCCACGAACCGCAGCACGGCGTCCATCTCGGCGCCTTCGAGCACGACCTCGGGCGTCAGGCCGGCCGTGCGGAACGCGGCATCCGTGGTGCTGCGCAGGTCGTAAGTGGAGCTGAAGACGATCTGCGGGAGTCCCGCGACCTCCGCCAGCGCGATGGAGTCGCCGGCGGCGACCGGCGGTGCGGCGGCGGATGACACGACCACGAGCTCTTCGACGAGCAGCGGGGTGACCGTGAACCGCTCGGCGGTCGCGGCGTCGGAGGTCGTGATCAGCGCGAGGTCGAGCTCGCCGCTGCCGAGCTCGTCGAGCAGCCGGCGCGAGCCCTGTTCGGACAGGTGCAGTTCGATGCCGGGATGCTCCGCGTGGAACGCGCTGAACACCTCGGCGACGAGGCTGATGCAGAGCGTCGGCGTCGCGCCGAGCCGGACCCGGCCGCGCTCGAGGCCGGCGAGCTCGGCGAGCTCGCGCCGCACCGAGTCGGCGTCGGCGAGCATCCGGCGCGCGAGCGGAAGTAGCGATTCGCCCGCGACCGTGAGCGTGCTGCCGCCTCGGGCGCGGTGGAAGAGCTCGGCGCCGAGATCCTGCTCGAGCGCGGCGATCTGGCGGCTCAGCGAGGGCTGGGCGAGGTAGAGCTCCTCGGCGGCCCGGGTGAAGTTGCCGAACTTCGCCACCTCGACGAAGCTGCGCAGTTGCTCGAGGTTCATGTCGATAGGATACGCGCATGGTTCGCACGCCGAATATGCATTGGAGTAATACGCGAGGGATGCTTAGCGTGGAGCGCATGACCACCAGTACCACGTCCGAGCGGCAGCTCTCCACGACCGTGCTCGTCATCGGCACCGGCGGATCGGGCCTGCGCGCCGCCATCGAACTCGCCGAGGCGGGCGTCGACGTGCTCGCGCTCGGCAAGCGCGCCAAGTCCGACGCGCACACCTCGCTCGCCGCCGGCGGCATCAACGCCGCGCTCTCCACGATGGACCCCGACGACAGCTGGCAGCAGCACGCCGCCGACACGCTGAAGGAGAGCTACCTCCTCGCGAACCCGCACACCGTCGAGATCGTCACGAAGAACGCGGCCCGCGGCATCCATGACCTCGAGCGCTACGGCATGCCGTTCGCCCGAGAGGACGACGGCCGCATCTCGCAGCGCTTCTTCGGCGCCCACACCTACCGCCGCACCGCGTTCGCGGGCGACTACACCGGCCTCGAGATCCAGCGCACCCTCATTAACCGGGCCGCGCAGCTCAACGTGCCGATCCTCGACACGGTGTACGTCACGCGCATCCTCGTGAACGACGACGGCGCGGTCTTCGGCGCCTACGGCTTCGACCTCGAGGACGGCACGCGCTACCTCATCCACGCCGACGCAGTCATCCTCGCCGCCGGCGGCCACAACCGCATCTGGCGCCGCACCTCGTCGCGTCGCGACGAGAACACGGGCGACTCGTGGCGCCTCGCTGTCGAGGCGGGCGGCCGCGTGCGCGACCCCGAGCTCGTGCAGTTCCACCCGTCGGGCATCATCGAGCCCGAGAGCGCCGCCGGCACCCTCATCTCCGAGGCGGCGCGTGGCGAAGGCGGCATCCTCACCAACGGCCTCGGCGAGCGCTTCATGGCCAAGTACGACCCCGAGCGCATGGAGCTCTCGACGCGCGACCGTGTCGCGCTCGCCGCCTACACCGAGATCAAGGAGGGACGCGGAACCCCCAATGGCGGTGTCTGGCTGGATGTCTCGCACCTCCCGCGCGAGACGATCATGCAGCGCCTCCCCCGCGTCTACCAGACCATGCTCGAGCTGCAGATGCTCGACATCACGAAGGAGCCGATCGAGATCGCGCCCACCGCGCACTACTCGATGGGCGGGGTGTGGGTGCGCCCCGATGACCACGGCACGGATGTCCCGGGCCTCTACGCCATCGGCGAGGCATCCTCGGGCCTGCATGGCGCCAACCGCCTCGGCGGTAACTCGCTCATCGAGTTGCTCGTCTTCGGACGCATCGTGGGACAGGCGGCGGCAGCGTACTCTGCCGCGCTCCCCGCGCAGCATCGCTCGGCGGCCGCGGTCGAGGCAGCGCGCTCCGAGATCGCCGGGCTGCTGGCATCGGATGGCTCGGAGAACGTCCGCGCCCTCCAGCGTGCCATCCGCAACACCATGACCGAGCACGCCGGCGTGGTGCGCGACGAGGCCGGCCTCCTCGCCGGACTCGCGGAGCTCGACGGGATCGAGGCGCGCATGGCCGACATCGGCGTGCATCCCGACATCGCCGGCTACCAGGACCTGGCGCACGCATTCGACTTGAAGTCGGCCGCGCTCTCCGCTCGCGCGACCCTCGAGGCCGCGCTCGAACGGCGCGAGACCCGCGGATGCCACAACCGGAGCGACTACCCGGCCATCGACGAGTCGCTGCAGGTGAACCTGGTGTGGTCGCCGTCGACGGGCGTGACCCGCGAGGACATCCCCGAGATCCCGGAGGAGATCGCGGCGCTCATGCGCGAGGTGTCGACGGCGGGCAAGCTCGTCGAATAGCCCGTTCGCACGTGCTGTGCCGTGCCGGGCCGCCCGTGCGCTCTGCGAGTTCCGGAGCGCGCGGGCGGTGTCGCATGTCGCCCCCATAGGATGTCCCGGTGCCTCTCTTCGATCACCTCGGCATCACCGTCGATGACCTGCCTCGTTCGGTCGCCCAGTTCGATCCCGTCATGCAGGCGCTCGGCTGCACGCGGCAGGATGCCGATAACGGAGTGTCCTGGTACCGGGGCGTCGAGGAACTGATCCTCTTCCCCGCGCGCGAAGCCGGTACCGGGCCTCACCGGCACGGCCGGGTCGGCTGGCAGCACCTCGCCTTCGCCATCGACTCCCGCGACGAGGTCGATCGCCTGCACGCGATCGCCCTCGACGCCGGCTGGACGGCTGTGCGCGAGCCGAAGCTCTACCCGCGGTTCAACGACCGCTACTACGCGTCCTTCGTCGAGGACGACAACGGTATCCGCCTCGAGTTCATGTACAACCCGCCGCGGGAGCCGGCCGAAGGCTGAGGCGCGTGATCGGCTATGCCTCGGATTTCCAGAGGATCTCGCGAATCGGCCCCTCCTGCGACTTCGACTCGACGTACTCGTACGACGCTCGGACGATCCGCTCGAGCACGACCGGGTCGACGTCGCTGAGCCGCTTGATGTAGACGCAGTATCCCGTGGTGGAGTGCTTGCCCAGTTCCGCCAGGAGCGCCGAGTGGCGTGCCGTGCCATCCATCAGGTAGACGGTCAGCTTGCCCTTCCTCGGATAGAAGCCGATGGTGTGGCCGTCTCCCTCGCGGCCGCTCTCGTACCGGTAGTGGTACGTGCCGAATCCGATGGTGCCGACATTCCACAGCGTGGGTTCCTGCCCACTGATCCGCCGCATCATCTCGATCAGCGTCTCGCTGTCCGTGGCCGTCTGCTCATCGAGCGAAGCGAGGTACTCGTCGACCGAGCGGTCATCCTGGTCTGCCATCCCCGTCCCCGCCCCTCCACGTCGCATGAGGCATCCGATCACTGGACGCTACCCCGTCGCATGTGTGACCGCACGAGTACGCTGGGTCGGGATGCCGGACACCACCTGCCACATGTCGATCTCGCTCGACGGCTTCGTCGCCGGGCCGGACCAGAGTCGCGAGAACCCGCTCGGCAAGCGCGGATTCGAACTGCACGGCTGGCATACCGGTGATGCGCGTGCCAACGAGGCCGACGAGATCGCGGTCGGCTGGCTGATGCGCCCGCGCGGCGCCTACGTCATGGGCCGCAACATGTTCGGGCCGATCCGCGGTGAGTGGGATGACGACTGGCGCGGGTGGTGGGGAGCCGAGCCGCCGTATCACGCGCCGGTGTTCGTGCTCACCCATTACGCTCGCAAACCGATCGAGATGGAGGGCGGGACGACCTTCCACTTCGTCACCGACGGCTTCGACGTCGCGTATGCACGCGCACGTGAGGCGGCTGGCGACCACGGGGTCGACATCGCGGGCGGCGCCTCCACCGTTCGGCAGGCGCTCATCGCCGGGGTGGTCGACGAGCTCACGCTCGACATCGCCCCGGTCCTGCTCGGGACCGGCGAGCGGATCTTCGACGGCGTGGAATCCTTCCGGTTCGAGCCCGTCGAGGTGCTGCATTCGCCGCTGGCCACGCACATCCGCTACCGCCGGGCGAGCTGACCGGCCTCAGGCGAGAGAGGCGGCGAAGAGCGGCGCCACCACGAGCAGGGAGTCGGCCCGGTCGAGCAGCCCGCCGAACCCCGGAAGCCAAGCCCCGGCATCCTTCACACCGGCGTGCCGTTTCACCATCGACGCGACCACATCACCGAGCGGCGCACCGACCGCTGCCGCGACCAGCAACACCCAGCTGAACTGCCCCGTGAGCAGCAGGACGGCCGCGGCGGCGACCGCCCCGCCCAGCAGCCCGGCGACCGTCTTGTTCGGCGACACCGCGAAAGGATGAACACGCAGCCCGGGGAGCCGGCCGAGCGTCTTCCCGACCGCCCAGCTGGTCACGTCCGTGAGCGCGACGGTCAGGACCAGCAGGGTCAGGTCCTGATGGATGATCACCAGCTGCGCGGGCGCCCAGACCAGCCACAGCATCCCGAACACCGCAGCGGTGGCTCGTGGGAGGGCGGACTCCGGATCCCGGCTGAGCACGGGAAGCACCGCGGCGGCCAGCAACGCGAACGGGAGCCACGCGCTGACCGCGGCCGGATGCACCGCCGCCAACACCGGTGCGCCGACGCCGGCGGTGATCAGGACCGCGAGATCGACGGCTCGGAGGCCGGCCAGCTTCACGTACTCGACGATGCACACGACGCTGACCGCGACCGCCACGATGACCGCACCGGCGACGCCGACCGCCTCCGCTGCGCCGATGACCACCCCGATGACGGCCCAGGTCAGCCATCTGCTTCGGATGGTCGAGTTTCCGAAGAGCAGCACGGGCAGAGCGGTGGCCAGGAGCACGATGAGTCCGACGGTCGCAGGGGCACTCAGCCCGAGCCAGGTCATGCGTCGACCAGTCGGAGGTGGCGATGGGCTGCTCGAGCCCGAGTCGCAGCAGTCAACGCCGAACCGGCGATGATCACCCCCGAGCCGACGCCGATCACGGCAGGGACGGGGAACCACGTGAACGCGACCGACATGAGGAAGACGGTGAGGGTGCGCTCCGTCCTCCCGAACGGTCCACCGTTGATTCGAGGCGCGCCGGCCGCCGCTGCGGACAGCGAGATGAAGGTCGGCCATGACGCGGCCGTCATCGCGACCAGGGCCAGCACCAAGGCAGGGACGGAACCGGACTGCCACGCGAGGATGCCGAGGGCCGCGAACGGCAGCACATCCGAGACGCGGTCGCCGATCTCGTTGAGGACGAACCCGAACGGGCGGCTGACTCCTCGGGCTCGAGCCACGGCGCCATCCAGGTTCGCACCGGCGAGCCGACCGACCAGTCCGACGAGCACCACTGGCCAGGATCCGACGAGCAGGCCGCCGGCGGCCACGACGGCGAAGGCCACACCGACCGCCGTGAACGCATCCGGCGACCACCCGCGGTCGACCGCAGTGGTCACGATTCTCCCGAGCTGCCGGGTGAACCACGGCTTCGCCGCGTACAGGCCGCGCATCACGACCACCACCAGATGACGAGGCCGAGCGCGAGCGGGAACAACGTCAGGCAGACGGCTTGCACGGCGCCCAGGCACGGTTTCAGGTAGCGGGACAGCAGACCACCCGCGACCCATCCGATGCAGCCGACGATTCCGATACGAGCGAGCCTCGGAAGCATCGAGGAGGCGACGTCGTGGAGGTCCATTCCGAGTTCACCCGCGCTGTGGGCATACACCTTGACGGGGATGCCGTTGAACATCTGATGCGCGAACGCGTTCGACGGGTCGGTCGCGAGCTCGTACATCGCGGTCTCTTGCATCCGCGCCGTGGTCAACGGGGTGGGCGTGTCCACGCCGTGCGACACCAGCCACCAGGTGGTGAGGATTCCGAGGGCGGAGGCGAGGGCGGATCCCGCGATCAGGAGCGGGCCGCGCCATGACCGTCCGACCGTGCAGACGAGCAGCAGCAGCGGCATCTCCGCGATCAGCGGCCAGAAGATGCCTTCCGCGAAGGCCCAGGCGGTGACCAGTGCCAGCCCCGCTGCGGCGAACGCCATGCGGCGCACCCGGATCCAGGCACGGCCGGGGCGCTGGGTGGCGGGCGCTTCGATGAGGGTGTCGATGGTTTCGAACGCTGCCGCGGCAGCCTCCTCCGCATGCCCCGTCTCGACGGTGAACGGGTTCACCCCAGCGCACCTCCACCGGCCCGCGACGGATGAGCTTCCGTTCCGCCGGAAGCAGGTCGCCTGCGCCGGCCAGGCCGACGGGCAGGACCTTGGCCCCGGATGCCGCGGCGAGCTCGAACGCGCCGCGCTTGAAGCCGGAGAGCTTCGGTGTGCGCCGGCGGCTGCCCTCCGGGAACACCACGACGACGACACCCGCTGCGACGGTCGGAGCGGCGGCGAGCAGATCCTTCATGCCGTTCCGGTCACGCCGGATGGGCCAGATGCCGACCAGCCAGTTCGCGACGAGCTTGTTCCGCCGCTTGCCGAACCAGTAGTCGGCCGCGGCGACGAACCTGACCGGGCGGGACCGACCGAGCGTTGCGAGCAGGACGGCCGCGTCGGCGTGGGATGAGTGGTTGGCGATGACGACGAGCGGCCCATCCGGAACCGGCGGCTTCGAAGCGAGCGGGACCGCTTCAGCTGCGTTGGCCCGGATGGTCGTCACCCCATCGGTGACGATCGACAGGAGGAGGCCCCAGAGCTTCGATCGCCAGTACGAGATGAGACCCGACCGACGAACCTGGCGTGCGGTTGGTGGTGCGGGGAGGTGGAGTGAAGCGGTGTCCAGCACGAGGTCACTTCCCGTCATCGTCGGCGAGCACGGATCGCGGGCGGGTGAGGTTCAGAGCGGCAGGCCACCGATGCGCGACCGTGTGGACGCTTCTTGACGAGCGGCGCGCCGCTCGCGAGCCCGACCGATCCCGATGATGGCGGCGCCGAGCAGCAGGAACGCGAACAGGATGGCGCCGATGTACGTGAACGCCGACACGTAGCCCGCAGTGTGCGGGTCGAGGAACCCGTACGGGTACCACCAGGGCGTGCTGCCGTCGGGGTTGACCACGCGTTCCCCGCGGACCATCGTGTAGACGGTCCACGCGAGCGGGTAACTGACGATGATGGCAAGCGACGACCACGGGAGCGCGCGGCGCCTGCTCGCGAACAGCAGGTCGATCACGAAGTAGATCGGCAGGACGACGTGGAGCGTCTCCGTGGCCCACGAGTCCATGAATGAGACCCAGCCGGGGTCGGTGGCGGCGATCGGGGCTGGATTCCCACGCAGCAGCACGTTGAACACGATGCCGAGCAGGATCACCGGCGCCGTGACCGCGGCGATCGCCATGGCGATGCTGACCGGCTCAGGCGAGGGCCCGGGGTGCCGCAACATCCATCGCGCCGCGATCGTCAGCACGACGGCGCTGAGGATCGACGACACGATCGTGAACAGGCTGAAGTAGTTCGCCAGCACGTCACCGCGAACCTGACCCTCGCGTGTGGCGCGATCGATGTTGACCAGCAGTCCGGCGACGACGCCCGAACTCGCGACGATTGCGGCCGAGGCCCTGAACCATATCCAACGCATGAGATCCCCCCAGGTCGATCCGACTGCATTTCCGATTGGGGATGTTGTAGTCCTGACGGGAGTCGGCCACGCGAAGATTGGCGCGAGGATTGAGGAAACCTCGACGCAAGTGCCCAGTGATTGTGAAAAGGCTCCAATCACATGAGCGCAGGAGCATATGACTCGCCCGTAGTGCTCGACCACAAGAGGATGATGGGTTCATGCCCGCCGCCCACCGCCCCGGCCTTCGGGTCGACTCCCGACTCACGATCCCCGAGTCGGAGCTGTCCTGGCGCTTCTCCCGGTCGTCAGGTCCCGGCGGGCAAGGTGTGAACACCGCCGACTCCCGAGCGGAGCTCGTGTGGGATGTGGCCGGCTCGACAGCGCTCACTCCGCACCAGCGGGAGCGGCTGCTCGACCGTCTGAACAATCGCCTCGTCGACGGGGTACTGACGATCGCAGCATCCGAGCACCGCGCCCAATTGCGCAATCGAGATGCTGCTCGCGTTCGGCTCGCTGCCGTGGTCGCCGACGCGCTGCGGCCGCCGTCACCGCAACGACGACCGACGAAGCCGAGTCGCGGCGCCAAGGAACGGCGACTGGACGCGAAGAAGCGGCGCACCGACGTCAAGCGGCTGCGTCGCCCACCTCAGGACTGACGACGCCGCCACCACCGAGTTCGTGGTGTCCCCCGCTCCTGCTCGAGCTGTGCGCGTTCCTCGGCCGCCTGCCGCTGTCGGGCTTCGCGGCGCTCGCGCCATGCACGAACCTCGTCGCCGGCATCCCGAGTCGGGGTCACGACGGGCGGCCCGCCGAGCAGCTGGCGGCGGGCCTCGATCACGCGCCGGTTGAAGTCCTCGACGGCCTCGCGCACCTCGGATTCGCGATGCATCCGATCCAGGCGGGCCTCGAGCTCAAGGCTCTCGACCCGAAGGGTGAGCGCCGGCGGACCCAATCCGCGCAGTTGCTCGCGTTCGATCTTGCGACGGATCCACCAGTCGGGGTCGTGCTGCCCGGTCAACCCCTCGAGGGGCTTTCCCGCTCCGGGGAGGTTGTCGAACTCACCGCGACGGATCGCCTGCTGGATCGCGTTCTCCACGTACGCCGATCGCTCAGCCTGCGTGGACGGTCGAGCCGGTTCGGACGCGACGTCGGCGATCTCGGGCTCCTCGCCACGGGCGATCGCCTCTTCGCGGGCGAGGCGATCGATCCGGTACTGCCACGCCGCGCGCTGGGGATCCTCGCTCATCCTCGACCTCCCTCGCGGCGTCGGATATCCGTTTCCACGATACGACGCGGCGCCTCGGCCCGGCAGGCCCGTCAGTGCTGCTGGTTGATGCCGTACACGCGGCCGTCGGGCGCGCGGAAGTGGCGCCAGGAGTAGTTCAACTCCTCGATGAAGTTGACCTCACCGAGGAGCTCGCAGCCGCTTGCCTCCAACTGCTGGGAGGCTTGCTCGAGATCGTCCACCCGGAAGCCGAAGACGACGCCGTCGTTGAGGCCCCACGGGCACATCTCCGACGCCGCCTCGGGAGCGAACAGGTCGATGATCGAGCCGTTCGGCATGCCGAGCATCGACCATCCCTCCATCTCGAGCTTGGGCGACAGGCCCATGGTCTCCGTCAGCAGCTTCCGGGTCGCAGCGAACGTCCCATCCTCGAGCACGACCGCGTGCCAGGTGATGCCCTCGACCTTCATGACTACTCCTCACCTTGCGTTCAGGCGAAAGGGTAGTCCTGGTGCAGTCACCCGGACCAGAGCGTCCGTTTCAGAGCAGGGTCACCTCAGAGCCGTCGACGCGCCTCACAGGAGCGCTAGAAGTCCCAGTCCTCGTCCTCGGTGTTGACCGCCTTGCCGATGACGTACGACGAGCCCGACCCCGAGAAGAAGTCGTGGTTCTCGTCGGCGTTCGGCGAGAGCGCCGAGAGGATCGCCGGGTTCACGTCGGTGACCGTCTTCGGGAACATCGGCTCGTAGCCGAGGTTCATCAGCGCCTTGTTCGCGTTGTAGTGCAGGAACTTCTTGACGTCCTCGGTGAGGCCGACGCCGTCGTAGAGGTCCTGCGTGTACTGCACCTCGTTGTCGTAGAGCTCGTAGAGCAGCGAGAACGTGTAGTCCTTGAGGTCGTCGCGCTTGGCCTGGTCGACCAGCTCGAGCCCCTTCTGGAACTTGTAGCCGATGTAGTACCCGTGCACGGCCTCGTCGCGGATGATGAGGCGGATGAGGTCGGCCGTGTTGGTGAGCTTGGCCCGCGACGACCAGTACATCGGCAGGTAGAAGCCCGAGTAGAAGAGGAACGACTCGAGCAGCGTCGAGGCGACCTTGCGCTTCAGGGGCTCGTCGCCACGGTAGTACTCCATGACGATCGCAGCCTTCTTCTGCAGGTTCTCGTTCTCGACCGACCAGCGGAAGGCGTCGTCGATCTCCTTCGTCGAGCACAGCGTCGAGAAGATCGACGAGTAGCTCTTCGCGTGCACCGACTCCATGAACGCGATGTTGGTGTACACCGCCTCCTCGTGCGGGGTGAGCGAGTCGGGGATGAGCGACACTGCGCCTACCGTGCCCTGGATCGTGTCGAGCAGGGTGAGCCCCGTGAACACGCGCATCGTGAGCTGCTGCTCGTCGGCGGTGAGCGTGTTCCACGACTGCACGTCGTTCGACAGCGGCACCTTCTCGGGCAGCCAGAAGTTGTTGACGAGGCGGTTCCAGACCTCGACGTCCTTGTCGTCCTGGATCTTGTTCCAGTTGATCGCGTTGACGTGATCGACGAGCTTCAGCTTTCCGCCGGTGTGTGCCGGGTCGTTGCTCGCCGAGTTCACCGGGTCTGTGAGGGTCATGTCGGTTCCTTCTGAACGGATGTCTCGAGCGGATGTCGCGGGGAGTGGGTCTCGATACGCGTCGCCTGCGGCGGCGCTACTCGACCACCGGAGCTACAGCATGCAGCTGACGCAGCCGTCCACTTCCGTGCCCTCCAGCGCGAGCTGGCGGAGGCGGATGTAGTAGATCGTCTTGATGCCCTTCTTCCACGCGTAGATCTGCGCCTTGTTGATGTCGCGGGTCGTCGCGGTGTCCTTGAAGAAGAGCGTGAGCGAGAGGCCCTGGTCGACGTGCTGCGTCGCCGCCGCGTAGGTGTCGATGACCTTCTCGTAGCCGATCTCGTACGCGTCCTGGTAGTACTCGAGGTTGTCGTTCGTCATGAACGCCGCCGGGTAGTAGACGCGACCGAGCTTGCCTTCCTTGCGGATCTCGATCTTCGACGCGATCGGGTGGATCGATGCCGTCGAGTTGTTGATGTACGAGATCGAGCCGGTGGGCGGCACGGCCTGCAGGTTCTGGTTGTAGATGCCGTGCTGCTTGACGGATGCCGCGAGCTCGCGCCAGTCCTCCTGCGTCGGGATGTGCACGCCGGCATCGGCGAAGAGCTGCGTGACCTTCGCGGTCGCGGGCACCCACGCGGCATCCGTGTACTTCTCGAAGAACTCGCCCGACGCGTACTTGGAGTCCCAGAACCCGTCGAAGACCTCGCCACGCTCGATGGAGATCGTGTTCGACGCGCGCAGCGCGTGGAACAGCACCGTGTAGAAGTAGATGTTCGTGAAGTCGATGCCCTCCTCGCTGCCGTAGAAGATGCGCTCGCGGGCGAGGTAGCCGTGCAGGTTCATCTGGCCGAGGCCGATGGCGTGCGACTTGTCGTTGCCGTCCTCGATCGACCGCACCGAGGAGATGTGGCTCTGGTTCGACACCGAGGTGAGGCCGCGGATGGCGGTCTCGACGGTCTTGCCGAAGTCGGGGCCGTCCATCGTGAGGGCGATGTTCAGCGAACCGAGGTTGCAGCTGATGTCCTTGCCGATGGCGTCGTAGCTCAGGTCCTCGTTGTACGTGGTCGGGGTGTTGACCTGGAGGATCTCCGAGCACAGGTTCGACATGTTGATGCGGCCCTTGATGGGGTTCGCCGCGTTCACCGTGTCCTCGAACACGATGTAGGGGTATCCGCTCTCGAACTGGATCTCGGCGAGGGTCTGGAAGAACTCGCGCGCGTTGATCTTCGTCTTCTTGATGCGCGGGTCGTCGACCATGGCGCGGTAGTGCTCGGTGATGGGCACGTCGCCGAACGGCTTGCCGTAGACGCGCTCGACGTCGTACGGCGAGAAGAGGTACATGTCCTCGTTGTTCTTCGCGAGCTCGAACGTGATGTCGGGCACGACGACGCCGAGCGACAGCGTCTTGATGCGGATCTTCTCGTCGGCGTTCTCGCGCTTGGTGTCGAGGAACCGCATGATGTCGGGGTGGTGCGCGCTCAGGTACACCGCGCCGGCGCCCTGGCGGGCTCCCAGCTGGTTGGCGTAGCTGAACGAGTCCTCGAGGAGCTTCATCACGGGGATGATGCCCGACGACTGGTTCTCGATCTGCTTGATCGGGGCGCCCGACTCGCGGATGTTGCTGAGCAGGAGCGCCACGCCGCCGCCGCGCTTCGAGAGCTGCAGCGCCGAGTTGATGCCGCGCGCGATCGACTCCATGTTGTCTTCGATCCGGAGGAGGAAGCAGGAGACGAGCTCGCCGCGCTGCGCCTTGCCCGTGTTGAGGAACGTGGGCGTGGCCGGCTGGAAGCGGCCGCCGATGATCTCTTCGACGAGGTCGGTCGCGAGTTGCTCGTCGCCCTGGGCGAGGCCCAGTGCGGTCATGACGACGCGGTCCTCGAAGCGCTCGAGGTAGCGCTTGCCGTCGAACGTCTTGAGCGTGTAGCTCGTGTAGTACTTGAACGCGCCGAGGAAGGTCTCGAACCGGAACTTCTTCGAGTAGGCGAGGTCGTTGAGCTTCTGGATGAACTCGAACGGGTACTGGTCGAGCACCGCCCGCTCGTAGTACTGCTTCTCGACGAGGTAGTCGAGGCGCTCCTTGAGGGAGTGGAAGAAGACGGTGTTCTGGTTGACGTGCTGCAGGAAGTACTCCCGCGCCGCCTCACGGTCCTTCTCGAACTGGATCCGACCGTCGGCACCGTAGAGGTTGAGCATCGCGTTCAGCGAGTGGTAGTCCATCGCGACGGTGGTGCGCGGAGCGTCCATGAGGGCTACGCCGTCTGCTGCTGCCGAGTTCGCCGCTGTGCTTGTCGTGACCAAAATGCGTCCAATCCCTCGTCGACGGCGCGAACGTCGTCTGGTGTTCCGAATACTTCGAATCGATACAGATGGGGCACGCCCGTCTTCGCGGCGATGATGTCGCCGGCGAGGCCGTAGGCGTTCCCGAAGTTGGTGTTTCCGGCGCTGATCACGCCGCGCAGCAGTGCGCGGTTCTGCGGGTCGTTCAGGAACTTGATGACCTGCTTCGGCACAGCTCCCTTGCCGTCCCCACCGCCATAGGTGGGGACGACGAGCACGAACGGCTCCTCAGCGTGCAGGGCGTCGTCGCGAGCATGCAGCGGGATGCGGGCCGCAGGGCGGCCGAGCTTCTCGATGAAGCGCTTGGTGTTGCCCGAGACGCTGGAGAAGAAGACGAGATTCGTCATGATGCTTCCTTCGCCGCGTTCTTCCGGTGGTCGAGTGGCGCCCGACGAGTCGGCCGCGTCTCGAGACCCGAGTCGAACCTGCCCGGTCGACCCAGTCGATCTACGCGAGGCGGGAGGCGAGTTCGGCGATCTTGTCGGGGCGGAAGCCCGACCAGTGGTCTTCGTCGGTGATGACGACCGGGGCCTGCAGGTAGCCGAGCTCCTTGACGTGGGCGAGCGCCTGCTCGTCTTCGGAGACGTCGAACACCTCGTACTCGATGCCCTTGCTGTCGAGGGCGCGGTAGGTGGCGTTGCACTGGACGCAGGAAGGCTTCGTGTAGACCGTGACCGTCATGGTTTCCCCTCGTTCTCTTCGTGTACTCGAGCTCCGGAGGAGCCCGCCCCCGTACTGCTGATTTCGCTTCTTCAATACTACATCTTGTGTCTGCGGAACTGAACCGCCACAACATGCTGTAGTTACATCCCTGTAGTTTTCCACCGCGTTATCCACTGTTCATCCCCAACCGGATGCCCCGGTGATCCGCGGATTCCCGCGGACTCGCTCGCGGTTATCCACAGCCTGTGGGGAGTTCGGATTTTCTCCTGTGGACGGAATCCCCGGCGTGTCGCCCTGTGCCCTCGATGAGTGCAGTGCGACATCTTGGGGCCATCGGATGCCACTACCCCTACATATGGTGTTGTGTCATTCATGCTGCCACCACCCACCGACATCGCCGCGGGTGCGCCGCGCGTGTCGCACGGTCGCGGCATCCGTTCACCTGAGTCGGGCACCCCAACCACCTCGCAGCGAGCGAATGCAGGAAGAATCGACTCCGCCTCGGCGAGTCAGGCGGCCCCACACGGCGCGTCGCCCGATCCTTCCTGCAACTCGTTCGCAGCGGAGTCGCCACTACGGTTGAGCGCATGCAGTTCCCATTCGGCGACGCGTTCGGGCGAAGCCTCCGCCTCACGTCGCGACGCCGGCCGGGTCTCCCCCTCCGCCGGCGGCCCTCGTACCGCGTGCTCACGGTGGTGCCCGTCTGCGGCGGGATGGGCGTGCTCCTCCTCGCCACCGGCAACGACCCACCACGGTCGGCTTCCCGGCCCTCCTCGCTGCGGTCTTCCTGATCGCCTGCCTCATCTCGGCCGCCGTCTCGGCGTCGGGCGGCCGAGCCCGCTACGCCGCCCTGCACGAGGCCGTCGGCGCCGACGGGGTGGCGGTCACGAGCACGGCCTGGATCGAGGACGGCCGACCCGTCCCGGCATCCGAGAGGGACGACGGACGCAAGCCCGGACGGCGCCACCAGCTCCTCTCGCTCACGGAGGCGGGCATCGAACTCCGCGAGCGACCGATCGGCGGACGGACCGGAGCGACGGTGCTCCCGTATTCGTCGATCGATCACGTCGAGGTCGGGACTGCGACGTTCACCGAATGGACCGATCGCGCGGTGCTCATCGTCTGCCGGGTCGACGGGCAGCCCGTCGAGCTCGGCGTGGTCCCGGTCGACGAGTCGTCGTTCCTCCTCGCTCCGGTGACGGATGCCGCGTACCGCGCGTTCCTCGAGGGGATCATCGCGGTCGCCGAGACGGGTCGCAAGCCCGACGAGCTTCTCGATCACGCCACGGGATGACGCGCGCAGGTCCGCGCCACGGGGTGACGCCGCCGGCGCGCGCGGCTAGCCTGACGGGCACACGGAAGGATCAGCGATGACCGACTACGTGACCTCGGCCGACGGCACGCGCATCGGGTTCGACCGGGTGGGATCCGGCCCGCCGGTCGTGCTCGTCGGCGGCGCGATGCAGTTCCGCGCGTTCGACCCCTCGACGACCGAGATGGCCGGGCACCTGGCGAGCCACGGCTTCGAGGTCGTGAACTACGATCGGCGCGGCCGCGGCGACAGTCCGGCCGAGTCGCCGATCACGCTCGCGCAGACCCTCGAGGATCTCTGCGGGCTCATCGACGAGCTCACCGAGGGCGCCGACGACGCCGTCGCGCTGTTCGGCAACTCGTCGGGCGCGACGATCGCCCTCGCGGCAGCGGCGGCCGGCCTGCCCGTGTCGAAGCTCGTGCTGTTCGAGGCGCCGCTCGACGTGGAGCTCGGCACCGAGGGTGCGGAGTACCTCGGCGCACTCCGCACGGCGCTGGCCGACGGCGGCAGCGAGGCCGGGATCGAGCTCTACATGGCGGACATGCCGCCCGAGTGGCTCGCGGGCCTGAAGTCGAGCGGCGCCTGGCCGATGGTGAGCGCGATCGGCCCGAGCCTCGAGCCCGATGCCGAGTCGCTC
The DNA here is from genome assembly GCF_042796995.1 of Agromyces sp. NPDC057865. Taxonomy (NCBI): domain Bacteria; kingdom Bacillati; phylum Actinomycetota; class Actinomycetes; order Micrococcales; family Microbacteriaceae; genus Agromyces; species Agromyces sp. NPDC057865. The sequence continues at coordinate 335,301 of NZ_JBHVMJ010000003.1, read as the reverse complement.
GCGTGGACGCAGTCGGCGCCCCGCCGCGAGCTCTGGGCGGGCATCACCCAGCCGACCCTCGTGCTCGTCGGCACCGAGACGATGGACTTCATGGAGGCGGCGGCCGACTCGCTCGTCGCGAACCTCCCGCACGCGGAGAAGCGCGCGATCGCGGCATCCGATCACCGTTGGGAGCCGCGGACGCTCGCACTCGTGATCGCGGAGTTCCTGGTCGGCTGAGCCGGCGCGCACCTCGCGCGCCGCCCTACGACCCGACCACGACCCGATCGTGGATCGGCGCCCCCGTGCTCGCCCGCACCACGAGCTCGGGCAGCGCCGGCGTGGGCATGAGCCGGTCGTCGTCGCCGAGCACGGCGAGCACGCCCGCCATCGCGTCGCGGCCGAGCGCGTCGAAGTCCTGGCGCACGGTCGTGAGGGGTGGCGCGAAGTACGCGGCCTCGGGGATGTCGTCGAAGCCGACCACGCTGACGTCGTGCGGCACCGAGCGTCCGGCCTCGGCGAGCGCGTGCATCACGCCGAGCGCCATCTGGTCGTTCGCGACGAACACGGCGGTCATCTCGTCGTCGCGCGCGAGCGCTCGCCCGTGCACGTAGCCGCTGCCGGGCGACCAGTCGCCGGCGAGCGGCTCGCGGGCGGGCAGTCCGTGCTCGCCGAGCGCGGCCGACCAGCCGCGGACGCGCTCGGCGGCGTCCATGGCGGTGGTGGGTCCGCTGACGTGCCGGACCTCGCGATGGCCGAGCCCGATGAGGTGCTCGACCGCGAGGCGCGCGCCGCCGTACTGATCGAGCCAGACGCGGTGCATGCCGCCGCGGTCCTCGGAGGCCACGGCGATGATCGGCACGCCGAGCTCGACTCCGTCGAGTGCGTCGAGCGCGGCCCGTTGCGCGGCGATGAGCACGATGGCCTCGACGTTCTGGCGCACGAGGAGTTCGGCCGCGGAGCGGAGGCTTGGGGCATCCGTCTCGAGCATGCTCGCGGTGATGACCGAGTACCGGGCGTCGCGCGCGGCCTCGTTGAAGTGCAGCGCCGTCGACGAGGGGCCGTAGTCGGGCGCGCCCGTGACGATGAGGCCCAGCGTGCGCGTGCGCCGGGTCACGAGCGCGCGGGCGGCGGGCGACGGCACGTACCGCAGCTGCTTGATCGCCTGCTCGACCCGGGCGCGCGTCGCCGGACGCACGTTGGGCAGGTCGTTGAGCACCCGCGAGACGGTCTGGTGGGACACGCCGGCTAGTCGCGCGACGTCGAAGATCGTCGCGACCCTCGCCTTGTCGTCCCGGTCGCTCACCCGCGCTGCGCTCCTGCCCCGCGCCTCCGCGCGATCCTTCTCGTTGATTATCCTGCCCGGGATGCCCCGGCCCGGCTCGCCCCCGCCGAGGCTCCCCGGCGCCGGCTCGCCGACGCTCCGCCGCTCCCGCCCCCGCCTCAGCGCCGCCTGGCCGTGAGCACCTTCTGCAGGATGATGAACACGAGCAGCAGCAGGCCGATGAAGATCTTCGTCCACCACGACGAAAGGGTGCCCTCGAACGTGATGATCGTCTGGATGACCCCGAGCACGAGCACGCCGAGCACCGACCCGAGCACGAACCCGTAGCCGCCGGTGAGCAGCGTGCCGCCGATGACGACCGCGGCGATCGCGTCGAGCTCGGTGCCGATCGCGGTCAGCGGATACCCCGACAGCGTGTAGAAGGTGAACAGCACGCCGGCCAGGCCCGAGCAGAACCCCGAGACGACGTAGACGAGCACCTTGGTACGCGCCACGGGCAGGCCCATGAGCAGGCCGCTCTGCTCCCCGCCGCCGATCGCGTAGACCGTGCGGCCGAACCGGGTGGCGTGCAGCACCCACACCGCGACCGCCACGACGACGAGCGCGATGATGACGCTCGGGGTGATCGACATGCCGCCGCCGAGCGGGATGCGCGCCACCGCGAGCTGCACGAACGTCTCGTCGGTGATCGAGATCGAGCTCTGGCTGATCACGTAGCAGAGCCCGCGCGCCAGGAACATCGCCGCGAGCGTCGCGATGAACGGCTGCACCTTGAACACGTGGATCATGAGCCCGACGAGCAGGCCGAGCACGCTCGTGAGCACGAGGATCAGGGGAATCACCGTCCACGGCGACCAGCCGGTCTGCAGCAGGCTCGCGGCGATCATGCCACTCAGCGCGACGACCGCGCCGACCGACAGGTCGATGCCGCCGGTGAGGATCACGAACGTCATGCCGACCGCGAGCACGATCAGGTACGCGTTGTCGACGAGCAGGTTGAGGAACACCTGCCCCGAGAAGAACCCGCGGTACCGCACGCCGCCGATCACGAAGATCGCGAGGAACAGCACGGCGGTCACGGTGACGGGTCCGTACTTGGGGCTGGTGAGCAGGGCACGGATGCCGCCGCCGATGCCGCGACGCGAGGGGCCGGTCTGGCCGGGGCCGGCGGGGCGCTTGGCGCGGCCGGGGCGGGCGGGGGCGTCGAGGAGCTTCGTCATGATGCGGCGGCCCCCTTTCCGGCGCGAACGGCCAGTCGTCGTCGGAACCCGCTCAGCGCCTCGGCGGTGGTGGGCGACTGCAGGAGGCAGACCACGGTCACGACCGCGGCCTTGAAGACCATGGTCGCGATCGGCGGGATGCCCACGGTGTACACCGTCGTCACGAGCGTCTGGATGACGAGCGCGCCCACGAGCGTGCCGAGGAGCGAATACCGCCCGCCAGCGAGCGAGGTGCCGCCGATGACCACCGCGAGGATCGCGTCGAGCTCGATGAACAGGCCCGTGTTGTTCGCGTCGGCGGCGGCGGTGTTCGCGGTGAGGATGAGACCCGCGATCGCCGCGCAGAACGCGCAGAACGTGTAGACGGCGAACAGCAGCCCACGTGCGCGCACGCCGGCCTGGCGGCTCGCCTCGGGGTTGATGCCGACGGACTCGATGAACATGCCGAGCGCGGTGCGCCGCGTGATGAGCGCCGCGGCGCCGAAGACGACGGCCGCGATGATGACCGCGATCGGGATGCCGAACCAGAACCCCGAGCCGAGCGCCTTGAACGGCGGGCTGTTCACCGTGATGATCTGGCCTTCGGTGATGAGCATCGCGACGCCGCGTCCGGCCGTCATGAGGATGAGCGTCGCGATGATCGGTTGGATGCCGAGCACCGCCACGAGGAAGCCGTTCCAGACGCCGAGCACGAGCGAGATGAGCAGCGCCACGGCCACGGCGACGGCGACCGTCGCGGGGCTCTCGGGCGCGGGCGAGCCGAGGATGATCGAGCACGCGACCGCGCCCGAGATGGCCGCGACCGCGCCGACCGACAGGTCGATGCCGCGGGTGGCGATCACGAGGGTCATGCCGACCGCGATGATGAGCGTCGGCGCGCCGTTGCGCAGGATGTCGATGAGGCTCCCGAACAGGTGCCCATCGCGCACGGTGACGGTGAAGAAGCCGGGGAACGCGATGAGGTTGATCGCGAACAGGACGAGCAGCATCACGATCGGCCAGAAGAGCCGATGCGCGACGAGCCGGGCGAGCAGGGCGCTCATCGGTCGCCTCCCTGGGCGGGGTCGGTGGTGGGTTCGGGTGCGGTGACGGATGCCACGGGCTCGAGCCGCGCGGCATCCGCGCTGCCCTCGCCCTCGTCGCCCTCTTCGGCGACCGAGCCGTCGGCGATCAGCGCGAGGAGCGAGTCGACCGTGAGGCCGTCGTTCTCGAGGTCGGCGACCACGTGGCGATCGCGGAGCACGACGATGCGGTGGCTGAGGCGGAGCACCTCCTCGAGCTCGGCCGAGATGAAGAGGACGCTCATGCCGTTCTCGGCGAGGTTGAACACGAGCTTCTGGATCTCGGCCTTCGCCCCGATGTCGATGCCGCGCGTCGGCTCGTCGAGGATGAGCAGGTGCGGCGCGATCGCGAGCCAGCGGGCGAGCAGCACCTTCTGCTGGTTGCCGCCCGACAGGTTCCGCACGAGCGCGTCGGGGTTGCCGGGCCGGATGTTCAGCGCCTGGATGTAGCTCTGCGTGAGCTCGTCCTGCCGCTTCTTGGGGATCGGGCGGAACCACCCGCGATCGGCCTGGAGCGCGAGCACGATGTTGTCGCGCACCGTGAGGTCGCCGACGATCCCCTCGTCGCGACGGTTCTCGGAGGAGTACGCGATGCGGTGCGAGATCGCCTGCCGCGGCGTGCGGAGCTTCGTGGCCTTGCCGCGGATCTCGAGCTCGCCCTGGTCGGCGCGGTCGATGCCGCCGAGCAGGCGCGCGAACTCCGTGCGTCCGGAGCCGAGCAGGCCGGCGAGGCCGACGACCTCGCCGGCGGCGATCGGGAGGTCCGCCGGGTGGATGGCGCCGCGCCGGCCGAGGCCCTCGGCGCTCACGAAGGTCGTGGCATCCGAGTCGTCGGCGAAGGACGCCCGAGCGCGCTGCTCGAGGTCGTCGAGTGCCGTGAGCTCCTTGCCGATCATCTTCTGCACGAGGTCGATGCGCAGCAGCTCCTCGGTGAGGTACTCCCCCACGAGCTTGCCGTTGCGCAGCACCGTGAGGCGGTCGCAGATCTCGTAGACCTGGTCCAGGAAGTGCGAGACGAAGAGGATCGCGACGCCCTGCTCCTTCAGCGAGCGGATGACGCGGAAGAGCTCGGCGACCTCGTCGGCGTCGAGCGACGACGTGGGCTCGTCGAGGATGAGGACCTTCGCCTGCACGTCGATCGCGCGGGCGATCGCGACGAGCTGCTGCACGGCGAGCGAGTGGTCGCCGAGCAGCGACCCGGGATCGATCTCGAGGTTGAGGCTCTCGAGCAGCACAGCCGCCCGGCGGCGCATGGCGCGCCAGTCGATCGAGCCGAACCGGTGCGGCTCGCGGCCGAGCATGATGTTCTCGGCGACCGACAGGTTCGGCAGGAGGTTGACCTCCTGGTACACGGTGGAGATGCCCGCGGCCTGCGCCTGCGCCGGCCCGCTGAACGACACCTCGTCGCCCGCGAGCGTGATCGTGCCGGCATCGATGCCGTACACGCCGGTGAGCGCCTTGATGAGCGTCGACTTGCCGGCGCCGTTCTCCCCCATGAGCGAGTGCACCTCGCCGGGGAACATGCGGAAGTCGACGCCGTCGAGCGCCTTCACGCCGGGGAACGTGATCGAGATGTCGCGCATCTCGACGACTGGGGCGACAGCGGATGCCTGGGTCACGTGTCTCTCCATCGAGGGTGGTGGCGGCATCCGCTCGTGCGTTGCCGTTGGTCGAGGGTAGGGCAGGATCTCGCGGGTCGAGGAGCCACCGAAGGCGGCGTCTCGAAACCGGTTGGGTTTCGAGACGCGCCTGCGGCGCTCCTCAACCCGCGAAGCGGATCAGTACTGGCGGTCGGGCAGCGCCTCGATCGCCTGCTCCTGGTTGAAGGTCGTCTCCTCGGTGATGATGCGCGGCTCCACCGAGCCCCCGTCGTTCAGGGTCTTGATGATGTCGACCAGCTGCTTGCCGAGCAGCGGCGAGCACTCGACGATGAAGTTGATCTTGCCGTCGGCGAGCGCCTGCATGCCGTCGTGCACCGCGTCGACCGTGACGATCTTGATGTCCTCGCCGGGCTTCAGGCCCGCCGCCTCGATCGCCTCGATCGCACCGAGGCCCATGTCGTCGTTGTGCGCGTAGACCAGGTCGATGTCGGGGTTCGACTTCAGCATGGCCTCCATGACCTGCTTGCCGCCGGCACGCGTGAAGTCGCCGGTCTGGCTCTCGACCACCTTCAGGTTCGGGTTCTGCCGGATCACGTCGGCGAAGCCCTCGGCCCGGTCGATCGCGGGCGCGGCGCCCGTGGTGCCCTCGAGCTGCACGATGTTCACGGGCTCGGTGGTGTCCTTGTACTCGTCGAGCACCCAGAGGCCGGCCTTCTTGCCCTCCTCGATGAAGTCGGACCCGAGGAACGAGACGTAGAGCGACGTGTCCTTGCTGTCGACCGCACGGTCGGTGAGCACGACGGGGATGCCGGCGGCCTTGGCCTCGTTGAGCACGGCGTCCCAGCCGGTCTCGACGACGGGCGAGAACGCGATGTAGTCGACGCCCTGCTGGATGTAGGACCGGATCGCCTTGATCTGGTTCTCCTGCTTCTGCTGCGCGTCGGAGAACTTGAGCTCGATGCCCGCGTCCTCGAACGAGGCCTGGATGTCCTTCGTGTTCGCGGTGCGCCAACCGCTCTCGGCGCCGACCTGGGCGAATCCGACGACGAGCTCGTCGATGGGCTTGGGACCTTCGGCCGCGGCACCGCCGCCACCGCTCGCGCAGCCGGCCAGCGCGACGAGCATCGCGCCCGCTGCGGCGATTCCGATGAGCTTCTTCATCAGCGTGAACCTCCTTGTTCAGTGGTGCCGGCGAAGCCTGCGTTGCTGCGTTCCTGGTGCGCCGGGTCGCCAGTCCATTCTGGCGGCACTCGCGATGTTAGCGCTCACTTGTGAGCGCTCACAAGTACGAGTTTGGTAACGGATGCATCACGGTCGAGGCACGGTGGCGTGAGCACGCTCTCTCGCGCTGATCACGGTGTTCTGCTGGCGTGCGGTTGCGACTCGCGTTGCGCACTGGCGCTTGATCGTTTCAGAAATGTGAGCGCTCAACTTGGCGGACTCTGCGCCGACTGGCTCGGGTGGAATCCCGGTCGAGCGGGATTCCGACGTGCGAGCGGGATTCCGCCGCGGCCACGGGCCCGCGGTTCACGCGGGCGTAACCGGATCGCGGCAGACTCGGCGTATGAGCGAGCCGTTCCACCTCATCGTCGGCGCCGGCCCCGTCGGCCGATCCCTGGCCGTGCAGCTGGCCGACGCCGGCACGCCGGTGCGCCTCGTCACGCGCTCGGGCGGCGGGCCGGAGCATCCGCGCATCGCACGCCTGGCCGTCGACGCGAGCGATCCCGACCGCCTCGAGGAGGCCGCCCTCGGCGCGGAGGTCGTGTACAACTGCGCGAACCCGGGCGCCTATCCGCAGTGGGAACGCGTGTGGCCGCCGCTCGCCGCGTCGATCCTGCATGCCGCCGAGGCATCCGGTGCCGTGCTCGTGACCATGGGCAACCTCTACGCCTACGGGCCCGTCGACGGGCCGATGCGGCGCGACACGCCCCTGCGGCCGACCGACCACAAGGGCGAGCTCCGCGCACGGATGTGGCGCGACGCCCTCGCCGCGAACGAGGCGGGACGCGTCCGAGCCACCGAGGCCCGAGCCTCGGACTACCTCGGCCCGACGGCGCCGGTCGCGAACGGACTCCTGCCGCGGTACGCCGACGCGACCCTCGCCGGACGCCCGGCGACCGTGTTCGGCGACCCCGACGCGCCGCACAGCTGGACCGCCGTGGACGACATCGCGGCGACGCTCGCGGTGCTCGGCCGCGACGAGCGCGCGTGGGGCTCGCCGTGGCTCGTGCCCTCGAATCCGCCGCGCAGCGTGCGCGACGTGCTGCGCGCCCTCGGCGGGCGCGCCGGCACGGGCGAGCCGAAGCTGCGACGGATGCCGCGCTGGGCCCTCTCATCACTCGGACTCGTCGTGCCGATCCTCCGCGAGGTCTCCGGCGTGCTGTACCAGTTCGAGCGGCCGTTCGAGGTCGACGCCACGGAGACGACGGCGACGTTCGGGATCGAGCCGACCGACTGGGACGCACTCCTCGACGCGACCGCGCCGGCGTGGCACGAGCGCGCGATGGCACGCTGACGGCGACCCCAGCGCCGTCCCGCCAGCCGGCGCCCGCTAGCCCTTCGAGGCCTTGGCCGCCGCCTTCGCCGCCTGCTTCGTCGCCCGCACCTTGGCGAGCGACTCGGCGCTCGTGATGTCCGCGACCGAGGCGAAGCCGCCCTCCGCGCCGTAGTGCGGTCCGGCGGCCTCGCGCCATCCATCCGCCCGCACGCCGAGCTGCTTGCCGAGGAGGGCGAGGAAGATGCGCGCCTTCTGGTCGCCGAATCCGGGCAGCGCCTTCAGCCGCTCGAGCACCTCGGCGCCGTCGGGGTCGCCCTGCGTCCAGATGGCGGATGCGTCGCCGCCCCAGTCGTCGACGACCGCCTTCGCGAGCGCCTGCACTCGTCCGGCCATCGAGCCCGGATACCGATGCACCGCCGGCGGCTGCTTGAACACCTCGATGAAGCGCTCGGGATCATAGGCCGCAACCGTCTCGGGATCGATCGATCCGACCCGCTGCGAGATCTTGAGCGGACCCGCGAACGCGGTCTCCATCGCGACCTGCTGGTCGAGCAGCATGCCGACCAGGAGCGCGAACGCGTCGGTGCTGAGCAGCTCGTCTGCCGCGGAATCCCCGGTGATGTGCAGTGCCATGCGTCCTATCCTCGCATCGAGGGCAGTTCGCGGCATCCGTCGGATAGCGGTCAAGAAGTGACCGGATGCCGCGCCAGACTGGTCGAACCGAACACGCCAGAGGAGGCATCCCATGGACTGGAAGATCGAGCTCATCCACGTACCCGTCAGCGACGTCGATCGCGCGATCGAGTTCTACGTCGACAAGGTCGGCTTCAACCTCGATCACGACCAGCGCGTGAGCGACGAGCTGCGGTTCGTGCAGCTGACCCCGCCGGGATCCGCATGCTCGATCGCGTTCGGCGAGGGCCTGGGCGCCACGCTCGCGCCCGGTTCGCTCGACGTGATCCAGGTCGTCATCGACGACGCGGATGCCGCGCTCGAGCAGCTGCGGGAGAAGGGCGTCGACGCCGAGGGCGTGGACGAGCAGGCGTGGGGCCGGTTCGTGACCTTCCGCGACCCCGACGGGAACCGCTGGACCCTGCAGCAGCTTCCCGCTTGGCGCTGAGCGGACCGCCGGCGCCGCGCGGCAACCTAGCCGCGCGGCGCCGCAGTGCTCTCCCGCACGATGAGCTCGGGCACGCGCGCCGTGCGGTCGGGCGCGCTCGGCTCGTCCTGCAGCACGTCGAGCACCGTGGCCATGATGTCGCGGCCGAGGCCGTCGAAGTCCTGGCGCATGGTCGTGAGCGCGGGCGCGAAGTACGCCGCCTCGGGGATGTCGTCGAACCCGATGACGCTCATGTCGTCGGGCACGCGACGCCCGGCACGACGGAACGCGGCGAGCAGTCCGAGCGACATGTGGTCGTTCGCGACGAACACCCCGGTGACCGTCGGGTCGTCGAGGAGACGCTCCCCCGCCGCGTGCCCCGAGGCCGCGAGCCAGTCGCCGACGATGGGCTCGCGCGGGTCGAGGCCGTGCTCGCGCATCGCGTCGACGAACCCCCGGCGGCGCTCCGCGGCATCCATCGAGTCGGCCGGGCCGGCGACGTGCCGGACCTCGCGGTGACCGAGCCCGATGAGGTGCTCGGTCGCGAGGCGCGCGCCCGTGTACTGGTCGAGCGAGACGCGGTGCAGGCCGGGCTCGAGCTCGGATGCCACGGCGACCACGGGCACGCCGGCGTCGATGCCGTGCAGCACCTCGACTCCCTCGCGCTCGCCCGAGATCAGCACGATCGCCTCGACCCGCTGGAGCGCGAGCCGGTGCACGGCCTGCGTGAGCGTGTCGGCGTCGAGCGTGCGCATGCTCGCCTGGCTCACGGTGTAGCCGGCGTCGCGCGCCGCCTCGTTGAACCCGAGCGCCGCGCTCGACGGGCCGTAGTCGGGGCGTCCGGCCTGGATGAGCCCGATCGAGCCCGAGCGCCGCTTCGCCATGGCGCGCGCGGCCGGCGACGGCGTGTAGTTCAGGTCGGCGATGGCCTGCTCGACGCGCAGCTTCGTCGACGCCGCGACCCCTGAGAGGTCGTTGAGCACCCGCGAGACCGTCTGGTGCGAGACGCCGGCGCGGCGTGCCACGTCGAACATGGTCGGCACGCCGGCGGGCTCGGCCGCGGCATCCGTCGCAGCCGGCTCGGACGCAGCCGGCTCGGACGCAGCCGGCTCGGGTGAGCCCGCCACGGACGCCCCGCTCGCGGCATCCGCGTCGGTCGGGGCATCCGGGTCGGTCATGCGCTCGCCGCTCAGAGGCCCTGCGCCAGTCGGTAGTACGCCTGGTTCCAGCGCACCTCGTGCGTGAAACCGGGCAGGGTGGTGTCCTCGTCGATGACGAGCAGCTCGACCTCGGCCATCTCGGCGAAGTCGCGGAACACCTCGATGCCGACTGCGGTCGACATGACCGTGTGGTGGGCGGCACCGGCGGTGAGCCACGCGGCGGCCGAGGTCCGGAAGTCGGGCGCCGGCTTCCAGACGGCACGGCCGACGGGCAGCTTCGGCAGTGACTCGCGCGGCGCGACGTTCTCGACGACGTTCGCGGTGAGGCGGAAGCGGTCGCGCATGTCGCTCATCGCGACGACGACGGCGGGGCCGGGGTCGGCGGTGAAGACCAGGCGCACGGGGTCGTCCTTGCCGCCGATGCCGAGCGGATGCACCTCGAGCGTGGGCTTCGTCGAGCTGAGCGACGGCGAGACCTCGAGCATGTGCGCGCCCAGGATGAGCTCGTCGCCCGGGGTCATATCGTAGGTGTAGTCCTCCATGAGGCTGGCGCCGCCGGGCAGGCCCGCGCCCATGACGTTCGCGATGCGCACGAGCACGGCGGTCTTCCAGTCGCCCTCCGCGCCGAAGCCGTAGCCCTCGGCCATGAGGCGCTGCACCGCGAGGCCGGGCAGCTGCTTGAGCTCGCCGAGGTCCTCGAACGAGGTGGTGAAGGCGCCGAAGCCGCCTTCCTCGAGGAACGAGCGCAGGCCGAGCTCGATCGCGGCGCCGTCGCGCAGCGACTGGTGGCGCTCGCCGCCCTTCCGGAGCTCGGGTACGACGTCGTACTCGTCCTCGTAGACGGCGACGAGCTGGTCGATCTCGGCCTCGGACGCCGCGGCGACCGCCTCGGCGAGCTCGTTCACGCCCCACGTGTTGACCTGCACGCCGAACCGCAGCTCGGCCTCGGTCTTGTCGCCCTCGGTGACGGCGACGAAGCGCATGTTGTCGCCGAAGCGGGCGAGCTTCAGGTCGCGCGAGGCGGCGAGGCCGGCGGCGGCGCGCTGCCAGGTGCCGAGCTGCTGCTGCACGACCGGGTCGGACGCGTGGCCGACGATCGTCTTGCGCGGCACGCCGAGGCGGGTCTGGATGTAGCCGAACTCGCGGTCGCCGTGGGCGGCCTGGTTCAGGTTCATGAAGTCGAAGTCGATGTCGGCCCAGGGCAGCTCCACGTTGGCCTGCGTGTGCAGGTGCGCGAGCGGCTTCTGCAGCGCGTCGAGGCCGGCGATCCACATCTTGGCAGGGCTGAACGTGTGCATCCAGGCGACGACGCCGATGACGTTCTTCGTCGCGTTCGCCTCGAGGGCGACCTGCTTGATCGCGGCCGAGTCGGTGAGCACGGGCAGCCAGACGATCTTCACGGGCACGTCGGATGCCGCGTCGAGCGTCTCGGCGATGCGCTGCGACTGCTCGGCGACCTGCGCGAGCGTCTCGGGGCCGTAGAGGTGCTGGCTGCCGGTGAGGAACCACACCTCGTAGGCGTCGAGCGAGGTCTGGAGCGGGGTGCGGGTCATGCGATGTCCTTACTTCTTCTGCGATGCGTTCATGTGGCGTGCCGCGCGGGTGCGGGTGGGGGTGCGGGTGCGGGTGCGCCGGAGGGTCTTGGCGAGTGGGCGATGTTGGCGAATCCGGCGTCGTTGTGTCCGCTGACTTCGCCCACTCGGGGTCAGATGGATTGCACGGCCGCGGCCTCCGCGGCGAGGCCGTCGCGGTAGCGGTCGAGGAAGGCGGCGAAGCCGGCGACATCCGCCGCATCGGGCTCGACGGTCTCGAACGCGGCATCCGCGAAGACCCGGTCGTTCAGGTAGGCACCGAGGTCGAGCTCGCCGGCCGACGGCAGGTACGACGCGAGCACCGCGATGCCCCAGGCGCCGCCTTCCGATGCAGTCTCGCCGACCGCGACGGGCGCGTCGAGCGCCCCGGCGAGGAAGCGCTGCGCGACGCCGGCCGTGCGGAAGATGCCGCCGTGGGCGAACATCCGGTCGAGCTCGACGCCCTCGCTCGCGAGCACGCGCATGCCGAGCGCGAGCGTGCCGTACACGCCGTAGAGCTGCGCGCGCATGAAGTTGGCGAGCGTGAGCCGGCTGTCGGGCGTGCGGACGACCATCGGCCGCCCCTCCTCGAGCCCGGCGATCGGCTCGCCCGCGAGCTGGTTGTAGGCGAGGAGGCCGCCGGCATCCGCGTCGCCGTCGAGCGCCTCGCGGAAGAGCACCTCGAACACGGCGTCGTTGTCGACCCGGGCGCCGGATGCCGCCGCGAACCGCGCGAACAGTCCCGCCCAGGCGGCGAGCTCGCTCGCGCCGTTGTTGCAGTGCACCATGGCGACGGGATCGCCGGCCGGCGTCGTGACGAGGTCGAGCTCGTGGTGCGCGTGCGAGAGCGCGCGCTCGAGCACGACCATCGCGAAGATGCTCGTGCCGGCGCTGACGTTGCCCGTGCGCGGGGCGACCGAGTTCGTGGCGACCATGCCGGTGCCGGCATCGCCCTCGGGCGGGCACAGCACGACGCCCGGGAGAAGCGCGCCCGTCGGGTCGAGCAGGGCGGCACCCTCGGCGGTGAGCTCTCCGGCCGGCGCGCCCGCGGGGAGCACCTCGGGCAGGAGCTCGGTGAGCTGCAGGCCGGGTGCGCGGTCGCCGACGAGCCCGTCGAAGACCTCGACCAGGCGAGCGTCGTAGTCGTTCGCAGCCGAGTCGATCGGGAACATGCCCGATGCGTCGCCGACGCCGAGCACCTTGCGGCCCGTGAGCCTCCAGTGCACGTAACCTGCCAGCGTGGTGACGAACGCGAGCTGCGGCACGTGCGGCTCCTCGTCGAGGACGGCCTGGTGCAGGTGGGCGATCGACCAGCGCAGCGGGATGTTGAGCCCGAACCGCTCGCTGAGCTCCGCCGCGGCTGGTCCCGTCGACGTGTTGCGCCACGTGCGGAACGGCACGAGCAGCTCGTCGGCGGCGTCGAACGCGAGGTACCCGTGCATCATCGCCGAGACGCCGATCGCGCCGAACGTCTCGGGCTGCGCGTCGTAGCGGCGGCGCACGTCCGCGACGAGGTCGGCGTAGGCCGCCTGCAGGCCCGACCAGACCGACTCGAGCGAGTAGGTCCAGCGGCGGTCGACGAACTCGTTCTCCCACTCGTGGCTGCCGACCGCGAGCACCTGCGTCGGGTCCTCGCCGACGAGGCACGCCTTGATGCGGGTCGAGCCGAACTCGATGCCGAGCGACGTGCGTCCGTCGAGGATCGCGGCGCGCGCGGCATCCGTCGTGTGCTGGGTGTCGCTCATCGGCGTGCATCTCCACTCTGTCCGTAGACGTTCTGGTAGCGGTCGTAGAGCCGGTCGATCGCATCCTGCGGGATCGGGACCAGGGGCCCGGCCTCGCGGGCGAAGTGCACGCTGCGGGCGACGTCCTCGACCATGACGGCGGCCTTCACCGCATCCTTCGCGCTCGACCCGATCGTGAACGGGCCGTGGTTCCGCATGAGCACGGCGCGCGAGCGGTGGCCGGCGAGCGTCTCGACGATGCCCCGGCCGATCGAGTCGTCGCCGATGATCGCGAACGGGCCGACCGGGATCGGCCCGCCGAACTCGTCGGCCATCGCCGTGATCACGCACGGGATCTCCTCGCCACGCGCCGCCCACGCGACGGCGAAGGTGGAGTGCGTGTGCACGACCCCGCCGACCTCGGGCATGTTGCGGTACACGTAGGCGTGCGCCGCGGTGTCACTCGAGGGCGCGCGCTCCGAACCGGGCGTGCCCGGGATCACGTTGCCGTCGAGGTCGCAGAGGATCATGTTCTCGGCCGCGAGGTCGTCGTAGCTCACGCCAGAGGGCTTGATGACGAAGAGGTCGGCGCCGGGCACGCGACCCGAGACGTTGCCGCCCGTCCAGACGACGAGCCCGTAGCGGGTCAGTTCGGCGTGCAGGCTCGCGACGTCCTCGCACACCTGCGCGATCGCCGCCTCGACCTCGGGCGCGAAGGCGGGTGCCGCGGGGCTCACGCCACCGCCGTCCCGCCGGATGCCTCGAACCAGCGGTCCATGCGCTCGGCCACCTCGGCGCCGTCCTCCGACGACTGCGGCCCCCGGACGAAGTCGGCGAACTCGTCGAGCGCGGTGCCCGTCACGTACTGCTGGTCGGACACGGGGACTCCTTCGTCGTGGGTGGTTCGTTAGCGCTAACGAAGCACGATGTTAGCGCTAACGAAGCCGAGTCTCAACCCGTGCGACTCACCGTTCCTCGCGGCCCGGTCCGAATGCAGGAAGATCCGCGCGACACGCCGCTCGACGCGCTCCGACGCGCGGCGCGACCACGAGAAGTTCCTGCAATCCCGTCGGGTGCGGATGGCTGCTGGCGGGCGGCGGGGTGGGTGTCGTCGGGTGGATGGCTGCCGTCGGGCCGCGGGGCTGGCGTGAGCCACGGATGCCGCGGCATCCGCTCGCCCGGGTGTGCAATTCAGGTCCGCGCCGGCGTGTCGCCCGGGTTCCCCGGCGTGTCGGCCCGACACGCGGTGCGTCGACCTGAATTGCGCACATCACGCTGGCGCCGAACGCGGGCACGGATGCCGCGGCATCCGCTCGCCAGGGTGTGCAATTCAGGTTCGCGCCGCGGCGACCTGAATTGCGCACAGCGCGAGACCGCCGAAGGCACGGATGCCGCGGCATCCGAAGACGGCGAAGGGGGCGGATGCCGCAGCATCCGCCCCCTCGGGTCGACCGACGCGTCAGCTGCCGGAGCGGCGTCGGTTGTAGACGTCGAACGCGACCGCGAGCAGCAGCACCAGGCCCTTGACGACCTGCTGCCACTCGATGCCGATGCCGAGGATCGACATGCCGTTGTTGAGCACGCCGATGATCAGGCCACCGATGATGGCCCCTCCGATCGTGCCGACGCCGCCTTGCACGGCTGCACCGCCGATGAATGCCGCCGAGATCGCCTCCAGCTCGAAGCCGTCACCGGCCTTCGGCCCCGCGAGGTTCAGTCGTGCGGTGAAGATGAGGCCGGCGAGCGCCGCGAGGGTGCCCATGTTCACGAACAGCCAGAAGTCGACGCGGCGGGTCTTGATGCCCGACAGCTCCGCAGCGTGGCGGTTGCCGCCGATCGCGTAGATGTGGCGGCCGAACACCGTGCGGTTCATCACGATCCCGTACACGAGCACGAGCACCGCGAGGAGGATCAGCGTGATCGGAATGCCCTTGTAGCCCGCGAGTGAATAGGCGAAGAAGCCGATCGCGGCCGACACGAGCACGAGCTTCGTGATGAACCACGCCATGGGCTCGACGTCCTGGCCGTACTTCTGGCGGCCGCGACGCGTGCGCACCTGCTGCACGATGATGGCGAGGATCGCGAGGGCGCCGACGCCGAGCGTGAGGGGATCGAGCTCGAACTCCCCGAACACGTCGGTGAGGAAGCCGTTGCCCAATGCGCGGTACTCGGCCGGGAACGAGCCGATGTTCGCATTGCCCAGCACGACGAGGGCGAGCCCTCGGAAGATGAGCATGCCCGCCAGGGTCACGATGAACGCTGGAATGCCGACGAACGCGATCCAGAATCCCTGCCACACGCCCACGAGCGCGCCGATGCCGAGCGAGAGGAGGACCGAGAGCCACCACGGCAGCCCCCATTGCACCGCGAACACGCCGGAACAGGCACCGACGAAGGCCGCGACGGATCCGACCGACAGGTCGATGTGGCCGGCGATGATGACCATCACCATGCCGATCGCGAGCACGAGGATGTACCCGTTCTGCACGACCAGGTTGGAGATGTTCTGCGGGCGAAGCAGGATGCCGTTGGTCAGGATCGAGAACAGCACGACCACCGCGATCAGCGCGATGAAGATGCCGTTCCTGCCGAGGTCGGAGAGCACGTGGCTCAGCCGGTCGGTGAACTTGTTCTCGACGGGGTTGATGTTGCCGCCGCCGACGTGGGTTTCCTCGGTGGTCGGGGGGTTCGGATTCGACATGGTGTCTCCTGGTGTATCCGCCAGCGCCGGCTAGCGGGGCTTTTCCATGGTCATGAGCTTGAGCATCGCCTCGGGGGTGGCCTCTTCGACGGGGAGCTCACCGGTGATGCGGCCCTCCGAGAGGGCGTAGACGCGATCGCAGATGCCGAGCAGCTCGGGCAGCTCCGACGAGATCACGATGATGCCCTTCCCGGCCGCGGCCAGGCGGTTGATGATCGTGTAGATCTCGTACTTGGCGCCCACGTCGATGCCGCGCGTCGGCTCGTCGAGGATCAGGACGTCGGGGTCCGAGTAGATCCACTTCGACAGCACGACCTTCTGCTGGTTGCCGCCCGAGAGCTTTCCGGTCTTCACCAGCACGCTCGGCGCCTTGATGTTCATCGACTTGCGGTATTCGTTCGCGACCGCGTACTCCTCGTTGTCGTGCACGAGGCCGTACTTCTCGAGCTTCTTCAGCGACGCCATCGAGATGTTGCGCTTGATGTCCTCGATGAGGTTGAGGCCGTACGTCTTGCGGTCCTCGGTGGCGTAGGCGATGCCCTGGTCGATCGCCTCGGCGACCGTGCGGGTCTTGATCTCCTTGCCGCGGAGGAACACCTTGCCGGTGATCTTCGACCCGTAGCTCTGGCCGAAGAGGCTCATCGCGAACTCGGTGCGCCCCGCGCCCATGAGGCCCGCGATGCCCACGATCTCGCCCGCTCGAACGTGGAGGTTCACGTTGTCGACCATGACTCGAGAGGTGTCCTGCGGATGGTGCGCCGTCCAGTCCTCGACGCGCAGGAGCTCCTCGCCGATGTTCGGCGTGTGGTCGGGGTACCGGTGCTCGAGGTCCCGGCCGACCATGTCCTTGATGATGCGGTCTTCGGTGACGTCCTGCTTGGCGATGGTCTCGATGGTCTTGCCGTCGCGGATGACCGTGACGGAGTCGGCGACCTTCTTGATCTCGTTCAGCTTGTGGCTGATGATGATCGACGTGATCCCCTGCCCCTTGAGGTGCAGGATCAGGTCGAGCAGGTGGTCGGAGTCCTCGTCGTTGAGCGCGGCGGTGGGCTCGTCGAGGATGAGCAGCTTGACCTCCTTCGAGAGCGCCTTCGCGATCTCGACGAGCTGCTGCTTGCCGACGCCGATGTCCATGATCTTCGTCGTGGGGTTCTCGCGCAGGCCGACCCGGGCGAGGAGCTTCGATGCCTCGAAGTTCGTCTTGTTCCAGTCGATGAGGCCGCCGCGGCCCTTCAGCTCGTTGTTGAGGAAGATGTTCTCGGCGATCGACAGGTAAGGGCTGAGCGCGAGCTCCTGGTGGATGATGACGATGCCCTTGGCCTCGCTGTCGGTGAGGTCCTTGAACGCCACCGTCTCGTTCTCGAAGACGATGTCGCCGTCGTAGCTGCCGTGCGGGTACACGCCCGACAGCACCTTCATGAGGGTCGACTTGCCGGCGCCGTTCTCGCCGCAGATCGCGTGCACCTCGCCGCGCTCGACCCCGAGGGTGACGTTCGACAGGGCCTTCACGCCCGGGAACGTCTTCGTGATGCCGCGCATCTCGAGAATGTTGGTGGTCATCCTTGCTCCTGCTTCATTGCCGGGTGGGGCCGGCCGGACGACGGATGCCCCTGCGGCCGGGACCTGAGGCGAGAGTACTCCCGCCCAGGCCCCGACACGCGGGACGAAGCGTCATCCGGCCGGCATGCTCCGGTGGTGACTAGCCGTTGATTTCCTCTTCGGTCCAGTAGCCGCTGTCGACCAGGACCTCGGTGATGTTGTCCTTGACGACGATCTGCGACTCGAGGAGGTAGGACGGCACGACCTTCACGCCGTTGTCGTAGTCCTCGGTGTTGTTCACCTCGGGCTCCTCGCCGTTCAGGATCGCCGACGCCATGTCGACGGCGACCTTCGCGAGCTCACGCGTGTCCTTGAAGATGGTCGCGAACTGCTCGCCCGAGTTGATCGCCTTGACCGAGTCGAGCTCGGCGTCCTGGCCGGAGATGATCGGCCAGCCCTCGCCGACGGAGTAGCCCGCGTCGGTGAGCGCCGAGATGATGCCGCGCGACAGGCCGTCGTACGGCGAGAGCACCGCGTTGACCGTCGAGCCGTCGGAGTACGTCGAGGTGAGGATGTTCTCCATGCGCTCCTGCGCGACCTCGCCGTCCCAGCGGAGGATGGCGGCCTGCTCGAAGTCGGTCTGGCCCGACTTCACCACGAGGGTGCCGTCATCGATGAGCGGCTGGAGCGTGTCGATCGCACCGTTCCAGAAGAACGTGGCGTTGTTGTCGTCGGGCGAACCGGCGAACAGCTCGATGTTGAACGGGCCGGCCGGGGCGTCCGCGGCGGGCTCGCCCTCGAGGTCGGTGAGGCCGAGGCCGTTGAGGAGCGACGTCGCCTGCTGCACGCCGACCTTGTAGTTGTCGAACGACGCGTAGTAGTCGACGTTCTCCGAGTCGCGGATGAGGCGGTCGTAGGCGATGACGGGGATGTCGGCGTCGGCCGCGTCCTGCAGCACCTGCGACAGCGTGGTGCCGTCGATCGAGGCGATGATGAGCGCCTCGGCGCCCTTCGTGATCATGTTCTCGATCTGCGAGACCTGGGTGGGGATGTCGTCCTCGGCGTACTGCAGGTCGACGGTGAAGCCCTGCTCCTCGAGCTGCTCCTTGACGGCGTCGCCGTCCTGGATCCAGCGCTCCGAGCTCTTCGTCGGCATCGCGACGCCGATGAGGCCGCCGTCTCCGCCGCCGTCGCCGCTGCCACCGCCGCTGCCGCCCGAGCACGCGGCGAGAGCCAGCATCGAGCCGGCCGCGAGCGTGGCGAGAAGCACCTTCTTCGTGTTCTTCACGGTGTTTCCTTTCACTGTGTTGTCAGTCATGGACGTCGTTGTCTTGGTGACAGTCGGAGCCGGCTTCGTCCATGTCAGCCGCCTCCCTCGCGCCGGTCGTGCTGTGCCGACGGTCGCAAGCTCTCGGGGTCGCCGGATCATGATCCGACCTTGGTGGTGCGGCGGGCGGCCTTCGCCCGCGGGGAGGTCTTCGGGGTGCCGGCACGCCGGGCGTCGCCCTGCTGCCCGTACACGTTCTGGTACCGGTCGTAGAGGCGGTCGACCGCGTCCTGCGGGATGGGGACGAGCGGGCCGGCCTCGCGGGCGAGGTGCACGGTGCGCGCGACGTCCTCGACCATGACCGCGGCCTTCACGGCGTCCTTCGCGCTCGACCCGATCGTGAACGGGCCGTGGTTCTGCATGAGCACGGCGCGCGAGCGGTGGCCGCTCAGCGTCTCGACGATGCCCCGACCGATCGAGTCGTCGCCGATGATCGCGAACGGACCGACCGGGATAGGTCCGCCGAACTCGTCGGCCATCGCCGTGATCACGCACGGGATCTCCTCGCCGCGCGCCGCCCAGGCGGTGGCGTAGGTCGAGTGCGTGTGCACCACGCCGCCGACCTCGGGCATGTTGCGGTACACGTAGGCGTGCGCCGCGGTGTCGCTCGAGGGGGCGCGGTCGGCGCCGGGCGTGCCCGGGATCACGTTGCCGTCGAGGTCGCAGAGGATCATGTTCTCGGGGGCCAGCTCGTCGTACGAGACGCCCGACGGCTTGATCACGAAGAGGTCGGCGCCGGGCACGCGACCCGAGACGTTGCCGCCCGTCCAGACGACGAGGCCGTAGCGCGTGAGCTCGGCGTGGAGCTTGGCCACCTCGGCGCGGACCCGGGCGATGGCGACCTCGACCTGCGGGCCGAACGAGCTCATCGCACACCTCCGCGGGCACCGGCGAACGCGCTGCGGCCCTGGGCGGGCACGTGCGCAACCTCGGTGATGAGCACGCGGGACTCCTTCGTCGATCTGGATGGAACCGGTTCGTGTGACGGTGATGTGACCGTTCACACGAACGTCACACATGCTAACCGCACCAACGATCGTGCTGTCAACTCACGGAGGTCACGGATCGGTAACAGCGCGTGACCGGGCCGGTGGCGAGCCGACGACTCACCACGGCGGCGCGCCCGTCGACCCGCGGATGATCAGCTCGGGCACGATCGTCCCGTGGTAGTCGGCCGCGGCGGGGTCGAGGTCGCCCAGCAGCAGCGCCACGCAGCGGCGTCCGAGCTCGGCGAAGTCCTGCCGCACGGTCGTGAGCGGCGGCCAGAAGTGCGGCGCCTCGGGGATGTCGTCGAACCCGATGATCGAGATGTCGCGCGGGATCTCGAGCCCCGAGTCGCGGACCGCGTGCATGAGGCCGAGCGCCATCTGGTCGTTCGACGCGAAGATGGCCGTGAAGTCCCGCACGGTGAGCAGTTCGCGCCCGGCCCAGTAGCCGAAGTCGGCCGTCCAGTCGCCGAGGATCGGCGCGGTCGTCGGCACGTCCTGCGAGCTCATCTCGTCGAGGAACCCGCGCATCCTGGCCTCGGCCTCGATCCAGTCCTGTGGCCCCGCGAGGTGGTAGATCCCGCGGTGTCCGAGCTCGATCAGGTGCCGCGTGGCCATGCGGGCGCCGGCGATCTGGTCGACCGAGAGCGCGTGGTCGGGGTCCCGTCCGGTCGACTGCAGCGACACGTAGGGCACGTCGATCGACAGCTGCGCGAGCGTGTCGAACACGCGCACCTGCGGCGCGATCACAACCAGGCCCTCGATGCCCTGCGCCGCGAGATGGGCGAGCCCGTCGGAGATCGAGCCGGGGTCCGCGGTGTCGATGTTCGCCGTGCTGACCCAGTAGCCGGCCGCGCGCGCGGCCTCCTCGATGGCGGCGATGCTCGACGCCGGGCCGTACTGCGTGCTGGACGCCGAGAGGATCCCGATGGTGCGCGATCGGCTCGTGACGAGCGCCCGCGCGGCGCGATTGGGCTTGTACTGCAGCTCGGCCATGACGTCGAGCACGCGCTGCTTCGTCTCGGGCCGGATGCTCGGGTGGTTGTTGAGCACGCGCGACACCGTCTGGTGCGAGACGCCCGCCAGGCGCGCGACATCGCGGATGCTCGGGGCTCTCCCCCGCTGCGGCTCCTCTGGCACGGCGTCCTCGATCGGGTCCCGGCATGTGCACGGTCACATGCTTCGTCGACTCCAATTATGCACAACTCCGCCGGAATGTGACGGTCACAGATGTGACGTCACATCCGCGAGGGCACGGGCCACGACCCGTATGCGTGTGCCGTCACACGACCGACAACGCCCAGAGACCGACTCGGATGCCGCGACGGCGCCGTCGCGCTGGATTCAGGCCGATTCGGATGCCGCGACGGCCCCTCGAGGGCGTACCCGGGGCGCCAGCACGACCGCGAGCACTGCGATCGCCACGGTCACGGCGAAGTCCGCGGTGAACGCACCCGCCGCGAGCGAGCTGGACACGAGCGCGGTGAGCGCGAGCGCGACGGCCGCGCCGAGCGACTCACCGATCGAGAGCGCGGCGCTGTTGAAGCCCTGCGACGACACGGGCGACAGCTTCAGCACGGCGACCGAGAAGCGCGGGTACATGATGCCCATCGCGCCGCCGGCAATCGTCCAGGCCACGAACGCGATGGCCGGCGCCAACGTGAACGCCGACACGAGCAGCACCACGACGAGCGCCGCCGCGAGCACGCTCGCGCCGAGCTGCACCGCCTGCGTGTTCGACATCCGATCGCCGAGGCGACCCTGGAGCCACGAGCCCGCCGCCCACGTCACGCCCGCGCCCGTGAGCACCGCGCCGGCGAGGCTCGGCGAGAACTCGTAGCGCTCGATGAGCAGGTAGGGAAGGTAGATCTCGCTGCCGAAGAACGCGCCCGCCACGATGAGCCGGAGCAGGACGGTCGCGGGCATCCCCCGCGCGGCGCGCAGGGTGCCGACCGGCATGAGCGGTCGGGCGGCGACGGCCACGAGCGCGATCGACGCGATCGCGACGACCCACTGCCACGGGTCGGGCAATTCCTTCGAGAGCGACAGCGTGAGCGCCGACGCCGCCGCGAGCACGGCCCACGCGACCCGGGCGACGCTCCAGCGCACCGCCGGATCGCCCTGCACCTGGTCGCGCACGCGCAGGATCGGCGGGAGCATCATGGCCGCGGCCGGCACGATGAGGGCGATCACCCCGAGGAACACCCAGTGCCAGCTCACGGTCTCGGCGACGAGGCCTGCGAGGGCCGGACCGACGATCGACGGGATCACCCAGGCCGCCGCGAAGCCGGCGAACACCCGCGCCCGTAGCGCTTCTGGATAGATGCGCGCGACGATGACGTAGAGCGGCACGATGACCGCGGCGCCCGAGATGCCGTGCACGAAGCGCCCGAGGATGAACATCGGCATGGTCACGGCCGTGCCGGCGATCAGCAGGCCGACGACGAACAGCACCGCCGACGTGATGAGCGATGGCAGTGGGCCCGATCGGTCGGTCCAGTTGCCGGCGAGCACCATGCCGATGATGCCCGCGGCGAGCGGCACGGCGAACGCCAGCGCGAAGAACTCGAGGCCGTCGAGGTCGCGCGCGACGAGCGGCATGATCGTGGTGACCGCCATGGCCTCGAACGCCGCGAGGAAGATGATCGAGTACATGCCGATCGAGAGCCACCGGTAGGGCAGCGAGAACGTGCTGCGCGCCGGCGGTGCGGCCGCGGCGGCGCCGGCCTCGGCCATTGCGCCGGTGTCGACCCGATGGAGGGCGTCGGGCTCGGTGCTCGCCGCGGCATCCGACCCGACTCGAGCGGATGCCTCGGCCGACGCGACCGTCTCGACGACCGGCTCCACCGAATGCCCGGAGGTGTCGGGTCCGGGGTTCGTCGTCGAGTCGCTCACTCGATTCAGACTATCCCCGGCCACCGACGGATCGTCGCCCCGGCGACCTCCCGGCGAACGAGCGCGGTCGCCCCGTCGGACCTCGGGCTAGAACTCCTCGTGCGTGTCGGGGTCGGCCCCCCAGAGGCGACCGCGCGAGAGCGCGGAGACGGCCTCGACCTCCTCGGGCTCCAGGGTGAACGAGAACACGTCGAGGTTCGCGCGGCGGCGCTCGGCATCCGCGGACTTCGGGATCGGCACGGCCTCGAGCTCGACGTGCCAGCGCAGCACGATCTGCGCGGGCGACACGCCCTTCTCCGCCGCGAGCTCGGTGATGACCCCCTCCTGCAGCAGCTCGGAGCGCTTCGCGAGCGGGCTCCAGCTCTCGGTGCGGATGTCGTGCTCGTCGTGGTAGGCGCGCAGCTCCTCCTGCGGGAAGTACGGGTGCAGCTCGACCTGGTTGACCGACGGCACGACCCCGGTCTCGCGGTCGAGGCGGTCGAGCATGTCGGCCGTGAAGTTCGAGACGCCGATCGAGCGGACGACTCCGCGCTCGCGCAGTCGGATCATCGCCCGCCAGCTGTCGATGAACTTGTCGATGCGCGGCAGCGGCCAGTGGATGAGGTAGAGGTCGACCCATTCGACGTCGAGGCGCCGGCGCGACTCCTCGAGGCTGGCGATCGTCTCGTCGTACCCGTGGTGGCGGCCGGGGAGCTTGGTCGTGATCACGAGGTCGCTGCGGTCGACGCCCGAGCGGCGCACGGCCTCGCCGACGACGTCCTCGTTGCCGTAGTTGTACGCGGTGTCGAGCAGGCGATACCCGTCGGCGATGCCCGAGACGATCGCCTCGATACCGGCCTGCTCGTTGAGCCCGTAGGTGCCGAGCCCGATCGCCGGGAGGGACGTGCCGTCGCGAAGCGAGTACTCGGGAGCGATCATTCCCTTATCCTCACGCACGAACTCGGCGGATGCCACCGCACGACGCCGTGGGTCGCCACGTGTCCTATCAGGTACGGGTCGGCCGCCGCGACCGTCGGATCGCCGACCCCGGCCCTCGGCTCAGCCGACCGGCAGCTCCACGAACGCCCGCACCGGGAACGTGCCGAAGCCCTCGACCCGCGGCGGCACCGCCGTGAAGCGCGCGCCGTGCACGGGTACGCGGTCGAGCGCCGTGAGGTGCTCGACGACGTGCACGCCGGCGGCGAGCAGGATCGAGTGCGCCGGGCGCGTGCCGCCCGACTCGGTGTCGTCGATGTTCAGCGAGTCGATGCCGACGATCGCGACACCCGCGTCGACGAGGTGCTGCGCGCCGGCCTCGGTGAGGAACGGCGCTCCCTGCGCGTACTCGGGCGTGCCGAAGTGGCGGCTCCAGCCGGTGTGCAGCAGCACGGCGGTGCCGGCGAGGTCGCGGTCGAGCAGGGCCTCGGCGGGGATGCCGCGCGTCGTGGCATCCGTGAACCGGAAGACCTCGGCGGGCACGCCCACGAGCGTCGCGAGGTCGAGGCTCGCGAGGTCGCCGCCCTCCGCGTAGCGGTGGTACGGCGAGTCGAGGTAGGTGCCCGTGTTGCCGGCCATCGTGATGATGTCGATCGCGAACTCGGTGCCGGGCGCGTAGTGGTCGCGCGATGCCTCGCGGGTCAGATGCGGGGTGATGGTCGGCGCCGGGATGCCCGGATACGTCACGAGCCCGGCCCGGATCGGGTGGCTCAGGTCGACGAGCTCGCCTCGCGTTGCGCCCGCGGCGCCGGTGCGGGCAGCGGATGCCGCGGCATCCGTCGCCGTGTCGGCCACGCCGCGCGACCCCTTGTGCGCCTCCTCGACGATCTCGAGGTTCGTCAGCGCGACTCGGCCGACCATGGCGAGGCCGAGGTGCCGAACGAAGAGCTCGCCGATCTGCGTCTCGGTGAGGGCGGCCGACGGAAGGTCGAGCCGGAAGCCCTGGGCCTGCAGCCCGCCTCCGTTCACGAAGTCGATGTCGGCGTCGAAGGCAGCGCGGTACTCGGTCAACGGGGCTCCTGTCGGGCGGTGGCGGTGAGGACGGGTTCGGAGACGCGGGCGTCGGCGTCGGCATCGTCGCCATCGGCGTCGGCCGCATCGCCGTCGGCCCGGGCGGCACGACCGGCCCGGACGGCGGCCCGCCTGCGCCGCACCCGGCGCACCAGGGTGAGGAGCACCGCGGCGAAGGCGAGCACGAGCGGCACGATGAGGTTGGCCCACGCGAGCACGAGCAGTCCGGCCGTCATGACGGTCGCGACGACCGCGAGCCACCAGCCGAGGCTCCAGCGCTTGAGCAGCAGCGTGGCGGCGAGCATGCCGGCCGCGTAGATGGCGACCATGTTGCTCGTGTGGATGAGGATGAACCCGGTGAGGTCGAGCCGGTTCACCAGCATGAGGCCGAAGTAGACGACGATGAGCACACCCGTGAGCGCGAGCGATCGACGCGGGACCTCGCCGTCGGCAGCACCCTTGGCCAGCCACCGCGGCAGGTCGCCGTCGCGGCCGAGCGCCGCGCCGAGTTTGCCGAACGCGGGCAGGTAGGCGTTCACGACGCCGAGCGTCACGACGGCCGCGACGATCGCCACCAGCACCGACCCGATGCCGGGCGCCGTCGACTCGACGAGATCGAGCAGGGGCACCTGGCCCTCGCCTGCGCGCGGGCCGAGCACCGCGACGGTCACGAACTGGAGGGCCAGGTAGCCGAGGCCGACGACGACGATCGCGATCGCCGTGGCGATGGGGATCGTGCGGCGCGGATTCTTGAACTCGCCGGCGATGTGGGTGCCGACCTCCCAGCCGGCGAACGCCCACACGAACAGGCTGATCGCGAGGCCGACGCCGGCCCACCCGTTGGGCAGGAACGGCGTGAAGTTCGACGCCTCGACCGCGGGGAACGTGACGGCGACGACACCGACCACGACCGACAGCAGCAGGCCCGTGAGCACGAACTGCACCCAGCCCGCCACGCGCACGCCGAACCAGTTCGCGATGAAGGGCGGCACGAAGACCGCGAAGCCGATGATCGGCACGGCTGCGCGGTCGACGCCGAGCACCGCCACGACGTACTCGCCGCCGAGGATCGCGACGACCGGGGCGCCCACGCAGACGCCGAAGTAGAACCAGTAGCCCGTCATGCGCGCGGCCGTGGCGCCGAGCGCGCGGCGCACGTAGCTGGCGACGCCGCCCGCGTCGGGGTAGCGCGCGGCGAGCGCGGCGAAGGTGCCGGCGAGCGGGATGGAGAGCACGAGCACCGCGGCGACCGCGACGATCGACGCGGGGCCGGCGGCCGCCGCGGCGAGTCCCGGCAGCACGAGGATGCCGGTGCCGAGCACGCTCGCGATGTAGAGCGCCGTGCCCTGCACGAGCCCGAGCGTGCCGTGGTGCGCCTGCCCGCCGTCGGTCGCGGGAGCGCCCGCAGCGCCCGGCGCGGTCGCCGGTTGCGCGCCGATCGCGGCGCCCGCCTGATTCGATGTCACCCGCTCATTCTGGGGCATCCCACCGACACGTGCGATGGCAGGATCGACACACTTCATCGAATTCCTGCCACCGAGCGACAACGGGCACGACCCGAGCCGACGCCGGGCATCGTCCGGGCCGCGGCGGGCTGTGCCGGTCCGCCGCGGCGCTCCCCGGAGTCAGTGCCCGCGCACCTGCGACACCGCCGCCTCGCGGTCGATGAACGACGTGAGCTCGCCGATCGAGGTCATGAGCGGCGCCGGGAACACGACGAGCGTGTTCTTGTCGACGCCCACCTCCACGATGCTCTGCAGCGTCCGCAGCTGCAGTGCGAGCGGATGCGACATCATCGTGTCCGACGCGGCGCCGAGCTGGGCCGCGGCCATCGCCTCGCCCTCGGCGGCGATGATCTTCGCGCGCTTCTCGCGCTCGGCCTCGGCCTGCCTGGCCATCGCCCGCTTCATCGAGTCGGGCAGCAGGATGTCCTTCAGCTCGACGAGCGTCACCTCGACGCCCCACTCCGCGGTCGTCACATCGAGGATCTGCCGGATGTTGGCGTTCAGGGTCGCGGTGTCGGACAGCGCCTCGTCGAGGTGGTGCTGCCCGACGACCTTGCGCAGCGTCGTCTGGGCGATCTGGTCGATCGCGGACTGCACGTTCTCGATGGCGATCACCGACTTCACCGCATCGACGACACGGTAGTAGGCGACGGCCGAGACGCCGACGCTCACGTTGTCGCGCGTGATGATGCCCTGCGACTGGATCGGCAGCGTGACGATGCGGAACGACACCTTCGTCATCACGTCGACGAACGGGATGATGAAGCGGATGCCGGGATCGCGCACGCGGTGCAGCCGTCCGAACCGCAGCACGACACCGCGCTCGTACTGCTTCACGATCTTCACCGACATGAAGAACAGCACGATGGCGATGATGGCGACGATGATGATGGTGACCCAGAGCCAGACCATGGCGCTCATCTCCTCGGCGCCGGTGACGTGCCGCGCGCCGTCACCTCAATTGTGACACCGCGATCCGGGCGGAGGCCCGGCGCTCAGCGTCCTCGAAGGGACGGCCGCGTCTCGATACGCGTCCGGCTCCGCCGGGCGCTACTCGACGACCGGGAGCTACAGCCGCGCGAGCGCCCGGTCGATGTCCTCGAGCAGGTCCTCGACGTCCTCGATGCCGACCGAGAGGCGCACGATCGACTCGGGCACCTCGGCCTCGGTACCGCGGACCGACGCGTGCGTCATCTCCGACGGGTAGTTCACGAGCGATTCGACGCCGCCGAGCGACTCCGCGAGCTGGAACAGCTCCGTCGACTCCGCGAACCGGCGCGCGGCAGCAGCTCCGCCCTCGAGGTCGATCGAGACCATGCCGCCGAACGCCGACATCTGCCGGGCCGCGAGCTCGTGTCCGGGGTGCGACTCGAGGCCCGGGTAGAGCACGCGGGCGATGCCGTCGTGCTCCTCGAGCCGCCGAGCGATCGCGAGGGCGTTCTCGCTGTGCCGCTGCATCCGGATGCCGAGGGTCTTGATCCCGCGCGTCGTGAGGAACGCGTCGAACGGCCCCGAGACCGCACCGGCCGCGAACTGCGTGAACGTCACCCGCTCGGCGAGCTCCTCCTGCCCGGCCGCGAACACGAGGCCGCCGCCGACCACGTCGGAGTGGCCGCCGAGGTACTTCGTCGTCGAGTGGATCACGACGTCGGCGCCGAGCCCGATGGGCTGCTGCAGCGCGGGCGACGCGAACGTGTTGTCGACGACGACGAGCACGCCGGCCTCGTTGCCGAGCTCGGTGAGCGCGGCGATGTCCGAGATCTTCATGAGCGGGTTCGAGGGCGTCTCGACCCAGAGCACCTTGGTCGTGCCGAGCTCGACGGCGGCGCGCACCTGGTCGAGGTCGCTCGTGTCGACGGTGGTGTGCCGGATGCCCCACGCGCCGAAGATGCGACGCACGAGGCGGTGGGTGCCGCCGTACACGTCGTTGCCGATCACGACGTGGTCGCCGGGCGCGAGCACCGTGCGCAGCAGCGCGTCCTCGGCCGCGAGGCCCGACGCGAACGAGAGGCCGCGGATGCCGCCCTCGAGCGCCGC
Source organism: Agromyces sp. NPDC057865 (assembly GCF_042796995.1). Lineage (NCBI taxonomy): Bacteria > Bacillati > Actinomycetota > Actinomycetes > Micrococcales > Microbacteriaceae > Agromyces > Agromyces sp. NPDC057865. Next base: position 307,128 of record NZ_JBHVMJ010000003.1, on the reverse strand, counting down.
GAGCTGCGTCTCGAGCGCCGTGCGGCTGGGATTGCCGCCGCGCGAGTATTCATAGCCGCCGCGGAGTCCGCCGATGCCGTCCTGCACGTAGGTCGAGGTCTGGTAGATCGGGGGGATGACCGCGCCGGTGGTCGGGTCGAACGCCTGTCCGGCGTGGATGGCACGGGTGTCGAAGCGCGCGTCGTCGTGCATGGTGCATGGGCCTTTCATGACGGATGCCGCGGCGGCATCCGATGGATCAGGAGGAGAGGTACGAGAGCAGGTCGGTGCGGCTGATGACGCCGAGCGCCTTGCCGCCGTCGGTGACGAGCATCGCGGAGGCGTCGCCGAAGGCCGCTCGCGCCGTCGCGACGGGCTCGTTCACGCCGATGAGCGGCAGCGCGTCGCCGACCACGGTCGAGACGTCGTCGGTGAGCTTCGCCCGCCCCGAGAACACGAGGTCGAGCAGCTCCTCTTCATGCAGCGCGCCGAGGACCTCGCCGAGCACGACCGGCGGCTCGGCCGACAGCACGACGAGCTGCGAGACGCCCGTCGCCGCCATGCGGTCGATCGCGTCCTTCACGGTGTCGCTCGGGTGCACGTAGACGAGCGGCGCGGTGCGGTCGGCCTTCGCGTCGAGCAGGTTGCGCACGGTGTGACCCGCGGGCGCGTTGCCGAAGCCGTAGGCGCGCAGCCACTTGTCGTTGAAGATCTTGCCCAGGTAGCCGCGGCCCGAGTCGGGCAGCAGTACGACGAACACATCGTCGGGTCCGGCGGATGCCGCCGCCTTGAGCGCCGCGACGACGGCCATGCCGCTCGACCCGCCGACGAGGATGCCCTCCTCGCGCGCGAGCCGGCGCGTCATCGCGAACGACTCGGCGTCGGAGACCGCGATGATCTCGTGCGGCACCGCGGGGTCGTACGCCTTCGGCCAGAAGTCCTCGCCGACGCCCTCGACGAAGTACGGACGGCCGGTGCCGCCCGAGTAGACGGAACCCTCGGGGTCGGCGCCGATGATGCGCACGGCGTCGCCCGACACCTCCCGCAGGTAGCGCCCGGTGCCCGTGATGGTGCCGCCAGTGCCGACGCCGGCCACGAAGTGCGTGACCGTTCCGTCGGTGTCGCGCCAGATCTCGGGACCCGTCGTCTCGTAGTGCGAGCGCGGGCCGTTGGGGTTCGAGTACTGGTCGGGCTTGAAGGCGCCCGGGATCTCGCGTGCGAGTCGGTCGGAGACCCCGTAGTACGACTCGGGGCTGTCGGGCGCGACCGCGGTCGGCGTCACGACGACCTCGGCGCCGTAGGCCATGAGCACGTTGCGCTTGTCTTCGCTGACCTTGTCGGGGCAGACGAAGATGCACTTGTACCCCCGCTGCTGCGCAATCAGGGCGAGCCCCACCCCGGTGTTGCCCGAGGTCGGCTCCACGATGGTGCCGCCGGGCTTCAGCTTGCCCTCGCGCTCCGCGGCGTCGATGAGGCGGCTCGCGATGCGGTCCTTCACCGAACCGCCGGGGTTGAAGTACTCGAGCTTCACCAGCACCGTGGCATCCGTCACCCCCTCGGTGACGTGCTGGAGCTTGACGAGCGGGGTGTCGCCGACGAGGTCGACGATCGACTCTGCGTACTTCATGCCGTGTTCATTCCTCTGGTGGAGTGCGTCGAACAGCGAGCGGATGCTGCGCGGACGCGTCGGAAGGGGTCGCCTGTCTCAGCGACGACAACACAGCATGGGTGCGCTCACGCGCCCAGCCTAGCCGGACTGCACGGCCGGGCGCTTGGCCGAGCCCTTGCGCGCGAAGACCACCTCGGACTCCTCGAGCGACATGCCGTTCGTCTCGGGAACCTTCCAGAAGACGAACAGGAACGAGAGCACCGCGAACGACGCGTACATGCCATAGGTGAAGAAGAGGGACAGGTCGGCGAGCCACGGGAACGTGACCGTGATGAGGAAGTTCGCGATCCACTGGGCCGCCGCCGCGAGGCCGAGCGCACGCGCCCGGAACCGGTTCGGGAAGATCTCGCCGAGCAGCACCCAGACGAGCGGGCCCCACGAGAAGCCGAAGAACACGACGAACAGGTTCGCGGCGACGAGGGCGATCGGGGCCCAGGCGCCGGGCAAGGTCACGGCGCCGTCGACCTCGACCGAGTTCGCGAACGCGAACGCCATGGTGCCGAGGCTCACGGCCATGCCCGCCGAGCCGATGAGCAGCAGCGGACGACGCCCGACGCGGTCGACGAGCGCGATCGCGATGAAGGTCACCGCGATGTTCGTGATCGACGTGATCACGCTGATCGTGAACGAGTCGGACTCGTCGAAGCCGACGGCCTGCCAGAGGGTCGTCGAGTAGTAGAAGATCACGTTGATGCCGACGAACTGCTGGAACACCGACAGCAGGATGCCGATCCAGACGATGCCCTGGAGGCCGAACACCGGCCCACGCAGCGCACCCTTCTTCTTGCCGAGCTCGTCCTGCTCCATCGACGCGTGGATGTCGCGGACCGCGCGGTCCTCCTCGCCGGGCTGGATGCGCGCCAGCACCGTCCGCGCCTGGTCCTCCTTGCCCACCTTCACCAGGTAGCGCGGGGACTCGGGCAGCGTCAGGGCCAGCACTCCGTACACGACCGACGGGACGACGCACGCGATGAACATCCAGCGCCAGGCCTCGAGACCCAGCCAGAAGGGTTCGGCGGCGCCGCCCGCGGCGTTCGCGAACAACGCGTCCGACAGCAGGGCCGCGAAGATGCCGAAGACGATGGCGAGCTGCTGCAGCGACGCGAGTCGCCCGCGCATGAGCCGTGGCGAGATCTCCGCGATGTACGCGGGCGCGACCACGGAGGCGATGCCGATGCCGACGCCGCCGATGACGCGCCAGACGATGAGGTCGACGACGCTGAACGCGAGGCCCGACCCGATCGACGAGATGAGGAAGAGGATCGCGCCGATGACCATGACGGGGATGCGCCCGAACCGGTCGGCGAGACGGCCGGCGAGCTCCGCGCCCAGCGCGCAGCCGAGCAGGGCGCTCGCGACGGCGAAGCCGGTCACGACCGACGACAGCGCGAACTCCTGCTGGATCGCGTCGACCGCGCCGTTGATCACCGAGGAGTCGAACCCGAAGAGGAAGCCGCCGACCGCGCCGGCGGCCGCGAGGCCGATCACGCGCCCGGTGACGTGCTTCGGCGGCGCCGACGGCGGCCCGCCGTCGACCACTCCGCCCGCTTCGCTTCCGCCCGCCGGATCGCCTGCCGCGTTCGTCATCGCGCTCGCCCCCTCGCGCTGGACCGGGCCGCCCCCGTTGGCCCCCGGCAACTGGTGCTCACTCTACTCACGCCCGCGTTCGCGCGGTCGAAGGTTCCTCGGTACGGTGCTTTCACAGGTGCATGCGCTCGTATTGATGCTGCCCCTGCGCGCTCCCTGCGCACTCGACGCGACCGGAAGGCCCCCACGTGAGTTCTGGCAAGCCCACGATCAAGCAGCAGCGAGCGGCGGAGCGGGAGCGCAAGCTCGCCGAGTTCCGCAAGCAGGAGGCGCGCCGCAAGCGGAATCGCACGATCGCGATCGGGTCGGCCATCGTCGGCGGCGTGGTCGTCGTGGCGCTGCTCGTGGTGTCGTTCGTGCTCATCCCCCAGCCGGCGTCGTACTCGGCGGGCGGCTCGGGTGCCGATGTCGAGGGCGTCGAGACCTTCGAGAACACGTCGGCGCACGTCACGGGCGCGGTCGACTACGCGCAGACCCCTCCCGCCGGCGGCGAGCACAACCCCGCCTGGCTGAACTGCGGTGTCTACACGGAGTCGGTGCCGAACGAGAACGCGGTGCACTCGCTCGAGCACGGCGCCCTCTGGGTCACGTACGACCCGTCGCTCTCGTCGTCCGATCTCGACGCACTGAAGGCGAAGCTGCCGTCGACGTACGTCATCCTCTCGCCGTTCGACGGCCTCCCCTCCCCCATCGTGCTGAGCGGCTGGAACGTGCAGCTCCAGGTCGACGAGGCCGACGACCCCCGCATCGCCCAGTTCTTCGAGGAGTACTGGAAGAGCGACCTCGTGCCCGAGCCCGGCGCCCTGTGCACGGGCGGCGTGGACGCACCGGGCAAGGCGTGACCTCGGGACATCCGACGCTGGACGCGGCCGACGCCGTGGGGCACGACGACGACATGGAACGCACCGACCCCGACCCCGACGTCGCCGCCGAGCGCGCACCGTCGCGTGCCGGCCGGATCGCGGTGCTCGTGGCCGCCGGCCTCGCGCTCGTCGTCGTCGCCGTCGTCGCGTTCTCGCTCGGACGCCTCTCGACGCTCGCGGAGCCGACCCCTGGCGACCACAGCGCCGAGGCGGGCTTCGCGCGCGACATGCAGGTGCACCACCTGCAGGGCGTGGAGCTCGCTATGATCGTGCGCGACCTCACCGACGATCCCGACGTGCGCCGCCTCGCGTACGACATCGCGACGACCCAGTCGCAGCAGGCCGGCCAGATGTACGGCTGGCTCGAGGAGTGGGACATCTCGCAGGCGGGCTCGGAGCCGTCGATGACGTGGATGACGCGACCGCCGCTCGAGGGCGCCGACGAGCACGGCGGGCACGACGCGACGGGCACGGATGCCGCGGCATCCGCGCACGAGCCCGGAGCCCCGATGCCCGGCCTCGCGACGGCCGAGCAGATCGCCTCTCTGCAGGCCTCGACGGGCGTCGAGGCGGAGCGGCAGTTCCTGGAGCTCATGATCGCCCACCATCAGGGCGCCGTGGAGATGGCGGACGCCGTGCTCGCGCGCGCCGAGTCGCGCGTGGTGCTGAGCCTCGCGCAGTCGATCGTGAACTCGCAGCAGGCGGAGATCGAGCTCATGGAGGGCATGCTCGCCGAGCGGAGCTGACGCGGTCGCCCTCTCGGGCTCGGGCCGAGCTCGGGCGGGCCCAGGCGCTCAGCCGGCGACGCGCAGCGCGATGGGCGCCTCGACGCCCGCGCCGGCGAACGCGGTGCGGGCGCGGCGCATCCGCAGCTCGAGCTCCTCGCCGAACTCGCGGGCGAGGTCGGGGTCGTCGTGCACCAGGCCGGCGGCGACGTCGCCGGGGATCACGAGCATCGTGGCATCCGTCAGCGCGGCCGCACTCGCGTCGATCGGACGCCGCATGATCGCGGTCAGGCCGATCGGATCGTGGCGGCCGAGCTCGAACAGGGCGAGCGCCCCCGAGTCGCCCTCGGGCGCGGCGCGCATGACGACGCGACCTTCCACCACGATGCGCACGGCGTCGGGCACGACCCCGTGCGCCTGGATCGTCTCGCCCGCGGCGTACCGCTCGAGGCGGGCGCTGCCGCCCAGCGCTTCGGCCTGCGTCGGGTCGAGGTTGAGCACGGATGCCTCGCCGCGGAGCGCCGCCGCGACATCGGCTGCCGCACCCTCGTCGACCGGCGGGACGCCCGACTGGGTCAGGCCGGCACGGCGGGCGGCGTACCAGAGGCGCGTGCGGAACAGCTCGACCGCGCCCGACCGCTCGCCCGGCGAATGCACCGGGATGGCGACCCTGTACGCCCCCGCGCCGTCGGTCGTCGCCTCGGGCACGGCATCGGCCGGGCGGTCGGGCAGGTCGGCGGCGGTCGCGACGAGCAGGCGCTTGACGTCGTTCGGCGGGTCGGACGGGTCGAACTCGACCGTGGCCTCGGCGAACTGCGGTCCGGGCGTGCGCGAGAGGTTCGTGAACGGGGCATCCGCCAGCACCGCGTTCGGGACGATGCGCAGGCCGTCGCCGGTCTCGAGGTGCACCGAGCGCCAGTTCACCTCGACCACGCGGCCACGCACGTCGCCCGTGTCGATCCACTCGCCCTGTTCGAACGGCTGCTCGAAGAGGAGGAGCAGCCCCGAGATGACGCCGCCGACCGCGTGCTGCAGGGCGAGGCCGACGATGATCGACGTCACGCCGAGGGCGGTGAAGAGTCCGGCGACGTCGGCGTCCCAGACCCACGACATGAGCAGGCCGATGCCGACGACGACCACGACGACCCGGGCGATGTCGACGAAGATCGACGGGATCCGCTCCCGCCAGGTGCCCTTCGCGGCGCGCGTGAACATGAGGTGGTTGATGCCGTTCACGAGCACGAGGATCACGACGAAGCCGAACACGGTCGCGACGATGCGACCCCAGCTGAGCTCGAGCTCGGGGTCCTCGACCTGCCACAGCAGGATGAGCAGTGCGCCCGTCGGGAGCACCCAGTTGCGGACCAGCGTGAGCACGCCGACCGCGCGGCTGCCGCGCCGGTCGAGCATGACGATGGCCTCCGACAGGATCACGATCGCGATCGGCAGGCCGACGACGACGAGGACGGTCGGCCAGAACCACGGCTCCTGCACGATGCTCATGTCGCCTCCACGCGCCACACGCGCTGCGTGCCGGCCGTCGTCTCGACCTCGCCGGCGGGCTCGACGTCGTAGTGCCCGCGCGCCCGCTGGATGACCCGGTCGGTCGCGAACACGCCCGAGCCGCCCTGGTCGCCGCTCACGCGGAACGCGAGGTTCACGGCGTCGCCCCACAGGTCGTAGACGACGCGAGCCTGGCCGACGAGGCCGCTCGTCGCGTGCCCCGAGTCGAGCCCCGCGCGCACCGACAGCTCGGTGCCGTTGCGGTCGTTCCACCGGTCGACGACCTCCGAGAGGGCGAGCGCGAACTCGAGGGCGCGGCGCGCGTGGTCGACGCGCGGCACGGCGAGGCCGCAGCTGGCGAGGTAGCCCTGCCGGGTCGTGCGCACGCGCTCGACGCCGACGCGCTCGGCCACCTCGTCGAAGTCGCGGAAGATGTCGTTCAGCAGGTGCAGGGCAGCGGTCGAGTCGAGATCGGAGCTCGCCTTCTCGAAGCCGACGAGGTCGACGAACACCACCGTCACGTCCTGGTGGTCGGCGGCGATGTCGTGGTCGCCGTTGCGGTACCGCTCGGCCATCTCCTCGGGCATGAACGCGAGCATGAGGCGCTCGTTGTCGCGCTCCTTCTCGGCGATCACGGCCGACTTCGCCTCGAGGCTCCGGCTCATCTCGTTGAACGCGGATGCCACGTCGGCGAGCTCGTCGCCGAACCCGGCGCGCACCTGCACGCCCTCCTCCCCGCGGGCGATCGCGAGCGCGCCGTCGCGCAGGTGCCGCAGCGGACGCACGATGAGCCGCGCGAGGAACACCGAGAGCAGGCTCACGACGATGACGATCGCCGCCGTCGAGAGGAACAGTCCGCGCGTGAAGTCGTCGACGGGCCGCAGCGCCTCGGCGCGGTCGACCTGCGCGATCACGACCCAGTCGAGCCCGCCCGCGCGAACGGGTGCGTACGCGGTGAGCTGCTCGCCGCCGAGGTATCCCTCGGCGGGCATCACGCCCGACTCTCCGCGAAGCGCAGCGGCGACGGCCGCTGTCGTCACGGGCTGCAGCATGATCGTGTCGCCGTTCACCGCGGCGAGCTCGGCGACCTCGGGCAGCGTGCCCGCGTCGACCGCGCGCTGCACGTAGACCTCGGGGTCGGCGGTGAGCTGCCGGGAGTTCGAGCGCATGAGCTTGTCGGGCCCGACCAGGTAGGTCTCGCCCTGGATGCCGAGTCCCGTCGCCTCGTCGTCGCCGACCGCCATGACGTCGTTGATCGCCTCGATCGGCATCTCCACCGCGATCGCGCCGAGGACCTCGCCCTCGTCGGCGACCATCGCGACGGCCCATGCCGCGGGCACGCCGAGCGACGGCACGTAGGGCGCGAAGTCGGTGAACGCCACGTCGCCCGGCACGTTGCGGTTCATCGTGCGCCGGAACGCGTCGGCCAGGTCGGAGAGGCGGTACGGGCCCTCGACGAGGTCGGTGCCGAGGTCGACGCCCTTGAACGCGGAATAGACGACTCGGCCCTCGCGGTCGATGAGCAGCACGTCCTCGTAGTCCATGCGCTCGGTCATCTCGCGGAAGTACGGGTGCGCCTCGCGGTGCACGGCCGACCAGGTGCTGCCGTCGCCCGCGTCGTCGACGGCGATCGCCGCCTCGAACGAGTCGACGGGCACGGTGTAATGGGCCCGCAGGTAGCGCTCGGCGGGACTCGTCGGCAGGAACGTCGACACGTCGGCGACGCTCGTCTCCCCCATCGCCGCCGCGAGCTCGGGGCCGAAGCTGTCGCGGTACCAGTCGTCGACGAGGGTCTCGTCATCGGTGTCCTGGCCCTGCTCGTCGAGTTCGTCGTAGGCGGCCGAGAAGTCGCGCAGCGCCGCCTTCGTGCCGGCGCCCGACGCGGCCAGGGCGACCGCGCTGTCGATCGAGCCGAAGAGGTCGTCGATGCGGTCGGCGCGCGCGTCGCGCACCTCGACGAGGCGGCTCGCCGCGGCATCCGTGAGCGACGCGGCGCCGTTCACGTAGCCGATCAGGCCGACGACGATGCTCACCACGACCGTCGACGCGAGCAGCACGATCAGCAGGATCGAGAAGATGCTGAGGCCCGCGAACCGCGCGGAGAGGCGGCCGCCCTCCTTGGGCTTCATCGCCGCAGCGTGGGACACGAGCACCTCCCCCGAATTCCGGCGCGGTCGCGCCCCGGAACGCCCGGTGAGCCACATCGTATTGTCCGAGGAAGCCTCAGGACCACATGGTCAGCCCTGAACTGGGGGCATGGCCTCCGGGCGTCTGCCGCCCGGTCTTCAGGCCTCGAGGACGGGGCGCTCCTCCTGCTGGCGGTAGAGCGAGGCGTAGACGCCGTCGGCGAGCACGAGCTCGGCATGCGTGCCGCGCTCGACGATGCGCCCGGCGACGACCACGAAGATCACGTCGGCGGCCACGACCGTCGAGAGCCGGTGCGCGATCGCGATGGTCGTGCGGCCGCGCGCGGCGTCATCGAGGGCCTGCTGCACGACGCGCTCCGAGATCGTGTCGAGGGCGCTCGTCGCCTCGTCGAGCACGAGCACGGGCGGGTCCTTGAGCAGCACCCGGGCGATCGCGATCCGTTGCTTCTCGCCGCCCGAAAGCCGGTAGCCGCGCTCGCCCACGACGGTGTCGTAGCCCTCGGGGAACGACATGATCGTCTCGTGGATGTTGGCCGCCCGCGCTGCGGCGACGAGCTCGTCGGGGGTCGCGTCGGGCTTCGCGTACCGCAGGTTGTCGCCGATCGACGCGTGGAACAGGTACGTCTCCTGGCTGACGATGCCGATGTTCGAGATGAGCGACTCCTGGCGCAGGTCGCGCACGTCGTCGCCGGCGAACCGCACCGAGCCGTCGGATGCCTCGTACAGCCGCGGCACAAGATAGGACACCGTCGTCTTGCCGGCGCCCGACGGGCCGACGAACGCCGCGTACTGGCCGGGCTCGATCGTGAAACTCACGCCGTCCAGCGTGGGCGCGGACTCGCCGTCGGCGTCGGGGTAGCGGAACGTCACGTCGTCGAACTCGACGCGCCCGAGGGCTGCACCGTCGCGCACGTCGCGGGCTCCGGGGGCATCCGTGATCGTGGGCTTCAGGTCGAGGTACTCGAAGATGCGCGCGAACAGCGCGCCCGAGGTCTGCAGGTCGAGCGCCACGCGCATGAGCGCCATGAGCGGGAACAGCAGTCGCGCCTGCACCGTGGTGAACGCGACGATGGTGCCGGCCGTGATGTCGGTGGTGCCGCCCTGGATGAGCCAGCCCGAGACGAGGTAGACGATCGCGGGGATCGCCGACATGAAGATGCCGACCATCGCGAAGAACCACTGGCCGGTCATCTGCTGGCGCACCTGCAGGTTGATCTGGTTCGCGTTCTCGTCGGCGTAACGGCCGATCTCGCTGCCCTGCCGTGTGAAGCTCTTCGACAGGAGGATGCCCGACACCGACAGGGTCTCCTGCGTGATCGCGGTCATCTCCGACAGCGACTCCTGCGTCTTGGCCGCGATGCGCGCACGCACCTGGCCGACGCGCCGCTGCGCGATGACCATGACGGGCAGCAGGATGAGCGCGATGATCGTGAGCTGCCAGTTCAGGATGAGCATGGCGACGAACGCCGAGATGACCGTGACCGTGTTGCCGAGCACGCTCGAGACGGTGTTGGTGAGCACGGATGCCACGCCGCCCACGTCGTTCTGCAGGCGCGACTGGATGATGCCGGTCTTCGTGCGCGTGAAGAAGCTGAGCTCCATGCCCTGCAGGTGCGTGAACATGCGGACACGGAGCGCGCCCATGACCTTGTTGCCCACGTTCGCGGTGAGCCACGTCTGCCAGACGCCGAGCAGCGACGACACGATGAAGACCGCCATCATGGCGATCACGATCGAGGTGAGCACGGGCAGGTTCGGCGGCAGCAGCTCTCCGTTGGCCCCTACCGGGAACAGGCCGTCGTCGAATGCCCGCTCCGTCAGCAGCGGCGGGATGACGCTGAGCGCCGCCCCCACGAGGACGAGGATCACCGTCGTCGTGAGCGCCGCCTTGTGCGGCGTGAAGAGCTCCGAGATGCGGCGCAGGAGGTGCGGGATCTTGGGCGCGTCGGCGTTCTCCGCGCGCTGCGCGTTCTCGTCGGCTCCGCTGATGCGCGTGCGCGGCTTGCCCATCCTGCCGGACTGACCGCCCGGCGCGCTGGCGTGCATGGTCACGCGCTCAAGCCTAAGCCGGGGGTGCGACGGCCCGGCCGGATGCGCCGCCCCGAACGGGGACGTTCGCCACGGGCGTGACGGCCAGTAGCTTGGGCATTGTTCGGCTTCCAACCCGAGGGAGTACCGCCATGCGTCGATCCAGCGTGCCCGAGACCCGCGACCGCGACGGACGTTGGCGAGACGTCCTCCGACGAGCGGCGGCGACGACCATCGCCGTCGTGCTGGCGGGCGGGCTCGCCGGGCTCGCCGCCGGTCCCGCATCGGCAGAGGAGGACCCCGTCGAGGTCGCCGCGGTCGTGACCTCCGACATCGGCGTCGAGGTGACGCCGCTCAGCTGCAGCACGAGCCGCGACGGCGTGACGTTCGTGTCGTTCACGAACCTCATCCCCGGCAACCAGTACCTCTTCGATGTCGAGGGACCCGCCTTCTCCGTCGGCGCGCCGTTCGAGGCCGAGAGCGACGTCGAGGAGCGCGAGTTCGTCGGCATGCCGCCGGGCAACTACTACGTGTACGTCCAGGAGAGCTTCCCGCCCGAAGAGGAGACGGTGCCGAACTACGACTGGATCGCCTTCGCGGTCGAGCCGTGCCAGCCGGCGATGGAGGTCGCCGTGACGCAGTGCACCGTGGCGGGCGGCACCGGCGGCGTCGACGTGACGTTGTCGCGCCTGGTCGCCGGTGTCGAGTACGCGGTCTGGGTGACCGACGCCGGCGACGCCGGCGGGACGCCCTATGGCGACCCGCAGATCGTGACCGGCGACGGGTTCGCCGAGGCGAGCGCCTCGTTCGCGTCACTGCCGGGTGGGCGCAGCTACACGGTCTGGGTCGACGGCACGTGGACCGCGGAGCCCTACGAGGAGCCGCCCTTCCTCGGCGGCGGCAACTTCGTGCCGCTCACGACGGTCGACCTGACGACGAGCGCCGACGTCTCGCTCGCGGCCTGCCCGGCCGCGCCCGTGACGCCGGCGTCGTCCCCGACGACGCTCCCGGCGACCGGCCCCGACGGCACGGGTCCGGCGCTGCTCGCCGGCCTGCTCCTCGCCGGATCGGGTGCGGCGCTGCTGGCACTGTCGCTGCGCCGGCGCCGCGCCGCCGCCCGCGGCTGACGCCGCGCCGCCGCGGCTCCTACGCCGTGCGGCGCTGTCGCTGCGCCGGCGCCTCTCCGCCTCGCTGACCGCCCGCCGCGCTGACCGGCGTTCTCGTTGGGCGCAGTCGCGCTCCTCGCGTTCGTGTGCAATTCAGGTCCGCACACGGCGTGTCGTCCCGACACACGGGACTCCGGCAGCGCGACACACCTCCGCACCTGAATTGCGCACGACGAGAGGTCGGGGACTCGTCCTCCACACGTACCTGGGGCGCTCGAGGGCTCACATCGAGACTCCAGGGGCGCCCGGATGCCGCGAGGGCGGCTACTTCTGGGGGATGCCGCTCCTCGTCCCCGCGCTTCACCGCGTCGGGGGCGTCGCCGAGACCCGCGAGCTCCGGGTCCGGGGCAGACGACCGACCCAGTTGGCAGCCGCAGTCCACGCTGGGGACGTGATCCGAGTGCGGCGCGGCTGGTACGCGCTTCCGACCACGAATCCAGATCTCCTCACCGCGGTGCGCATCGGCGGACGACTGGCGTGCGTCTCGGCCGCGGCGCAGTACGGCTGGGCGACGCCCGAGCGGCACGGCGTGCATGTCTGCGTCGCCGAGAACGCGAGTCGTCTGCGTCGACCCGCGCAGCCCGATTCCACAACGGCTGGATCATGTGCGCCGGTGCTGCACTGGGGTTCGCCCGTGCCTCGGCACGGTCGTCCATCGGCTCATCACCTCTCGTTTCGAGACCGTCGCTCACCTCGTGAGCTGCCTCGACCCCGAACACGCCGTCGCGGCGTTGGACTCGTTCCTGCACTCCGACCCCGCACGCTCCAAGCAGCTCGAAGCCTGGCTCACGTCGCTTCCGGCGCATGTCCTCGCGCTCCTCGCATCACGCTCGGCACTGTGCGAGAGCTTCCTCGAGACGATCGGCCGCATCCGCCTCGAGCGGGCCGGCATCGATGGGGAACACCAAGTCGAGATCCCGGGTGTCGGGCGAGTCGATCTCGTGCTCGATGGCCGCATCGTGATCGAGTGGGACGGCAGCCAGCACGAGTCCTCGCACGAGGAGGACTGCCGGCGTGACGCACTGCTCACCTCGATGGGGTACCACGTGCTGCGCTTCGGCTACCGCCTCGTCATGGACGAGTGGCACATCGTCATCGCCGCCATCCGCACCGCGCTCGCGCGGCCCTGACTCGCGGCATCCGTTCGCCCGACGTCCGCATCGTCACTCTCGCATGCCCGCGTCGTCTGCAATTCAGGTGCGCACCCGGCGCGTCGCTCCGACACGCCGAGCGACCGCGGCGCGACACACCTCCGCACCTGAATTGCGCACGAGAACCGAACCGAATCCGCCGAGACGGCGCCGCGCCGCCGCCCGCGGCTGACGCCGCGCAACCCCCCAGACAGGCGGATGCCGCGCGCCCCCCAGCACGCGGCATCCGTGTCCCCGCCCCGTTCGGGCCGGTTGCAGCTACCCCTTCGTCGCCCCCGCCAGGAGACCGCGCACGAAGTAGCGCTGCAGGCTGAAGAACACGATCAGCGGGATGACGATCGAGATGAACGCCGAGGCCGTCAGGAGCTGCCAGTCCTGGCCTCTCGTGCCGACCAGCTCCGCCAATCGTTGGGTGAGTGGTGCCACGTCCTGCGTGCCGCCCGAGAAGATCAGGGCGACCAACAGGTCGTTCCACACCCAGATGAACTGGAAGATCGCGAACGACGCGAGCGCCGGGGTGGCGAGCGGCAGCACGATCCGGAAGAAGATCTGGCCGTGGGTCGCACCGTCGACGCGAGCCGCCTCGATCACGTCGGCCGGGATCTCCGCGATGAAGTTGTGCAGCAGGAAGATCGCCAGCGGCAGGCCGAACATCGCGTGCGCGAGCCACACGGGTGCGTAGTTCTGCTCGGGGATGATCGGGACCACGTCGTGCAACCACGCCTGCAGCGGCCGCAGGAAGGTCGAGAAGACCTGCAGCAGCGGCACGAGGGCCATCTGCAGCGGCACGATCTGCAGAGCGAACACGAAGATGAACAGCCAGCTCACCCACTTGAACTTGATCCACGCGAACGCGTAGGCCGCCATCGACGCGAAGACGAGCGTGATGAGCGTGCCGAGCAGCGCGATGGCGATCGAGTTCACGATGTACGCGCCCAGCTGTGGAGACGACGACGAGGTCGAGAACAGCACGGACGAGTAGTTCTCGAGCGTGAGCCCGGGGTTCGCGAAGTACGTCCACCAACCGGTCGTGCGGATGAGCTCGGCCGGTCGGAACGACGAGAGGAACAGTCCGAAGGTCGGGATCGTCCAGAGGACCGCGATGATGAGCGACACGATCGTCGCGGTGCGCGACGTGAGGCGCTTCTTGACTCGTCCGGCCTTGGTGTTGTCGCCGTACGTGACCTGCTCGGCCTGCTCGATCGAGCCGATGTCCTTGCCGACGGGAAGATCGGCCGGGGCGACGCTGCTCATCGGATCTCCCTCTGCTTCCGGAGGACGTTGACGTTGTAGATGACGATCGGCAGCACCAGCACGAACAGGATCAACGCGAGCGCCGACCCTCGTCCGATCTCGCTGGCGCGGAACGCCTGCGTGTACATCTCGTTCGCGATCGTGCTCGTGTTGAAGTTTCCGGCGGTCATCGTGCGGACGATGTCGAAGACCTTCAACGTGGCGATCGAGATCGTCGTGACCACGACCACGAGGGCTCCTCGGATGCCGGGCACCGTGACGTTCACGAACCGCTGCCACCCGTTGGTGCCGTCGAGCTGCGCGGCCTCGATCTGCTCGGTCGGGACGCCCTTGATCGCGGCGCTCAGCAGGACCATCGCGAAGCCGGTCTGGATCCAGATCATCACGATGATCAGCAATAACGTGTTGATCGGATCGGTCTGCATCCATTGCACGGGATCACCGCCGAACGCGACGATGATCGCGTTCAGGAGGCCGATCTGCTCGCGATCGCCGGAGCGGTACTCGTACACGAAGCGCCAGATCACGCCGGCGCCCACGAACGAGATCGCGATCGGCATGAAGAGCACGACCTTGTAGTACTTCTCCCCACGTGACCGGTCGATGAAGACCGCGTACGCCAGGCCGATGCCCGTCGCGATCGTCGGCACCAGCAGCACCCAGACGATCGTGTTGATCAGCGTGCGGATCGCCGCGGGCTGCGTGAACGTCCAGATGAAGTTGTCCATCGTCCAGTCGCCGCTGGAGTTCTGGAACGCGAGGATGCTCGTGCGGATCGCCGGATAGACGAGTCCGACGAGCACGAAGAGCATCGCCGGCGCGAGGAAGCCGGCGAGCTGCCAGTAGTCTCGGCCCTTCTTCGGCGCCTTGTCGATGAAGAAGACGAGCAGGCCGACGACCGCCGCGAGGATCGCGAGGCCCATCACCACCTGCAGAAGTTTGCCGAGCAGATCGGCCGTGGTCATCGTGCCTCCCGGGTTCGTCGTTGAAGCTGGGGTGCCGAGGGGCGGGGTGTCGAACCCCGCCCCTCGATTGTGTCGCCTCGCCGGCTCACGCCGCGTGCGACGCGCGGACGGTCAGCTGGCGGGCCAGCTCGCCTCGATGGCGTCGAGGGTCTGCTCGGTGCTCTGCCCGCCGACCCACGCCACGATGCCCTTCCAGAAGGAGTCGGCGCCGACGGCACCGGGCATCAGGTCGGATCCGTCGAAGCGGAACGTCGTCTCGGGATCCTGCAGGATCTCGATCGACTGCACGAGCAGCTCGCTCGAGCCGTTCTCGGGGTCGAGGCCCCGGTTGGCGCTGATCACGCCGCCCAGGCTCACCCGGTTGTTGGCCCAGGTGTCGCTCGACAGGTACGCGCGGAACGCCTCGACCTCGTCGGCCTCGCGGAAGGCCACGACGATCTCGCCGCCGCCCGTGACCGACAGCGGGTCATCCGCGTTGGCCGGCGGGAGCAGGAAGCCGAACACGTCGCCGTCGGAGGCGACCTTCACCTCGTCGCCGCCCTCGGGGTTCCAGAAGGTCTCGTAGAACGAGGCCTGGTGGTGCAGCGAGCACGCGCCGTCGAGGATCGGGAGACCGGCCGTCTGGAACGCCTCGGTGACCAGCGTCGACACGTCGCCGATGCCGCCGTTCACCATGTCGGGGTTCTTCAGGTAGTCGCCCACCGCGTCGAACGCCTCGGCGACCTGCGGGTCGTTGAACGGGATGCCGTGGGTCACCCACTGGTCGTACACGTCGGCGCCGTGCAGGCGGAGCATGTAGTCCTCGACCCAGTCGGTGCCCGGCCAGCCGGTGGCGTCACCGGACTCGAGGCCGACGCACCACGGCTTGTGGTCGCCTTCGGCCGCGATCTTCTCGGAGAGCGTCTTCAGCTCGTCGAGGGTCTTGGGGATCTCGTAGCCCTTCTCCTCGAACTCCGACGGCGAGTACCAGACGTAGCCCTTGATGCTCGCCATGAGCGGGGCTCCGTAGAACGTGTCGTCGACCGTGCCGTACTTCTTCCAGTCCTCGGACCAGAACTCATCGACGTTGGCCTCGACCGGCTCGGAGGCCGGGATGAGCCAGCCGCCGTCGGCGAGCCGCTGAACCAGACCCGGCTGCGGGACGATGCCGACGTCGGGGGCGTTGCCGCCCTCGGCGAGGACCGCGATCTGCGCCTCGAACTCGCTCGAACCCTGGTACTCCACCGAGATGCCGGTGCAGGTTTCGAAGTCGGCCCAGGATTCGTTCAGCCGGTCGGCCTCGAGGTCGAGGATCGTGCCGGCCACCGTGACCTCGGCGCCGTCGAAGGTGCCGTACTCCTCGTAGGGGCCGCAGTCGACGTCGGCCGCGGTCTCGTTCGCGATGTCGCCAGTACAGGCCGTGAGCGCCAGGCCGACCGCCGCGGCCGCCACGACGGGGACCGCCCAGCGGCGATGCCGTGTGAGTCTCATGTCTTCTCCTCATTGAGTGTGGTGCAGGCAGGGGACCGGGAACCGGTTCCAGCACCCACGGTATGACACCGGAGCGATTCCTCACAAGACACCCGAGGTCACGGTTCGGACACCGTGGACGATCGCCGGGGCATCTGTGGGAGAGCGCTCCCACATCCGCATACCGGGCACCACCGACACGCGAGGACCGCACCGGGAAACGGTTCCACATTCGCTCCCGCGCGCACTACACTCTGCATCGGAGCAGCCCGACGGAGGGAGGCGGCGATGGCAGCCATCGGCGACGTCGCTCGGCTGGCGGGCGTCTCCAAGGCCACCGCGTCGCGGGCGCTCTCCGGCGGCGGCTACGTCGCCGACGACACGCGCCGCCGGGTCGAGGCCGCGGCCAAGGAGATCGGCTACATCGCCTCGCCGGATGCCGCGAGCCTCGTCACCGGTCGCACGAAGAACGTCGGCGTCATCATCCCGTTCGTGAACCGATGGTTCTTCGGCGAGGTGCTCGAGGGCATCGAGCGCGCCCTCCTCTCCGCCGGATACGACCTCACGCTCTACAACCTCTCGGAGCCCGGCCCCGACCGGGCGCGGGTCTTCGACTTCTTCCTCGCGCGCAAGCGCGTCGACGCCGTCATCGCGGTCGGCGTCGACCTCGACGACCACGAGGTCGCGGCGCTCGAGAAGCGCGAGAAGCCCCTCGTGGCGCTCGGCGGCAGCGGCGGCGCCGACGCCCGACTCTCGGTCGACGACCGCGCGGTGGGCCAGCTCGCGACCGAGCACCTGCTGCACCTCGGCCACACGCGCATCGCCCATCTCGCCGGCCTCGGCGCGCGCGACCTGCCGCTGAGCGTGCAGGGGCAGCGCCGCCAGGGGTTCCTCGACGCGCTCTCGGCGGCGGGGATCCCGCCCGAGGACCGGGCGGTCATCCTCGAGGCCGACGTGAGCCTGCCGGGCGGGTACACCGGCGCGCTGCAACTGCTGGGGCATCCGGCCGCACGCCCGACCGCCCTGTTCGCGGCATCCGACGAGATGGCCATCGGCGCCATCCGCGCCGCCGAGAAGCTCGGCATCGACGTGCCCGGCGACCTCTCGATCATCGGCGTCGACGGGCACGAGTACGCCGAGATGTTCGAGCTCACGACCATCGAGCAGTACCCGGGCGAACAGGGCCGGCTCGCGGTCGACGTCGTCATGGCGCTGCTGCTCGACGAGGGCGCGGCCGATCCGCTGCCCGACTCGGGCGCCCCCCTGCCCACTCGGTTGGTGGTTCGAGCGACCACGAGCGCGCCGCGCTGAGCGAGCGGTGACGCACCGCAGCGCGGCCGAGCGGATGCCTCAGGCCGCGTCGCCGACCGCGATCGACTCCGCCTCGACGGCGGCGGGCTCGGCCGGCCCGTCCACGCGCCGCAGCGCGCGGTGCCCGATCACGACGACCGCGAGCGCGACGATGACGGAGCCCGCCGCGGCGTAGTACGGCGCCTCGGGCGAGATGAGGCGGGCGAGTTCGGCGGCGGCGGGCGGCGCGATCGCACCGCCGAGGAACCGCACGGCGGAGTAGGCGCTCGACGCGACCGAGCGCTGCAGGTCGGTCGCCTCCATGACGCACTCCGTGAGCACCGTGTTCAGCACGCCGAGCACGAGTCCGCCCGCGACGATGCACGTGACGAGCAGCGCGGGATCGTCGATCACGATCCCGGCGACCGCCAGGTCGACGGCCAGGAGCGGCAGCGCGATCCACAGGACGCGGGTGCGCGGCATCCGTGCGGTGAGGAGCGGTGCGACGAACACCGAGGTGATCGCGAGGGCGACGCCCCACCCGAAGAAGGTCAGGCCGAGGCCCATCGCATCGAACCCGAGCGGGAACGGCGAGTACGCGAGCAGCACGAAGAACCCGATGTTGTAGAACAGCGCGGCGCCGGCGAGCACGGCGAGCGCCGGCTGCCGTAGAGCGCGCAGCGGCGCGGAGAGCCGGGTCGGCTCGGGGCGAGTCGCGGCATCCGTCGTGGGATCGTCCTTCAGGAAGACGACGATCGCGACGAAGCCGATCGCCATGAGCGCGGCCGTGCCGAAGAACGGGCCGCGCCAGCTGAGGTGCCCCAGCAGGCCGCCGAGCAGCGGGCCGATGGCGATGCCGAGGCCGAGCGCCGCCTCGTAGAGGATGATCGCCGAGCCCGAGCCGCCGGCCGCGGCGCCCACGATCGTGGCGAGCGCGGTGGAGATGAAGAGGGCGTTGCCGAGGCCCCAGCCGGCGCGGAAGCCGATGACCGACTCGACGTTCTGCGACAGGCCGGCAGCGGCAGCGAACACGACGATGAGTCCGAGGCCGATGAGCAGGGTCTTCTTGGCGCCGATGCGGCTCGACACCCAGCTCGTGGCGAGCATCGCGAGCCCGGTGACGAGCAGGTAGCTCGTGAAGAGCAGCTCGGTCTCGGTGGGCGTCGCCTGCAGGCTCGCGGCGATCGCGGGCAGGATCGGGTCGACGAGCCCGATGCCCATGAACGCGATGACGCACGAGAAGGCGACGGCCCAGACGGCCTTCGGCTGCCGGAGGATCGAACCGGACGCGCCGTGGCCGGCGCTCACGCGACCGCTCCGGTCGAGGCGGCGGCGCGCACCAGCTCGAGGCGGCCGCGCACGATGTCGACGGCGGCGGCCAGGGTGGCGAGCTCGTCGTCGGCGAGGCCGGCGAAGGTGGGCTCGAGCGCGGCCGCGAGCTCCTCGCGCCACGCGTCGAGCGCCGCGAGCCCCGACGGATCGGCCGAGATGAGCCAGGCGCGCGAGTCGCTGGCGTCGACGATGCGCCGGATCCACCCGCGCTCGTCGAGCGTGTGCACGAGCTTCGTCATCGTGGGCTGCGAGACGCGGCTGACCCGGGCGAGCTCGCCGAGGCGCATGGGGCCGAGGTCGCGCAGCACGGCGATCGTGCGCCAGACCGCGGGCGACTCGGTGCTGCCGGTGACGGATGCCGCGAGCCTCGTGAGCCGGTGGTTCACCGAGACGAGGTCGCCGAGGACGGAGTGGAGCTGAAGTTCTTCGTGCACCCGTCGATTATACATAGCTTGGCTATGTAACGAATCGGGAGCACTGCGGTCCATCGGCGCGCCGATCTGGCGCAGGCCGACCGATCAGCGCCATCATGACCCTGAGCTCCGCGAGCCACGTCGGGGCGCGTATCCACTCGATGCAAGGAGTCATCGTGACCGACGTCACCGCCGACAGCGCACAGGTGCCGCTGGACGCCCCGCTCCGCGGAGCGACCTTCGGACAGGCCTTCAGTCGATTCTTCAAGAAGTACGCGACCTTCCACGGCCGCGCGAGCCGCAGCGAGTTCTGGTGGTGGTTCCTGGCCAACGCCATCATCAGCGGCGTGCTCTCGGGCCTCACGTACACCATGGGCAATCCCATGATGGTCAACGAGAACGGCGTTCCCACGCCGGTCTGGAGCGTCGCGTACCTCCCGTCCGTGCTCTGGGGCCTCGCGACGTTCATCCCGTGGCTGGCCCTCTCGTGGCGCCGGCTCCACGACACCAACCGGTCGGGCGGCTGGTGGTTCATCGGATTGATCCCGATCGTGGGCCCCATCATCCTGCTCGTCTTCTTCCTGATGGAGCCGAAGCCCGAGGGCGCGCGGTTCGATCGCTGAGGCGTGCGGTTCCGCACAGTGACGACGGATGCCTCGTGCCGACGACCCGCACGGGGCATCCGCGTGTCGGTGCGACTCAGTGCCAGCCCGGTGACGGTCGGTGGGGCGCAGTCGTAGCCTCCGCATCGGCGGCCCTGCGGCGCGGATGCCGATCGAGGGCGGCCCGCATCGACGAGGGAGGACATCATGACCACCGAATCCGCCGCCGCCCCGAGCGCGGCGATCAGCTCCGCCGACGGCATCACGCTGCAGCGAATCGCACGCGGCGGCGGCTACCAGGGCCCGAACGACGGCGTCCCGGGCGCGAACACCTGGAAGGGCCTCCAGCAGCTCGTCACCGGCTACGGCTACACCGGCGCCATCGACGGCCTGCCCGGACCGATCACGTGGAAGGCCGTCCAGCGGCTCGCGTCCAAGGGCGGGTACACCGGGCCGATCGACGGCGTGATGACGGTCGCGTCGTGGAAGGGCGTGCAGCAGATCCTCACTGGCTTCGGCTACGCCGGCGCCATCGACGGCATCCCGGGACCCGCCACGAACGCGGCGCTGCAGGTCCTGGCCCGCATCGGCGGGTACTTCGGCCCGTACGACGGCGTCCTCGGCCCGAATTCCTGGAAGGGCGTGCAGACCGTGCTCGCCGGCGCCGGGTACACGGGCCCGATCGACGGCGTCCCGGGGCCGAACACCTGGAAGGCGCTGCAGCGCATCGCCCAGCGAGGCGGCTACGCCGGGCCGGTCGACGGCGTGCCGGGCCCCAACACCTATTCAGGACTCGCGGCGCTCCTGGTTCGGAGCGAGCACGACTGAGGGGTCCGACGACGGCGCGGGCTCCCGCTCGGCGCTCTCGAAGAGGAGCCACACGAATGGCAGGAGCAGGACCACCTTCAGGTTCACCATCGGAATCGCGAGCAGGAGGCTGACCAGGGTGGCGAGCTCGACCACCACGACGATCGGCATGATCACCCAGCCCAGGATGCGCGACTTCCCCCTGCTGTCGAGCAGCAGCAATGCGATGAACCAGACGTAGACGAAGTACGGCAGGATCCGTTCCGGCCATTGCCCGAAGACGCCGAAGGCGATGTCCCGAATGCCTTCGAGGCGCGTCACGTCGGCGACGCCCTGCAGGATGAAGATCAGGCCGAACGCACCCGCCGCAACCGCGCCGATCACGTTGATCCATCGCGGCAGACCGAAGTCGAAGACCGAGGTGGCGAAGACGACGAAGCCCGCGCCCAGAACGAAGTGGATGACGGTGTCGGCACCGCCACCGAACAGCAGTTGCACCCCGATGGCGAGTGGATACGACACCACGACGATGGCCGCCCCGATGAACGCTCGTGGAGACCTCATGATCGAGCCCCGACTGGACCGGCGCCGCGGAACTCGCCCGCGCGAACAGCCACGAGGGCCACGGTATCAGCGTTCCGGGCCGTCGAACAGGTGAACGACGGATGCCCCGCGCCGAACGAATCGGCACGGGGCATCCGTGTGTTCAGGTGACGCGGGTCACCTCAAGCTGCTGCGCCCGAGCGGGCGCCGCGATTACTTGAGGGTGACGGTCGCACTCAGTGTGTGCTGCCCTCCTCGAGGGCGGCCACTACTTGAGGGTGACGGTCGCGCCGGCCTCCTCGAGGGCGGCCTTCGCCTTCTCGGCGGTCTCCTTGTTCGCGCCCTCGAGCACGGCCTTGGGAGCACCGTCGACGACGGCCTTGGCCTCGCCGAGGCCGAGCGACGTGAGCTCGCGGACGACCTTGATGACCTGGATCTTCTTGTCGCCGGCAGCCTCGAGGACGACGTCGAAGGAGTCCTTCTCCTCGACCTCTTCAGCAGCAGCGCCAGCGCCACCGGCAGCCGGAGCGGCAACCGCGACGGGGGCGGCGGCGGTGACCTCGAAGGTCTCCTCGAACGCCTTGACGAACTCCGAGAGCTCGATGAGGGTCAGGCCCTTGAACTGCTCGAGCAGCTCCTCAGTGGACAGCTTCGCCATTATTTCTTCTCCTTGGTTTCTCGTTACTCACCGCTTGAGAGGCTCGCGCCTACGCAGCGGACTCCTGCTTCTCACGCAGCGCGTCGACCGTGCGAACGGCCTTCGACAGCGGTGCGTTGAACAGATATGCGGCTCCGAACAGCGAGGCCTTGAAGGCACCGGCGAGCTTCGCCAGGAGCACTTCGCGGGACTCGAGGTCGGCGAGCTTGCCTACCTCTTCAGCGGTCAGGGGCTTGCCATCGAAATAGCCGCCCTTGACCACGAGGAGGGGGTTCGCCTTGGTGAAGTCACGCAGCGACTTCGCGACGGCGACCGGGTCGCCGTGCACGAACGCGATCGCCGACGGGCCCTTGAGCTCGTCGTCGAAGGCGGTGATCCCGGCGTTGTTCGCCGCGATCTTGGTCAGCGTGTTCTTCACCACGGCGTAGCTCGCGTCCCCACTGATGGACTTGCGCAGCTCCTTGAGCTTCGCAACAGTGAGGCCGCGGTATTCGGTCAGCAGAACGGCGGTCGAGCCCTCGAACTTCTCCGTGAGCTCGGCAACCGCGGCTTCCTTGTTCGCCATGGCCACTCCTTGTGTCTTCAACGTGCATCGCGGTGGCGGTGCACGGCCTCGGAGCGCTGGAAGAATTCGGAGGAAAGAAAAGAGCTCCGGCGCAGACGCGCGGAGCTCGGCCCGATTCGATCGGGAAGTCTTCGTCACACCTGCGTGGGCTCTTGCTTTCGCAAGACTTCGGTCGGCCCGAATCACTCCGGGCGCGACGACCAACGGTCTTCGGCTCCGACAAGGGTAGCGGATGCCGCGGGCGCGTCCAAATCGACGTGACCGCGCACCCGTGCGAGCACTAATATGAGGTTGCCTCAGTGCAGCCCCCGATGCGTCGCGCTCCATCCAGATCGAGACTGTGGCCACTGCGGGCGACGTGTCCCGAGCCCCGGGCATCCCGTCGGCGCCCGTGATCAATCGAAGGATCCGATCATGAACACTGACAGCGCCGCCGGACGGGTTCCCGAGGGCCCGACCGGCCGGCAGATCATCACGTTCGCCCCGGTGGACGACGACACCGCGATGCGCGAGCTCAAGGACGTCGCAGGCCTGGACGTCGGCACGCCGCGCGGAGAGGACCCCACCGCGGCCGCGACGGGCGACGTCTACCTCGACACGCTCCACATCGCGATCGTCGACTCGGTTCCCGATCAGCTCGGCGCCCTCTCGAGGGCCGTGGGCGACTCGGCGAGCCCGATCATCGCGGTCGAGCCCGAGGTCTACGTGTATCCGTTCGACACCATCGATGCGATGGACGCGCCCCCGGCCAGCATGGCGGATGACGCCGACACCGAGGCCGACGACGACGAGGTCGACGCGGCCGAGACGTACGTCGACACCGACACCTACGCGTGGGGCCTCAAGGCCGTGCGCGCGGTGCCCCCGATCCTCGCAACCGCCCCGTGGGCGGGCGCCGGCATCCGGATCGCCGTACTCGACACGGGCATCGACCTCGGCCATCCCGACTTCGCCGGGCGCGTCATCGCGAGCCAGTCGTTCATCCCGGGCGCACCGGTGCAGGACGGCCACTCGCACGGAACGCACTGCGCAGGGACGGCGGCTGGGCCGAAGAGCCCGCCCGGCACGCAGCGCCGGTACGGCGTCGCGCACGGGTCGCGCCTGCTCGTCGGCAAGGTGCTGAGCGATCAGGGCAGCGGCACGAGCGGACAGATCCTCGCCGGCATCCAGTGGGCGATCGATCAGGGCGCCCACGTGATCTCGATGTCGCTCGGCTCGGCCGTCGCCGTGGGCCAGACGTACTACACGTACTACGAGCAGGCTGCGACCACGGCGCTGAACGCCGGTTCGCTCATCGTCGCCGCGGCGGGCAACAGCGGCTGGGCGCCCGTGGGTGCACCGGCGAACAGCCCGTCCGTGCTCGCGGTCGCAGCCCTCGACCAGGCCCTGCAGCGCGCACCGTTCTCGTGCGTCGCGCTCAATGGGAACGGCGGCGAGATCAACATCGCGGCGCCGGGCGTCGCGACGTACTCGTCGGTCCCGGTCGCGAAGGGCTCGTACGGGTTCAAGAGCGGCACGAGCATGGCGACGCCGCACGTCGCGGGCGTCGCGGCCACCCTGGCCCGCAAGACCGGCCTCCGCGGCCGGGCGCTCTGGCAGGAGCTCGTGCGCACCGCCGTGCCGCTCCCCCAGTCCGCCCAGGAGGTGGGCGCGGGCCTCGCGGTGGTGCCGACACGGCGTCGTCCCATCTGGGACTACCAGCCGATCCCGTGGCGGCCCGGCCCGATCGTGGACCCCGGTCCGCTCGAGCCGACACCGCTCCCGTAGGGGCGACCATGGCCGAATCGGATGCCCCGAGCGCCGACCGCGTCCACGTGACGGTGCAGGGTCGCGGCGTCGACGACGTGCTCCCCGACCTGCGAGACGCGGGACTCGAGGTCGACGAGGCGCTCGGCGGGCTCGGCATCGTGACCGGGCGCGCGGCCCCCGACGCGGTCGAGCGGCTGCGCGGCATCCCCGGTGTCACGGTCGAACCCGAGAGCGGCGTGCAGCTGCCGCCGCCGGATGCCCCGGTGCAGTAGCCGGGACGATCGGATGCCGCGGCGCGACGTCGCGGCATCCGTCATCAGGAGCCGGGCCCGACGGGCCCGGCTCCTCGTCGCGCGCGCCGGGTCGCGTCGTGGGCGGAATAGTTGACCGAGGTCGATGGTTGACAGACAGCAACGATCTAGATATAGTTGACCTCTATCAACATTCTTGGAGCAGAACCAGACGTGACCGCAACCACCGAAACCCCCTCGCTCGAGGCCAAGCGCTCGCACCGTGAGGTGCTGACCGCGCTGTCCGGCCTCATCATGGGCATGTTCGTCGCCGTGCTCTCGGGCACGGTCGTCTCGACGTCGATGCCGATCATCATCGCCGACCTGGGCGGCGACCAGTCCGCCTACACCTGGGTCATCACCGCGAGCCTCCTCGCGACCGCCGTGTCCACCCCGATCTGGGGCAAGCTGGCCGACCTCCTGAACCGGAAGGTGCTGCTGCAGCTCGCGCTCGGCCTCTTCGTGCTCGGCACCGCCCTCGCCGGCTTCGCGCAGGACACCGGCATGCTCATCGGCTTCCGCGTCGTCCAGGGCATCGGCGCCGGCGGCCTCATGTCGCTCGTCATGATCGCCGTGGCGCTCATCATCTCCCCGCGCGAGCGCGGCAAGTACATGGGCATCGTCGGCGGCGTCATGGCCATGGCCACCATCGGCGGGCCGCTGCTCGGCGGCGTCGTCACCGACGCATTCGGCTGGCGCGCCAACTTCTTCCTCGGCATCCCCTTCGCGATCGTCGCGATCATCCTGATCCAGCGCACGCTGCACCTGCCGAAGAGCACCCGCACCACGGTGAAGATCGACTACGTCGGCGCCGTGCTGCTCGCGGTGGGCGTCTCGCTCCTGCTCGTGTGGGTTTCGATGGGCGGCAACCAGTTCGACTGGAACTCCATGACGAGCTTCGTCGTGATCGGCATCTCGGCCGCCGCCATCATCGGCTTCATCATCACCGAGTTCCTCGTCGAGGAGCCCATCGTGCCGATGAGCCTGTTCGCGAACCGCACGTTCACGCTCGCCGTGATCGCGTCGATCTCCGTCGGCGTCGCGATGTTCGCGACGAGCGTCTTCCTCGCCCAGTACTTCCAGCTCGCCCGGGGCGCCACCCCGACCGAGTCGGGCCTCATGACCATCCCCATGGTCGTCGGCCAGATGGGCGCCTCGATCGGCATCGGCGCGCTCGTGAGCCGCTTCGGCAAGTGGAAGGGCTGGATGCTGCTCGGCTCCGCGCTCATCGTCGCGGGCGTCAGCCTCATGGCCACGCTGCGCTACGACACCGACTTCCTCTGGGTCTCCGTCTTCATGGTGGTGCTCGGCGCGGGCCTCGGCATGGTGATGCAGAACCTCACGCTCGTCGTGCAGAACGACACCCCGGCGTCGCAGCTCGGTGCGGCCAGCTCGAACGTGAACTTCTTCCGGTCGATCGCCGGCACCATCGGCGTGACGATCATGGGCTCGGTGCTCGCCACCCAGGTGACCACGCACGTGAAGGACGGGCTCGCGTCGTTCACGCCGACCTCGCCCGACGAGGTCGCCGCACTGCAGGGCCTCGCGGGCGGCGCCGTGCCGAAGGTCTCCGAGCTCCCCGACGCGATCCGCGTGATCGTCGAGGGCGCCTATGGCCACGGCATCGCCGACGTCTTCATCATCGCGATCCCGCTCGCCGTGCTGAGCCTCATCGCCATCGCGTTCCTGCCGAACAAGCCGCTCTCGCGGCAGACCGCCTCCGAGAAGCTTGAGCAGGAGGCCGAGCAGGTCGCCATCGACCTCGCCGAGGCCGAGATCGGGGCACCCGTCACGTCGTCGATCCGACTGGTCGAGGGCGCCGACGACGAGGTCGCGGACGACGAGGTCGCCGATGACGGCGGGCGCGAGCGCGAGACCGCGAGGAGCGCTCGGTAGCATGAGCGTCATGACCGCCGATCCCGCCCTCGACGAGGCGATCGCCCGCGTCGAGGAGCAGCTCGGCGTCGTGTTCAATCGGGCGCGGCTCGTGTGGAAGCAGGCGGCGGAGCAGATCCACCCCGACCTGCAGCCCGCCGGCTACAAGGTGCTCTCGACGATCACCCGGCTGGGCGAGACCACCGCGCACGTGCTCGCGACCGAGCTCGAGATGGACAAGAGCGTCGTGAGCCGCCAGGTGCGCGTGCTCGAGGAGGCGGGGCTCGTCGAGAGCCTGCCCGACGAACGCGACGGCCGCATCCGGGTGCTCCGGCCGACGGCGACCGCCGTCGAGCGGATCTCGGCGGTCCGGACGAGCAACCAGGCCCGCGTGCGTGCCGCGCTCGAGAACCGCTCGGTCGACGAGCTGCGCACGTTCGCCGAGATGCTGCGGGTGCTCGCCGAGGCCTGACCGACCATCGACACGTCAAGGGCCCGTCCCGATCGGGGGCGGGCCCTTCGCCGTGCCCGGCGTCGGTGGCCGGCGTCGGTGGCCGGTGCCAGACTCGGCCCATGGAACTCATCCACGTGAATCCACCGTCGCTGCACACGAGCCCCGCGTTCAGCCAGGGCATGCTGGTGCGCGGCGACCACGACCTCCTGCAGGTCGGCGGTCAGAACGGCACGGATGCCTCGGGCGCGATCGTCCCCGGCGGCATCGGGCCGCAGACCGAGCAGGCCATGCGCAACGTGCTCGCCGTGCTCGAGGCGGCCGGCGCCGACCAGGGCAACGTGATCCGCATGTCGATCCTGCTCGTCGAGGGCCAGTCGTTCCAAGAGGGCTTCGCCGCGGCGATGCCGGTCTGGGGTCCCCACGTCACCGCGATCACCGGCGCGCACGTCGCCGGGCTCGGGCGCCCCGACGCGCTCGTCGAGATCGAGGCGACCGCCGCGATCCCGCGGGGTTGAGACGCGAGGAGGGCGAGGCCCTGCCGAAGCAGGACCCCGCCCTCGATGCCGATCAGCGTCGGCGGGCGCTCAGCGGCCGGCGCGCAGCGACGCCTGCAGGGCGTCCATACCGCCGACGAGCGGCAGGTGCACGTCCGACGAGAACGGCTGCAGCTTGAGCACCGTGCCCGGCGCGGGGCGCACCGTGTACTCGTAGTCCGACGACATCACGACCACGCCGATCTTCGACCCGGCGCTGAACACGTAGTCCTTCGGCTCGAAGTCGAAGTCGAACGTGTACGCCGTGCCGGGCACGATCGCCTCGGTCACCGCATCGCTCGAGCGGTTCTCGACGTCGGCCCAGCCGCGCGTGATGATCTTCGGCGCACCCGTAGCCGGATACTCGACGAGCAGGGCCGTGAGGTTCGCCTTCGTGCGGTCGACCGCGAGCTTCAGCGACACCGACGGCGTGCCCGACAGGCGCACCGGGGTGCCGAGCGTCTCGGTGCGGTAGAGCAGCCGGTTCGGCGACGACTCCGCCGCGGCGAGCGTCGAGGCACGGAGGCTCGCGTCGTCGACGAGGTCCTCGAAGGCCTTGTTCGGGTCGCGCGAGACCGCGAGTCCGCCGACGCCGTCGGCCTGGGCCGCGGGGCGGAACTTCAGCTTCACGTCGTCCGCGGCCGGGTCGGGCCACTCGGGGTACTCGGTGAGCGTCCGGTCCTCGCGGACCACGTACGCCTTGGGCAGCTGCTCGACGCCGTTCTGGACGTCGTAGAGGTAGCGCGTGAACCAGCGGTTGAGCAGCGTGTCGTTCGGGTTTCCGCCGTGGCCGCCCTGGTGCAGGTAGATCTGGTGCGGCACGCCGTTCGCCTTCAGCACCTCGTAGAGGTCCGAGGCGTTCTTCGTCATGACGTTCCAGTCGTTCAGGCCGTGCGCGACGAGCGTGGCGGCCGTGATCCGGTCGGCGTTCGCGAGATAGTCGCGCTCCTCCCAGAACGCGCTGCGGTCGCCCGTCGCGCGGTCCTGGTTCGCCCGCAGCTCGTCGATGATCGGCTGGCAGATCTGCTGGTCGAACCGCGTGTAGACGTAGTCGGCGAGCACGTCGAGGTCCTCGCCCTGGTAGCCGCCCGGCGCGCGCACGGCGCCGTTCGCGCGGTAGTAGTTGTACCAGTCGGAGATCGCCGAGACGGGGACGATGGCGTCGAGGCCCTCGACGCCCGTGCTCGC
Source organism: Agromyces sp. NPDC057865 (assembly GCF_042796995.1). Lineage (NCBI taxonomy): Bacteria > Bacillati > Actinomycetota > Actinomycetes > Micrococcales > Microbacteriaceae > Agromyces > Agromyces sp. NPDC057865. Next base: position 278,343 of record NZ_JBHVMJ010000003.1, on the reverse strand, counting down.
GACGCCGATGGGCAGCGTGCCGTTGTACGACGTGCCGATCATGCCGACCTTGCCGGTCGTCCAGTCGGCCGAGACCTCGGTCGTGCGGTCGGTGCTCGTGTACGCCGTCGCCCGGCCGTTCAGCCAGTCGACCACGGCCTTGCCGGCGAGCGACTCGTTGAGGCCGCCCGACGTGGGGCATCCCTCCGACCAGCCGCTGCCGAAGCCCTCGGCGTGCACGACCGCGAACCCGCGGGGCACCCACGTGCTCTCGAGCGAGCGCGAGATGGTCGGGCTCGTGCGGTTCACGGGGTTGTAGGCGGGCCACGGGTCCTTCTCGGACGGCGGGGCGCCGATCTCGTGGTCGACCGGCCAGTTCGTGACCTGGCTGCCGCCCGCGTAGTAGGGGCTCATCTCCATCAGCACGGGGACCTTGAGGCCGGCGGCCGTCTCGGGCACGCGGCTCACGTCGACGTGCACGAGGTCGAGCTTCCCGTCGCGGTCGGAGTCGACCTCGCTCTCGACCCAGGCCTCCTGGTTGATCCACTCGGTCGAGACGCGCGTGAAGACGGACTGCGAGAGGCCGTCGACGAAGGTCGGCTCGGCGGGCTCGGGGGTCGGCGCGGCCTGCGCGGGGGTCGCCGCGACGACGAGTCCGCCGGCCAGGACCGTGGTGATCGCGACGGCGAGCGCGCGGCCGCGCCGCCTGTCGCCCGCGCGTGGGACCGCTGGTGTCATGGGGGATGCTCCTTCGCTCATGGTGGGACGGCACCCCACGCCCGCGACCGCGGACGAGGACCACCGCCCCGTGGCACATCACACGCTATGGATCTCCCATGCGAAGGGCACGCGTCAGATGTCGACGGCTCGTCCGCCCGCGCTCGACAGATGTCGAGTCGGCGCTCCAGCTTCAGGTGCCGGTGTCGGATGCCTCACCCGAACGGTCGGGGCGACGCGGCCTCACCCGCGCGCAGCAGCAGCGCGAGGTGCAGGGCGAGGCGATCGAGCCCGCTCCCGAGATCGATGCCGAGGATGCGCTCCACGCGGGCGATCCGGTTGTACAGCGATGTCCGATGCACCTGCAGCCTCGCGGCCGCCTGCTGCACGTGGCCCGCGGCGTCGAGGTAGCACTCGATGGTCTCCAGCAGCACCTGGCCGTCGCGCTCGGCCGCCACGCGGTCGAGGCCCGGCTGGACGTCGCCGGAACGCAGGCCGCGAGCGGCGGCGGCGTCGAGCCCGCGGTACACGCCGAGCCGGTCCCAGTGCACCACGGGATCGATGAGCCCGAAGGAGCGAGCGACGCCGAGCGCGCGTCGCGCCTCCCGGTAGCTGGCGCGCGCCGACGCGACCGGCGCCTCGCCGCCCACGCCGACGCGCACGACGTCGTCCGGGGCATCCGGGCCGGCCAGCGCCTCGACCGCCGACGACGCGATCATCGCGGCGATGCGATCGGAGTCCGCGAAGCGGCCCGACGCCGGCGCGACGAGCGCGGCGTGGTCGCCGCGCGCGACCACGAGCACCCCGCGGCCTCCGAGCGCGCGTCGGGCGCGGCGCGCGGCGCGGTCGAGCTCGGCGTCGGAGGTGCCGCCTCCGGTGACCCGCTCCAGGACGTAGGTGCGGAGGCGTCCGCCCTCGAATCGTCCCGACTCCATGAGCGCGTCGGCGGCCCGTCGGCGCACCTCGGCTCGGCCCAGCACGAGGTCGCGGACGAGCTCGCGCTCGCGCGCGCCCTGATGGTCCTGCGACGACCGCGCGCTCGCCCACTCGTCGGCGACCTCGACCGCCGACGCCCCCGCGCGGCGGAGGTCGAGCGGCGGCGTCCCGTCGTCGGGTTCGATGAACCAGAGGTGCCCGAACACGACCCCCGAACGGATGATCGGCACGCACACGCGTGCGACCATGCCGAGCTCGGGGTTGCCGGGCACGCGCACGGGGTCGGTCGCGTCGTAGACGCCGAGCGCGGTGAGCCACCCGTGGATCGCGGGGTTCGCCCGGTGCTCGAGGATCGAGCGGCGTCGGACGTCGTCGATCCCGTCGGGGTGCGGGCTGTGCGCGACGACCCGGCGGCGGCGATCCTCGAGCAGCGCCGGGCGCTCGAGCTCGCCGGCGATGCGGGTGATCGTCTGCTGCAGGGTCATCGGGTCTCGGGTCGTTCCGGGGACTACGGGTGCCCCCAGCCTAGGCGCGAGCTAGACCGCGCGGCCGACCCGCGCCTCGACGGAGGCCGGCGGCTCGGCGACGGCTCGCGCGCCGGCCGTCGCCGCGGGCAGCCGCACCGTGAAGCGCGTCGCGCCCGGTCCGCTCTCGACCGACACGTCGCCGTCGTGCGCCTCGACCACGGCACGCACGATCGCGAGCCCGAGGCCCGTGCTGCCCGCACGGCGGGAGCGCGACGAGTCGCCGCGCGCGAAGCGCTCGAACAGGGTGTCGGCGAGCTGGGGCGGGATGCCGGGCCCGTCGTCCTCGACCGTGAGCACGACCTCGTCGCCGTCCCGAGCGAGCGAGGCCACCACGCTCGTGCCCTCGGGCGTGTGCACGCGCGCATTGGCGAGGAGGTTCATGACCACCTGGCGCAGGCGCGGCTCATCGCCCATGACGACGGTTGGCGCATCCGGCAGCCGCACCTCCCAGTCGTGGTCGGGGCCGGCCGCCTGGGCGTCGCCGAGCGCCTCCACCACGACGCGGCCCATGTCGACCGGATCGGCGGCGAGCTCGCGGCCCTCGTCGAGGCGCGCGAGCAGCAGCAGGTCCTCGACGAGTTCCGTCATGCGCACGGACTCCGACTCGATGCGCCCGATGGCGTGCACCACGTCGGGCGGCAGCTCGCCGCCGTGCAGGCGCGTGAGCTCGGCGTAGCCGCGGATCGACGCGAGCGGGGTGCGCAGCTCGTGGCTCGCGTCCGCGACGAAGCGGCGCACCTTCTGCTCGCTCTGCTCGCGCGCGGTGAGCGCGGAGGCCACGTGGCCGAGCATGCGGTTGAAGGCGGTGCCGAGGCGCCCGACCTCGGTGCCGTCGTCGTCGACCGGGACGCGCTCGGCGAGCGCGACGTCGCCGCGATCGAGCGGCAGTTCGGACACTCGCTGGGCCGTGGCGGTCACCTCGGCGAGCGGACTGAGCGCCCGCCGCACGACGGCGGAGCCGATCGCGAGCGCGAGCAGGAGTCCACCTGCGGCGACGATCGCGACCGTGATGGCGAGCTGGGTGGTCTGCGCGTTCACGTCGGCGAGCGGGAGGGCGAGCACGATCGAGACGCCGTTCCATTCGGGTCGCGTCGTGGCGATCGCGCGGTAGTCGCCGAACCGCGGCACCGTGATGGTGTGCGGATCGCCGTCGGCCGGCACGTCGCCGAGCACCGACGAGACCTCCTCGGGCAGGTCGAGCACGCGACCGCCTTCGGTGATGTACCCGGCGCGCACCTCGTCGCCCGCCCGCACGAGCGCGGCGAGCGTCCCGGCCTGCTGTCCGGGGATGTTCAGCACGAGCCCCGGCGCATCGTCGGGGTCGCCCGGGAACCCGGGCGGCTGTCCGCCGATCGCGATGTTGGCACGGGAGATGGCCTCCCCCAGGCTCGCGTCGAGGCGGCCGACCGACGAGGTGTGGAAGACCGCGACGCTGATGATCCCGATCACCGCGCTCACGGCGATGAGCAGCACCGCGACGATGGCGAGGAGCCGTCGGTGGAGGGTCCACGGCCGCCGGCGGCGGCGCGCGGCATCCGTCGTCGACCTCGTCGTGGTCGCCTGCGCCTCGGCACGCGACGCGGCGGCGAATCCGGGGTCGCCCGGGTGGGTCATCCCGCCGCCTTCAGCATGTAGCCGGCGCCGCGCACGGTGTGGATCATGGGCTCGCGGCCCGCGTCGACCTTCTTGCGCAGGTAGGAGATGTAGAGCTCCACGACCGACTCCTTGCCGCCGAAGTCGTAGCTCCAGACGCGGTCGAGGATCTGCGCCTTCGAGAGCACGCGGCGCGGGTTGCGCATGAGGAAGCGGAGCAGCTCGAACTCGGTCGCGGTGAGCTCGATCGGTGCGCCGTCTCGGGCGACCTCGTACGAGTCCTCGTCGAGCGTGAGGTCGCCGACGACGAGCACCGGGTCCTTCGCCTGAGCCAGCGTCAGCGTCGAGCGGCGGATGAGTCCGCGCAGCCGGGCCACGACCTCCTCGAGGCTGAACGGCTTGGTGACGTAGTCGTCGCCGCCCGCGGTGAGGCCGGCGATGCGGTCGTCGAGCGAGTCCTTCGCGGTGAGGAAGAGCACGGGCGTCTCGGTGCCGTCGGAGCGCACCCGCTGCAGCACCTCGAGCCCGTCGATGTCGGGCAGCATGATGTCGAGCACGATCGCGTCGGGGCGGAACTCGCGCGCCACCTTCACCGCGCTGAAGCCGTCGGCGGCGGTGCGCACGTCCCACCCCTCGTACCGCAGCGCCATCTTCAGCAGCTCGGTCAGCGAGTGCTCGTCGTCGACGACGAGGACGCGGACCATCGAGCCATCGCCCTTCGTGATCTGCGGGGCGCGGTGGGTCGTCGGGGTGCTCATGACTCCAGTATCCGCGCGCCGCTATGCGTTCCCTATGACTTCCATGTGCGGATGCCGCAGCCGAAGCCATAGCGACCCCAGTGGCGGGCCATAGCCGGACCAAAGCCTCCGTTCCTAACGTCGCGATCGGCGCCCCGTCCGGTGCGCATCCCCACGACCCCGAGGATCCCCATGTTCTTCACCTACCTCCGACGCGAACTCGCGGGGCGCCGCAGGCAGACCGCGATCATCGCCATCGGGATGGCGCTCGCGATCGCCCTCGTCATGATCGTGAACGCCGTCTCGACCGGCGTGAAAGACGCCCAGGCCGCCGTACTCGAGTCCGTGTACGGCGTCGGCACCGACCTCACCGTCTCGCAGGAGCCCACGGCCCCCGGCGAGGGCGACGCCGGGCAGGGCCCCGGCCGGTTCGAGTTCGGCGCCGACGACGGCACGACCGAGGGCGACTCCACCGAGCTCAGCCAGTCGCGGCTCACGGCGGGCTTCGGCTCGACGACGTTCGACGCGTCGGCGCTCGACACGGTGACCGACGTCGACGGCGTCGCCGCGGCATCCGCTGCGCTGTCGCTCACCAACATGACGTTCTCGGGTGAGCTGCCGCCGCGCATGCAGCAGTCCGCTCCGAGCGCCGACGGCTCGGCGCCCAGCGAGGACCAGACGCAGCAGCAGCCCCCGACCGGCGGCTTCGACGGTGCGGGCGGCAGCGCGTTCGACGTCGACAGCTTCACCGTGCTCGGCATCGACCCGTCGGCCGCCGCCGTCGGACCCCTCTCGGCGGTGGAGCTCGCCGACGGACGCGGGCTCGAGGCATCCGACTCGGGCCAGGCCGTGGCCGTGCTCGACGCGAACTACGCCACGAGCGCCGAGCTCGCGGTCGGCGGCACGATCGACGTCGGCGGCACCGACTTCGAGGTCGTCGGCACCGTGACCTCCACGTCGGCGGATGCCGCGACGGCCTCGAACGTCTACATCCCGCTCGACCTCGCACAGGAGCTGTCGGGCCTTGCCGACCAGGTCAGCGACGTCTACGTGCAGGCCGAGTCGGCCGACAAGATCGCCGCCGTGCAGGCCGACCTCGAGGAGGCGCTGCCGGATGCCACGGTGTCGACGCAGGCCGACCTCGCGGCATCGGTCTCGGGGTCGCTCTCGACCGCGTCGAGCCTCATCGCGAACCTCGGACTCTGGCTGTCGATCGCGGTGCTGGCCGCGGCGTTCCTCATCGCGATCCTGTTCACCATCCAGGGCGTCACCCGCCGCACCCGGGAGTTCGGCACGCTGAAGGCGATCGGCTGGTCGAACCGGCGCATCACCGGCCAGGTCGCGGGCGAGTCGCTCGTGCAGGGCCTCATCGGCGGCGCCGCGGGCCTCGCACTCGGGCTCCTCGGCATCTGGATCGTCAACCTCGTCTCGCCCACGCTCGCGGGCAGCGCCGGCACGACCCTGCCCGACGGCGTCATGGCAGGCGGACCGGGCGGCGCGGCGGGCGGCGGACCGTTCGGCGCGGCGAACCAGGCCACGGCCGCGACGACCGAGGTGGTGCTCAACGCCCCCGTCACGGTCAGCGTGATCGCCGTCGCGATCGGACTCGCGGTGCTCGGCGGGCTGCTCGCCGGCGCGACCGGCGGCTGGCGCGCGGCACGGCTCCGCCCGGCCGAGGCCCTGCGGAGCGTCGCATGACGCCGACGGCCGACGTCGGCCACTGCCCTGCGGCATCCGGCCACCACCGACCCACCGCGTCGCACCGACGACCACGCCCGCAACCGAACGACTGAGAAGGACCGACCATGTACACGCTCGAGAACGTCTCGAAGACCTACGCGCAGTCGAAGCGCACCGTGACCGCGCTGCAGGACGTGACCCTCACGATCCCGTCGGGCCAGCTCGTCGCGATCCAGGGCCCGACCGGCGGCGGCAAGTCGACGCTGCTGCAGATGCTCGGCGCGCTCGACCGGCCGTCGGCCGGCCGCATCAGCCTCGGCGACGCGGAGCTCTCGCACCTGCCCGACCGCAAGCTCGGCCGCATCCGCGCGACGGAGATCGGCTTCGTGTTCCAGGGGTTCAACCTCATCCCGACGCTCACCGCCCAGGAGAACGTCGAGACGGCCCTCGAGCCGCTCGCCGTGAGCGCCGAGGAGCGGCGGCGCCGCGCCGTCGAGGCCCTCGCCTCGGTCGGGCTCGCCGACCGCGCCGGGCACGTGCCGGGCGAGCTGTCGGGCGGCCAGCAGCAGCGCGTCGCGATCGCGCGCGCGCTGGTGAAGGAGCCCGACGTGCTGCTGGCCGACGAGCCCACCGGCAACCTCGACGAGGAGACCCGCGACGAGATCATGGACGTGCTCGAGGGCCTCTGGCGCGACCGCGGCCTCACGCTCGTGATCGTGACGCACGACTCCGCGGTGGCGAAGCGCGCCGAGCGGCGGCTGCACATCAAGAACGGCACCGTGACCGAGCAGGGGTGACCCGGCCACGAGTGCGAGCGGATGCCGCGGCGGTGCCCTCCCGCCGCGGCATCCGTCTGTGCGTGGTGCCCGCCCTGCTTGGTCAGTCGATGCGGTAGAACCGCCAGAACGGGTTCTCGATCGGCAGCACGTCGACCCGGCCGAAGCCGGCCGCCGCGGCCCAGCGGCGCACGGTCGGCGCGCGCAGCACGGTGCCGTTCGCGACGGTGTCGGACTCGGCGGTCGTCGCGGGCAGGCAGTGCAGCACGCTCATCGCGTAGAGCATGCGCTCCACGGCGTCGGCGTCGGCGTGGAACTCGTCGGCGACGCGCTCGTCGGCCACGAGGATCGCGCCGCCCGGACGGAGCTGCGACCGGAACGCGGCGAGCGCGTCCACCGGTCGGCCCATGTCGTGCAGCGCCTCGAAGACCGTGACGAGGTCGAAGCCCGGCGACGCGGCATCCGTCTCGCGGGACTCGACGGGGCCCGTCGTGAACACCCTGATCGCGGCGGCCGCGTCGCGGACGGCGGTCGCGTCGCCCGCATTGCCGACGAGGAACACCACCCGGTCGGCGACGCCGGCGGCCGCCGCGTGCTCGCGTGCCTCGTCGATCGAAGCGCCGTCCAGGTCGAGGCCGATGACGCGCGCGGACGGGAACGCCGTCGCGAGCGCGATCGTCGACCAGCCCGTGCCGCAGCCGGCGTCGAGGACGAGGCCGCCGGCGTCGAGCGCGGCGGCGCGGTCGGGCAGGGTCTCGACCCAGGCCCGCATCTCGTGTGTGAAGCCGGGACGGTTCAGCGCGCCGAGCCCCTGTCGGAGCTCGCCGCCGTACTCCTCGAACGCGACGCCGCGACCCTGCCGGAAGTCGGCGACGACCTCGGGGAAGGCCAGCGCCACGCCGGCGAGGAGCCCCGCGACGGGCGCGGCGTGCGCCGGGTGCGTCTCATCGACCAGCACGGGCGCGTGGTGCGCCGGCAGCGAGAAGCGGCGGATGTCGCGGGATACGGCTGGATCCTCGACGGCGAGGAGGCCGGCGGCGGCCTGCTGCTCGAGCCACTCGCGGGCGTAGCGCGGTGCGACGCCGGTCGTGCGCGCGAGGCGGTCGGCGGTCGTCGGCCCCTGCTCGCGCAGCGTGCGGTAGAGCCCGAAGCGACGGCCGAGCTCCACGGTGAGGAGCGTCGTGGCCGACGCGAGCATGCCGACGAGCTGCTCGGCGAAGGCGCCGACGAGGGCGGCCTCCTGCTCCTCGGGCGAGGGGGCGATCGCGTCGATCGGCGCGGCGTCGTCGAGGACGGCCGTGCGTGCCTCCTCGGCGCCGGTGGTGGTCAGGGTTTCGGACATGGTGTGGTTTCCTTGCTTCGTCTCGCCGCCGCACGGATATGCGGCATGGGACGCCAGTCAACGCCGATGCGGCGCGCGGGGAATCGCCGGATCCGGCCAACCTCGCGTGGCCGGAACGGGCCAGCCCGCGGCATCCGCTCGGGCCGAGGGCCTGCCGGCCAGGCCCCTGCGGACGCGCTCAGATCAGCTCGTTGCGCAACGCCCAGGCCGCCGCCGCGGTGCGCGACGGAACGCCGAGCTTCGTGCGGATGTTGGCGATGTGCCGGTGCACGGTGTGGGTCGAGAGCACGAGCTCGGCCGCGATCTCGGCGTCGGTCCGGCCGCCTGCGACGAGTCGCAGCACCTCGCGTTCGCGCTCGGTGAGGCGGGCCGTGCCGGATCCCGAGCGGGCGGGGACGGCATCGACGGGCGCGCCGAGGAAGGCGAGCGTCTCGCGCACGACGGCGTCGGCGTCGCCGCGCCACGGGAAGTGGTCGTCGCCCTCGAGCGCCGTGAAGCGGGCGTTGCGGATGCGGCGGGCGACGTCCTTGCCGAGCGCGAAGGGGATCGCCCGGTCGTTGCGGCGATGCAGCACGAGGGTCGGTGCGAGCACGTCGCCGAGGTGCCCCGTCGAGTCGAAGTCGTAGACGGCCTGCAGCGAGGCGAGGGCGACCTCGCGCGACGCGGAGCGGCGCTGGAACTCCACGAACTCGTCGCGCTCCTCGGCGGTGGCGTCGGGCAGGAAGAGGTCGGCGAGCACGCGCGAGCCGAGGCCCCAGTGCTGGTCGATGACCGCGAGCATCGCCTCCCGCGCAGCGGGCGGGGCGAGGTCGACGCCGCGGGCGTACGAGCCGTAGAGCACGAGCCGGTCGACGCGGTCGGGATGCCGCGCGGCGTAGAGGGACGCGACGCCCGAGCCCGAGGAGGCCCCGAACAGCGAGATCCGGCCGGGGGCGGCCTCGTCGACGAGCGCCTCGAGGGTGGTGAGCTCCTCCTCGAGGGTGCGCGGCGGCATGGCGCCGCGGTCGGAGATGCCGGCTCCGGGCCGGTCGTACCGGATGACCGTGCGGTGCTGCCCGAGCGCGCCCGTGAACCGGCGGAACCTCGCGTTGCGCCAGTCGAGCTCGAGGTGGCTCGACCACCAGCCGCCGATGACGAGCGGCGGCCCTTGCCCCACGGCCGACCACGCGATCGACGTGCCGTCGTGCTCGGCGTAGCGGATGACCTGGTCCTCGGGCTCCACGCCCCGAGTCTAGGAGGCGGGGACGGGTTCGCCGAGGACGGACGGCAGCTCGTCGCGGTGCTCGCCGAGCAGTGCGCGGGCGCCCGCGAGCTCGGGCTCGCCGTGGTCGCCGAGCAGGATCGGGACGAACTCGCCGGGCAGCAGCAGCTCCTCGTGGTCGGCGTCGGCACCGCGCACGGCGCGGAGCACGCCGGCGGCGACCTGCTGGGCGAGCCAGGCGCGGGCGTCGGCCTCGGTCACGCCCGCGAGCTCCGCGAAGGTCGCGGCATCCACGGGCCCGGCCTCGAACAGCACGCGGTAGTAGCCGCGCGTGCGGCCGAACGCGATCGAGGCGCGTGCGACGCGCGCAGCGTCGGCGGCATCGGCCGTGGACGGGACGCGAGTGACGGTGGTGGCGGTGGCGGTGGCGGACATGACGACTCCAGCGATTCGGGCCGGCCGGCTGGCCGACATCCCGATTCCACGCCGCGCGCCGCATCGCGGCATCGCGCGTTCGGGCCACTCCGGCGTGGCCCGTTCGGGCCATCCATGCCGCGTGCGAAGGTGACGCACAGGACGAATGCATACGGTCGAATGGATGACGAACCCGGACCAGCACCGCATCTTCCGCCGGCGACGAGCCCTCGTCCTCGCCACCGCCGCCGTCGTCGCCCTCCTCGTCGGCGGCGCGACCGTCGGCCTGGGTCTCGCCGTTGGGCAGCGGGCGAGCACGTCGGACACCGCCGCCGCGGACACGACGACGGGCGTCGCCGGCGACGACGCCGATGAGACGTCGGACGACGGCCTCGACTGGTCGTCGCTCAGCCCCGCCGTCGCCGCGCAGCTCGAGTACGTGCGCGAGCACTGGGACGCCACCGAGAGCGACGAGTTCGGCTACCTCGACGAGAACGACTGCGTGAACTTCACGAGCCAGTCGCTGCTCGCCCGCGGCTGGGAGCCCGACGACGAGTGGTGGTACGACGAGGAGGACGGCGACCCGTACGCGAGCTCCGACGCGTGGCGCAGCTCGACCGCCCTGATGTGGTACCTCGAGGACCACCCCGAGCGTGCCACCGCGCTGACCGACGACCAGCGCGACCAGGTGAAGGTCGGCGACATCGTGCAGTTCGACTGGGACGACTCGGGCGACCGCGACCACACCGGCATCGTCACGGCCGTGATCCACGAGGACGACGGCTCGATCAGCATCCACTACGCCGGCCACACGGATGCCACGTGGGACCGATCGGTGGACTGGGCGATCACCGTGGACCACCCCGGTGGCGTCGCCTCCTACTGGAGCATCGCCGACTAGCACTCCACAGGTCGCGACGCGGCCGAGATGTCCCCCGGACACGCCCGATCCGCCTGCGGACGGGGGTCCTCGGGGGTACCGTAAGGGGGTGACCGACATCCCGTTCGCGCTGTTCGACCTCGAATCGGTCGCACCTCGCGTGTCGGAGGCGCTCCGCTCCGAGCCGCACCCGCACGAGCGACGCATCGTGGCCGACGCGAGCGACCGGGTGGCCTGGCTGCGGGCGCGCTCGCAGGGCGTGACCGCGACGGATGCCGCGAAGCTGGCGTCCCGCTCCTCGGTCCGCGGCGCGGCCTACGAGAAGCTGCACGGGTCGCCTCGGAGCTTCGGCGGGAGCCGGTTCACCGATCACGGCCGCACGCGCGAACCCGTGATCGCCGAGTGGGTGCGGCGGGCGCACGGCATCGAGCCGTCCACGCTGCTCTTCCACGCGGCATCCGACCGACGGCACCTGGCGACGCCCGACGGCCTGCGCGTCGCGGTCGACGGCACGCCCGAGCTCTGCGAGATCAAGACGACGTCGCGCGCGTGGCGCGGCATCCCCCGCGGCTACCTGCGCCAGGTGTGGTGGCAGCAGTACGTGCTCGGGGCCGAGCGCACGCTGGTGGTGTGGGAGCAGCACGAGGACTTCGTGCCCGTGCACCCCGAGCCGCGATGCCGCTGGGTCGATCGCGACGACGACCAGATCGCCATCCTCGTGACGCTCGCGAACGAGCTGCTCGCCGCACTGCGCCCCGACGACGCGGCGAGGGCGGTCTACCGCCCGGGTGTGCTGGCGTGACCACAGTCCTCCTGCACGGACTCGGCAACGACCGCCGGCAGCCCCTCGGGCTGTTCGAGTCGGTCATCCAGGAGACGGCGGGGGCCGACGAGCTCATCGTCGCGCCCGACGTGCGGGCCCACGGCGGATTCCTCGCGGTCGGCGAACCGGCCGACTTCGCGATCGACCGCCTCGCCGCCGAGGTCTGCGAGCACGTGCCCGCGGCGCTCGCCGAGGCCGGGCGCGGGCACCACGAGGCATCCGAGCCGGTCACGATCATCGGCATCTCGATGGGCGCCGCGATCGCGCTGCGCATCGTGCTCGACGACCTGCTGCCCGTGCGCCGGGTGGTGTTCGTGCGGCCGTCGTTCGACGACACCTCGCTGCCCGACAACCTGCGGGCGTTCCCGGTGATCGGCCAGATCCTGGCCGATGCGGGTCCGGCGGGCGCCGAGGAGTTCCGCGACCGCGAGATCTTCCACGAGGTCGCGTCGGTGTCGCCGGCCGGGGGTCGTGCGCTCCTCGCGCAGTTCCAGGCGCCAGACGCAGCACGCCGCGCGATGCGGCTGGTCGAGATCCCGCGCAATCGCGCGTTCGAGCACGACGACGACCTCCGCGAGCTCTCGGCCCGCGGCATCCGATCGCTCGTCATCGGCGCGGCGCGCGACCCGGTGCATCCGTTCCCGATCGCCGAGCGATGGGCGGGCGGGCTGCGCTCGATGCTCGAGCTGCTGCCGCCGCGCGACGACGGCCAGGCCGAGCAGACCGAGGTGCTGCGCGAGCGGGTGGCGCGCTGGCTCGTGCGGGACTAGCCGACCGGGCGGGCGTCCTCGAGCTCGGCCGCGCCGCTCGGCGGGGTGGGCTCGGTGGGCTCGTGCGGCCACGGCGTGCGGCTCAGCGCGATGATGCCAGCGCCGACGAGCAGGATGAACGCGGCGATGGCGATGACGTACACCGCGACGCCGCCGTAGCCCGCCTCCTGCGCCGGGTTCAGGAACGGATACGGGTACCAGCCCACGATCGCGCCGCGGATCATCGAGTACACGGCCCACGCCAGCGGGAAGATCGCGATCGTCCACAGCCGACGCCACTCCACGTGCCGTCGACCGGGCGCGAGCACCCAGTCGGCGACGAGGTAGAGCGGCGCCCAGACGTGCAGGATCTCGTTCGACCACGGCACCGTCGTCGCCTGGTCGAGCGAGATCTCGCGCAGCAGCAGGTTGTAGACCACGAACGTCGTGGCCATGTAGGTGACGGCGCACGCACGGACCAGGTTGTACCAGTCGGGGTCGACGGCGCGCGTGAACGCGTATCCCGCGCCGATGAGCAGCACGATCGCGGTGAGCGCGTTCGACAGGATCGTGAAGAAGCTGAAGAAGTTCACGACGAACGAGAGCCGGTCGGGCACCATCGACCAGCTCTGCACGAACTGGCCGACGATCGCGATGATGATCGCCGCGGCCGCGATGACCCGCAGCACCCCGAACAGCCGCCGCATCCGAACCCCCGTCCCGAAGCATCCGACGCGTCGGAGGCACCCCGGCGCGCTGTCTGCAGCATAGTGGTGCGTGGGGAGACGGGGACGGAAGGACGGTGCGATGGCGGAGACCATGCGGGCGCTCGTGATCGATCGCACCGGCGACGCCGACGAGCTGCACCTCGCCGACGTGCCGCGGCCGCGGCGGATCAGCGACGAGGTCCTCGTTCGCGTCGTGGCGGCGGGCGTGAACCCCATCGATGTGAAGACCCGCGCCGGTCGGGGCGTCTCGGCTGCCATCACGTCGTATCCCGCGGTGCTCGGCAACGACTTCGCTGGAGTCGTCGAGGCGGTGCCGTATGCGGCGCATCCGCTGCAGCCCGGTGACCGCGTGTACGGGATGGGGCGCGTGCCGCGTACGAGCGGCAGCTACGCCGAATTCCTCTCCGTCTCGTCGATGAGCCTCGCCCCGATGCCCGCGTCGCTCGGGTTCGTCGAGGCGGCCGGCGTGCCGCTCGCCGCGCTCACCGCGTGGGGCGCCGTCATCGACGTGGCCAGGGCGCACGACCGGCAGCGGATGCTGATCCATGCGGGCTCGGGCGGCGTCGGGCACTTCGCGGTGCAGTTCGCCGCCTACTTCGGGGCGGAGGTCACCGCGACGTGCTCCGAGCGCAACGTCGAGTTCGTGCGATCGCTCAGCGCCCGGCACGTGATCGACCACGGGGCCGAGCGGTTCGAGGATGTCGCGGGCGAGCAGGACGTCGTCATCGACCTCATCGGCAACGTCGCGGACGACACTGGGTCGCGCTCGCTCGAGGTGCTCCGGCCCGGCGGGCTGGTCGTGAACGTGCCGACCGGGTCGTGGCCGACGATGGCCGAGGAGGCGGCGGCCCGCGGCATCCGTGCGACCGGCTACTCGGTGTCGCCCGACGCGCGCACGCTCGCGGTGATCACGCGGCTCATCGACGACGGGTCGGTACGCGTGCACGTCGAACGGGAGCTGCCGCTCGCCGGCGGGGCGGAGGCGCATCGGATGCTCGAGGACGGGCACGTGCGCGGGAAGGTCGTGCTGCGGGTCGCTGACGACCCGGCCGAGTGACTCCGGTCGTCGAGGAGCGCCCGCTCGTCGAGGAGCCCGGTCGTCGAGTAGCGCCGCCGGAACGGCGACGCGTATCGAGACGCTGCGCGTACGGTCTCGATACGCGTCCGGCTTCGCCGGTCGCTACTCGACCACCGGGGCCGGCTTCGCCGGTCGCTACTCGACCACCGGAGCCGGCTTCGCCGGTCGCTACTCGACCACCGGAGCCGGCTTCGCCGGGCGCTCCTCGACCACCGGAGCCGGCTTCGCCGGTCTCTCCTCGACCACCGGGGCCGGCTTCGCCGGGCGCTCCTCGACCACCGGATTCCCGTCAGCCCGTGCGAGCCTCGAGCAGCGCCGAGCCGAGCTCGCTGCGGAGGTAGAGCACGCTGCGACCGTAGCGCGTGCTCACGAGCAGGCCCGCGTCGCGGAGCACGCGGAGGTGCTGGTTCACCGCCGATGCGGTGACCCCGAGGCGCACGCCGAGCTCCGTCGACGAGGCGGGGTCGCCCAATGCGGCGAGCAGGCTGGCGCGGGTCTCGCCGAGCACCGCGGCGACCGCGGCGGGATTCGCGACGCGCTCCGTCTCCCAGAGCGCCCCTTGGCCGCGGGCCGAGTACATGATCATGGGCGGGCCGTCGCCGACGGGCGCGGAGGCCCGGCGCGTGAACATGGTCGGCACGAGGGTCAGCCCGTTGCCGTCGATCGCCTGCGTGCGGTCCTTCGGGTCGGCGAGCCGCACCGACACGACCCCGTGGTCGTACTCGATGCGCGACGAGAGGCCGTTGAGCATCCCGGCGACGCCCGACTGCGCGATCTGGCGCCCGCGGTAGACGACGTCGGCCTCGAGCACCGCCCGCATGCGCGGCCAGTACGGCTCGAAGCACCTGTCCCAGAGTTGCCGCAGGGCACGGATGACGCGCCGGAGCGCCGCGCTGGACGATCCGTCGAGCACGTCGGGCACGTACCCGTGCACCGCCACGAGGTCGGCGCGGAACACCTCCCCCGGTGTCGCCGCGAGCGCCTCGAGCTCGTCGTCGAGCCGGGTCAACGGCGAGGTCGGGCGCGGGTTGAGGAAGTCGGGCGTCCACATCCGCTCGTCGATGAGGGCCATGAGCGTCGGCATGTCCAGTCGAGCCCGAGCGTCCTCGGTGCGCCGCAGCCAGCCGAGCTGCAGCGGGAACCGCGCGGGCTCCTTGATCGCCCGCAGCGACAGGCCCAGCTCGCACAGCGGCGACAGCCCGAAGCGCACGCTGCCGACGTCGTCCTCGGTCAGCAGGTACCTCAACATGAAGCACTACGCTACATCGATTTCGGCGCCCCTGCGGGTCTGGGAGAACTGGATCCGTGAGCCCTGCCCCCGCCCCCTCGTCGCCCTCCCCCGACACCGATGCCGTCCCGGTCGTCGAGCCCGATCTCCCGCTCGAGCCCGAGCTCGATGCGGCGGTCACCCCGAGCGGCGAGCGACCCGGCCTCCTGCGGCGGCTCGCGGCATCCGTCGCCGACCCGGTGCTGCGCATCCTCGTCATCGCGACGCTCATCAGCCGCGTGGGCCGCGGGATCTTCCTCACCGTCACGGTGCTGTACTTCACGCTCATCGTCGGCCTGGCTCCCCACGAGGTCGCGATCGTGCTCGGCGCGGCGAGCGCCGCGGGCGTGCTCTCGTCGCTCGCGGGCGGCTGGCTCGCCGACCGCATCAGCGCCCGCCGACTGCTCGTGGTGCTCTCGATCGTCGACGGGGTGGGCCTCATCTGCTACGTCTTCGCGCACGACTTCGCGAGCGCGCTCGTGATCGCCGTCATCGTCGGGGCGGTCGAGCAGGCGGCGAACTCGACGCGGATGGCGATCATCGCCCGAGCGTTCGACGGCGACCGCCGCGTGCACGCGCGCGCGGTGCTGCGCACCGTCACCAACGTCGCGATCGCGGTCGGATCGGGCATCGGCGCCCTCGCCCTGCTCGCTGGCACGGCCGACGCCTACCGCTGGATCATCGTCGGTGCCGGCGTCATGTACCTCGCCGGCGTGACCCAGCTCGTGAAGCTGCCGAGGTACGTCGACGCGCCGACCCCGGTGCCGAGCGCGGCGGCCGTCGCCTCGACGGACACGGATGCCGCGCCTCGTCGATCCCGCCTCGCCCACTCCCCCTGGCGCGACCCCCGCTACCTCGCCCTCACGGCGCTCAGTGCGATCTTCGGCATGCAGTTCGGCGTCGGCGAGGTCGGCGTGCCGCTCTGGATCGCGAACGACACCAACGCGCCCGAGGTGCTCGTGGCCGTCGTGCTCATCCTCAACACGGTGATCGTCGTCCTGTTCCAGGTGCCGCTCTCGCGCGGCACCCACGACCTGCGCCGAGCGGGTCGCGTCTCAGCCATCGCGGCATGGCTCATGGCGGCCGCGTGCCTCGTCTACGCGGCCGCCGCCGGACTCCCGGCCGGCTTTGCGATCGCCGTGATCGTGACCGCGGCGATCGCGCACGCGTTCGCCGAGGTGCTCTCGCAGGCCGGCGGCTGGGGACTCAGCTTCGAGCTGGCCGACCCGGTGCGCGCGGGCACGTACCAGGGCGTGTTCTCGATGGGCTATTCGCTCGGCGCGATGGTCTCCCCGCTGTTCGCGACGTCGACGGCGCTGACCCTCGGGCTCGGCGGGTGGGCGATCCTCGCCGCCGTGTTCCTCGCTTCGGGCCTCGGCACCTGGGCGATCGCTCGCGTCGCGGCGCGCACGTCAACGCCTGCCGCCTGACGGCGGACTCGGCTAGGGTCGCCCGCATGAGCGACGCACCGTCGATCGTCTGGTTCCGCGACGACCTCCGGATCGCCGACCACCCGGCCCTGCACGCCGCGATCGGGCGCGGCGGGCCGATCGTCTGCGCGTACGTGCTCGACGAGGAGTCGCCCGGCGTCCGCCCGCTCGGCGGCGCCGCTCGCTGGTGGCTGCACGGCTCGCTCACCGCACTCGCCGATGCCCTCGACCGGCACGGCGGGCGGCTCGTGCTGCGACGCGGGCCGGCCGCCCGCGTCATCCGTGCGCTCATCGACGAGACCGGCGCGGACGCCGTCTTCTGGAACCGCCGCTACGGCGGCCCAGAACGCGACCTCGATGCGAACCTCAAGCAGGCGCTGCGCGACGACGGTCTCGCCGTCGAGAGCTTCGCGGCGAACCTGCTGTTCGAGCCGTGGACGATCCGCACCGGGCAGGGCACGCCGTTCTCGGTGTTCACCCCGTTCTGGCGTGCGTGCCGGTCGGCGCCCGAGCCGCGGCATCCGCTGCCGGCACCCGGGGGCGCCGACGCGATCACCCCGGCGGATGCCGCGAGCGACGACCTCGACGACTGGGCGCTGCTGCCCACCCGCCCCGACTGGGCCGGCGGCCTCCGCGACGCGTGGACCCCGGGCGCCGAGGCGGCTCACGCTCGCCTGCGCGAGTTCCTCGCCGACGACCTCGGCGACTACGCCGACGGCCGCGACGTGCCGTCGGAGTCGGTCACTTCGCGGCTCTCGCCGCACCTGCGCTGGGGCGAGCTGAGCCCCTACGAGGTGTGGCACGCGGTGCGCGAGCGCCGGTCCGGCGGCACGGGCGCCTCGCGATTCCTCACCGAGCTCGGCTGGCGCGAGTTCGCCTGGCACGTGCTGTTCCACGCGCCCGACCTCGCCACGCGCAACTGGCGCGCCGAGTTCGACGCGTTCCCCTGGCCGCGCCTGCACCCCACCGCACTGCGCGCGTGGGAGGAGGGGCGCACCGGCGTGCCGCTCGTCGACGCGGGCATGCGCGAGCTCTGGGCGACCGGCACGATGCACAACCGCGTGCGCATGGTGACGGCGTCGTTCCTCACGAAGAACCTGCTCATCGACTGGCGCCGCGGCGAGCAGTGGTTCTGGGACACCCTCGTCGATGCCGACGCGGCCTCGAACCCGTTCAACTGGCAGTGGGTCGCCGGTTCGGGGGCGGATGCCGCGCCGTACTTCCGCGTCTTCAACCCCGAGCTGCAGGCGACGAAGTTCGACCCAGACGGCGTCTACGTGCAGCGCTGGGTGCCCGAGGCCGGCACCGACGACTACCCCGAGCCCATCGTGGATCTCAAGGAGACCCGCGAGGCGGCCCTCGCCGCCTACGAGCACGTGAAGGCGGCGCGAAGCTAGCTCGGCCGCTCGCCCACCCGAGATCCTGCGCGCTCGAGCTGCTTCTCGAACCAGTGGTCGGCGTAGACCTCGTCGTTGAACGGCTCGACCTCGACGTAGCCCGACGCACGGTACATCGCGATCGCCTCGGTGAGGCTCGCGTTGGTCTCGAGGGTGACGGATGCCGCGCCGTGGTCGCGTGCGGCCTGCTCGAGCGCGCCGAGGATGCGCCGACCCACGCCCATTCCGCGCACCTCGTCGTCGACCCACATGCGCTTGATGTAGGCGGGCGAATCGTCGTGGAACAGGACCGCGCCGCATCCGATCGCCCGCCCGCGGAGCCGGGCGAGCAGGAAGCCGCCCGTCGGCTCCTGGAACTCGTGCGTATCCGGGTGCAGGCTGCGGCCGGGCTCGAACCCGTCGGGGAAGCGCCGCGCGAGCTCGGCGTAGTAGGCGGCGAGGCACGCGCGGGCGTCGTCGGACGCGGCATCCGCCGGCTCGACCTCGACGAGGCCCGCGTCGAGCAGCCGCGTCACGGTGGCCATGGCCTCGACGAGCCGAGCGCGCTGGCCGACGCCGAGCGGTGCGAGCAGCGACCCGGCGAGGTCGTCGCTGCGGCGGCCGAGCTCCGTGCGCTCGGCGCGACCCTGCGCGGTCGTGCGGACCGTGCGGACCCGCGAGTCGCCGGCCGAGCCCTCGACCGTGACGAGCCCCTCGCGCTCGAGGGAGCGCAGCAGCCGCGAGAGGTAGCCCGAGTCGAGGCCGAGCCGCTCGCGGATCGCTCGCACGTCGAGGCCGTCGTCGCCGACCTCCCAGAGCACGCGCGACGCACCGAGCGACCGGTCGCTGCCGAGGTAGTGGTCCTGCAGGGCCCCGATGCGCGTGGTGACCGTGCGGTTGAAGGCGCGCACCGTGCCGATCGCGTCGGGGTCGTGCTGGGGTTCGTGGCTCGTGCTCGCCATATCTCTGACCTTAGTCAGGGATACGACGTTCGGCAATGACGGTTGGTCGCGCCGACCGCTCAGGCCAGCGGACGCTCCAGCACCCAGTCCTCCTCGAGCCGGTCGCCCAGCCGGAAGGTCTTGCGCCCCACCTTGCCGAAGCCGTGCTTCTCGTAGAAGCGGATGGCCCGCGCGTTCTCCTCGTTCACGCCGAGCCAGACCGTCGAGGCCGCGGCGGCGCCCGCCGCGTCGATCGTCGCCGTCATGAGGGGCCCCGCGACCGTGCCCGAGCCGTGCGCGCCCGCCCGCGTGTAGAACTTGCTCAGCTCGATCGCCGGTCGCGCCGACACGGCGGCTGCGGCATCCGTGTCGCCCGGCTCGCCCGAGGCGCCGCCGATGAGCATGGAGTAGCCGACGAGGCGGCCGCCGGGCTCCTCAGCTACGAGCAGCGTGCGATCGGCATCCTCGAGCCAGTCCGCGAGCCGCTCCACCGTGAAGTGCTCGGCGATGAACTCGGCGATCGCGTCGGGCGTGGTCGACGGCGGGCATGCGAGCGGGAACGTGTCGGCGGCGAGCTCGGAGAGCGCCGCGGCATCCGCCCGCTCGGCGACGCGGATGGAGATGTCGGACATGGACAGGGATTCTCGCAGAGGCCGTCGCGCATCGAGGACATGTGACGCAACGCAGACGAGAGCGGATGCCGCGGGGTCCCCGCCCGCGGCATCCGCTCGCCCGGTCGTCGAGTAGCGACCGCCGAAGGCGGACGCGCCGTCCGGTCGTCGACCAGCGACCGCCGAAGGCGGACGCGCCGTCCGGTCGTCGAGTAGCGACCGCCACGGCGGACGCGTATCGAGACGCGCTTCTCACAGGAACCGCGCGTAGGCCCCCACCGTGAGGAACGTCGGGAACTCCGGCTCGAGCGCGACGCTGCGGAACACCGAGATGGCGTCGTCGAAGCGGTCGCCCTCGAAGCGCGGCAGCCCGGCGACGGCCGCCGCCATGATGCGCACGATCGAGGTCTGGTCGATGCGCGTGCCCTCGGCGGTGATGGTGTTGTCGTGCAGCCACTGCCAGACCTGCGAGCGCGAGATCTCGGCGGTCGCGGCGTCCTCCATGAGGTTGTCGATCGCCGCGGCGCCCGTACCGCGCAGCCACGACTCGATGTAGCGGATCGCGATCGAGATGTTGTCGTGCACGCCGGCCTCGGTGACCTCGCCGCCGATCGACGGGATGTCGAGCAGTTGCGCCGCCGTCACCTCGACGTCGTCGCGCAGCCGGTCGACCTGGTTCGGCCGGTCGCCGAGCACCGCGTCGAACTCCGCGCGAGCCGTCGGGATGAGGTCGGGGTGCGCCACCCAGGTGCCGTCGAAGCCATCGCCGGCCTCGCGCCGCTTGTCGGCGGCGACCGCGGCGAGCGCGCGCTCCGTCACCTCGGGGTCGCGACGATTCGGGATGAACGCGCTCATGCCGCCGATCGCGTGCGCGCCGCGCTTGTGGCACGTCTGCACGAGCAGCTCGGTGTACGCCCGCATGAACGGCACGGTCATCGTGATCGAGCGACGGTCGGGCATGACCCAGCGACGACCGCGCGAGCGGAACGTCTTCACGATCGAGAAGATGTAGTCCCAGCGGCCCGCGTTGAGGCCGGCGCAGTGGTCACGCAGCTCGTAGAGGATCTCGTCCATCTGGAACGCGGCCTGGATCGTCTCGATGAGCACCGTCGCGCGGATCGTGCCCTGCGGGATGCCGAGCGCGCCCTGCGCGAACACGAAGATGTCGTTCCAGAGCTTCGCCTCGCGGTGCGACTCGAGCTTCGGCAGGTAGAAGTACGGCCCGCGACCAGCCGCGATGAGCGCCCGCGCGTTGTGGAAGAAGTACAGCCCGAAGTCGACGAGCGAACCCGACGCGTGCATCGCGCGCCCCGCCCGGTCGTGGAACTTCAGGTGCTTCTCCACGAGGTGCCAGCCGCGCGGCCGCATCACGATCGTCGGAGTCTCCGACGCGCTGACGCGGTACTCCCTGCCCTCAGGGCTCGTGTACTCGAGGTTCCCGCGCAGGAAGTCGAACAGCGTGAGTTGACCCTCGATGACGTTCCCCCAAGTGGGGCTCGTGGCATCCTCCTGGTCGGCGAGCCAGACCTTCGCACCCGAGTTCAGCGCATTGATCGCCATCTTCCGGTCGGTCGGACCGGTGATCTCGACGCGACGGTCCTCGAGGCCCGGGGCCGTGCCGGCGACGCGCCACGACGGGTCGTTGCGGATCCACTCGGTCTCGGGCAGGAACTTCGGGTCGCGGCCGTTCGCCGCGTCCACGCGGGTCTGCAGGCGCACGGCGAGCAGGTCGTGCCGAGTGTGCGCGAACCGGTCGTGCAGCTCGGCGAGGAAGCGCAGCGCCTCGGGCGTGAGGATCTCCTCGTACCGCTCGCCGAGCGGAGCGGTCACCTCGATGCGGGGCTCGACGGTGCGGAAGCTGCCGGTGCCGGCGCTGTCGGACTGCTGGCTCGCGAAACGGGGGGCGGATGCCGCGGCATCCGTTCGCTCGCGTTCGAGCGTCATGCTGGGCGTGGTGTTCATGGTCTTCTCCTTCGAAAGTCGGTCGTCGAGTGGCGCTGGCCGAAGGCCACCGCGTATCGAGACGCGGGAGGCGTATCGAGATCCGGGTGTCGCGTCTCGACACGCGCCGGCTGCGCCGGCGCCACTCGACGAGCGGATCTCAGTGGTTGAACTGTTCTTCCTCGGTCGATCCGACGAGGGCGAGCGTGGCGCTGGTGGGGTTCAGCGCCGTGGCGATCTGGTCGAAGTAGCCGGTGCCGACCTCGCGCTGGTGGCGCGTGGCGGTGTATCCGGATGCCTCCGAGGCGAATTCCGCCTCCTGGAGCTCGACGTATGCGCTCATGTGCCGCTCGTTGTAGTCCTTGGCGAGCGTGAACATGGAGTGGTTGAGGGCGTGGAAGCCCGCGAGGGTGATGAACTGGAACGCGTAGCCCATCGACGCGAGCTCGCGCTGGAACTTCGCGATCTGGTCGTCGTCGAGGTGGCGCTTCCAGTTGAACGACGGCGAGCAGTTGTAGCTCAGGCGCTTGCCGGGGAACTTCGCGTGGACGGCCTCGGCGAACCGGCGGGCCAGGTCGAGGTCGGGCTCGGCCGACTCGACCCAGAGCAGGTCGGCATACTCGGCGTAGGCGAGGCCGCGGGCGATGACCGGCTCGATGCCGTTCCGCACCTCGTAGAAGCCCTCCGCGGTGCGCTCGCCCGTCACGAACGGGCGGTCGCGCTCGTCGTGGTCGCTCGTGAGCAGGGTCGCGGCGAGCGCGTCGGTGCGGGCGATGATGATCGACGGGACGCCCGCGACATCCGCCGCCAGCCGTGCCGCGTTGATGGTGCGGATGTGCTGCGACGTCGGGATGAGCACCTTGCCGCCCATGTGGCCGCACTTCTTCTCGCTCGCGAGCTGGTCCTCCCAGTGCACGCCCGCGGCGCCCGCCTCGATCATCTGGTGCATGAGCTCGTAGGCATTGAGCGGGCCGCCGAAGCCGGCTTCGGCGTCGGCGACGATGGGGGCCATCCAGTCGCGGCCGTCGGTTCCCTGCTCGATCTGCCCCGCGCGCAGCAGCGCGTTGTTGATGCGGCGCACGACCGCCGGCACCGAGTTCGCGGGGTAGAGGGACTGGTCGGGGTAGGTCTGCCCGCTGAGGTTCGCGTCGGCCGCTACCTGCCAGCCCGAGAGGTAGATCGCCTTGAGTCCCGCGCGCACCTGCTGCACGGCCTGGTTGCCGGTGAGGGCGCCGAGCGCGGCCGACCACTGCGGGTCCTCCTGCGGGGCGAACGCCGTGCCCGTGTTCCGCTGGAGGTCCTCCCACAGCCTCTCGGCGCCCCGCTTGGCGAGCGTGCGCTCCTCGCGCACCGGGCCGCGCAGGGCGATGACGTCCTCGGCCGTGTAGTCGCGGCGGACGCCCTCCCAGCGGGGGTCGGCGTCCCACTCGAGCTGCAGCTCGGCCGCGGTCTGGGTCTGGTCGCCGGGGCGGTTCGTCGTGCTCATCGTGGTGCTCCTTCGGTGCAGCGTGCGGATGCTTCGGTGTTCCGTCGGGCGTCGTCTCCGGTGCCGTCCGGGGGTCTGTGCATCCATGCTGCGGCGGGCTCGAGGGGCTCGACCGACGATTCGGGGGGTGAACTTCCCGGGTTCTTCTGCCCCGCGGAAGAAGCGACCCCCGAGCGCCTCCGCGCGCCGCCGAGGGGACTCGAACTGCCGCGCGAATGCCTCACCGACGACCGATCTCGTCCTCTCGGGGAATCGCTTCGCCGTTCCAGCCGCGGTCGACGAGCGCTCGACGCGTCCGGGCCACGACCTCCGCGGGCGGTGTCCGTCGAGTGATCCGGATGACGCGCCACTCGTCCTGAGCCAGGTCGTTCAATCGATCCACGTCGGTGGCCCACTGGGAGGCGTCGAAGAGGTGCTGCTCGCCGTCGTACTCGAGGAGCACGCCCTCGCGACGGAAGACCAGGTCCCCTCGGGCGCGGCGACCGGACGAGAGCAGGATCCATCCGTTCGGTTCGGGTTCCGGTAGTCCTGCACGCACGATGAGGAGCCGCACGAAGGTTTCGCGTCTCGAGTAGACGTTGGCCCGAAGGTGCGGCCGTGCCGTCCTGAGTCTCACGGCCCCGCGCCGAGGTCCGTGCTCCGACATCGCGCGATCGATCTCGTCGGGCGTCGCGAGCGCCCTCGGCAGGCCGAGAATGCGGTCGCCGGCCGCGATGAGATCGTCGATCTCGAGCACGGTGGCGAGCGCGGACCACGTGACGGCGGGGGACGTCATGCGGAGGCCGCCTCGAGTGACGACACCGAGACGGCCGGTCCCCTTGTGGCCGACGACGCCGATACGGCGGAGCGCGCGGGTTCCATCGGTCGTGGTGACGTGGAGGCGCCGGTCCTCCTCCAACGATCGCGGGAGCGGGATACCCCACAACATCGCCGCCGTCGGCCCGCAGAACGCGTGCTCATCTGCCATGACCGTGGTCAGGGCGGCACAGCGGTCATGAAGCGATGCTCGATCGGATCCCGAGCGCACCCCGTGGAACGGCGCCTGAAGGTCCGATGCGCGGAGTCGCCGACTGGTGACGCCCGCGCGAAGAGCCGAGCTCACCGTGAAGGCGCCGCCCACGAACTCCGACGGCAAGGCACTGGGGGCGGGCACGAGTCGACCCTTCACCCTCGATGGAGCAATCTGCCCGCGCGACTGGCCACCGGGCTCTCTGCGCGAGCCGCACTTGTTGTGGAGGACCAGTTGTGGCTCGGTCGGCGGATGACGAGGGGACGAAATCCGCCGCGCACGTCACGACTGAGCGGCAGAGTTCGTCCCCTCGAGGCCTCTCGAAAGCTAGCGTGAGCGGATGGCGCGCATGCACGACGACGAGGTGACGACGGATGCCGCGCTCGTCGCCCGCCTCGTCGCCGCGCAGTTCCCCGACTGGGCCGGGCTTCCCGTGACGCCGGTCGAGTCGTACGGCACCGACAACGCGATCTACCGGCTCGGCGACGAGCTGTCGGTGCGGATGCCGCGCATCCACTGGGCGGTCGCGCCGCTCGAGCGCGAGTACGCGTGGCTCCCGCGCATCGCGTCGTCGCTCCCTGTCGTGGTGCCGGTCCCCCTCGCGCTCGGCGCGCCCGTGGAGGAGTGGGCGTGGCCATGGACCGTGTGCCGCTGGGTGGAGGGGCGGCATCCGTCGACCGAGGGCGGCGCATACGACGACGATGCGCTCGCGCGCGATCTCGCCGCGTTCGTGCGCGCTATGCGGGCGCTCGACCCGACCGACGCCCCGACGACGGCGTGGCCGCGCCCGCTGCACGAGGAGGACGAGCTCGTGCGCGCGAACCTCGAACTCGTCGCCGACGAGCTCGGTCCCGTCCGCGACGACGTGGTCGCCGTGTGGGACGGGGCGCTCGCCGCGCCGCGCCACGACGGACCGCCCGTCTGGATCCACGGCGACCTGTCGCCGGGCAACCTCCTGCTGCGCGACGGACGCCTCACGGGCGTGCTCGACTTCAGCGCGATGGGCCTCGGCGACCCCGCGAGCGACCACCGCGTCGCATGGAACCTGCTGCCGCCGGCGGCGCGCGCCGTGTTCCGCGACGAGGTCGGCGCCGACGATGCGACGTGGGCGCGCGCCCGCGGCTGGGTGCTGCTGCAGGCGCTGGCGCAACTGCCGTACTACGCCGAGCGCAACCCGCCGCTCGCCGCGAACGCGCGCCACGTCATCGCGGAGCTCGTGGCCGAGCGCAGCTGAAGCCACGCCGAGCTGCCGGTGGCCGATCGGCCGACCCCGCGGCATCCGACTTGCGTGCCGTACCTTGCAGTTCCACATACATTGCGGTTCTATGTACGTAGCACTGCAAGGTATCTCCGACTCGAGGCGGGAGCATCGGATGCGCATCGGCAAGGATCTCGTGGCCGCTGCCGCCACACCCGTGGTGCTCGGCATCCTCGCGGACGGCGAGTCGTACGGGTACGCGATCCTCCAGCGGGTCACCGAGCTCTCGGGCGGCGAGCTCGAATGGAGCGACGGGATGCTCTACCCGCTGCTCCACCGGCTCGAGCGGCTCGGCCATGTCGAGTCCGAATGGCGGCACTCGTCGGTGGGACGACCGCGCAAGCACTACCGGCTCAGCGCCCAGGGCGCCGCCGCGCTCGCCGAGCAGCGGAAGCAGTGGTCGATCGTCGGCGGCGTGCTCGACAAGGTCTGGCCCGACGGCGCCGACGGCCACCGCCGGCCCCGGCTCGCCCTGGGGACGGAGTGAGACGATGACCATCGAACAGGGCCCCGGGCTCGACGACCTGATCGCCTCGTGGCGCGACTGGATGGCGCGACGCGACGTGCTGACCTCGGCGGACATCGACGAGCTCGAGTCGCACCTGCGCGACCGGATCGACGGACTCGCCGACGCCGGGCTCACCGAGGACGAGGCGTTCCTCATCGCCGTGAAGCGCCTCGGCAGCATCGACGCGCTGTCGCACGAGTACGCCGCCGAGCACTCCGAGCGGCTCTGGAAGCAGCTCGTGCTCCACGACGCGCCGGGTGCCGACGGCACGGATGCCACGGCCGCCCCGATCCCGTTCCTCCGACGCGCGAACGGCCTCCCGGTCGCACTCGCGCTCGGCGTCGGCGCGGGACTGGCCGTCAAGGTCGCGGACCTCCTGATCGACGATCCCGCCGTGGTCGCCCGCAACGCGGCGGTGCTCGTGCTGCCGTTCCTCGCGGCCTGGTTCGCCTGGCGTCGCCGACCGCCGGCCACCGCCGCCTGGGTCGTCGGCGGTGCCTTCGCGGTCGCGGCGATCGCCCTCAACGCGTACCCGTTCCTCCCCGGTGCGTCCACCGCCATGCTCGCCGCGGCGGGCTCGCTCCTCGCGCTCTGGCTCATGACGGGGATCGTGGAGGCGCGCGGCGCCTGGCGGAGCGACACCGCCCGCATGGACTTCCTGCGCTTCAGCGGCGAATGGGCGGTCTACTACCTCCTCATCGCACTCGTCGGCGGTGCGCTCAGCGCACTCACCATCGCGGTGTTCGCCTCGATCCAGGTCGACGTGGTGCCGTTCGTCGAGGAATGGGTGCTGCCGTGCGGCGCGGCGGGCGCGGTCCTCGTCGCGGCGTGGCTGGTCGGGGCGAAGCAGCGGGTCATCGAGAACATCGCGCCGGTGCTCACCAAGGTGTTCACCCCGCTCTTCACGCTCATGATGCTCGCGCTCATCGTCGCGGCGGTGCTGCAGTGGAACCTGGTCGACGCCAGCCGCGACCTCCTCATCGCGTTCGACCTCGTGCTCGTCGTCGTGGTCGCCCTGCTCGTCTACGCGATCTCGGCGCGCGACCCGGCGCTGCCTCCGGGGTGGTTCGACCGGCTGCAGGTGCTCATGCTCGCGAGCGCCCTCGTCGTCGACGTGATCGTGCTCATCGCGATGATCGCCCGGACCGGCGAGTTCGGCTTCACGGCGAACAAGACGGCGTCGCTCCTGCTGAACCTCATCCTCCTGGCGAACCTCGCATGGGCTGCGTGGCTCCAGGTCGGGTTCGTTCGGCGGTCCGTCGCGTTCGGGCGCCTGGAACGGTGGCAGACCGGCTACCTGCCGATCTACCTGGCGTGGGCGGCGGTCATCCTGCTGGTCTTCCCGCCGGTGTTCGGGTTCGCCTGATCCGCGGGGTCGGCAGCCGCCTCAGCGACGCTCCGCCTCCGCGACCTTGCGGATGAAGAGCGTCTGCGCCGCGATCATCCGCTCGATCTCCTTCGGGTCGACCGACTCGTCGGATGCGTGGATGCGGGACTTCGCGGTGTCCTCCGCGCCCCACAGCACGATCGCGGCATCCGGCGACACCTTCTTCAGCGAGGCGACGAGCGGGATCGACGCGCCGCTGCCGATCGACTCGACCGGTGCGTCGTAGGCCTCCTGCAGGGCGTCCTCGGCGGCCACGATGGCCGGGTTCGACTCGTCGACGGCGAACGGATGCCCCACCTTCACGCGCTTCACCTCGACCTCGCAGTTCCATGGCCGCTGCGAGCGCAGGTGCTCCATGAGCGCCTCGAGCTGCGCCTCGCCGTCGGAACCGGGGACGATGCGCATCGAGAGCTTCGCGGTGACCTCGGGCAGCAGCACGTTCGACGCCTCGGTCGTGTTGGGCAGGTCCATGCCGAGCACGGTGACCGACGGCTTCGCCCAGATCCGGTCGGACAGCGAACCGGTGCCGAGGAACTTCACGCCCGGCAGGATCGCCGAACCGCTGCGGTAGACCTCCTCGTCCATGGCCGCGCCGTGCCACCGCCCGCTGTCGACGCCGGGGATGACGGTGTCGCCGTGCTCGTCGTGCAGCGTGTCGAGGATGCGGATCATCGCCGTCATGGCGTCGGGGGCCGCGCCGCCGAACTCGCCCGAGTGCACCGGGTACTCCAGCGTGCGCACCGTGACCGTGCACGCGACGTCGCCGCGGAGCGCCGTCGTGAGGCCGGGCCGACCGGCGGCCTGCCCGCCGATGTCGGCGATCACGTACGCGTCGGCCGCGAACCGCTCGGGGTTCGCCTCGACGAACGCCTCGAGGTGCGAGATCGTCTCCTCCTCGCCCTCGACGAGGATCTTGATGCGGCACGGCCGGTCGGCGGCGAGCAGCTTCAGCGTGGCGTAGTGGATCACGAGTCCCGACTTGTCGTCGGCCGCGCCCCGCCCGTAGATGCGGCCGTCGTCCTTCGTCACCGGCTCGAACGGCTCGCTCGACCAGCCCTGGCTCTTCGGCGCGGGCTGCACGTCGTAGTGCGCGTAGAGCATCACGGTCGGCGATCCTTCGGGGCCCGGCAGGTCGGCGTACACGCACGGGTAGCCGCCCGGCACGTCGAGGAGCGCGACGCCCTCGGCGCCCGCCGCCTCGAACAGCTCCACCACGGCCTTCCCCATCTCGTGCACCGGCTCGGGGTCGAACCCCGGGAAGGCCACGGAGGGGATGCGGACCAGCTGCTCGAGGCGCTCGATCACCTCGGGCATGAGCTGCGCGGTCGCGGCGGACAGGTCATCGGCGTGGGACATCGCGTGGTCTCCTTCGAGTCGGGCGTCAAGCCGGGATGATCAGCTGGATGAGCAGGCCGGATGCCACGACGGCGACCCAGGACACGAGCATCGGGATCGTGAACGAGTGGTACACCGGCACCTGCGTGAGCTTCGTCGAACCGGTGAGGTCGGTCTCGACCGCAGCGATCTGCGAGCCGTTGGCCGGGAACAGCCAGACGCCGATGAGCGAGGGCCACATCGCCGTGATGATGCCGGGCGCGAGGCCCGCGGCGAGCGCGATCGGGATCATCGTGTTCGTCGTCGCCGACTGGCTCGTCGTGAGACCGCAGACGAGGAAGAGGGCGACGGCGAGCAGCAGCGGGTTCGACTCGATCATCGCGCCGAGCGGCTCGATGATCGTCTCCTCGTTCGCTGTGATGAACGTGTCGGCCATCCAGGCGATGCCGAACAGGGCCACCGCCGCGACGAAGCCCGCCTTCAGCAGCGGCTGCTCGACCACGACCGACGGCTTGACCTTGCGCACCAGGATGATCACGAGCGCGACCGTGAACATGACCATCTCGATGATGGTCGCCATCGGGATCGGCTCGAGCTCGCCGTTCTCCCCGGTCGGGAAGGCGGGGCGCAGCCCCGAGAAGAGTCCGAAGAGGACGATGAGCAGCGTGCCCGCGATGAAGATCCACGCGGAGACCGCGCCGCCCGGAGGCACGGGGTGCTCGATGCGGGGCGGCGGCACGTCGGCCGAGTTGTCGGCCGTCGCGGTCGTGGTCGCGCCCGCGGCATCCGTGCCGCTCTCGGCGGTCGACCCGACAGAGCCGGCGGATGCCGCGGTGCCCGCCAGCTTCGCGGCGTAGCGGGCCTTGAGCGCGGGCGGCACCTCGACTGTGCCCCGCTCGACCCGCTTGAGGAACACCGGATCGTCGAGGAGCTCCTTGCCGATGCGCTGCTGCACGACCGAGGTCGCGATGCACGCGATGAGCGCGGCGGGGATGGTGATCGCGAGGATCTTCGGCAGGCCGTAGCCGGTGCCGTCCATGAGCACGAGGAACGCGGCCATCGCGGCGGAGACCGGGCTGGCCGTGATGCCGAGGCCCGACGTCACCGTGGAGGCGGCGAGCGCCCGCTCGGGCCGCTGCCCGTTGCGGTAGGCCGTCTCGTAGATGACCGGGATGAGCGCGAAGAAGATGTTCGAGGTGCCCGACAGCACGGTGAAGGCGAACGCGACGACCGGGGCGACGTAGGTGAGCCGCTTCGGGTTCGCTTGGATGATCTTCGACGCTATCGCCACGAGGTAGTCGATTCCGCCCGCGGCCTGCATCGCCGACGACGCCGTGATCACCGCGATGATGATGAAGAACGCGTCGATGGGGATCGCACCGGGCTGCAGGTGGAACAGGAACACCAGGACCGCCGTGCCGACGACGCCCCACAGCCCCAGTCCGAGGCCGCCGGTGCGAACGCCCATGACGATCGCGCCGATGACGACGGCACCTTGGAGCACCACGAGCAGGATCTCCATCGCAACCCCCCGGACGTCGATGTCTGGGCTCACAGTAGCGCCGCCGCCGCCTCCGGGTCGAGAGGTGCATCCGGCGCGCTCCGGCCGTCGGCATCCGCCTCTCCGCGGTCGGGATCCGGTGCGTTCAGCGCTCGGGATCGAGCCGTTCGTGCAGGAATCCGGCGACCCGATCACGGGCCCCGGCGGCCCTGTTCGGCGGATCGTCGCGCACCTCGATCGTGAGGACCGAGTGGGCGCGCCGACCGAATCCGCCGGGGTTGCCGGGCCGCGAGTCGAGTTGGAAGACCTCGAACGCGGAACCGAGGCGGTCCTTCAGCGTGCCGAAGCGAGCGGCAGGCGACGTGGCGTCCTCGCTGAAGCGCAGGCCGAGCACGCACAGGCCCTCCTCGCGTGCGCGCCGCTGCACCTCGGCGAGCTCCGCCTCGCTCACCCCGGGGTCGCGCGACCACGGGCCGGGCAGCGGGAACGGCACCGCCGGCTCGCTCATGACCGGCGCCGCGACGCGCGGGTCCACCGCCGCCGCGAGCGCGAACCCGCCGGTGAAGCACATGCCGACCACGCCGACCTGCCCGCCGGTGCGCTCGGCCAGCGAGGCCGCGAACGCACGCAGCTCGCGGGCGATCGGGCGGTCGGATCCGAGCGCGAGGGCGCGGAACGTGAGGGAGACGCACATCCTCAGGGCCAGGCCGGCCGTGCGCGCGCCGCTCGCGCGCCTGCCGAGCACGCCGAAGAGGTGCGGGATCACGACGTGGAAGCCGCTCCGGGCGAGGAAGTCCCCGAATCCGAGCACCTCGGGCGTGATGCCGTGCAGTTCGTGCAGCACGATGACGGCGGGCCCGGCGCCGCGTTCGTACCGCGGCCACGGCGCCGCGTCGTCGTCGACCTCGGTCCAGTCCTCGAGCCGGCCGACCGGCGCGTGTCCGCTCATCGGCGCTCCTCCGATCCGGCTGCTGGGTCGCCCGCCATCGCTCGTCTGCCGTCGCGGCATCCGCCCGCATTCTCGCGGCATCCGCTCGGTCGGTCAACGGCCTTCAGGCCGCGTCGCGCGCCGCGTAGCGTCGCGACGATCCGACGACCGACTCCGACGACAGGGGGAACCGATGCGGTACGGATACAAGCTGTCGGCCGAGGGCTTCGACCCGAAGGAGCTCGTGCGCCAGGCGAAGCTCGCCGAGGCATCCGGGTTCGACTTCGTGGAGATGAGCGACCACTACCACCCCTGGCTCGACTCGCAGGGCCACTCGCCGTTCGCGTGGACCGTGCTCGGTGCCATCGCCGCGGAGACCGATCGGATCGGCCTCGCGACGGGCGTGACCTGCCCGACCGTGCGCTACCACCCGGCGATCATCGCGCAGGCGGCGGCCACGCTCGCGATCGTCTCCGACGACCGCTTCACGCTCGGCATCGGCGCGGGCGAGCGACTCAACGAGCACGTCGTGGCGCGCGGGTTCCCCGCCGTCGCCCAACGGCAGGCGATGCTGCGCGAGGCGCTCGAGATCATCCGACTGCTCTGGGAGGGCGGGTACCGGTCGTATCGCGGCGAGTACCTCGACCTCGAGGACGCGCGGGTGTTCGACCTGCCCGAGCGGCTCCCCGTGATCGCGGTGGCCGCGGGCGGGCCGGATGCCGCGGAGCTCGCGGCCGAGCTCGGCGACGGGCTGTTCGGCACCGAGGCCGACGCCGAGCTGCTCGGCGCGTACCGCGACGCCGGCGGCACGGGGCCGCGCTACGGCGAGGTCGGCCTCGCCTGGGCCGTGGACGAGGAGCAGGCCGTCCGGGCGGCGTTCGAGTCGTCCAGGTGGTCCCTCACCGGATGGAAGGTCATGAGCGAACTGCCCAACCCGGTGAACTTCGAGGCATCGGCGAAGTACGTCCGCGAGGAGGACGTCGCCGCCCAGATGCCATGCGGCCCCGAGATCGCGAAGCACGTCGCCGCCGTGCGCTCGTACGAGCAGGCGGGCTACGACCACGTCGTCCTGGCGAACAACGGACCCGATCCCGACGGCTTCATGGACTTCTTCACGAAGGAGTTGAAGCCGGCGCTGCTGGACTGAGGCGGGGCCGGCGTCAGGAGCACACCTCGCTGATGCCGCCGAGACCCGCGTAGAGGTCGTCCAGGAACGGGCCCACCGCGTTCGGGTCGGCGCTCGCCGGGTCGTCGATCGCTCCGCGCAGGAACACCGCGAGGCCGTGCATCGCCTCGCTGGTGCTCTCCGCCGGGACGAGCACCTCGGCGTGCGAAACCTGATCGACCGCGGCCGCGAACGCGGCATCGGCGGACTCGAACTTGGCGGCGTGCCCTGCCGGGTCGGCCATGGCCGCGGTGAATGCGTCCTCCTGCTGGCCCAGCGCTACGAACTCCATCGCGCCGGACTGCAGGAGGAGGCACGCCTCGGCGACCGTCTGCTCGGCGAGCGCCTCGGCTGCGGGCTCGGGCGCCTTCGTCCGCAGTGCAGCCTCCTCCGCGACCGCGCCGCCGGCGCAGCCGGTGACGAGCAGGACGCCGAGGACGGCGGGGACGAGTGCGACGGCGCGCGGAAGCGACATTGGTTCCTCCAGGGTTCGGGTCGGGCGGTAGGGGCCGCCGCACCAGTGAAGCAGTTTCCAGGTCACGACGCGGTCACGGTTCCCGCCGAGGCCGAGGAGTGCCGGCGAACGCCGAGGCCGCGACGAACAGAACTTTTGAGGTTGTTCCGTTTGCGGCATCCGTGCGCCCGTGTGACCATCGATGCATGGTCACCGCCGATCGCACCGCTCGCACGACCCTCGAGGCCGCCTCGACCGAGCCCGCGAGCGAGGGCGACGAGGTCGATGCGCTGACCCTCGGCCGGCGCATCCGCGACCGCCGCACCGCCGTCGGCATGACGCTCGGCGAGCTCGCCCGGGCCATCGACCGGGCTCCGTCCCAGGTGTCCGCGATAGAGAACGGCAAGCGCGAGCCGCGGCTCTCGATGCTGCGCACGATCGCGTTCGCGCTCGGCACGACGGCCGACGAACTGCTGAAGCCCGACGCACCGTCGGAGCGCGCCGCGCTCGAGATCGCCGTCGAGCGGGCGCAGCGCGGCCCGGTGTTCCAGGCGCTCGGACTCGGGCCGTTCCGCGTGGCCAAGACGATGAGCGACCAGACGCTGCAGACGATCCTCGCGCTGCACCACGAGATCGACCGGCTGCACCGCGAGCGGGCGGCGACGCCTGAAGAGGCCCGTCGGGCGAACGCCGAGCTGCGCGCCGAGATGCGCGCCCGCGACAACTTCTATCCCGAGCTCGAGGCGAAGGCGGCCGAGCTCCTCGAGGCGGTCGGGCACACCGGCGGCCCCGTGTCGCACCAGCTCGTGGCCGACATGGCGTCGCACCTCGGCTACTCGCTGCACTACGTCGGCGACCTCCCGCACTCGACCCGCTCGGTGACCGACAAGCACAACGGCCGCATCTACCTGCCGACCCAGCAGTCGCCGTCGCGCGACTCCCGCTCCCCCATCCTGCAGGCCCTCGCGAGCCACCTGCTCGGTCACGAGGAGCCGCGAAACTACGGCGAATTTCTGCGCCAGCGCATCGAGACGAACTACCTCACGGCGGCGATCCTGCTGCCCGAGCAGGCGGCGGTCCGCTTCCTCACCGAGGCGAAGAACCTCCGCCGCATCTCGATGGAGGAGCTCCGCGACGCCTTCGCGGTGTCGTACGAGACCGCCGCGCACCGGTTCACGAACCTCGCGACGGCGCGCCTCGGCATCCCGGTGCACTTCATGAAGGTGCACGAGTCGGGGACCATCATCAAGGCCTATGAGAACGACAAGGTGCGGTTCCCGTCCGACGCGCTCGGCGCGGTCGAAGGCACGACGGTCTGCCGCAACTGGACCGCCCGCACGGTGTTCGACGTCGAGGACCGGTTCAGCCCCTGGTACCAGTACACCGACACGTCGTCGGGCACGTTCTGGTGCACCTCCCGCATCGAGAAGGCCAAGGAGGGCGAGTACTCGGTGTCGGTCGGCGTGCCGTTCGAGCACGTGAAGTGGTTCCGCGGACGCGAGACGCCGCACCGCGCGGTGTCGACCTGCCCCGACGAGTCGTGCTGCCGGCGCCCGCCCTCGACGCTGTCCGACCGGTGGGCGGATGCCTCATGGCCGGCCGCGCGCACGCCGACGTCGCTGCTCGCTGCGCTGCCCACCGGCACCTTCCCCGGGGTCGACCAGACCGAGGTGTTCCAGTTCCTGGAGGCGCACGCGCCGCGCGGCTGACCCGCAGTCTCCGCGTCGCGGGGCTTACCCGCCGTCACGCGGCGCACACTCCTCGTACCCCGTGCGCAATTCAGGTCGGCGCTCGGCGTGTCGCCTCGACACGCCGAGCCGGGGCCGCGCGACACACCTCCGACCTGAATTGCGCACGCACGCACGCCCGGCGCCGCCGCTAATTGTCCATCCGGCCAATCCGTCCGGCGAGCGTCTGCATTCACGACACCGCGCGGTGGCGCGGCGCTCGTGATGGGCGGGAGGATGGAAGCACCGACCGCCTTGGAGAGACCTCGTGGGAACGACCGTATTCGAACGCCGCCGGCCGGCGGCATCCGTCGTCGAGCACTCGCTCGCCGGGAGCGAGCACCGCGTGTTCTGGCTCGACGACCTCGGCGCGGAGGCGCGGAAGCGCCGCCCGGCACTGACGGGCGAGCACGTCGCGCAGCTCGTCGTCGTCGGCGGCGGCTACACCGGGCTCTGGACGGCAGTGCTCGCCAAGCGCCGCAACCCCGACGCGCACGTCGTGCTCATCGAGGCGAAGACGATCGGCTGGGCGGCATCCGGTCGCAATGGCGGCTTCTGCGAGGCCAGCCTGACGCACGGCCACGAGAACGGGATGTCGCGCTGGCCAGAGGAGATGCCGACGCTCGACCGGCTCGGCATCGAGAACCTCGATGCGATCGAGGCGTCCGAGGCCGAGCTCGGCATGGACTTCGAGTTCGAACGCAACGGCGCACTCGCCCTCGCCATCGAACCGCACCAGGTGGAGTGGCTCGAGGAGGAGATCGCCGAGGCGGCGGCCCGTGGCGACGACACCGTGCGGTTCCTCGACCAGGAGCAGGTGCGCGCCGAGGTCGACTCCCCTACATACCTCGCCGCCGTCTGGGACACACGCGGTAGCGCCATCCTGCACCCGGCGAAGCTCACGGCCGAGCTCGCCCGCGTCGCCGAGGAGCTCGGCGTCGAGATCTTCGAGCAGTCCCGTGTGCGCCGCATCGAGACACCGGGCTCGACGGGCGCGGTGACGGTCGTCACCGACGGCGGCCGCGTGATCGCGCAGCGCGCGGTGCTCGCGACCAACGTGTTCCCGAGCCTGTTGAAGCGCAACCGGCTCATGACCGTGCCGGTCTACGACTACGTGCTCATGACCGAGCCGCTCACCGCCGAGCAGCAGGCGTCGATCGGCTGGAAGCACCGGCAGGGCCTCGGCGACCTCGCCAACCAGTTCCACTACTATCGGCCGACGCGCGACGGACGCATCCTGTTCGGCGGCTACGACGCGGTCTACCACTACGGTCGGCGCATCCTCGAACGCTACGAGGATCGCGCCGAGACCTATGAGCGGCTCGCCGGCCACTTCTTCACGACGTTCCCGCAGCTCGAGGGCCTCCGGTTCACGCACCGGTGGGGCGGCGTGATCGACACGAGCACGCGGTTCGCCGCGTTCTACGGCACCGCCCGCGACAACCGGGTCGCCTACGCCGCCGGGTTCACGGGCCTCGGCGTGGCCGCCGCGCGCTTCGCCGGCGAGGTCGTGCTCGACCTCCTCGAGCGGCGCGACAACGAGCGGACGCAGCTGCGCATGGTGCGCGACCGGCCGCTGCCGTTCCCGCCCGAGCCCATCGCCGCCATGGGCATCAACGCGACGCGCTGGTCGCTCGACCGCGCCGACCACACGAGAGGCAGGCGCAACATGCTGCTGAAGACACTCGACGCCCTCGGCCTGGGGTTCGACTCATGAGCGACGCACCCCGCCTGCATCCGGGCGTCATCGCGGATGCCGCGACGGTCGAGCTCGCGCACGTGCCGGTCGAGGCGGACCAGGTCGTCGCCGGCTCGCCGACCACGGGTCACCTCGTGCTCGACGACGACGGCGGCCGCACGGTCGGCGTCTGGGAGATGTCCGTCGGCGCGATGCGCGACGTCGAGGCCGACGAGGTGTTCGTCGTGCTCGCCGGCGCCGCGACCGTGGAGTTCGAGCACCCGCACGCATCGCCGATCGTGCTTCGGCCGGGCTCCGTCGTGCGCCTCGAGTCGGGCATGCGCACGATCTGGACGGTGCGGCAGACCCTGCGCAAGGTGTACGTCTCGCCGTGAGCGACGAAGCTCCGGCGGCATCCGTGCTCGCGGTCGCCCGCGACGACGCGCACCGGTTCACGAAGCCCGTTCGCGACGAGATCCGCCTGGTCGCGGGGCACGGCATCGAGGGCGACGCCCATGCCGGCGCCACGGTGCGGCGCCGCTCGCGGTTCCGCGGCACGTGGACCGAGCCGAACGTGCGCCAGGTGCACCTGCTCCAGCGCGAGCTCTTCGACGAGCTCGCCGTCGAGGGTCACGAGGTCGGGCCGGGCGAGCTCGGCGAGAACGTCACGACGCTCGGGATCGACCTGCTGTCGCTGCCGCTCGGGACGCGGCTTCGGCTCGGCGACGCCGCGGAGGTCGAGCTCACGGGGCTGCGGAATCCCTGCGTGCAGATCGATCGATTCCAGCCGGGGCTGATGCGCCGGATGATCCGCCGCGACGCCGAGGGCACGCACCGTCGCGCGGGCGTGATGGCCGTCGTCGTCGAGGACGGCGTCGTCCGCCCGGGCGACCCGATCCTCGTGGTGCTGCCGGCGCAGCCGCACGAGCCGCTGCCCGTGGTCTGAGGCTCGTGCCTCGGTCGTCGAGTAGCGCCGCGCGGAGCGCGACGCGTATCGAGACGCGGTGCGGTGACCGATCGGCGTGACCGCGTCTCGATACGCGTCCGCCTTCGGCGGGCGCTACTCGACGACCGGAGCACGAGAGGCCGCCGGCTCAGGCGACGGATGCCGCGTCGCCGGCCTCGCTCGCCGCGCCGGTCGGCGGCGCGATCGGGTCGATGCGGAACGTCAGTCGGAAGCGCTCGAGCAGCGCGCTCCCCCCGTCGAGGATGGCGACGCCTGATGGCGGCCCCTTGACGGCGACGGCCCCGCGGACGCCCGAGACGAGGTCGCGGAACCCCGTCGGCTCGACCGCGAGCTCGAGCACGTCCTCGGGTGCGACGTCGGGAATCGCTCGGCGCGGCTGCGGGAGCGCGCCCGGGCCGACGGGAGCGACGTCGAGGTGGCGGCCCGTCACGATCGCCGAGATCGAGACGTCGCCGACGTGCAGCACGTACTCGGTGGGCGGCAGCGACGCCGCGGCATCCGGCTTGAACGCAGCGCCGAGCGCCGTCACCAGCGCATCGGCCGTGACCAGCTCGCCCTCGGCGGGCTCGCCCAGCGTCGACCAGCCCCACCGTTCGAGGGCGACGACGACGGGTTCAAGGGCACGGCCGAGCTCGGTGAGCTCGTACCCGCCGCGCACCGTGGGCACGCGGCGGACGACGCCCGCCTCCTGCAGCTCCTTCAGCCGGTCGGCCAGGATGTTCGTCGGGATGCGCGGCAGGCCGGCCTTCAGGTCGCCGTACCGGCGCGCGCCGACGAGCAGGTCGCGGACGATGAGCAGTGCCCACCGTTCCCCGACCCGCTCGACTGCTCGTGCGACGCCGCTGTACTGGCCGAAGCCGCGAGTGGCGCGTGTGGCCATCCGGGGTGCCCGGTCAGGCGGACGACGCCTCGGCGCCGGCGCCCTGCTGCGCCATGTACGCCTCGGGCCCCATCTCGGCGGCCGCCGGCTCCATGAACAGGAACGAGAGGTTGTTGCCGTCGGGGTCGTCGAGGTCGCGCGAGTACATGAACCCGTAGTCCTGCACGGGTCGCGGCTCGCTGCCGCCGGCGGCGAGGCCCTTGGCGAGCACCGCGTCGACGTCCTCACGGGAGTCGCGGGTGAGCGCGATGGCGACCTGCGCCTGCGTCTTCGGGTCGATGATCTGCTTGTCGGTGAACGTGCCGAGGTACTCGCGCGTCAGCACCATGAAGTAGATGGTGTCGCTGAGCACGACGCAGGCGGCGTTCTCGTCGGTG
The DNA here is from genome assembly GCF_042796995.1 of Agromyces sp. NPDC057865. Lineage (NCBI taxonomy): Bacteria > Bacillati > Actinomycetota > Actinomycetes > Micrococcales > Microbacteriaceae > Agromyces > Agromyces sp. NPDC057865. Next base: position 239,957 of record NZ_JBHVMJ010000003.1, on the reverse strand, counting down.
AAGTTCGGGTTGATCGTGAACCCGAGCGCCTCGTAGAACGCCTTGGCGCGGTCGAGGTCGGTGGTCGGGATGTTCACGAAGATGCTCGTGGCGGTCATGGTGTCCTCCGGTGGATCGTCGTCGGTCGGTTGGTTCCGGTGTGATCCTTAGCTTGCTCTTTGCAAGTGAACTTGTCAATAGCAAGTAAAAAGTTCGCTCGTCGAGTAGCGCCCGCCGGAGGCGGACGCGTATCGAGACGCTCCCCGGTCGTCGAGTAGCGCCCGCCGGAGGCGGACGCGTATCGAGACGCTCCCCGGTCGTCGAGTAGAGCCCGCCGGAGGCGGACGCGTATCGAGACGCTCCCCGGTCGTCGAGTAGCGCCCGCCGGAGGCGGACGCGTATCGAGACGCGGCAAGTCGATCGGTGATGTCACCACGTCTCGATACGCGTCGACTTCGTCGGCGCTACTCGACGACCGGGGCGGGCGCTACTCGACGACCGAGGCGCTCAGCTCGCCGCGCTGCGCCGTACGAGCAGCGCGAGGTGCAGGCCCGTGAGCGTCTCGCCGTCGTCGAGGTCGGCTCCGAGCAGGTCGCCGATGAGGGCGAGCCGCTGGTAGAACACCGAGCGCGACAGGTGGCTCGCCGCGGCCGCCGCCGTGCGGTTGCCCGGATGCGCGACCACCGCCCCGAGCACGTGCAGCAGGTCGCCGTCGCGGGCGAGGTCGTATTCGATGAGCGGCTGCAGCATCCGCTCGCTGTGCCGCAGCAGCCGGTGGTCGTCGCGCAGCGACGTCACGAGCCGCATGAGCGGCCGCTCGTCGGCGCGCCGCAGCACCGCGGCACGCACCCCGCGCGGGCGCGCCCCGCGGGAGAGGTCGGTCGCCTCCTGCACCGAGCCGAGCAAGCCGTCGAGCCCGTCGGCGACCGAACCGATCGACACGACGAGCCGGTCGGCGGATGCCGCGTCGCCGCCCACGAGGTCCGACGCGAAGCGGCTCGCGGCCGCATCCGTCAGCGGCGCGGGCAGCGACAGGAGCACGACCTGCGCCGACCGCGTGATCGTGGCGCCGGGCCCCACGCCGTCGATGGCCCGGCCGCCGAGGGCGCGCGCCGCGGCATCCGCTGCGCCGTCGCGGATCGCCGGACCTGTCGCGACGATGCCGTACAGTCGGGCACCCGAGACCGGGAGCCCGGCCGCCTCGAGCCGCGCGGTCGCCCCGGCGCCGCCCGCGAACCGTCCCTCGAGGAGCGCGTCCACGAGCCGCTGCCGGCCGATGCGCGTCCACTCGTCGGCGCCGCCGTCGGCGAGCCGTCCGAGCGCCAGCGCGATCGCACCCTGCTCGAGCACGCTCACCCGACCGGCGGGGTGCGCCGGGCCGGGCAGCGCGATGAGGTGCCCCCAGCGGATGCCGCGGGCCTCGACGGGCACGATGAGCCACTCGCCCGCGCCGGCGGGCCGGCCGTCGCGGCGCCGCTGCTCGTCGTCGCGATGCGCCGCGCGCGAGCGCGCCTCCCAGCCCGCGAAGAGTCCCTCCTCGGCGGCGGGCGGCACCTCGGCCGCCACGACCTCGTGCGCCAGGTTCTCGAGCACCACGGCGGCGCCGAGCGTCTGCGTGAGCTGGTGCACGATGAAGTCCGCGGGCGAGCCGCGCAGGCTCAGCGCCGTGAACCGCTCGCGCACCTCGTCGCGCGCCCGGAGCGCCTCGGTCTGCTCGGAGATGATGCGGCTGTGCACCGCCTCGGTGAGCGTCACGAACTTCACCTCGCGGTGCAGCGCGACGAGGGCGAGGCCGTGCTCACGGGCCGCCTGCTCGACGATCGCGGGCACGTAGCGGTAGTGCACCCCGAGCTCGAGCACCAGGCCCGCGACGCCCGCGTCGACGAGCCCCGCGATGAACGCCTCGAGCTCGGCCGGCTCGGTCGGCCAGCCCGATCCGGTCGAGAGCAGCAGCTCGCCGCCGTTGAGCAGGCGAGCCACGCCGGCGCTGTCGGACGCGTGCACCCAGCGCACGCGCGCGTCGAGCGGATCGTCACTCGCGAGCACCTCGGGCACGCCTTGGGCGACGGCCTCGAGGGTCAGGATCTCGCGCACGGTGGGCAGTCCGGCATCGCCGCCGCGCGCTCCTGGGCCGTTCGGACGATCCGTTCGGTTCGGCTCGTCTTCGCGACGGTCTGCCATCAGTTCGGCCTCTCTGCCTCTGCAAGACTGGGGAACGCCAGCTTAGACGAACTCGGTCGATCTGTCCGACCAGGATGTCGGCGGCACGCACATCCGTCGAACCGGTGCCGAGGCATCCGTCGTCAAGAACCAACCGAAGGAGCGCCATGAGCCTCGTCCAGGACACCGTCGACCGCGAGGTCGCCGACGAGCGCGAGACCACCCTCGTCCGTCACTTCGTCGCCGGCCGCGAGGTCGGCGGCGCCGACCGCACCGGTCCCGTCTTCAACCCCGCCACCGGCGAGGTGTCGCGACGCGTCGCGTTCGCCTCGACCGCCGAGGTCGACGCGGCGATCGCCGCCGCGAAGGCCGCACTGCCCGGGTGGCGCGCCACGGGCCTCATCAAGCGGGCGGACGTGTTCTTCAAGCTCCGGCACCTCCTCGTCGAGCGCCAGGACGAGCTCGCCGCGATCCTCACCAACGAGCACGGCAAGGTGCTCTCCGACGCGAAGGGCGAGATCAGCCGGGGCATCGAGAACGTCGAGTTCGCCGCCGGGCTCGTGCACCTGCTGAAGGGCGAGCGCTCCGAGCAGGTCGCGCGCGGCGTCGACGTGCACCAGGCCAAGCAGCCCGTGGGCGTGGTCGGGGCCGTCACGCCGTTCAACTTCCCGGTCATGGTGCCGCTGTGGATGGTCGCCTCGGCGATCGCGTGCGGCAACACCGTCGTGCTGAAGCCCTCCGAGAAGGACCCCAGCGCTTCCCTCTTCCTGGCGAAGCTGTTCCAGGAGGCCGGCCTGCCCGACGGCGTGCTCAACGTCGTCCACGGCGACAAGGTGGCGGTCGACGCGATCCTCGACTCGCCCGACGTGCGTGCGGTCTCGTTCGTCGGCTCGACGCCGATCGCCCGCTCGATCTACCGCCGGGCGTCCGAGAACGGCAAGCGCGTGCAGGCGCTCGGCGGTGCGAAGAACCACATGGTCGTCATGCCCGACGCCGACCTCGATGCCGCGGCGGACGCCGCCGTCTCGGCCGCGTACGGCTCGGCCGGGGAGCGCTGCATGGCGGTCTCCGTGCTCGTCGCGGTCGGCGACGAGGTCGCCGACGCGATCGTCGCGAAGGTGGCCGAGCGCATGGCGACGCTGCGGATCGGCGACGGCACCGACCCGGCCAGCGAGATGGGCCCGCTCATCACCCGCGAGCACCGCGACAAGGTCGCCTCGTACGTCACGGGCGCTGCCGCGGAGGGCGCCACCGTCGTGGTCGACGGCACGCAGCAGGCGTTCGAGGGCGACGGCTTCTTCGTCGGCACCTCGCTCGTCGACCACGTGAAGCCCGGCATGAAGGTCTACGACGACGAGATCTTCGGACCGGTGCTCTCGGTCGTGCGCGTCGCGTCGTACGAGGACGCCGTCGACCTGATCAACGCGAACGACTTCGCGAACGGCGTCGCGGTCTTCACGCGCGACGGCGGCACGGCCCGCCAGTTCGAGTTCGACATCGAGGTCGGCATGGTCGGCGTGAACGTGCCGATCCCCGTGCCGATCGGCGCCTACTCGTTCGGCGGCTGGAAGAACTCGCTCTTCGGCGACTCGCACATCTACGGCCCCGAGTCGGTGCACTTCTACACCCGCTCGAAGGTCGTCACGACGCGCTGGCCCGACCCGTCGGAGTCGCAGGTCAACCTCGGCTTCCCGAGCAACCACTGATCCCACCACCGGTGGTCGAGTAGCGCCCTCTCGTCCGGTCGTCGAGTAGCGCCGCCGGAGGCGACGCGTATCGAGACGCATCGTGGGTCTCGATACGCGTTCGGCTGCGCCGGGCGCTACTCGACCACCGGGTGGGCGGCGCTACTCGACCACCGATCCTGAGAGGACCCCCTCATGACCGACACCCTGATCGACGCGGCGACGTACGTCGACCGCAGTGGCATGCGGCATCCGCTGCCCGACCTCGCGGCCGAGGCGCAGGTGCGCGCCGACGACCGCGGCCACGTGTTCCACTCGTGGAGCGCGCAGGCCCTCATCGACCCGCTGCCCATCGCGGCGGGCGAGGGCTCGACGTTCTGGGACTACGCGGGCAACGCGTACCTCGACTTCTCGAGCCAGCTCGTGAACCTCAACCTCGGGCACCAGCACCCCGACCTCGTCGCGGCGATCCAGCAGCAGGCCGGCCGCCTCGCCACGATCCAGCCGTCGATGGCGTCGGACGTGCGCGGCGAGCTCGCCCGGCGCATCGCGGAGGTCGCACCCGGCGACCTCGACAAGGTGTTCTTCACGAACGGCGGCGCCGACGCCAACGAGTACGCCGTGCGCATGGCGCGGGCGGTCACCGGCCGGCGCAAGGTGCTCTCGATGTACCGCAGCTACCACGGCGGCACCGCGACCGCGATCTCGCTCACGGGCGACCCGCGCCGCTGGGCGAATGAGCCGAGCGACGGCAGCGTCGCGCACTTCCTCGGGCCGTACCCGTACCGGTCGTCGTTCCACGCCGCCACGCCCGAGCAGGAGACCGAGCGCGCGCTCGCGCACCTCGAGCAGGTCATCACGCTCGAGGGCGCGTCGACGATCGCCGCGATCATCATCGAGACCGTCGTCGGCACCAACGGCGTGCTCGTGCCGCCGCCGGGCTACCTGCAGGGCGTGCGGGCACTCGCCGACAAGTACGGCATCGTCTACATCGCCGACGAGGTCATGGTCGGCTTCGGCCGCGTCGGCGAGTGGTTCGCCGTGAACCACTTCGGCGTGACCCCCGACCTCATCACCTTCGCGAAGGGCGTGAACTCGGGCTACGTGCCGCTCGGCGGCGTGGTCATCTCGCAGCGCATCGCGGCGCACTTCGACACGGTGTCGTTCCAGGGCGGCCTCACGTACTCGGGCCACCCGCTCGCGTGCGCGGCGGGCGTCGCGACGTTCGAGGTGTTCGAGCGCGACGGGATCCTCGAGCGCGTGCGCGACCTCGGCACGCGCGTCGTCGAGCCGCGCCTGCGGGCGATGGCCGAGCGGCATCCGTCGGTCGGCGAGGTGCGCGGCCTCGGCCTGTTCTGGGCGATCGAGCTGGTGTCGGATGCCGCGACGCGCGCGCCGCTCGTGCCGTTCAACGCGTCGGGGGCGGATGCCGCGCCGATGGCGGCCGTGGCGGCCGCGTGCAAGCAGGCCGGCCTCTGGCCGTTCATCCACTTCAACCGGATGCACGTCGCACCGCCGCTCGTCATCACCGAGGACGAGCTCCTGCGCGGACTCGACGTCATCGACGGGGCGCTCGACGTCGCCGACGGGTACGTCGCGGCGGGGTAACGCGCACCCGGCACACCGGAAACGCATGAGAATCCGCGCGACGGGTCTCCACGAGGGGGCGAAGCGCGGATTCTCATGCATTTCGGGGGCGTCGCGGGTTGAGGAGCGCCCGGCGGAGCCGGACGCGTCTCGAAACCGGCCTGCGCAGGCTGGGTTTCGAGACGGGCGCTGGCGCGCCCTCCTCAACCCGCGCGGGTGACGAGCGCAAAGCGCCCTCCTCAACCCGCGCAGAGGCCGTCGACTAGCCTGAACCACATGGAGTCTCGGGCGGGGTCCGGCGGCATGGCCCGGCGAACCTTCCTCGCCGCGTCGCTCTCGGGGATCGCCGCCGTCGCCCTCTCGAGCTGCACCTGGGGGCAGCCGAACCCGACGACCACCCCCACCGCGAGCCCGACCCCGTCGCCCACGCCGACGCCGACACCTGCGGTGCCCGAGGGGGTCCCCCTGCCGACCGCGATGCGGCGCTCGAGCTGGAGCTCCGACCCGTTCGCGCGCGGCGCGTTCTCGTTCGACGGCGTCGGCACGACCCCCGAGCTGCGCTCCTCGCTCGCCGATCCCGTCGAGGACCGGCTCTGGATCGCGGGCGAGGCGTGCTCCCCCGACGCCCCGGGCACCATCACCGGCGCCCGCGACTCCGGACTCGCCGCGGCGGAGCACGTCGCCCGCGTCGCCGAGTCCGGCGAGCGCATCGCCGTGATCGGCGCCGGCATGGCCGGGCTCACGGCTGCCGTGCACCTCCTCGAGCAGGGCTTCGAGGTCGTCGTCGTCGAGGCCCGCGACCGCGCGGGCGGGCGCGTCTGGTCGGTCGACGTCGACGGCTTCGACCGGTCGGTCGAGCTCGGCCCCGTGCTGGTGCCCGACGACGAGCCGCTCGCCGAGGCGCTCGGCGGGGCATCCGTCGACACCCTGACGTTCGACGGCGTCGTCGAGGCACGCACCGTCGACGGCGCCGTCGTCGCGATCCCGCCGACGGGCGATGCAGCCGTCGACACCGCCCGCGCCTGGGCCGAGGCCGCGCCCCGAGACATCTCGCTCGCGGATGCGCTCGTGCAGTCGGGCGTCGTCCCGCTGTCGCAGGCGCCCGGCGACGACGGCGTCAGCCCGGCCTCGTGGCTCGCGCACACCATCACGAGCGACGTACAGCCGGCGACGGGCGCACCGCCGAGCCGCGTGTCCGCGCGCACGGCGCCGACCACCGCGTTCCCGCCCGGATCCCGCCTCGTGACCGGGCGCCTCTCCGACCTGCTCGACGGGCTCGCCGACCAGGTCGACATCGCCGTGTCGAGCGTCGTGACGCGCATCGCCTACAACGACACGCGCGTCAGCCTGCGCCTCGACTCGGGCGAGTCCCTCACGGTCGACCGCGCGATCGTGACGGTCCCGCTCGGCGTGCTGAAGTCCGACACGCTGCGCTTCTCCCCCGCGCTGCCGTACGCGCACCAGCACGCGATCGCCGTACTCGAGACGGGCGCGATCGACGTGGTGTGGCTGCGATTCGACGAGGCGTTCTGGCGCGAGGGCGGCACGGCCGCGGGGGGCGACGACGGGGCGGATGCGTCGGGCGACGCGGCATCCGTCGAGCCCGCGGCATCCGCGGCCGACGTGCTCACGCTCGTGGGCACGCCCTCGCCCGTCGCCGCCTGGCTCGACGTCGGCCGGGAGACGGGCGAGCCGATCCTCGTCGGCGTCATCGCGGCGGGGCAGGCACCTCGACTGGAAGCGCTCGACGATCGGGAGTTCCTCGAGGCGATCCTCGTCGGGCTCGCGCCCTACGCCACAGCGCCCGGTTGATCGCGACGAGCAGGGCCGTGACCGCGACGAAGATCAGCAGCACGAGCGCGCAGTAGAGCGCGACCCCCAGTACCCCGCCGACCTGCGCCTCGTCGAGGAAGAAGTACGGGTACCAGCCCACGTCGGCGCCGCGCCAGAGCGTGTACGGCAGCCACAGCGATGGGTAGACCAGCACCCAGCCGACCGTCGACCACGGGACGGGCGGGTTCACCGCCATGATGCTGTCGGTCGTCCACGCGATCACGGCGAGCGCCGGCACGACCCAGTGCAGCAGCGTGTCCGACCAGGGCACGTCGACGCGGTAGTCGCGCGTCGACGCCTGGCTCACGATGAGCGCGAACACGATGCCCGAGACGAGCAGATAGGCCGTCACCATGGTGCGCAGCACGCCGAGCCACGGCGGATCGCTCGGCGCGAGCAGCGCGTAGGCGGCGGCGATGCCGAGCGTCGCGACGGCGAGCATCGCCGACTGGATCGTGAAGTAGCTGAAGAAGTTCGCGGTGGCGAAGAAGCGGAATCCGAGCACGTACTCGTAGTTGCCGATGAGTGCGACGACCTCGATCGCGGCGATGAGCACGCGGAAGACGCCGAGCGCGCGGCGCTGCCGCATGCCCGGAATCCGGGGGTTCGGGGCCGGCTCCACCTGGGCCCGCGCGGCCGGAGCGGTGACTCCGGGGGTGCGGGCGGCCATGCGTCAACGCTACGCCCCGCGCCTCCGAGGCGGCCCGGGCGGCCGCGGAGCGGCGAGCGGGCGCGCACGGAGCGACGGAGCGGGCGGGCGAGAAGGCGGCGCCGCCGCCGCTCAGTCGAACGGGCGGAGGATGCGCTCGAGGAACCGCCGGGTGCGCTCCTCGCGCGGCGCGGTGAAGAGCTGCGAGGGCGGGCCCTGCTCGACGACGACCCCGCCGTCGAGGAACAGCACCTCGTCGGCCACCTGACGGGCGAACCCGAGCTCGTGCGTCACGATGACCATCGTCCAGCCCTCCTCGGCGAGCTCCTTGATGACGGCGAGCACCTCGCCGACGAGCTCGGGGTCGAGAGCGCTGGTCGGCTCGTCGAACAGCAGGAGCGTGGGCTTCAGCGCGAGGGCGCGCACGATCCCGACGCGCTGCTGCTGCCCGCCCGACAGCTCGAACGGGTAGGCGTCGCGCTTCTCGGACAGCCCGACGCGCGCGAGGAGCGCCTCGGCGTCGGCGATCGCCCTGGCCTTCGGCACGCGCTGGACCTGCGTCGGCCCCTCGATGACGTTCTGCAGCACGGTCATGTGCGGGAACAGGTTGTGGTGCTGGAACACCATCGCCGAACGGTCGCGCAGCGCGAACCGGTCGGCCTTCGGCACGGGCGCGCCGAACGTGATCGACGGACCCCCGTCGACCGCGATCGTGCCCGCGTCGGGCGTCTCGAGCCCGTTCAGCGAGCGCAGCACGGTGGTCTTGCCCGAGCCGCTCGGCCCGATGAGGGCGACCACCTCGCCGCGGCGCACCTCGAGGTCGACGCCGCGCAGCACCTCGTTCTGCCCGAACGACTTGCGGATGCCGCGGGCGGTGAGCACCATCGTGTGGTCGGCCGGCGTCTCGGGTGCGAGGGCGTCGCCGCCCGCGGCATCCGTGGCGTCGCCGTCGGCGCCCGTGGAAGGGCCTGCGGGCACCGGCTCGTCGCGCTCGTCGTCGCGACCCGTCGGATCAGTGTGCGACATGGCGGTCGAGCCTCCTCTCGAGGGCATTCTGCCCCGACGACAGTGCGAGGCAGAACAGCCAGTAGATGAGCGCCGCCTCGAGGTAGAGCAGCATGAACTGCTGGCTGAACGCCGCGATCTGCTGCGCCACCCGGAAGAGCTCGGTCACGAGGATGAGCGAGGCGAGCGAGGTGTCCTTCACGAGCGAGATGAACGTGTTCGAGAGCGGCGGCACCGAGACGCGCGCGGCCTGTGGCAGGATGATGCGCCGCAGCGTCTTCGCGTTCGACATCCCGATCGTGTAGCCCGCCTCCCACTGGCCCTTCGGCACCGAGAGGATGGCGGCGCGGATGACCTCGGCCGCGTAGCCGCCCACGTTCAGCGAGAAGGCCGCGATCGCGCTCGGCCACGGGTCGATGACGATCCCGATCGCCGGCAGGCCGTAGAAGATCACGAACAGCTGCACGAGCAGCGGCGTGCCGCGGATGACCGAGACGTAGAACCGGGCGATGCCCGAGACCACGCGGTTCCGCGACAGCCGCATGAGCGCGACGCCGAGGGCGAGCACGAGCCCGATCGCGAACGAGATGAGCGCGAGCGGGATGGTTCCCGTGATGCCGCCCCAGACGATGGGCCAGAACGACTCCAGGAAGAGCTGCAGGTCCTCGTTCACCGGGAGCCTCCCTCCGGCGGCATCCGCCGCGCCGCCACCCTATCCGGTGACGGGCTCACCTACTGCGAGACGTCGGCGCCGAAGTACTTCTCGCCGAGCTCGGCGAGCACGCCCTCGTCGCGCAGCTCCGCGAGCGCGCCGTTCACGGCGTCGACGAGCGCCTGCTTGTCCTTCGTGAAGGCGAGGGCGCTGAGCGACGGGTCGTCGGTCTCGGCGGCGACCTCGATCGCCGCGTCGGGCGTCGTGTTCACGTAGTCGAGGAAGGTGAGCTTGTCGTTGATCGTCGCGTCGACGCGTCCCTGCTGCAGGAGCGAGACGGCCTGCGCCCAGCCCTCGACGGCCTCGACGTTCGCGCCGGACTCCTGCGCGAGCTCGTACCAGTTGCTCGTGAGCGACTGCGCGGTCGTCTTGCCGGCGAGGTCGTCGAAGCTCGAGATCGACGAGTCGCCCTCGTTCACGACGATGACGCCGGGCGAGACGGTGTAGGGCTCGCTGAAGAGGTACTGCTCCTCGCGCTCGGGGTTGATCGAGACCTGGTTCGCGATCACGTCGAACCGGCCCGCGTCGAGGCCCGCGAAGATCGCGTCCCACTGCGTCTCCTGGAACTCCACCTTCAGGCCCAGCTTGTCGGCGACGGCCTCGGCGAGCTCGACGTCGTAGCCGACCAGGTCGCCCGAGCCGTCCTCGTGGAAGCTGAAGGGACGGTACGTGCCCTCGGTCGCGACGGTGAGCGTGCCCGCCTTGAGCAGGCCGAACTCGTCGCCGCCCTCCGCGCTGTCGCTCGCCGCGGGTGCGCCGCTCGAGCAGGCGGCGAGGGCGATGAGTGCGGCGGATGCTGCGGCGAGGCCGAGCAGGGTGCGGGCGCGGCGGGCGCGGGTCATGTGGTGCTCCTTCGTGGGGAATGTCGAGGCCCGGCGGGCGTTCGTGCGTCGCCCGGGCGGAACCAGTCCAGCACGGGGGCGACCCGTGGTGAAACCGCATGACTCCGCGTTGCATTCCGGATGCCGCGAGATCGGGACGTATGGCCGGCCCCGCGGTGCATGCGGGCGACGGCATACACGGCACGGCGTGTCGCGTGCAAGCCCTGCCGCGGCGCAGGCGCCCGTCGCTACGCTGGCCGCGTCGTGGGAGTCCCCTCCCGCGTCGCGGTGACCCCCACACCAACCCGAAGGGACCCCATGATCACGCTGTCCTGGCTCCTCGTCATCGCCCTCATCGGCGGCGCGCTCGCGCTCGTCGACGGCATCCTGCGCCTGCGGGCGCGCCGCGGCTCGACGATCGTCGGCATCATCGAGATCGTCGTCGCGGGCCTGTTCCTGCTCGCGCTGTTCATCCCCGGCATCCCGTTCGGCGCCATCGTGCTCGCCGTCGCCACGCTCGTCGTGCTGGCCGTGGCGCTCTTCGCCGGCGGCCGCACCGGACGCACGATCACGATCATCGCCCTCGTCGCGATCGCGCTCTACCTGATCCTCGCGAACCGCTGGCTGGTGATCCCCGGGGTCAACTGACGCCTGGCGCTCGAACGATCTCAAGCACGCGACGAGGCGGCCGTCCCCGGTGGGGGCGGCCGCCTCGCGTCGTGCGCGCCGGTCAGCCGCGGTCGTACGCAGCGCTCCAGGCGAGTGCGTCGACGGCGTCGCCGCCGAGCTCGGGATGCCGCAGCCGGAACTCCGAGGAGGACGCGGCGTAGTCGGCCTCGAGGGTGCGGGCCGCCTTGGCGAGTGCCGGTCCGGCGACCCCGCCGAACCGTGCGATGACCCGCGCGTCGTCGCGGACGGGACTGGGCGTGCTGCCCCAGCCAGTCCACTCCACGACGGCACGGGTGAGACGAGGCTCCATTGCCTTCATCGGTGCTCCTTGCTTCGTTGCATCAACGATGTTATGCCTACTCGGGCGACGTGTCGTCACGGTTGACGGCCGGTATCGGGACGCCGTCCTCGCGGCGCGGAATCCCGAGCGGATTCCCGTCGCGGAGCTCGACCGGAAGCACCTCGGCGGGCGCGTCCTGGTACGCCACGGGCGTCAGGAACCGGCGGATCGCGGTCGCGCCGACCGAGGTGTGCACCGATGCCGTCGTGGCGGGCCAGCCGCCGCCGTGGTGCTGCGCCCACGCGATCGCGACGCCCGTCGGCCAGCCGTTGAACACGAGCCGGCCGGCGACGCGCTCGAGCTTCCCGGCGAGCGCCGTCACGTCCTCGCCGGGTGCGTGGTGGATCGACGCGGTGAGGCTGCCCTCGAGGGACGCGAGCGCCGCATCGAGCTCGTCGTCGTCGCGGTAGCGCACGAGCACGGTCAGCGGTCCGAAGCACTCCTGCAGCCACGCGTCGGCGGCGGCGGCGAGCGTGGTCGCATCGGTCGCGACGACGGTGGCCGGGGCATCCGCACCCTCGGCCGCGCCGCGCCAGATCAGCTCGGCGCCGTCGAGGCCAGCCAGCCGCTCCGCCCCGTCGGTGAAGGCGGTCGCCATGCCGTCGGTGAGCAGGCGCTGCGCGCCGACCGTGCCGAGCGCGTCGCAGAGCGCCTCCTCGAAGCCCGTGCCGTCGGGCACGAACACGAGTCCGGGCTTCGTGCAGTACTGGCCGCCGTCGCGGGTGAACGAACCCGCCAGTCCGGTCGCGATCGCCTCGACGTCGGCGTCGGCCGCCGCGCGCGTGACGACGACGGGGTTCAGCGAGCCGAGCTCCCCGTAGAACGGGATCGGCGCGGGCCGGGCCGCGGCGAGGTCGAACAGCGCGCGTCCGCCGCGCAGCGACCCGGTGAAGCCGACGGCCGCGACGAGCGGATGCCCCACGAGCTCCACGCCCGCGTCGAGTCCCTCGACCAGCGAGAGCGCATCGGCCGGCGCACCCGCATCGGCGAGCGCGACCAGGGCGACCTCGGCGACACGGCGCGAGAGCCGCGGATGCCCCGGGTGCGCCTTCACGACGACGGCGCATCCGGCGGCCAGTGCCGACGCGGTGTCGTTGCCGAGCACCGAGAACGCGAACGGGAAGTTCGACGCGGCGAACACCGCGACGGGGCCGATCGGCCGCAGCATCCGCCGCAGGTCGGGACGCGGCGGCACGAGCCGCGCGTCGGGCGGGTCGACGGTCGCCTCGAGGTACGAGCCCTCCTCGATGACCCCCGCGAAGAACTGCAGCTGGGTGGCCGTGCGCACGACCTCGCCGACGAGCCGCGCCTCGCTCAGGTGGGTCTCGTCGTGCGCGATCGCGACGAGCTCGTCGCGGTGGTGTTCGACCGCGTCCGCGAGCGCCCGCAGCCAGGTCGCGCGCTCGGTACGGGTCGTACGGTCGACACCGGATGCCGCGGCGGCGCGCACGGTCGCGTCGACCTCGGCCGAGGCCTCGGTGCTGCCGTCGACGACGACGGTGTGGCGGCCGCTCATCAGAACGCCGCCAGGCCGGTGAGGGCCCGGCCGAGGATGAGCTGGTGGATCTCGTCGGTGCCCTCGTACGTGCGCACCGACTCGAGGTTCGCGGCGTGCCGCATGACGGGGAACGCGTCGGTGATGCCGTCGCCGCCGAGGATCGTGCGCGCCTGGTGCGCGATCTCGAGCGCCTCGCGCACGCTGTTGAGCTTGCCGACCGAGATCTGGGCGGGCGTGAGGCGCCCCTGCTCCTTGAGGCGACCGAGGTGGAGGGCGAGCAGGATGCCCTTCTCGAGCTCGAGCAGCATGTCGGCGAGCTTCGCCTGGGTGAGCTGGTTCGCGCCGATCGGCTTGCCGAACACCTCGCGCTCCCGCGAGCGCTCGAGGGCGGCTTCGAAGCACGACCGGGCGGCGCCCATGGCGCCCCAGACGATGCCGTACCGGGCCTCGTTGAGGCAGCCGAAGGGGCCCGAGAGTCCGGATGCCCCGGGCAGGATCGCGTCGGCCGGCACGCGCACCCCGTCGAGGTCGATGTCGCACTGCACCGACGCGCGCATCGAGAGCTTGCCCTCGATGGGCGTCGCGGTGAACCCGGCGGTCGTCGTCGGCACCAGGAAGCCGCGCACGGCCGCGCCCCCGGTCCCTGAGCCCGTCCCGGTCCCCGAGCCCGTCGAAGGGCCGGTCCCTGAGCCCGTCGAAGGGTCCTCGACCCGCGCCCACACGACGGCGACATCGGCGAGCGACGCGAGCCCGATCCAGCGCTTGGCGCCGTCGATGACCCACTCGTCGCCGTCGCGGCGGGCGACCGTGGTCATCGCCGCCGGGTCGGAGCCGCCCTGCGGCTCGGTGAGCGCGAAGCATCCGATGAGCTCGCCCTTCGCCATGCCCGGCAGCCACCGCTGCTTCTGCTCCTCGGAGCCGTAGCTGCGGATCGCGCTCATCGCGAGCGAGCCCTGGACCGAGACGAACGTGCGCCAGCCCGAGTCGGCGGCCTCGAGCTCGAGGCAGACGAGGCCGTAGCTCACGGCACCGGCGCCCGCGCAGCCGTAGCCCTCGAGGTGCATGCCGAGGAAGCCCTGTTCGCCGAGCTCCCGCACGAGCTCGCGGCGGAAGTGCCGGTTCTCGAAGTCCTCCTCGATGATCGGGAGGATGCGCTCCTGCGCGAACGCGCGAGCGCGTTGCTGCCAGTCGCGCTCCTCTGCGGTGAGCAGGCCGTCGAGGTCGAACACCTCGTCGAGGCGTGGGGCCGTGGTCATGCGATGGGTCCTTTCTCACGGACATCGCGCGGATCGCGCGGAAGCCAGTCGGCGCCGGCGTGCTCGTCGAGCCGCGGCGGGGGCGTGCGGTAATCGGCGGCGGCCTCGGAGAGACCGATGGGGTTGGCGACGGTGCGGGTCGCGCCCAGCTCGACGACGGGCTCGAGGCCGAGCGACGCGGCGAACGCGATGGCCTCGGCGACGTCGTTCACGAGCCCTGCGGGCACGCCGGCGTCCGTCAGGGTGCGCACCCAGTGGTCGGCGGATGCCGCGGCGAGCGCGCCCTCGAGCTCGGCGTGCAGCAGGTCGCGGTGCGCGACGCGCGCCTCGTTCGTGACGTAGCGCGGGTCGTCGGCGAGGGCAGGGACGCCGAGCAGCCCGGCGAGCGCTACGAACTGCCGGTCGTTGCCCACGGCGATGACGAGGTCGCGGTCGGCGGCGGGGAACACGGCGTAGGGCGCGATGCTCGGGTGCCGATTGCCGAGCCGTCGCGGCGCGCGCCCGGTCGCGAGGGTGGAGGCGGCCTGGTTCGTGAGCGCCGAGAGCAGGCTCTGCAGCAGGTTCACCTCGACGCGCTGGCCGAGGCCGGTGCGGTCGCGGTCGCGCAGCGCGAGCAGGATGCCGGCCACGGCGTTCTGCCCGCAGAGCACGTCGACGAGCGCGACGCCCGCCTTCGACGGCTCGCCCTCGGGCTCGCCGGTGATCGACATGAGTCCTCCGACGGCCTGCACGAGGAGGTCGTAGCCCGCGAGGGTCGCGCCGTCGCCCGTGCCGAAGCCCGTGATCGAGCAGTACACGACCCCGGGGTTCGCGGCGCGCACGTCGTCGTACGACAGCCCGAACCGGTCCATCACGCCGGGGCGGAAGTTCTCGACCACGACGTCGGCGGATGCCGCGAGCCGACGCGCCTCCGCGAGCCCCGCCTCCGTGGCGAGGTCGAGCGCGACCGACCGCTTGTTGCGGTTCACGCTGCCGAAGTACGTGGCCTCCCCCGCCGCGTCGACGGGCGGCTTCCAGTGCCGCGTGTCGTCGCCCGCCGGCGGCTCGACCTTGATCACGTCGGCGCCGAAGTCGGCGAGCGTCATGGTGGCGTAGGGCCCCGCGAGCACGCGGGAGAAGTCCGCGACGCGCACGCCGGCGAGCGCGCCGCGCGGCGTCGCACGGGTCGACTCGGTCATGGATCATCCGCCTTCGCATGATGCGGCCCGGCGGGGCACGCGGGATTCATCCTATATCGAATCTTTTTTACGCGCGGCGCCCGCCGCGGGCGCACCCCTCGGCTAACGTGGTCCCATGGAGACGAGGGTCGGTCCCGGCGCGCGCGAAGCCGTGTTCGCCCAGCTCGCCGACGCCGGCCGCGCGGAGCAGGTCGCCCAGCGCCTCACCGACGGCATCGTGCTCGGGGTGCTCGACCCCGGCGAGCGCCTCCCCAGCGAGCCCGAGCTCGCCCGCCGCTTCGGCGTTGCGCTCATCACCGTGCGGGAGGGCCTCGGCATCCTGCGCGACGCCGGCCTCGTCGAGACCCGTCGTGGCCGCGAGGGCGGCAGCTTCGTGGTGCACGACGACGCCGAGCACCGCACGATCATCACGGCGCGGCTTCGCGGTCTCGCGCAGGTCGAGCTCAGCGACATGGCCGTGTACTTCGGCGCGATCCTCGCGGGCGCCGCCGAGCGCGCCGCGGAGCGCGCGTCCGACGCGGACGCAGCGAACCTGGCGGGCTGGCTCCGCAACGCCGACTTCTCCACCGCCGCGGCGGCGCGCACCAACCAGGGCGGGTTCCTGCTCGAGCTCGCGGTGCTCAGCCAGTCGGCGCGGCTCGTGCGCGAGCAGATCCGGCTGCAGGCCGAGTTCGGCCCGCTGCTCCTGCTCGGGTTCGCCGACGAGGTCGCGAGGGCCGAGGCCGCCGACCTGAACCAGCGCATCGTGCGCGCCGTCGCACGGCACCGGGCGGCCCGGGCCCGCGAGGCCGCGGGCGAGCTGGTCGCGATGCTCGCCCGGCGACTGCTCGCCGCGAAGGCGCGCGTCGAACGAGGGGGTGCGCTCGATGAGCCGCACGCCGACTGAGGTCGCCGACGCCGTCAGCGAGGTGTTCCGCGGGGTGTTCGACCAGCTCGCCGCGTGGCGCACACCGATCGAGCAACTGCTCGCGGCCAGCGCGGGCGGAGTGGGTGCTGCTGCAGGCGGCACGGGCGCAGGCGCGTCGAGCGGCGAGGTCCGTCCGGTCACGCTCGACGCGACGGTCGCGGACCTCGTGCTCCCGCGGCTCGAGGAGGACGAGCCGATGCTCGTCGGCGCCGGGTTCATCGCCGACGGCGAGGTGGTGCGCGGCAAGGGCGTGCACTTCGCGTGGTGGCTGGGCCCCCTCGAGGACAACCCCGTGCTCGGCTCCACCGACGGACCGACCCGGCTCGACCTCTCGACGCGCGGCTACACCGAGTACCTCCGCGACTTCCGCGCCCTCGAGTGGTACCGCATCCCCGCGACCACGCGGCACGCGCACGTCACCGGCCCCTACGTCGACCACCTCTGCACGTGCGATTACATCCTCACCCTCACGATGCCCGTGCACGATGCGGACGGCGAGCGCATGGTCGGCGTCGTCGGCGCGGACGTCGCCGTGCGCACGCTCGAGCGCGCGCTGCTCGCCGCGTTCCTCGACGTCGAGGAGCCGCTGGCGCTCGTGAACGAGCACGGCCGCGTCGTGCTCTCCACCGAGCCGGCGCTGCAGGTCGGCCAGCTTGCAGGCCCCGGCAGCGGGACCGTGCCGTGCGCCGGCACGCCGTTCGCCGTGCGCGTACGGCCCGCGGCATCCGGTTCGTGATCAATCATTCAGTGGTATATCTTTGACGGACGAGCGACTGCACCGCGGCAGACGACCCTTCGACAGGCCCAGGGATCAATGGCGCGTGTGCACCTGAGAAGGAGAGAACTCCCATGAGCTATGCCGTGACCAACCCCGCCACCGGCGAGACGGTCAAGACGTACCCGACCATCACCGACGCCGAGCTCGAGGCCGCGATCGCCGCCGCCGCCGAGGCGCACCGCACCTGGTCGAAGTCGACCACGGTCGAGGAGCGCGCCGCGCTCGTCCGCCGCGTCGGCGAGCTGCACGTCGAGCGCCGCCAGGAGCTGGCGGAGATCATCGTGCGCGAGATGGGCAAGCCCATCGAGCAGGCCCTCGCCGAGGCCGACTTCGCCGGCGACATCTACGGCTACTACGCCGACAACGCGGCCGAGTTCCTGAAGGACGAGCCGGTGTCGCTGCTCGCGGGCGACGGCTCGGCGGTCATCCGCCGCTCCTCGCTGGGCGTGCTGCTCGGCGTCATGCCGTGGAACTTCCCGTACTACCAGGTGGCCCGCTTCGCCGGACCCAACCTCATCATCGGCAACACGATCCTGCTCAAGCACGCCGAGCAGTGCCCCGAGTCGGCCGCGGCCATCGCGCAGATCTTCGCCGATGCGGGCTTCCCCGAGGGCGCCTACGTCAATATCTACGCGTCGCACGACCAGATCGAGACCGTCATCGCCGACCCGCGCGTGCAGGGCGTCTCCCTCACGGGCTCCGAGCGCGCCGGCGCCGCGGTCGCCGAGATCGCCGGCCGTCACCTCAAGAAGGTCGTGCTCGAGCTCGGCGGCTCCGACCCGTTCATCCTGCTGTCGACCGACGACCTCGACTCGGCCGTCCAGAACGCGGTCGACGCGCGCCTCGACAACAGCGGCCAGTCGTGCAACGCGGCCAAGCGCTTCATCGTGATCGACGACCTCTACGAGCCGTTCCTCGAGAAGTTCACCGCGAGGATCGCCGAGGTCGAGGCGACCGACCCGACCTCGTCGGACTCGGCGCTCGGCCCGCTGTCGTCGCTGAAGGCGGCCGAGGGCCTCGACGAGCAGGTCAAGCGCGCGGTCGAGCACGGCGCGACGCTCGTGCACGGCGGCTCGCGCGACGGCGCGTTCTTCCAGACGACGGTGCTGACGGACGTCTCGTCCGACAACCCCGCGTCGAAGGAGGAGTTCTTCGGCCCGGTCGCGCAGGTGTACCGCGCGGCCGACGAGGGCGACGCCGTCCGCATCGCCAACGACATCCCGTTCGGCCTCGGCTCGTACGTCTACACGACCGACGCCGCGCAGGCCGACCGCGTCGCAGACGCGATCGAGGCCGGCATGGTGTTCGTCAACCTCGTGCTCGCCGACGGCGCCGAGCTGCCCTTCGGTGGCGTCAAGCGCTCGGGCTCGGGCCGCGAGCTCGGCCGCTTCGGCGCCGACGAGTTCGTCAACAAGAAGATGATCCGCGTCGGCTGACGCCCGACCGGTGGTCGAGGAGCGCCCGGCGCTGCCTTCCCGGTGGTCGAGTAGCGCCCGGCGCAGCCGGACGCGTATCGAGACCCGGCATGTTCGGTCTCGATACGCGTCGACCTCCGGCCGGCGCTACTCGACCACCGCAACGCCCGCCGCCCGCGCCTCGCGCGCGGGCGCCGCGACGCCCTGTTCGAGAGCGATGCGCCTGGCGAGGTACGCCGCGTCGCGGACGATGCCGGGCAGGCTCTCGGAGTTGATCGAGTACATGGCGTCCATGCCGAGCACGGAGAGCCCGGGCACCGACTCGATGACGCCGCGCCACTGCCGGAACCGACCCGTCTCGTCGAACGCGGGGACCTGCAGCCATCCGAAGTCGCTGCGGAATCCGGTGCACCAGATCACGTTCGCCACGGCGAGCACGCGTCCGTCCGCGGTGACGGGAAGCCCGTCGCTGACCCCCGTCACCCGTCCGACCGTCTCCACTCCGGCCGCGGTGAGCTCCTTCCTCCGGGTGCGGATCAGCGGTGCGGCATGCGCGGTGAGCTTCGGCAGCACGCACCGTCCGACGGGCGTGCCGAGCGAGAGCACGTGCAGGCCCGCGAACCGCACGAGCGGGAAGACGAACCGCGCCGCCGTTCGCCCGTGCCGCACGGGCAGCTCGCCGCCCGGCGTCCCCGAGACGCTCGTGGCATGCGTGCGACTGAGCTCCCAGGCGATCTCGGCGCCCGAGTTGCCGAGCCCGACGACGAGCACGGGCCCGGGCTGCAGCTGGCCGGGGTTGCGGTACTCGGCGGAGTGCAGCTGGACGATGGAGGGCCCGAGCTCATGGGCGAAGTCCGGCACCCTCGGCTCGTGGAACGCACCGGTCGTGATGATCACGCGCTGGGCCCTCCACCGGCGATCGCCGGCGCTGATCGTGAACACGTCGCCATCGCGACGAACGCCGTCGACGTGCACGCCGAGCCGGATCGGGAGCGCATTCCGGGTCGCATACGCCTCGAGGTAGTCCGCGAGCTCGTCCTTGGTGGGGAAGGCCAGCCCGTCGCCGGGGAACCTCATGCCGGGCAGCCCGTCGTATCGCGCCGGTGTGAACAGGCGGAGGGAGTCCCAGCGCGTGCGCCACGCGTCGCCGACGCGATGCCGATCGTCGAGGATAACGAAGTCGCGATCCTGCCGCCGCAGGTGGTAGCCGATCGCGAGCCCGGCCTGCCCGCCGCCGACGACGACGGCGTCGAGCTCCCGATCGATCTCGTCCATGTGGTCGGTTGTCTCGTTCATGGGCGACACGGTACGGATGCCACGACGCCGCCGCGTCGAGAGGATCTCGCATCCGACCGACGCGGGCGATGGGGGATTCCACCCAGCCCGGCTCAGTCGGCCACCCCCTTCCGGAAGGCCCAGGCCGTCGCGGCCGACCGCGACGACACGCCGAGCTTGCCGAAGATGTTGCTGAGGTGCCGCTCGACGGTCTTCTCGCTGAGGAAGAGATCGCTCGCGATCTCGCGGTTGGTCTCGCCCGCGGCAACGAGCCGCAACACCTCGGCTTCCCGGTCGGACAGCCCGCCCGGCTGCGGCGTCGACACGGTCGACCACTCGGCCTCCGCCGCAGCGAGCGCCTGACCGGCGCCGAGATCCGAGAACACCACGCGCGCCGCGTCGAGCTCCATCGCGGCGGACGCCTCGTCGTCGAGGGCCCGGCAGGCCCTGGCCGCGGTCAGCCGGCACCGCGCCGCCTCGTAGGGCACATCGAGGTCACGCCACCGGGCCCATGCCCGCCGCGACGCCGTCAGCGCGCCACGCGCGTCGCCCTCGGCGAGCCGTACGGCCGCGTCGGCCTGCTCGACGACCGCCAGCAGCATCGGCATCGGGCTCGACCGGCTGAGCTCCCGCAGCTCGTCGGCCACCGCACGCGCGGCGGCGACGTCGCCGGCGGCGAGCTGGATCTCGACGGTCGCGGGCAGCAGCCAGCGGCGCTCCGCCGGGTCCAGTCGTTCCGCCGCGGCGAGGACCATGGCGCGCGCCACGTCGACCTCCGCCTGTGCCAGCCTCAGCAGGGCGAGGCCGGGCTGGGGTTCGAAGCCCGTGCGTGCGGCCTGCTCGAAAGAAGATGCCGCGGCATCCGGCTCACCGCGCAGCCGATGCACCTCCCCGATCTGGTAGCACGCTCCGAACATGCCGTTGGGATCCCCGAGCTCCGATCGCTGCCGCGCCTCCTCCGCCGCTGCGAGCGCGTCCGCCCAGGCACCGTGCAGGAGGAAGAGCTCGGCACGGTGCGCGTGACACTGGCCGCTGAACGCGACCATGTCGGGCTGTTCGGCACACCAGCGATCGAGCGCCCTCGTCCACTCATGCGCACGCCGCACGTCGAAGGTCCGGCGGCAGCACTGCAGGACCTCGCAGTACACGATGCCGGAGGGAATGGGCGAGAGCTCGCCCGCCGTGACGGCGACCATCACCTCATCGAGCCGCGCGAGACCCTCCGCCGCACGGCCGAGCATGATCTCCGACTCGCCGAGGCCCAGTTCCCCGAGGGCGACGAGGTCGGCATCCTGCGCGACGCGCGCGAGCTCGGCCGTGCGCGCGAACAACGCAGCGGCGTCCGCGGCGTCGCCGCGGTACAGGGAGGCCAGGGCCTCCGGGATGAAGAGGAACCCGTGGTCGGGGCGGCCGTCGGGGTGCTCGTCGAGGAGTCGTTGCGCCCGCGCGAACCAGCCGCCGGCCTGCGCCAGGTTCCCGACGTACATGAACTCCATGCCGAGCCAGACCGCACTCCGGATCGCGCCGTCGAGGTCGCGCTCGGCGATGAACGCCTCGTGTGCCCGGGTTCGCCACGCGACGCTCTCCTCGAACCGCCCCACCAGCAGGGCCGCGGTGGCGAGCTGCTCGAGGTCGAGTGCAGTGGCCGCCGTCGCACGATCGGCCGCATCCAAGCCGTCGATGGCGTCGGTCCAGCGTTGTTCCGAATACGCGGTGCGGCCTCGGTCGAGGGCGGTCGGCGCGTCCATGACGCCTCCAAGTGGGGCTGTCGGCGTCGACCGTGCGCGAGTCGGGAGACCGGCGGATCCGACCGGCGCCCAGCCTCAGGCTAGACCCCGTGCCGGAGCGCGGCAACGGCGGGATCGGAAAATCATTCGGTGCTATAGCTTTAGCGCCGAAGGTATGGCAAGCTGTCGCAATCGACTGGCGTCCGGGGTGGGCGGACGCGATCAATGACGATCACGAAAGGTCACGATGTCAGAACCCGCGAAGCCCGCCGACCTCGGCGACGGCGAGCACCTCCAGGTCCTCGGCTACGAGGACGAGTTCAACCGTTCCATGAGCCTCTGGGCGAACTTCGCCCTCGGCTTCACCTACCTGTCGCCGCTCGTCGGCGTCTACTCGCTCTTCGCGCTGGCGCTCACCGTCGGCGGCCCGCCGTCGATCTGGTGGATCGTCATCGTCGGCGCCGGGCAGCTGCTCGTCTCGCTCGTGTTCGGCGAGGTCGTGTCCCAGTACCCGATCCACGGCGGCATCTATCCATGGGCTCGCCGCCTGTGGGGTCGCCGCTACGCGTGGATGGCCGCGTGGGTCTACATCTGGGCCATGATCGTGACGATCACCGCCGTCGCCGAGTACGGGTCGGGCTTCGCCGCGAGCCTGTTCGGCGTCGAGGCGACTCCGACCACGGGGCTCGTGCTCACCCTCGCCCTGCTGCTCATCGCGCTCGCGATCAACTTCACCGGCACGAAGTGGCTGGCCCGCGTCGCCCGCATCGGCCTCGCGGCCGAGCTCATCGGCGTCATCGGACTGGGCCTGTACCTGCTGATCTTCCAGCGCAAGCAGGAGTTCAGCATCTTCTTCGACACGATGGGCGTGCAGGGCGACGGCAGCTACCTGCCGGCGTTCATCGGTGCCGCGCTCGCCGGCCTGTTCCTCTTCTACGGCTTCGAGGCGTGCGGCGACGTCGCCGAGGAGGTCGAGAACCCGGCACGACGCATCCCGAAGGCGATGATCCTGACCATCCTCGTCGGCGGCGTCTCCGCGCTGTTCTCCTTCGGCGGCTACGTGCTCGCCGCGCCCGACCTGCAGGCCATCGTCTCCGGCGAGGACGCCGATCCGATCCCCGCGATCCTCGAGTCGACGCTCGGCCCGGTCGGGGCGAAGCTGTTCCTCGTCGTCGCCATCACGGCCTTCCTGTCCTGCGTGCTCAGCCTGCAGGCCGCCGCGAGCCGGCTCCTGTTCTCCTTCGCACGCGACGGGATGCTCCCCGGTCACCGCTGGCTGTCGAAGGTGTCGGAGCGCAGCAAGGTCCCGACGAACGCGCTCATCGTCGCCTGCACGGTGCCCGCGCTGATCGCGATCCTCGTCTGGCTCAACGCCGACCTGCTCTACCCCGTCACCGCGTTCGCCGTCCTCGGCATCTACGTGGCGTTCCAGATGGTCGTGCTCGGCTCCCTGCGCCAGCGGCTCCGCGGCTGGAAGCCGGCCGGTCCGTTCTCGCTCGGCCGCTGGGGCATCGTGGTCAACGTCCTCGCGCTCGCGTACGGGATCTTCGCGATGTACCTGCTCGCGGCTCCCGGCGCATCGGGTGACTTCTTCACCGACTGGGTGGTCCTCCTCGGCCTCGGCGTCGTGCTCGCGACGGGCCTCGCGTACCTCTTCCTGGCGCGACCCGACCGCAAGTCGGATGCCCCGGCCGGCGACGCCATCGAGGTGGCGGCGCGCCTGCGGGCCCACCGCGGCGAGTTGACGGAGGAGCCCTCGACCGTGAGCTGACGCGGGACGGGGACGAGCGGTCGCGGCCTGGGGAACGTCGCGACCGCTCGTCCGCCATTCGTCGCCCACGTCCGCTCCACCGGGCTACCGTGGCGGCATGGGGACCGTGCGGGTCGACGGCCTCGACCTCGCCTATCGTCGGAGCGGACACGGCATCCCGCTCCTGTTCCTGCACGGCGCCTTCGGCGACTCCCGTGACTGGACCGCAGAGTCCGAGCAGCTCGCCGATCGCGCCGACGTCGTCGCCTGGGACGCGCCCGGCTGCGGCGGCTCGTCGGACGTACCCGTGGGCTGGACCGACGAGGACTGGGCCGACGCCATCGCCGGCTTCGTCGAGGCGCTCGGGCTCGATCGGCCCGTGATCTGCGGGCTCTCGCTCGGCTCCGTGCTCGCCCTGCTCGCAGTGCGCGACCACCCCGGCCTGGCCAGGGGCCTCGTGCTCGCCGGGCCGTACGCGGGCTGGGCCGGGTCGCTGCCGCCCACCGAGGTGGAGCGACGCATCCGCGACTTCGAGGCCACCGTCGACGTGCCGCCGGCCGAGTGGGCGGAGGAGTTCCTGCGCGACGCCTTCCCGACCGGCGCCGCACCCGAGCGCCTCGCCTCGGCTCGGGCGGCCCTGCTGGAGTGGCGGCCGCAGACGACCGCGGCGATGCTCGAGGCGCTGGGGCAGCTCGACCTTCGCTCGAGCCTCCCCCGCATCGACGTCCCGACCCTGGTCGTGCACGGCGGCGCCGACCGGCGCAGCCCGTTCACCGCGGCGCTCGCGATCGCGCAGGCGATCCCGCATGCGCGACTCGTGGAGCTCGCCGGCCTCGGCCACGACTGCTGCGGCGAGGCCGAGTTCATCCGCGCGGTCGAGCGGTTCCTCGACGACCTGGGCGACGAGGCCGCGGCGTAGACGCGGTCAGCGCTTCTTCGCGGCGTCGATCTGGTCGCGGCGCAGCAGGATGATGCGGTCGACGAGCGACTCGGGCAGCGGATGCTCGGGCGTGAACCGGATCGTGCCCTTCGACCACGACCAGCCGTCGAGCTCCCCCTGCACCGACGAGACGACCTCGGGGCTGAACGGGTAGAGCCCGATGTGGTCCTTCGTGGACATCAGGCTGAGCAGCGGCGAATCGCGGTACCGCAGTGCCGGCATGCCGTAGCTCACGCCCTCGACCGCCTCGGGCACGAGCGACACGGCCCTCGCCCGGATCCGCTCGATCAGGTCGCGCTCGGGCTCCTCGAGCCCGGCGATGTAGTCGCTCATCTCCCCCATGACGTCACATGGTACGCCCGAGGTACGACGAGCCGATGCGAGGCAGAGCAGCAGCATGATGCCGCACGAGACGAGGTAGAACGTGTGCAGCGCCCAGATCGGGCCCACCGGAAGGCTGAACACGTAGAGCGAGTACACGGCGTTCGCCGCGTTGATGATCGCCATGCTCGTCAGGCTGTACGACGAGACATCCCGCGTGCGCAGCGCCTTGCGCAGCATCGGCAGGTTGCTGACCGCGAAGGCCACGGTCGAGACCGTGCCGGCGATCATGGGGATGTCCATGGCCGCAACGGTAGGCCGGGGCATCCGGATGCCGCGTCGGCCGAAGCGCCCAACTCCGCGGGCCGGCGGACATGGGTCATCCGATGCAGACGGCCGTCGGCGGCGTCGCCGGGAACGGTCAGACGAGCCCGTTCTCGTAGGCGTAGGCGGTCGCGCCGGAGCGCGACGACAGCCCGAGCTTGCCGAAGATGTTGCTGAGGTGGCGCGCGACGGTCTTCTCGCTCAGCGAGAGCCGCTCGCCGATCGCGCGGTTGGTGAGGCCGGTCGAGACCAGGCGGAGCACCTCGACCTCCCGAGCGGTGAGCGCACCAGTCGGCCGGTCCCCAGTGAGCTCGGCGAGCTCGGCGAGCGCCGGGTCCGCGTCGAGCGCGCGGAACACCGCTCGGGCGCCGCGGATCTCGGCCTCGGCGCCGGCCCGATCGCCGAGCTCGGCCAGCGCGCGGCCCGCCACCACCCGGCTGCGCGCCAGCTCGTACGACGCACCGGTGGCCCGCCACGCGTCCACGGCGACGCGCGCCGCTTCGAGCGCCGCCGCCGCGTCGCCCTCGGCCAGCAGCACGCGGGCCTCGGCCGACGCGATCACCGCCTGCAGCGTCGGCGTGGTCATCTGCTCGCCCGACTCGCGGAGCTCGGCGATGGCGCGCCGGGCCGCCTCGACCTCGCCGCCGGCGAGCTCGATCTCGACGACCGCGGGAAGCAGGTACCGCCGGGTGAACCGATCGGCCCCGGCGGCGCTGCGCCGGATCGCCTCCTGCGCCTGCTGCGTGCGCCCGGCGGCGAGGTGGAGGAGGGCAAGGCCCGGTTGCGGCTCCCACCCCGACTCGCCCGCCCGTCGGTAGGAGGCCTCGGCGGAGTGGAACGCGCCGCGCAGGCGCGCGAGCTCGGCGAGCTGGTACGGCGCGCCGTAGATCGCCCGGTAGTCGCCCGCGCGGAACCGGGCGAGCGCCAGCTCCGCAGCCGTCGCCGCCTCGTCCCACGCGCCACGCGCGATCAGGAGCGCTGCCTGAAGCGCGTGGCGCTGCCCGCTGAAGGTGACGAGCTCGGGCTGCCCGCGGCACCACTCGTCGAGCACCGCCGTCCAGGCGGCGGCGCGCTCGAGGTCCGACGCCATCAGCGCGTCGGAGATCACGGCGCACACGATCACCCCGACGGGCACGGGCGCGACGTCGCCGGCCGCGACCGCCGCCATCGCGCGATCGAAGCTGCGGAATCCCTCGTCGATCTCGCCGAGCTCGATGAGCGACTTGCCGCGGCACAGCAGGGCGTTCGCGGCGAGCTCCCGGTCGTCGTGACGTTCGGCGATCGCGAGGACCTCCTCGCACTGCCGCCGCGCCTCGGCGGGATCTCCGCTGCCGAGCAGCCCGACCGCGGGAGCCATCCGGACGAACCCGGCGACCGAGCCCGGGTCGGCCATGGCGTGCACGAGGTGCATCCCGCGCGAGGCCCAGACGACGCTCCGCGAGAAGTCGCCGAGCTCGATGAACCACAGCGCCAGCCAGCCCGCCGCGCGCGCGGCCCCTGCGGTGTCGCCGGCGCCGAGGTGCCCGTCGTAGGCGCGCGACAACAGGTCGACCGAGCCCTGCGGTTCGCCGCGCAGCAGCGCGACGTTCGCCAGCAGCTCGAGGTCGGTCGGGCCGAGGCCGTCGAGGGCGTCCGCGACCGAGAGGCGCTCGTACGCCTCGGCCCAGCGCCGCTCCGCCGCGGCCGCGCGGCCCGTCTCGAGTGCGCTCGACGAGGTCATCTCGCTCCCAGCCGGGTGCGGTCCGCCGTGGCCCGACGCCGGCACTCGTCATCGTACGCTGGAGGGGTGATCCGCAGGCGGGTGATCGTGCACGGCGGGGTCCAGGGCGTGGGCTTCCGCTACTCCGCGCGGATGCAGGCCGAGCGACTCGGGGTCGCCGGCTGGGTGCGCAACCGCGCCGACGGCACGGTCGAGGCCGAGGTCGAGGGCGACGCGGCATCCGTGCAGGCCATGCTCGACTGGCTCGCCGAGGGGCCGCCCGGAGCCCTCGTGCAGGGTACCGAGGTCGCCGAGGTCGAGCCCACTGGCGAGCGAGGGTTCCGCATCGGCTTCTGAGCGGATGCCGCGCGCCCCCGTCCCCTCGCGACGAGCCGGATTCCCTGATCAGCAGCGATTGCCGCGCGACTCAGGCGGTCGTACCGTTAAGTCGACCCCCGCTTTGGGAGCCACCGACCGTGAGGAGGCTGGTTTCTATGAAGAAGTGGACGCGATGGGAGGACTGGGTGGCCATCGCCGCCGGTCTCGCCGTGGCACTGTCGACCGTGTTCGTGCCGCCGATGGGCGCATCGGTCGCGATCATGCTGACGCTCGGCGTGCTGCTCATCGTCTCGGGGCTCGTCAACCTGGCGATGCCGGGCCTCGTCGCGATGGAGTACGTGCAGGGCGCCCTCGGCGTGCTGCTCATCATCTCGCCGTGGATCGGCGGCTACGCCGATCCGATGACCTTCGGTGCGGCGTGGATGTCCTGGATCGGCGGTGCGGTCGTCGTGATCGTCGCCGCGCTCGCCATCCGCCCGAGCATGCGGGCGCACGAGGACGCGATCACCCACTGACGATCGGGAAGGACGAGGGCCCGTCGGCGTCCGCCGGCGGGCTCGTCGTCGGCCCGGTGCGTGCGGGGTCGGGCACGCGCGCCGCGATCTGCGTGCGCGAGGTGCCGCCCATCCGCTCGAGGATGCTCGATACGTGCTTCTCGACCGTCTTCGTGCGCAGCGACAGCGCCACCGCGATCTCGGCGTTGCTCGCGCCTGCGGCGATGAGGTGGGCGACCTGCGACTGCCGCTCGGTGAGCCGCGCGTCGGCGACGGCGTCGCGGGAGACGGGCTCCACGACCACGCCGAGGAGGTGCGCTCGCCGCGTCACCCCGTAGACCCGCAGGATGCGGCCGACGTGGCTCTCCACCGTGCGCACGCTGAGGAACAGCGCCTCCGCGATCCGCCGATTGCTCCAGCCGGCGATGACGAGCGCGGCGACCTCGCGCTCGCGGCGCGACAACGGCCGGGCGGGCGCGAGCCCGTGGTTGAGGGTGCGCACGCGCGCGACCGACGAGTGCGCGACCGCGACGGCGTCGAGCCGGGTCGCAAGCCGCGACACGTTCGGCAGCTCCGCGAGCGCCCCGGCGCGGTCGCCCGCGGCGACGCAGCTGGCGAGCAGCATCATCCGGGCCCGCAGCGCCTCGATGCCGGGGTTGCGCACGGATGCCGCGGCGAGGCGCGGCCGGGCCGTGCGCGGCGATCGGCCCGCGGCATCCGCGATCGCGAGCCGAAGGCGCCGGGTGGCCAGCTCGTTCGACGGGGACGCCATGAGCCGCGCGAGGCGACGCTCGCACCCGCGCGCGTCGTGCAGGTCGCCGGACTCCGCCGCCGCGAGCCCGGCGATCTCGAGCGCCCGGCCCTTCATGTGCGAGCCGAGGTGCGGCAGCATCCCGTCGACGCTGCCCGCCGCCGTGAGCACGCGGTGCGCGCTTGCCGGGTCGCCGAGGTCGGCCAGTGCGCTGGCGAGCACGACGAGTGCGGACGCCGCGGACGCCGGCGAGCTGTGCGTGCCCGCGCGCCGCACGAACTCGTGCTCGGCCTCAGTGAGCTGCAGGCCCGGCCCGCCCCGGAGGGCCTCGATCGCGACGATGTTGACGACGCCGAAGATGCTCCACGGCGATCCCGGCTCGTCGCGGAAGACGCGGTCGGCACGCCGGAACCCGTCGAGCGCGGTCGCGATGTCGCCCGATGCGAGCTGCGCGAACGCGAGGTAGAGCTCCGCGACCGAGGCCCAGGCCTCCGCACCGACGCTCCGCAGCGCCTCGAGGGATCGGGACGCGACGGGCGCCGCGCGCTCCGGCATCCCCACGCACACGAGCAGGAGGGCGGCGTGCACGGCGTCGCCGTCGCGCGCGAGGTCGCGTCCGCCATGCTCGTCGCCGAGGCGGTCGAGGATGTCCGCTGCCCGCCCGGCCGCGGCGCACTGCTCGGCCCAGTCGACGCGGGGCCCGGTGCCGTCGTGGAACAGGGCGTCGAAGGCGGCGGCGACGAGGAGCTTCAGCTCGGTGGCCGGCCGGAGCCCTCGCGGCATCGATGGCAGGCGAACACGAGCGGAGGCGGTCCAGTCGCCGTGCAGTCGCCCGAGCCCGAGCTGGGCGGCGACGGCGGCGCGCTCCTGGACGCCGACCGCGCGTGATGCGGCCGCCAGGAGGCGCAGCTCGGCACGGCGCACGTGCCCGCCGTTCTGCTCGTACGCGGCGACGCGCAGCTCGTCGTCGAGCGGCGAGCCCTCGCGCAGCTCCTTCGCGCCGCGCCGTGCGAGCGCGCCGAGGCTGCCGGTCTCCAGCAGCGTCCGCTCGCCGGGAAGCCAGCCCGTCTCGTCTGCTCCGCCCCTCCCGCGAAGGTCGAGTGCCCGGTGCATGATCCGCCCCGGCGCCAGCGTATCGGCGGCGGCGCGGCGCGTGGGCGCCCTCTTCGGGGGGTACGACGAAGGGCCCGCCGGCGAACCGGCGGGCCCTTCAGGTCTCGATGCGCGCTTCGCGCGGCTCGATCAGCGAGGTCAGATCGCGTTGACGTCCAGCGGGATGCCGGGGCCGAACGTGGTCGACACGGCGCCCTTCTGGATGTAGCGGCCCTTGGCGCTCGACGGCTTGAGGCGCACGACCTCCTCGAGGGCGGCCCTGAGGTTGTCGTTGAGCTGGTCGTGCGAGAACGAGGCCTTGCCGACGACGAAGTGCACGTTGGCGTGCTTGTCGACGCGGAACTCGATCTTGCCGCCCTTGATGTCCTCGACGGCCTTGGCCGGGTTCGGGGTCACGGTGCCGGTCTTGGGGTTCGGCATGAGGCCGCGGGGACCGAGCACCTTGCCGAGACGGCCGACCTGGCCCATGAGTTCGGGGGTGGCGACGGCCGCGTCGAACGCGGTGTAGCCGCCGGCGACCTTCTCGATGAGCTCGGCGCCGCCGACCTCGTCGGCGCCGGCCGCGATCGCAGCCTCGGCGGCGGGGCCGGTCGCGAACACGATGACGCGAGCGGTCTTGCCGGTGCCGTGCGGGAGGATGACGGTGCCGCGCACCATCTGGTCGGCCTTACGGGGGTCGACGCCGAGCTTCAGCGCGACCTCGACGGTCGAGTCGAACCTCGCCGAACCGGTCTCCTTCGCCAGGGCGACGGCGTCGGTCGGGGTGTAGTACTTGCCGGCCTCGATCTTCTCGGCCGCGGCCCGGTAGGCCTTGGACTTCTGTGCCATGTTGCTTCTCCTTGAGAGAGTGTGGTCATCGCGCCTGGCGGGCGCTGCCACGAATGAGAGTTCTGTGCTCTTCGGCCCCTGAGCCTGTCGAAGGGGCGGAAGCGAGCGGTGGCGTTCCCTTCGACGAGCTCAGGGAACGGGGGGATTACTCGACCGTGATGCCCATCGATCGGGCGGTGCCGGCGATGATCTTCGAGGCGGCGTCGAGGTCGTTCGCGTTGAGGTCGACCATCTTCTGCTCGGCGATCGCGCGGACCTGGTCCTGCGTGAGCTTGCCGACCTTGGTGGTGTGCGGGACGCCCGAGCCCTTGGGCACGCCGGCGGCCTTCTTGATGAGCTCGGCGGCGGGCGGGGTCTTCAGGATGAAGGTGAACGAGCGGTCCTCGTAGACGGTGATCTCGACGGGGATCACGTTGCCGCGCTGCGACTCGGTGGCCGCGTTGTAGGCCTTGCAGAACTCCATGATGTTCACGCCGTGCTGACCCAGGGCCGGGCCGATGGGCGGGGCCGGGTTTGCGGCGCCGGCGTTGATCTGAAGCTTGATCAGACCAGTGACCTTCTTCTTCGGTGCCATGATTTCTCTCTTTCTGTTCGAACGCCCCGATCGGGGCACTCTCCCGCAGGTTCCGGCGGATCCGGGCTGCGGTGGTCGGGGTGCGCAGAGCGCACAACCTGTCAATGATAACGGATGTTTCGAGCACCGGTGGTCGAGTAGCCGCGCAGCGGCGTATCGAGACCCGGTGACCGTGCCGCGAGACCGCTCATCGCGTTTCGATACGCGTCGCGCTCCGCGCGGCGCTACTCGACGACCGGCTAGAGCTTGGTGACCTGGTCGAAGCTGAGCTCGACCGGCGTCTCGCGCTCGAAGAGGGAGACGAGCACCGTGAGCTTGCCGCTCTCGGGCTTGATCTCGCTGATCGTGCCGGGCAGGCCCGCGAACGAGCCGTCCTTGATCGTGATGGTCTCGCCGATCTCGAAGTCGACCTCGGCCGGGATGGCGCGGGCGGCGCCTGCGGCGGCACCGGCCTTCGCACCGCGCGCGGGGGCGACGTCCTTGATCTCGACGAGGCTCTTCAGCATGCCGAAGGCCTCCTCGAAGCGGAGAGGCGTGGGGTTGTGTGCATTGCCGACGAAGCCGGTGACACCCGGCGTGTGGCGGATGACCGACCAGCTCTCCTCGTTCAGGTCCATGCGCACGAGCACGTAGCCCGGGATGCGCACGCGGGTGACCATCTTGCGCTGGCCGTTCTTGATCTCGACCACGTCCTCCATCGGCACCTCGACCTGGAAGATGTAGTCGGCCATCGCCATCGACTCGCGGCGCTGCTCGATGTTCGCCTTCACGCGACGCTCGAAGCCCGCGTAGGAGTGGATGACGTACCACTTGCCCGGGAGGAAGCGCAGCTCGGCGCGGAACTCCTCGTACGGGTCGTTGACGTCCTCGGCCTCCTCGGCGGTCGCCTCGGCGGCCGCGAGCACTTCGTCTTCGGAGTCGATCTCGAGGGCGTCGTCGACGACCGCGTCGGCCTCGGGGTCCGCGGCCTCGGCCATGGCGTCGAGCACCGCGTCGAGGTCGATGTCGTTGCCCTCGTCGTCGACGATGTGCACGGCGCGGTGCTCGGCCGCCTCGACCGCATCCTCGTCGCGCTCGTTGGGCGAACCCTCCTGCGCCTCGTCCTCCTCGGACGACTGCTCTGCAGCGGTCGCCCAGTCGACGTCGTCCCGCTCAGTCCTAGCCACTTGTCTCAATCCTTCTCTTCAGTGCGCCGTCGGCGCTCCGGTCACCGGGGTCGCGCCCCACTAGGTCGCGGGAGTACCGAAGACCCAGAGGACGAGCCAGCCGAAGACCTGGTCGAGGCCCCACACCAGCGCCATCATGATGACGACGAACACGAGCACGACGACCGTGAAGCTGATCAGCTCCCGCCGCGTGGGGGTGACGACCTTGCGCAGTTCGCCGAAGACCTGCCGGATGAACAGCGCGATCCGCGCGAAGGGGTTGCGCCGCGCCGCGCGATCGCGCTTCGCGTTGGCGACGACATCCTCGCTGGGCTCGTCGATGATCTTCCGTGCCACCTCGTACACCTTTCGTGGGCCGGCAATCACTGCCGGCTCGCAGGGCGGACAGGACTCGAACCTGCAACCTGCGGTTTTGGAGACCGCTGCTCTACCAATTGAGCCACCGCCCTTCGGAGGACGTGGCCTCCGTGGCTGCCGCACTCCCGCCCGCTCCTCCTGCCCGAAAACGGGCAGGGGAAAGCTTGCGTGGGAACCGCAACCTCAGCAAGTTTAGGCGACGGATGCCGCGCCGCCAAACCGCGCCCGGATCGCGGACCCGTCGGCGGCCCCCGAGGCGCCGCCGACGCCCGTAGATTGGGAATCGCAGCGCCGGGATCGGAGCATCATCGCCCGGCCGAGAGGGGAGCCGCCCGATGCCGTCAGCACGCGCCGCCCGACGGTTCGCCGAGCCGCGATCGAGCGTCGAGGTGATCGGCGAGCACTCCGAGTTCCGGCTCGATCTCGAGCGCATCCGCTTCTCGCCGTACTTCTCGCGGCTGTCCGCCGTGACGCAGGTGATCGCGCAGCCCGGCGCCGGCCCGCTCATCCACAACCGCCTGACGCACTCGATCAAGGTCACGGCGGTCGCACGCGCGATCGCGGTCGGGATCACCGACCCGTCGTCGCCGGCCCGCGAGCTCGCACTCGAGCACGGCTGCGACGCCGTCGTCGTGCAGGCCGCGGCGAGCGCCCACGACCTCGGGCACCCGCCGTTCGGCCATCTCGGCGAGCGCGTGCTCGACCGGCTGGCGCGCGAGAGCCTCGGCCTCGCCGACGGGTTCGAGGGGAACGCGCAGACCTACCGCATCATCACCGCGCTGGACGTGTGCGAGGCCGCGCCGCAGGGCCTGAACCTCACGGCGGCGGTGCGCACGGCCGTGGCGAAGTACCCGTGGACTCGGTTCGTCGACGTCGGCGCATCCGACGATCCGCTGCCGCGAGGGCTCCGCCGCGTGTCCGGCGGGGTCGAGGTCGTGAAGTTCTCGGCCTACGACCTCGACGCCGACGACCTGTTCGCCGCACGACACGGGATGCCGCCGATGCAGCAGTCGCTCGAGTGCTCGATCATGGACATCGCCGACGACATCGCCTACTCGATCCACGACGTCGACGACTTCTACCGGGCCGGGCTCCTCAGCCAGGGCGCGGTGGCGCGGGAGTTCCGCGGGTGGATCGCGGGTGCGAGCGAGTTGCGCGCCCTCGACGACGACGCCCTCACGACCCGCGGCGCACCGCCCGGGTCGGCGCTCGAGGGGCTGCGGCGGAAGCTCCGGCGCAGCGACCCGTGGATCGCCGACGACGACGCGTTCGCGGACGCCGTCGACGTCGTGGCCGACGACCTCGTCGACGGCCTGCTCGCGACGCCGTTCGACGGCTCGATCGCGTCGGAGCGCGCCCTCTCGTCGTTCACGAACCGCTGGATCGGGCACCTGCGGGCCTCGGTCGTCCCGGCGCCGCCCGACGTCGCCCGCTCGGGCCTCGTGACACTCGACCGCAGGGCGTGGCACGAGGTGGAGATCCTGAAGTTCGTGCACCGGCACTTCATCCTCGACCGCGCCGACATCGTCATGTACCAGCGCGGACTCAGCCGCGCGCTCACGCGCACCGTGCGCGGGCTCACCGCCTGGGTCACGGACGACTTCGACCGGCACCGCGTGCCCGAACGGCTCCGGGAGCTCGTCGACCTCGCCACGGAGGGGTACGCGCGGCTGCGCGCGGCGCAGCCGGCGGGCATCCCGGTGCCCGAGGCATCCGAGGTGCACACGCTGGGCGTGGCGCGAGGCGTGGTCGACTACGTCGCGTCGCTGTCCGACGACCAGGCCCTCGCCGTGTCGGAGGCGATCGACGGCCGCCCCGACCGGCTGTGGGACATCGGCCAGAGCCTCTGAGCGCCGGCCGCGACACGTCGCCCGTGTACCTTGTCGTGCGACGGCGGCAGCGCTAGCGTCACGCTCAGCACCACCCCGCGCCGTGCGCCCCCGCCCGGCGCCTCATGCGAGTTCGAGGGAGTGTTCCGCCATGAGTGACAACACCGTGACCAAGTGGGTCGGCTGGGTCTGGTTCGCCGCGATCGTCATGCTCATCGCCGGCGTCTTCGACGCCCTGCACGGGCTCGCGGCGATCTTCGCGCCGGGGAGCGCCTACTTCGTGAGGACCGAGGGCGCGCTGCTGCTCTTCGACGTGCAGGGCTGGGGCTGGTGGCACCTCATCATCGGCATCGCGCTCATCATCGGCGCCGCGGGGCTGTTCCGCGGCGCGACCTGGGCGCGCGTGGTGGCGGTGATCCTCGTCTCCATCAGCGGCATCAGCCAGCTGTTCCTGCTGCCGACGCAGCCGTGGCTGTCGATCATCGTGATCGCGCTCGACGTGCTCGTGATCTACGCGATCATCGTGCACGGACGGGAGTTGGCGGCGCGGACGGACTGAGCGTCCGGCGCCGTCCCGGCAGCGCGAGGAGCGCGCCGATCACGACGAGCACCCCGCCGGCCGCCGCGGCCCACCATGCGGTGTCGGCGGGGATGTCGAGGTAGACGCTGATGCCGAGGATGCGCGAGAGGCCCCACGGCAGCAGTGCCATCTCGTCGTTCCAGAGCGTGAGCGCCGCCTCGAGGCCGATGGCGCCGATGAGCGTGCCGACGACGGCGAGCACGGCGCCGACGGCCGCGACGACGGTGCCGGTCGCCCGGCGCGCGCCGACCTGTCCGGCGAGCGCCCACGCGCCGGCCACGACGACCCAGCCGAACGCGGCGAACGCGAGGGTGACGTAGGCCGAGCGCGCGAGCGGGTCGGTCCAGAAGTGGAACCAGTAGCCGCCGGGGCCCGTCGGCGCGAGCACCACGAGCAGGAGCACCACCCGCAGCATCGCCGCGCCGCCGACCGCCGTGAGCACCGGCCACGCCGAGCGGCCGCGGAGCGCGAACAGGAGCACGAGCACGAACACGGCCCACGAGCCGAGCGTCACCACGAGGTGCGAGGGCGCGAGGAACCAGGTCTGGATGCCGCGGCTCGCGACGAGCGCGAGCGCGGGCACGCCGACGACGAGCGCGCGGTCGACGCGCGTGAGTCCCTCGGCCGCCTCGGCGGCGCGCCACGGACGGGTCGCCGCGACCCAGAGCGCGCGTGCGGCGCGGGCGCCCGGCCAGCCGGCACGCGCGGCGCCGGCGGCGATCCCGTACGCGAGCCAGATCGCGACGAGCACGAGCGCGATGCGGGCCGCCCAGGCCATCGGCAGGTCGCGCTCGGCGCGGTCCACGCCGAGCTGCGCAGCGGTGAGGTTGTAGGCGGGGTAGTACGGGTCGCCCGCGTAGGCCGCCTCGTGCGCGGCGGCGGATGCCTCGAACGCGCGCCGCGCGGCATCCCACTGCTCGTACGCCGCCTGCTCGCCGGTGTCGTGCCACTGCGCCTGGCGCAGGAACATCTCGCGGTAGTCGCCGAGCATCGCGTAGGTCGACGCCTGGTAGTCGAGCGTGTCGAGGAACGCCGTGCGCAGGGCCGGATCACGCCACGTCGCGGCATCCGTCGCGGCCACCGCCTCGTGCATGCGCTCGACGGCCGCGCTCGCCCGGTCGCCACCCACGATGGCCTCGTCGAGCTCGTCGCGGCTCACGTCGTAGATGACGTCGAGCACGGCGCTGTCGCCCGTGACGATGTCCCACTCGAAGATCCACATCATGGGCGGCGGCTCGAGGCCGATCGCGAAGACGCGGCGATCGGCGAACGGGCCGATGTAGAGGCCCTCAGTGATGGCCTCGCGCGACTGCGCCATCGCCTCGCCGATCGCCTGCACGGTGGCCGGGTCGTCGGAGAACCAGCGCCGCGCCCAGTCCGCGGTGAGCTGTGCCGGGTCGGCGCCGGGATCGCGCGCGAGCCGCACGGCGAGCTCGGTGTTGAGCTCGGAGAGCTGCCAGAAGCCGGCCTTCAGCTCGAGCGAGAGCGGTCCGGCGCGCCACGGGCCGCCGTCCTGCGTCCAGGTCCAGATGCCCTCGAGGTTGGGGTTCGCCGCGATGAAGCGCTGCAAGGCCTCCTGGTAGAGCACGCCGAGGTCGTTGGGGAACGCGCCGAAGTTCTCGAACTCGCGACGGCTCTGGAACTCGACGATGCGGCGGTGGTCGCCGACCTCGAGCGTGTGGTTGAGCGGCAGGTGGCTGTAGAAGTCGCCGAGCGTGTACTTCGTCGACACGATCAGGCGGTCGGACGTGATGCCGTCGAGCACGGCCGCGTAGGAGTCGTCGTTCGTGTGCATGTCGCCGACGGCGCCGACGCCCACGCTCCACGTGCGGAAGATTACTTCGCGGTCGGCTCGCGCCGCCTGCTCGGTGAACGCCGTGAGCATCGCGCGCACCGAGTCGACTGTCGTGACGGCGAGCTCGGAGTAGTAGTCCCAGCCGGGCAGGTCGTAGACGCGGCCCGCCTCGCCGATGCGCACCAGCAGGCCGTCGACGTAGGGCATCTCGGCGTAGAGCTCGTCGAGTCCGGCCGAGTAGACGTCCCAGAACGCGGGATCCTCGGTGGCGAGCCCGCCGAAGCGGTCGGTGAGGTACGCCTCGAGCGGCGTCGTGAGCGTGAGCATGTCGGTGCGGAAGGAGACGCGCAGGCCCGCGTCGTGCGCGAACTCCCACATCGGCCCGAACGCCTCGCGCATCGCGAGCGCGCGGGCGACGTGGTCATCGCCGGGGCCGTACACGTCGTCGCCGTCGCCGACCTCCGAGAACGTGAGGTACTCGATGAACCCCGGGATCGCGATCGCGTTGTAGCCCTCGGCGAGCGCGTGGCGCACGTACGCCTCGAAGTCGACGCGGGCGACCGCGAGCGCCGTCTCGTCGATGTACGGCGCCTCGGGCAGGATCACGTCGGCGAACGCCTTCGAGTTGTGCGAGTAGTCGTCGCCGGCCGCCCACTCGGCCTCGTCGACCGTCACGCCGACCGCGCCGAGGTCGACCATGCGGAAGCCCAGCTCGGACTCCACGACGTCGCCGAGCCGCTCGTCGACGGGCCGTCCGTCGCGCACCGCCGCGGCGAGGTCGTAGACCCCCAGGGCGGCCCCGGCCTCGGTGGCCGCGACCACGCGCAGTGCGGCGGCCGTACCGTCGAGCCGGTACGTGTCGTCGGCCTCGGATGCCGCGGCCGCGCCGTTCCCCTCCACGACCACGTCGAGCGTCGCCGTGCCGGCGGTCGCGCCCGCATCGGCGACCGCGTCCTGCAGCTCCTCGACCGCCATCCCCACGCGCATGGAGTCGGGCGCCGTCACCGCCGTGAACGCCGGAGGCACCGCGACGGGCGCCTCGGGCGCGGCCACGAGCGTCTCCGCGGGGATGTCGGACGGCTCCGATCGGATGCCGAGCGCATCGGTGAGCACGAAGGCGATGCCCACCCCGAGGGCGAGCAGGACCAGGATCGCTGCCCCGGCGCGCAGGGCTCGTCGGGGGCGCGTCATCACGCGGCGCAGCGTAGCAGAAGTGGGACAGATGTCCCAGTCGAGGATCGATCCGCCACGCGGCATCCGCTCGCCTAGGCTGTGAGGGTGACCGAACACGCCCGCCTCTCCGCTCGAATCGCCGCCATCGCCGAGTCCGCCACGCTGAAGGTCGATGCGAAGGCGAAGGCCCTCCAGGCCGAGGGCCGGCCGGTCATCTCCTACGCTGCCGGCGAGCCCGACTTCCCGACGCCCGATCACATCGTCGAGGCGGCCCTCGCCGCCGTGCGCGACCCGCGCAACCACCGCTACACGCCCGCCGCCGGCCTGCCCGACCTCCGCGAGGCGATCGCGCAGAAGACGCTGCGCGACTCGGGCCTCGAGGTCGGCGCCGGCCAGGTCGTCGTCACCAACGGCGGCAAGCAGGCCGTGTACCAGGCCTTCCAGGTGCTGCTCGACGACGGCGACGAGGTGCTCGTGCCGACGCCGTACTGGACGACGTATCCCGAGGCGATCAAGCTCGCGGGCGGCCGCCAGGTCGACGTGTTCGCGGGCGCCGACCAGGGCTACCTCGTCACGGTCGACCAGCTCGAGGCCGCGCGCACCGACCGCACGAAGGTGCTGCTCTTCGTCTCGCCCTCGAACCCGACCGGCGCGGTGTACTCCGCCGACCAGGTGCGCGAGATCGGCGAGTGGGCGCTCGAGCACGGCATCTGGATCGTGGCCGACGAGATCTACCAGAACCTCACGTACGCCGACGACCCCGACGGCGTGCCCCCGCGCGCGGTGTCGGTCGTCGAGGCGGTACCCGAGCTCGCGAACCAGACGATCCTCGTCAACGGCGTCGCCAAGACCTACGCGATGACCGGCTGGCGACTCGGCTGGATGGTCGGCCCCTCGGACGTGATCAAGGGAGCCGCCAACCTGCAGTCGCACCTGTCGTCGAACGTCTCGAACATCTCGCAGCGCGCGGCCATCGCCGCCCTCACCGGCCCGCAGGACGCGGTCGAGGAGATGCGCCGCGCGTTCGACCGGCGCCGTCGCACGATCGTCGCCGAGCTCTCGAAGATCGAGGGCGTGCACGTGCCGGTGCCGCAGGGCGCCTTCTACGTCTACCCCGACGTCACGGGACTGCTCGGCCGCGAGTGGGGCGGCGTCACGCCCGCCACCTCGCTCGAGCTCGCCGACCTCATGCTCGAGCAGGCCGAGGTCGCGGCCGTCCCGGGCGAGGCCTTCGGCCCCAGCGGCTTCCTGCGCTTCAGCTACGCGCTGGGCGACGCGCCGCTCCTCGAAGGCGTGCAGCGCCTCCAGAAGCTGTTCGCCTGATCGGCTCCTGACACGACGACGGGCCGCCGGGGATCATCCCCGGCGGCCCGTCATCGTCGATGACTCAGCGGTCGTCGTCGCGGAAGGCGTCCTTCACGTCTTCGACCGTGTTCTTCATGTCCGCCTTGGCCTGGTCCATCTTGCCCTCGGCCTCGAGGCGCTCGTTGTCCGTGACCTTTCCGGCGGCCTCCTTGACCTTGCCCTTCAGGTCTTCGCCAGTGTTCTCCATGCGGTCGTCAACGCCCATGATGGGCTCCTTTCCCGGCGGGATCGCCGCCTGCATCCCACTCAACGCGGAGTCGGCCGAGCGGACAAGGGGCTTGAGTCGCGGGGCCCGACGCGCTACCGGTCACCGAGGAGCGCACGCCGGGACTCGGCGACGACCTCCTCGGCGATCGCGTCGAGGAGGGGCGAGCGCAGGTTCCACTGCTGCCAGTGGTGCGGCACGTCGAGCGGCGGCCCGCCGAGCGGCACGAGCGCTCCGCGGTCGAGCTCGTCGTCGCACTGGAACCCGGGCAGCAGCCCCCAGCCGAGGCCGAGCTTGACGGCCTCGGCGAAGTCGTTCGACGCGGGCACGTAGTGGCGGGGCGAGCGCGCGGCATCCGCCCCGACCTCCTCGAGCCAGGCGGACTGGAGGTCGTCGCGCCGGTCGAAGTCGACGCGCGGCGCGGCCTCGAGCGCGTCGGTCGTCGGCCCGTCGGGGAGCCAGCGGGCGACGTAGTCCGGCGTGGCGACCGCGCGGTAGCGCATGATGCCGAGCGGGCGCACGACGCACCCCGCGACGGGCTCGGCCTGCGAGGTGACGGCGGCCATGACGGTGCCCGATTCGAGCAGTCCGGCGGTGAAGTCCTGGTCGTCGCGGTGCAGGTCGAAGACCACCGGATGCCGCTGCACCACGCGTGCCAGCGCCGGGAGGAACCACGTGGCGAGCGAGTCCGCGTTCACGGCGAGCGGCACCGAGACGGGCCGGTCGGGCGCGGCGTCGTCGCCGAACGCGGCGAGCGCGTCGTGCTCGAGCAGCGCGAGCTGGCGGGCGAGCCGCACGATCGGCGCGCCGGCCTCCGTGGGGCGGGCCGGCTTCGTGCGCACCACGAGCACGCGCCCGAGCTGCTGCTCGAGGCTCTTCACGCGCTGGGACACGGCCGACGGCGTGATGCGCAGGCGCCTTGCCGCCGCGTCGAACGTGCCCTCGTCGATGACGGCGGCGAGCGTGCGGGCGAGGTCGAGCGGGATCTCCATCTGAAGCAATGCTAATGGCGGTGAAGAATCATGAGCTGGATTGCCGACGGCGGCCGCCGTAGCCTCGAACGCATGCTCACCCCTCTGCTCGCCGGCATCGGCCTCGGCCTGTCGCTCATCGTCGCCATCGGCGCGCAGAACCTCTTCGTGCTGCGGCAGGGCATCCGCCGCGAGCACGTGCTCGCGGTCGCCGCGATCTGCGCCCTCTCCGACCTCGCACTCATCGTGGTCGGCGTCTCGGGCGTCGGCGCCGTGATGCAGGCCGTGCCGTGGCTGGTCGACGTGATCCGGTGGGCGGGCGCGGCGTTCCTCATGGCCTACGGGCTGCTCGCCGCGCGACGGGCGATCCGTCCGAGCGGGGTCGCACTCGACGCGAGCGGGGGTGCGGATGCCCCGGGGCGGTCGGATGCCGGGGCCGGGACACCCGCGGCATCCGACGGCCCGGCGGCATCCGGCGGGCTCGCGGCATCCGGTGGGCTCGAGGCATCCGGTGGGCTCGAGGCATCCGGCACCGCGGCGGCGACCCTGACCCGCGCGTCGACCGCGCGCTCGGGACTGCTCGCGGCGGTGCTCACCTGCCTCGCGCTCACGTGGCTCAACCCGCACGTGTACCTCGACACGGTGTTCCTGCTCGGCTCGGTCGCGAACACGCACGGCGACGGTCGGTGGGCGTTCGCGGCGGGCGCCGGCCTCGCGAGCATCGCCTGGTTCTTCGGGCTGGCGTACGGCGCGAGACTCCTCGGCGGCGTGCTCGCCAGCCCGCGCGCGTGGCGCGTGCTCGACGCGGTGATCGCGGTCGTCATGATCGTGCTCGGCGTCTCGCTCGTGCTCCCGCACTGACGATTCCGGATCGAAGGCTCGACTCTCCGGATCGAAGTGTCGATTCGCCCTCCCCTCGTTCGTCGTACCTGCGTAGCGTGACCGAGAGAGAGGAATCCGCCATGCAGTACGCACTGTTCTATGCCGAGGGCCCCGACGCCCTGCCGTACGTTCCCGCCGACGACAACGTGGGCGAGTGGGTCGACGAGGTCGTGGCGCGCGGCGTCTCCGAGTACGGGGAACGCCTGCGGCCCGGGCACGACGCGACGACCGTCCGCGTGCGCGGCGGCGAGGTGCTCGTCGTCGACGGGCCGTTCTCCGAGGCGAAGGAGGCGATCGGCGGGTTCGACGTCGTCGACGTGCGCGACCTCGACGAGGCGATCGAGATCGCGTCGAAGCATCCGGTGGCGGCGTTCGGACGCGTGGAGATCCGGCCGTTCGTGCAGTGGCCCGGCGCCGAGCCCGGGGCGAGGATCGTGCCCGAGGGGTTCGCCGAGCGGGCGCCGCAGGGGCGCCGGTACCTCATGCTCGTCGTCGTGGATCCCACCGGCGAGCGAAGCGACGCCGACGGGGCCGCCGACGCGACCGACGACGACCCCGAGGCGTGGGTGCGCGAGATGGACGGCCGCGGTGTCCGGCAGTTCGGCGAGGTGCTGCGACCGCCATCGGATGCCACGTTCGTGCGACGCCGCAACGACGAGGTGCTCGTCACCGACGGTGGCTTCGCGGAGGCGAAGGAGTGGGTCGCGGGCTTCGACCTCCTCGACGTGCAGGACCTGGCCGAGGCGATCGAGGTCGCCGCGAAGCATCCGATGGCGCGAGGTGGCGCGATCGAGCTGCGGCCGACGTGGCCGTTCGACGTGCACGGCGACCAGGTCGCCCGCGCCGAGAGCGAGGCCGACGCGTGGGCACGCCGTCACGAGCCCGCCGCGTCGGAGGCCCTCGAGGGAGTGTCCCGCTGACG
This sequence comes from Agromyces sp. NPDC057865, assembly GCF_042796995.1. Classification (NCBI taxonomy): domain Bacteria; kingdom Bacillati; phylum Actinomycetota; class Actinomycetes; order Micrococcales; family Microbacteriaceae; genus Agromyces; species Agromyces sp. NPDC057865. The sequence goes on along the minus strand of NZ_JBHVMJ010000003.1, from coordinate 198,105 downwards.
CCCACGGGCGAGGACGAGCCGGGTGCGAGCGCGGGCGACGCGCTCGCACCCGGCGTCGCGGGCGCGCTGCGGGAGGCGTATCGCAGCGAGTGGGCGCGCGTCGTCGCGACGCTGATCCGCGTGACGGGCGACTGGGACGTGGCCGAGGACGCCGCGTCGGGCGCCTTCGAGCGCGCGGCGACCACCTGGGCCCGCGATGGCGTCCCACGGAACCCCGGAGCCTGGCTCACCACCGCCGCGCGCAACCTCGCGCTCGACCGCCTGCGACGCCGCGGCGTCGAGGCCGAGAAGGTCAGGGAGTGGATGGCGATGGAGGAGTTCTCAGGGCGGGCCGACGGCCCGCGCGACCCCGCCGACGTCGTCGCCGACGACGAGCCCGCCTGGGACGACCGGCTGCGGCTCGTCTTCACCTGCGCCCACCCCGCACTGGCCATGGACGCTCGCGTGGCGCTGACCCTCCGCACCGTCGGAGGCCTCGACACGGGCGAGATCGCGCGCGCCTTCCACGTGCCCGAGGCCACCATGGCCCAGCGCATCGTGCGGGCGAAGCGCCGGATCCGGAACACCGGCATCCCCTATCGCGTGCCGACCGCCGACCTGCTCCCCGAACGGCTCAGCGGCGTGCTCGCGGTGCTCTACCTCGTGGCCAACGAGGGCTACCTCGCGTCGCACGGCGACGAGCTCCAGCGCCTCGACCTCACCGCGGAGGCGATCCGCCTCACGCGCATGGTCGTGGCGCTCATCCCCCACGCCGACGAGGCCCGGGCGCTGCTCGCGCTCCTGCTGCTCCAGCACGCGAGGTCGGCCGCGCGCGTGGACGCCGACGGCGAGCTCGTGCCGTTGCCCGAGCAGGATCGCTCGACGTGGGACGTGGCCGAGCTCGCCGAGGGGCTCGAGCTGCTGGCCCACACCGGAGGCCACGACCGTGCCGACTCGCCCGGCCCGTACCGCCTCCAGGCGGAGATCCAGGCCGTGCATTCACGCGCCCGTACGGCCGACGACACCGACTGGGCGGCGATCGTCGACCGGTACGACGCCCTCGCGGCGTTCGCCGACTCGCCGTTCGTCGCGCTCAACCGCGCGATCGCGCGAGGCATGGCGTTCGGGCCGCAACAGGGCCTCGACGACCTCGGGCTGCTCGAGGCATCCGGCCGGCTCGACGGCTACCACCTGCTGCCCGCCGCCCAGGCCGACCTGCTCCGCCGGCTCGGGCGCACGGATGCCGCGGCCGCCGGCTACCGCGAGGCGATCGCGCTCGCCCGCACGGCGCCCGAGCGCCGCTTCCTCGAGCGTCGGCTCGCCGAGCTCGATCCCGAGGGTTGAGGAGGACGCAGCCCGTCTCGAGACCCGGCGCCGACACGCACCATCCACCGATCGGTGGAGGAGGAAATCGACCGCACGGTCGCTGCCGCACGGCAGCCGCAACCGGCAGGGTCGATGGCATGGACATCTCAGCGCCCAGTACGGGCACCATCCCGAGCGATGCGGACGCCGCCGTGCGCATCCGCGGACTCCGCAAGGACTACGGTCGGCTCGCGGCCGTCGACGGCATCGACCTCGACATCGCGCGCGGCGAGACCTTCGCCCTGCTCGGCCCCAACGGCGCGGGCAAGTCGACCACGGTCGAGATCCTCGAGGGCTACCGGCTCCGCTCCAGCGGCGACGTCAGCGTGCTCGGGGTGGACCCGGCTCACGGCAACCTCGCCTGGAAGGCGCGGATCGGCATCGTGCTGCAGTCGGCGACCGAGCCCGGAACCGCGACCGTGCGCGAGCAGCTCGCGCACTTCGCCGGCTTCTACCCGGACCCGCTCGACGTCGACGAGGTCATCGCCGCGGTCGGCCTCGAGGAGAAGGCGCGCACGCGGGTGTCGAAGCTCTCGGGCGGCCAGCGCCGCCGCGTCGACGTCGCGCTCGGCATCATCGGGCGCCCCGAACTGCTGTTCCTCGACGAGCCGACCACCGGCTTCGACCCCGAGGCGCGGCGCGAGTTCTGGCAGCTCATCCGGTCGCTGAAGGCCGAGGGCACGACGATCCTGCTCACGACGCACTACCTCGACGAGGCCGCCCAGCTCGGCGACCGGGCGGGGGTCATCGTCGGCGGCCGGCTCATCGACATCGGCGCGATCGACGAGCTGGGCGGCGCCGAGGCGCGCGTCCCGATCGTGCGGTGGCGCGAGGCCGACGGCGCGCTGCGCGAGGTGCGCACCGACCGGCCGGCCGAGCTCGTGGCATCCGTCGTCACCCGGCTCGGCGGTGAACCCGAGGGGCTCGAGGTCATCCGACCGAGCCTCGAGGACATCTACCTGCAACTGGTGCACTCGGCCGGAGCCGAGGCCCACGCTCACGAGGAGGCGCTCGCATGAGCACGACCTTGAACACGACCACGGTCGGCGCATCGCGCATCGGCTACGAGACGCGGAGCTACTTCCGCTCGCCCGACGCCGTGTTCTTCACGTTCCTGTTCCCCGTCATCATGCTCGGCATCTTCACGGCCGCGTTCAGCTCGTCCGGCGAGATCCAGCCGGGCCCGGGCACCGAGGGCGTCTCGGTCGGGGCCTATTACCTGCCGGGCATGCTCGCCGCGGGCCTGCTCCTCTCGGGCGTGCAGAACCTCGCTGTCGAGATCGCGGGCGAGAAGAGCAACGGCACGCTGAAGCGGCTCGGCGGCACGCCGCTGTCGCCCGTCTCGTACTTCATGGGCAAGATCGGCCAGGTCTTCGTGACCGGCGCGCTGCAGGCCGCGCTCCTGCTGCTCGTGGCGGCGACCGTGCTCGGCATCGCGCTGCCCACGACCCTCGAGGCGTGGCTCACGTTCGCATGGGTGTTCGTGCTCGGCATCACCACGTCGGCGCTGCTCGGCATCGCGCTGTCGGCGCTGCCGCGCAGCGGCAAGAGCGCCACCGCCGTCGTCATCCCGATCGTGCTGATCCTCCAGTTCATCTCGGGCGTGTACCTGCAGTTCTCGCAGCTGCCCGAGTGGATGCAGAACATCGCGAGCATCTTCCCGCTCAAGTGGATGGCCCAGGGCATGCGCGCCGTGTTCCTGCCCGACGACTTCAAGGTGATGGAGCAGAACGGCGAGTGGGACCTCGGACTCGTCGCGATCGTGCTGGTGGCCTGGCTCGTCGTGGGGCTCATCGTCAGCCGCGTCACGTTCCGGTGGATCCGGCGCGACGCGTGACCGGACCGGCGCCGGCAGCCCTGCGCTGCCGGCGCCGTCCCGCTCGTGAGAAGGTGGCGTCATGCTGAGCGCACGCTGGTGGGACCTCGCGGCGATCGTCGCCGCGAGCGTCATCGTCGTGCTGACGATCATCGACCCGCCCTACGGGCCCAGCGAGTGGGGCGCGTGGGCGGCCGCCGCCGCGTTCCTCGTCGTGTACTTCGCCGGCGGCCGTCGACTGCTGCCCGTGGGCGAGCTGCGGCCGTATCTCGTGGTCGCGATCCTCTTCGCCGCTGTCCTCGCGGTCGGCACCACGTTCGAGCCGGCGTTCGCGATCGTGCAGGCGTTCATCTACCCGTTCGTGTGGACCACGGCGCCGAGCACGCGGAGCGCCATCACCGCCAACATCCTCGTCGCCGTCGCGATCGTCGTCGGCTACGTCGCGCGGTCCGGCGCCGCGGGCCTCCTCACGGGCCTCGGGGTGGCCGTGCTCACGGTCGGTTTCAGCATCGCGCTCGGCCTCTGGATCACCCGCATCGCCCAGTACGGGGAGGAACGCGCCCGCCTGCTCGACGACCTGCAGGCCGCGCAGGGGCAGCTCGCCGCGATGCACCGCGACGCCGGCGTCACCGAGGAGCGCGGGCGGCTCGCCCGCGAGATCCACGACACGATCGCGCAGAGCCTCACCGGACTGGTGATGGTGGCGCAGCGGGCGGGCAACCGGCTCGAGGCCGTCGACGGCGAGGCCGCGGCAGCCGCTCGCGGCGACATCGAGCTCATGGAGCAGATGGCCCGCGAGGCGCTCACCGAGGCGCGCGGACTCGTCGCGTCGTTGACGCCCGTCGAGGCCGAGGCGGGTCTCGCCGAGGCGCTGCGTCGACTGGCCGTCTCGTTCGAGCGCGAGACCGGCGTGGCCGTGTCGGTGTCCGCCGAGGTGACGGGTCTCGACCGGGAACTCGAGGTCGTGCTGCTGCGCTCGGCGCAGGAGGCCATTGCGAACGTGCGCAAGCACGCCCGTGCGTCGACGGCGACCATCGCGGTGACGGCGGACGACGCCGACGTGGTGCTCACCGTGACCGACGACGGCGTCGGCCCCGGCGAGGCGCAGCCCGGCGAGTACGGCTTCGGCCTCGCCGGCATCCGCGACCGGGCGGCGCTCGCGGGCGGCACGTTCGAGTTCGGGCCAGGCGCCTCGGGCGGCACCCGCCTGCGGGTCGTCGTGCCCAGAGCGGATGCCGCGAGCCCCACGGGAGGCGTCGCATGACCCCTCGGGAGCCGCACGACGGCCCCGACTCCATCCGCATCGTCGTCGCCGACGACCACCCGATCGTGCGCGCCGGCATCGTCGGGCTGCTCGAGACGGCGCCCGGCATCGAGGTGGTGGGCGAGGCGGCCGACGGCGCCGAGGCGGTCGCGCTCGCGGCATCCGAACGCCCCGACCTCGTGCTCATGGACCTGCGGATGCCCGGCGTCGACGGCGCGAGCGCGACCGCCAGCATCGTCGCGGCGGGCGGCGGCACCCGAGTGCTCGTGCTCACCACGTACGAGACCGACGACCACATCCTCGCGGCGATCGAGGCGGGCGCGAGCGGCTACCTACTGAAGGCGGCGCCGCAGGCCGAGATCCTCGCGGGCATCCGCGCGGTCGCCGCGGGCGAGACGGTGCTCGCACCGTCGATCGCGGCGAAGCTCGTCTCGCGGGTACGGGCCGACGCGGCATCCGTGGCACCGCCCGCGCTCTCGCCGCGGGAGCGCGAGGTGCTCGTGCTCGTCGCCGAGGGACGCTCGAACCCCGAGATCGCGAAGGCCCTCTACATCGGCGAGGCGACGGTGAAGACGCACCTGCTGCACGCGTTCGAGAAGCTCGGCGTGAACGACCGCACCCGCGCGGTCACCCGGGCGATGGAGCTGGGACTCCTCTGACCGGCGCCGGCCGTCCGGTCGTCGCATAGCGTGGCCGCTCGCACGCCGCAACGCCGTGACGACGGGCGACGCTCGCCCTACGCTGTGCGCGTGACCGCAGCATCGAGCGTCCGCGTCGCCATCCAGCGCACGAAGGTCCTCCCCCGGTGGGTGCGCCGGGCGGATGCCGCGGCCGGCCGCGCCGTGAACCGGCGCCACGCGCATCCGCTCGCCGACCGGTTCTGGTCGCGCCTGACCGGCTTCGCCGATCGCGGCGTGCTGTGGTGGACGCTCGCGGGCGTGCTCGCCGTGACACGCCGTCGTCGCGCCGCCGCGCGCGGCGTGCTGTCGCTGCTCGCGGCGAGCGCGCTCACGAACCTCATCGCGAAGGAGGTGTTCGGCGGCGACCGTCCGCTGCTCGCGGATGTGCCGATCGCCCGGCGCCTTCCGAAGCCGCCGATCACCCCGTCGTTCCCGTCGGGGCACTCGGCGAGCGCCGCGGCGTTCGCGACGGGCGTCGCGATCGAGCAGCCCGTGATCGGCGCCGCGATCGCGCCGCTCGCGCTCGGCGTCGGCTACTCGCGTCTGCACACCGGCGCGCACTGGCTCTCGGACGTCGTGGGCGGCCTGGCGCTCGGCGTCGGCGTCGCCGGCCTCGGCGCGCTCGTGGCGCCGCGCCGCGGCGAACCCGTGCCGGAGCCGCCGAGCGGCGTGGACCGGGCGCTGCCCGCGTCGCCTGACGGCGAGGGGGTGTTCCTCGTCGCGAACCGCGCGTCGGGCACCGCGGTCGTGCGGGCCGACCCGCTGCGGGTCGTCGCCGAGCGGCTCCCCGCCGCCCGGGTGCACGTGCTGCAGGACGACGAGGAGCCCGGCGCGGTCGTGCGCGCCGCGCTCCGGCACCGCCGCGGGCGGCCGCGCATCCTCGGGGTCTGCGGCGGCGACGGCACGGTCGCCGCCGTGGCGCACGAGGCCCGGGCCGCCGGGCTGCCGCTGCTCGTGGTGCCGGGCGGCACGTTCAACCACTTCGCGCGCACGGCGGGCGCGGCATCCGCTGAGCTGGCCGTGAGCGCGCTGCAGCGCGGCGAGGGCGTGCGGGCGGATGTCGCGGAGCTGTCGTTCGGCGACCGGCCGCCGGTCACCGTGCTGAACACCGCGTCGGTCGGCATCTACCCCGACTTCGTGGCCGCGCGCGAGGAACTGCGCGACCGCTGGGGCAAGTGGCCCGCCGCCCTCATCGCGGCCGCGCGCGTGCTGAGTCGGTCGGAGCCCGTGGAGGTCGTGGTCGCCGGGCGTCGGGCACGGGTCTGGACGCTCTTCGTGGGCGTGGGCGCGAACGATCCGGGCACCGCCGCGCCGCTGCAGCGCCGGAGCCTCGACGGCGGCGTGCTCGACGTGCGGATCCTGCACGCAGGGTCGCGCGCGCGCGCCGCCGCGTCGCTCGCGTTCGGGCGCCGGGTGAGCCGCGTGCTGCGCGGACTCCGGCTCCTGCCCGAGCGCATCGAGGCGTTCACGTCGGCGTCGCTCGACGTCGTGGTTCGCCCACGGAGCGGCCAGCCGCCCGGGTTCGCGCACGACGGAGAGGTGGCGCTCGCCGCACCCGCCGAGGCGCAGACGGCCTACGCGGGCTCGGGCTATCGCACGCTGCTGCGGATCGTGCCGCAGGCCCTCGACGTCTACCGTCCGTCGAGTGCGCGGCGGGATTCGCGGGTGCCGGCGCGGCCGCACCGGGCCTAGACTCCCCGACTATGGACATGCTGAGGGGCCCGCAGATCGCCGCAGCCGACCTGACCGACTGGCGGAAGCTCGCCCAGGGGCTGCACGCCCGGTACCTGGTCGACGGCTTCGCCGCCGGCGCAGGGTTCGTCGTCGCGGTGGGCGAGGCGGGCGACGCGATCGGCCACCACCCGCGGGTGTCGATCGGCACCGGGTACGTCGACCTCGAGCTGGTCAGCGACGACGCGATCTACCGCGACGACGAGGGCACCGAGTACGTCGTGGAGTGGGTGACCCAGCAGGACGTCGACCTGGCGCGACGCATCAGCGGGATCGCCGCGGACCACGGGCTCACCGCCGACCCGGCCTCGGTCAGCGAGATCGAGCTCGGCCTCGACACGGCCCGCTCCGCGACCATCGCCCCGGTGTGGGCCGCACTCCTGACCGGGAGTGCCGAGTCCCAAGGCCGCGGCTCCCCCAGCGACGAGGTCCGGGACGCCACGGGACGGGTGCCGAACCTGTGGTTCGGGGATGACGACGAGCAGGGCGATGAGCAGGCGACCGCGCCTCAGCGGTTCCACCTCGAGGTCTATGTGGCGCCCGAGGTGGCCGAACAGCGGATCGCGGCCGCCCTCGCCGCGGGCGGTACCGTCGTCGACGACAGCGAGGCGCCCGGGCTCACGGTGATCGCCGACCAGGACGGCAACACGGGAGTCGTCTGCGTCGACGTGTCCGCGGCGAAGCAGGGGTGATCGGCCGACTCACGACGCAGCTCTAGAGGCGGAGACCGACGAGCACCGGCTCGGGGTGCAGCAGGATGCCGAACTCCCCCTGGACCCGGCTCTGCACGAAGCGGGCGAGCTGCGCGATCTCCTCGGCGGTGGCGCCGCCACGGTTCGTCAACGCGAGCGTGTGCTTCGACGAGATCGCCGCGCGCGAACCGGGGAGGGCGAAGCCGCGGTGGATGCCCGAGCGCTCGATGAGCCACGCGGCCGAGAGTTTGACGAGCGGCTCGGGCGGCGCGGCATCCGCCTCGGACTCGACGGGCTCGAGCGACGCCTGGTGCGCGAGGAACTGGTCGAGCGGCGACTCGTCGAGGCCCGGCGTGATCGGCGTGACCTGATCGGGCGACTCGTCGTCGAGGTACCACCGGGGCGCGTCGCCCGGCAGGGTGCGGGCGGTGCGCTCGGTGACGATCGGGTTCGTGAAGAACGAGCCGGCGCTCACCGAGTCGGGGTCGTCGGGGTCGAGCACCATGCCCTTCGAGGCGCGCAGGCGCAGCACGGCCTCGCGCACGCGCGCGACCGGCACGCGGTCGCCGAGGTTCACGTGCAGCGCGTCGGCGAGCTGGGCGTAGGCGACGGGCTGGCCGAGCGGCTCGCCGAGCACCGCCCGCTCCACCGACGTGTCGTGCAGGTCGAACTCCGCCGAGACGACGATCCCGGGCAGGCCGCGCTTGAGCACCGACGTGCGGTAGCCGAGTCCCAGGTCCGCGGCGGTCATGCGGTGCGGCTCGTCTGCGCCCTCCTCGAGGAACTCCACCGCGACGAGCGTCGACTCGAGCTCCTGCCCGTAGGCGCCGATGTTCTGCACGGGCGCGGCGCCGACCGATCCGGGGATGCCCGAGAGCGCCTCGAATCCGGAGTAGCCCTCGTGGACGGCCCAGGCCACGACATCGTCCCAGGTCTCGCCGGCCTGCACGCGGATGCGCACGGAGGCCACTCCGTCGGCGGCGACCGCATCGCCGACCAGCGACGGATCGGCTGCGTCGCCGCGGCCGAGCACTTCGATGCCCTTCGTGGCGACACGGATCACGGTGCCGTCGAACCCCTCGTCGCCGACGAGCAGGTTCGAGCCGCCGCCGAGCGCGAGCCAGGGCACTCCGTGCTCCCACGCCTCGGTGGCGAGGTCGACGAGGTCGCGCTGCGTCGTCGCTGTGACGAGCCGGCCGGCCGGGCCGCCGACGCGCAGCGTGGTGAGCTCGGAGAACGGGATGTCGCGAGCCATCAGACGAGCGAGACCCGCACCTGCGCCTTGCCGAGCACGGTCTCCTCGCCGACCTTCACGGTGAGGTCGACGCGTGCCACGCGCGCCTCGGCGTCGAGCTGGCCGACCTTCGCGACGACCGACACGACGGCGCCGAGTTCGGGGTCGACGACGACGGGACGCGTGAAACGCACCTGGTAGTCGACGACGCGGCCGGGATCGCCGGCCCAGTCGACGACCGGCTGCACGGCGAAGCCCATGGTGAGCATGCCGTGGGCGAGCACGCCCGGCAGCCCCACCGAGCGGGCGACGTCGTCGCGGTAGTGGATCGGGTTGAAGTCGCCGGAGGCGCCGGCGTAGCGCACGAGCGAGTCGCGCGTGAGCGGGAACGAGGCCTCGGCGACGATGTCGCCCACGGTCAGGCCGTCGAAGGCGGAGGTCGCGGGCATCAGTCGTCCTCTCCGCGCACGACGAGCGCCGAGATCGTGGTCACGACGTGGGCGCCGGAGGCATCCGTGATCGCGGTCTCGGCCGTGACGATCGAGTGCCCGCCGAGCGTCTTCACGCTCGGCACGCTCAGGGTCGCGGTGAGCAGGTCGCCGGCGACGATCGGGCGGGTGAACGTGAAGCGCTGGTCGCCGTGCACGACGCGCGAGAAGTCGATGCCCGCGTCGGGCTCGGCCAGCAGCTGGGCGAGCGTCTGCTCCTGCACGACGACGGCGAAGGTGGGCGGCGCGACGACGTCGTCGTAGCCGGCGGCCCGCGCGGCCTCGGGGTCGAGGTTGATCGGATCGGTCGCGAAGACCGCGCGCGAGAACTCGCGCACCTTCTCGCGACCGACCAGGTAGGGCTCGGCGGGCGGGAACTCGCGCCCCTGCAGCTCTGGGTTCACTGGCACCCCGACAGTCTATGCGGGCGCCCAGTCCCGCTGGTCGAGTAGCGAGCGACGAAGGAGCACGCGTATCGAGACCCGGCACGACGTCTCGATACGCGTGCTTCGCTCGCTACTCGACGACCGAGGATCTACCGCTTGCCACCGCCCAGGAGGCCTCCGAGCAGGTCGCCGAGGCCGCCGCCGGAGCCGCCCGAACCACCCGAACCGCCACTGCCGCCGCCGAGCAGGCCGCCGAGGATGTCGCCCAGGCCTCCGCCCGAGCCGCCGGAGCTGCCCGAACCGCCGCCACCGCCGAGCAACCCGCCGAGGATGTCGCCGATGCCGCCGCCGCCCGCGCCACCGCCGTCGTCACCGGATGCCGCGGGCTCCTGCTTCTTGGTGAACTGCTTCGCGAGCCAGGCCATCACGATCGGCGCGAGGATGGGCAGCAGCTTCCCGATGAGGTTGCCGCCGCCACCACCGTCCTTCGTGTCGAGCGCCGTCACCACCTGGTCGGTGTTGGTGCCGAACACGTTCTTCACGATCTTGCGGCCGTCGTCCTCGTCGACGTCGGCGAGGTTCACGCCGCCCTCGACGAGCTTCGGGTCGTGGTGCACGACCGCTCGCTCGAGCGATGCGGCGCCGGCCGGGTCGGTCGCGTTCGCGCCCATGCCCGCGAGCAGCGCCGGAAGCGCGTCGTCGACGGCCTTCCTCGCAGTGGCCTCGTCGACCCCGAGCTTCGCCGCGATGTCGCCGATCGGAAGGTCGGCGATGATGTCGTCGTATCCGGCCATGTGGAACTCCCCCGTCCCGCGCCCGCCCTCGGACGCGACCGTTTCACCGTAGCCGGGCGGATGCCGCGCGCGGAAGACGGAGCCGAGGGTTGAGGAGCGAGCGCAGCCCGCGTCTCGAAACCCGGATGTCCGTGCTGGCGGGTTCGAGACGCGTCCGGCTGCGCCGGGCGCTCCTCAACCCGCGAGTACTCAGTCGAGCTCGTAGCGGGCGAGCCGCAGGCGCAGCCCGTCGAGCAGCAGCTCGAGGCCCGACTCGAATGCCCGGTCGCTGCGCGCCGCGCCGCGAGGCCCGACTGCCACGAGCCGCCCGAGCGTCTCGGTCGGGGTCTCGGGCGCCCACACCTCGTCGGGCGACGCGAGGTCGAGGCCCATGCCGATCGAGAAGGCGTCGATGATCGCGACGACGTCGAGCACGTCGTCCTCGGGGAACCCGGCCGCGACGAGCGTGGTCGCCAGGTGGTCGTACGAGGCGATGACGGTCGGGTCGGTGATGGTCTGCTCCACGATGAGCGGGATGAGGAACGGATGCTCCGCGTACATCCGGCGCTGGGCGCGCAGGCTCCCCTCGACCACCTCGTCCCACGCGCCGCCGACCGGGCGCGGGAGGTACCGCTCCCCGAGCCGCCCGCGCATGAGCTCGACGATCTCGTCGCGGCCGCGCACGTGGTTGTAGAGCGACGAGGGCGTCACGCCGAGCCGCCGGGCGATCGCGTTGACGCCGAACGGCGCGCCCTCGTCGACGAGCTCCATCGCGGCATCCGCGATGCGATCGGTCGACAGCAGCGGGGTCCTCGGCCTCGGCATCTGCGCCTCCCTCGTGCACGTGCATGTGTCGTCAGCCTACGGGTCGCGAAATCCGCACTTCCCGAATCGGCCTCACGTATGCATAATAAACGAATACCATTCGTTTACCTCGTGCACATCGTCGTGCCGAACCCCGGAGGTCCCCCGTGTCCCACTCCCTCCCATCCGCCAGGATCCCCCTGCGGCTGCCCAGCGCGGTCGCCACGTTCGGGATCGGCATCGCCGGCTACCTCGGCGTGAACCTCTCGCCGTACATGATCGCGGCCGTGCAGTCGGCCCTCGGCGCCGACGTGCTCACGGCGAGCTGGATCGTCACCGGCGCGCTGCTGCTCACCGCGGTCACCGGTCTCGCGACGGCGAAGCTCAGCGCGGGCCCTCGCCGCCTCCTCGTCGCACGCATCGGGCTCGTCCTCGCCGTGGTGGGCTTCGGCGCGGCCGCGCTCGTGCCGGCACCCGCGGTCGTCGTGGCCGGCCTCCTCATCGGCGGCATCGGCGCCGGCGGCGCGGTCTCGTCGTCGGGCGCGGCCATCGCGGCCTTCGTCAACCCCGACCGGGTCGCCGGCATCAGCGGCCTCGCCAACCGCGCGGTCGTGACCGTGATCCTCGCGCTCATCCCGCTCCTGCCGCTCGTGCCGATCAGCGTGTTCGGCACCCTGGCGCTGTTCGCCCTGCTCGTGCTGTTCGCGTCGGCCTGGCTGCCGACCGCCCCGGTCGTCGAGCACGTGGCCGTTCCCACGGCCGCCGCCGCATCCGACGCCGTCGCCCGCCGGCCGCGCCGCGCCGAGACGTTCGCGGGCTTCGTGCTGCTCGTCACGTTCGCCCTCTGGGCCGCGAGCGAGGACTCGCTCTGGGCGATGGCCGGCGTCATGGGCGCCGACCAGGCCGGCCTCACCCCCGAGGGCCTCGGCATCGCCCTGAGCGGCGCGACCGCCGGCGGCATCGTCGGCGCCATCCTGCTGATGATCGTCGGCAACCGTCTCGGGCGCGCCGTGCCGCTCGCGATCCTGCTCGTGGCCGGCGGCCTCCTGAAGATCGCCGAGGGCTTCGTCACCGACCCGACGATGTTCATCGTCGTCTTCATCGCGTGGAACACCGTCTACGCCATCGCCTTCCTCTACTTCGTCGCCACCGCCGCGGCTCTGGACGCCGACGGCCGCTGGTCCGGCCCGCTGCTCGCGGTCTACCTCGTCGGCTCGGCGCTCACGCCCGTCATCGGTGCCGCCCTCGTCGAGGCGTTCGGCTACCAGGGCTTCGTCACCGTGCTCGGCGTCGCGAGCTTCGTCCTCGCCGTGCCCGCGTTCCTCGTCGCACGCGTCTCGTCGCGGCTGCAGCGCACCGAAGAGCCCGCGTCCGCCGTCACCGAGGAGGTCGCCGCATGACCCGGGTGCTCCACCGCGGCGGCCGCGCGTTCACCGCCGACGAGCCCGCCTGGGCCGAGGCGATCGTCACCGACGGCGGGCGCATCGCGTTCGTCGGCTCCGACGCCGAGGCCGCGGACTTCGCCGGCACGGATGCCGCGACGGTCGACCTCGAAGGCCGCGTCGTCGTTCCCGGCTTCATCGACGCCCACACCCACCTGGTCATGATGGGCGAGGCGCTCGGCAAGGTCGGACTGACCGACGCGCGCACCCTCGCCGACATCCAGCAGCGGCTGCGCACGGCCCGCGACGCCGACCCGGATGCCCCGCGGCTGCTCGGCCGCGGCTGGCTCTTCGACTCCGTGCCGGGCGGCGCCCCGACCGCCGCGATGCTCGACCAGGTCGTCGCCGACGTGCCCGTCTACCTCGACGCGAACGACTACCACTCGGTGTGGGTCAACACGGCCGCCCTGCGCGAGCTCGGCATCGACCGCGACACCCCCGACCCGATCGGCGGCCGCATCGGCCGCGACGCCGACGGCGAGCCCGACGGCATGCTGTTCGAGACCGCCGCGCAGCAGCACGTCTGGACGCTCTTGGCCGAGGTCGCGACCGACGCCGACCGCGATGCCGCCGTCGAGCGCACCATCGCCGCGTACCTCGCGACCGGCGTGACCGGCGTCGTCGACATGGCGTTCGACGAGCTCGGACTCGCGGCGTTCGACCGCGCAGCGCAGCGGCGCGGCGGCACGCTGCCGATCCGCGTGCTCGCGCACTGGTTCATCGGCAACACCGGCGACGACGGCGGGAACCTCGCGCAGGTGTCCCGGGCGATCGAGCTCGCGGGCGAGCAGCGCGCATGGCTCAAGATCGCGGGCATCAAGCTCGTGCTCGACGGCGTGATCGACGCGTGCACGGCCGCGATGCGGCATCCGTACGCCGACGGCTCGAACGCCGAGCCGATCTGGCCGCTCGAGCGCCTGCGCCCGGTCGTGGCGGCAGCGGATGCCGCGGGCCTCCAGGTCGCGCTGCACGCGATCGGCGACCTCGCGAGCGATGTCGCGCTCGACGCACTCGAGCACGCGCACGCCGTGAACGGCGACCGCCCCCGCCGGCACCGGATCGAGCACCTCGAGTACGCCGCCCCCGAGACGGCCGGCCGCATGGCCGCGCTCGGCGTCACCGCGTCGATGCAGCCCGTGCACGCCGACCCCGCGATCTGGGCGAACTGGGCCGCGATGCTCGGCGACGAGCGCGCCGACCGCGGCTTCGCCTGGACCGAGTTCACCGAGGCGGGCGCGCTGCTGGCGTTCTCGACCGATGCCCCGACCGCTCCGCACGAGGCGCTGCCGAACCTCTACATCGCGGCGACGCGCCGATCGGCGCTCGACGGCTCGTTCCCGGCGAACCACCCCGAGTACGCGCTGCCGCTCGCCGACGCGCTCGCGCACGCCACGCGCGACGCCGCCGCGAGCTGCCTCGAGGAGCACGAGCGCGGCCGCATCGCGCCGGGGCTCGCCGCCGACTTCGCGGTGCTCGACCGTGATCCGTTCGCCGAGGGCGCCGACGTACTGCTCGAGGCGCGCGTGGTGCGCACGGTGGTGGCCGGCGCCACGGTCTACGAGGCCGAGGCGGGCGACGCGGCGCAGGAGGCATCCGCCGCCTGACCGAATGCGACGCATACTCCCCCCTACGGACTCCTGAAAGCAAGGACGTTCGCCGACGCTGAAGACGTCGACTCCTGAAACCACGGACATCCGGTCGACGTGGCAGGGCGTCCTTGTTTTCGGGAGTCGCGCGGTCGGAACAACCGACAGCCGTCGACACGTCGATATCGCATGCGAGGAGGCTCCGTTATCTTTCACTCTTGACTTATATAAGTCGCAGGTGAAGAATGGGGATCGTGCACGCGCTCGACATCCTCGGCGATCCGGTGCGGCGACGCATCGTCGAACTGCTGGCCGACGGCGAACTCGCCGCCGGAGAGGTCGGGCGCGCCGTGCAGCGCGAGTTCGGCATCTCGCAGCCCGCGGTCTCCCAGCACCTGAAGGTGCTGCGCGAGTCCGGGTTCGCGTCGGTTCGCTCCGAGGGCACGCGGCGCCTGTACGCGCTCGAGCCCGAGCCGATCGCGGAGGCCGCCGAGTGGTTCACGCCGTTCGAGCGCTTCTGGCGCCCGCGGCTCGACGCCCTCGGCACGGAGCTCGCGCGCTCGGCACGTGCACGACGCATCGCCGCAGCCGAACCTGCACGACCCGGCTCGGCGGCATCCGACTCGGCGGCATCCGAATCGGCAGCATCCGACTCGGCAGCACCCCAGACGAACGCCTCGAACAAGGAGACCTGAGATGGACATCGACACCCAGCTCGACGCCGTGGACCGCGGCCTGACGACCGGCACGCGCGACGGCGCCGACACGTTCGTGCAGACGCTCGCCCAGACGTACGCCGCACCGATCGACGACGTGTGGGACGCCCTCACCTCGGCCGAGCGCATCCCGCGCTGGTTCCTGCCGGTGAGCGGCGACCTGCGGCTCGGCGGCCGCTACCAGCTCCAGGGCAACGCCGGCGGCATCGTCGAGTCGTGCGACGCGCCGAACTCGTACGGCGTCACCTGGGAGTACGGCGGCGGCGTCACGTGGGTGACCGTGCGCCTCACCGAGGTCGAGCCGGGACGCACCCGCGTCGAGCTCCAGCACGTCGCCCCGTCGGCCGACCTCGGCGCCGAGATGTGGGAGCAGTTCGGACCGTCGGCCACGGGCATCGGCTGGGACCAGACGCTGCTCGGCCTCGCGCAGCACCTCTCGACCGGCGAGGTGCGGCCCGACAACGCGCAGGAGTGGCTCGTGAGCGACGAGGGCATCGGGTTCATGCGCGGCAGCGCCGACCGGTGGGCGTCCGCGCACGTCGCGTTCGGCGCCGCCGCCGACGTCGCCCGTGCGGCGGCCGACACCACGTTCGCGGCGTACACGGGCGCAGCCCCCGCCTCGATGGACTGACCTCCGGGTCAGAGCAGGCGGCGGGCCGTCGCCCAGGCGGTGAGCTCGTGCCGCGACGAGAGCTGCAGCTTGCGCAGCACGCTCGACACGTGCGACTCGACGGTCTTCGCCGAGATGAACAGCGTCGCCGCGACCTCCTTGTACGCGTAGCCGCGTGCAATGAGCCGCATGACCTCCTGCTCGCGCGTCGAGAGCCGGTCGAGCTCGTCGTCGGCCGCGGCCGTCTCCCCCACTGCTGCTCCGAACGCGTCGAGCACGAACCCCGCGAGGCGTGGCGAGAACACCGCATCGCCGCCCGCGACGGCCTGCACCGCGCGGCTCACCTCGGCGCCCGACGCGCCCTTCGTGATGTAGCCGCGGGCACCCGCACGGATGACGCCGACGACGTCCTCGGCCTTGTCGGAGACGCTCAGGGCGAGGAACCGCGTCGACGGCACCTCGGATGCCACGCGTCGCAGCACCTCTGCGCCGCCCGAGATCGAGGCGTCGGAGCCGCCGGGCAGGTGCACGTCGAGCAGCACCACGTCGGGCCGCGTCTCGGCGATCACCGCGACCGCGGACGGGACGTCCGCCGCCTCGCCCACGACCTCGATCGAGCGGTCGAGGTCGGCGCGCAGGCCCGACCGGAAGATCGAGTGGTCGTCGACCACGACCACGGTGAGCGTGTCAGCCATGCTCCGCCCTCGTCTCGAATCGCAGGTGCACCTCGGTGCCCTCGCCACCCGCGCCGGGTCGGACGGTGGCGCTGCCGCCGGCGCGCCGCATCCGCCCGATGATCGACTCGCGGACGCCGAGCCGACCCGGCGCGACCTGCGTCGGATCGAACCCGGGTCCGCGGTCGCGCACGTAGACGTCGACCGCGTCGGGCGAACCCTCGAGGTACACCGACACCTCACCGCCTGCGTGCCGGGCGGCGTTGAGCATCGCCTCACGCACGGCCGCGGCGAGCTCGCCGCTCGCACGCTCGTCCGACATGCCGACGGCGACGACGTCGATCCGCACCGCGTAGTCGAGCTCGAGGGCGGCCGCGAAGTCGCGCAGGTCGGTCGCGAGGTCGCTGTCGGCCGGGGCGTCGCCCTCGTACAGCCAGCTGCGCAACTCGCGCTCCTGCGCGCGCGCGAGCCGCCCCGCCTCACTCGACGCGCCGGCCCGGTTCTGGATCAGCGCGAGCGTCTGGAGCACCGAGTCGTGCAGGTGCGCGGCCATCGCGCTGCGCTGCTCGTCGCGGATGCGTCGTACGCGCTCGCCCTCGAGGTCGCGCCACAGCTTCACGAGCGCGGGAAGGTACACCAGACCGATGCCGAGCAGTGCGCCGAACGCAGCGAGCACCGCGGCGACCGGCCACGCTCGCGCGGCAGGTCCCAGCACCAGCACGACCGCCAGCAGCGCGAGCGCCGCGGTGAGCGCAGCGCGAACCCCGACCTCGAGGCGCCGGCCGCGCGCGGGATCGGGCCGGTCGATGAAGCTCACCCAGGCCCCGGCGCCTGCGGCGAGCAGCACGGCCAGGACCGCGGGCACGAGCCAGTCGGGCGCGCCGCCGTCGGGCAGGCCGTCGTCGAGGATCGCGAGCAGGATGGCCAGGACCGCTGCGCCGAGCGCGCCGGCCGTCGCCAGGATCGCCACGGGTGCGCGTCGCTCGACGCGGTCGTCGGGGCCGGATGCCTCCGCCCACGGTGCGAACGCCCAGAGCCACGCGTAGAGCAGCGCACCCGCACCCGCGAGGAGCGCGGTCGCGACGAACGCGATGCGCACGACCCGGACGGGCCATCCGAGGTGGTCGGCGAGCCCGCCCGCGACGCCCGCGACGAGGCAATCGCGTCGGCGCGCGAGCGCGGGGGTCGCCGATGCCGTGCTCATGCTCCGATCCAAGCAGACCCGCGGATGCCCCGACACGGCCCCGCCCGGAATTCAGGGTCGCGTCAGGGAGATGCCGGATGGCCGGCCGGGAGCCCGACGCGGGACGATCGACCCATGACCTCCACGACGACCCCGCCCCCAGCGGGCGACCCGGCCGGCGCACCCGGCGCCCCCGGCGCGTCTGCCCCGCCGCCATCCGACGATCGCTTCTTCGCCTGGCTCCGCTCGCTCGGCGTGCCGCGCCGGCCCGGCTGGATCGGCGGCGTCGCCGCCGGAGTCGGCACCAGGCTCGGCATCGACCCGATCATCGTGCGGGGCATCCTCGTCGTCGTCGCGCTGTTCCTCCCCGTGGCGTTCCTGGCCTACGGCGCCGCGTGGCTGCTGCTGCCCGACACCACCGGCCGGATCCACCTCGAGTCGATGCTGCGCGGCCTGTACGACAGCGCACTCGTCGGCGTCGCGGCCTTCGCGCTCGTCGGCCTGCTCGGCCTCGGCGGGCCGTGGTGGTTCGGCGGCTGGAACTGGGCCGTCGACGAATGGGGCGGGCCGTTCCGGTGGCTCGGCGTGCTCTGGGTGCTGCTCGCGATCGCCGGCGTGACCGCGCTCATCGTCTGGCTCGCGCGGAACGCTTCGCCGGCAGGGGCCGTCCCGCGGCCGGATGCCCCGGCCACCACGCCGTCCGCCCCGGCCACCACGCCCGCCGCGCCGTTCGCAGCGACCGCCGCGACCACCGCCGGCGCCGAATCGACGGATGCCGCCACGACCGGCACGACCGCCGCGACCGTCCCCCTGCCGGCCTCCGCGACCGCGGCGACGATCCCCCTGGCCGGCGCGGCCTACGCAGCCGAGCCCGTCGCACCGACCCAGCCGACGTCGGCGCCCTACGGCACCGACGAGTACGAGGCGTGGAAGGTGCGCCACGAGGCCTGGCGCGCCGAGCACGACGCGTGGCGGCGCAGCCAGGACGAGGCGAACCGCGCGGCTCGCGCCCAGCTCGCCGCCGAGAACCGGGCCCGCGCGATCGAGTTCCAGGTGCAGGCCGAGGAGGCCCGGCGCATCCGGCGGCTCACCCGGCCACGCACGAGCTTCGCCTACGTGGTCGCGACGCTCGGCGCCTCCCTCGTCGCCGGGGCGATCGCGGCGATGGTCGCGCTCGGGTCGGCCGACCTCGCGGCGCAGTCCGTGACGATCGGGCTCGCGGTCGGGACGATCGTGACGGCGCTCGCGATGGTGCTCGCCGGTTCCCTCCGGCGCCGCAGCGGCTTCCTCGCGTTCGTGACCGTCACGCTGCTGCTCGCGACGGTCGTCACGGCCGTGGTGCCGCGGGACCCGCGGCTCGTGCTCGGAGGGATCGCCGAGTCCGCGAGCACGACGAGCGTCGTGCAGCCGATCGGCGCGGTCAGCCTCACGGTCGACGAGCAGGTCGCCGACCAGGCCGCGCCTGTCGAGTGGAAGCTCGTGCAGGGCGTCGGGTCGGTGTCGATCGACGTCCGCGACGGTGCCCGGATCGCGCTGGCGGTGGAGTGCGCCGACTGCACGGTCACGCACGCCCGCTTCGACGCGGACGGCGACTGGTCGCTCGTCGACGAGGTCGACCTGGGACCCGGCCGGTCGGTCGCCGGATGGAGCGACGAGATCGGACCGGGTCTGCAGGCCGGCGAGGTCGACGTCGAGATCCACATCCAGGCGATCGCGACCGCGATCCACGTCACCGAGTTCGAGCCCGAGGGGAACTGATCATGACCGACGACGACACGACGATGGCGCTCGGATTCAACGAGACGCTGCGGCCGCCCGCGGCACCGAGCGCGCCGGGCACGCCTGAGCCCGAGGACCTCCGGCCGCGCATCCGCTGGGCCGGGATCGTCTGGGGCCTGGTCTTCGCGGGGCTCGCCGCGACGGTGCTCTGGCTCGTGCTCGATCCCGCCCGAATGGAGCTCGTCGCGGGCTGGTGGGCGACGCTCACGCCCGGCGGCCTGATCCTCACGGTCCTGGTCGCGCTCGGCGCCCTGCTGCTGGTCGCGGGACTCTCGAGCCTCGGCCGGCGCTCGGAGCACCGCGGGGCGTGATCGCCCGCGGCATCCGCCGGTCGCGGCATCCGCTCGCCCGCACGGCAGTGCACACATGACAGGACCGCCCCCGGTGTCGCGGGGGCGGTCCTGCGGTGCTCTCGGAAGCGGAGGCCGGATCGGCGGGACCTCAGTCCTCGGCGACCGCCCGCGAGAGGGTCTGGCCGCGGAAGAACGCGGGACGCGTGCGCCATTGCCACAGCATGATCGCGACGCCCGAGAGCAGCACGACCATGCCGAGCACGAACACCAGGCCGAGGCCGAAGACGTGCGAGCCGCTGCCGTACTCGGGGTCCATGCTGTCGATCAGCGTCGTGAAGAACAGCACGGCGAGGATCACGCCGCCCACGAGCGGGAACAGCAGCGTGAAGAAGAAGTCGTGCACCGAGCGCCACCACAGCTTCCGGAAGAACCACACGCACGCGAACGCCGTGATGCCGTAGTAGAAGCAGATCATCATGCCGAGCGCGGTGATGGTGTCCCAGAGCACGTTCTCGCTCACGAACCGCATGACGGCGTAGAACACGGATGCCACGACGGCCGACACGATCGTCGCGTACCCGGGCGTGAAGAAGCGCGGGCTGACCTTCGCGAACTGCTCGGGCAGTGCGCCGTAGTGGCCCATCGCGAGGAGCGTGCGCGCGGGCGACACGAACGTGGACTGCAGCGACGAGGCCGAGCTCGTGAGCACCGCGAGCGACACCAGCACCGCGAGCGGGCCGAGGATCGGGCCCGCGAGGTGGAAGAACACGTTGTCCTGGATCTCGGGATTGCCGAGCCCGTACTCGCCGTCGCCGACGCCGGCGTAGGCGATGAGCGACACCGAGATGAGCAGGTAGAGCACCACGATCGTGACGACCGTGATGGTCGCCGCGCGACCGGGCGTCTTCGCCGAGCCCTTCGTCTCCTCGTTCATCGTGAGGGTGACGTCCCAGCCCCAGAAGATGAAGATCGAGAGCGAGAGGCCCGCCGCGAACGCCGAGAACGAGTCGACCGCGAACGGGTTGAACCAGCCCAGCTCGATCGGCGTCGCGTCGAAGGCGTTGCCGTTGGCCACCTCGACGAGCGCGGCGACCGAGAACAGCACGAGCACGGCGACCTGGAAGCCGACGAGCCAGTACTGCAGCTTCTGGGTGGTCTGCATGTCGCGGTACGAGACGAGCGTGGCGCCGAGCACGAAGAGCAGGCAGACGCCGACGTTGATGAACGGGTTCGCCGCGAGGTCGGCGATCTCGGGGTTGCCCGACGCCTGCGAGATGAGCAGGAACAGGAAGTCGACGGCGATGCCCGCGAGGTTCGAGAGCACGAGGATCGTCGCGGCGACGAGGCCCCAGCCGGCCATCCAGCCGATCCACGGTCCGAACGCGCGGGTCGCCCACGTGAACGAGGTGCCCGAGTCCGGCATCCGCTTGTTGAGCTCGCGGTAGCCGAACGCGACGAGCAGCATCGGGATGAACCCGACGAGGATGATCGCCGGCACCTGCTCGCCCACCTCCGACACCGTCGGCCCGAGGGCCGCGGTGAGCGTGTAGGCGGGCGCGATGCACGAGATGCCGATCACGATCGCGCCGATGAGGCCGACGGACCCGGCCGAGAGGCCCTTCTTCGAGATGCCGTGCTCGGCGCCGTCGACGGCGGAGGTCGCCTCGGTGAGCGGGGGCTGGTTCGGTTGGTGCGTCATGGCCAGGTCCTTCAGGTGGTGGTGCGCGGCACCACGATCATGGGCACCGGCAGTTCGCGCAGCATCTTCGTCGCCGTCGAGCCGAGGAAGAGGTGCCGCGGGGCGGCGAGGCGGCTCGAGCCGACGAGCACGAGCTCGCCGTCGTGCCAGTCGAGGCCCCGGACGGCCTCCTCGATGGTGGCGCCGGTGGCCGCGATCGCCGTGGCGTCGATGGTCGCGGGCAGCTCGCGGCGCGCGGTGTGCAGCACCTCGTCGGCGTGCACCGTGCCGGTGAGCTCGACGAGTCCCTCGTCGAGGCCCGCGGGCAGGTCGATGGGCACGAGCGACACGAGCCGCAGCGGCGCGTGCGTGGTGCGGGCGAGGCGCACGGATGCCTCGAGCAGCGCGTCCGCGCCGGGACGCGTGCCGATCGCGGCGGTCACGCGCGTGACGCCCTGGGCCACGGGCACGTCGCGCGAGCCGACGGGCGCGAGCGCCACCGGGACATCCGAGGAGTGCAGCAGCTCGTTCGCGACGGAGCCGA
Source organism: Agromyces sp. NPDC057865 (assembly GCF_042796995.1). NCBI lineage: Bacteria > Bacillati > Actinomycetota > Actinomycetes > Micrococcales > Microbacteriaceae > Agromyces > Agromyces sp. NPDC057865. The sequence continues at coordinate 176,388 of NZ_JBHVMJ010000003.1, read as the reverse complement.
TGCGCGACCGGCCGAGCAGGCCGCCGCGGGCCGCGCCCACGACGATGAGCGACGCACCGAACTCGTGCGCCGCGGCGATGAGGCCCTCGGCGAACGACTCCGCGTAGCGCATGTGCAGCGACTGCACGACGTCCTCGTCGTCGAGCGATTCGGATGCCTCGGCCAGCCACTCGCGCGACTGGCCCCTGAGGAACCGCTCGTACCCGGTGTCGGTGGGCACCGTGCTGTTGTGCGCCTCGCTGGGCAGCACCATCACGACGTCGAGGATCGCCTCGCTCGCCCGCGCGATCCGGGTGCCGAGCGCGAGCGCGTCGGCGCCGGAGTCGTCAGCGGTGTATCCGACGACGATCCGTCCGTTCACGAGACCGCGCGCAGCTCGTCGGCGGCGAGGATCTCGTCGGCGACCTCGCGGCCGACCCGGATCGCACCGTCGACGTGCTGGTACCCCTTGCCCGCCATGTCGCTGCACGAGAAGTGGATGGGTCCGACGGGCGTGCGCAGGTCGGCTCCGTAGCGCGCGAGGCCGCCCATGTCGAAGCTCGCGGCGTAGGCGCCGCGCGTCCACTCCTCCGAGCCCCAGTCGCTCTCGTAGTAGACGACCGGATGCTTCGCCTGCTCGCCGTAGTAGTGCGACAACGACTCGAGGATCCGGGCCTTGCGCTCCTCGGCGCTCAGGGAGAAGACGCCGTCGGCCTCCTCGTCGGCGACGAAGCCGACGAGCGTGCCGCGGGGGTCCTCGTGGTTGGTGTTGTCGTACGCCTCGTGCACGAGCTCGTACGGGCTGAAGGCGGTGCCGCTCAGGCCGTCGGCGCGCCAGAACGGCGTCTCGTAGACGGCGTGCACCTTGATGACGAAGCCCATCGAGAGGTGCTGGTGCAGCTGCTGCTGTCGGCGCGGCAGCGGCGGGTCGTACGAGATCCGCGAGATGAGGATCGGCGGGATCGCGAGGATGACGTGCGCGGCGTGCACCTCGAGCTGGTCGGTGACGGCGACGACGCCGCGCTCCGGGGCATCCGGGTGCCAGCGCAGCGTACGCACGGCCTGGCCGAGGCGCACCGCGCCGCCGAGCCGCTCGGCGAGCAGCAGCGGGACCTGCTGCAGGCCGCCCACGACGCGGCGGTCGAGGATGAAGTCGGCGTCGACGAGGTTCGAGAACGAGCCGGCCGAGGCGGCCATGAGCAGCGCCTGCAGCGCGGAGAACGCGTGCGCGGGCTTCGTGAGCATCGCGCCGGCGATGAACATGCCGATGTTCTCGCGCGCCTCCTCGTCGTCGGTCTGCGTCTCCAGCCAGCGCGAGAACGAGATCTCATCGAGGTCCTTCGCCTGCGGGTGGTCCCACGGGCGCTCGGGGTCGATCTGCGCGACGAGCGCGTCGAGCTTGTCGATGAGCGAGACGATCTCCTGCTCCGTCGCGGGCGGGACCGGGAAGATCTCGCCCTCGAACTTGCGCAGCTCGCCCTGGGGGCCGATGTAGACGTTCACGCCCTCGCGGTAGCGGGGGTACGTCTCGAGCCCGAGCTCGTCGAGCGTCTCGATGAGCGCGTCCTGGTCGGGCGAGACCCACTGGCCGCCGATCTCGAGCATGGCCCCGTCGACGTCGTCGGTCCAGAGCCGGCCTCCGGCGCGGTCGCGGGCCTCCAGCACGACGACCCGGCGGCCGGCGTCCTTCAGGCGGTTGGCCGCGGTGAGCCCGGATGCCCCGGCGCCCACGACGACGACGTCGCAGTCGATGCGTTCCATGATTCCTGTGCTTTCTGGTGGAGGTGAGCCGACGTTTCTCAGGAGATTCCGGCCGGCACCACGACCTGGCACGGCGTGTCGTCCTGAGAAGCGGATGAATCGGGGGCCGACTCCTGAAAAAGGTGGGGGTGGGGTGGGGTGGGGTGAACGGATGCCGCGGCGCGCGGCTGCGGCATCCGCTCGGCCTCAGCTCACCGGGATGAGCGTGTACTTGGTGTCGAGGTACTCGTGGATGCCCTCGAGGCCGCCCTCGCGGCCGATGCCCGACTGCTTCACGCCGCCGAACGGCGCTGCCGCGTTCGAGACGAGGCCCGTGTTGAGGCCCATCATGCCCGTGGCGAGGCGGTCGATCAGGCGGTGGCCGCGCGCGAGGTCCTGCGTGAACACGTACGACACGAGGCCGTACTCGGTGCCGTTCGCGAGGCGCACGGCCTCGTCCTCGTCGGCGAACGTGGTGATGCCGAGCACGGGCCCGAAGATCTCCTCCTTGAGGAGGCGGCTGCCCGCCGCGACGCCCGCGAGCACGGTCGGCGCGTAGAACGTGCCGTCGCCGTCGATCGGGGTGCCGCCCGTGAGCACGGTCGCGCCGCGCCCGACCGCGTCCTGCACGAGCGCGTCGGTCGAGTCGACCGCGTCCTGGTCGATGAGCGGGCCGATGTTCACGCCGTCCTCGGTGCCGCGTCCGACCTTCATGGCGCGCACGCGGTCGGCGACGCGCTTCGCGAACTCGTCGGCGACCGACTCGTGCACGAGGAAGCGGTTCGCCGCGGTGCAGGCCTGGCCGATGTTGCGGAACTTCGCGATCATCGCGCCGTCTACCGCCTTGTCGAGGTCGGCGTCCTCGAAGATCACGAACGGCGCGTTGCCGCCGAGCTCCATCGAGGTGCGCAGGATGCCGAGCGCCGACTGCTCGAGCAGCTTGCGGCCGACCTCGGTCGAGCCCGTGAACGACAGCTTGCGCAGGCGCGGGTCGGCGATGATCGGGGCCGACAGCGCCGACGACTTCGAGGTCGTGACGACGTTCACGACGCCCTTCGGCAGCCCGACCTCCTCGAGCAGCTGCACGAACGCGATGGTCGTGAGCGGCGTGAGGGCCGGCGGCTTGATGACGACCGTGCAGCCCGCGGCGAGTGCCGGGGCGATCTTGCGGGTGGCCATCGCGAGCGGGAAGTTCCACGGCGTGATGAAGAACGACGGGCCGACCGGGCGCTGCGACACGATCATGCGGCCCGTGCCTTCGGGGTTGAGCCCGTAGCGACCCGAGATGCGCACGGCCTCCTCGCTGAACCAGCGGAGGAACTCGCCGCCGTAGGCGACCTCGCCGCGCGCCTCGGCGAGCGGCTTGCCCATCTCGAGCGTCATGAGGAGGGCGAAGTCCTCCTTGCGCGCCATGAGCGTGTCGAAGGCACGGCGCAACAGCTCGCCGCGCTCGCGCGGCGCGGTCGCGGCCCACGCCTCCTGCGCGGCCACGGCGGCATCGAGCGCGCGGATGCCGTCGGCCGGCGAGGCGTCCGCGATCTCCCTGATCGTGTCGCCGGTCGACGGGTCGGTGACGGCGAGCGTGCGCCCGCCCTCCGCCTCGACCCACTCGCCGCCGATGAAGAGGCGGTCGGCGACCCGGTCGAGGATCGTCGTCTCAAGCATGGTGTCGGTCATTCTGGTTCCGTTTCGTGTCTGCCGGGAGGGTGAGTCGTGATGGCGGTTTCGGCGTCGTGCCCGATCAGGGGTAGAGACCGCGGAGGCGGTGCGCCTCGGCGACGCGCTCGACGGCGAGCGCGGTGGCCGCGGTGCGGAGCGAGAGGTCGCGCGCCCGGGCGTAGCCGAGCACGTGCTGCCAGGCGCTGAGCATCCGCTCCTCCAGTCTGGACTCGACCTCGTCGGCGCGCCACCAGTAGGCCTGGTTGGCCTGCACCCACTCGAAGTACGAGACGATGACGCCGCCCGCGTTGGCGAGGATGTCGGGCACGACGAGCACGCCGCGCTCACGGAGGATGCGGTCGGCCGCCGGGGTGGTCGGGCCGTTCGCACCCTCGACGATGACCGCAGCCTTCACGTCGCCGGCGTTGCCGTCGTGCAGCACGCCCTCGACCGCGGCCGGGACGAGCAGGTCCACGTGCTGGGTGAGCAGGTCCGCGCCCTCGAGCGGCTCGCCGCCCGCGAAGCCGATGACCGAGCCGGTCGCGCGCACGTGGTCCGACAGCGCCTCGATGTCGAGGCCGCGGGCGTTCACCACCGCACCGTACTGGTCGCTGACCGCGGTGACGCGGACGCCGGCCTCGGACAGGAACCGCGCGGCATCCGCGCCGACCTTGCCGAAGCCCTGCACGGCGGCGGTCGATCGCGCCGGGTCGAGGCCCACGTGGCGCAGCGCGGCGAGCGCGATGTGCGTGACACCGCGGCTCGTCGCACTCGCGCGGCCCTGGGAGCCGCCGAGCGAGATGGGCTTGCCGGTCACGATGCCGGGCACGGTGTAGCCGCTGTTGACGGAGTAGGTGTCCATGATCCAGGCCATGGTCTGCTCGTCGGTGCCGATGTCGGGCGCGGGGATGTCGCGCTCCGGGCCGATGATCGGCAGGATCTCGCTCGTGTAGCGGCGGGTCACGCGCTCGAGCTCGGCCGTGGAGTGCTCGCGGGGGTCGATCGCGAGGCCGCCCTTCGCGCCGCCGTACGGCACGTCGAGCAGGGCGCACTTCCAGGTCATCCACATCGCGAGCGCCCGCACCTCGTCGAGGTTCACGTTGGGCGCGTAGCGCAGGCCGCCCTTGGCGGGACCGCGCGAGAAGTTGTGCTGCACGCGGTAGCCGAGGTACAGCCGGCTCTCGCCCGAGTCCATCCGCAGCGGCACCGCGACGCTGAGCTCGCGGCGCGGGGTCGCGAGCATCTGGTGCAGGCCGTCGGCGTAGCCGAGCAGCGAGATGGCCTCGGCGAGCTGCGAGCGCGCGTCGGTGAGCGGGGTGGCGATGTGATCGACCGCGTTTGCCGGGATCGGCGCGGCATCCACGTGGGCGGTCGACATCGTCGTCGCCGCGAGCACGTCGGTCATGCGTTCTTCAGTCCTTCCGCGACGACCGAGAGGCCGTCGATGAGCAGTTCGTCGGAGATGGTGAGCGGGGGCAGGAAGCGGATCACGTTGCCGTGGGTGCCACAGGTGAGGACGATGACACCGTGGGCGTGGGCGTACGCGGCGACCTTCGAGGTCAGCGCGGCGTCGGGCTCGCCCGTGGCGGGGTCGACGAGCTCGATGGCGACCATGGCACCACGGCCGCGGACGTCGCCGATGCGGGGGTCGGCCGTGCGGAGCGCGTTGAGACGGCCGAGGAGTACGGCGCCGATCTCGCGGGCGCGCTCGATGAGCCCGTCCTCCTCGTACGACTCGATCGTGGCGAGCGCGGCGGCGCAGGCGAGCGGGTTGCCGCCGTAGGTGCCGCCGAGGCCGCCGGCCATTGCGGAGTCCATGATCTCGGCGCGGCCGGTGACCGCCGACAGCGGCAGGCCGCCCGCGATGCCCTTCGCCGTGACGACGAGGTCGGGGACGATGCCCTCGTGGTCGCTCGCGAACCAGGCGCCCGTGCGGCCGAAGCCGGTCTGCACCTCGTCGGCGATGAACACGACGTCGTTCTCGTTCGCCCACTTCACGAGCGCGGGCAGGAAGCCCTGGGCCGGCACGATGAAGCCGCCCTCGCCCTGGATGGGCTCGATGATGATCGCCGCGAGGTTCTCGACGCCGACCTGCTTCTCGATCTGCAGGATGGCGCGGGCCGCCGCCTCGGCGCCCGACAGGCCGCCGTCGCGGAACGGGTAGGAGAGGGGCGAGCGATAGACCTCCGACGCGAACGGGCCGAAGCCGCTCTTGTACGGGATGTTCTTCGCGGTGAGGCCCATCGTGAGGTTGGTGCGGCCGTGGTAGGCGTGGTCGAAGGCGACGACGGCCTGGCGCTTCGTGTGGTGGCGCGCGATCTTCACGGCGTTCTCGACGGCCTCAGCGCCCGAGTTGAACAGGGCCGAGCGCTTGACGAAGTCGCCCGGGGTGAGCTCGTTGAGCTTCTCCGCGACGGCGACGTAGCCCTCGTAGGGCGCGACCGTGAAGCAGGTGTGCGTGAAGGCCTCGAGCTGCGCGGTGACGGCCTCGACCACGCGCGGGTTCGAGTTGCCGACGCCGGTGACGGCGATGCCCGAGCCGAGGTCGATGAGCGAGTTGCCGTCGGCGTCGACGACGACCCCGCCGCCCGCGGCGACGACCGAGACGGGGATGGTGGTGCCGACGCCCTTGGCGACGGCCTCCGCCTTGCGGGCCATGAGCTCCTGCGAGCGGGGGCCGGGGATGGTGGTGACGAGGCGGCGCTCCTGCGCGAGGGCCGGTCCTCCGGCGATGGTGGCCGGGGTGTCGACGAGGGTCATGGTCTGCTCCGATGCAAAGGTGACGACGGTGGCGATGCCGCCCATGCTAGGTCGGCGGCGACGGATGCCTCAGCGCCCGCGTGTACACTCAGGTGCACGTTGTTCGACACCGCGTACAGTGCCCGTGATCGAGTAGCGCCGGCCGGAGGCCGACGCGTATCGAGATCAGGCGTCTCGATACGCGTCGCGCTTCGCGCGGCGCTACTCGACGACCGGGACAGAGGAGAGATCTGGCATGCAGCCGACCGTGCGCACCCTGCTCGACCGGCCCGAGCTCGGGCTGAAGCTGCTCACCCCGCCCGACGCGCTGCCGCCCGAGGCGCTCGACGCGACCGTCGTGTGGGCGCACTCCTCCGACCTCGTCGACCCGGCGCCGTTCCTCGACGCGGGGCACGTGCTGCTCACCACCGGCACGCAGTTCGAGCGGGCCGAGGCCGACGAGCCCGACTTCGCCGACGCCTACGTGCGGCGCCTCCTCGAGACCGGCATCGCCGCGCTCGGATTCGGCACCGAGGTCATCCGCGCCGGCACGCCCGACGCGCTCGTCGACGCCTGCGCCGTGCAGGGACTCCCGCTCTTCGAGGTCCCGTATCGCACGCCGTTCATCGCCATCGCGCGGCTCGTCGCCGACCTCCTCGCCGAGGACGCGTACGCCCGACAGGCGTGGGCGCTCGCTGCGCAGCGGGCGATCTCGCTCGCTGCGCTCAGGCCCGACGGCCTGTCGGCCACGCTCGGCGAGCTCTCGCACCGCCTCGACGCATGGGTCGGCCTCATCGACGCCGCCGGCACGCTCGACCGCGAGGCGCCCGACGGCGGGCTCGCGCAGCCCGCGCTCGGCGAGGTCGTCGGCGAGGCGCGCTCCATGCTGCGCCGCGGACAGCGCGCGAGCCGCACGCTCGTGGCCGGCGAGTCCATCGACGCTCCGCAGCGCATCACGCTCCAGACGCTCGGCGGCGGCGGCGCGCTGCGCGGCGTGCTCGCGATCGGCGACTCGGCCGAGCTCGACCAGGCCGGCCGCGAGGTCGTCACGTCGGTGATCGCGCTCGCCGGGCTCGCGCTCGAGCAGAACCGCGACCTCGACCGCGCCCGCGGGCACCTGCGCACGGGCCTGCTCCGCGGCATCCTCGCGGGCGACACCGACCTCGCCGAGCGCGTGGCGAGCGAGATGTGGGGCCCACTGCCGTCCGCGCCGTTCCGGGTCGCGATCGCGGATGCCCCTGTCCAGCACGTCGACCGACTCATCGAGCTGCTCGAGCTGCGTGTCGAGGAGCGGGCCGGACGCCTCTTCTTCGGACGCGACGAGGACACCGTCGTGATCCTGCTCGAGGACGCCGACGCCGCCCTCGCCGAGGAGATCGCGGCCGAGTTCGAAGTGCCCGTCGGCCTCTCCGACGCGGTCGCCGCCGACGCCGTGGCGCTCGCCCACGAGCAGGCGCTGCGCGCGCTCGAGCGCGCCCGCGAGACGAAGGCCGGCGTCGTCGCGTTCGACGAGATCAGCCGCCAGGGCGTGCTCGCGTTCCTCGCCCGCACCGATGCGCGTGCCGTCGCCCTCGCGACGCTCGCCCCGCTCACCGAGTACGACGAGGCGCACGGCACGTCGCTCCTCGAGACGACGCGCTCGTGGCTCGAGCACGGCGGACAGTTCGACGCCACGGCGCAGGCGCTCGGCGTCCACCGCCACACCGTGCGCAGCCGCGTCGCGCTCGCCGAGAAGCTGCTCGGCCGCGACCTCTCGGGGTTCCACGCGCGCGCCGACCTCTGGGCGGCGCTCCTCGCGGTCGACTGAGCGGATGCCGCGGTCGCGGGTCGCCCGCGGCATCCGCTCGATCGTCGGGCTCAGCGGCGCTGCGCCGCCAGCAGCTCGCGGTACCAGCCGAACGAGTCCTTGCGCGTGCGGTCGCCGGTCTCGAGGTCGAGGTGCACGAGCCCGAAGCGCTGCGTGTACCCGTCGGCCCACTCGAAGTTGTCGATGAGCGACCACACGAGATAGCCGCGCACGTCGACGCCGCGACCGATCGCCGCGTGCACGGCCCGGATGTGCCCGTCGAGGTAGGCGATCCGCTCGTCGTCCTGCACCCGCCCGTCGACAACCTCGTCGGGATACGACGCGCCGTTCTCGGTGATCACGACGGGCGGCAGGGCGTCGCCGTGGTCGGTGCGCAGCGACACGAGCAGTTCGGTGAGCGCCTCGGGCACGACCGGCCAGCCGAAGCCCGTGACGGGCACGGCCTCGAACTCCGCGGGCTCGAACGGCAGCCCGGCGGCGGCGAAGTCCGAGTCGGCGGATGCCCCGGCGACCCGCGTCGGGTTGTAGAAGTTCACGCCGTAGAAATCGAGCGGCTGCGCGATCACATCGAGGTCGCCGTCCTCGAGTCCCGGCATCCGCTCGAGGCCGAGCGCCGAGAGGTCGGGGTAGCGGCCCGCGAGCACCGGGTCGGCGAAGATGCGGTTGTAGACCGCGTCGAACGCCGCGGCGGCGAACCCGTCGACGGGGTCCTCGCTCGCCGGGACGACGAGCGTGTGGTTGTTCACGATGCCGACCTCGGCGTCGCCCGCCGCGCGGATCGCCCGCACGGCCAGCCCGTGCGCGAGCAGCTGGTGGTGCGCGGTCGGCAGCGCGTCCGCCATGAGCACGTGGCCCGGCGCGAGCGCGCCGAGGGCATACCCCTGCAGCGTCGTCATCGCGGGCTCGTTGAGGGTGATCCACCGGTCGACGCGGTCGCCGAGGCCAGCGAGCACGAGCTCGACGTAGTCGGCGAAACGGGCGGCGGTGTCGCGGGCGAGCCAGCCGCCGGCGTCCTCGAGGGGCTGCGGAAGGTCCCAGTGGTAGAGCGTCGACAGCGGGCGGATGCCGGCCTCGAGCAGTCCGTCGACGAGTCGGGCGTAATGGTCGAGCCCAGCCGGGTTCACGGCGCCTGAGCCGTCGGGCTGGATGCGCGGCCACGCGATCGAGAAGCGGTAGTCATCGACCCCGAGCTCGGCGAGCAGGGCGACGTCGTCGCGCCAGCGCCGGTAGCTGTCGGCGGCGACGTCGGCGTTCGAGCCGTCGAGGATGCGCCCCGGCGTGCGCGCGAAGACGTCCCAGATGGAATCCCCGCGCCCGTCGGCCCGCGTCGAGCCCTCGACCTGGAACGCCGCGGTGGCCGCGCCCCATCGGAAGCCGTCGGGGAACGAGAGCGTGCGCGCGTCGACCATGGGAACCTCGCCGTCGTGGGACCGTGAAAGTGGGACGATCGTCCCACTTCGCCCACACTAGCCGTCGGCGTCGCCGGTCGTCGAGGAGCGCCGCCGGAGGCGACGCGTATCGAGACGCTGCGAGGGTCTCGATACGCGTCCGGCTGCGCCGGGCGCTCCTCGACCACCGGTGGTCCGGCTGCGCCGGGCGTTCCTCGACCACCAGATGCGTCCTTCCGCGCCGACGGGCCCCGGCGTACGCTGGAACGACCGGAGGGAGCAACGATGCACGCAGCGGTCGGCGAACGCCTCGTCATCCACGGCAAGCAGGTCGGCCAGTCCGATCGCCACGGCGAGATCCTGGAGGTCCGCGGCGCGGACGGCGGTCCGCCCTACATGGTCCGCTTCGACGACGGGCACGAGACGCTGCTCTACCCCGGCGCGGACTGCGAGCTCGAGCACGAGCACCAGGCGCACGGCTGATCTTCCCGCTCGTCGAGTAGCGCCGCCGCAGGCGACGCGTATTGAGACGCACACGAACGATCTTCGAGACGCGTCCGACTGCGTCGGGCGTTCCTCGATCACCGGCTACCGTTGAGCCCATGTTCCACTCCTACGCCGCGATCGGCGACAGCTTCACCGAGGGGGTCGGCGACGAGCTCCCCGACGGCAGCGTGCGCGGATGGGCCGACTTCGTCGCCATGGGGCTAGCGATCGCCGCGCGCGAGCCGATCGGCTACGCCAACCTGGCGATCCGGGGCCGCAAGCTCGGCCCGATCGTCGACGAGCAGCTCGAGGCGGCCATCGCGCTGCACCCCGAGGTCATCAGCTTCAACGGCGGCGGCAACGACATGCTGCGACCGCGCATGCCCGAGGAGCGCGTCGCCGACCGCTTCCGCCAGGCGGTGCACCGGATCCGCGAGGAGGGCATCCACGTGCTCATGCTGAGCGGCGCGAATCCCACCGACCACCTGCCGATGGGCCGCGTGTTCGATTCGCGCGGCGTGCGGCTCACGGCGGCGCTCGGCGACCTCGCCGAGCTCGACGGCGTGACGTTCGTCGACAACTTCAACGACCGCGGGCTCCGCGACATCCGCTACTGGTCGCCCGACAAGCTGCACCTCAACTCGCTCGGGCACGCCCGCGTCGCGAGCAATGTCCTCACGGCCATCGGCGTCGCGACGCCCGAGGAGTGGGGCGTCGCCGAGGTCGCCGCCGCGCCGGCCGGCCCGCGAAGCCGCAACACGGCGGCGTACTATCGCGAGTTCGTCCTCCCGTGGATCGGGCGTCGCCTCACGGGGCGGTCGTCGGGCGACGGGCGCACGGCGAAGCGGCCCACGCTCGCGCCCTTGACGCCGGATGCCGCGCACTGACGTGCGCTGACACGCACTCGAACGACGAGCGCCCGCGGCATCCGCTCGCTCAGGCGGGGCCGAGCACGTCGGCGACGAACGCGCGCGTGCGGCGGGCGAGGCCGTCGATGCGCTCGATCTCGCGCACGCTCGGCATCACCTCGGACGGCGCCGGCGGACGGCCGAGCCGCACGGTCTCCTGGCAGGCCAGGTCGCTGCACATGTAGGTGCCGATCGTGTCGCCCCGCTCCCCCGCGGCGCCGGCCTTGCGCGCGGAGAACAGCTCCACCTGGTCGCCGGGCTGCGCCGTGTGGCAGAGGTTGCAGATCGCGGCGCGGTGGCGCGAGCCGTTCGGGCCGGCGGCACGCAGCACGACGCCGACCGGCTCGCCGTCGAGCTCCGTGACGAGGTAGCCGCGGCCGGTGATCCGCGGATCGCGCCACGCGAACGCGTCGAGGTGCGCCCATTCGGTGAGGGGGAAGTCGTGCGGCAGCGACAGCTGCGCGAGTTCCGTGTCGCTGGCGTTGCCGAACGTCTCACGGATCTCGCTCTCGATCAGCGGCTGCATGCATCCCCTCCCGTGCGCCCCTCCCAGTGTACGAACCCCGCGCGGAAGCGGTCAGGGCTCCACCGTCCACTCGATGTCGGTGGAGTCGGGGCCCCAGGTCACCACGACCTCGTCGCCCGGGCCGACCCGACGCGGCCGCGCGCCGTCGCGGATGTCGTCGGCGGCGATGCGGCGGGTGAGCCCGTTCGCCTGGAACTCGTCCAGCGTCGCGCACGACCGCTCCCAGTCGAAGAAGTACAGCCGCCGCGACAGCATGCACACGCCCTCGCCCGCGCGGAACACCCAGAACTCGTACCCGAACGCCCGCCCGAGCGAGCGCAGGGTGGCCGCCTCGTCGGGCTGGAGTCGAGCTCCGGTGGCGACCTGGTCGACGACGTCGAGGTCGTCGGGCAGCAGCTCGTGCTCGAACACGCCGAGCCCGCGCGGCGGCGAGAGCGCGTCGCGCGCCGGGCCGACGAGCGCGATGGCGGTCGCGATGACGAGGACCGCCACGATCGCCGCGACGACGGCCTGGGTGCGGGTGGGCCGCCAGCGCGGCGGGGGCTCCTCGACGACGGGCGACGCGGTGGCCGTCGTGGTGCGGACCTCCCTGGACTCCGATGCGTCCTCGTCCGCGGCGTCCGCGGCGAACGCATCGGCGGCATCCCGACCGGCGGCGCCGGTCGTTCGAGTCGTGTCGGGCCGACGCCGCGCAGCGGTCGACGGGGTCGGAACGGATGCCGCGGGTTCCGGCGGCGCCGCGGCGCGCGCCCGTGCGGTGAGCTCGGCCTCGATCTCGGCGAGCTCCACCGCGGCGTCGCTCTCGGCTCCGCCGCGCGTGCCGTACACGATCCGCCGAAGCTCGTCGCGTCGGCGCTCAAGCGGATCCTCGTGCTCGATTCCCATGTCGTGTCCCGGCCTCCCCGCCGGGGGCGGCGCCCGTGCGCCGCAGGTCAGCGTTCGGGCGGCGTCACCCCCGCGGCATCCGTCGCCGGCTCGGCGGCGACCTCGACCGGCCTCGACCGCCCCTCGCCGCCGCGGCCGTCGCCGCCGCGACCGCGGATGAGGAAGCCGAAGCCGAGCGCCACGAAGAACATGAGCACGCCGTAGACCGCGGCCGGCAGGCTCATCTCCACGCTGCCGATCACGGTCTGCGCGATCACGATCGCCAGCGTGGCGTTGTGGATGCCGATCTCGAACGAGCTCGCGATCGACTGCGGGCGGTCGACCCGCAGCATCCGCGGCACGACGAAGCCGATGGTGAGGCTCAGCACGCAGAACAGCACCGTGATGCCCGCGAGCCCGCCGAAGTTCTCGAGCAGCAGGTCGAGGTTCGACACGATCGCCCCGGCGATGACGACGACGAGGATCACGATCGACGCGATGCGCACCGGCCGGTCCATGCGGTCGGCGAACCGAGGCCTCCACCAGCGGACGAGCATGCCGAGCACCACCGGGCCGAGCACGATCGCGAAGACCTCGATCGCCTTCGCGGGCTGGAGCCCGAGCGCCTCGTCGCCCGGCAGGAAGTAGGCGATCGCGAGGTTCGTGATGAGCGGCAGCGTGACGACGGCGATCACCGAGTTGAGCGCGGTGAGCGAGATGTTGAGCGCGACGTCGCCGCGGAACAGGTGGCTGTAGAGGTTGGCGGTCGTGCCGCCCGGCGACGCGGCGAGCAGCAGCATGCCCACCGCGAGCACGGGCGGCAGCTGGAACCACAGCACGAGGCCGAAGCAGAGCGCGGGCAGCACGAGCAGCTGGCAGAGCAGCGCGACGATGACCGCCTTCGGATGCCGGCCCACGCGCGCGAAGTCGCGCGGCGTCAGGGCGAGGCCCAGGCCGAACATGATGATGCCGAGGGCGACGGGCAATCCGATGGTGGTCAACGCTGATCCCATGCGGACAGTGTCGCTCATGCCGGGGCCGTGAGGGAATGGGCCCGTTCAGGGGTCAGCGCTCAGTCGAACGCGAGTCGCGGGCGGTCGTCGACCGCCGGACACCATCCGGCGGGCGTGCGCTCGTAGGCGTGCGCGGGTCCGTCGGCGACGAGGCGTGCGAGCGCGTCGAGGAACCGGTCGACGTCGTCGGCCGAGGAGCCGGCGCCGAGGCTGGCGCGCAGGCCGTTCGAGCGACGGGCGACCCGGTCGAAGAACGGGTGCGCACAGAAGCGGCCCGCGCGCACCGAGATGCCGTGCTCCGCCGCGAGCGCTGCGGCGACGAGCCCCACCGAGCCGTCCACGACCTCGATGGTCGCGATGCCGAGGCGATCGTCGGCGTCGGCGAAGCCGCGGATGACCCGGATGCCGCGCTGCCGGTCGAGGCCCTCGTGCAGGCGGGCCGTGAGCGCCTCCTCGTGGGCGCCCCGGGCGTCGTCGCCGAGCCGGTCGAGCTCGTCGAGCGCGCGGGCGATGGCGGCGATGCCGAGGACGTTCGGCGTGCCCGCCTCGTGCCGCTCGGGCCCGCGCTTCCACTCGGTCGCGTCGAGCCGCACGGACTCGACCGCGCCCCCTCCCGCGAGGTGGGCGGGTGCCGCGTCGAGCCAGTCGGCGCGTCCCACGAGCGCGCCCGAGCCGTAGGGGGCGTACGCCTTGTGCCCCGAGAAGGCGAGGTAGTCGATACCGGATGCCGCGAGGTCGACCCTGCGGTGCGGCAGCAACTGGGCGGCGTCGACTGCGAGTCGTGCGCCGTGCGCGTGCGCGAGGGCGGCGATCGCTTCGACGGGCAGCACCTCACCCGTCACGTTGGAGGCGCCGGTGACCGACACGAGCGACGTGGGACGGGCCGCGAGCTCCGCGGCGAGCGCCTCGAGCGTCCCGGCGATCGTCGCGCGGCCGACCACGACCCGGCGCTCGCGCCAGGGCAGCAGGTTGGCGTGGTGCTCGATGTCGAGCACCACGGTCTCGCCGGGCACCGCGCTCGCGAGCAGGTTGAGCGCGTCGGTCGTGTTGCGCGTGAAGACGACGAGGTCGTCGTCGCGTGCGCCGACATGTCGCGCGACGGTGACGCGGGCGTCCTCGACGAGGGCGGTCGAGGCCTGCGACGGGTAGCCGCTGCCGCGGTGCACGCTCGCGTAGTACGGCAGCACGCGCGCGACGTGCGCGGCGACCGCGTCGAATGCGGGCGCGGACGCCGCGACGTCGAGGTTCACGTGTCGCACCGTGCGTCCGCCGAGCACGGGCACCTCGAGTCCGGCGTCGGCCAGCGCGGCGAGCGGGCCGACCGCGGCATCCGTCGGCCCGGCGGGCGCAGCCGTGTGCGCAGGCGTGCGCACTTCGGTCGCGATCACGGAGGGCTCCTCGGGGTGGGTTGGCGTCGAACGTACGGCCGGCGGCGGCGGCCCGCAACGGTCGGCGTCGCACGGTGTCATGCCGCGCAACATCCGGTAACGGAGCCGCCGCCGAGGTCATCGAGGAGCCACCGGTCGTCGAGTAGCGCCCGGCGCAGCCGGACGCCCACCGGTCGTCGAGAAGCGCCCGGCGCAGCCGGACGCGTATCGAGACGCGGCGACCGATCTCGATACGGGTCGCGCTCCGCGCGGCCCTACTCGATCACCGACCCCCGCCCACCGGTCGTCGAGTAGCGCCCGGCGGAGCCGGACGCCCACCGGTCGTCGAGAAGCGCCCGGTGCAGCCGGACGCGTATCGAGACGCGGCGACCGATCTCGATACGGGTCGCGCTCCGCGCGGCCCTACTCGATCACCGAGCCCCGACCTCGTCGGCCCGCGGCTCCTCGGGCTCGCCGAGCGACAGCATCAGCCGGTTCGCCCAGTTGAAGAACGCCGCCGAGTGGATCACGTCGGACACGGCCTGCTCGTCGAGCCCGGCCGTCCGCAGCGCGTCGAGGTGCTCGGGCGCGAGCCGCGAGGGCGTGGCCGCGAGCGCCACCGCCGCGTCGATGACGGCGCGCCAGACGGCGTCCTGCTCGGCGTCGACCCCGAGGTCGAGCAGCCGCTGCACGTCGTCGTGGCGCTTCGAGTGGTGCGTCGCGAACCGCGCGTGCACCGAGGCGCAGAAGATGCAGCCGTTGAAGCGGCTCGTCGCCGCGGCGGCGAGTTCGCGCTCAGCGCGCCCGAGTCCGTCGGCGGCGTTGTAGAAGATGTCCTTGTCGGTGAGCGTGCGCGCCCGCAGGATGTCGGGGTCGCGCACGAGCAGCCGGAAGTAGTCGCTCTTCGCGCGCGGGCGGTCGACGAGTCCGGCGTACTGGCGCTCGGTGAGCGTCGCCTCGTCGGCGGGCTCGAGCCAGGGCAGCCAGCCGAGCTCGTCCTGCGTGAAGGCGAGGGGTACGGCGCCGTCCTGAGCTCGTCGAAGGGATGCCCCGGGGTGCTCGAGGATGCGCACGGGCGCGTCGCCCGCGGCATCCGTCGTCGTGGTCGTGGCGGCGTCGGTCGTGGTCGTGCTCGTGTCGGTCATGCGG
Organism: Agromyces sp. NPDC057865; assembly: GCF_042796995.1. Classification (NCBI taxonomy): domain Bacteria; kingdom Bacillati; phylum Actinomycetota; class Actinomycetes; order Micrococcales; family Microbacteriaceae; genus Agromyces; species Agromyces sp. NPDC057865. The sequence goes on along the minus strand of NZ_JBHVMJ010000003.1, from coordinate 160,763 downwards.
CGTCCTTCGTGGTGAGCAGGCGGAGCCCGGCCGCGACCCGCAGCTGGAACGCGAGGAACGAGACGAGCTGGGAGAGGGTGACGATGCCGTCGGTCGACCAGCCGGCGTCGGCGAGGGTCGCGAGGGCGACAGCCGACGACTCCCGCGGGCGGAAGACGAGCAGGTGGGCGTGCTCGAGCGCCGCCGAGACGCGCTCGCCGAGCGCGGCGCGTTCCGGTTCGTCGAGCTCGAGGCGGAGGCCGGTCACGCTCTCGACGGCGAGCGGACCTTCCGCCGGGTACTCGCCGTACGGGCCCTCAGTGCGGGATGCCGCCGCGGCGTCCGCGACGGCGTCCGCGAGCGCGTCCCCGCCGGCGGAGCGGGTGAGCGCGCCGTAGTGGGCGGCGGCCACCTCGTCGTCGTGCAGGATCGCGACGAACTGCGCGACGGCCGCGCGCTCGGCGAGGCTCGCGTGCGCCTCGTCGATGTCGGTGAACAGGGCGTCGTAGCTCGCCTGGGCGTTGTCGCGCGTGACGGGACGGTGGCGGCGCAGGGCGTCGACACTCCCGCCGGGTCGCACGCCGGCGAGCCGGTCGATGATGTCGGTCATGGGGGTTCCTTTCTGTCGGTTCGTGGAGGTGGGTTTCGAGACGCGTCCGGCTCCGCCGGGCGCTCCCCAACCCACGGGGTGCTTCGCCGGGCGCTCAGCCAGCGGATGCCGCGGCGAGCGCCCGGGTCCCCCAGCCGAGCGCGGGGGCGACCTCGGTCGCGATGAGCTCGATCGACCGCAGCACGAGCTCGTGCGGCGGATCGACGGAGTGCACCTGGAACGCCACCTCGGTCGCCTCCGCGGCGGCGGAGTCGCGAGCGAGCGACTCGATCACCTCGACGGGGGTGCCGACGTGCGTGTCGTAGGTCGCGATGAGCTCGTCGAGGGTGTCGCCGATCGGCGGCTGTCCGGCCCGGGCGAATCCGACGGCGGCGCGGCGGAGTCCGAGCTCGGCCCAGTGACGGGCCTCCTCGCGGGAGTCCGCGACGAACAGGGTGCGGGACGCGAGGATGCGCGGCGGCACGTCCGTCGGCAGTGCCTCCCGGTAGGCGTCGATGATGGGCAGCTGCAGCTCGGAGAGCGTGCGGCGCGGAGCATCCCCGGGCCTCGGCTGCGTGCGCGAGAGGAGGAGCCCGTGCCCGGCGCGCCCGGCTCGGGTGCCGCCGAACGACGAGAACGTCGCCTGCCAGACCCGGCCGAGCAGGTCACGGCCCGGCGGCTGCAGGTGGTTGGCAGGGTCCCCGAGCTCGCCGCCGGCGAGCGCGGCGACGAGCGCGTCGACCTTCTCGCCGAACACGCGCCCGCGGTCCTCGGAGCGCTCGCCGAACGCGAGGAACGACGCGGGCGTGGAGCCCGAGCCGAGCCCGAGCTCGACGCGTCCGCCCGAGAGCAGGTCGAGCACGACCGCGTCCTCGGCGACCCGCACCGGGTCCTCGAGCGGCAGCGTCACGACACCCGTGCCGAGCCGGATGCGGCTCGTCTGCGCCGCCGCGTGCGCGAGGAACACGAACGGCGACGGCAGTCCGCCCTCGGCCGCGTGGAAGTGGTGCTGCGCCACCCACGCCGAGTCGAAGCCGTGCCGCTCGGCGTGCACGATCTGCTCCGTCGCGATGCGGTAGCGCTCGGCCGCCGTGGCGTCGTCGAGGAGCCGGGTGAAGAATCCGATGCGCGTCATGCCGTGACCTTCCGTCGGGGAACCGCGTCGAGCAGCTCCCGGGTGTACTCGTGCTGGGGCGACCGGAACACCTGCTCGGTCGGCCCCGACTCCACCACGCGGCCGCGACGCATCACCGACACCGAGTGGCTGATGCGGGCGACGACCGCGAGGTCGTGGGAGATGAAGAGGTAGCTGAGCCCGAGCTCGCCCTGCAGCTGCTCGAGCAGCTCGAGGATGCGGGCCTGCACCGTGACGTCGAGCGCCGAGACCGCCTCGTCGAGCACGACCAGGTCGGGTTCGAGCGCGAGCGCCCGGGCGATCGCGACCCGCTGCCGTTGGCCGCCCGAGAGCTCGCGCGGGCGGTGCCCGGCCAGGTGCGACGGCAGGGCGACCCGGTCGATGAGCCGTCGCGCAGTCTCGGCCCGCGAGCGCCGGTCGCCGATCCCGAAGTTGCGCAGCGGCTCGGCCACGAGGTCGGCCACGGTGTGCCGCGGGTCCAGCGACGCGAACGGGTTCTGGTAGACGAGCTGCACACGGCGGCGGAACTCGCGCCGAGCGGCCCCGGTCAGCGCCGTGACGTCGGTGTCGCCCAGCCGCACCGTCCCGGCATCCGGCGACACGAATCGTGTGACGATGCGCGCCGTGGTCGTCTTGCCCGACCCCGACTCGCCCACGATCGCGTGCGTCGTGCCGCGCACCACGTTGAACGACACGTCGTCGACGGCGCGGAACGGCTCGGCCCCGCGCTTCGTCGCGTAGGCCTTCACGAGCCCGGATGCCTCGAGCACGAACGGGTTCTCGGCCGCCGCCACGCTCGCGTCGCGCAGGTAGACGGGCGGGCGCGGACGACGGAACTCGGGCTCCTCGAGGCCGAGCGCGTCGGCGAGCAGACGGCGCGTGTACGCCTCGCGGGGCTCGTCGAGGAGCGCGCCGGTCGCGCCCTGCTCGACAATCCGGCCGTGCTGCATGACGACCACGCGCTCGGCACGCTCGGCGGCGACGCCGAGGTCATGGGTCACGAGCAGCACCGCGGTGCCGTGCTCGCGGCGCAGCTCGTCGATGAGGTCCAGGATGCGGCGCTGCACCGTCACGTCGAGCGCGCTCGTCGGCTCGTCGGCGATCACGAGCTCGGGCTCGAGTGCGACGGCCGAGGCGATGAGCACGCGCTGGCGCATGCCGCCCGAGAGCTCGTGCGGGTACTGCCGCGCTCGCAGCGCCGGATCGTCGATGCCGACCCGGTCGAGCAGCTCGAGCACGCGGCGACGAACGTCGCGCCGCTCGCCGCGACGGTGGATGCGGAACGCCTCTCCGAGCTGCACGCCGATCGGGCGCACGGGATTCAGCGACGAGACCGGATCCTGCGGGATGTACCCGATGCGCACGCCGCGCACCGCCTGCAGGCGGCGGTCGCTCCAGCCCGAGATGTCGGTCCCCGAGAGCCGGATGCCGCCGCCCTCGACGGTCCCGCCTGCGGGGAGCAGCCCGAGCACCGCGCTCGCGGTCGTGGTCTTGCCCGACCCCGACTCGCCGACGAGCGCGACGACCTCGCCGCGGGCGACGTCGAACGACACGTCGTGGACGACTCGGCTCGGCCCGGCCGACGTGCGGTACGCGACGTCGAGGTGCTCGAGCTCCAGGAGCGCGGTCATCGGTTCCTCCCGAGGGCGTGGCTGATGCGGTTGGCGGCGAGCACGACGAGCACCACGACGAGGCCTGGCAGCACGGTGAGCCACCACGAGGTCGCGACGTAGTTGCGTCCCTCGGCGATGAGGAGGCCCCACTCGGGCGTGGGCGGCGGGGCGCCGTAGCCGAGGAAGCCGAGCGTCGAGATGGCGAGGATCGCCGTGCCGAACTGCAGCGCGGCGAGTGCGATGACCGCCGTGAGCGAGTTCGGCAGCACGTGCCGGAACAGCACCGTCGGCAGCCGCGCGCCCGAGCCGAACGCGGCCTCGACGAAGTCGGCCTGGCGCACGCGCACGACCTCCGATCGGGAGAGCCGCGCGAAGGCGGCGATCGAGCCGATGCCGACCGCGATGGCGGCGTTCACGGTGCCGAAGCCGAGCAGGATGATGATGCTCAGCGACAGCAGCAGCGCCGGGATCGCGAGGAGCACGTCGACGACGCGTCCGATCACGGCGTCGACCGCGCCGCCGAGCGACCCGGCGAGCACGCCGAGCAGCGTGCCTCCGACGAGGCCGACCGTCACCGCGACGAACGCTCCCGAGAGCGAGTGCACCGCGCCGTACACGACTCGCGCGTACAGGTCGCGGCCGATCGCGTCGGTGCCGAACGGATGCGCCGCGCTCGGCGCCTGCAGCTTCTCGGCCGGCACGCCGGCGAGCGGGTCGGCGCCCGTGAACAGCCAGGGCACGACCGCCCACGCGATCGCGAGCACGATGACGGCCCACGCGAGCACCAGGTCGGGGCGGATGCCGCGGATCGCTCGTCGAGTAGCGCCCGCCGAAGGCGGACGCGTATCGAGACGCTCCGAGCCAGCGCTGGGGGCCGCGTCTCGATACGCGTCGCCGCTCCGCGACGGCGCTACTCGACGACCGAGGGCGATCGGCTCCTCGACCAGGGGGGTCTCCACCGGCGCGCTCATGCCGCCACCGCCTTCCGCTTCAGCCGGGGATCGAGCACCGGATACACGACGTCGACCACGAGGTTCACCGCCACGAACACGAGCGCGGCGAGGACGACCACCGCCTGGAGCACGGCGACGTCCTGGTTGCGCACGGCCTCCTCGGTGAGGCGGCCGATGCCGGCGCGTCCGAACACGGTCTCGGTCACCACGGCGCCGCCGATGAGCTCGCCGATGAGCACGCCGGCGATCGTGATCGTCGGCAGCACCGCGTTGCGCGCGACATCCCGCCACAGCACCCAGCGCGGGCTCGCGCCCTTGGCGCGCACGACGGCGACGAACGGCGAGAGCTGCACGTCGTCGATCGAGCGCACGAGCACCTGCGCGAGCGGAGCGGAGATCGGGATCGCCAGCGTGAGCACGGGGAGGATGAGCCCCTGCACCGGGTCGGCGCCGATCACGGGCACGAGCCGGAGCTGGAACGAGAACACCTGGATGAGCACGATGCCGAGCCAGAACACCGGCACCGAAACGAACAGACCAGGCAGGCTGCGCAGGAACGAACGCAGCCACGCGAACGGCGCGAGCGTCGAGAGCACCGCGAGCCCCACGGCGATCACGACCGCGACGAGGAACCCGAACCCGGCGAGCGCGATCGTGCCCGGCAGGGCCGCGCCGATGAGGTCGTGCACCGCGGTGCCGTACTGCACGGAGTAGCCGAAGTCGCCGACGACGAACCCCGACAGCGTGTGCAGGAACTGCTCGATCACCGTGTTGTCGGCGCCGTACGAGGCCCTGATGTCGGCGATCTGCTCGGGGCTCAGGCCCAGCTCGGGGCTCTCGAACTTGATGAGGATCGCGTCGCCGGGCAGCGCCTGCAGCAGCACGAACGTCGCCGTGAACGCGACGGCGAGCACGATGAGCGCCTGGCCGGTGCGGCGGGCGAGGTACGCCATGGGGGGTGCTCCTTCCTTGTGCGGAGGTCCGGTGGTCGAGTAGCGCCCGGCGGAGCCGGACGCGAGCGTCCGGTGGTCGAGTAGCGCCCGGCGGAGCCGGACGCGTATCGAGACCCGTGGTGGATCTCGATACGCGTCGCCTGCGGCGGCGCTACTCGATCAGCGGTTGGGACGCGTCGCCTGCGGCGGCGCTACTCGATCAGCGGAAGTGCCTACTGCTGCTTCTCGACCCAGGTGTCGTAGAACAGCGGCCGCGCGACCGACTCCGTGCGGAACCCGTGCACGTACGACGCTGCGCCGTAGACCTGCGGCTCCTCGAAGAGCGGGATCACGTACGCCTGCTCGGTGAGGTAGTCCTGCACGGCGGCCGAGGCCTCGTCGCGCTTCGCGGGGTCGGGCTCGGAGGCCACGGCCTCGAGCAGGCGGTCGAGCTCGGCGTCGTCCGAGAGCAGCGTGTTGCGGTTCTTCGTGTGGTACTGGCTCTTGATCACGTCGTTGTCGGCGCGTCCGACCATCGAGTGGTACAGCGGGGTCTTCAGCGGGTCGAGGATGTCCTCGGCGTAGCTGCCCGAGTCGGCGGCCTTCACGTTGAGCTCGACGCCGATCTCCTTGAGCTGCTGCGCCACGAGCTCGAGCGTCTGCTTCGAAAGCGGCTGCGGCTTCGCCTCGTAGACGGTGAGCGACAGGCGCTGCCCGTCCTTCTCGCGGATGCCGTCGGCGCCCTCGGTCCAGCCGGCCTCGTCGAGGAGCTCGGCCGACAGCTCGGGGTCGTACTCGAGCCCCTCGGACTCATCGACGTAGCCTTTCGCGGTGGCGGCGAGCTCCGAGGTGGCGACCGGGTAGTTCTCGGTGAAGATCGTGTCGACGACCTCCTGCGCGTCGACCCCGTGCACGAGCGCCTGGCGCACCCGGAGGTCGCTGAGCAGCGGGTTCGTGAACCGCAGGCCGAGCGAGTTGTTCACGCCACGGGTCGGCGCGGCGATCACCTCGAAGCCGGCGCCCTCGACCTGCGCCTCGTCGAACGCCTGCACGTAGCGGATGACGTCGGCCTGGCCCGCGAGCAGCGACCCGATGCGGACGCTGTCCTCGGGCGTCACGACGACGTCGATCGCGTCCAGGTAGGCACGACCCTGGTGTTCGAACGACGGGGGCGCCCAGTCGTAGTCCTCGCGCGCCTCGAGGTGGAGCGTGGTGCCGATCTCCTCCTCGGTCGCGACGAACGCGCCGCTGCCGACGATCGCCGCGGCGTTGCCCGCGCCCCAGTCCTCGAGCTTGCGGTCGAGGGTGGCCGGCGAGACGAGCCCCGAGTTGATCGTCGAGGTCGCCTGCAGGAAGCCGGGCGCCGGCGCCGAGAACCGGAACGTGACGGTGTCGGCGTCGACGACCTCGCTCGAGGCGTAGTTGTTGATCGCCTCCGAGATGGTGAGGCCCAGGTCCTTGTTCCCCAGGCCGTAGGTGTCGAAGTTCTTCGCGACGGCGGCGGCGTCGAGCGGGGTGCCGTCGGAGAAGGTCACGTCGTCGCGCAGGTCGAACGTGTACTCCGTGGCATCCGCGTTGACCGTCCACTCGGTGGCGACCCAGGGCTCGATCTCGAGCGAGTCGGGGTCCTGCCACGTGAGGCGGGCGGTGAGGTTGTTGACGAGTCCGCCGTTCGGGTAGAAGCCGGCCTGCGGCGGGTAGAGCGTGGTGTAAGCCTGGTGCTCGAGGTAGGTGAGCGTGCCGCCCTCGACGGGGTCGCCGGCTGCGGCATCCGTCGACTGGGCCTGGCCGGCGCACGAGGCGAGCAGGGCCGCCGCGGCGAGCGCGGCCGTGCTCGCGAGGGCGAGGCGGGTGATGCGTGGCGTGGACATCTCGGTGATCTTTTCCTTCGGTCGGGAACGGTGCGGGGATGGCCCCGGGTGGGGGTTGGTCGTCGAAGCTACGGATGCCGCGCGGTGCGCTCAACCGCCCGATGACCCGCGCCGTCACGGCCGGTCACGGGCTGCAACCGCACGTCACCGTGGGCAACATGCACGTTGTCGGGACGGGGCAGTCCGAGGTGCTCGCGCAGCGTCGAGCCCTCGTACTCGGTCGGGAACACGCCGCGTCGCTGCAGCTCGGGCACGACCCCGAGCGCGAATGCCTCGAACTGCGCGGGCTGCACGGCGGACAGCACGTTGAACCCGTCGACGGCGCCGGCCTCGGCCCACGTCTGGAACTCCTCGGCGATCTCGGCGGCCGTGCCGACGACCATCGACGCGTTGACGGATGCCGCGACGACGAGGTGCCGCAGGGTCGGCGGCCGCTCCCCCGAGGGGCTGCGCCCCGTGCGCTCGGCGACGATCTCGACGAGCTCCTGTCCGGCGGCGCTGAACTGCGCGACGAGCGCCGGCGTCACCGCCCGGTCGGGCGAGAGCCCCGACACGTCGACGCCGAGGAGCACCGAGAGCTGCGCGAGCGAGCGGTTCGCGGGGAACGCCTCGGGCGGCCCGTCGGGCCAGTCCTCGGCGATCTGCAGCAGCTCGCTGAGCTCGTCGGCGATGGCCTGCGCATGCTCGCGCGTCTCGCCGACGATCGGCAGCACGGGTGCGATGACCTTGAGCGTGCGGTCGTCGCGCCCGGACTCGAACGCGAGGGCGCGAAGTTCCTCGCGGATGGCGATGCCGTGCTCGAGCCCCGAGACCGCGACGAGCGCGAGGTCGGCGTTCTGCGCGGCGAACAGGCGGGAGCGCGGCGACGTGCCGGCGTGCACGATCGGGAGGTGCCCCTGCACCGGACGGGCGACGTTGAGCGGCCCGGTCACGCTGAGGTGCGCACCGTGGAAGTCGGTGGCGTGCAGGCGCGACGGATCGAGGTACACGCCCGACGCGGCATCCGCCACGATCGCACCGTCCTCGAACGAGTCCCACAGCCGGCGCAGCACGAACTCGAACTCGACGGCGCGGTCGTAGCGCGTGTCGTTGGCCTGGTGGTGGTCGCGCCCGTGGTTGCCGGCGGCGCGCGGCTCGGCGCCGGTGACGAGGTTGAGGCCGGCACGTCCGCCCGAGAGCAGGTCGATCGACGCCGTGGCGCGCGCCAGCGTGTAGGGGTCGGCGTACGTCGTGTTGGCGGTGGCGATGAGCCCGATGCGGCTCGTCACGCCGGCCAGGTACGTGACCGCCGAGATCGGGTCGATTCGCGCCACGAGGTAGGGGTCGCGGAACTCCAGGTCGTGCCCGGTCGCGAGCCAGTCGCCGAAGAACAGGTAGTCGAGCCGCGCCGCCTCGGCGACCTCGGCCGCGCGTCGCAGCACCGCGGCGTCGCCGCGCGGGTCGCGGTGCGCACCTGGGTAGCGCCAGCCCGAGGGGTACGCGCCGATCGCGCGGACCATCGCGCCGATGATGAGTCGAGTCATGTGAGGACCTCCGATGGCCGACGCTAGGGAGGGTCGACGGATGCCGCGAGGGCACCCGTCACACGACGGAACCGGGTGCCACACGCCGACACCCTGCGTCACCGGGCGTCACCGCACCCGTGGCGGACGCCGTCACGAAACGACGCACATCCGGTGATCGAGTAGCGCCGCGCGCAGCGCGACGCGTATCGAGATCCGCCCGCACCGCGTCTCAATACGCCGTCCGGCTCCGCCGGGCGCCACTCGACGACCGCCTTGTCAAGCCGTCGCCGCCGGCGGCCCGCTCGATAGGATGGAGGTTCTCCCCCGCACGATTCCGTGCGATCAGCCGACCCCTGGAGGCCACCCGTCCGTGACGAGTCCCGACCGCGATCGATCCGCCGACCACCTCGACCACCCGGGCAGCTCGTTCGCGCGACGCGAGCCGACCTCGCCGCAGGTCCGGCTGGCGGATGCCTCGGAGCTCGTGCTCGTGGCCTCGTCGCCGCGCATCGCGCGATTCGACCGCGACGACCTGGTGCTGCGCAAGGGCCAGTACGCACTGCGCAACGGGCACACGACGCCCAGGCAGTCGATGGTCGAGGACCTGCGCGCGGTCGGTGACGCGCTCGACGCCGCCGGCATCGGCTACCTGCTCGTGCGCGGCAACGACGAGCGGCTCGTGATCGCGGTCGACCGGGCCGACCGGAAGGCGGTCGCGCGTGCGTTCGCCGAGGCATTCGCGAACGAGCCGTTCTACGCCGCGACCATCGCCCCCGAACGCATCGCCGACGCCGACCCCGTGCTGCTCGCCGACGGGAAGCTCTCGGCGCACCGCAAGGCGAGCATCCTGCGCCTGTACCGGCCGCGCGTGGAGCCCGTCGGCCGCCTGCGCTACGGCCGCGAGACCGCCGTGCAGCTCGAGCTCTGGCGCTTCGGCGAGGACACCATCGAGGCGCCCGTCGAGAACGCGCTCATGCGCCGCACCATGCCCCGCTCGGAGGCGGTCGACGACACCGTGCACCTGCACGGGCGCGACTGGCCGACGCTCGAGCACATGTTCGCGCCGCTCGCGAGCGACGTGGACTTCGACATCGACATGGTCTTCTCATGGGTCGACGGCTCGAGCGACGAGTTCATCCGCGAGCGGGCGAAGCGCATGCAGAGCTACGTGGTCGGCGAGGGCGACGACTCCGAGGCGCGCTACCGCCAGATCGACGAGCTCAAGTACGCGCTGCGGTCGGTGCACCTGTTCGCCCCGTGGGTGCGACGCATCTTCATCGCGACCGACTCCCCCGCCCCGAGCTGGCTGGCGCGGCATCCGAAGGTCACCATCGTGCGCAGCGAGGAGATGTTCGGCGACACGTCGGTGCTGCCGACGCACAACTCGCACGCGGTCGAGAGCCAGCTGCACCGCATCGATGGGCTGGCCGAGCACTTCCTGTACTCGAACGACGACATGTTCTTCGGCCGCCCGGTGTCGCCCGACCTGTTCTTCTCGCCCGGCGGCATCACGAAGTTCGTCGAGGCCACCACGCGCATCGGGCTCGGCGAGACGGACCCGACGCGCAGCGGCTTCGAGAACGCCGCGCGCGTGAACCGGGCGCTGCTGCGCGAGCGGTTCGGCAAGGTCACGACCCGGCACCTCGAGCACTGCGCAGCGCCGCTGCGTCGCAGCGTCATGGCCGACCTCGAGGCGACGTTCCCCGAGGACTTCCGGCGCACGGCCGCGAGCCGGTTCCGCGCGGCGACCGACATCTCGGTCACGAACTCGCTGTACCACTACTTCGCGCTGCTCACCGGCCGCGCCGTCGTGCAGACGGACGCGCGTGTGAAGTACGTCGAGACGACGCTGAAGCGCGCGCTGCCCGCGATGCGGCGACTCCTGAAGCGCCGCGACATGGACATGTTCTGCCTCAACGACGGCAGCTTCCCCGAGATCTCGGTCGAGGAGCGCACGTCGGCGGTCATCGACTTCCTCGACCGCTACTTCCCGTTCCCGGCGCCGTGGGAGAAGGCGGCGGATGCCGCGGTGCCGGAGCTCACGGCGTAGGACCTCCGGTGATCGAGTAGCGCCGCCGCACGCAGGAAGCCCCGGTGATCGAGTAGCGCCGCCGCAGGCGACGCGTATCGAGATCCTGCACGGGGGCGTCTCGATACGCGTCCGGCTCCGCCGGGCGCTACTCGACGACCGGGAGCGTCCGGCTCCGCCGGGCGCTACTCGACGACCGGGGGGGTCAGCCCGCCAGCACCGGGATCGGCATCGTGAACGGCGGCTCCTTCGGAGCCGCGGGCGTCGCGGCATCCGGGATCGCGATGCCGTCGGCGGCCAGGCGCCGCGCGCTCTCGGCGGCGTCGATCCAGTCGAGCGCGGGGAACGACCCGAGCGGCACGACCGAGTGCAGCACGGTCGACGGGTACACGTGCACGAGGTTGAACGCCCGCGCGCCGTCGCGTCCGCGTGTGCCGCCGACGGGCACGTTGAGGTCCTGCGTGTAGCAGCTCGCCGACGCGACCGACACGGGCACGCCCGCGAAGGTCGCCGCAGACGAGTAGTGCAGGTGCCCGGCGATGATAGAGCGGATGTCGCTGCCCTCGACGACCTCGGCGAGCCCGGCCTGGTCGCGCAGCTCCACCGACACCGCGAGGTCGAGCACGCTCGGCACGGGCGGGTGGTGCATCGCGAGGATCGTGCCGTGCGGCGCCGGGATCGAGAGCTCCTCGGCGAGCCAGTCGAGCTGGTCGGGCGTCACCTCGCCGTGGTGGTGCCCGGGAACGGTCGAGTCGAGCGTGATGACCCGCAGCCCGTTCACGTCGTCGACCCGGTCGACGGGTCGTGAACCGCCGAGGTCGTCGTCGAGCAGGCCGCGACGGAACGCCGTGCGGTCGTCGTGGTTGCCCATGACCCAGATCACCTGCGCCCCGAGCCGCTCGGCGACGGGGTCGACGATGCGGCGCAGCCGGTCGTACGCGTCGGGCTCCCCGAGGTCGGCGAGGTCGCCGGTGAACACGATCGCCTCGGGTCGGCCACCGGATGCCTCGAACTCCTCGAAGAGCGTCCGCAGGTGCTGCTCGCTCGCGACCCGGTCGTAGAGGCGGCCTCCGCCGGCGAGCAGGTGCGTGTCGCTGATGTGGAGGAGAAAGTGGTCCGGCCGGGGGTACTCGGCCGTGCGAATGGTCACTTGGGGGTTCCCATCGTTCGGTGGTGACGCGCAGCGCTGGACGTCGCGCTCAACCTACCCGAACACGGGAATCTGAACGCGCCATGAACGGGGAGTGTGATGAAGCCGAAACCGTCGGCTCAGGGCGGCGCGCGACCGGCGTCAGGGCTTGACGGGCTTCTTCGTCTGACCGGGCGCGTTGGGGTTGCCGCGCGGCTGGTCGGGCTCGGGCTCCGGCTCGGCGGTCGGCTCGACCGGGTCCTCGACGGGCGGTTCGTCGGCTGCGGGCTCGTCGCCGACGCCCGGCTCGGGCCCGGTGGTCTGGTCCGGCGTCGCCGGGACGAGGTGCTGCTCGGGCCCGGGGCTCGGCAGGATCGGCACGTACGTGCCCGGCTCGCCCGTCTGGGTGGTGGTCGGGCGAACGCCCTCGACCACGCTCGCCACCTCGTCGTCGGGCGACACGCCGCCGCGCGCGATGGAGATGAGCGCCACCGCGCCGCCGATCATGATGACGGTCGCCGCCGTCGCTGAGATGACGAGCACGTGCAGGCGCCGCTCGAACAGCCATTCCGCCGCCGCCGCGATGCGAGGTTCAGCGGATGCCACGAGGGGCGCCGCGGCCGCTGCGACCTTGGCGCGCCAGCCGTCGCCGGCCACCGGCGCAGGGCGTCGTGCGTGCCGTCCGCGGGGTCGGCGCATCGGCTCCTCGGGTTGCTGGTGCTCACCGTCGGTCATGCGTCACCTCCCCCGCGTTGCGTGCAGGACGCCGCCCCGTTCGGGGGGCAGCGCCCATACGAGGATAGGCGGACGGCGTGGACGACTCCACTCCGGCCGGACGCGTGGTAATGAGGCGACGCCTCAGGAGCGGTGCCGCGGCTTCCGAAACGGCTTGTCGGACGGCGCATCGTCGTCGTCGCGACGGCGACGATCCGACGGTCCCGCGTCCGTGGAGCGGCGCCGGGCACCCCCCGGCCCACCGTCCCCGTCGCGACGTCGGCGCGGCCCGCCGGTGTCGAGGCGGAGCTCGATGAGCCGGCCGGAGATCCGGGTGCCGTCGAGTCGTTCGAGGGTCTCGCGCGTCAGGTCGGCCGGGAGCTCGACGAGCGAGAACTCGGGACGGATCTGGATCGCGCCGAAGTCCTCGCGGCTGAGGCCGCCCTCGTTCGCGAGCGCGCCGACGATCTGGCGGGGCTCGACCTTGTGCCGGCGTCCGACCGCGATGCGGTAGGTCGCCAGGTTCGAGTCGCCACCGCGGCGTCCGCGCGGACCGCGACTGCCGTCGTCCTCTCGCCCATCGCGGTCGCGGCGGTCGCCTCGTCCGCGGCCGTCCCGGTCGTCGCGATCATCGCGATCCTTTCGCGCCCCGCGCTCGGCGCGGGCCGGACGCTCGGGCTCGGGCTCCATGAGCAGCGGCGTCTCGCCCTGTGCGACCACGGCGAGCGCGGCGGCCACGTCGACCTCGGGCACGTCGTGGTGCCGCACGTAGTGGGCGACGATGTCGCGGAACCCCTCGATGCGCTCGGATGCCGCGAGCGCCTCGGTGATGCGGTCGTCGAACCGGGCGAGCCGCGTGACGTTGACCTCGTCGACACTCGGCAGCTGCATCTGCACGAGCGGCTGGCGCGTGGCCTTCTCGATGCGCGCGAGCAGTCCGCGCTCGCGAGGGGTCACGAAGCTGATCGCGTCGCCGGTGCGTCCGGCGCGTCCGGTGCGGCCGATGCGGTGCACGTACGGCTCGCTGTCGGTGGGGATGTCGAAGTTCACCACGTGGCTGATGCGCTCGACGTCGAGGCCGCGCGCCGCGACATCTGTGGCCACCAGGATGTCGAGCTTGCCCGACTTCAGCTGGTTGACCGTGCGCTCGCGCTGCACCTGGTTGATGTCGCCGTTGATCGCGGCGGCCGAGAAGCCGCGGGCGCGGAGCCGCTCGGCGAGCTCCTCCGTCACGTTCTTCGTGCGGACGAACACGATCATGCCCTCGAAGTTCTCGGTCTCGAGGAGGCGCGTGAGCGCGTCGACCTTCTGCGCGTACGAGACGACGAGGTAGCGCTGGGTGATGTTCGCCGAGGTCTGCGTCTTGGTCTTGACGGTGATCTCGGCGGGGTCGTGCAGGTACTGCTTCGACATGCGGCGGATGGCGGCCGGCATCGTGGCGGAGAAGAGCGCGACCTGCTTGTCGTCGGGCGTGTCGGCGAGGATCGTCTCGACGTCCTCCGCGAAGCCCATCTTCAGCATCTCGTCGGCCTCGTCGAGCACGAGGTACTTCAGCTCCGAGAGGTCGAGCGTGCCTTTGTCGAGGTGGTCCATGATGCGGCCCGGGGTGCCGACGACGATGTGCACGCCGCGGCGCAGCGCCGAGAGCTGCACGCCGTAGCCCTGCCCGCCGTAGACCGGCAGGATGTGCACGTCACGCAGGTGCGCGGCGTACCGCTCGAACGCCTCGCAGACCTGCAGGGCGAGCTCGCGGGTCGGTGCGAGCACGAGCGCTTGGGGCGTCTTCTGGGACAGGTCGAGGCGCGCGAGGATCGGCAGCGCGAACGCGGCCGTCTTGCCCGTGCCGGTCTGCGCGAGGCCCACCACGTCGCGCCCGTCGAGCAGTGTCGGGATCGTCGCGGCCTGGATCGCGGACGGCGTCTCGTAGCCGACGTCGTCGAGCGCCTTGAGCACCGGGCCCTCGAGTCCGAGGTCGGAGAACGTCGTGGCGGGCTCCTCCGGAGCCTCGACCTCGACCGGGGCGTCGCCTGAAGTCACGCTTCAGGGTAGTCCGCGCGGCTGGGAGGCGTCACGGGGCGGGGTCGAGTCTCCCCTGCGGCCGCACACTGACCAGCGGGCATCATCCGCCGAGGGGCGCCCAGTGTGCGGCATCGGCTCATGGATCGCAAGGGGTGGCGGGTGGCTGCAGCATCCGGAATGGTGGACGGTTCGTGATCGAAGGAGGAACGATGCTCACCCTGACCGACACCGCCACCACCGTCGTCGAGGAGATCGTGCGCCGCAACGACGAGACCGAGCGGGCCGGACTGCGGATCGAGGCCGAGAACCCGGATGCCACGGACTTCGGCGTGTCGATCGTGCCGCTGCCCAAGCCGCGCGACGCCATCGTCGAGCAGGGCGGCGCCCGCGTCTACCTCGACGAGAGCGCCACCGCGGCGCTCGGCGACAAGACGCTCGACGCCCGGGTGGATGAGGACGGCCGCGTGGCCTTCGACATCCTGCCGCAGGTGTGACCCGACCGGTCCGGCGCCCTGCCGCGCATCGGACCGTGCCACGGCGACGGCGCTCCGCTTCGGCGGGGCGCCGTCGTCGCGTCCGCGCCCGTCGTCGCGTCCGCCATCACGTCCAGGCGCGGACGCTGCGGGCGGTCCAGTAGGCGGCCGGGTCCTCGGCGAGCGCCGCGAGCTCCGCGGCATCCGTCGTCGCCGCGACCGGCGCTCGCGAAGCCAGGTTCGACGCGAGCTGCTCGGCGGTGACCGCACCAGAGAGCACGACATCGCTCCACGGCTGCGCACGGGCCACGCCGATCGCGAAGGCGTCGAGCGCCTGCCCGTCGGCGTCGGCGAGCGCGGCCGCCCGGGGCTCGTCGCCCGCCGGCGTGAGCCGACCGTTCGCGACCGCCTCCTTCACGACGACCAGCCAGCCGGCGTCGTGCGCTCGCGCGAGTGCCGGCGCCGCCGACGGCTCGAGCAGGTTCCAGGTCGCCTGCACCGCCGTGAACGGCGAGTCGGGCAGCGCTCGCGCCGCGTCGAGTGCGGTGCCCTGCCCGGGTCCGCTCGTCGAGACGCCGATGCGCACGCCGGATGCCGCGAGCTCGCGCAGGCGGTCGAGCAGCGCGCCATCGGCGAGCGCCGGGCTGTCGGGGGTGAGCGAGTGCACGAGGTACACGTCGGGCGGCCCGCCGAGCGCCGCGAGCGTCTCGGGCCACTGCCGCTCGAGCATCCCGAGCGAGTGCTCCTTCCGCTCGTGCACCTCGGCGTCCATGCGCCAGCCGCCCACGTAGGCGTAGCCCCACTTCGACTCGATCGTCAGCTCCGCGCGACGCTCCGGGTGTGCCGCGAGCCACGACCCCAGGAACTCCTCGGCACGCCCGTACGACCGCGCCGCATCGAAGAAGCGGATGCCGCGCGCCCACGCCTCGTCGAGCAGGTCCTGCGCGCGCCCGCGCATCGCGTCGACGCTGCGGTCGTCGTCGAGGTCGGCGTCGCGGCCCGTGGTGATGTACGCGGGGCGGCCGATCGCGGCCAGGCCGAGGCCGAGCGGCGCGAGGGCGAGGTCGGGGTCGTGGTCGGGGCCGACCTCGATCCCCGGCTCGCGCGCCGGCTCGGTCGGAGGTCGGTCGTCCACGAGACGTCAGCCTACGCGCGCGGCGGAACCGCCTATCGTCCGGCCGTGAGCGCGTACTCGCCGTCGACGCACCCGGTGACCGTCCACCCGCCGGGCACCTCGGTCAGCTCGACCTCCGTGATGCCCTCGGCCCGCAGGTCGGGCTTCGCCGAGCCGGGCACCCACACCCGGAGCCCGCAGCCTTCGCCGTCGGCCGTGCCCGCGAGCTCGAACTCCGCGCCGTCGGCGGAGAGCGCCGTGAGCTCGCCCGGGGCGGACTGCGGGTAGGCGCGGCTCAGGATCTCGAGGAGGTCGGTGCGCGGCGCGGCATCCTCACCCGTCTCGCAGTCCTGGCGCATGAGCCCGTCGCCGATCGGCCCGATGCCGTTCTGCGGGTCGCCGCAGGCCTGCTTCCACACCCAGTAGGCGCTGCCGAGGCCGTGGGCGTCCTCGGTCGCCGCGTAGCGCTCGAGCCGGGCGACGCGGTCGGCGTCGTCGCCCCAGTAGCCGTACTCCCCCGACCACAGCGGGGCACCGTACGAGTCCGCCACGCGCTGGGCGAGCTCGAACTGGCGCTCCATGCCCACGATCGGCGGCAGCCCGAGCGAGCGGTCCATCGTGATCGACTCGGCGTAGAGGTGCGGCGAGAACACGATGTTGTCGTCGTCCGTGAAGCCGGACGGCGGACCGCTGTCGAAGCCGAGGCCCGACCAGAGGATGCTCGGCTCCACGAACACGATCTGCGGCGCACCGACCGCACGGATCTCCGCGATCGCGCGGTCGTAGAACCGCCCGAGCTGGTACGACGTAGTGACGGGGGCGGTCTCGCCGAAGCCGGGCTCGTTGAGCAGGTCGAAGCCCGCCACCATCGGGTCGTCGCGGAACTCCGCCGCGAGCCGGCCCCACGTCTCGACGAGCGCGGCCTGCACGCCGTCGGTGTCGAAGTAGAAGTTCTGGAAGGCGCGGTTGCCGGCCGGCGAGATGTCGCGTCCCTCGAACTGGCATCGCGGCGCGGCATCCGTGATCGTCGCCCACTCGGGCGCACCGTCGTAGCCCCACATCGGGCTCGTGCCCGCACGGCACTCGGCGCCTTCGGGGGTCGCGCCGTTCCACCAGCCGTCCTGGTGCATGTCGAGCACGACGTACACGCCGTGGTCGTCGGCCCAATCGACGGCCTCGTGGATCCGGTCGAGGTACGCCTCGTCGAGCACGCCGCGCTCGGGCTCGAGCGCCGACCACGACACGTTGAGGCGGATCACGTCGAACCCCTGCGCCGCGATGACGGCGACGTCGTCCTCCGTGAACGGTCGCGTGGCCGGGGCGTCGGGCTGCGGCTGGTAGAAGTCGACGAGCTGGTTCACGTTGACGCCGCGCAGCAGCACCTGGTTGCCCTCGCCGTCGGTGATGCGGCGGCCCTCGGCGCGGAGGAAGCCGGCGGACACGGCGCCGGCGTCGGCGGGGGCTGCGGCCGCTGCGTGTGCCTCGGATGCCGCGACCGCTGCATTGAACGACGGCAGGGCGATCGCGGCGACGAGCGCCACCAATGCGGCGGCCGCAGCGACGATCCGCGGCACGCGCGCGGCGCGACCCGCTGCGAGCCGGTCGGCGACGACGGCCGCGACGCCGACCGTCCACCCGAGGCACGCACCGAACGAGAGTCCGTCGGCGACGGTGACGTAGGCCGACATCAGCGGCCAGAGGTCGCCGCGCACGCCCCCGTCGACCGCGAACGCGACGAGGGCCTGCACGACGCCGACCAGTCCGCCTGCGACGATCGCGGCGAGCCATCCGCCGAGCACCCCTCGGACGCGCGGACGCATCCAGCGCAGGCAGAGCCAGGCGGCGCCGGCGAGCAGCAGCATCCCCAGGATCACCGAGACGGCGCCGCGATCGGGGCGCGCGGCCGGCACGCCCGGTGCGTACACGGCGCCGGTCCACCACACGCCGGCGACGAACGGCGCGATGGCCGCGAACAGGATCGCCGGCACCCAGACCGAGCCCGGCGCCTCGACGCGTCGCTCCGTGGGTCCGCCGAACCAGCGCGCCACGGCGGCGACGACGAGCGCGACCGGCACTCCCTTCGCCGTGACGTACCCGGCCGCCCAGGCTGCGGTCGCGGCATCCCACGTCATCGCCAGGCAGGTGGCGGCCTGCGCCAGCATCACCGCGAGCACGATGCCCGGGACGAGCGTCCAGTACCGATCGCCCGCACGCACGGTCACCCACCAGGTGACGGCGAGCAGCACGGGCACGAACACCGCGATCGTGGCGAACGGCCAGAGCCCGGCCTCGAGTCGCGGCAGCGCGCCCGACCAGCCGACGAGGGCGAGCAGCCCCGTCGGGTCGAGGAACGCCTGGACGACGACGAGGACGAGCATGGTGCAGAGCGCGACGAGGGGGCGTCGAACGCGGGTCATCGGCACTCCATCGTGTCAATGGGGGCGGCTGGGGGCCAGCACAGCATCCGCGATCGCCCACTGCTTGTCAATTCGCGCATTCGGGGGTGCACCGGGCCTCCGAGCCGGCGGATGCCGCGGCGCCGCGGACACCCGAGAGGGCCGGTCCGAGTGGACCGGCCCTCCCTGGCCTCTCCGTTGAGCCTGCGCCCGGCTAGCGGACCAGCGTGAAGGACACGGTCGTGACGTTGCCCGCCACGTCGTACACCTTCAGCTCATTGCTGCCGAGCTGCGCGCCGGAGGCGCCCGGCCGGATGTTGTTGATGTTGGCGTTCTTCCGATCGGCCAGGTCCTGCTCCACGCCGTTCAGCGTGACCCTGGCGATCTTGCCGTCGTCGGAGACCCGGAACGACACCTTCGTGTAGACCCCGTCCGCGCCCTTCGAGTCCGGCTTCACCGAGACCTCAGGCGACGTGGTGTCGGCCTTGACGACGACGATGTCGGTCCGCTTCGCCGGCAGCTCCGCCTCGTCGCCGAGGTAGAAGCTGGCGAACCCGACCTGGTCGTACCCGGTGTTCTTGTTCGCGACGCCGTCGCGGTACATCGGGTCGTGCATCAGCGTGCGGATGCCGTACTCGGTCGGCGCCAGCGTGGTGACGATGCCGAGGCGGTTGCCGCTCGCCCGGAGGATGAGCTCCTCGCGCCAGTCGCCGAACATGTCGGCCTTCAGCGTCGGGGTGCTCTTGTTGCCGGTCGAGGTCAGCCCCGTCGCGAGGTACGACGAGGCCGCGAAGGTCTGGTCGTTCACCGTGCTGATCGTGGCACCGTTGACGGCCATGTGCGTGAGGCCGCCACCGAACCAGATGGCGTTGAGGCCCTGCGCGATGCCGCGAGCGCTGTTGGTGGTCGTGAGGATCTCGCCCGTGACCATGCTCCTGACCTCGCGCGTCGCGCCTGCGGATCCGGCCTGTGCGCCGGGCCAGCGGTTGGAGTAGTTGCCCGCCACGCTGCCCTCGTCGTCACTGCCCGAGTAGGTGCCGTAGATGAGCGAGTTCTCGTAGACGACCTCCCCCTGCTCGTTCAGGCGCTTGCCCTTCATGGGGTCGTAGCCTGCCGGGCCGGGGATCCAGCCGCTGTGCACACCGGTGCGGAGGTCGTCCAGGAGGTGCTCCTCCATGCCCGACCACTCGCGGATGTTGTTCTGCTTGTCGACCGGCAGCAGGGCGCTGCGGTCGCCGTGGCGGAGCGGAGCCCACACGTTCTCCGGGTTGTTCCGCACCTCGTCGGTGGCGAACTGGAACGCGCCGGCGACCGGCGGCACGCCGTCCTGTCCCTCGATCGTGGGCATGACGTCACCGTTGAGGACCTTCGGCAGGATCTTGGTCTTGTCGGCGTTGAGGCCGAGGACCATGGCCTTCAGCACCACCTCTTCCCAGCCGTCGCCATCGAGGTCGGCGGACGCCGTGAAGTGGTTGCCGCGGTTCTGGTAGTCGTAGGCGCTGCCGCCGAGCGACCAGTACTGCGAATCCGCCGAGTCGAAGCTCGCCTGCAGGTTGACCTGGCCGTCCACGATGTTGAAGGCGGCGAGGGTCGTGCGGTGGTAGTACCCGCGCTGGGAGACGGCGTACTTGTTGACGCCGTCGAGCGCGGCCACTACGCCGACGTAGCGGTTCGGGCGGTTGCCCTGCGCGTCGCCCCACGAGGCGGCCTTCCACGGGTGCTCCAGCCAGTAGACCTCCGACTGGGCGAGGATCTGCGCCTTGTAGTCGCTCGTCGAGGTGCCCGCACCGGGGCCGGGGAAGGCCAGGTACGAGTAGTTGCCGCGCTGCGAGGCGGGCGTCATGGCCCAGTTCTCACCGTCGACGCTGGCCCGGTACGGGAAGGGGTACTTCTCGCTGTCGACCAGCACGCCCTTGGCTGCTCCCGGGTCCCACTCGAACGCCGAGAAGAACTCCTGGTCGTCCTTGGCGGGGCCGATCGGACCGACGTGGTACGTCTTGATCCAGCGCTTCACGGCCGGGTCGTTGGGCCCGTCGTTGCCGCCGCCCGAGGTCGGGCTGCGGTAGGCGATGCTGAAGCTGTTCAGGAGCGACCAGTAGGTGTCGAGCGCCTGATCGTTGCCGGAGGCGAAGTACTCCTCGAACTTCTCCGTGGTGGTGGCCAAACCGTCATCGCCGCCGACGACCGTCTGCAGCGTGTCTGGGTAGACGACGGACTGCGAGGCCTCGTCCCAGTTGCCGATCCGGGTGCCGAGGGCGGTCTTGAGCATCAGCTCCGACCTCCCGTCGCCGTCGAAGTCCTCGGCGAACAGCGTCGTCTCGTGGTCGTTGGCCGCGCGCACGTTGTAGCCCATGTCGACGCGGAACAGCAGGGTGCCGTCCTGCTTGTACACGTCCACGTACTCGGGCGCGGTCGTGGTGCTGCCGCCGCCGAAGATCGGCTCCGAGTACATCGGGTCGACCTGCGTGCTGCGCCACTTCACGACGATCTCGTACTCGCCGTCGCCGTCGAAGTCGCCGACCGTCATGTCGTGCGTCGAGTACGTGCCGCTCTGCGCGGTGGAGATCGCGCCCGAGCTGGTCTTCGCGTACGGGAGCTTCGTGCCCGAGTCGAGGTTCTCGACGTATTTGATGAACTCGCCCTCGAGCTCGTCGTAGAGCGCCTTCGTGATCTTGCCGTCGACGAGCCCGTTCACCACCGGCCGCGCCGATGCGTAGGTGGCGACACCGAGGGCGTTGGGGGTCGTGTTCTTCTGGTTGAGCGCGGCGACCCAGCCGTCGAGCTGCCCCTGCGTGACCGACGCCTGCTGCTCGTATGCCGACCGGAAGCCCTTGAGCAGGTCCATGTCGACTACGTACCAGTTCTGGCCGCCCGTGCCCGGGATGACCATGCTGGCCGCGTTGAGGTTGCGGTTCGGGCCGCCGAACTCGTTGGCCGTGCCGCGGTACGTGAAGTGCGCGAGCGGCACGGGGGCCGGCGCGGGCTTCAGCGGGATGTAGTGCACGGCACCGCGGTTGGCCTGGCCGGCGCTCCCCGCGAGGGACGACAGCATCGGCACGCTCATGCCCTGACGCTCGCCCTCGACGCCGTCGACGACCGGGGCGACCTCGTAGACGGAGGTGAGCACGCCGTCGGCGTCGGTGTAGTTCGACGGGGTGCTGTCCTCCTTCACGACACCGGGGTTCGTGTCGTAGTTGCTCTCGGGCTGCACGTCGCGAGGGGCGATGGTCGCGATCTTCTGGAAGGCCGCGTCACCCTCCTTGCGGTAGACGTTCCACGAGAGGCCGTCGGGCTCGTCGCCGACGAAACGCCAGCTCAGGAAGATGCCGTTGGCCGACTGCGCCGCGACGAGGCCGCGGGTGAGGTACTCCACCGGGCGCAGGTCGGACTTGGGAGCGGCGAGGGCGGGAACGCTCGCGCCGAACAGCGAGAGCCCGACGGCAACCGAGACCGTGAGTGGGAGGGCCTTGCGCCATGGATTTCGTCTGGTGGATCCGGGTGATGAGGTGGTGACCATGCCTGCCTTCTTCGTCGAAAGTGACTGGGTTTCCGTGCCCAGCGTCATTCCGGGCATGGTGGATCGCCCGTCGAGCAGGTCGTGGTGGCCATCGCTCGCCGTCGAGGGACATGGCAGGAATACGCTTTCCAATCTCGAAACTATGCCTCGCCCATGAGGGTGTCAAGAGTGAATCGAAACGATCCAGGCGCTCGGTTTCAGCATGCCGCGGCATCCGTCGTCAAGGCCTCGTGACGGCGGAAGGTGCGCCCGTAGGCTCAGCCCATGCCCTCTCGCTCCCGTGCCGCCGTGGTGTACAACCCCGTGAAGGTCGACGGCGACGAGCTCCGTCGCGCGATCGCCGCCGAGCCTGCCGCGGCCGACTGGGACGAGACGCTCTGGTACGAGACCTCCGTCGAGGACCCGGGCGGCGGCCAGGCGACGGCGGCGCTGGAGGCAGGTGCCGACATGGTCATCGCGGCCGGTGGTGACGGCACGATCCGCGCGGTCGCCGAGGCGCTCGGGGGCACCTCGACGTCGCTCGCGCTCCTGCCCTCGGGGACGGGCAACCTGCTCGCCCGCAACCTCGACCTCACGCTCGACGACCTCGCGAACTCCATCAACGTCGCCTTCGGCGGCGCCGACCGACGCATCGACCTCGCGTGGGCGGAGCTGCGCAGGGAGGACGGCTCGACGGATCGCGCTGCGTACCTGGTCATGGCCGGATTCGGGCTCGATGCGAAGATGCTCTCGAACACCGACGAGGAGCTGAAGGCGAAGATGGGCTGGCTCGCCTACGTGGCCGCCATCCGCACCGCGCTGCGCGACGAGAACCGCATGCGCATGCGGTACCGGCTCGACCGGCACCGGATCCGGGCCCTGTCGGCGCACACGCTCATCATCGGCAACTGCGGATCGCTGCCGGCCAACATCCTCCTGCTCCCGACCGCGGCGATCGACGACGGGCGGTTCGAGGCGGTGTTCCTCCGCCCCGAGAGCGCGTGGGGCTGGATGCAGATCATGGGCAAGGTGATCTGGGAGAACGGCGTGCTGCGCCGCACGCGGTGGGGTCGCAAGTTCGTCGGCCGCGACGTCGACGCGCTCCGCTACGTGAAGGGCCGTCGTCTCGAGGTCGTGCTGAGCCATCCCGAGGAGATCGAGCTCGACGGAGACGGCTTCGGCCGGGCGAGCGCCCTGCGCACGTGGATCGACGCGGGCGGACTCACCGTGCGCGTGCCGCCGGGCGAGCATCACCCGAGCGAGGAGCGCGCCGACCCCGAAGAGCGCCGCGAGACGCAGCCCGAGGAGCCGCCGCCCGCCGAGGCGCTCCCCGGCGAGCCTGTCGACGCCTGAGCCATCCGGTCGGTCGGCGACTGCACACCGCGATACCGCGAGTCAAGACCCGTGGTGAGGATTTCTCGAATCGACCGGTCATCAGTGAGAATCAGTGCGGCGAAACGATGACAGGGGAGATTCTCGTCTCGCCACCTTGGCGGGCCGGGCGCCCCCACCCGAGGATCTGGGGAGATCCGGGCGGCCCGACCCGCCACTTCACGTCCGCGTGAGATCCGCTCAGCCCGGGGCATCCGCTCGGTCGTCGTCGTCGTCGTCGCCCGGAACCCACTCGAGCAGGTCGCCCGGCTGGCAGTCGAGCACCCGGCACATCGCCTCGAGCGTGCTGAACCGCACCGCCTTGGCGCGCCC
Organism: Agromyces sp. NPDC057865; assembly: GCF_042796995.1. Classification (NCBI taxonomy): domain Bacteria; kingdom Bacillati; phylum Actinomycetota; class Actinomycetes; order Micrococcales; family Microbacteriaceae; genus Agromyces; species Agromyces sp. NPDC057865. Next base: position 137,112 of record NZ_JBHVMJ010000003.1, on the reverse strand, counting down.
GTTCTTCAGGACGGCGACGTTGGCGGGCGTGAGCCCCACCTGCTCGGCGAAGTCGCCGACGCTCAGCTTGCGCTTCGCGAGCTCGACGTCGATGCGCACGATGATCGGCATCAGATCACGTCCGCGAGGTCGGCGCGGATCGCCGCGGCCTGCCCGAGGAGCGCGCGCATCACGATCATGAGCAGCAGCACGACGCTCGTGGCGAGGCCGATGCCGAACAGCACGACCGGGATGCCCGGGTCGCGGAGCTCGGGGGTGAAGAAGATGAAGCCGGCGACGTAGCCGAACACGAGGAGCATCAGCAGCCACACGGCGGCGATCGTCCATACGATGGCGTCGACCCAGGCGAACGCCTGCTCGCTGAAGATGCGTTCGCCCCGCACCAGGTCGAGGAGCCGCCAGATGCACACGATGATCACCTGCACCGCGACCAGGACGAGGAGCGAGAACGCCAGCATCAGCCACGGGATGTGCGCGAACTCGGGCCGCACCTCGCGCGCCGACTCCATGAACTGGCCGGGCACGCTCAGCACCTCGGCGACGATCAGGCCGAGGAACAGGAGGACGAGCAGAACCTTGAGCGGGACGATGACGCGATCGAGCTTCAGCATGCATCGATGGTCGCGGTGTTCCTATCGTTTGCCAATAGGTTTCGATCGTTCCGTTTCCGCTGATGAACGATCAGCGGATGCCGCGTGCCGGATCAGGGCGGTGGCTGCGCCTCGCCCCCACTGCTCATCCCGCCCTCCGATCGGCCGAGGAGGACTCGGATCGAGTCGAGGTGCTCCTCCGAACGGGTGAGCAGCGCTCGGACATCCTCGAGCGTGGCGTCGGTTCCGAACTCCCGCGTTCCGGATGGGTGGGCCTCGACGGGCGCGTCCTCGGCCGCCTCGACCGCGGGAGGGAGTTCGGCAGCAGCGTCCGAGGAAGCGGATGCCTCGTCCTCGTCCTCCTTCCTCGGCGACAGGAAGAGGTTGGCGAGGTAGCCGGTGAAGGTGCCGAAGATGCCGACGCCCACCACGATGATGACGGCCCCGGTGATCCGGCCGGGGTTGGTGACGGGGTAGCGATCGCCGTACCCGACGGTCGAGATCGTGACGATCGTGTACCAGAGTGCGTCCGATGCCGTGGTGATGTTCGCCCCCGGCGCGGACTCTTCCAGGTAGAGGATGGTCAGGCTTCCGAACTGCATCACCAGCACGCCCATGAGCAGCAGTGCGTACAGGGCACTCCCCGCCCGGTCCCTGACCAGGGTGCGCCAGATCTTCCGGGGTCCGACATCGCGCATCAGACGGACGACCCGGACGACGCGGAAGAGCCTCAGGACCTTGAACTGGGGGAACGGCAGGCTCGCCAGGAGGTCCGCCCAACCGAAGTGCCGGAAGAAGTAGGCGCCACGGTGCGGGGCGGTCGCCAGTCGATACCCGAAGTCGGCGAGGAAGATGGCGCTGAACACGACGTTCATGACCTGGAGCACCGTGTCGAGTGCCGCATCGTGGATCGCGTACATCAGGACGAGATTCACGATCGACAGCACTGACAGCACGCCGACGAAGATCTCGTAGCCCGTGCCCTTCAGTTCGCCGCGCGCCCTCGCCATGCGCAGATTGTGGCACGCACACTGCGTGCGGCCCTGCCGCCACACTGCACGGATCCTCGCTGCCGGACGGGGCTCCGGATCGGGACGCCGGGCTACGGCAGCCGACCGACCTGCGGTCAGTGGAGAATCACGGAATTCGATTGCGGTCGCCCGACCGCCGCCCGCGAAGCGTCCCCCACAGGATCAGCAGCACCGTGGCGGCGAGCGAGACGACCCCGAACGCGACCGAGCCGATCTGCAGGATGATGGGCACGCTGAAGGCGGTGAGGATGCCTCCGCCGAGGAACGGCTCGTAGATGAGCTGCTTGTAGCCGTAGGCGCGTGCGGCATTGGTCGTGCGATCGGGATCGGCCATGTCGGCCAGCACGAACCCGGTCGCGACGTTGCCCTGAGACTGCCCGAAGTCCGCGATCGAATGCTCGAACCAGTGCGTGCGATGGATCCGGTGGCCGAGCCAGAGCATCCCGACCACGCTCCAGGCGAGCGCGATGAGCGTGAGAATGGCGAGGCTCGGGATGTTGGAGCCGAGCGCCTGCAGCGACATCGTGCCGATCGCCGCGGCGATGAGCACGTCCAGCGCGAGCCCGCTGATGTCGTTCACATTCCGGCGCTCCACGAGGTACTCGTGCTTGGTGGCGGTCAGCACCAACTGCACGAGGAAGCCGCCGATGACCGTGAACGGGAACAACGGGAACGCGTCGAAGATGTGTGAGCCGAAGGCGTTGGTGATCCAGCGGAGCACCTCGAGGATGACGATCGCCAGGGCGATTGCGACGGCGATCGCCCCGAACGCCCGGCTCATCGCGCCGAGGCCGAGGTCGCCCGGCGACGCCTGGTCGCCGGTGTTCGGCCGCACCTGCTGCAGGCTCGCTGGACCGTCGCCGTGCGTCGGTGCCTGGCGAGCGACCTCCACTCGCGGACTCCGGATCGCCCAGTTCACGAGGATCGATCCACCGATGACGCCGGTGATCATGCTGATCGTGGCCAGGCCGAGGCCGATGTCCACGACCTCGGGCGCACCGGCCTCCTCGAGGATGCCGCCCATGCCGGCGATCGTGCCGTGGCCGCCCGCGAACGAGAGCTCGAGGATCGACCCCGCGGCATCCGGCAACCCGAACAGCGGGGTCAGGATGAAGGCGACCGCGAAGGCCCCGAGCGCGAACTGCCCGAACGAGAAGACCGATCCGAGGATGACGTGCGGCGCGGACTCGTTCCAGATCTGTCGCACCGACGGCAGATTCTTGCCGATCATGATCCCGGCGAAGACGATGTTGATCATCAGCCCGGGCAGTCGTGCCATGACGGATGCCGCTTCGGGCGGGATCAGGCTCCAACCGCCGGTGATCGACCCGAGGACCTGCGGCCCGAGCAGGAGGATCAGGAAGCCGGCGATGACGCTCGCCGGGATGTACAGCGCCGCGAGGAACGGCACGAACCGGCGCAGGAGCACGGCGAGGATGAGCGCGATGCCGAGCAGCACGAAGGCGATGCCCGCCCACTGCGCGTCCGTGTACCCACCGAACATGTCCACAGTGTGGCGCACCGGGGCGTCCGGCGTCACGACTGGCGTGCCGCCAACCGGTGTTCGGAACGCAACCGGCGGGTCACGCGATGCCCGCGACGAGGTTGATGATGCTCGCCAGGATGACCGACCCGAACACGTAGGCGAGCAGGGTCTGCGCGATGACGATCCGGCGGATCTCGTTGGTGCGCACGTTCGTGTCGGCGACCTGGTAGGTCATGCCGAGTCCCACCGCGAAGTACGCGAAGTCGGTGTACTCGGGATCCTCGTCCTGATTGAAGTTGATCCCTCCCACCGGCTCGGCGTACCAGCGGGCGGCATAGCGCAGCATGTAGTCCACCTGCACGAGTGCCCACGAGGAGACGACGCTCACGAGGGCGATCCCCGCGAGCAACAGCGCCTCGGCCTGCGACCGCTCCCGCGTCTGGATGAGCACGATGCCGACCGCGCCGAGGCTCACCAGCGAGCCGATGAGGGCGACGAGTCGGGCGAGCTGGCGCCCCGGGTCCTCTCGCGTGGCGTGGGCGCGGGTCTGCACGGCATCCATGGGCCACACCGTCACGAGCACCCAGATCACGCTGGTCAGCGCGAGCACCGCCCACCCGACCAGGAGCGCGGCCGCGAAGCCGAGGAAGGGGACGGTCACCGCGGCGGCCACGACTCCGGCGATGACCGCGACGATCGCACGGACGAGCGTCGACGGCGGCGATGGGTTGCGGTTCACGGGGCCATGCTTCCACGACCGGGTGGCGTGCGCCTCGAACCGGGCCGAACCTCTGACTTCCTGATGACGCGATGATTCACCAGCCGGACCACCCGATTGCCGGATGCCACAAGCGCGCCGCCGTCTCAGCGGACACGTGTCGTCGATCGCGACAGAGTACGGCGCCCGACCGGATGCCCCGGTCTACAGTCCGAACATGAATGATTTCCGTCCGCCCGTTGCCGACCTCGTCTATGCGCTCAAGCACGTCGTGGGCTACGACCAGGTCGAGCAGCTCCCGGGCTTCGAGCACGCCGACTTCGAAACGGTCTCCGAGATCCTCGATCAGTATGGCGACTTCTCGGCCGAGGTCATCGCCCCTACGCTCCGTGCCGGCGACATCGAGGGCGCTCAGCTGAATGCCGACGGCACGGTGACCACGGCGACCGGCTTCAAGGATGCCTACGCCGCCTACGTCGACGCGGGCTGGGGTTCGGTTCCCCTGCCCGAGGAGTTCGGTGGCGGCGGGTTCCCGCGGACCGTCGGCCTCGCCATCCAGGAGCTGACCACGACCGCGAACATCGCGTTCGCGCTCGGGCCGCTGCTCACGCAGGGCGCGATCGAGGCGCTCCTGCACTACGGCAGCGACGAGCAGAAGCAGGCCTGGCTGCCCAAGATGGTCAGCGGAGAGTGGGCCGGCACCATGAACCTCACCGAGCCCCACGCCGGCTCCGACGTGGGCGCGCTCACCACGAAGGCCGTGAAGCGCGCCGACGGGACGTACGGCATCACCGGCCAGAAGATCTTCATCTCCTTCGGCGACCACGACCTGAGCGACCAGATCGTGCACCTCGTGCTCGCCCGCACGCCCGACGCGCCCGCCGGCACGAAGGGCATCTCGTGCTTCATCGTCCCGAAGCGCCTCGTGAACGAGGACGGCTCGCTGGGCGAGCGCAACAGCGTGCACACCGTCGGCCTCGAGCACAAGATGGGCATTCACGGCTCGCCCACCTGCGTGCTGTCGTACGAGGACGCGACCGGCTACCTCATCGGCGAGGAGAACTTCGGCATGCGCATCATGTTCGTCATGATGAACAGCGCCCGCCTGTCCGTGGGCATGCAGGGCCTCGCCGTCGCCGAGCGCGCCTACCAGCAGTCACTCGACTACGCGAAGGAGCGCATCCAGGGCCGCGCGATCGGCGCCACGCAGGACTCCCCCATCATCGACTTCCCCGATGTGCGCCGCATGCTCATGACGCAGAAGTCCTACATCGCCGCGCTCCGCCGCATGATGCTGCTGAACGCGGTGTACGTCGACATCTCGACCAACCACCCGGATGCCGCGACCCGCGCCCGCGCCGACGAGATCGTCGGCCTGCTCACCCCGATCTGCAAGGCCTTCGGCACCGACCTCGGCAACGAGCTCACGTCGCTCGCGCTGCAGATCCACGGCGGCATGGGCTTCATCGAGGAAACCGGAGCCGCCCAGCACTACCGCGACGTGCGCATCACCGCGATCTACGAAGGCACGAACGGCATCCAGGCCGCCGACCTCGTCGGCCGCAAGCTCGGCATTCGCAACGGTGCCTCGTTCCTCGAGTTCATCGCCACGATGCGCGAACTCGACGGCGAACTGGCGGCCGCCGGCGACGACTTCGCGTCCATCCGCGCTCAGTTGAACACGGGTCTCGACGTGCTCGAGCAGACGACCGGGTGGATGCTGCGGACCGGCGTCTCCGACCCGAACTCCGTGCTCGCGGGCTCCAGCCCCTACCTCCGCATCTGGGGACTCGTGGTCGGCGGCTGGCTGCTCGCGAAGTCCGCCCTCGCCGCTCGCGGGCTCAACGGCGACACCGTGGCGGCGGCGCAGTTGCCGCTCGCCCGGTTCTATGCCGAGCAGCTGCTGCCCGCGGCATCCGGTCTCGCCGGCGCCGCAACCGCCGGATCGCGCGACCTGTTCGCGCTCGACGCCGATACGCTCGCCGACGTGGTGCGGCGCCCGGCACGCGTCTGACGCATCTCAGAGCTACACGGCCGGGATCGCGCCGATCGGCGCGACCCCCGCCGTGCTTCGTGATGTGCAGTCAGGCACCGAGCTGCGGCGCAGCGTGACTCAACCCAGCTCGTCGCAGATGTCCGTCGTACGACCGGAGGCACTCGTGAGCGTGAACACTTGCTGGGCGTCCACGTCGTAGCTCACTTGGCCGACATAGAGCGTGGTCGAGGGACCGGCCGGGACGTCGGTGGGGAACAGGATCAGCACATTGTGTCCCGTGCTTCTGACCGACGAGGATCCATCGGGATGGATGATCGTGCTGGTAACCGAACCGTTGCCCTTCAGGGAGACGGTCGCACCAGTGTCAACGTTCGTGAACGTGAGATCACTGCCACGCCCGGCTGTGAGCGTTCGGACGGTATTCCCGTCCGAATCGAAGAATTCCCTCGTGATCGGTTTCCCGCCGGTTACGTTGACGCCCAGTTCGAATTCGCATGCCGTGTCAGCCGGAAAGACGATGTCGAAATCGACGGCGTATACCGGTCCCGGTGCCGCGATGGATAAGACTCCCGCGGCGACCGCCGCGGCTGCCCACTGGCGTCGATGATGTGCTGCCATGATCAACCTCCCCCATTTCAGGGGCGCGCCTACAGCTCCCGAGGAGATCGAATGGTGGAAGCTGCAGTGACTCCCCGATTGCGAGCAGGATGGCAGCCCGAACAACACGCCGCAATAGGCCGAAACGCGAATACTGCAGATCGCCAGCGCCTATCGCATCCGAATTCGGACCGCACGAGATCCCGAGATTCGGGCGAGACGCCGCGAAGCACCCACAGTCGGAGCTGAGATAGGTGGAATCCGATACGCCGGCATTTCACGCCCCCTTCGATCCGTCCGGCTGCTTCTCTCGTGCTCGCAGATCGACGATTCAGCGCATGAAGGGATCGAAGATGGCGGCGACCATCGCGGCAGCACGCTCCGCGTCCTCGTCCGCGATCGCCTCGACGAGCTCGTGGTGGAGGCGGTGCGCCGCGTCCTCGTCGTCGCTCTCCTCGTCGCGCATATGGACGGTGAAGACGTCGAGCATGCTCGAGTACAGCTTGACGTAGAGCGGGTTGTGCGTGGCTGCCACGATCGCGCGGTGCAAGGCGAGGTCCGCGGCCGCCCGCGCGTCTGGATCGCCGGTCGACCAGGCCCCCTCCCGACGGTCGCGCAGCTCGCTCAGCAGCTCGACATCGGCCGCCGAGCGACGCAGCGCGGCGAGCGAGGCCGCGGTGCTGTCGAGGGCGAGTCGGAGTTCCAGGTAGTCTCGACGACTGCCGTCGGCGAGTTGGCGTTCGAGGGTTCCGGTGAGCTCGGAATCTGAGATGACGAAGGTGCCGCGTCCCTGCTCGCGGCGCAGCAGACCGGCGTGCACCAGCGACTGCAGCGCCTCGCGGACCGTGTTCCGACCGATTCCGTACTCCGCCACCAGTGCGGGCTCGGTCGGTATCCGCTCACCGACCGGCCACCGGCCGGTGACCACCTCCTCGCGGAAACGCGCGGCGGCCTGGTCGATGAGTCCCACTCGACGCATCGGCTGGGGTGTGTCAGACTCAAGATTCATCCCATGATCCCATCATCCGTCGATTCCACACTGGAGTGTACCGTGACGACACTTTCCCCAGCGCGTGTTCCGGTGCGCCGCGGACGCCTCACCCTGTGGGCCGGGCTCGCCATCGCGCTGACCGCGGTCAACCTGCGAACCGCCGTGACGGGATTCACGCCACTCCTCCAGATCATCGGGTCCGACCTCGGCTTCGGAGTCGCGTTGGCCGGGCTGCTCGGCACCGTGCCTGCCGCCTCGTTCGCCCTCTTCGGGTTCCTGGCGCCCGTCGTGACACGCAGGTTCGGACTCGAGCGGACGGCCGCGGTCGCGCTGGGCCTGACCGCGCTGTCACTCCTGATCCGCGCCTTCTCCCCGACGCCGGCCGTGCTGGTGCTCTCGACGGCGTTGGCGCTGGCCGGGATCGGAGCCGCGAACGTCGTGATCGTGCCGCTCGTGAAGGCCTGGTTCCCGCATCGACTCGCTCTCTGGACCTCGCTCTACCTCATCCTGATGCAGACGGGTCAGTTCATCGCCCCGCTCATCGCGGTCCCGGTCGCGGAGTCGGCGAGTTGGCGACTCTCGGTGGGGATCTGGGCGGTACCGGCCGCGGTGGCTGCGGTGGTCTGGCTCGTCCTGACACTCATTGCGCGCGCCGAACACGTTCCCGCGGCCCCGACGACGGGAGAAGCGAGACCCAGGATCAGCCGATCATCGACCGTCTGGGGCCTGGTGATCCTGTTCGCGATGATGTCGCTGTCGAACTACGGGATCATCACCTGGGTCCCCGCCGTGCTCACCGACGCGGGAGGCAGTGCAGTCCTGGGCGGCACGATGGTCGCCCTCTACTCCGTCTGGGGCGTCGTCGCTGCCCTCGTGGTCCCGCACGTGGCCACGCGCATGACGAACCCGTTCGTCGTCGTCGTCGTGTGTTCGATCGTCCTGGTGGCCGGATACCTCGGCCTGCTCCTCTCCCCCCTCGAGGGCACCGTGCTGTGGATCTGCGCGCTCGGAATCGGCGTGAGCACCTTCCCGCTCTGCATGACCCTCATCAACCGTCGAACGAGGACCCCGCAGTCGGCCTCGGCGGTCTCGGGCTTCGTCCAGGGCATCGGCTACGGGCTGGCGTGCTTCGGCCCGATCGGCCTCGGCCTGCTGCACGAGGCCACCGGATCATGGTCGGCGCCGCTCCTCGTCCTCGCCGCGACCGCCGTCCCGGGCGTGATCGCGGGCTGGTTCGCATGCCGCCCTCGTTTCGTGGAGGACTCGGTGCGAGCGTCGGAAGATTCTGGGGAGCACCTGCGTTGACGGCTGTATGGGCTGGAATGACGACGTCGTGGAGACGTTCCGCAGGAGCAATGGCACGGAGAACTACTGGGGTCCGAAGCTGATCGTCCTGCACTCGATCGGAGCGAAGACGGGCGACGTGCATCTGAATCCCGTCGTCGGCTTCCGCGACGAGCTCGGGTGGCGGGTAGTGGCGTCGAAGGGTGGCGCGCCGGAGCATCCCGCGTGGTACTACAACCTTCGGGCGAACCCGTCGTTCGAGATCGAGGCGCTCGTGGACGGCGAGGTCGTGACGGTCCCGGTGACGGCGACCGAGATCGTAGGCGACGCGTGGCAGGAGGCGTACGGCGCGATCGCCTCCGAGGAGCCGCAGTTCGGGGGTTACCTCCAGAAGACCGATCGCCGAATCCCGGTCTTCCAGCTCACTCCTCGTCAGGAGTGACGCCGTCGGCACCGCATGGCTCCGAAGCTGATCGGATCGCCGCGACGACACGAACGCGATTCGTGGCCCTGACGGGTGCTGCGGATCGCTAGAGTTGCACGCGATCCAGCGAAAGCGCTGTCCAGATCGCACGACGTGTCGAAGACGACCCCCGAGGAAGCCAGCCGATGACCAACACCCCCACGCCGCCTCCTGCCGGATGGTACCCAGCGCCAGACGGATCGTCGGGAACGTGGTGGTGGGACGGCGCAGGATGGACGCAGCCGGATCAGCAGCCCAGCCCGCAATTCGCGGCGACCACGGCATCGCGGGGCATCGCCGGGCTCGCGACGGCAACGCAGGTGCTCCTGATCGTCTGCGCCGTCATGTCCGTCGCCACGATCGGAATCGAGACGTTCGGGATCGGCGCGGTCACGGGCTACCTCAACGGTGACGACTCGGCCATCGACATGATCAACGCGTACGACCAGACCGCGTTCGTGGTCAGCATTCTGTCTGTTGTGTCCTTCGTCAGTGCCGGCGTGCTCTGGGCCACCTGGCAGTACCGGGTTGCCAAGCAGGTCACGGGACAGACGCGGCGTTCAGCGGGCTGGCACGCCGGATCCTGGTTCGTGCCGATCATCAGCCTCTGGTTCCCGTACCAGAACGTCTCGGACCTCTGGCGGGCGGCCCGGCGCACTCCGCCCTCGTGGCAGATCGCCTGGTGGCTGCTCATGGTCGTCAGCAACGTCGTCACCCAGATATCGGGCCGCATCTACACGGCCGCCGAGGACCTCGAACAGTTCCGTCTCGCGATGTGGGTAAGCCTCGCAGGCGAGCTCCTCCTGCTCGCGGCCGCGCCACTGGCATGGCTGGTCGTCCGCGGCATCACGCAGGGCATCCTGCAGCGCCCTGCCGTCCCCGAGCATTCGCTGGTGGCCTAAGGCCCTCGACGGCCGGATCGGCCTCGACTGCGCCGCAGCGCGCAGGCGGACGAGCGCTACAGTTCCCACATGAGGCTTGCGGGGGTTCTCGTCCTGGGTGCGCTGCTGCTCGTCGGCTGCACGGCCGATCCCACACCGTCGCCGACGCCGACGCCGAGTTCGACCCCGGTGCCAGACGCGGCCGGATGCCCCGCGGGAACGAGCGCGCGCGAGGACCTCTGCCTCGCCGACTCGACGACCGCTGACGAGCTCAGTGGCATCCTGCACTCGCAGTTCACCGACGCCCAGCTGAACGCCGTCATCGCGGGCGTCTGGCACGACGGCGAGCCGGTGCTCGTCGGCGCGCTCGGCGAGTCGATGACCGACGTGCCGGCGACGGCGGACATGCACCACCTCCTCGGCAACCTCTCGACGCCGATGTTCACGACCGTCGTGCTGCAGCAGGTCGAGGCGGGGGCATTGTCGCTCGACGATCCCCTCTCCACCTGGTTCCCGGACCTGCCGGCGGCCGACCAGGTCACGATCGACATGCTGCTGCACCACACGAGCGGCTACCCGCACTACACGGAGATCCAGTCGTTCCTCGATCGGCTGTGGGCCAACCCGTTCCAGAAGTGGGAAATCCAGGACCTCGTGGACATCGGCGTCGCCGGCGGACCGGTGTTCACCCCCGGCACCGACTGGCTGTTCTCGGACACGAACACGCTCATCCTCCAGCAGGTGATCGAGGAGGTGACCGGGCGTCCCGCCGGCGAACTGCTGCAGGAGGACGTCTTCGACGCGCTCGGCATGGACGACTCGACCGCTGCCTTCGACGCGAACTGGCCGTCACCCGTGCTCCACGGGTACAGCGACGAGCGCGGCGTCTGGGAGGACGTCACCAACTGGAGCCCGACGTGGACGTACACGGCCGGCGGGGTCGGCGCCGACCAGGATGACGTGCGCGTGTTCCTCGACGCCCTCGGCGACGGCTCGCTGCTGAGCCCAGAACTCCATGACCGGCAGTTCGCACCGACCACCGCGGGCCTCGGACCGTGGACGGATCAGCAGTACTGGGCGATGGGCTTCCTGCAGCTCGATGGCTGGGTGTTCCTCAACCCGGGCCTGTCGGGCTACTACGGCGCCGGCGGCACCATCCCCGAGGAGGGCTGGACGATGGTCGTCTACACGACCGCGAGCCAGGCCGGTGACCAGTCCGCACCGACGGCGACCGACATCTTCCGTCAGTTCACCGCCGTCGTCACGCCGGAGCACTCGCTCGAGCAGTAGGAAACGTCTCGGATGGGATCGAGGCGTCCGGATGACAGACGGGACACCGGGCTCGACATCGAGCCTCCCGAGCGAGAAACTCGGACAAGAGCGTTCAAGGGGGAGCGTCCATGTCCGATCAACGTCTCGGGCTCGGTGCCCAGCTGCTGCGACGCAAGCCGATCATCTTCCAGCATCATTTCCATCCCGGCACGGAGCTCCCGCGAAAGCTCGGCACGTTCCAGCTGATGATGTTCGGCGTCGGTGCCACCGTCGGAACCGGCATCTTCTTCGTGCTGAGCGAAGCGATCCCGGTGGCCGGGCCGGCGGTGATCATCTCGTTCCTGCTCGCGGGCCTCGCGGCCGGCTTGTCGGCCCTGTGCTACGCCGAGCTCTCCTCCTCGATCCCGGTGAGCGGATCGACCTATTCGTTCTCGTACCACGCACTCGGCGAAGGTGTCGCGGTCCTCGTCGGCGGGTGCGTGCTGCTCGAATACGGTCTGGCCGTCTCGGCAGTCGCAGTGGGCTGGAGCGGCTACTTCAACGAACTGCTGCGCCTCTTGTTCGGGTTCCAGCTGCCGACGGAGCTCTCGATCTCGTTCATCCCCGGCGACGACGGCGTGGCCACCGGCGGCATCGTCAACCTGCCGGCCATCGTGCTGGTGGCCCTCTGCATGCTGCTCCTCATCCGCGGTGCTTCGGAGTCCGCGACGATCAACGCGATCATGGTGTGCATCAAGCTCGGCGTGCTGGCCCTGTTCATCGTGATCGGACTCTCCGCCTTCAACGCCGACCACTTCGACAACTTCTTCGGCCAAGCCGCCGGGATCAGTGGAGCGGCCGGAGTGATCTTCTTCTCCTTCATCGGACTCGATGCGGTCGCGACCGCCGGAGAGGAAGTGCGCAATCCGCAGAAGGCGATCCCCCGCGCCATCATCGGCGCCCTGTTGATCGTCACCACGGTGTACGTCCTGGTGTGCATCGCGGGGCTCGCCGCGATGCCGGTGGAGTGGTTCGCGACCCCGGAGGCCGGCGAAGCCGGACTCGCGAAGGTCATGGAGCTGGTCACGGGCACGCCGATCTGGGCGACGATCCTCTCGGCCGGCGCAGTGATCTCGGTGTTCTCGGTCACGCTGGTGACCCTGTACGGCCAGACGCGCATCCTGTTCTCGATCTCTCGCGACGGCATGGTCTCCAGGAAGTTCCTCGCCGTCAGCCCCAAGCACGGCACGCCGGTCTACAACACGGTCGTCGTGTCGATCCTGGTGGCGCTCGTGGCGGGATTCGTGCCGTCCGACTACCTCTGGGACAGCGTCTCGTTCGGCACCCTGGTCGCGTTCAGCGTCGTCGCGATCTCGCTCATCGTGCTGCGGCGCCGGCATCCTGAACTCGAGCGCCCCTTCAAGGTGCCGCTCTACCCCGTGGTGCCCATCCTCACGGTGGCCGTGTGCATCTACGTGCTCGTGAGTCTCCGCCCGATCACCTGGATCATCTGCCTCACGTGGCTCGCCGTCGTGTTCGTCTTCTACCTCGCGTACGGCAGGCGCCACGCCGTGCTGAACGACTACACCTCCGAAGAGGAGATCTCGGAGCCGATCCATCCCGAGCTGGAGGAGCGGTGACGTACGTCGTCGGGTACGGCCCGCACAACAACGATCGCAGCGCGATCGAGCTCGCGTGCCAGCTCGCCCGCTCAGTGCCGGGCGACGTGCGCGCGATCTCCGTGGTTCCGCAGGGATGGGGAACACCGGCGGCGGGCGGAACCGACCGCGAGTTCGAGGCGTGGGCCGCAGGCGAAGGCGAGCTCAGCGCCGCCGAGGCGCGCGACGATCTGGCCCAACACCCGACCATCGAAGGCTCCGCCGCCTGGGTGAGCGACCGGTCGGTACCCCACGCCCTGCTCGAGGAGGTGGGCCGGTGCGATGCCTGGATGCTCGTCGTCGGTTCCAGCGGCGACGCCGAGCCCGGCCGCATCCGACTCAGCTCCAAGACCGACCGCCTGGTGCACTCGTCACCCGTCCCGGTGGCGATCGCGCCTCGCGGCTATCGCAGCGATCACCCCGTGACCCGGGTGACCGTGGGATTCCGCGACGATGACGCGAGCTGGTCCCTGCTGGCCCGCGTCGCCGAGATCTCACATCGGGCCTCGGCGCGCCTGCGCGTGGCCACGTTCGTCGTGGCACCACCGCGCCGACCGGTCACGGCCCGTTCGAGTCACACCGAGACCCAGGTGATCGACCTCTGGAAGGCCCAGGCCGCGAATGCCCAGCGCGAGGCGAAGACCTACCTCGACTCGCAGGGGTTCGACGAGACCTCGCTCGAGTTCGCGATCGCCGAGGGCCCCGACTGGGCGCGGGCGATCAGGACGCTCGATTGGGAGGACGGCGACATCCTGGCCGTCGGCTCGTCGGCGACGCATCCGGTGGCTCGTGTGTTCCTCGGATCGAGCGCGACCAAGATCATCCGGTACGCGCCTGTCCCTGTGGTCGCGGTCCCCGGCGCCGCGACAGAAGGCCGAGCATGACCACCGCGGTGCTGGCCGAGCAGCTTCGTCGGGCGCTCCCATCGGACGGCTTCGAAGGTCGGGAGCCACGTGACGTCACCGGGGCGCTCACCGCGTTGGCGGCACTCGCCGACGACCGGCGTCCCGGCGAGGCTCGCGTGGCCGTGTACACGCCGACACTCACCGAGAACGGGTGGAGGTCGCGCCGCACGATCGTGCAGATCTGCACCGACGACTCACCCTTCCTCGTGGACTCGGTCACCGCGGCCATCGCCGAGGCCGGCCTCACCGTCCACCTGCTGCTGCATCCGATCCTCTCGGCCGGCCGCGACGCCGACGGGCGCCTCCTGGGGATCGGCACCGAGGACGGCCTGCGCGAGTCGTGGATGCACATCGAGACGGACCGCATCCCGACGGACGAGCGGCGTGCGGCCCTGCAGGCGCGCATCGCATCCGTTCTCGCCGACGTCCGTGCAGCGGTGGACGACTGGAGCGCCACTCGGCGCACCTGCCTCGGCATCGTCGCCGACCTGCGCACCTCCCCTCCGGCCGCGGTGGCCGCGGAAGCGGTCGCCAGCACCGTCGAGTTCCTCACCTGGCTCGCCGACGACCACTTCACCTTCCTCGGCTATCGCGAGTACGCGCTCGACCTGGTCGACGGCGAGGACGTGCTGCGTCCCATTCCTGACAGCGGTCTCGGCATCCTCCGCCATGCGCCCACCCGGGTCGCGCATCTCCGCCCGGAAGCCCGGGCGACAGCGAGAGCCCCCCGGCTCCTCACCATCACGAAGGCGAACTCCCGCTCGACGGTGCATCGGGCCGTGTACCTCGACTACGTGGGAGTCCGCACGTTCGACGAGGTGGGAAACGTCACCGGCGAGCGTCGCCTCATCGGGCTGTTCACCTCGACGGCCTACGCGTCGTCCGTCCTGATGCTCCCCGTCATCTCGGCCAAGGTGAGCGCCGTGCTGGAGGCTTCCGGACACGCGCGCGGTTCGCATTCCGCGAAGAACCTGCTGCAGATCCTCGAGGACTATCCGCGTGACGAGCTGTTCCAGGACTCGCCGGAACACCTGCTCGACGTCACGACGCAGGTCAGCAAGCTCCAGGAGCGACGGGGTTCACAGGTGTTCGTCCGCAGTGACGAGTTCGGCCGCTTCGTATCGGCACTCGTGTTCATGCCGCGCGATCGGTACAACACGCCCGTCCGACTGCGCGTGGAGTCAATGCTCACCGAGGCCTATGGCGCCGAGTTCATCGAGCACACCGCGAAGGTCGGGGATTCGCCGCTGGCCCAACTGCACTGCACGCTGCGGATGCCGCGGGGCGTCGACATCCCTCCGGTCGACGTCGAGGAGCTCAACGCCGGCCTCGAAGCCGCGATCCGCACGTGGGACTCCGAGTTCGTCGACGCCCTGCACCGCGTGCACGACGAAGAGGTGGCTGCCGGGCTGTTCACCCGATACGGCGCCGCCTTCCCGGAGTCGTACAAGGACTCCACGACGCCTGACGAGGCAGTCGCGGATGTCGGGCGCATCGAGCGGCTGGACGACTCCGGCGGAATAGCGGTGCACCTGTACGCCGCGGGCGACGATCCCCGCCTGCGGTTCCTCAGGGTCGTGAGCACCGCCTCGCGGCCGCTCACCGAGGTGCTGCCCATGCTCACCGCGCTCGGCGTCCAGGTGCTCGACGACCGCCCCCAGGATGTGACCCTCATGGACGGCTCGACGAGGCACATCTCCGACTTCGCCCTGAGCCTGCATGACGCCGAGATGTGGGACGACGACGCCCGTGCAGCGGCGTTCGAGCAGGCGTTCCTCGCGATCTGGTCGGGCGCCGCCGAGGATGACAGCCTCAACTCGCTCGTCCTGCGGGCGGGCGTGGACTGGCGTGACGTCGTCATCCTGCGTGCGATCGGCGCCTACCTGCGACAGATCGGCTCCGCCTTCTCGATGGAGTACATCGACCAGGCGCTCACCGCGAACCCGACGCTCGCGGCGGGCCTCGTCCGCGTGTTCGGGGCCAGGTTCGACCCCGACAAGGCCGACGGCGGCACCGGCTACGAGCAGGTCCGCGACGAGCTGCTGCGTGCGCTGGACGATGTCCCCAGCCTCGACCACGACCGCATCCTCCGCGCCTTCGTCGGCACGATCGACGCGACGGTGCGCACGAACTTCTACCAGCGCGACGTCGAAGGCCTCCCCAAGTCGTGGGTGTCGATGAAGCTCGAGAGCAAGCGCGTCCCGAACCTGCCCAAGCCGCAGCCCATGGCCGAGATCTGGGTCTACTCGCCCGAGGTCGAGGGGGTGCATCTGCGCTTCGGGAGGGTCGCCCGCGGGGGCCTGCGGTGGAGCGACCGACGCGAGGACTTCCGCACCGAAGTGCTCGGGCTCGTCAAGGCGCAGATGGTGAAGAACGCCGTGATCGTGCCGACGGGCTCGAAGGGCGGGTTCGTCGGCAAGCGGCTGCCCGACCCCGCGGTCGACCGGAGCGCCTGGTTCGAAGCCGGCACGTCCGCGTACCGCCTGTTCATCCGCGGGCTCCTCGACATCACCGACAACCGCACTGCCGCGGGGATCGTGCCGCCGCAGCGAGTCGTGCGCCACGACGGCGACGACCCGTACCTCGTGGTCGCCGCCGACAAGGGGACCGCAACGTTCTCCGACATCGCGAACGGCGTATCGCAGGAGTACGGCTTCTGGCTCGACGACGCGTTCGCCTCGGGCGGGTCGGAGGGCTACGACCACAAGGCGATGGGGATCACCGCGCGCGGAGCGTGGGAGTCGGTGAAGCGGCACTTCCGCGAACTCGGCCTCGACACGCAGGCCGAGGACTTCACGGTCGTCGGCATCGGCGACATGTCGGGCGACGTGTTCGGAAACGGGATGCTGCTCTCGGAGCACATCCGACTCGTCGCCGCCTTCGACCACCGTCATGTGTTCGTCGACCCGGAGCCGGACTCCGCCGCCTCCTTCGGAGAGCGCACGCGCCTGTTCCACCTGCCGGGGTCGTCGTGGGCCGACTACGACGCGGCGCTCATCTCCACGGGCGGTGGAGTGTTCCCGCTCAGTGCGAAGTCGATCGCAGTGTCGCCGCAGATGCGCGCGGCGCTCGGACTCGACGACCGCGTGGTGGCGCTCACGCCGAACGAGCTGAAGCGGGCCGTGCTCCTGGCCCCGGTCGATCTGCTGTGGAACGGCGGCATCGGCACGTACGTCAAGGCGTCGACCGAGACCAATGCCGAAATCGGCGACCGGGCGAACGACGCAATCAGGGTCGACGGCGTCCAGCTGCGCGCCCGGGTCGTCGGCGAGGGCGGCAACCTCGGGGTGAGTCAGCGCGGACGCATCGAAGCGGCGCGCGCCGGCACGCAGATCAACACCGATGCCATCGACAACTCCGCCGGCGTGGGCATTTCGGACCGCGAGGTGAACATCAAGATCCTCCTCGGCGAGGTCATCCGCGCGGGCGACCTGACGATCGACGACCGCAACGCCCTGCTGGCGTCGATGACCGACGAGGTGGCCGCGCAGGTGCTGCGCGACAACTACGAGCAGAACGTGCTGCTCGGAAACTCCCGTGCGAACGCGGCCGTCATGCTGCCCGTGCACGAACGGCTGATGGAGGCCCTCGAGGCGCGCGGGGAGTTGGATCGCGAGATCGAGTTCCTGCCCGACCGCACCGACGTCGCGGAGCGCATCCAGCGGGGCGACGGGCTGAGCCGCCCGGAGTTCGCGGTCATGGTCGCGTATGCGAAGCTCGCGCTCAAGTCCGACCTCGCCGCGACCGACCTCGCCGACGATCCGTGGTTCGGCGGGACGCTCGCCGAGTACTTCCCGACCGAGCTGCGGGAACGCTTCTCGGAGTACCTCGACCGGCATCCGCTGCGCCGGGAGATCATCGTCAACGCGGTCGCGAACTCGATGGTCAACCGCGGCGGGATCACGTTCGCCGACCGCGCCGCCGCCGAGACAGGAGCCACCACCGAGCAGATCGCCCGGGCGTACGTCGCTGCGCGCGAGATCTTCGACCTGCGCGGATTCGTGATCGCGGTCGAGGCCACCGACACCCTCGTCGACACGAGCACGCAGAGCGTGCTGTACCTCGACTTCCGGCGATTACTCGATCGGGCCGCCCGGTGGTTCGTGCAGCGCCGGTCCGACCGGGTGGACATCGGGGCTGAGATCACGAGGTTCGCGGGTCCGGTCGCGATCCTCTCGGACCGGCTCGCCGAGTTCTTCCGCGGAGAGGAGGCAGACCAGTTCGCGAACCGCAAGGCCGCGCTGCACGCCGCGGGAGTTCCCGAGGATCTGGCGCACCGCGGCGCTCGCCTGCTCGAGGCCCTGCGCCTGCTCGATGTCGTCGAGCTCGCGCAGGCTCGCGGGTGGGACCTGGACGAGGTCGCCCGCACATACTTCCAGCTCTCGGGCGAGATCCGGTTCGACGACCTGCTGACCAGCGTCTCGGGGCTCCCGCAGGAGGGCCGTTGGCAGTCGATGGCGCGCGCTTCGCTGCGCGACGACCTGTACGCCGTGCTCGTCGAGCTCACCGCCTCGGTGCAGTCGCACGCGGGTGACGTGGAGCTCGAGCAGCGGTTCGCACGGTGGCTCGAGGAGGGTGGCATCCCCGCGAAGCGCGCGGTCGCTTCCCTCGCCGCGGCGAGCGCCGTGACGGACCCCGACATCGCCGTACTGTCGGTCGCCCTCCGACAGTTGCGGTCGCTGGTCCGTTAGCGGTGCAGTTGTCCGTGACACCCGACCGACCATCATGAGCTCGAAAAGGATTCCTGCATGAGTGTCGATCCCGAACCGTTCACGATCGCCATCGAGGACGACGTCTTGAGCGATCTGCGCGCCCGACTGCGCAGCACCCGCTGGCCGGATGGCGCGCCGGGGGCACCGTGGAGCCAAGGCACCGACCTGGCCTACTTGCGGCGGCTCACCGACGACTGGGCGGACGGATTCGATTGGCGCCGGCAGGAGCATCGCCTCAATGCGTACCCGCAATTCACCGCCGACATCGCGGGCACCCGTGTGCATTTCGTCCACCGACGAAGCGGAAGACCTCCGCTGCTGCTGACGCATGGGTGGCCGAGCTGCTTCGTGGAGATGCTTCCGCTCGTGGACCGATTGTCCGATGAGTTCGATCTGGTCGTTCCGTCGTTGCCGGGTTACGGCTTCTCCTCCCGTCCGGCGGAGGTCGGAATCGATGCCGTGCACACCGCGGGTCTCTGGCTGGAGCTGATGAGCCGTCTGGGCTACGAACGGTTCGGCGCGATCGGGGGCGATTTCGGCGCGGCCGTCACGACGCATCTGGCCCTGTCGGCCCCTGAACGCGTGACCGGAATCCTGCTCACAACACCTGAAATGAGACCGGCGCTCGCGCCGGACGCTCCGGCGCTCACTGACGCCGAGCGGGCGTACCTTCAGCACGTCGAGCACTGGGATGCCACCGAGCGCGGATACAGCAGCATCCAATCCACCCGCCCGCAGACGCTCGGGTACGGCCTCTCGGACTCACCCACGGGCTTGGCGGCCTGGTTGATCGAGAAGTGGCGCAGCTGGAGCGACAGCGACGGCGACGTCGACCGGCATTTCGGGACCGACTTCCTGCTCACCGTTCTCACGCTCTACTGGTCCACGAACTCGATCACCTCGTCGATGCGGGACTACTACGATTCGCGGTGGCACAGCACGCCGCTGACGAGCACTGACTACGTGACCGTGCCGACGGCAGTATCCGTGTTCGCCCACGAGTTCGTACCCGAAGGCGAGCCGCCCCGCGAGTGGTACGCGCGGCTCTACAACATCCAGCAGTGGACGGTGGCACGGCACGGCGGGCACTTCGCCGCAGTAGAGGAACCCGACATCCTCGCGCAGGACATTCGAAACCACTTCAACAGAGACGCCTCGCCCGCGACGGGCAGTTGACGCCGGCGAAGGTGCCTGAACCGCCACCGGATCGACTCGAACGAACGACGGTTGGCTAACGGTCTGAGGTCCGCGAGATTCTGCTGTTGTAGCGAGGGCGGGACTCGAACCCGCGACACCACGATTATGAGCCGTGTGCTCTAACCACCTGAGCTACCCCGCCGGGAGGTTTCGCCGGCGATGCCGGGAGAACCAGAGCCCCGAGTCAGGATTGAACTGACGACCCCTTCCTTACCATGGAAGTGCTCTACCACTGAGCTATCGGGGCGTGTGCCGAACTCGGCAACCGTACGAGGATATCACCTCGCGGGGCCTGCTCCGAATCGACGGCGGAGCTGATCCGGGCGACGTCGGAGGCTCCTGTTCACAGCGACGATCCGGCCCGCGGGAGGACGTTTCCGAACCGTGACCGCGGCTGCACGGGATGTGCGATCGCAGCTGGTTATGCTCGGCACGTGCGCAAGATTCCGGGCATCGCCGTCGCCGCTCTCGCCGTGCTCGCCTTCACCGGGTGTGTTGCGGCGGATGCCCCGACGCCCACGCCGACGGCCGGCAATGCGGCGAAGCCGACGAAGACCCCGTCTCCGTCCGGGACAGCCATCCCGACCCCGACGCCGACGCCGACGGAGCCGGCATCGCCCCCACCCGGCGGGGGCGCCGACCCCGCGGATCCGTCCACCTGGCTGATCGACGCCGGGGGGATCGGACCGCTGCGTCTCGGCATGCCCCTCGACGCGGCAGTCGCGGCGATGCCCGGCTACGTCGTCGGCACCTGCCCGAACCCGGCTGTGCGCTTCCTGCGGAGCGACTCCCCCGACCTGTCCGACGTGTCGTTCGCCCTCGCCTCGGGCGATGACGGCAACCTCGCGCTCATCAGCCTCCACGACACCCCGAAGCCCGCGACCGCCGACGGGATCCGGAACGGCTCGACCATCGCTCAGGCGAAGGCCACCTATCCCGGTCTGCTTCCGTCTCAGGCGTACGTCGACTACTACACCCTCGACGGCTCGCCAGGCTCGATCACCTTCCAGACCGCTGCAGTGAACGCGGGTGACGGGGTCCCCATCGTGACGATCTCCGTCGTGGCCGGCGGGCTGCCTCCGCGAGAGCTGTGCGGCTGACCACGAGGTCGGCCACGCGGCATCCGCTCGGCTACTTCACGGCGCCCGCCGTGAGGCCACCGACGATGTACTTCTGCAGGAACAGGAACAGCGCCACGACGGGCAGCGCGGCCAGCACCGCGCCCGCCGAGAACGCGCTCCAGTCGGCGTAGCGCGGGTTCGACACGAGCTTCGTGAGGCCCACCGCGAGGGTCTGCTTCTCGGTGTCGATGAGCAGCACGGATGCCACGACGAACTCGTTCACCGAGAAGATGAACGACAGCAGCGCCACGACCGCCAGGATCGGCGCGGCGAGCCGCAGGATGATCGTGAAGAAGATCCGCGCGTGGCCGGCGCCGTCGATCTTGGCCGCCTCGTCGATCGACGCGGGGACCGTGTTGAAGAAGCCGTACATGAGGAACGTGTTCACGCCGAGCGCGCCGCCGAGGTACACCATGATCAGGCCGATGTGCGTGTTGAGGCCGATCGCCGGGAACCAGTCCGCGATCGCGCTCATCAGCAGGAAGATCGCGACGACGGCGAGCAACTGCGGGAACATCTGCACGACCACGATCGAGATGAGCCCGAACCGCCGTCCGGTGAAGCGCATGCGCGAGAACGAGTAGGCGGCGAGCGCGCCGAGGAATACCGTGCCGACGGCCGTGATGCCGGCGATGATCAGCGTGTTCGCGAACCACGTCGGGAACGGCACCTGCGGGTCGGTGAGGATCCGCACGTAGCTGTCGAGGCCGAACTGCGAGAACAGGGCGTTCGATCCGGTGAGCGTACCGTGCGGGTTCAGCGACGAGGAGATGACGAACACGATCGGGAAGAGCGCGAACAGCAGCATGACGACGCCGACGACGTGGCGCCATCCGGTCGCCGTGAACCACCGGCCGAAGTCGAACGGGCGCTTTGGGGCGACATAGCCGCCGCCCGACTTCTGCGCATCCTTGATGGCGCGCTCGCGCGCGTCGGCGTCGATCCCCGCGGCCAGGATCTCGCCTTCGACGGCGAGGTTCTCGGCCCATGCGCCGCGCTGGGTCTCCTTGGCCATCAGTTCAGCTCCTCGAGGCTCTTGGTGCGACGGAAGGCGATGATCGAGATCACCGCGACGATGATGAAGATGATGATCGAGTAGGCGCTCGCGAGGCCGTAGTCACGCGACTGGCCGGTGAAGGCCACCTTGTAGACCATCGTGATGAGGATGTCGGTGAACCCGACCGGGATCGGCGCGTTCGAGTCGCGCGGGCCCCCGTCGGTCAACATGTAGATGGTGTTGAAGTTGTTGAAGTTGAACGCGAACGACGCGATGAGCAGCGGCGCCACGGTCACGAGCAGCAGCGGCAGCTTGATCAGCCGGAACACCGCCCACGGCCGCGCGCCGTCGACCGTCGCCGCCTCCTGCAGCTCGTCGGGGATCGACTGCAGCGCCCCCATGCAGACGAGGAACATGTAGGGGAAGCCCAGCCACAGGTTCACGATGAGCACCGAGAGCTTGGCCATCCAGGGGTCGGTGAGCCACGGCACGGATGCCCCGCCGAGCAGTACCTGGTTGATGAACCCGAAGCTCTCGTTCATCATGCCCGCCCAGATCAGGGCCGACAGGAACGACGGGATCGCGTACGGCAGGATCATGAGCACTCGGTAGTACTTGCGTCCGCGCATCCGCATGTCGTTGAAGACGATCGCGAGGAAGAGGCCGAGGAAGAACGTCGACGCGACCGAGATCAGGGCGAACGCGAACGTCCAGAGCGTGACGTAGACCAGCGGCTGCGCGAGGCGGGGATCCGAGACCGCACGCACGAAGTTGTCGAAGCCGACCGTGATCTGCCAGCCGGGCAGCAGCTCGTCGCCGTCGGCGGAGGTGAAGGCGCCCGTGCCGATGTCGGAGTAGACCGTGCCCGTCGTGACATCCGTCATCGTGCCGGCGGCCTCGTCGTACTCGAGCGTCGAGACGTACTGATAGGCGCTGGACCCGTCGGGCGTGCGCAGCGCGCCGTCGTTCGGGTCGTCGGAGAACGGCACCGCGAGCTCGGTGATCTCGTCGGTGCGGGCGAGCACGTCAGCGAACTGCAGCGACGTCCAGCCGTCGACCGCGACGGCCTTGTCGCCGTCGAACTCGGCGTCGACAGGCTCGAGCGGCTGGTCGTTCGTGCCGACGTAGGCGTCGCCGTCGGGGTCGGTCACGAGCAGGCCGAGCGTGCCGAGCTGATCGACGACGGTCACGGGGTAGGTGGGCGAGTCCTCGACGCGCTGCAGCGACGAGGCCATGAGCGACGAGACCGCCTGCTCCTTCGAGCCGTTGTGGCCCGTGCCGTAGTTGGTGAAGGCGATGTAGCCCGTGTAGACGAGTACGAAGACCTGGAACAGCACCAGGAAGATGATGCCCGGCGTGAGGTACTTCGCCGGGAGCTTGCGTCGGGAGAAGTAGATCCAGTTGACGATCGCCGCGACGATCACGACGACCCCTGCGATCAGCCACTGGCCGAAGCCGGCCAGCACGAGCACGGCGTACACCGCGATCGCATCGAGGATGCCGAGGAGCACGAGCTTGAGCAGCAGCATCTTGATGCCGCCGGATGCCGCGTCGGCGATGTTCGCCGCCTGACGCTGGCGCTTGGTGGGCTTCGGCGGCGTCTCCGTGGTGACGTCGTCGTCGATCGTCGTGCTCATTTGGTGCTCCTCATCACTGCAACCGGTGGTCGAGTAGCGCCCGAGCGGAGCGAGGACGCGTATCGAGACCACGTGACGGGTCTCGATACGCGTCGCTCCGCGGCGCTACTCGACCAACGAGAGCGTTACTTGGCGTCGATCGCGGCCTGCACGTCGCTGGTCAGCTTCTGCCAGGTCGCGGTCGGGTCGGCACCGTTGATGATGTCGGCCTCGGCGATGCCCCAGTACTGCCACACCGAGCCCATGGCCGGGATCGCCGGCATCGGGACGGCCTCGGCGCCGACGGCGGCGAAGCCCTCGATGATCGGGTCGCTCGACGCGGTCTCGGCTGCCGCCGAGAGCGCCGGGAGGATGTTGCCCGCCTTGAAGAGCTCGAGCTGCACGTCCTCGGTGCCGAGGTAGTTCACGAGGAAGTCGTTCGCGGCGACCTTGTTCTTCGACTCCGAGGAGATGAAGAAGCCCTTCACGCCGGCGAACGGCGCGGCGGCCTCACCGGTCGGGCTGGGCACGGTGTCGATCGCGACGTTGATGCCGCCGTCGATCGCGGCGCCGACGTTCCACGGACCGGTGAGCCAGAAGGCCGCGGTGCCGTCGAGGAAGGCCTGCTTCGCGATGTCACCGTCGATGTCGGTGTTGAAGTTGCCGGTGCCGTTCTTGCCCTGCGACGAGAGCCAGGCGGCGAACTGCTGGCCGCCCTCGTTGCCGAGCTGGAGGTCGGTCGAGTCGTAGCCCTGGTCGTTCGTGCCGAAGACGGGAGCGCCGAACGCGGTCTGGAACGGGTAGAGGTGGTAGGGGTTGCCCTCCGCGCCCTGCTCGACCACGAACGGGTGGGCGAGGCCGGCAGCCTGGCCCTTGGCGATCATGTCGTCGAAGCTCGTGGCGGCCTCGGGGATGAGGTCGGCGTTGCGGAGCACCGCGATGTTCTCGACCGCGTAGGGGAGCATGTAGGTCGTGCCCTCGTAGGTCGACGCGTCGATCGCGACCGGGAGGTAGTCGGCGGCGGAGTCGCCGAGCTCGATCGGAGCCACGACGCCGTTGGTCGAGAGCTCGCCCAGCCAGTCGTGCGCACCCATGGTGATGTCGGGGCCCTTGCCGGTCGGAACCTGCTGGATGAAGTCGTCCTTGATGTCGGCGTTGTCCTTGCCGACGAGCTCGACCTCGACGCCGGTCTTCTCGGTGTACGCCTCGGCCGCGCCCTTCAGCGCGTCCACGCGCTCGGCGTCGACCCAGACCGTCAGCGTGCCGCTCGACGACGCCTCGGCGTCGGATCCGGCGTCGCCGCCGGCGCAGCCCGCGAGGCCCAGCGTCACGACGACCGCGACGGCGCCTGCAGCGAGGAGGCCCTTCTTGTTCACCCTCATTGGTGTGCCCTTCTCAGTGTGCGTGAGGAATCGGCGCCTTCGCCTGGTGTGGGAGTGGATCCCCGCTCCCGCCCGTTTCCGAGCGGGAATCGCGCACCGTGCCGAAAGGCCGTTCTTCCGTGTGGAGTACTCGCAGATGTGCAAGCGATTACAGGTATACCTTGCGTGACGTTCATTACCAAACCGGAGCACCAGCATTGATACCGGTTCGTGATGATCGCGTGACGCGTCGATGCTGCAAGCGTTTCCATGCTGTATCGAGATGTCGTACAGTTCTCGTCATGACTTCCGAGTGGTGGCGCACCGCCGCGATCTACCAGATCTACCCCCGGTCCTTCGCCGACGCGAACGGCGACGGCATGGGCGACCTCGCCGGCATCACGAGCCGACTGGGCGACCTGCAGGACCTCGGCATCGACGCCATCTGGCTCTCCCCCTTCTACACGTCGCCGCAGCGCGACGCCGGATACGACGTCGCCGACTACTGCGACGTCGACCCGCGCTTCGGCACGCTCGCCGACTTCGACGCGATGCTCGCCGAGGCGCACGCCCGCAGCATCCGCGTGATCATCGACCTCGTGCCGAACCACTCGTCGGACGAGCACGCGTGGTTCCGGGCCGCCCTCGCCGCGCCCGCCGGCAGCGCCGAGCGCGCCCGGTACCTGTTCCGCGACGGCCGCGGCCCCGCCGGCGACGAGCCGCCGAACAACTGGGAGTCCGTCTTCGGCGGCCCCGCGTGGACGCGCGTCGTCGAGCCCGACGGCACGCCCGGCCAGTGGTACCTGCACCTGTTCGACAGCTCGCAGCCCGACTTCGACTGGACGAACGAGGACGTGCGCGAGGAGTTCCGGCGCATCCTGCGGTTCTGGCTCGACCGCGGCGTCGACGGCTTCCGTGTCGACGTGGCGCACGGCATGGTGAAGGCCGACGGCCTCCCCGACTACACCCCGCCCGCCGAGGGCGGCAGCATGGGCGGCGCCGGCGGCGTCCCCGGCTCGGTTCCGCCCGACGAGGCCGGCGTGCCCCTCGAGCCCGAGATCAGCGACGAGGGCGACGGCGCCCCGTACTGGGGCCAGGACGGCGTGCACGAGATCTACCGCGACTGGCGCGCGCTGCTCGACGAGTACCCCGGCGAGCGCATCCTCGCCGCCGAGGCGTGGGTCGACCCGCTCCCCCGCGTCGCCAAGTGGGTGCGCTCCGACGAGATGCACCAGGCGTTCAACTTCGCCTACCTCGAGACGCCGTGGGATGCCGCGGCGCTCCGGCGCGTGATCGACGCGTCGCTCGACGCGTTCGGCGCCGTCGGCGCGCCCTCGACGTGGGTGCTCTCGAACCACGACGTCGTGCGCCACGCCACGCGCCTCTCGGTCACCGAGGCCAACCCGCAGGGTCACGGCCTCGGCCCGCGCTCGAAGGGACTCCCCGAGTACGAGTCCGGCCTGCACCGCGCCCGCGCCGCGACCGCGCTCATGCTCGCGCTGCCCGGCTCGTCGTACCTCTACCAGGGCGAGGAGCTCGGCCTGCCCGAGGTCATCCACCTCCCCGACGACGCCCGCCAGGACCCGACCTGGTTCCGCACGGCGGGCGAGCGCTACGGCCGCGACGGATGCCGCGTGCCCATCCCCTGGGAGGGCACCGAGCCGTCCTTCGGCTTCGGGCCGACGGATGCCTCGTGGCTGCCGCAGCCCGCGCAATGGGCGTCGCTCGCGCGCGACGCCCAGCGCGGCATCCCCGGATCGACGCTGTCGCTCTACGGCGACGCGCTGCGCCTGCGGCGCGAGCACGCCCTGGGCGCCGGCACGCTCTCGTGGTTGCCCGGGTTCCCCGACGCGGTGGTCGCGCTGCGGAACGGGACCGTCGTGGTGGTCGCGAACACGGGCACCGTGCCCGTGGAGCTGCCGGCCGGCGAGGTGCTGCTCGCGAGCGGACCGCTCGACGGGCGCACGCTCCCCCACGACACCACGGCCTGGCTGCGCGCGTAGCCCTCGGGCGCGGCGCGGCGCCCCGCGCCAGCACCGCTGCCGCGGCAGCACCGCCGCACCACCGGCCCCCGTGCACGCCGCCCTCACTGGCGGGCTGCAACACCCGAAAAGCATGAGAATCCGTTGGACAGGTCCCTCAGACAACCCATCCGGCGGATTCTCATGCATTTCGCGTGGGCAGCGGGCGTAAGGACGCCGGAATCGGCGCGAACGGTCCTCCGCCACGCCAACGGTGCTCGCCGCGCGCGACGAGCGCCAGGATGCCGGCGCGCGTCCGATCCCAGTCGTGCACGACCTGCCGGTAACTGAGCCGAAGCACCACGTATCCGCGCGTGACGAGTTCGAAGTCCCGCGCGCGATCCTCGTCGAATGCGGATCCGGTGTGGAACGCCCGCCCGTCGAGCTCGATGACGAGCCGCTCGCCCACGAGGAGATCGACGCGTCCGACCCCCGGGATGGCGACCTGGACGCGGAACGGGATCCGCCGCGATCGCAGGAACAGTCGTACCTTCGTCTCGATTCCCGATTGTGCATCGGGCTCCGACAAATCGAGCAGCGAGCGCTTCGAGGGCGGCATCCACGACCGGATGAGGTCGAGATGAGCGAGATGCAACGTGCCCGTCTCGAGGGCGGAGTCGACCGTCGCGATCGCACCTCCGACGTCACTGCAGGCGAACATCTCGGCCAGCGCCCTGGTCAGCGGGTCAGCTGCACGATCGAACGGGCCGGGTCGACCGTAGTGGACGCAGACCCCGTGATGTGTCCTGTCGAGCGGCAGTCGACGATCATGCGGCGCCGACAGCCTGCCGGTCGAGTAGCGGACGCGGACGTGCAGCAGCGAGTCGTCAGCGACCCACAGTCCTCGCATCTTCGCGACGGTCGCAGCCGTCGCAGTCCCGCCGACTCGGACGGCCCTGACGACCTCGCGATGTGCGTCGGGGAGTGCGAACCACCCGCTCCGCACTCGAACGATCCTCCCCGCATGGAGCGCACGTCCGACGTCGCGTCGCTCGCACCCCGCGGCATCCAACTCCGAGTACGGCAGCACGCCCTGGTTCAGCTGCAGTTGCCGGATCACCGATTCCACCTGTCGAGTGTGGCAATCGGGCGAGTCCGCGAACGCGGGTCAGGTCATTCTGTGGAAAGCCGCGCGGAACTGCATGAGAATCCGGCGGATATGCCGCTGACGGCGCTCATGATGGCGATTCTCATGCACTTCGCCAGGGAACAGGACCACGAACGTGGCCCACCGCAGTTGAGCGCGCGGTTGCAGGGGCATGCAGCTGCCGGCTGGATCGCAGGCTGCCGACTAGTTCGTGTTGGCGTAGAGCCACTCGAGCGGGTCGACCTTGGTGCCGTTGACGCCGCCGAGGCGGATCTCGAAGTGCAGGTGCGGGCCCGTCGACATGCCCGTGTTGCCCGTCTGGCCGATGACGTCCGCGACGTGCACGGTGTCGCCGACCTCGAAGCGCCGCGACCCCTCGATCATGTGCGCGTACACGCTCGTGACGAGCTCGCCGTTGATCTGGTGGTCGATCATCATGACGACGCCGAGTGAGCCGCCCGAGTCGGTCGAGACGGCCACGGTGCCGTCGGCGATCGCCTGGATCTCGGCGCCGAGGCCCGGGTTGAAGTCCTGGCCGCCGTGGTCGCTCGAGCAGCCGGCGCAGTTGCGATAGCCGAAATGATCGCCGATGTGCACGCCGACCGCGAAAGGCCACTGGATCGTGCCCGCCGGGTTGTTGACGAAGTCCGCCTCGGCGCGGATGCCCGCCGCCTCTGCGACCTCCGACATCGACATGTGCTCGTAGCCCTCGCGCTGCACGCCCTGCGCCGCGACGACGTCGCCGTTGATCGTCACGCGCTGGCCGTCGCGACCGAAGCCCGACGTGTCGGACAGGGCGAGCGCCTGCACGTCCTCGGGCGTGAGGAGCGAGAGCGACGGGATCGTCGTCGCCACCGCGAGGAGCGCCGCGAAGCTCATCGCGACGAGGCTGGCGAGCTGTCGGGTCGCGCGGCGACGGCGGGGGGCGGATGCCGCAGGCCGGGCGGCCGGCCGCGATGCCGCCTGCGGTGCCCATCGACGCGCCGGCCCTGCTGAGCGAGGCGCCTCGCGCGCGGGCTCGGAACGCTGCGCCGAACGTCGCGTCGCAGTCGGAGCCGCGGCCGGCGCCGCATCGGAGGCCGAGCCGAAGTCGAGCAGGTCGCTCACGCCGGTGACGTCGGCGTCGATGCGCGTGGCGTCAGCACGGCCTGCTGATCGGTCGAGGTTCAGGAGTGCTCGCGCGGGCACGGCCGGGTCAGGACCCGGTCGGGCGCCCGCCGCGGCGGAGATGGCCGACGCGAATCCGGCGGGGGCGCCGGCGGGCGGCGCAATGGGCGATGCCGCGGCGGACCGGGCCGGCGTCGTGCCTGCGGCGTGGGGGGTGGGCGTCGCCGAGCCGAAGAGCTCGGAAGCGACTCCAGGTGCGGTAGCCGAAGCGGAACCCGAGGCGGCCGACGCACCGACCGATGCAGCCCCGGCCGCGGCGGCGCCGAGCGCACCCGCGATGGACGCGCCCCCGCCCGCGACGAGCGACGCGAAGTCGACGCCGCCCATGGGGCGAGGCGCCGAGGGCACGGACGATCCGCGACGGGGTCCTGCGCCCTTCGCGGATGCCTCCCGCTTCGCGGCGGCCTTCTCGGCCCGCGACGGCTTCTTGGGCTTCTCGGCCTTTCGCGGCGAACGGCCGCGAGTACCGCTGACGGGCTCGTCGGACTCGTCGTCTTCGCCCAGGCCCGCGAACAGGGCGTCGAAGCCGCCCGCCTCTGCGCCTGCGGGTCGACGCTCTGCGCCACGGCCGCGCGCACTCGGTGCATCGCTGGGTCGGGACATGGAAGAGGCCGAGCCTCGACCGGTGGGACGGTCGGCCTGCTCGGCCTCGGGGTTGGGAGTCGTCGCGGCGACGCGGCGCCGGACGGGCGCCTCGATGGTCTCGTGGGGTGCGGCGCCGAGACCTCCGAAGAGGTCGTCGAAGCCGGGTCGCGCGGGCTGCGCCGCGGTCGGATGCTGCGCGGCCGGCGCCGTGGGTGCCACGGGCTGCGCTGCAGGCCGCACGGCCGGCGATGCCTGAGGCTGCGGCGAGTGCGTCGCCCCCGGATGCGCGGCGGGCTGCCACGCCTGCGGCTGCGAAGTCGCCTGCAGCTGCTGCTGCGCCGAAACCTGCGCGGGCTGCGCGAACGCCGGCGCAGCGGCCTGCTGCTGCGACACGACCGGCGCCGCCACCTGCTGCGGGAACACCAGCGCCGCCGGCTGCTGCGGGAGCACCGGCGCCGAAGGCTGCGACGGATACACGGGGGCCTCCTGCTGCGACGGGTACACCGGCGCGGCGGCCTGCGGATACCCTGCCGACACGGCCTGCTGCCCGAACCCCTGCCCCGACAGCGCGGGCGCCTGCCCCGACTCGACCGGCCCGGCCGCAGCCGCGGTGCGCGCGGCATCCGCTGCTTCACGCTCGCGGAGCTCGCGGCGGGTCAGGGGTCGCTCAGACCGCAAAGGAGACTGAGTGCCTGGCGCAGAACCGTCGGGCACGAGGTGGGGCTCGAGCACGTGGGGGGACCTTCGGCGTATCGGGGAGGTACGAACGGGGAGGTGTGCGATCACGACCTGTGTCGAGATAACGGGTTGGTAAAGACTATCCGTTCTCATAGGTCTTCGCCACGGGGCGCGGAGATATCCGTCGGTCGTGACGCACGTTCGTTGCGGCATCCGCAGCGGGGCGCGAGAGGGCTTGCGGATTCGCGCGCACGGGCTCGCGAACACGCACGGAATCGGCGTCTGTCGACAACGCCGTCACGGCGCGTCTCAGGCGTCGACGCCGGCCGTCCGCAGCGCCGCGGTGAGCTCCTCGTAGAGTGCCGGCGCGGCCGCGACGAGCAGCTCGCGGTTCTCGCGTCCGCCGTGCGGGCCGCCGATCCGCGCGCCGGCCTCGCGCGCGATGAGCGCACCGGCGGAGTGGTCCCACGCGTTGAGCCCGCGCTCGTAGTAGCCGTCCAGGCGGCCGGCGGCGAGGGCGCACAGGTCGAGCGCGGCCGAGCCGATGCGGCGGATGTCGCGCACCTTCGTGATGAGCTCGAGCAGCACGGCGGCCTGCTCGTGCCGCCGCTCGGCGGCGTACGAGAAGCCGGTGCCGATGAGCGCCGACGCGAGCGGCACGTCGGTGTTCACGGCGAGCTCGCGCCCAAACAGCCTGGCGCCTCCACCGGCGGATGCCTCGAACACCTCGCCGGTCACCGGGTTGATCACGACGCCCGCGAGCGTGGTGCCGCCGACGTCGCCGCCGCCCGCGCCCTCGACCACGGCGATGCTGACCGCCCATGCCGGGATGCCGTAGAGGAAGTTGACCGTGCCGTCGATCGGGTCGACGACCCAGTCGATGCCGCTGGTGCCGATGTGCGCGGCGTCCTCCTCGCCGACGATGCCGTCGTCGGGACGCGCGTCGAGGATGAACGACCGGATGAGCGCCTCGGTGTCGCGGTCGGCGGCGGTGACGACGTCGGTCGGGGTCGACTTCGTCGCGGCGACGCTCACGCCCGCCCGACGTGCGTCGAGCGCGAACTCCGCAGCCCGTACGGCGATGTCGCGGGCGAGGTCGAGCAGGCCGTCGGATGCCCCGTGGGCGTCGAGCTGGGTCATGCCCTCACGCTACCCCGGCCAGCGAACGCGGCTCTCGGCCGGGCACGACGGCACGCACCTGCGAGGCTCAGGCTCCCTCGAGGTGCGCGTTCGCCCGAGCCAACGCCGCGATCTCGGCGTCCATCGTGCGCTGCACGGTCTTCGCCAGGATCGTGACCTCGCCGGATGCCGCGACACGCTTCGTCATGGGCTGATCATTTCACTCGGCCACGCCGCCGTGAAGACCACGAAAGCCCCGGCGGACCGGGGCTTCTGGAGTGGCGAGTGAGGGATTCGAACCCCCGAAGTCGTAGACAGCTGATTTACAGTCAGATCCCTTTGGCCGCTTGGGTAACTCGCCAGTCGCACCCGACCGCGTTCTGCACACAACCGGGGGCCTGTCAAGGATACCCGCGGAGTGCCGTCGTGAGAAATCGGGGCGGGCAGCGGATGCCGCGACCGCCGGTCCGGCCCACGAAGGCCTGATCGGGGCCGATTCCGCCTCAGTTCGCGGCCCTCCACCAGGGGATCTCGGCGGTGTCGTTCGGCGAATCGGGGTGGTCGGGATCGTACGGCATCGCACCGGGATCGCCGGGCACGGTGGGGATCGGGCCCGTCGGCGCGTTGGAGGACGTGACCGGCGCGACCGTCACGGCGGGGACCGGCGGAGGCGGCACGTTCCGGGGCGGTGGTGGCGGGGCGGCGGGCGTGTCGGGTCGCGGAACGGGTCCGCGCAGGCCCGACCGGGCGATGACGCGCTGGATGGTGAGGCCGCGCTCGTTCGGGCGGCCGACGAAGCGGATCTCGCGCAGCCCCTGCTCTTGAGCGGCGGACTCGAACACGAAGTGCCCGTAGCCGAGGATGCGGCCGATGACCGGCCGGTGCACCGAGATGTCGAGGATTCGGGCGAGCGGCATGGTGGCCTGCGACTGCGACAGGATGCCGTGCACGCGGAACACGCGCATGTTCGTGATGACGAAGCGGTCCATCTGCGCCTGGAGGATGCGCCAGCCCCCGTGCAGCGCCAGCGCGAGCGAGAGGAAGATCGGCACCCAGTACAGGATCGACGGGAACACGCCGAGCAGCAGCAGCACCGGGATCGCGAGGATGATCTCGAGGATCGGGCCGATCACCACCGCCCAGTGCTTGCGCACCTCGTCGACGATGACCTCGCCCTCGTCGGCGATGAGGTACTTCTGGACCTTGGGGTCGAACAGCACGCCGGCCTCAGGTGGCGAGCGACGTGAAGAACTGGCCGATGGCCGCGCCGGCGTTCCAGACGGCGCCGACCGCGCCCTCGACGGCGTTGGCCGCGTCCTGCGGGCGCGTCACCACGTAGAAGACCGCGAAGATGACGACCGCTGCGATGAGTATGCGCTTGACCCACTTCACGCGAGCTCTCCTTCCGGCCTCAGAGGAGGCTTGGTCCGCCCCCAGGTGCATGCATCAACCCGGCCTTTTCTACCGCACGAGCGCGCCGCCGGCAACGCGCCACGCAGGCGAAGCGGCAAACGGTGTCCCGTCGATGGGGGTCACGACGGGGCCTCGAGCAGGGCCAGACGATAGGATGCCTCGTGACTCGGCCAGGCCTGGGATGACGCGCCGAGGCCCGGAATCGGTCGTCGCGCCGGCATCGGCGTGGCCGGGAATGAGGAGCCATGGCCGGGATCGAAGAGGTCGCGAAGCTCGCGGGGGTCTCCACCGCGACCGTCTCGCGTGCGCTCAGCGGCCGCGGCCACGTCTCGCCGTCGTCGAAGCAGAAGGTGCTCGAGGCGGCCGCCCGGCTCGGCTACGTGGTGTCGTCGAACGCGTCGAGCCTCGCGTCGGGCCGCACTCGCAACATCGGCGTGGTGATCCCGTTCCTCAACCGGTGGTTCTTCTCCTCGGTGCTCGAGGGCGCCCAGCAGGCGCTGCTGCGGCACGGCTACGACCTCACGCTCTACAACCTGTCGGGCGACGGCCGTGAGCGCGCCAGCGTGTTCGAGCACTTCCTGCTGCGGCAGCGCGTCGACGCGGTCATCGCCGTCTCGCTCGAGCTCGCCGAGCCCGAGGTCGCGCGACTTCATGACCTCGGCAAGCCGCTGGTGGGCGTCGGCGGCCCGATCCCAGGCGTGCGCACACTCACGATCGACGACGTCGCGGTGGCGCGCCTCGCGACCGAGCACCTGATCGGGCTCGGCCACCGCCGCATCGCGCACATCGGCGGCGACATCGAGTTCGACCTGGACTTCCACCTGCCCACGAACCGGCGCATCGGCTACGAGGGCGCGCTCCGCGATGCCGGCATCGACATCGACCCGCGCCTGTTCGCGCCCGCGGACTTCACCATCAAGGGCGGTTACCACGCCGCGAAGCAGCTGCTGGGCGTGCCGCACGACCGCCCGACCGCGATCTTCGCGGCATCCGACGAGATGGCCATCGGGTCGATACTGGCGGCCCGCGACCTCGGGCTCGTGGTGCCGCGCGACGTGTCGATCGTGGGCATCGACGACCACGACCTGTCCGACTTCTTCGGGCTCTCGACGGTCGCGCAGTTCCCGCGGCTGCAGGGCGAGAAGGCGGTCGAGATCCTCATGGAGCAGCTCGAGCCCGACGCGGACGCCGCGCTTCCCGCCGCGACGCCGCTTCCCTACGAGCTCCGCGTGCGCTCCTCCTCGGCCCGCCCGCTGGAGCAGTAACCCCCAAAGCCGGAACCGGTCGTCGAGGCGTCTCGAGACGTGTCGCCGGGTCTCGATACGCGTCGCGCTCCGCGCGGCGCTACTCGACCACCGGGGGCGAAGCAGGCGTATCGAGACGCGTCGCCGGGTCTCGATACGCGTCGCGCTCCGCCCGGCGCTACTCGACCACCGGTGAGCGAACCGGCGCTACTCGACCACCGGTACCGGCGCTACTCGACCGCCGGCAGCCGTAACCGGCCGAGCGCCGCCTGGATCGCCACGGCCGCCGCGCCCCGCGCCCACGACGCGAACCCGGCGTCGTCGACGAAGAGCTCCACGGGCGACGCCTCGGGGTCGCGGTCGGCGGCGAGGGCGGCGATCGCCACGTCGCCCACGACGTCCCAGAGCGCCATGCCCTCGCCGGCGAGCACGATCGCGTCGACCATGGCGAGGTTCGCGATGAGCGCCATCATGCGTCCGAGGGCGCGGCCCGCGGCATCCGTGATCGAGACGGCGAGCGGATGCCCCGACGCGGCGAGCGCGAGCACCTCGTCGTAGTCGACCTCGCGCCCGAGGGCGATGCCCAGCTGCGCGGTGATGCTCGGGATGGAGAGCATGGCGCTGGAGCATCCGCGATGCCCCTCTGGACACAGCGGGCCGTTCGGGTCGAGCGGCAGGTGCCCGCCGAGGCCGAGGCCGGAGTCGGGCGTGGTCACGACGCGGTCGTGCATCACGAGCCCGTAGCCGACGCCGGCGCCGATGGTCACGACGGCGAACGAGTCGCGGCCGCGCACGTCGCCGAACCACTGCTCGGCGGTCGTGAGCGCCGTCACGTCGTTCTCGACGGTGACGGGCACGCCGACGCGCGACTCGAGGAGGTCGGCGAGGGGCACGTCGCGCCAGCCGAGGAACGGCGCCCGGGTGATGATGCGTCCGCCCGCGACGTTGCCGCCGACGCTGACGCCGACGCCGGCGAGGTCGGCGCCGCCCGCGTCGCGCAGCTCGGCCACGAGGTCGGCGAGCGTCGCGACGACCCCTTCGACACCGTGGTCGTCGAGCACGTGCTCGGCCGTCGCCACGGCGCCGGCGCGCAGGTCGGTGACGGCGCCGAACGCCGACTCGCCGGTCACTTTCATGCCGACGAACCGACCCGCGTCCACGGGCACGTCGAGCGGGCGCGCAGGTCGACCAATCGACCCCTGGAGGGTCTCGGATGCCTCGACGAGGAGTCCGCGGTCGAGGAACGGCTTGCTCAGCCGGGTCAGGCTCGCGGGCGACAGCCCCAGCCGGCGACCGAGCTCGGCGCGCGAGATGGGCCCGTGGATGAGCACCTCGCGTGCGAGGTCGCGCGCGGTGTCGCTCACCTCGGTCTCGCGCGGTGTCATCGTCGACCTCCCAAGACGGTGGATTCGTTCCATCTTGACATGAACATCGCCCGCTGAGCCGAGTCGCGCCCGGTTTTCACCCTCGAACGGGGGTGGATTGACAGCACGTTATTTCTGTCGTAGAAATAACTCATGCAGCGTCGCTCCGAGCTCCTCCACCTCCGCAACGGGGGGACCAGCGTCATCCTCGACGCGCGCCACGCCCCGCTGCCGGCGATGGTGTTCTGGGGCGCCGACCAGGGCGACCTCGGCGAGGCGGAGCTGGCGGCGATGGGCACGGCGGCACTCCCCCAGCGCGTCTCGGGCGGGCTCGACCAGCCCGCGCCGCTCACCCTCATCCCGCAGGAGTCCTCGGGCTGGCTCGGCACGCCGGGACTCGCCGGGCATCGCGAGGGCCGCTGGTTCTCGACCAAGCTCGTCACCGAGTCGATCGAGGTCGACGCGGCATCCACTCGGGCCGTGATCAGCGCAGCGGATGCCGCGGCCGGCCTCGCGGCGACCATCACGCTCGAGGTCACCGCGTCTGGTCTCCTCCGCCAGCGCATCGCGCTCGAGAACCGCGTCGCCGAGCCGTACTCGGTCGCCGCGCTCGCCCCGACGTTCCCCGTGCCGGGCGACCTCGGCGAGCTCCTCGACACGACCGGACGCCACCTGCGCGAGCGGTCCCCGCAGCGCCATGCGTTCACCATCGGCACCCACCTGCGCGAGAGCCGGCGCGGACGCCCCGGCGCCGACGCGAGCCTCGTGCTCGCCGCCGGTCGCACGGGCTTCGGGTTCGAACGCGGCCTCGTGCACGCGGTGCACGTCGCCTGGAGCGGCAACCACCGCCTCGCGGCGGAGCGGACGCCCACGGCGGAGTCCTTCCTCTCGGCGGGCGAGCTGCTCGGTCCGGGCGAGATCGTGCTCGCCGAGGGCGAGACCTACACGACACCCTGGGCCATCGGATCGTGGGGCGACGGACTCAACGAGGTCGCGCGGCGCTTCCACGACGAGCTGCGCGCCCGCCCGCAGCATCCGCGGCGCCCCCGGCCCGTGACCCTGAACACGTGGGAGGCCGTGTACTTCGACCACGACCTCGATACCCTCGCCACGCTCGCCGAGCGCGCCGCGGCCGCGGGCGTGGAGCGGTTCGTGCTCGACGACGGCTGGTTCCGAGGCCGCCGCGACGACACCGCCGGCCTCGGCGACTGGGAGGTCGACGACACCGTGTGGCCCTCAGGCCTCGGTCCGCTCATCGAGCGCGTCCGCGGGCTCGGCATGGAGTTCGGCCTCTGGGTCGAACCCGAGATGGTGAACCTCGACAGCGAGCTCGCCCGGGCGCACCCCGACTGGATACTGCGCGGCCGCGACGAGCTGCCGGTGCCCGCGCGCCAGCAGTACGTGCTCGACCTCGCGAACGAGGGCGCCTGGGCGCACCTCCTCGAGCGACTCGACGCGCTGCTCGCCGAGCACGACATCGCCTACCTCAAGTGGGACCACAACCGCGACCTCCTCGAGGCCGGCGCGGCCGACTCGGGCCGCGCTCGCGTGCACGACAACGTCGAGGCGCTCTACCGCCTGCTCGCGGAGCTGAAGCGGCGGCATCCGGCGCTCGAGATCGAGTCGTGCGCGTCGGGCGGCGCCCGCGTCGACCTCGGCATCCTCGAGCACACCGACCGCGTCTGGACGAGCGACACGCTCGACCCCGTCGAGCGCCTGCAGATCCAGCGGTACACGAGCCTCGTCGTGCCGCCCGAGATGATGGGCGCGCACCTCACGAGCCCGACCGTGCACTCCACGGGACGCCGCGTCTCGCTCGACCTCAGCGCCGGCGTCGCGATGCTCGGCCATCTCGGCATCGAGTGGGACCTCACTGCGCTCGACGACGACGGGCTCGCGGAGGTCGCCCGCTGGGTCGACCTGCACAAGCGGCACCGTGCGCTGATCCACTCCGGCGTGCTCGTGCACGGCGACACGGCGGATGCCACGACCGACGTCCGCGGCGTCGTCGCGCGCGACGGGGCATCCGCCCTCTTCACCTTCACGCAGGTCGCGACCAGCGTGACGTACCCGCCCGGACGCTTCACGCTGCCTGGCCTCGCCGCCGACCGCCGGTACGCCGTGCGGATCGCCGCGGGGAGCGTCGCCGACGGACCCGGCCAGTCCCCGCTCCCCTGGGCCGAGCGGCCGACCACGCTCACCGGCCGGCAACTCGGCACGGCGGGCCTGCAGGCTCCCGTGCTCTTCCCCGCGCAGCTCGTGCTCCTCGAGCTCTTCCCCGCGCTCGAGTAGCGCGACCACCCGACGGTCCCGATACGCCTGCTTTGCGGGCTCCTCGACCACCGAAAAGCCGACGACCAACCATTCCGCAGCGCAAGGAGGCGCACCATGACCGACCAGCCCATCCGCCCGGCGCGAGCGCATCGGCGACGAGCTCGGCGCCGCCGCACGCTCGCCGTCGCGGCATCCGCGGCGCTCGGCGCCCTGCTGCTCGCCGGCTGCTCGTCGCCCGGCGACGACGGCCGCGTTAAGCTCGACTTCTTCCAGTTCAAGGGCGAGGCGCTCGAGGACTTCGAGCAGATCATCGCGGACTTCGAGGCCGAGAACCCCGACATCGACGTGGTGCAGAACCAGGTCGCCGACGCCGACACGATCATCCGCACCCTCCTCGTGAAGGACCAGGCACCCGACGTCATCACCCTGAACGCCAATGGCAACTTCGGCCGGCTCGCGCAGGCGGGCGTCTTCTACGACTTCTCCGACGAGCCGGTGCTGCAGACCATCAATCCCGCGGTGCAGGAGATCCTCGCCGACCTCGGCAACTACCCCGACGAGGTCAACGGACTCGGGTACGTGAACAACGCCAACGGCATCATCTACAACGAGGACATCTTCGAGGAGCAGGGACTCGAGGTGCCCGAGACCTGGGACGAGCTGATCGACGTGTGCGACCAGCTCGAGGCCGCCGGGATCACCCCATTCTTCGGCACGCTCGCCGACTCCTGGACGGGGCTGCCCTCGTTCAACGCCCTCGGCGCGTATCCCGCACAGGACGACTTCTTCGACCAGATGCGCGAGGAGGGCGAGAACGTCGGTCCCGATTCGGAGGTCTCCTTCTCGAAGGACTTCGCCGAGGCGATGGACCAGCAGTACGAGCTCTTCGGCTATACGCAGGAGGGCTACCGCGGCAAGACCTACGACGACGGCAACGCCGCGTTCGCGAACGGCGAGGTCGCGATGCTCATGCAGGGCATCTGGGCCGTGAACCCGATCAAGGGCATCAACCCCGACATCCGGGCCGGCATCTTCCCGTACCCGGCGACCGACGACCCCGACGACCGGCTGCTCGTCTCCGGCGTCGACGTCGTGGTGACGATGGGCAAGGACACGCCGCATCGCGAGGAGGCGCTGCGCTTCATCGACTACCTCTTCGAGCAGGACGTCATCGAGGACTTCGCCGCATCGCAGAACATGGTGCCCTCCGTCGAGGGCGCGCAGCTCAGCGACGACCCGGCCATCCAGTCGGTCGCACCGTGGTTCGACGAGGGCCGGATCACCGGCTTCATCGACCACCAGATCCCGCCGAGCGTCCCGCTCGCCGCGGTGGACCAGGAGTTCCTCTTCACCGGCGACGCGGATGCCGCGCTCGCCACCCTCGACCGCGAGTGGGCCAAGGTCGCCGCTCGCACGATCCCCGTGACGGGAGACTGACATGACCACGCTCACCCAAGCAGTGCGCAGCTCGTCGACCGCCGGCGAGAAGCCCGCACGCGCCAAGCGCGTCAAACTCGAGAGCCGACGCGCCCTGCCCGCCTTCTACTGGATGGTGTGGCCCGCCGCGATCGCATTCGCGCTGTTCCACACGCTCCCGGTGCTCGTGGGCATCTTCTTCAGCTTCACGAACTACGCCGGGTACGGCGCGTGGAACTTCGTCGGGTTGTCGAACTACGTCAACCTGTTCAAGGACGACCGTGCCCTCGCGGCGTACGGGTTCTCGTTCCTCTTCGCGATCGTCGCGACGATCCTCACGAACGTGATCTCGCTCGCGATCGCGCTGGGCCTGAACGCCAAGATCAAGGCTCGCAACTTCTGGCGCGGCGTCTACTTCGTGCCGTACGTGCTCTCGATCCTGGTCATCGGCTACGTGTTCCAGTTCTTCTTCTCGAACTCCCTGCCGAAGATCCTCTCGGGAATCCCACTCTTCGCCGACAACATCCTCACCAACCCCGATTGGGCCTGGACGGCGATCGTCGCGCTCGCGGTGTGGCAGGCCTGCGCCTTCGCGATCATCATCTACCTCTCAGGCCTGCAGACGATCCCGGCGGAGCTGTACGAGGCCGCGTCCCTCGACGGTGCTTCGGCCTGGCGCCAGTTCCGTTCGATCACGTTCCCCCTGATCGGCGCGTTCTTCACGATCAACGTCGTGCTGAGCCTCAAGGGCTACTTGCAGGTCTTCGACCAGATCGTCGCCCTGACGAACGGCGGCCCCGGCACCTCGACCGAATCGGTGACCCTGCTGATCTTCCGCGGCGGGTTCTCGGGCGGCGAGTTCGCCTACCAGACGGCCAACGCGGTGATCTTCTTCATCGTGATCACGGTCGTCTCGCTCCTGCAATTCCGGGTCCTTCAGCGCAGAGAGGCCGATTTCTGATGACGACCACGACGAACACCGCCAGCCAGCTCGAAGCCGAGGTCGACGCCATCGCGGCCGTTCCGCGACGGAGGCGACGGGGCGACCTCGACGACGACACACGTCGCCCCAACTGGTGGGCCACGGCGCTCATCGCGGCCTGCTCCCTCACCATCCTCATCCCGCTCTACCTCGCGGTCGTCGTCTCGCTGAAGACACCCGACCAGCTGGTGTCGGGCACCGGCTTCGAGTGGCCGAACCCCGTCGATTGGAGCAACTTCCCGGAGGCGTGGGAGCGCACGAAGTTCCCGCAGGCGCTCCTGAACACCGCGATCATCACGGTGGGCGCCGTGGTGTTCACGCTCCTCACGAGCTCGATCGTCGCCTACGCGCTGGCCCGCAACATCCACCGGCCGTTCTTCAAGGGCGTGTTCTTCTACCTGCTCGCGGCGCTGTTCATCCCGTTCCCGATCATCATGCTGCCGCTCGTGAAGCAGACCGCGATCCTCGGGCTCGACAACCAGGCGGGCATGATCGTGCTCTACACGATCTACGGCCTCTCGCTGAACATCTTCATCTACACGGCGTACATCCGCTCGATCCCCATCGAGCTCGAGGAGGCGGCGCGCGTCGACGGTGCGAGCACATGGCGCGTGTTCTGGTCGGTCATCTTCCCGCTCCTCACGCCGATGAACGCCACGGTCGGCATCCTCACCTGCGTGTGGGCGTGGAACGACTTCCTCATGCCGCTCGTCGTGCTGACCGACCCCGCCGCACGCACGCTGCCGCTCGCGCAGTACGTGTTCCAGGGGCAGTTCAACACCGACTACACGGTGGCGTTCGCGTCGTACCTCATGGCGATGGCCCCGCTGCTCATCGTCTACGTGTTCTCGCAGCGCTGGGTCATCTCCGGCGTGACGCGGGGCTCGATCAAGTGACCGCTGAACCGGTCGTCGAGTAGCCCGCGAAGCAGGCGTATCGAGACGCCATCTCCGGTCTCGATACGCGTCGCGCTCCGCGCGGCGCTACTCGACCAGCGGAGCCCCGCAAGGGGTGACCTCCATGGCCGGTTCCATGTAACCCTCGAAACAGGCGACGGATGCCTCGAGCCCGCGATCGACGTATCGTGCGGCCCGAGGCATCCGCTCGGAAAGGAAGGCCCGACCGATGACCGACACGACCCCCACGACCCTCGCGCAGGACACGACGGCCGTCATCGCGAACGACCCGACGTGGTGGCGCCAGGCCGCCGTCTACCAGATCTACCCCCGCAGCTTCGCCGACGCGAACGGCGACGGCATCGGCGACGTGCGCGGCATCACGAGTCGCATCCCGTACCTCGCCGAGCTCGGCGTCGACGCGGTGTGGCTGTCGCCGTTCTACCCCTCGGCACTCGCCGACGGGGGGTACGACGTCGACGACTACCGCGACGTCGACCCCAAGCTCGGCACGCTCGCCGACTTCGACGAGATGGTCGCGGCACTGCATGCCGCGGGCATCCGCCTGATCGTCGACATCGTGCCGAACCACTCGTCGAACCGCCACAGGTGGTTCCAGGAGGCGCTCGCCTCGCCGAAGGGCTCGGCGGCGCGCGAGCGCTACATCTTCCGCGACGGCGAGGGCCCCGACGGAACCGAGCCGCCGAGCGACTGGCAGGCGATGTTCGGCGGGTCGGCGTGGGAGCCGGTCGGCGACGGGCAGTTCTACCTGCACCTGTTCGCACCCGAGCAGCCCGACTTCAACTGGGCGAACCGCGAGGTGCGCGACGACTTCCTCACGACCCTGCGGTTCTGGGCCGACCGGGGCGTCGACGGCTTCCGGGTCGACGTCGCGCACGCGCTCGCGAAGGACCTCACGTATCCGCTCCGCTCGCACGCCGAGCTCGAGGAGCTGCGGCTCGTGACCGACGGCTCGCACCCGCTCTGGGACCGCGAAGAGCTCGACGAGATCTACGCCGAGTGGCGCGCGGTGTTCGACGAGTACGACCCGCCGCGCATCGCGGTCGCCGAGGCGTGGGTGGAGCCTGAGCGACGCTATCGCTACGCCCTCCCGACGAGCCTCGGCCAGGCGTTCAACTTCGACCTGCTGCGCGCGAACTTCGACGCCGCCGAGTTCCGGGCGATCATCGACCACAACCTCGAGTCCGTCACGGTGACCGGCTCGTCGAACACGTGGGTGTTCTCGAACCATGACGTGGTGCGCCACGCCACCCGTTACGGCCTGGCCGACGATCCCGGCGACGAGGGCGTGGTCGGCAATGAGTGGCTGCTGCACGGCGGACCCGCATCGGAGCTCGACGCCGCCCGCGGCCTGCGCCGCGCCCGTGCCGCGACCCTGCTCATGCTCGCCCTGCCCGGCAGCGCCTACCTCTATCAGGGCGAGGAGCTCGGGCTCCCCGAGGTCGCCGACATCCCCGATGCCGACCGGCAGGACCCGACGTTCTTCCGCAGCCCGGGCATCGAGGTCGGCCGCGACGGATGCCGCGTGCCGCTCCCCTGGGCGTCGACGGGCTCGTCGTTCGGATTCGGCGACGACGGCGCGCACCTGCCGCAGCCCGGCTGGTGGGGCGAGTTCTCGGTGGAGGCCGAGAACGCCGACCCCGACTCGACGCTGAGCATGTACCGGCGCGCCCTCGCCCTGCGGCACGAGCTGCAGGACGCGGAGGGCCTGCTCTGGCGGGACCACCCCGCCGGTGCGGACGTGCTCTGGTTCGCGCGCCCCGGCGGCTGGCAGTCGGTCACGAACTTCGGCTCGGAGCCGGTCGACCTGCCCGAGGGCGAGGTCCTCGTCACCAGCGCGCCGCTCGTCGACGGGCGCCTGCCGG
This sequence comes from Agromyces sp. NPDC057865, assembly GCF_042796995.1. Taxonomy (NCBI): domain Bacteria; kingdom Bacillati; phylum Actinomycetota; class Actinomycetes; order Micrococcales; family Microbacteriaceae; genus Agromyces; species Agromyces sp. NPDC057865. Next base: position 94,125 of record NZ_JBHVMJ010000003.1, on the reverse strand, counting down.
GCGCCACGACGGCCTGGCTGCGCTAGACCAGGCATCGGATGCCGTGGGCAAACGCCGCGGCATCCGCGGCCTCAGTGGAGCAGCCGCTCGGCGACGAGCTCGCCCACGAGCGTCTCGGTGAGCACGGCCACGCGCTCGTCGTCGTCACCCTCGTACCGCACCACCAGCTCGGCCCCGGGCAGCTCCGCCCCGAGCGACGCGAAGCGCGAGCCGCGCAACTGCATCCATTCGAGCGCCGGCGCATCCCAGCGCGAGCCCGCGCACACCAGCGCTCGGTAGTCGGTGGTCTTCGTGAGGTAGACGTCGACGTGCGACCAGTCGCCGGTCTCCGAGGCGAACGCGATGCGACGCGGCACCTCGCGCAGCATGAGTGCGGACTGCTGCGCGCTCGACAGCCGCTCGGCCGGCGCGAGGACCCAGGTGCCCGTCGGCCCGGCGAGCAGGCCCGTCATGGGCTCGAGCCAGTCGCCGGAGCGGTCGAGCAGCTGCGCGTTCGCCGTTGCGGCCCTGCGGAGCGTTGGCGCATCGAAGCGGTCGACGGGCACGATGCCCGTGAGCGCCCCGAACACCTCGTCGAGCACGGGGAACGTCGCGCGGAACGTACGGCACGCCACCCCGGATGCCTCGACGCCCGCGAACAGCGGCACGATCGCGTCGGCCATCCGTCCGAGCGCCGAGTCGGGGCGGTTCGTGACCGCGACGAGCCGCCCGGTGCCGCGGAACCGCTCGACTGCCTGCAGCACCTCGGCGCTGCCGCCCGTCGCCGACACCGCGACGACCGCGAGGTCGGGCGTGACCGGCGGCAGCAGCTCCGCGCTCGCGAGCTCCACGACGACGTCGGCACCGGCGGCACGGTAGCGGCGGCCGACCACGTCGGCGGCGTACCGGCTCGAGCCCATGCCGAGCACGAGCACGCGACGCGCGTCGAGCCACGGCAGTCCGTCGAGCCCGGGCAGGCCGGCGTCGACGGCGTCGGCGAGCGCGTCGAGCGTCTCGGGGATCAGGCCGAGGTCGGCTCGAAAGGCGGCGGTGTCCACGGGTCCTCCGGGTGGTCGTTCGTCGAGGGGTAGCGGTGCGTGATCGCGGCGTCAGGGGCGTACCGCCAGGCGGGCAGGAAGCGGTCGGCGTAGTGCAGCTCGGCGGCGAGCTGCTCCGCCTCGAAGCCGGGCAGCAGCGCCGAGTCGAAGAGCTCGGTCCGCGTGAGCTCAGTGCGATAGGCGTACAGCAGGTCGCGGCGAGCGCGGTCCGCCCACGCCCACGCCGCGGGGTCGGCCCGCCGCAGGCGCTTCTGCGCGACGGCGGCGACGAGGTCGAGCGAGACGAGCAGGTGCGCGACGTCGCGCGCCGCGGCATCCGCCCGCTCGCGATCGGCGGCGTCGAGCTGCGGGTCGCCGTCGAAGTCGATGACCGTGTACCGGCGACCGCCCGGCGCCGCGGCGTCGGGCGAGGCGAGCACCTGCCCCACGTGCAGGTCGCCGTGGATCGGGAACTCGAGCCCCGGCGCGGTGTTGTCGAGCGAGCGGATGCCGCGCTCGAGCGCCGCGTGCCGATTCCGCAGCCGGACGCCCGTCGACCCCTCGGTCGCCGCGGCGGCGCCGGCCAGGGCGGCGTCGGCACGCGCGCGGCGAGCAGCCGCGGCATCCGGACCAGCAGGCACCGCGTCGGCGCCGAGCACGTCGTGGATCCGGGCGACCCGGGTGCCGAGCAGGGCCGGCCAGTCGGGGTCGCGTGCGCCCCGCAGCGCGTCCACGACGTCGTCGACCGCCCACGTCCAGCCGTCCTCGGCGCCGGGGAGGTACTCGGTGACGATGGCGAGCGTGCCGTCGCCGAGCAGCGGATGCCGCCACCCGACGCGCCCGTGCAGGCGGGCCACGTCGCCGGACCCCGCGGCCTCGAGCCGCTCGAGCAAGTCCCCGGCGCGATCAGCGGCCGCCCACCGGCCCACGAGCTTCACCACGAGGCGATCGTCGACGATGACCGAGGTGTTGGTCTGGTCGACGGCGATGCCGCGCTCCGGCGCATCCGCGGCGACGTCGTCGACCACGAGCCGGGCGATCGCCCGGGCGACCCCGTCACCGGCCTCGGGGCGCCGGCCCTCGACGAGCACACGGCCGTCGTCGGCGACGGACAGCACCCTGCCGCCGACGACGGGCGCTGCGCCATCGAGTGAGTTCATTGAATCCGGATTGTAACAATTGCGAAAACCCGCCGCCAGCATGTCCCTCGATCCATTGCGGTTCCTTCATTCGCGGTGCAACAATCGCTCAACCTTTCCGACGTCCCAGGAGGTACCACATGCCCACCACGCGACGCATCGCCGCCGCAGCGGCCGGCACCATCGCCCTCGCATTCGCCGTCACGTCGTGCTCCAGCGGCGGAGGAGGCAGCGAGACGCTCGACCCCGCCGCCGATCTCAGCGAGCAGACGCTCACCGTCTCGATCTGGGCGGACTACTACCCGGAGGACCTCGCGGAGCAGTTCGAGGAGGCCACCGGCGTCAAGACGACCATCGTCAACCACACGACCAACGAGGACATCGTCGCGAAGCTCACCGCGAGCGCCGACCCCGGCATCGACGTCGCCTTCGTCTCGGGCCAGTACGCGCAGGCGCTGGCGGAGCAGGGGCTCCTCGCGAAGCTCGACAAGTCCCTCATCCCGAACGAGGAGAACCTCTACCCCGAGGCCCTCGAGCTGCCCTACGACGAGGGCAACGTCTACTCCGAGCCGTACGCGTGGGGCACTACCGGCCTCTGCTACCGGCCCGACCTCACCGGGTACGACCCGACGTCGTGGAACGACCTGCTGACCCCCAAGCCCGAGCTCGTGGGCAAGACCACGATGCTGTCGACCGACCGCTGGCTCGCGATGCCCGCGCTGAAGGCCGCCGGCAACTCGCTCAACACGACCGACGACGCCGAGCTCGATGCGGCGAAGGCCCAGCTCATCGAGACGAAGCCGACGCTGCTCGCCTACGACGACACGACCTTCTACACGAAGCTCGTGTCGGGCGAGGCCGCCATGGTCGAAGCGTGGGACGGCTGGTGCAACTACGGCATCGCCGACAACCCCGACATCACGTTCGTGATCCCCGAGGAGGGCGCCGACCTCTGGGTCGACACCATGACGGTGCTCGAGTCGTCGAAGAACAAGGAGGCCGCGATGGCCTTCATCGACTACATCCTCGACCCCGAGGTGCAGAGCTGGGTCGCCGAGAACATCCTCTACAAGGTGCCGAACCAGGCCGCGATGGAGGCACTCGACCCGGCGCTCATCGAGAGCTACCCGACGCTCGGCATCACGGTCGACGAGCTCTTCGAGCAGGAGGTCATCGTCGACCTGGGCGAGGACGCGCTGAAGTACGTCGACCTCAACGCCGAAGTCCTCGCGACGAACTGAACCGTCCCGCCGCAGTGACCTCGACGCTCCAACGGACGACCCCCGCCGCGCGTGCTCCCCGCGCGCGGCGGGGGATCGCCTCGCTGCCCTTCCTCGCCCCGGGCACGATCTTCCTCATCGTCTTCATGGCGATCCCGGTCGGGCTCCTCTTCTTCTACACGTTCTTCAAGCGCGGCCGCTTCGGCGGGCTCGTGTTCGAGTTCACGCTCGACAACTGGATCAAGCTCGCCGAGCCGCTCTACCTCGGCGTCATCCTGCAGTCGATCGTGCTCGCGCTCATCGTCACCGCGCTCGCGCTCCTCATCGGGTACCCGATGGCGTACGCGATCGCCGGGCTCTCGCCGACGTGGCGCACAGTCGCCCTCATCGCGATCGTGCTGCCGTTCTGGACGAACTTCCTCATCCGGACCTACGCGTGGATCCTGCTGCTCAACAACGCCGGCTGGGTCAACCAGTGGCTGCAGGGACTCGGCCTGACCGACGAGCCCATCAGCATGCTCTACACGCCGCAGGCGATCGTGGTCGGGCTCCTCTACATGTACCTGCCGCTCATGGTGCTGCCGCTCTACGCGTCGCTGCAGCAGCTCGACCCGTCGCTGCGGGAGGCGGCCACCAACCTCGGCGCGAGCCCGCGGCGGGCGTTCCGCACCGTGACCCTGCCGCTCTCGCTTCCGGGCGCGCTCACCGGATGCATCTTCGTGTTCGTGCCCGCGATGTCGAACTTCGTGATCCCCGAGCTCATCGGCGGCGGCAAGACGATCATGGTCGGCAACCTGGTGCGCGACCAGTTCTTCGAGGCGCGCGACTGGCCGTTCGGCGCGACGCTCGCACTGCTGCTCACGATCCTGCTGGTGGTCGTGATCCTCGTGCAGACCGCCGTCTCCCGCCGACTCACGGAAGGACCCCGCCGTGGCTGACGCGACCGTGAACCCATCGACCACGGCCATGCGCGAGCTCGAGCCCGCGGCCCGGCCGCGCGCGGTGCGCAAGCCCCGCGGCATCCTCGTGCCCCTCTGGCTCGGCTACGCGTTCCTCTACCTGCCGATCCTCGTGGTCGTCATCATGAGCTTCAACGACTCCGAGAACCTGTTCGTGTGGCGCGGCTTCTCGCTGCGCTGGTATCCCGAGCTGTTCCAGAACGAGCAGATGATGCAGGGCCTCGTGAACACGCTCATCGTGGCGACGGGAGCGACCGCGATCGCCACCGTGCTCGGCACGCTGCTCGCGTACGGCATCCAGCACTACACGCGCGGCGGCTTCGTGCGGGCGTTCGCGATCGCCCCGGCCATCCTGCCCGACCTGCTGCTCGGCATCGGCCTGCTCACGCTGTTCTCGCTGCTGTCGATCTCGCTGGGCCTGCACTCGGTGATCCTCGCGCACGCGGTGTTCGCGACCGCGTTCGTCACGGCGATCGTGCTCGCGCGCATGGCGACCCTCGATCCGAGCCTCGAGGAGGCGTCGCGCGACCTCGGCGCCGGTCCCGTCCGCACGTTCATGCGCGTGACGCTGCCGCAGCTCGCACCAGGCATCGTCGCGGGCGCGCTCCTCGCCTTCACGCTCTCGCTCGACGAGTTCGTGATCGCGTTCTTCACGACCGCGCCGACGCAGCCCACGCTGCCCATCGTCATCTACTCGATGGTGCGCTTCGGGGTGACGCCCGAGGTCAACGCCCTCGCCAGCCTCCTGCTGCTCGTGAGCATCGTCACGGTGATCGCGGCGCAACGACTGACCCGACTGACAGGAACCCCGAAGTGACCACCCCTCCCCTCCTCCGCGTCGAGGGCGTCCGCGCCGTCTACGGCGACACCGTCGCACTGCACGACATCTCCCTCGACATCGCCGACAACGAGTTCTTCGCGCTGCTCGGGCCGTCGGGCTGCGGCAAGACCACGCTGCTCCGCTCCATCGCGGGCTTCGAGACGCCCGAGTCGGGTCGCATCGAGGTCGACGGGCGAGACCTGCTCCGGATGCCGCCGCACAAGCGGCCCGTGAACATGATGTTCCAGAGCTACGCGCTCTTCCCGCACATGAGCGTCGAGCGCAACGTCGGCTACGGCCTCGAGGCCGAGGGCGTCGGGAAGTCGGAGCTCCGGAGTCGCGTGCAGGAGGTCATGGCGGTCGTCGGGCTGGAGCACCTCGCGAAGCGGCGTCCCTCGCAGCTCTCGGGCGGCCAGCGGCAGCGCGTCGCCCTGGCCCGCGCGATCGTCAAGCGCCCACGCCTGCTGCTGCTCGACGAGCCGCTGTCGGCGCTCGACCGCCAGGTGCGCGCCTCGATGCAGCTCGAGCTCAAGCGCCTGCAGCACGAGGTCGGCCTCACGTTCGTCGTCGTGACGCACGATCAGGAGGAGGCGATGTCGATGGCCGACCGCATCGCGGTGCTGCGCGACGGGCGTCTCGAGCAGCTCGCGAGCCCGCAGGAGCTCTACGCCAACCCCGCGACGCGGTTCGTGGCCTCCTTCATCGGCACGGCGAACCTGTTCGACGGCACGGCGACCGCGACGGGCGTCGACGTGCCCGGCATCGGCGGGGTCGCGGCGACGCACGCGCTCGCGGCCGCCGCACCGGCCACCGCGGTGGTGCGACCCGAAGACGTCGAGCTGGCGGATGCCGCGACGTCGAGCCTGCGTGGCACGGTCGTCGACACCTACTTCCTCGGCGGCGCCTCCACGATCTCGATCGAGGTGCCTGGGCTCGCGGCGCCGATCCTCGCGACGGTGCACGGCGCGACCCGGGTCGCCCGCGGCGACGCGGTTGGCGTGCGGTTCGGGCGGGCGGCGGTCGTGGCACGGGAGGCGGCGGCATCCGTTGACGATGACGTCGACGCGGATGCGCCTGCCGCGGCATCCGATGCCGAATCGGGCGACCGGTCGCCCGCCGGCGACGCGCCCGCGCCTCAGGAGGAGGTCAGCGCGTGACCCGTCGCGAGCCGCGCATAGGCCACGATGAGCTCGAGGGCGGCGTCGTGGTCGATCGTCGGATGCTGCGCGATGATGCGGTAGCCGTAGGCGTCTTCGAGGGCGACGAGGTTGCGCGCGATCACGACCGAGGGCTGGGCGAGCGCGAAGATGCCGCGGGCGGCTCCCTGCTCGAGCACGACCTGGTACATGCCGACCTGGCGGTCGTAGAGGGTCGTGAGCAGCGACGCCATGAGCGGGTTGCGCCCGGCCGACCCGCCGAGCTCGCAGAGCAGGCGCACCTCGGTGTCGCCCGAGCCGCTCGGCAGGCCCGACTTCGCAAGCGCGAGCAGGCGCATCACGGGATCGTCGGGGAGCTGCTCGAGCATCCGCACACGGCCCTCGTAGAAGCGCTCCATGCCGGCGCGGTTGGCCTCGAACATGAGCTCGTCGATGTCGGGGTAGTAGTAGAGCACCGCGCCCGACGTGAGGCCCGCCTCTTCGGCCACCCGGTTCAGCCGCGCGCCGTCGGGCCCGTGCGCCGCGATCGCCCGCTGGGCCGCCGCCACGAGCTGGCTGCGACGCTCCTCCTGCCGCTTCGGCCTGGCCATGCCACCTCCACTGGATCAGACAGATTGTCTGCATCGTCGGTCAATAGTAGGCCGAACTGACCTGATTCTACAGAGGTCTTGACCCAATCAATTCTCTCCAGCAACATTCAAAGAACACAGACGAACGGAGCCCAAATGTCCGACGAGCGCCGCACCTTCCTGTTCATGCCCGAGAGCGCCTACGGCCCCACGAACAACTGCATCGGCATCGGAAACGAGCTGCTCAAGCGCGGGCACCGCGTCGTGTTCGCGGCCGAGCGCTCCTGGCAGGGCAAGCTCGCCGCGCTCGGCTTCGAAGAGGACCTCGTCGACCTCGCGCCGGTGCCCGAGGGCGACGACGAGGAGGGCGACGAGGAGCAGGACGCCGGGCAGTTCTGGAAGGACTACATCAAGGCCGTCTCGCCGGAGTTCCGCAAGACGACCGCCGAGCAGCTCGAGACCGTGACCCTGCCGATCTGGGAGGAGCTCGCGAACGGTGCGAAGTTCTGCGAGCCGCAGCTGCAGGCCATCATCGATCGCGTCCGGCCCGATGTGATCATCGAGGACAACGTGATCGCGTTCCCCGCGCTCGTCACCGCCGGCGTCCCCTTCGTGCGCATCATGAGCTGCAACCCGCTCGAGGTGCCGGGCGACGACATCGCGCCGGTGTTCTCCGGGCTCGCGGAGGACGACCGCGCGGGCTGGGCCGCCTTCCGTGCGGAGTACGAGCGCACGCATCGGCCACTCTGGACCTCGTACGACGCGTGGGTGCAGGAGCAGGGCGCCCCGCCGCTGCCCGACCTCGAGTTCATCCACCGCGGCGACGAGAACCTCTACATCTACCCCGAGGTGCTCGACTACACCGACGCGCGCCCCCTCGACGAGACCTGGCACCGCCTCGACTCCTCGGTGCGCGAGACCGAGCAGGCTCCCGCCGACCTGCCCGAGTCGTTCACCGACGGCAGCCGCCCGCTCGTCTACTTCAGCCTCGGCTCGCTCGGGTCGGCCGACGTCGAGCTCATGCAGCGCGTCATCGCCGCCCTCGCCGACCAGCGGGTGAACGTCATCGTCTCGAAGGGGCCGCTGCACCACGAGTTCGAGCTCGCCGACAACATGTGGGGTGCCGAGTTCCTGCCGCAGACGAGGATCCTGCCGCTCGTCGACCTCGTGATCACGCACGGCGGCAACAACACGACGACCGAGGCGCTGCACTTCGGCAAGCCGATGGTGCTGCTGCCCCTGTTCTGGGACCAGTACGACAACGCGCAGCGCGTGCACGAGCGCGGCTTCGGCATCCGCCTCGACACCTACGGCTTCACGCCGGAGGAGCTCCAGGACGCGGTGCGCACGCTGCTCGAGGACGCGGCACTCCGCGAGCGCGTGGCCGCCGTCGGCGCCGACATCCGCTCGCGTGCCGGCGTCTCGGCCGCGGCCGACGTGATCGAACGCGTCGGCGCGCGGGAGCGCGTGTGAGCACGGGCACCTCGATGACGGATGCCGCGGTCGACGCGCTCCGCGACGCGGCCCCGACGCCGTACTGGATGGACCGCGCCGACGCGCCGGCTCCTCGTCCGCGTGCCGAGGGCGCCCTCGAGGCCGACCTCGTCGTCGTGGGCGCGGGCTTCACGGGGCTGTGGACCGCGTGGCGAGCCGTGGAGCGCGACCCCGGCCGTTCGGTCGTCGTGCTCGAGGCCGAGCGCGTGGCGCACGGGGCGACGGGCCGCAACGGCGGGTTCGTCGCGAGTTCGCTCACGCACGGACTGACCCACGGCACGGCGATCTGGCCCGACCAGGTCGGTGCGCTGCACGAGGAGGGCGATCGCAACCTCGCCGACCTCGTCGCCACGATCGAGGCGGCGGGCATCGACTGCGACCTGCGCCGCTCGGGCAAGACCACGGTCGCGATCGAGGAGTGGCAGGTCGCCGGCCTCCGCGAGGCGCAGGAGCTCGGCGAGCGGCATGGCGTCGCGCTCGAGCTGCAGACTCGCGACGAGGTGCAGGCCGACGTGCACTCCCCCACGTACCTCGGCGGCCTCCGCGATCGAACGGGCACCGTGCTCGTCGACCCGGCGCGGCTCGCGTGGGGCATGGCCGCGGAGCTCGAGCGCCGCGGGGTGCGCATCCTCGAGGCATCCGCCGCCACCGGCCTTGCACGAGAAGGCGCCGGGGTGCGCGTCTCGACGGAGCACGGCCACGTCGACGCTCGCGAGGTCGTGATCGCCACGGCCGCCTACCCCTCTCCGCTCAAGCGGCTCGGCAACTGGATCATGCCGCTCTACGACCACGTGCTCATGACCGAGCCGCTCACCGAGGCGCAGCAGGCGTCGATCGGCTGGGCCGAGGGCCAGGGACTCACCGACGCCGGCAACCAGTTCCACTACTACCGACCGACCGTCGACGGCCGGATCCTGTTCGGCGGATGGGACGCCGTCTACTACTTCGGCGGCCGCGTCGATGCCAGCCTCGAGCAGCGAGACAGCTCGCACGAGCTGCTCGCCCGGCACTTCCTCGAGACGTTCCCGCAGCTCGAGGGCCTGCGCTTCACGCACCGCTGGGCGGGGCCGATCGACTCGACGACGCGCTTCACGGCCGCCTACGGCACGGCGCTCGGGGGCCGTGCGGCCTACGCCGTCGGTCACACCGGGCTCGGTGTGGGCGCGTCGCGATTCTCGGCGGATGTCGCGCTCGACCTGCTCGCGGGCGAGCCGACGTCGCGGCTCCGCTACGACATCGTGCGGCGCCGGCCGTTCCCCATCCCGCCCGAGCCGTTCCGCAACCCCATCGTCCAGTTCACCCGACGCTCGATCCTCGCCGCCGACGCGCACGAGGGGCGGCGCAACCTCTGGCTGCGCACCCTCGATCGCTTCGGGCTCGGCTTCAACTCCTGAAAGGCGCACCATGACCACCGGAACCTTCATCGGCGAGTACCGCGCCGGCACGGGCGGCGACGCCGTCATCACCAACCCGGCGACGGAGGAGGACGTCGCCGCGTTCACGTCGTCGGGCGTCGCCGACGTCGACGAGGCGGCCGCGGCGGCGCGCGCCGCGCAGCCCGAGTGGGCGGCGAAGACGCCGGGAGAGCGGTCGCTCGCGCTGCTGCGCCTCGCCGACGCGCTCGAGGCCGACGCCGAGCACCTCGCGAAGCTCGAGGTCGAGGACTCGGGCAAGCCGTGGACCACCGCGTTCGACGGCGAGCTTCCGTTCGGCATCGACAACCTCCGCTTCTTCGCCGGCGCCGCGCGGTCGCTCGACGGCACCGGCGCGGGGTCGTTCTCGAGCGGCTACACCTCGATCCTCACCCGCCGACCGGTCGGCGTGGTCGCGGGCATCACGCCGTGGAACTTCCCGCTCATCATGGCGATCTGGAAGGCCGGCCCCGCACTGGCCGCGGGCAACGCCGTCATCGTGAAGCCGGCGCCCGCCACGCCGCGCACGACCCTGCGGTTCGCCGAGCTCGCGGTCGAGGCCGGCCTGCCCGCCGGGCTCTTCAACGTCGTGACGGGCGACGCCGAGGTGGGACAGGCGCTCGTGACCCACCGCGAGGTCGACATGGTGAGCGTCACCGGATCGACGCAGACCGGCAAGGCGGTCATGCGCGGCGCCGTCGAGGGCGTGAAGCGCGTGCACCTCGAACTCGGCGGCAAGGCGCCGGTCATTGTGTTCCGCGACGCCGACCTGGGCGCCATGGCGCACGCCGTCGCGCTCGGCGCGACCTACAACACGGGCCAGGACTGCACGGCCGCGACCCGCGTCTACCTCGAACGCTCGGTCTACGACGCCGGCGTCGATGCGCTGCGCGACGCACTCGCGCAGATCGTGGCCGGCGACCCGATGGACCCCGAGACGCACATCGGCCCGCTCGTGTCGAAAGCGCACCGGTCGCGCGTCGAGGGCTTCGTCTCGCGTGCGGTGGCCGAGGGCGCCGAGGCGCTCGTCGGCGGCCACGCCATCGACCGCACCGGCTCGTACTTCGCGCCGACGCTGCTGGTCGGCGCATCCCAGTCGTCGGAGATCGTGCAGGGCGAGGTGTTCGGTCCCGTGCTCGTGGTGCTGCCGTTCGACGGCGAGGCCGAGGGCATCGCGCTCGCGAACGACAGCGCCTACGGGCTCGCGTCGTCGGTCTGGACGTCGGATGTCGCGCGCGCCCTGCGCGTGAGCCAGTCGCTCGACGTCGGCGTGACCTGGGTCAACGACCACCTGCCGATCGCGTCCGAGGCGCCGCACGGCGGCGTGAAGGGCTCGGGCTTCGGCAAGGACATGTCGATCGAGCCGCTGCTCGACTACTCGGTGACGCGACACCTCATGATCCGCCACGCGGCGCCGCCGGAGACGACGGGCTTCCGGCCGGCCTGAGCCGGCCGGCCCCGGCGCCCCGACCTCCGCACCCACCCCACGACCACGCGAACGAGAGCGAGCGAACGGCCATGCACGAGCGGATCACGAAGGCGGTCATCCCCGCCGCCGGCCTGGGCACGCGGTTCCTGCCCGCGACGAAGGCAATGCCCAAGGAGATGCTGCCCGTCGTCGACAAGCCGGCGATCCAGTACGTCGTCGAGGAGGCGGTCTCGGCCGGGCTCGTCGACGTGCTCATGGTGACCGGCCGCAACAAGAACGCCCTCGAGAACCACTTCGACCGGGTGGCCGAGCTCGAGGCGACGCTGAAGGCCAAGGGCGACGACGCGAAGCTCATGCAGGTGAACGCGTCGACGGGCCTCGCCGCGATGCACTACGTGCGGCAGGGCGACCCCATGGGACTCGGCCACGCCGTGCACCGGGCGCGGATGCACGTCGGGAACGAGCCGTTCGCGGTCCTGCTCGGCGACGACCTCATCGACGAGCGGGACCCCCTCCTCCGGCGCATGCTCGACGAGCAGGTCGCACGCGACGCCTCGATCGTCGCGCTGCTCGAGGTCGACCCCGACCAGATCCACCTCTACGGCGCGGCCGCGGTCGAACCGACCGACGACCCCGACGTCGTGCGTGTCACGGGGCTCGTCGAGAAGCCCGTCCGGGAGGCGGCGCCCTCGAACTACGCGGTCATCGGCCGCTACGTGCTCAAGCCCGACGTCTTCGACGTGCTCGAGCGCACCGCGCCCGGCCGCGGCGGCGAGATCCAGCTCACCGACGCGCTCATGACCATGGCAAAGGACGTGTCGGGCACGGGCGGCGTCTACGGCGTCGTCTTCCGCGGCCGCCGCTACGACACCGGCGACAAGCTCGAGTACATCAAGGCGGTCGTGCAGCTCGCCGCGGACCGCGACGACCTCGGTCCCGACCTGCGCAGCTGGCTCGTCGAGTACGCCGTCGGCCTCTGAGCGCCCGGATGCCGTGGGGCGACACGAGCCCGCGGCATCCGCTCGCCCGCGGCATCCGCCCGCCCCTCGATAGACTGGCCCGCATGGCAGATTCGACGTTCGACATCGTGAGCAAGGTCGACAAGATGGAGGCCGACAACGCGGTCAACCAGGCCCGCAAGGAGATCGAGCAGCGCTACGACTTCAAGGGCGTGGGCGCGTCGGTCGAGTGGTCGGGCGAGAAGATCCTGCTGAAGGCCTCGTCCGACGAGCGCGTGAAGGCCGTCCTCGACGTGGTGCAGTCGAAGTTCATCAAGCGCGGCATCACCCTGAAGAGCCTCGACGCCGGCGAGCCGTACGCCTCCGGCAAGGAGTTCCGCATCGAGATCGCGCTGAAGCAGGGCATCGACCAGAAGGCCGCCAAGGAGATCGGCAAGATCATCCGCGACGAGGGCCCCAAGTCGGTGAAGTCGCAGATCCAGGGCGACGAACTGCGCGTCTCCTCGAAGAGCCGCGACGACCTGCAGGAGGTCATCCGCCTGCTGAAGGCCGCCGACCTCGAGGTCGACCTCCAGTTCGTCAACTTCCGCTGACCGGGGCTCGCATGGGCGACGGCGAACGGATGCCGCAGCCGGGCGTCGACGTGCCCGACCGCCGTGGGCGCACGGGCCTCGACCGGACCGGGCGCGACCTCGATCGCAACCCGCGCGTCCGCGTGCGCGACGTGCGCGTGCTCGCGTCGAACTGGTACGTGACCCGCACCACGGCGTTCGACTTCCAGCACGCCGACGGCACGTGGACCGTCGAGGAGCGCGAGACCTACGACCGGGGCGACGGCGCGACCATCCTGCTCTACGAGCCAGAGGCCCGCACCGTGCTGCTCACCCGGCAGTTCCGCTTCCCCGTGTACGTGAACGGGCATCCCGACGGCATGCTCGTCGAGACCGCGGCGGGCCTGCTCGACGAGGACGACCCCGAGACGGCGATCCGCCGCGAGGCCGAGGAGGAGACCGGCCACGTGGTCGGCGACGTCGAGCACGTGTTCGACGTGTTCATGAGCCCCGGCTCGGTGACCGAGCGGCTGCACTTCTTCGCCGCTCCGTATCGACGCGGCGACGTGGTCCCCGGCGCGCGCACGGGCCTCGCCGACGAAGGCGAGGACATCGAGGTGCTCGAGCTCCCGTTCGAGGATGCGCTCGACCGCATCGGTCGCGACATCGTGGATGCGAAGACGGTGATGCTGTTGCAGTGGGCGGCACTGCGCGGGCCGTTCTCGACGGGTCGTGCCGCCGGCGAGCGCCGCCCTTCACCCCCGGAATGGGGCGCTGAGGGCGGGCGCGAGCGGGCGTAGTATTCTCGCTAAGTATTGAGCAATTCTCACTTACCCTTGTGGACCCCTTATCCACGCCCGGTGGGAACGTCTCGATGCCGACCCCTGTGAAAATCGAAAACCCTGTGCAACAGAAAGCGCTGCACCCGCGACCCGAGAGCGGTGGAGTAACGTGAGCGAGCTTTCGTACATCCCCTATCCGAGACCCTCGACCAGAGGGACACCCGGTCCGAGCATCATGCTCGACCGTGCGCATCCGTAGACGCGCGAGCCCGGAAGTGTCCGAGATGCCGAGCCGGCATCTGCCCGCGGCGAGCCCGCGCGGGCTTCGATTGGTGCCGTCAGCGGCCGCCCAGAGCGCGGCCGCCAGTGATCCGAGCGCGTGCGGCGCGCGCTGGGCCCGCAAGGTCCGCGTGCGACTGCAGCTGTCGGACACGCTGATCGTCGCGCTCGTCGTGCTCGCGTCGCTCGCGGTCGGCATGCCGTGGAACTCTCCCGAGCTGTCTCGTGCCACCCCGTTCGACGCCGCCGTCGTGCCGGCACTCGTCGGTGCGGGGTGGCTCGTCGCGCTCGCGGCGTACCACACGCGCGACGCGCGAGTGCTGGGGCTCGGGGTCGGCGAGTACAAGCTCGTGGTGCACGCGAGCGCCCTGGCGTTCGGGATGCTCGCCATCCTCTTCCTCGTGCTCCGGGTGGACTTCGCCGCCGAGTACTTCCTCCTCGCGCTGCCGATCGGACTCGGGGCGCTCGTGCTCGACCGCTGGCTCTGGCGCAAGTGGCTGCTGCGCCAGCGCGCCTTCGGCCATTACCTCGCCCGCGCCATCGTCGTGGGCCGCCGCGACGACGTCGAGTACGTCATCGCGCAGATCGCGGCGAACTCGGGCGCGGCATATCGCGTGGTCGGTGCCGCGGTCGACACCGCGCCGGGCGCTCAGCTCACCGTCGGCGAGCAGCGGATCCCGGTCGTCGCGAAGCGCGACGGCGTCGCCGCGGCGGCGGCCTCCGTGAGCGCCGACGCGGTCATCGTGGCCGGACAGCCGGACGAGGGCGGGGAGTTCGTGCGCCAGCTCGGGTGGGACCTCGAGGGCACCCCCGCCGAGCTCGTGCTCTCGTCACGGCTCACCGACGTCGCCGGGCCGCGCATCCACTTCCGGCCGGTCGACGGGCTCCCCCTCATCCACGTCGAGACGCCGACGTTCGAGGGCGGCAAGCACATCCTCAAGCGGTCGGTCGACATCGCGCTCTCCGTGCTCGTGCTCGTGGTGCTCCTGCCGTTCATGCTCGTCATCGGCCTCATCATCCGGCTCGACAGCCCGGGTCCGGCGCTCTTCCGCCAGCGCCGCTGCGGACGCAACGGCGACACGTTCGAGATGCTGAAGTTCCGCTCGATGGTCGAGACCGCCGAGGACGACCTCGCCGGCCTCCTCGACCGGAACGAGGGGCACGGCGCGCTGTTCAAGCTGCGGAACGACCCCCGCGTGACCCGCTTCGGACGCTGGCTGCGCAAGTACTCGCTCGACGAGCTGCCCCAGCTGTGGAACGTGCTCGTCGGCGACATGAGCATCGTCGGCCCGCGTCCGCCCCTCGTCACCGAGGTCGCGGAGTACGAGGGCAGCGTGCACCGCCGGCTCTTCATCAAGCCCGGCATGACCGGACTCTGGCAGATCAGCGGCCGCTCCGACCTCAGCTGGGAGGAGAGCGTGCGGCTCGACCTCTACTACGTCGAGAACTGGTCGCTCACCGGCGACCTCATGATCATGTGGCGGACCGCGAAGGCGGTCGTGAACCCGAAGGGGGCGTACTGATGGTCGAGTACGAACCGGCGATGGCGCCGATGCACCTCGCCATGATCGGCACGCGCGGCGTGCCCGCCGCGTACGGCGGCTTCGAGACCGCGGTCGAGGAGATCGGCTCCCGCCTCGCCGGCCGCGGTCATGACGTCACCGTGTACTGCCGACATGCCGAGGACGCCCCCGAGCACGACTACGCCGGCATGCACCTGGTGCACCTGCCCGCGCTGCACCTGAAGGCCGCCGAGACGCTGTCGCACACCGCCCTCTCGGTCGCGCACGTCACGCTGCACCGCCACCGTCCGGATGCCGCGTTCGTGTTCAATGCCGCGAACGCTCCCTTCGTGCCCGTGCTGCACGCCTGCGGCGTGCCGGTCGCGGTGCACGTCGACGGGCTCGAGTGGCAGCGCGACAAGTGGCACGGCGCCGGACGGGCGTACTACCGGTGGGCCGAGCAGTCCGCGGTGCGGAACGCCGACGCGCTCATCGCCGACGCGAAGGGCATCTCCGACTACTACGCGTCGGAGTTCGGCGCGCCGACGCGGCAGATCGCCTACGGCGCTCCTGTGCAGCTGCGCCCGGTCTCCGACCGCCTCGACGAGCTCGGGCTGGTCTGGAAGGGCTACCACCTCGTGGTCGCGCGCTTCGAGCCGGAGAACCACGTCGACCTCATCGTCGCCGGGTACGAGCGGTCGGCGGCGCGGCATCCGCTCGTCGTCGTCGGCGCCGCGCCGTACGCGGCCGAGTACACCGAGCGCGTGCGGACGGAGGCGCACGACGACCCGCGCGTCCGCCTGCTGGGAGCGGTGTACGACCAGGACCTGCTCGACCAGCTCTACGCGGGCGCGCTGAGCTACGAGCACGGGCACTCGGTCGGCGGCACCAACCCGTCGCTGCTGCGCGCCATGGGCGCGGGCACGGCCGTGCTCGCCTGGGACGTGCCGTTCAACCGCGAGGTCGCGGGCGAGCGCGGCCGCTACTTCGGCGACGCCGGCGCGCTCGCGGAGCTCTTCGAGGCCGCCGAGCGCGAGCCCGACCGCGCCGTGCTCGACGGCGACGCGCTGCGCGACGTCGTGCGCCGCAGATACCGCTGGGACGACGTCGCGATCGCCTACGAGGCGCTCGCGATGGAGCTGGTGGCCGGCTCGAGCACCCGGGCGCGCAAGCGCCGGAGGGCGGGCGAGCATGCGCCCAGCGCAGCGGATGCCACGTCGCACACGGGTATCGAGGGAAGCCTGCGATGACGGCGTTGATGGGCTACGCCGGCGGGGCGTTCGACCTCTTCCACATCGGACACCTCAACCTCCTGCGGCACGCCAGGGCGAACTGCGACTTCCTGATCGCCGGCGTCCTGACCGACGAGATGCTCGAGCTGACGAAGGGCAAGCCGCCGATCGTGCCGTTCGCCGAGCGCTTCGAGATCGTGCGCCACATCTCGTACGTCGACGACGTGCACGCCGAGTCGGTGCCCGACAAGCTCGACACCTGGCGCGAGGTCGGGTTCGACCGGTACTTCAAGGGCGACGACTGGCGCACCACCGAGCGCGGCCGACGGCTCGAGGCGGCGTTCGCGGATGTCGGGGTGGAGGTCGTGTACTTCCCGTACACGGTGCACACCTCGAGCACGATCCTGCGCCTCGCCCTCGAGTCGCTGAACCATGGCGCCGTCACATCCGAGCGGGCGGAGGCGCAATGAGCCGAGACGCGTCCGTGCCGGCGAGGGAGGACTTCGCCGGCGTCGTCGCGCGGCTCGCCGCCGCCCAGAAGCGCCGGGCCCCGGGGTCGCCGGCGTACTCCATCTACGTCAACCGACCGGTGGGACGGCGCTTCGCGGCCGCCGCCTACCTCGCTGGACTCACCCCGAACGCGGTCACGGCGATCAGCGCTGCGTTCACGTTCGCCGCGATCGCCGTGATCGCCCTGGTGCCGCCGACGCCGCTCGTCGGCGTCGGCATCGGGCTCCTCCTCATGACCGGCTACGCGCTCGACGCGGCCGACGGCCAGCTCGCACGCCTCCGCGGGGGCGGCTCCCCCGCCGGCGAGTGGCTCGACCATGTCGTCGACGCGGCCAAGCTCTCGACCCTGCACCTGGCCGTGCTCGTCGGGTGGTTCCGGTTCGTCGACCTCCCGAGTCCGGCGCTCCTGCTGGTGCCGCTCGGATTCGCGATCGTCGCGGCCGTGCTGTTCTTCGCGATGATCCTCAACGACTTCCTGCGCCGTCGCGACGGCGGCACCCGCGCCAGGACGGAGGGCGGCGGCATCCGCTCGCTGCTCGTGCTGCCGACCGACTACGGCGTGCTCTGCATCGCCTTCCTCGCGTTCGGCGCGCCGATCGTGTTCGTGCCGCTCTACGGGCTCCTGTTCGCGGCGAACGCCGCATACGCAGTGCTCGCACTGCCCAAGTGGTTCCGGGAGATGACTCGGATCGCCCCGTGACCGGTCCGTCGCGCCAACGTTCCGTCCACGAGCCGTCGCCCGAACCGTCGGAGCCGACCCGGGCGATCGGCGGCGGGCTCTCGGGCGTGCGGGTGCTCGTGGCGCATCCCGGCGCCGAGCTCTACGGTTCGGATCGCGTGGTGCTCGAGAGCGTGGCGGCCATGACGTCGGCGGGGGCCGCGGTCGAGGTCACGGTTCCCGGGCACGGACCCCTGGTGGGACGACTCGAGCACGCCGGCGCGACGGTCGTGCTCGAGCCCGATCTCGTGCTCCGCAAACGGGTGCTGCGTCCGCGCAGCTGGCCGTCGACGACCGCCGACGCGTTCCGCACGATCGGCGCCTCGCAGCGCCTCCTCCGCCGGCGACCCGACCTCGTCTACGTGAACACCATCACCCTCCCGCTCTGGCCGCTGCTCGCGCGCACACGCGGGATCCCCGTGCTCACCCACATCCACGAGGCGGAGGCCGGCGCGACGCCCTTCATGCTGCGGGTGCTCTACGCGCCGCACCTGCTGGCGACGGCGATCATCGCGAACAGCGAGTTCAGCCGCTCGATCGTGGCCCGCGCGTGGGCATCGCTCGCGCGGCGCACGCGCGTCATCTACAACGGCGTCCCGGGCCCGGTGACGACGACGCCCGCCCGCGAGTCGCTGGAGGGCCGGCCGGTGCGTCTCACGTACGTCGGGCGGCTCTCGCCGCGGAAGGGGACCGACCTCGTGATCACCGCGGCCGCCGCGCTCGTCGACGACGGCGTCGACGTCGAGGTCGACGTCCTCGGCGAGGCGTTCGACGGGTACGAGTGGTACGCCGAAGCGCTGCGCGACGCCGTCGCCGAGCACGGACTCGGGTCGCGCGTGCGGTTCCTCGGCTTCCACGACGACGTGTGGAGCGCGCTCCAGCTCGCGGACATCGTGGTGATCCCCTCGCCCGTCGGCGAGCCGTTCGGCAACACCGCGGTCGAGGCGGCGCTCGCGGCGCGCCCGCTCGTCGTGAGCGAGTCGAGCGGCCTGCTCGAGGCCACCGACGGGCTGCCCGGCGTGCACCGCGTGCAGCCGGGCGACGCCTCGGCGATCGCCGACGCGGTGCGCGACATCATCGCGCACTGGCCCGACCAGCGCGCCCGCGCCGAGGCGTCGGCCCGGGTCGCCGCGATGCGGTTCGACCCCGAGCGGTACCGCGGCGCGATCGTCGACCTCGTCGCGTCGCTCGTCCACCGTTCGGCGCCGCGACGCGACCGGACCGGGTCGGAGGGGGCGGCGCATGCCTGACCGCAGCGACACCCTGTCGGTCGTCACCGTGGTCTTCGAGGCCGAGGTGCCGCTCCTCGAGCTGCAGGCCCGCTCGATCGCGCGGCATGTGCCCGACGGCGTGTTCGACGAGATCCTCGTCATCGACAACTCGCGGCGCGGACTGCCGGAGCACGCCCGACGCCGCATCCGCGACGAGCTCGGCGACCATGCCGATCGCCTCGCCTTCGCCTCGCGCGCCGACCTCGGACCGACCGCCGCCGACTCGTCGGGCTGGCGCACCCAGCAGAGCCTCAAGCTCATGGCCGCACGGCGCCTCGCTGCCGACCACTACGTCGTGCTCGACGCGAAGAACCACTTCATCCGGCGCACGACGCGCACGGATTTCCTCGACCCCGTCACCGGGCTCCCCCACGGCGGCCTCCACTCCTTCGTCGAGCATCCCCTGCGGGCGCAGCTCGAGCTCGTGGCCTACGGCCTGGGACTCGATCCCGCGGTCACCGTCGAGCGCTTCACCGCGACCGTGCCGCCCATCGTCCTCGACCGTCGCGTGGTCGACGACCTCGTCACCGACGTCGGCCGGGGCGACGCCGACCGGTTCCCCGGCGAGTTCGAGCGGTCGGGCTATACCGAGTTCTTCCTCTACTCGGCGTGGCAGGTCGCGCGCGGGTCCACGCTCGACGAGCTGGTGTCGGGGCAGGCGCTCGTGAGCCCGACGGTGTGGGCGGGCGCGTGCAGCGCGAGCGACGTGCGCGAGGTGCTCGAACGCGCCGACGCCGGACCCACCACCACGCTCGCGATCCACCGGCGTGCGCTCGCGAAGCTCGATCACGAGGCCGTCGACGAGCTCACGGCGTTCTGGGCGGCGCACCGCCTCTTCCCGTCGAGCGCCGACGCCGAGCGGTTCATCCGTCGCTTCCGGGTCGTGTACCTGCGGGCGATGGGCGCGCGGCGCCTCCGCGAGCGGCTCGCGCGGTGAGCGGATGCCGCGGGCCCGTCTGGTGAGCGGATGCCGCGGGCCGGCCACGGCCGACCGGTCGCCGCGACCCGGCTCACGCCTCCCGCTGCCGGCGCTCGCGCCGCAGCAGGCGGAGCATCGTGCGCAGCTCCGAGAGGTCGCGTCGGACGATGGGGAGGAGCGCCGCCACCGCGTACGCCGCGACCGTGGCGGCCGCCGCGGTCGGCACCTGCACCCACGGTCCCCACTCGGCCGTGAGGATCGAGGCGGCGAACGCCCACAGGGCGCCCCAGCCGGCGAGCAGCGCCATCCGCACGATCCCCCACGCGAGCGTGCGGACGGGGATGTCGTGCACGACCCGCGAGATCCAGAACAGCGAGATCGGCCACGAGAGCATCGGGGCGATCGCGTAGCCGATCGCGACGCCGATCATGCCCCACAGCGAGCCGATGAGGAGGCAGGCGACCTTGATCGACACGCTCACGAGGTTGTACCGGAACAGCGGGCCGGTGATGCCCTTCGACACGTACACCCAGTAGCTCGCCGAGTTGAGGGTCTGGAAGACCGCCGCGGTGGCGAGCAGGCTCAGCACGGGCGCGGCCTCGGCCCAGCGCGAGCCGAGCAGCAGCGCCGTGAGCGGCACGGCGGCGCCGATCGCGAAGCCCAGCACGACGACGATCGTGTAGCCGAGCCCCACCTGCCCGACGCGCACGAAGTCCCAGTACCGCGCACCCTCCCCCTGCAGGCGCGACAGCACCGGCACCGCGACGCTCGTGATCGGCGCACGCAGCTGGTTCGCTGTGTTCATGACGAGCTGGTACGCGCGGTTGTAGATGCCGAGCTGCGCGGCGCCGAACCGTGTGCCGATGATGACCGAGTCGACGTTGTTGCCGACGTAGGTGACCATCTGCATCGACACCATGTTCCAGCCGAAGCGGATGAACCCGCCGACCGGCGCGTCGCGCTTGGGCAGGCCCGGCAGCCAGTGTGCGAAGGCGACGACGAGCACGAGCGTGGCGAAGCTGGTGCCCACGAACTGCCAGATCAGCGCCCAGGGTCCGACGCCCGTCAGCGCGACGACGATGCCGAGCCCCAGGCCGGCGATCGCCGCGATCACGTCGGTCTCGGCGAGTGCGCCGAAGCGCAGCATCCGGTTGAGGCTCGCACGGAACTGCGTGGCCAGGCCGTTGAGCAGGAACGCGACCGAGGCGAGCTGCGCGAGCGGGGCGAGCTCGGCGCGGTCGTAGAGGGCGGCGATCCCCCACGACGAGAGGAAGACGAGCACGGCCAGGGCGGCGCCGGTGGCCGTGTTGATCCAGAACAGGTTGTCGCGCTGCTCCTTCGTGAGCACGGGCGCCTGTACGGCGGCCTGCGAGAGCCCGAAGTCGCGGAACACCTCGGCGATGCCGGCGATCGACATGACCATCGCGAAGAGGCCGAAGTCGGCGGGCGAGAGCAGCCGCGCCATGATGACGACCGACGCCAGCTGGATGGCGATGCGCAGGCCCTGCCCGGCGCTCGTGACGGCGGCTCCGCGGACCGCTCGACGGCCGAGCCCCTCGCTTCCCGCGGACGGCACGCTCATGATCCCGTGCGAGGTGCGAGCGACCACGGACCGGACGTCGAGGAGTGGTCGCCGCGCATGCCCCCTCCGCCGGTGAAACAGGTGACAGCCGCAGTCTATTGCGGCTCGTGCGTCGCCGATCGGCCCCGAAGCGGGGGCATGCACCGTCACCGGGCGGCGTCCTACGATGAGGGTGGATGCCGGGCGACACGGGGCACGGCGCGATCCGCGGTCGAACGCCCGGCCCGGAGGTGGTGCCTGTGACACCCGAGCGCGAGCGCCGGGAGCTCGACGCCGCGATCCGCCGCGTGGTGCAGCGGAACGCGTGCATCGGCTGCGGGCTCTGCACGCAGCTCGACACCTCGCTGCGGCTCGAGCTCGACGCCGACGGATTCCTCCGGCCGCACCGCTCGGACGCGCCGGGCGTCGTCGCCCCTGACGCCCGTCGGCAGTTCGAGCGGTCGTGCCCCGGATGCCGCGTGGACGCCGCCCGCCCGCGCGGCAGCCGCCGTGACGCCACCATGGGGTCCTCCTTCGGGGTGTGGGAGGCGTGGGCGTCCGACGAGGTCGTGCGCCGGCGCGGCAGCAGCGGCGGAGCCCTCACCGCGCTGCACGGCTGGCTGCTCGACCAGGGCCGTGCCAGCGCGATCGCCGCGGCATCCGTCGGCCGTGAGCCTCGACGCACGGTGCCCGTGACGATCCTCTCGAAGGAGGACGCGCTCGCCGCGGCGGGCTCCCGCTACGCACCCGTCGGCGTGCTCGCCGACCCGGCCCTCGCGTCATGCGACGCGATCACCGGAAAGCCGTGCGAGATCTCGGCGATCCGCTCGCTCGGCTCGACCGCGCGGTCCGACGGCCCTGCGCACCCCGGCGACGCCGGAGGCCCGCTCCTGCTCTCGTTCTTCTGCGCCGGGACGCCGTCGCAGCGGGCGACCGACGACCTCCTCGCCCGCCTGGGCGTGGGCGCCGACGAGCGCGTCGACGACCTCTGGTACCGCGGCCGCGGGTGGCCGGGCCGGTTCACGGTCCGCGCCGACGGGCGCGACGGGTCGCTCAGCTACGAGGAGTCGTGGGGCGAGGTCCTCGGCCGGGCGACGAACTGGCGGTGCAAGGTGTGCGCCGACGGCGTGGGCGAGTCGGCCGACGTCGTCGCCGCGGACTTCTGGCGCATCGACGACCGTGGCTACCCGGTGTTCACCGAGGGCCCCGGATCCAGCGCGCTCATCGCGCGCACGCGCCGCGGCCTCGAGGCCGTGCTGGCGGCGCAGGCGGCAGGCGCCATCGTGCTGCGCCCGATCACGATGTCGGCGCTGGCGAACGTGCAGCCGCTCCAGCGGAACCGTCGGACCACGCTGTTCGGACGGCTCATGGGCAGCCGGCTAGCTGGCGTGCCGGGTCCGCGGTACCGCGGCTTCCGGCTCTGGGCGCTGGCGCTGCGGCATCCGCGGCAGAACCTCCGCGCGGCGCGCGGCACGCGAGCCCGGCTGCGACGCGCCGCCGCACCCACGACGGGGTCCGCACCGTGAGTTCCCCGCCCGACGACGGTGGGGCCGACCGGGTCGCGCTCGTCGTCGTGAACTACGCCTCGTCGTCGCTGCTCGCGGAGCACCTCGCGGGCGCGGACGCCGCCGCCGTGGTCGACGACGTCGTCGTGGTCGACAATCCGAGCACGGACGACGAGCGCCGCAGCATCCAGGACCTCTGCTCGGCGAACGGCTGGGAGCTCGTGGCGCTTCCGTGGAACGCGGGCTTCGGCGCGGGCGTGAACGCGGGCATCGGACGCGCCCGCGACCTCGGCTGCGCGCGGGTCCTCGCCCTCAATCCCGACGCGACCATCGACGCCGACTCGGTCGCCGCCCTTCTCGCCGCGAGCCGAGCGGATGCCGCGGCGCTCGTCGGCCCGCGCATCCTCCGGAGCGACGGCACCACGTGGTTCGCGGGCGCCGTGCTCGACCCCGAGACCGGCACGACGCGGCGGGCGCGCCCCGAGGAGCTCGGGACCGCGCGAACGTGGCAGACCGGCGCGTGCTTCATCGCGACGATCGCGGAGTGGGACGCCGTCGGCGGGTTCGACGACGACTACTTCATGTACTGGGAGGACATCGACCTCTCGTGGCGCTGGCACGAGGCCGGCGGCCGCGTCGTGCTCGTCGAGGCGGCCACCGCGGTGCATGACGCGGGCGGCACGCAGGCGGGCGGGGGGAAGTCGCCGCTCTACGTGTACTTCAACTGCCGGAACCGACTGCTGTTCGCACGCAAACGGCTCGGGTCGAGCAACGGGCGGCGGTGGTGGCGTGGGAGCATCGCGTACGCCTGGAACGTCGCGACGCGTGGCAGCCGTCGCATGCTGGCGCGGCATCCGCTGCTGCTCTGGTCGGCGCTGCGCGGAACGCTCGCGGGGGCGTTCGGACCCCTCGAGTCGAAGCGCGGCCGGCCTCGGATCGCGAGCGGCGACCGGGCTCGGGCCGTCGCCGATACCGCACCCTGAACCGTTTCACAAGTCCGAAGTGCCAGACCTCCCGAAAAACTGAGCCAAGTTCGTTATCTTCAGATTGCCCGTGTACTATCCCTCGGGACCTCCCCCCGCTCGGGGGGCCAGCAGTCGGCGACGAGCGACGGCCATCCCCAGCCGCCGCTCGCCGACACGATCGCAGAAACCACGGAATGAAGATCACGAAAAAGAAGCTCCTACTCGCAACCGTCATCACCGCCTCCCTCGCGATCGCTCCGATCGCAGCCCTGACCGCCGTCGCCCCCGCGACGGCGTCCACCATCTCCTCCGTCTCCTCCTCGCTCAACCCCGGCGCGTCGTACCTCACGCGCGCCGGAGGCTCGTGGACCGACGGCACCGCGACCCTCACGACGAAGTTCGCGGCGCTGCCGTCGAACGGGGGCCTGTACACCGGCGTGCGCGTGCGCGAGGCCGATGGCACGTACTACCTCGCCCACACCCACACGTATGCCGACGGCAGCGTGCAGGCGACGATCCGCAAGGTCGTCAACGCCAACGGCAAGTCGACCGAGACCGTCCTGACCTCGCGCAAGACCGTCTCGACGAAGGCCACGAAGGGCGCGGCGTTCTCGATCAAGCTCCAGGCCACCGGCACCACGAGCGTGAACCTGCGCGCGACCGTCTCGGTCGGCATCGGCACGCCGCTCGTGCTCACGGCCACCGACTCGACCTCGTCGGCCGTCAAGCGCGCCGGCACCGCGGCCGGGTGGGGCTACCTCTCGACGTCGTCCAAGCAGCTCGCCATCGCGCCCGCGACGGTCGAGTCGGTCGCCGCCACGACGACGAACCCGACGCCGACTCCCACGCCGACGCCGACTCCCACGCCGACCCCGACGCCGACGCCGACCCCGACCCCGACGCCCACGCCGACCCCCACGCCGACTCCCACTCCGGCGCCCGCGCCGTCGAACCCGGCACCGGCACCCGGCGAGTTCCCGAGCGCTGCGACGACGGGCGTCCCCGCGGGCACGAAGCTCACGGTGCACGAGGGCGACCTCAACGTGACCACGCCCGGCGCGGTCATCGACGGCCTCGAGATCCGCGGCCTGCTGATCATCAGCGCGCCCGACGTCGTGATCAAGAACTCGCGCATCGTCGGTCGGGCGGTCACCGGCAGCACCGGCCTCGTCTCGAACATCCGCTCCGGCCTGCCGTTCACGATCCAGGACTCGGAGATCGACGCGGCCGTGAAGTCGCCGTACCTCAACGGCATCTTCGGCAGCGCCTTCACGGCGCTCCGCGTCGACATCTCGAACGTCATCGACCCGATCCACGTGACCGGCGGCGACGTCGAGATCCGCGACTCGTGGCTGCACGACAACGACCACTACGAGCAGGACCCGCTGTGGAACGGCACGCCGAGCCACAGCGACTCGCTGCAGATCGAGGCGGGCAACGACATCACGGTCGTCGGCAACCGCATGGAGGGCGCGCACAACGCCGCCATCCAGATCACGCAGAACACGAGCAAGGCCGCGCTCGGCAACGTGCGCATCTCCGGCAACTACTTCAACGACGGCGGCTGCACCGTGAACATCGCCAGGACGCCCGCCCCCATCGGCGGCTTCTCGGTGACCGACAACGTGTTCGGCCCCGACCGGGTGTTCGGCGGCTGCGGCATCCTCGCACCCGACATGAACACGCCCCAGCAGTCGGGCAACGTCTGGGAGGCGACCGGCAAGGCCGTCGTGCAGACGCTCCTGAAGTAGGGGTTCTCCGCTCCATCACACCTGCGGCCCGGGCGTTCACGCCCGGGCCGCAGTGTCGTCTCCCGGCGCCGGCCCGGAGCCGAGCCCCTGCGCCTCGAACCGCGTCCCGGGCGCCGAGGTCGACGTCTCGAGCGCGATCGCGTCGTCGGAGAGGTGCCGGGCGAGCTCGGGGAAGCTCGAGTAGTGCGGCCCGAGGAGGTGGCACGATCCGGCGAGCAGGTAGAGGTCGGCCACGGCGGCCCGCAGCGCCGAACGGCTGTTGTAGGGGCCCTTCCCCGTCTGCCCCGCGCAGTCGGGGTACCGCTCGGCGACGCGCTCGAACGCGGCATCCGTGTCGGCCGCGACGTAGAGCCCGAGGTCGGGCCGCGCCGCGCGGATCTCGCCGATGCGATCGAGGTACCACTCGACGGGCGACTCGCGCAGGGTCGCGTCGTGCGCGATCGTGTGCGCGCGGATCATGACGCCGAGGTAGGGCCGGCTGTCGGATGCCGCGGCGAGCGCCGCGATCCGCTCCCGGATCTCCGGTACCGGCTCGAGCTCGCGCAGCGCCGCGGTCCAGTCGGTCGCTCCCTGCGGCAGCGTCAGGGCGTGGGGCGTGCGGATCTGCCAGACCCGCTCTCGCAGCGCCTCGTCGTCGAGCCAGACGAGACTCCCGTCGCGGTACGGGGAGACGGCCGCGAGCGCACGGGAGCGCGCCTCCGACCACCGCGGGGCATCGAACGCCCAGAGCTCGTCGAGCCGCGCCCCGAAGTCGCGCCCGGTCGGCCAGACGTACGCGAACGACCGCCCCTCGTGTTCGGCGAGCGACCGTGCGCCGAGCACCACCCGCATGCGGTTCCCGAGCCCGTGGTAGCGGCCCGTGACGGCGACCAGCACGGGGTCACTTCGGCTCAACGGGCTCGACCTCGTGGGCCGGCGGGCTGGTCGCCCGGCTCCGGTGCCGCACGATCGTCGGCGCCTTCGACTCCTCGTCGTCGCTGAGATAGTAGTAATCGTGGCGGGGGGCCGGCTTGACGCGGTTCAGCACGACGCCCGCGATGTGCGCGTCGGTGCGCTCGAGGGTGGCGATGGTCGCCGCGAGCTGGGCTCGTCGCACCTTCGTGGTGTCGGCCACGATGAGCACGGCGTCCACCTGCTGCGCGATCATCGTCGCGTCGGCGACCACGTGCACCGGTGCGGTGTCGATGACGACGAGCTCGTACTCGTCGACCATCTCGGCGATGAGCTCCTTCATCCGATCCGAGGCGAGCAGCTCGGCGGGGTTCGGCGGCACGGCGCCCGACGGCAGGATCTCGAGCGACGACCGCGGCCACTGCTGCACGGCGCTCCGCAGCGGGATCGCGTCGATGAGCACCGTCGTGAGCCCGACCGACCCGACGATCCCGAAGGAGTCGGCGACGCGGGGCTTGCGGAGGTCGGCGTCGATCAGCAGCACGCGCCGCCCGGTCTCGGCGAGCACGTAGGCGAGGTTCGCGGAGAGCCAGGTCTTGCCCTCTCCGGGCACCGACGAGGTGATCGCGAGGCTGCGCGTCTCGTGGCTGGCCGACGCGAACCGCAGGCCCGAGCGCACCTGCCGGAACGCCTCGGCGGCGCTCCCGTTCGGCTGCCGGATGGAGATCGGCCTCGGGTCGGACGACGCCGGCGTCTGCTCGATCGAGCCGAGGACGGGGAGGTCGGTGATCTCCTTCAGGGCCCCTTCCGAGCGCACGCGCGTGTCGAGCGCACTCATGAGCACGATGGCGACCGACGAGAGGAGGAACCCGACGATCGCCCCGAGCACCGCGTCCTGCTGCTTGTTCGGCGAGCTCTGGAACGCAGCGGGCGTCGCGGGGTCGATGGCCGTCGCCGTCACGGTCGTCGCACCGTCGGATGCCTCGGGTGCGACCTCGTCGACGGCATTGATGAGCGAGTCCGACACCGCGTTCGCGATGCGCGCGGCGCGTTCGGGATCGGTGGAGCCGACCCGCACGTCGAGGATCACCGTGTTCTGCGGGATCGTCACGGTGATCATGCGGCGCAGCTGCGCCGGCGTGAGGTCGCCGTCGAGCTCCCGGGCGACCGGCTGGAGGACTTCGGCCGAGGTCGCGAGCCGCGCGAACGAGAGCATCTGCGCCTGCGTGTACGCCGACCCCTGGTTGATGTCCGAGCCGCTCGAGGCCGTCGTCAGGGAGAAGTACAGCGACGCGGTCGAGTGGAAGATGGGCGTCACGGTACTGGATGCCGCGAACGCCGCGGCCCCGCCGAGGAGCGTCGCGGCGAGCACGAGATACCACCGCTTCCGCAGCACGCCGATCGCGCGCGCCACGGTCATGGTGCTCGTGGTGCTCGTCGTGCTGCTCACGGCCTTCACACTCGCTCTCTTCGGACTCCGCTGGGGGCGGAGCTCACGTTGCCCGGCTGAGAGATGCTGTCGGCTGCCTCGAGTGTATCCGAGGCATCCTCGATATCCGAGGGTTCCTCGGCGTGGTAGGCGGCCACTGCAAGGCCGGCGACGAACCACACGAGGAAGCCGTACTGCGTGATGAGCGCGACGGTGGCGAACGCCGGAACCTGTGCGGCGACGGCCACCGACGCGGGCGTGGCGCGGCCGCGGAGCAGGCTGACGACGCACACGAGGATCGCGGCCACGAGCATGAGCAGGGGAAGCAGGCCGAAGCGCAGGCCCGTCAGCACGAGCTCGCTGTCGATCGACTGGAACGAGCCGTAGTACGTCTCGCCCGACGGGAGCACCGTCCAGCCGTCGGTGATGCCCAGCGGCCGCATGTCGCCGACGAGGCTCGCGAGGTCCGAGCGGTACTCCGCACTGCCGCCGGCCTCCTCTCCGGCCACGGTGAACACGTCGCCGATGAGCGGTCCGATGATCGCCGCCGCCGCGACCAGGAGCGCGACCACGCTGAGCCGCAAGGTGCGACCGACCCAGCGCCCGAGCAGCAGCACTCCGAGCACGAGGGTGATCGTGAGGGTGATGAGCCCGATGCGGCTGAAGCTCATGCCGACGGCGGTGATGATCGCCGCGAGTCCGGCGAGCCGCGCCCAGACGGGCCACCTGGCCACGAGCACGAAGACCGAGCTCATCGCCAGGGCGCTCGAGAACGCGATCGAGTGTCCGAACGCGCCCTCGGCGCGGATGAACCCGCCCCTCGGCTGCAGCTCGTGCCAGGTCCGCCATGCCCCGTTCGGCATGGAGATGCCGACGAACGGGTTGAAGCCCGTAGCGAACTCGACGATGCCGAGCACGGCCGCGACGACGGCGGCGGCCGCGAGGCATCCGTACAGCCATGAGGCGTCGACCCGGGCGAGCACGACGCGACCCCAGACGTACGGCACGAGCCAGCCGAAGAGCACGATCAGCACGTGCCCCCAGGTGGAGCCGCCGACGACGTACGCCGCGATCACGAGCACCACGAACCCGACAACGAGCACGTCCACGTAGGAGAACCTGAGCTTGGCGGTCGTCCACGCGGCGAGCGCGATGATGGTGCCCGCGGTGACGGCCGACCAGTACACCCCGGCCTGCACGCCGACCCAGATCGGCACGAGGAAGCACACGGCAGCCCACGCGGCGACGACGAGCCGCGGCGCCGAGCGCGCGACGTACCAGGCCGTCGCGAGGGCCCCGAGGGCCGCGAATCCCAGGAGCACGGTGCGGAGGTCGATGCCGTCGGCGAGGTTCACCACGTCACCGCCCCTCGACGCGGCCCGGCCGCGGACGTCGACGCGGGGCCTAGGATCGGAGGCAGCGCCGGCGCCGTGCCGACGGGAGATCGATGCGCGTACTCGTGTTGTGGGCCGACGAGCGGTCCCCGAACCTCGGGGTCCGGGCCTTGGCACGCGGCAGTCGCGACCTCATCCGCACCGTCTGGCCCGCGGCGGAGTTCGAGTTCGCCGACTTCACCTCGCGCCCGCCGCAGGTTCCGTGGGGCCAGGTCCGCTCGCTCGTGCGCGAGCGCGTCACCGGGCGCCTGGGCATGAAGCGCTGGCTCGAGGGGTTCGACCT
This sequence comes from Agromyces sp. NPDC057865, assembly GCF_042796995.1. Taxonomy (NCBI): domain Bacteria; kingdom Bacillati; phylum Actinomycetota; class Actinomycetes; order Micrococcales; family Microbacteriaceae; genus Agromyces; species Agromyces sp. NPDC057865. The sequence goes on along the minus strand of NZ_JBHVMJ010000003.1, from coordinate 64,408 downwards.
GGTCTGGGACACCCGCTCGGGCGACAGCTTCTCGGACCTCTACGGCGCCCATCGCCACTCGGTGATGTCGGCGGTGCACGAGTTCGCGGTCCAGGCGCGGCGTCCGGTCGTCATGGCGCCGCAGACGATCGGGCCGTTCACGTCGACGCGTGGTCGAGCGCTCGCCCGACGCTCGCTGCGACGGTCGGCCCTCGTGTTCGCCCGCGACCCGGTCAGCGCCGGAGCGGCGGCGGCCCTCGGGCGGCCCGTGGACGCGACGACGAGCGACCTTGCCTTCGCCATCGCGCCGCCCGAGCGTGTCGGGCCGCCGCGCGACGTGATCCTCAACGTCTCCGGGCTCCTCTGGCAGGAGAACCCGCACGTCGACGCACGGGCGTACCGCGAGGCGGTGCAGGCGATCGTGCGGATGCTGCTGTCGCGATCGCGCTCGGTCGCGGTGCTGCCGCACGTGCTCGACTCGCACGATCGCGACAACGACGCTCCCGCCGTCGACGCCCTCGCCGCGGAGTTCGGCAGCGACCTGGAGCTCCTCGTGCCGGCCGACCTCGACGACGCCCGATCGATCATCGCCGGTTCGCGCGTCCTCGTCGGCGCGCGCATGCACGCCTGCCTCAACGCCCTGTCGACGGGCGTGCCCGCGATCGCGATGTCGTACTCGCGCAAGTTCGCGCCGCTCCTCGACGCGATCGGCTGGCCGTTCTCGGTGCCGGCGGAGGACACCGGCACCGAGACGGCAGCGCGGGTGGTCGAGCTGCTGGCCGACCCTTCACTCCCCGAGTCGGCTCGTCGCTCCCAGGCGCTGGGGCGGACATCCATGTCCCCGGTCCGCCCCGCGCTGGCTTGGCTCTCCTTCCCGCGCTGATCGGCCACCTGGTGGTCTCACCTCAGTTCGGTGCCACCACGCTGAGGTGGTCGAACGCGATCCCGATGGGCCCGTTCGTCGCGGTGCCCGAGACGTACGAGGTGATCGCCAGCTGGCCGGTGCCCTGCAGGCCCGCCTCGCTGTCGGTCGCGCTCACGTACCAGTCGACCGGTTCCGGCTGGCCCTGCGGCCAGACCTTCACCTGCACCGTCGTCGAGGGTCCCGTGCTCACGGTGCGCACCCGCACCTCGAGCGTGGCGCCCGCGGTGTGCGTGTAACCCGTCAGCACCCGGTTGGCGACCAGGGTCTCCGTGGTGCCCACCAGCTTCGCGACGCCGACGTTCACGACGCCCGTCGACGAGATCCGCAGCTTCGCCCGGTACTCGCCACCTGCGGTCTTGCGCGGTGCGACGTTCACGTGCGCGCCGCCGCCGTTGGCGACCTTGTCGGTCGAGACGCTCACCCGTACGTCCGTGCCCGACGGAAGGCTGCCCGAGAGGGTCGTAGCCCTGGTCTGGCTGTTCATGAGGCTCATCAGCCCCATGCCGCCGCTCACCGAGGAGCCGGCCACGTTGCTCCAGGTGCCGCCGACGTCGGCGGTGCCCCAGCCGCTGGCCGAGGTGCGCTCGAACTCGTCACCTGCGAGCACCGTCGCCACCGAGACGGTGACGGGCTGCGTCACGGTGCCGGATGCCCCGAGGCTGTCGACCACGGTCAGCGTCACGTTGTACGTGCCCCCGGCACCATAGGCGTGGTTCGGCTGCGACGCGGTGGACGTGCCGGTGTCACCGAAGTCCCAGGCCCACGACGTGATGGTCGCGCCATCCGCCGCCGTCGACTGCGTGCCGTCGAAATCGACCGACAGGCCGTTGATCAGCGTGCCGAACGCGGCCGTGGGATCGGGATGCGGCGGCGCCACCGTGACCTGCTTCGACGTGGAGTTCGTCAGGCCGAGGCTGTCGGTCACCGTCAGCGTCACCGTGTAGGTGCCACCGGTGGCGTACGGATGCGACGCGTTCACGCCGGTGCCGGCCGCGGTGTTGTCGCCCCAGTTCCAGCTGTACCCGGTGATGGTGCGTCCGGGCGGCGCCGACGAGGTGGAGCCGTTCACCGAGACGTCGAGGTCATCGGTCGTGAAGGTGAACGCCGCCGTCGGTGCGGCCACGCCCGTGCCCTTCAGGTAGTGCTCCGACACCTCCGCCGACGTCAGCACGCGGTTGTACACCGCGACCTCGTCGATCTGGCCCGTGAAGTAGTCCCGCGACGGCCGGTTCGGCCAGCTCCCCAGGTTGTCGCCGCCGACCCGCCAGAACCCGATGTAGTCCTGCGACGTGTTCTCGGGTGCAGTGCCGACGAGCTGGCCGTCGACGAAGAGCTTCATGCCGTCCCAGCCCTGCGACGCCACCAGGTGGTGCCACGCGTTGTCGCGGTATGCATTGGCGCTGGTGACCGTCTTGGCGATGCCCGGGTAGGTGCCGTAGACCAGCCGTCCGTCGTTCCGCATGTAGACGTGCCGGTCGTACGAGCTCGAGTTGCCCGAGGACGAATTGCCGAACCCGATCAGCTTCCCGCCCGTCGTGGTGTTGGTGCGGAACCAGAGCTCGGTCGAGTACTGCTGCCCCATCTTCATGTTGTTGGTGGAATTGAGGAAGCCGCTCGAGGTCCCGTTGAAGTTGTACGACGGACCCGGCTCGGAGGACAGCGCGCCCGCCGAGTTCGAGGTCACGCCCGACCGCACGACGGCGTCGTTGTTCCCCACGAGGTCGTTCCCGCCCTGTGCGGCGGTGCCGCCGAGGCGCCAGTACAGCAGGGCGCCGTCGTCCATCACGGTCTCGGCGTAGTCCGACCCGGCCGTGCCGGACACGGCCGTCGAGGCGGTGTCGCTGGTCGCGGTGTTCCCGTCGCCGTCGACGGCCACGACCTGATAGCTCGGGTTCGTCCCGGCGGGTTGGGTATCGGTCAGCACGACCTGCGGCTGGCTCCAGTAGGTCGACTGCACCGTGGTGGTCGCCACCGGCTGTCCACCGCCGTTGCGGATCAACTGGTAGGTGATGTTCAGGTCGTCACGGTCCCAGTTCGCCGGGATCGACACGCGCACCTTGCCGCTCGTCGTCGACGAGACGGCCGGCACCCAGTCCGTGCCCGAGAGCATCGGCCCGGAGTTCTTGCCCGTCGAGGGGTTCCGCGAGAAACGCGTGATGCCCTGCGACCGCTGGCCGTTCACGTAGGCCTGCTCGCCTCCGATGAGGAGATAGTCGCCGGCTCCGGTGGCCGTCCAACCGGCCTGGCCGCCGTCCGTTCCACCGGTGATCCAGTCGGGGTACCAGTTCACGAACGCCGGTGCGGGGTAACCGCTCCAGTCGGCGTAGATGCTGCTCACGTTGAAGGTGCGCAGGAGCGTGCCCTTCGGAGCCGCCGTCATGACCGAGGCGTTGCGCATGTTGCCCGGGGCGGGCTGCCCCTGGATCATGCCGTTCGCCGTCTCGCAGGCATGCTCGTGCCCGGTCGAGTACACGTTCGTGCCGTCGGAGTAGACGCCGTAGTGATCGCCGTGGCAGTCGGCGATCCAGCGGATCGCGCCGTCGCCCGGCGCTGCCGAGAAGAGGCCCTCGAGGTTGCCGACGGTCTTGTTCGAGTAGACCCAGCCGGTGCCGTAGATCGCGTTCGCGTCGGCCTCGAGCTCCCAGATGCCCGCCTTGCCGGCACCGGAGACGCCGACGGCGACGCCGTTCTGCACGACCGAGGGGGCGATCCACGGCAGGATCGCGCCCGAGCTCAGGTCGAGCGCGGCGAGGCCGCGCTGCGCGACGTTGTTCACGGTGCCGAACCGGCCCGCCACGATCAGCTTGTCGTCGTTCGGGGTGAGCACCATCGTGTCGACCTGCAGGTCGGTCGTCGGAGCCCAGCCGAGCAGGGCTCCGGCGGTGTTGAACGCCACCAGGTTCTTGCGGGTGACGCCGGCGCCCGCGCCGATGAGCCCGCCGACGTAGACGGAGGAGTTGGTGACCTCGATGGCGTTGACGTACGAGCCGCCGACGGCCGGCTTGAACGTCGTGTTCAGGTTTCCCGTCGCGACGTCGAACGCGGCGATGTTCCACCGGGTCTGCCCGCCGACCGAGTTGAAGCTGCCGCCCACGTAGATGCGACTGCCGTCGGGTGAGGCCTTGATGGTCTTCACCTCGCCGTTGATCTGCGGCGCGAACGAGGTGATCACGCCGGTGGTGAGGTTGTACGCGAGGATGTTGCTGCGCGGGATGAGGTTCGTGCCCTGCGCGGCTCCGGCCGGGCGCGCGTTCGTGAAGCTGCCGCCCGCGTACACCGTGTTGCCGACGACCTCCTGCGTCCAGACCACGCCCGAGTCGATCTGCACCGTGGGCAATGGGTCGGCCGTGACCGTGTTGGCGTTCCGCTGCTCGATGGGCGCGGGCCCGCCCGGAATCGCACTGGCAGGACTCGCGACGCCGAGGAGGAGCCCTCCCGTCACGACGACCGCCGTCGTGAACATGGCCAGTACGCTCCGGTGCCAGGACGCCCCTTGCATGGTGCCTCTCCTCGTATCCGTCGGCGCGCTACGACACCGAACCGTGGAAGACCACGATCGGCGCACCCGCCGCGTAGTCGACCGTCAATGTGATCGTGTCCCGGGTGCCCTGCGGCATCCGGAACACGTAGACGCCTTCGGCGGTGCCGCCGTCGTCGAGCGTCCCGCTCGTCGGTGCCGCGGGGGAAGACGTCGTGGGGGTCGCGACGTTTCCTGCGGCATCGACGAGCGAGATCATCGCCCCGCCGAGGTCGAGCGGCTTGCCCGACGCGTTCTCGAACCGGATGGTCGCAGCGACCGCGGGCCCGGCGATCTCGCCGGGTGTCTCGGCCTCGACCGTGATGCCCGAGATCTCGGTGACCGAGACCCGGACTCCGGTGTCGAGCGTGACGGTGTCGTCCAGCTCTGCCTCTTCTACCGGTGCCGGGGGCGCCTCCTCGATGACATCGTCGATCGTGGTGTCGTCAGGCGCGGGAACGGCTGTGGTGCGGGGCGGCTCGGTCGCGAGCGGGACGGACGGTGAACCCGACACCGTGCATCCTGCGAGCGTCGCGACGAGGAGGAAGGAGGACGCCACCGCAGCGATCGCCATGCTCAGCGACGATCGCACATCGGTTGATCCGCGATGGATCGGGTTCCTCTTCACGAGTTCCTCGCGCACTACTCGATCGACCCGATGATTTGCACTCGCGACCGCAACCGCTGACCGGGTCGTCGTGATGACGTCGGGTCGCCCGGTCCGGTCCTTTTGAGCGAAGCTACGCCTGCGTACCCGCCCCGAGTAGTCCCCAGTTCGGGTGAGGATTCCTCAGATATCCCTCGACTCGCCCGTGAATCCGGGGCTCGTCAACGACGAGGTGCGTACCCCTCGAGCCAGCGCGTGATCGACGCGTAGGCCATCGACCGTGCCGGCTCGCGCGACAGGAAGACGTCGTGCATGGCCCCGTCGATCCGCGCGACGGTCACCTCGGGGCCGAGCTTCAGCACCCGGTCGGCGATGTCGTCGACCACCAGCACGATGTCGGTCGTGAGCATCGCGTCATCCCACTTCGCCTGGATGGTCGACCGGGCCGACAGCAGCGTCAGCACGGGCGCTCCGACGTCGATGCCCGCCGCGACGGTCGCGTGCCCCGCGAGGATCGCCGTGAGCCAGGCCGGATGCGTCGTGAACCCGCGGTCGGGCCGCCAGGCGTGGTCGTACTCCCACTCGCCGTCGAGCTCCTTCGCCACCGTCCGCGTGTAGAACCCGAGGTCGACGTTCGGCATCGGACCCATCGGGTTCATGCGCGCACCCCACGCGATCATCGGCGTGATCGCCTCGCGCCCGGCGCGGCTCAGCTGGAATTCGAGCCACGGGCTGTTCAGTACGAGCGCCGCCGCCCGCCCGGGGTGCCGGGCCGCCCACAGGCTGAGCGTCAGCCCGCCGGTCGAGTGACCGAGCAGAATGAGACGGCGAGCGGATGCCGCGGCATCCGTGCCGTGCCCCATCGCCGTGAGCGCCGCCTCGATGTCGTCGTCGTACGCGGCGAGGTCGGTGATGAAGCCCGGCGTCTGCCCGGGCCGCAGGCTGCGCCCGTACTTGCGCAGGTCGAGCGCGAAGAACCGCGCGCCCGCGGCCGACCAGAACGCGGCGAGCTCGCGGTTGAAGAAGTAGTCGCTCCAACCGTGCACGTAGAGCACGTCGCAGCCGGATGCCGCGCCCGGCCGCTCCCACGGCCACACGAACCGCCGCGCGGGCCGATGCCGCACGAGCGTCGCGACGAGTTCGCCCTCGTCGTCGCTGCCGAGCGGCAGCGTGAGCTGCTCGAACCCGTCGCCGAGGATGTCGGGGCGCCAGCGCTCGGGCTGCTGCTGCGCAGGCGCGGTGGCGCTCGGCGCTGGCGCGTTCAGACCGGCGTGCTCCGGCTCGGCCACGGCACCTCCCCCAAGGTCGTGCTTCCAGCCTACGGAAGTGCGCCGTCGCCGCGACCGAAGCCCTCGGGACTCAGCCGAACTGGCCGATGATCCCGATGACCGCCGGGTAGAGGAGAACGATGAACAACACGGGCAGGATGGCGAACACGAGCGGGAAGACGACCTTGATCGGCACCTTCATCGCCGATTCCTCGGCCCGCTGGCGCCGCTTGATGCGCATCTCCCCGGCTTGAACCCTCAGGACGTCGGCAATCGCGATGCCGTAGCGGTCAGCCTGTTGGACGGCACGGATGAAGCGCTTGAGGTCATCTGCGTCGGTGCGGACGAGGAGTGCGGAGTAGGCATCGGACCGCGAGCGTCCGATGCTCATGTCCTGCAGGGTCCGGATCAGTTCCTCCGACAACGGACCGCGGCTCCCCTGCGCCGCCTTCGCCATCGCAGCCTCGAATCCGAGGCCCGCCTCGACCGCGATGGTCATCTGGTCGAGGGTGTCCGGGAGCGCGAGCTTGATCGCCTGCTGACGGTCATCCGCTCGACTGCTCAGGATGACCTCGGGAAGCACGAAGATCAGCAGTGCGAACACCACGCCGACGATCTTCTGGAAAGGCCCAGGACCGAGCAACAGCGCCCCGACGGCGATCGCGATGCCGATGATCGAGACGATCAGGCGCACGATGAGGAACCCGCCGACGGTCCACGATCCTGCGCGCCCGGCGTAGATGATCTTGCGCTGGACCCAGCCGGTGTAGCCGCTCGGGAGCACCGCCGCCACTGACTCCGAGAACGTGCGCCGTTCGACGCGCTGGCGTTCGGCCTCCGTCGGCGGGGCCACGACCGCGACAACGTCCGCCTTCGACGGGATCGCCGCGAAGACGAGGAATACGAGGAGTCCGACGCCGAGCGCGACGGCTCCGATCGCGAGATACGTGATGAGTTCCATGCCGTCAGAACTTCACTCTCACGGCGAAGAGCATCCAAACGGTTCCGATGACCATCAGGACAAGGGCGGCCGCCAGGGCCATCCAGCCGAAGATGTTCGCGAAGAACGGCGCGAGGTACGCGGGCTGCAGGATCAGGATGCCGAGGAAGATTGCGATGGGCAGCGCTATCAGGATGATGGCCGACAGACGCCCTTCAGCGCTCAGTGCCTTCACTTGGCGCCGGATCTGGTTCCGCTCACGGATCGTCGCCGCTGTTCGCTGCAGGGTTTCCGCGAGATTTCCGCCGGTCTCGCGGTTGATCGCGATGGCCTGAGCGGCCCAGCTGAAGTCGTCCGAGCGCATCCGCACGGCGGTGTCGTTCAGAGCGTCGTTCAGGTCGCGGCCGATGCGCGATTCGTTGACGATGCGGCTGAACTCCTCGGAGGTGGGCGGATCGGCGTAGCGCGCGACCGAGTCCAGCGCCTGCGCGAGACCGTGTCCGGCGCGGAGATTGCCGGACACGAGCTGCAGCGTGTCATCGAGCTGGTCGCCGAACGCGCTGCGGCGATGGCCGGTCCGGATGGAGAGGTAAAGGGTCGCGAACAACGGCGCCAATGCCGCGAGGAGAAGCGCCCACAGGATCGACCACCACGAACCGAACCCGACGAGGAACCCGACGACGGCGAGCACCGCGGCGCCGGCGAAGACGACCAGCACGAACGCTGACGGCGTCATGCGAACTCCGGCGAGCTCGAGGCGTTCCTCATTGAACGCCCCGCCCTGTCGCCGCGACATCGCCGCGTCGATCGTGGCCACGGTCCGGTCGGTCGCCTTCGACAGTGCGGACACGTGCGTGGTGCCCGGCGCGAGGCGCCGCTCGACGCCGACTCGGCGCGGCGGAGGCGCGACGACCAGGAACACCAACGCCAGCAGCGCGAACAGCGCGAGGATGATCCCGAGGACCAGCATGGGCGTCATCCCAGCTCACCCAAACCGTAGGGATCGCGAGGCTGATACTGGAAGATCGTCGTCGGGACCACGATTCCGAGATCGTTGAACCGGTCGACGAATCGAGGGCGCACGCCGGTCGGAACCGCGTGTCCTCGGAAGCGCCCGTCACTGTCTACGCCCGCGGCGAAGTCGAAGGCGAATGCGTCCTGCAGGGTGATGATGTCGCCCTCCATGCCCTGTACCTCGGTCAAGCTCACCACGCGCCGCGTGCCGTCCCGGAGCCGGGAGATCTGCACGACGAGGTCGATCGCGGACGAGATCTGCTCACGGATCGCACGGAGCGGAAGGTCCATGCCTGCCATCAGCACGAGCGTCTCGAGGCGGGCCAGAGCGTCGCGCGGCGAGTTGGCGTGGATCGTCGATATAGATCCCTCGTGACCGGTGTTCATCGCCTGGAGCATGTCGAGGCTCTCACCACCACGAACCTCGCCGATCACGATGCGGTCGGGCCGCATGCGGAGCGAGTTCCGAACGAGGTCGCGGATCGTGACTTCGCCCCGACCCTCGATGTTCGCCGGCCGACTCTCGAGGCGCACCACGTGCTCCTGCTGCAGCTGGAGCTCGACGGCGTCCTCGATGGTGATGATGCGCTCGTCGCCGGGGATGAACGCGGAGAGCACGTTCAAGAGCGTGGTCTTTCCCGTGCCGGTTCCACCGGAGACCAGGATGTTGAGCTTCCCGCGCACTGACGCGTCCAACAACGTGGCGATCTCGCGCGTGAGGGTGTCGAAGCCGATGAGGTCGTCGACCGTGTACGGCGTGCGCGAGAACTTCCGGATGGTGAGCGACGACCCGTCGACTGCGAGCGGGGGGATGATCGCATTCACTCGCGATCCATCAGCGAGGCGTGCATCCACCAGTGGGGACGACTCGTCGATGCGACGACCCACTCGCGACACGATCCGTTCGATCACCCGACGCAGCTGCGGCTCGCCCGTGAACCGGCTCCGCGACTCGTACAGGCGACCATTGCGCTCGACGTAGATCTGATCGAACCGATTGACCATGATCTCGGTGACGTGCGCGTCGTCGAGCAGCGGTTCGAGCGGACCGAATCCGAGCACGTCGGCGCCGATCTCGGTGATGAGACGGTTCCGCTCGGCACTGGTGAGCGCCACCTGCTCGGCCTCGACGATGTAACCGAGCTCCTCGCGCGCGAGTGCGTGAAGCTTCTCCTCGGTGAGGGTCGTGTCGTTGAGACGCGATCCGATCCGACGGAACAGTTCCTCCGCTGCACGCTCCTTGAGCTCCAGGAGTGCATCCGAGACCGGTGCGGGCTCCGCATTCCCGGTCAATGCCGTCCACGTACTCGTGTGCTGCTCGGATTCGACCGACGAGGAATCGCTCTCCTCCGTCACACTCGACGATGCGTCGACGAGCGCAGGCTCTTGGAGCGTGAGGTCGAATTCCTCGGCTTCCGCCGCTCGATGTACGCCCTTGGCGCGCTCGAGCCGATCACTCAGGCTCATCACGCCCTCGCTTTCCTGTGGATGCGCTTCCGGGTCGGAACCGCGGTGGGATCGATTCGAAGCACGACCCCGCGTATCGCCTTCGCAGCCGGATCTCGGACGTCGTGGTGGATGAGGGGAACACCATCGTTCGAAGCGAGCACGACCGCGGTCGATCGCGGAACCTCGACATCGATCTGGGCTCCGATGATGGTCTCCGCATCTTTCCGCAGGAGTCCGTTGTTCTTCTCGACGAAATTGAGCACGATGTGCCGGTTGTTGGGCACGAGGTTGAGTGCGACGAGCAGTTCGAATTCCTTGCGAAGGGCACGCAGGCTCGGAACGGTCATGTTGGTCACGAACACCCCGTCGGTCGCATGCTCGAGCGCCGTCAACGTGTGCTCACCGAGACCGGGCGTCGTGTCGACGATCACGTAGCGGAACATGGTCGCGAGGCGATCGAGCAGTGCACCGAGCGACGCGGTCGTGACGTGGTCCGCGAGTTCCGGTGACGGTGGCGCAGCGATGACGAAGAAGTCGTCATCGTGATGCGCCAGGAGCGCCTTCAGCGCGACCTCATCGGTTCCGGCCTGAGCGACATCGGTCAGCGAGTAGTGGGGTTCGAGATCCAGGGCATTGGCGATGTCGCCGAACTGGACATCGGCGTCGACCAACACGACGGAGTTCGGTTCGACTTCAGCGAGCCCCGCCGCGAGATTGATGGCTGTCGTGGTCTTGCCCTGGCCGCCCTTCGGGGCCGCGACGACGATGACCTCGGACCTCACGTTCTCTGCGATCGGCGGGAGGATCCACTCGGGTTCTGCGGGATCTGGCTCCGACTCCGCCTCCGGCTCGGATTCGTCGTCGAGGTCCGTCTCTTCGAGCGCGGGCCGCGATTCCCGCTCGAATTGCGGGTTCAGAAGGGCAACGAGTACGTCGTCACCCTCCGCTTCCTCGACCTCTGACTCGTCGATGAACTCTTCCCCGTCGTCGGGAAGGCGGCCCGACACCGCCAGCCAGGAGTCGAGGCGGGTGATAAGCCCTTCGTTGGTCGAGTCGGCGGCATCCGGGCTGAGGACCGCGTGGATCTCCATCCCGTCCACCCAGTCTTCGAGATCGGAGCGCTGCTCGCGGACGACGATCAGCCCGATGCCGGGGTACCGCGCGCTGAGGCTCTCGCTGAGCGCTTTCGTCTCCTCGAAGCTGAGTAGTGGTCCGAGTAGTGCGATCCGCGGTTGACCGACGACCTTGTCGACGACCGCCTCGGCACCGAAGGTGACGTACTCGGCCGGTACGATCTGCAAGCGCGCACGGATCAACCTGCGGAGTCGCGACTCGTACTCCGCACTACGGCTGACCAGCAAGAACCTGGTCACTGGAAGATGTTCTCCCCGTTGCGCTGGGTGCTGCCGGACTGGTCGGCGGTGTCGGGCTCGAGCGTCAACCAGATGCCGCCGTTGTTGTCGTCCTGCTGCTCCGCCGCGTAGGCGATCTTCTCTACCTGCGGAGTGGTCGCTGCGAGCGTGACCAGGAAGGCGCTGACCTCGGTCGACTCCTCCGAGTCGCCCGACACGAGCGTCCGACCGGGGGTGACGCGGGTCACGAGCATGCCGTGGTAGGTGAACTGGGTCTGCGCGGTCTGGTCGTTCACCGACTGGCTCGCGGTGTTCGACGAGATCACGACGCCCACCTTGCTGCCGGGCACCACCGCTCCGCCGACGACGCGTTCGACCGGAAGTGCGACGGTGATCTCCTGCATGCCCGCGGGGACCGTGACTTCGCCTTCGGCGGCGAGCTCTTCGGGGTTCGAGAACCTGGCTTCGATGAGCTGTTCACCCGGATACAGGGTCGCATTGGCGACGAGGCCCTCGAGCGTGGTCAGGTCGGTGACGATGTCGGACTGGATGGAGATCGCGGGCAGCTCATCGACTTCGATGAACTCGTTGATCGACTCGCCGGGCGTCCCCTGGGGCACCTCGTCCGTGACGATGTACACCTTCTGGAACTCGGCACCTTCGGCTGCGCGCGCGTCCGCACTCTGTACGTAGAGGTAGAGGGCGAAGCCTCCAGCGACAGCGAGGAGCACTGCCACGATCGCACCGATGATACGGATCATCTCGGGCGCCTTTCTGTAGGGAGTCCGGCGGTCTGGAACAGCCGAGTCATGTCAGGTTATGCAGGTTCACGGAAGGATGAGTCGGACGATCGCAGCGCCGGTCCCTGCCCCCGTGCCGCTGCCAAGCTTGAAAGCGTCGCTCACAGAGACGTATTTCATGAAGTAGCCCTGGATACCGCGACAGTTGCCCGTGCAGCGGGGGGCCCCCGGGTCGGTGTAGCTATTGCCACCAGTGATCTTGAAGCCGGTCACCTTGAAGGCGGCGAACTCCCTGACGTGGAACTGGACGTTGTTGCCGGTGCCGGTGAAATCGTCGTAGACGGGGAGAAAAACCGTCTGGCCGATCAGACTCGCGAAGAGGCTGTCGTTGCATCCGGTTCCATTGGCGTTGTTCCCGGTCGTGCTCGCTACCCAGGGGTTGGCAACGTCGACTACGACGGAGCAGTCGGAGTCAGCCAGCCATCCGAAACCGCCAGGAGCGAAGGCGCCAGGACAGTTCCGCCTCGTGCCCGTGTTGTACTCCACAAGGATCTTCGTCGGATTCGCCACGCCCTCCTGCGGTGGATGGTCGGCGAACTCGCAATACCCGATGGCCAGAGGGATGGTTGTTCCACGCACGGGAACGCCCCACTCGGCGGCGCCCTCCGCGTGCACCACCGTTGCATCGCCGATCCCCGGGATCATCGACGCGAGAGGATGCCGCACGCCGAGATTCTCGGTCTTTGTCTTCACTGTGACGATGTTGGAGCTCGTGTTCACGGCGACCGATTGGATGTCGGCGACGTTGTCGTTCGAGTCGTTCGCTCCGGCGATCGATGCCGGAGTCGGACTAATGCAGGCTGCTGCGGTCTCGCTCTTGCCACACGCGACCGCAACCTGCAGTGCCGCTGCATCGGCGCCGTTCTGCAGTTCCGCCTTCTCGGCGTAGAGCGCGCCCACATCCACCGCGATCCCACCGAATCCGAGCAGCGGGATCAGCAGGAGCCCGAACAGCACAGCACTCGCGCCGCGTTCGCGGTCAGCGTGCCCAATCAGCCGCCGCATGGCATGGCCCCTTTACCTGTAAGCGTCATCGATGCGCCGAACCAGCCGGTCAGGAGGTCGGTGGGGTAGGTGATGGTGACCGTCATGGTCCCGCCGGGCGAACACGTCGCCGGGGAGAACGACACCTGCCCGCCGGCGATCAACGGGTCCAGCGCCGGAGCGCCGGACGTCGCCGCCGTCCTCGCCTTGACCTGGTCGTTCGAGATCGCCATTACGCGTGCAGAGGCGCGCGCCGCATTGCTTAGCGAGATTTGCTCGTTGTACAACCGGCTGAACTCGAAGATGCCGAACACCAGGAGCAGGAGCACCGGGACGATGAGCGCGAACTCGACGGCGGCGGCCCCCCGCTCTCGGGAGATCCTACGCATGCGCATCCTTCCGATCGACGGCGACGCGGACCCCGGGTGGCCCCGGAGTCCGCCTCGCCGCAGATGCGGTCGCTTCGTGGACGTCTAGCCGAGCTCGGTCGCCACGTCGGTGAACATGCCGTTGAGCGCCAGCGCGAGTGCACCGAGGCCGACGACGATGCCCAGCGCGACGATCGCGATGATGAGGCCATACTCAGCGGCGTTGCCGGACTCGTCGGCACGGAGGGCGTTGAGGCGCGCCTGGGCGCGCGTGTAGAGCTTGAGCATTGCAGGATCCTTCGGGTTCGGGGGTAACACTTGCCGCCGGCGGGCACCAGCGGCTGATTGACGGTAACCGTGCGTATGCATACCGAGCCATGCCCCGTTTGGGGGTCTGAGAGCGTTTGCAGCACATGAGCCCGTGGGAAAGCCCGGAAAATCGCGGATTCACCGATTCCTGGTCCCCCGGTCTGGGGGTACGAACGTGTACCCCAAGGGGGTTGACACGAGAATCTTTGGGCGAGTTCAGGGACCGGTGTAGAGCATCGCGATCAGAGCACCTGCGAGCATCGATGGACCGAACGGAATCGACCCACGGAGGGTGACGCGCCGCAACAGCAGCGCCACGATCGCAATGATGCCCCCCACAACGAACGCGGCGAGCAACCCGACAACCCACGCGCTCAGCCCGAACCACCCGAGCAGGAGGCCGATCACGAGCGCGAGCTTGACGTCCCCCATGCCCATAGCCGAGGGCGAAATCAAGGCGATGACGAAGTACACCGCGAACATCCCCGCCGCTCCGGCAGCCGCCCAGACCAGAGCCATCCATTCGCCCGCGGCCCACGTCGGCGGGACGAGCAGCACCCCGACGACCCCGAGCGTCGGGAAGATGACCGCATTCGGGAGCCGCTTCTCAGCGAGGTCGACAAGGGCGAGCACCGTGGATGCCGCGGCGAAGACGAGCAGGGCGGGCAGGATCCACGAGAGGCCGAACCGCCAGGCGAGCGCGCCGTATGTGACGGCGGTGACGACGGCGCCAGCCACACGGACGGTGCGCAGCGGCATCCGCTCGCCCTTGATCGAATACTGGGTCCAGGCGGCGAGCGGCCACCACCCCAGGGCGGCCCCGACGATGGCCGCGACCACGGCGGTGGTCACGGTCTCGAGCGGCATGATGTGCAGCGTAGCGGCTCGACGCATCGACAGCGTGCGCCGCGACTGCCACAGTGGAGGGACCACACGGAGGGGGCGACATGGCCGGCGAAGTCGAGCTCGCATACGAAGCGGTCACGCGCGAGCTGCTCATGGACGAGGACTACGACGTCGATCTGACGCCCGACGGCCTGCTCGTGAAGGGCCGGCTGTTCGCGTTCCTCGAGGACGACGACCTCGTCGTGGAGCTGCCCGAGGCCCGCTCGGCCGACCTGCGCGAGCGCGGGATCGCCGTGGCGTTCCACTCGACGAAGGGCGGCGACAGCCGCAACTGGGTGCGGGTCGCCGATCTGCAGCTCTGGTCGGAGCTGGCCCGGGAGGCGCACCAGTTCGTCGGCGAGCCGCCGGTCGGGCATCAGTCGTAGGGTACCCGGGGCGTGGTTTCGAGACGCGTCCGGCTCCGCCGGGCGCTCCTCAACCACCGGTGTCGGCTTCGGCCGGCGCTACTCGACCACCGGGACCTAGCTCGCCAGCTCGTCGCGCGAGATCGTGACCATCTCGTCGCGGGGCACGACCTTGACGCGCACCCGGCCCTCGGCCGCGCCGAGCGCGAGTTCGTGCTCGTCGAGGCGGTGCCAGCCGTCGAGGTCGGTCCACTCGATGCCGCGTGACTCGAGCATCTCGATCACCGACTCCTCCGACGGTGACTCGGGACGCCACCAGTTGCCGAGGTCGTTGATGAGGTGGCGGATCGTCTCCATGGCGTCGGACTTCGTGTGCCCGATGAGGCCCACAGGGCCGCGCTTGATCCAGCCGGTCGCGTAGACGCCGTACATCTGGCGCGGGTCGCCCGACTCCTTGTCGCGGATGAGCACCTGGCCCTCGTGGTTCGGGATCACGCCGAACTTCTTGTCGAACGGGATGCCGGGCAGCGGCGTGCCGAAGTACCCGACCGCGCGGTAGACGGCCTGCACGGGCAGCTCGCGGATCTCGCCCGTGCCGCGCACGCCGCCTGCGCCGTCGGGCTCGGTGCGCTCCCAGCGGATGGCGCCCACGCGGCCGTTGCCGTCGGAGAGGACCTCGAGCGGCTTGGCGTAGAAGTGGAGGTGCAGGCGACGCGATGCCTGCCCGACCTCGCGCTGGCGCCACTGCTGCAGCACCTTGTCGATGACGAAGACCTGCTTGTTGCCCGAGACCGCCGCGCGTGCGGCGTCGTCGTAGTCGAAGTCCTCGTCGTACAGGATCATGTCGACGTCGCGCAGCTCGCCGAGCTCGCGCAGCTCGAGGGGCGTGAACTTCACCGACGTCGGGCCGCGGCGGCCGAACACGTGCACGTCGGTGACGGGCGACTCGGCGAGGCCGGCGGCGACGTTCGCCGGGATCTCGGTGGGCATCAGGTCCTCGACGTGCTTCGCGAGGATCCGCGAGATGTCGAGGGCCACGTTGCCGTTGCCGATGACCGCGACCTCCTCGGCCTCGAGCGGCCAGGTGCGCGGGTAGTCGGGGTGCCCGTCGAACCAGCTCACGAACTCGGCGGCGCCGTAGGAGCCCTCGAGTTCGATGCCCGGGATGTTGAGCGACGCGTCGCGCACGGCGCCGGTCGCGAAGATCACTGCGTTGTAGTGGTGCTTGAGGTCGTCGAGCGTGATGTCGGTGCCGAAGCGCACGTTGCCGAAGATGCGGATGTCGCCGCGGTCGAGCACCTCACGCAGGGCGGTGATGATGCCCTTGATGCGGGGGTGGTCGGGCGCGACGCCGTAGCGCACGAGTCCGTAGGGCGCGGGGAGGTGGTCGAAGAGGTCGATCGAGACGTCGAAGTTCCGCTCGGCCTTCAGCAGGATGTCGGCGGCATAGATGCCGGCGGGGCCGGCTCCGACGATCGCGAGTCGCAGCTTGTTCCTCGTCACGGGCGTGGTCTCTCCATCAGGTCTGGCTGTCGGTCAGCTCTGTCGCTCCACGATCGTCTCGGCGAATCGCGTGAGCGCCTTCTTCACGCTGCCCTCGGGCAGCGGCGCGAGCGCATCCACGGCCTCGCGCGCCCACCGGTGGGCCTCAGCGAGCGTAGCGCGCGTGGCCTCGTGCTCGCGCAGCTCCGCGACGATCGAGTCGACCGTGCGGCGCGACGGCACGATGCGCGCGGCCTGCGTGTTCGTGTCGTGCGGGTCGAACGCGGTGGCGGGCTCGGCGACGGTCACCACGTCGCGCTTGATGCGGCGAAGCAGGTCGGCGGATGCGGCATCCGTGCGTGCGAGCTCATCGAGACGCAGCAGCGGCAGCGTGACCACCCCGGCGCGCAGGTCGGTGCCCGGAACCTTGCCGGTCTCCTCGGGCTGCGGCGAGAGGTCGATGACGTCGTCGATGAGCTGGAACGCCACGCCGATCTTCTCGCCGAACTCGACGATCGGCTTCTCGAAGGCGGGGTCGGCGCCCGAGAACACGACGCCCGACTGCGCAGCCGCCGCGATGAGGGAGCCGGTCTTGTCGGCGAGCACCTGGATGTAGTGCGCGATCGGGTCGTCGCCGTTGGTGGGCCCGACCGTCTCGTGCAGCTGGCCGAGCACCAAGCGCTCGAACGTGTCGGCCTGCATGCGGATCGCCCGCTCGCCGAGGCTCGCCATGAGCTGGCTGGCGCGGGCGAAGAGGAGGTCGCCCGTGAGGATCGCGACCGAGTTGCCCCACACGGTCTGCGCGCTCGGCACGCCGCGGCGGCGCTCGGAGTCGTCCATGACGTCGTCGTGGTACAGCGAGCCGAGGTGCGTGATCTCGATGGCCTCGGCCGCGGTGACGACGTCGTCGGTGACGCCCGCCCCGAGCTGGGCCGTGAGCAGCGTGAGCATGGGACGCACGCGCTTGCCGCCCGCCTCGAGCAGGTAGCGCGTCGAGACGTCCGCGATCGAGTCGGCGAAGCTCACCTCGCGCAGGAGGCCGGCCTCGACGCGCTCGATGCCGTCGTCGATCGCACGCGCCATGGCCCGGTCGGCGGATGACGCGAAGACCCGCTCGCTCAAGCCGAGATTCGCGGCGAGCGCGGAGCCGCGTCGGGCGACCGGACTGCTCGGTTTCACGTTCCCCAGCCTACCGGTGCGGTTCCTGTGAGCCGTGTCGATGACGGCGAGCGGATGCCCCGTCGCTCGCCGCCTCGGCGATGGCGCCGGTGGTCGAGTAGCGCCGGCCGGAGGCCGACGCACCCGCCCGGTCGTCGAGTAGCGCCGCCGGAGGCGACGCGTATCGAGACGCAGCATGGGTCTCGATACGCGTCCGGCTGCGCCGGGCGCTACTCGACCACCGGGAGGGGGCTGCGCCGGGCGCTACTCGACCACCGGGTCGGGCTTGCGCGCCCGGTGCAGCGCGACGATGCCCATCGAGAGGTTGCGCCACTCGACGTCGACCCAGCCCGCGTCGCGGATCCAGCCGGCGAGCGTGCGCTGGTCGGGCCACGCGTTGATCGACTCGTTGAGGTACTCGTAGGCGGTGTCGTTCGAGCTCGACAGCTTCACGAGCGAGGGCATCACGTAGCGCTGGTACGCGTGGTACCCGGTCTTCACGACCCCTGCCGGTGGGTGCGAGAACTCGCAGATGACCAGGCGTCCGCCGGGCTTCGCGACGCGGAAGAATTCCGCGAGCGCCTGCTTCGGCTCGTTCACGTTGCGCAGGCCGAACGAGATCGTGACGGCGTCGAACTCCTCGTCGCCGAACGGGAGCTTCGTGGCATCCGCCTCGACGAAGACGATGTTCGGCATGCCCACCTGACGACGGCGTCCGACCTCGATCATGCCGGGCGAGAAGTCGGCGGCCACGACGGATGCCCCGGACTTGGCGAGGCTGGCGCTCGACGTGCCGGTGCCCGCCGCGACGTCGAGGATGCGCTCCCCCGCCTTCGGTGCGACGGCCTTCGTGGTGGCAGCCCGCCACAGCGGTGCATTGCCCACCGAGAGCACGTTGTTGGTGCGGTCGTAGCGGGCCGCGACCCGATCGAACATGGCCGAGACCTGGTCGGGATCCTTGCCGAGGTCCGCGCGTGTCATCCCTCGAGTCTACGGCGCGCACGCCCGCCGTTCCGGCGCGGTCGGCCCGCCTGCGAAGGTCCTGAGCGCGCTGCATACATCGGAATGCAATCGGATGCCGCGGCGTTCCATCACCCGGAAGCTATGCGGGCGGACGCCCGCGGGGAGGAATCCATGAAGGCCATCTGGAACGGCGCGGTGATCGCGGAGTCCGACGACACGATCGTGGTCGAGGGCAACCACTACTTCCCGCGCGAGTCGCTCGTCGACCAGCACTTCTCGTCGAGCGGCAACCGGAGCGTCTGCCACTGGAAGGGCACCGCCAGCTACTACCACGTCGAGGTCGATGGGCAGCGCAACCCGAACGCGGCCTGGTTCTACCCGACGCCCTCCGAGGCGGCGACCGAGATCGCGGGCCACGTCGCCTTCTGGCACGGCGTGGAGGTCGTCGCGGCCTAGTTCGGCGGCACGGGGTTTCGAGACGCGTCCGGCTCCGCCGGGCGCTCCTCAACCACCGGGCTCTAGGCTGGTGCGGTGATTCACCCGGATGCCTCGGCGTCGCACGCCGCGCGACCGCGTCTCGTCGTCCGCACCGAGCCCGTCGACGAGCTCGCCCCCCTGATCCAGCGCGCCGACCCGCGGCATCCGCTGCTCTGGATGCGACGCGGCGAGGGCATCGTCGGCCTCGGCGAGACGCTGCGGATCGAAACGAGCGGGAGCGACCGCGTGGTCGACGCCGCGGCCGCGTGGACGTCGCTCGCCGCCGACGCCGACATCGACGACCGCGTCGGCCTGCCCGGCACGGGTCTCGTCGCGTTCGGCGCGTTCGCGTTCGCCGACGAGTCCGAATCGACGAGCGTGCTGGTCGTGCCCGAGCTCGTGCTCGGCATCCGCGAGGGACGCGCCTGGGTCACCCGCATCGCGCTCGCGACGGGCGACGACGAGGCGGCGGATGCCGCGGCCTCCGACGTGCTCCAGATCCCCGATCCGGCGCCGAGGCGTCGCGTTCCCCGGGTGACGTTCTCACCGGGCGCGGTGCCGCCCGAGCAATACCAGGCCGCCGTGGCCGAGGCCGTGCGCCGCATCGACGCGGGCGACCTCGAGAAGGTCGTGCTCGCCCGCCAGCTCCTCGGCGAGCTGCAGGAGGAGGACGGCCTGCGCGCGACCATCAACCGCCTCGCCGAGGACTACCCCGACACGTGGGTGTACGCGGTCGACGGCCTCATCGGAGCGAGCCCCGAGACGCTCGTGCGCGTCGACCACGGCACGGTCTCGGCGCGCGTGCTGGCCGGCACGACCGCGCGGGGCGCGGGCGAGGCATCCGATCGCGAGCGCGCAGCGGCACTCGCCTCGTCGGCGAAGGACCTCGCCGAGCACGCCCTCGCCGTCGCGAGCGCCGTGAAGCGCCTCGAGCCGCACACCGCGCGCCTCGACACGAGCCCCGAGCCGTTCACGCTCCAGCTGCCGAACCTCTGGCACCTCGCCACCGACCTGAAGGGCACGCTGGGCGATGGATCGAGCTCGCTCGACCTCGTGCAGGCGGTGCATCCGACCGCCGCGGTCGCCGGCACGCCGCGACGCGTGGCGCTGCAGGTGCTCGCGGAGCTCGAGGGGTTCGACCGCGGCCGCTACGCCGGCCCGGTCGGCTGGATCGACGGCGGAGGCGACGGCGAGTGGGCGATCGCGCTGCGCTGCGCCCAGGTCGCGCCGGACGGCACCGTCGCCGCCTACGCGGGCTGCGGCATCGTGCACGACTCCGTGCCGGCCGACGAGCTCGCCGAGACGGTCATGAAGTTCCGTCCGATCGTGGAGGCCTTCGGCGGCTGACCCCCTCCGGTCGTCGAGTAGCGCTCGGAGCCCCTCGGTCGTCGAGTAGCGCTCGGCGCAGCCCTCCGGTCGTCGAGTAGCGCTCGGCGAAGCCCTCCCGTCGTCGAGTAGCGCTCGGCGAAGCCGAACGCGTATCGAGACGCGTCACGCCGGTCTCGATACGCGTGCTTCGCTCGCTACTCGACCACCGATGGCGCAAGCCGGTCTCGATACGCGTGCTCCGCTCGCACCTCGACCACCGGTGGCGTCACGTCGCCGCGAGCAGCCGCGCCTTCTCCGCCTCGACGTCGTACTCGACGCCCGGCCACTGCAGGTCCATCGCCTCGAGCGCGTCGATGAGCAGGTGCTGCACCGCGAGCCGCGCGTACCACTTTCGATCGGCGGGCACGACGTACCACGGCGCGATCGGCGTCGACGTGCGGTCGAACAGCACCTGGTAGGCGTCCTGGTACTTGGGCCAGAGCATGCGCTCCTCGATATCGCCCGGGTTGAACTTCCACTGCTTCTCGGGCCGCTCGAGCCGATCGAGCAGGCGCACCTTCTGCTCGGCCGCCGAGATGTGCAGCATGACCTTGACGATCGTCGTGCCCTCGTCGACGAGCTCGGCCTCGAACTCGTTGATCGCGCCGTAGCGCCGCTCGATCTCCTCGGGCGGCGCGAGCTCGCGCACCCGGCCGATGAGCACGTCCTCGTAGTGCGAACGATCGAAGACGCCGATCTTGCCCGCCTGGGGCGCCTCCTTCCGGATGCGCCAGAGGAAGTCGTGGGCGAGCTCCTCCTCGGTCGGCTTCTTGAAGGCCGCGAGCTGCACGCCCTGCGGGTCGACCGAGCCCATCACGTGCTTGATGATGCCGCCCTTGCCGGCGGTGTCCATCGCCTGCAACACGAGCAGCACGCGACGCCCGTCGTCGCCGGCCTGGTGGTTCGCATAGAGGCGCTCCTGGAGGTCGGCGAGCACGAGCGCACCCTCGGCGAGGGCTGCGACGCCGCCCGCCTTGTTGCCCTCGAAGCCCGGATGCGTGTCCGTCGGGGCGGTGATCAGCTGGAACCCCGGCTCCACGCGCAGGAGCAGCTTCGGGTCCTCGGTCCAGTACGACTCGCGGCTCATGTCACGCTCCCCTCGCGCGACGCGGCGACGCGCAGGTCCATCCTGTCGAGCGGGCGGATGCCGCGGCAAGGGGTGGCGCGGAACGTCAGCGCTCGAGCGGCACCTCGACGAGCTGCGGGCCGTCGATGCGGCCCGTGAGCGCCTCGTCGAGCTCGCCGCGCGTCGTGACGCGGACGTAGGCCCAGCCGTAGGCCGCGGCGAGTGCGGAGAAGTCGACCTGCTGCGGCGTGAACTGCACCCGGTCGAACGCCTCGGGCGGGGCCGAACCGGCGACCTCGAGCGCGTCGAAGATCGTGCCGCCGCCGTCGTTGCCCACGATCACCTGGATGCGCGGACGCTGCTCGCCCTGCCCGAGCAGCAGCGACCCGACGTCGTGCAGCAGCGTGAGGTCGCCGATGAGGGCCCGGGTGACGCCACCTCCGCTGGTTGAGGAGCCCGGGTTCGGCGACTGGCTCGCGATCGCGATGCCCAGCGCCGTCGCGACGGTGCCGTCGATACCCGCAAGGCCGCGGTTCGAATGCACGGTGATTCGCCGTCCGGGCACGGCTCGGTCGGCGTCGCGGATGAGCCTCGACGCCCCGAACACGAGCCGGTCGTGCGGCCACGTCGCGGCCCACAGCGCATCGACGAGCATCCGCCGGGTCACGGGGGCCCGCACGACGGCGAGCTGCGCACGCATGTACTCGCGCTGCGCGGCGAAGTCCGACACGTGCCCGGTCTCGTCGATGCCGTCGCGCACGGATGCCACGGCCGGCAGCCCCTCGTCGACGAGCATGCGGCTCGCCCGCACCCAGCGGCCGGTCCACGCGCGCTCCTCGGGTGTCTGCGCGTGGTCGGCCGCGCGCACCGCGCGCTCGAAGCGGCGCACCTTGTGCCCGGGGTTGTACCATTCGCTCCCCCACGGCGCCACGACGATCGTCTCGACGCCGTCGCGCTGCACGAGCGCGGGCACCTCACGGGAGAGCGTCGGATGCCCGAACACCACGACGCGCTCGACGGAGTCGCCGAATCCGGGCTCGTGCAGCAGCTCGCGGTAGGCGACGACGAGGTTCGGACCGAAGTGCGCGCCGCTCGTGACCTCGGCGGCGAGCGGCCAGCCGCCGGCGCGCGCGAACTCCTCGGCGATCGGGCCGGCGCCCGCGCCGGCGACGACGAGCGTGCGCGGTCCGGCCTCGATGACGGTCGCGTCGACGGATGCCGCGTTCGCGCCCTGACGGTCGAGCGCCGCCCGCTCGCCCCGGGCACTCGCCCGCGGCGGTTCGTCGAGCGGGACCACGGCCGACAGCGGCTCGCGGTACTGGAGGTTGAGGTGCACCGGGCCCGGGCCGGGATGCGGCACGGGATCGCCAGAGGCGTCGCGGCCGAGCGCCGCGTCGACGGCCTCGCGGGCGAGGCGCGATGCGGCATCCGCTTCGCCTGCGCTGTCATTGGGTGCAGCGACGTCGCGCTCGAGCCGCACGGCGCCGGCGAAGATGCCCGGCTGCACGGTGGTCTGGTTCGAGCGGATGCCGCGGAGCTCCACCGGGCGGTCGGCGGAGCACACGATGAGGGGCACGCCGGCGTGGTGCGCCTCGAGCACGGCGGGGTGCAGGTTCGCGACGGCGGTGCCCGAGGTCGTCACGACCACCGCCGGACGGCCGGACTCGACGGCCGTGCCGAGCGCCAGGAAGCCCGCGCCCCGCTCGTCGATGCGCACGTGCAGGCGGATGGCGCCGACGCGCTCGAGCTCCGCCGCGGCGAGCGCGAGCGCCTGAGAACGCGAGCCGGGCGCCACGACCACGTCGCGCACGCCCTCGCGCACGAGCGCGCCGAGGAGCGCCGTCGCGGCATCGCTCGCGGGGCTCCGCCGGGTCACGACCGGTCGGGGCTCCGCATCACCCATTCGGGCGCCCGGAGGGGCCTGCCTCGCCGGGCGCGTCGGGGGCGTCGGGTCGCTTGCGCTCGGTGCCGAGGGTGTCGCCACCCGTCTCGAACCCGTCGGACGAGACCTCGCCGGCGGCACGACCCTGCGAGCGTCCGGGCTTGGACGGTTTCGCGGGGTCGTCGTCGTCGAGGTCGGCGAGCTCCTGCTCGAGGCGGCGGATTCGCTCGTCCTGCGCGGCGTCGTCGCGGAGCTGACGAAGGAACTCGGCGTCGTCGTCGGGCGCCATCGTGCGACCCCGTGCGGAGCCGACGCGGTTGGCCCGCCCGCGGCCGATGATGAACCACAGCAGCGGCCCGATGATGGGCACGAAGAGGATCACGACGATCCACCATCCGCGGCGCAGTCCGCGGATGCGCGTCCGGTCGAAGAACGCGCAGTCGGCGACGGCGTAGATCGTGAAGATCACGGCGGCGACGCCGAGTCCGAAGAGCAGCCGGGCCATTCTCACAGTCTAGGCGCGTCGCGGCCCGTTAGGGCTGTGAGAGCGCTCAGGGAGCGTCGACCTACACTGTCATGGTGAAATCCGTGCCCACCTGGATCTGGTTCACCGCGCTGCGCGTCCTGCTCTTCGCGGTCCCGCTCGCCGTGCTGCTCATCGCGGGCGTGAATCCGTGGGTGTCCGCGGCCGTCGCCGCCCTGTTCGGGCTCAGCGCCTCGCTGCTCTTCCTGCGCCGCCAGCGCGAGGAGATCGCGGGCGACCTCTACGCCGCCCGCCACCGCGAGAAGCCCGCGGTGCGCGTCGACGACGAGGAGGAGGACGCAGCGGTCGACGCCGCGGAGTCAACCCCCAGCGACGAGGAGCGCCACCGGTGATCGAGTAGCGCCGTCGAAGGCGACGCGTATCGAGATCTCCACGTACTGCGCCTCGATACGCGTCCGGCTGCGCCGGGCGCTACTCGACGACCGGCGGCCTGAAGCTCAGAACGCGAACGCGAGCCCCAGCCCCACGCCGTAGGCGAGCGCGGTGAAGCTCGCGAGCTGCAGCGCCAGCAGCAGCTCTCGAGTGGTCTTCGACCAGAGCACGATGATGCACGCCGGGATCGCCAGGAGCAGCGCGAACATGACGAGCCACGCCGTCGGGTAGAGCAGCGCGAAGAACACGACGAACGCGAACGGCACGAGCATGAACACGGCGAACAGGATCCGGCCGGCGCGCGGCCCCACGAGCACCGCGAGCGTGCGCTTGCGCGCGGCCTTGTCCTGCGTGACGTCGCGGAGGTTGTTCGCCATGAGCACGGCACAGGCGAGCAGCCCCGCCCCGACGCCGCCGAGCCACGCCTCGAGGTTCACCGTGAGCGCCTGCACGTAGGCCGACCCGGCGGTGGCGACGAGGCCGAAGAACACGAAGACGAACAGCTCGCCGAGTCCGTAGTAGCCGTACGGATGCTTCCCGCCCGTGTAGAACCACGCGGCGACGATCGCGACGGCACCGACCGCGAGCAGCCACCACTGCTGCGTCACGATCACGAGCGCGAGGCCCGCCAGCGCCGCGAGCGCGAAGAAGCTCAGTGACACCGCGAGCACCTGCTTGGGCTTCGCAGCGCCCGAGCCCGTGAGTCGCGCGGGTCCGACGCGGTGGTCGTCGGTGCCGCGGATGCCGTCGGAGTAGTCGTTGGCGAAGTTCACCGCGATCTGCAGGGCCAGCGCGACGACGAGCGCGAGCAGGGCGCGGGCCGGATGCCACGGGCCGTCCGCGATGGCCACGACGCCGGCTCCGGTGCCAAGCGCGACGGGCGCGATCGCGAGCGGCAGCGTGCGCAGGCGCGCACCGGCCACCCAGTCGGCGGCGGTCGCGGGGCCGCGCGGGGCGCGCGGGCCGGAGCCCGCTCTCGCCGGATTGCCCGACTTCCCGTAGGTGCGGGCGCGGACGTCGTCGGGGTTCACTCGCTGGGGTTTCGGGCGTGCCACACGGCCATGGTAGTTCGCGACGCTATGTCTTCGTCGGTCGTCGAGTAGCGCCCGCCGGAGGCGGACCCTTCCCGGTCGTCGAGTAGCGCCCGCCGGAGGCGGACCCTTCCCGGTCGTCGAGTAGCGCCCGCCGGAGGCGGACGCGTATCGAGACGTGGCGAGCCTCATTCGATCGGCATCGTTGCGTCTCGATACGCGTCGACTTCGTCGGCGCTACTCGACGACCGGTGGTTGCGTCTCGATACGCGTCGACTTCGTCGGCGCTACTCGACGACCGGAGTCGCGACCCCGGCCTCAGCGCACGTCCTTCACGGCCTCCAGGTAGCGCGCCACCACCTCGAGCTCGGCGATGGTGAACTGCTCGTGCACGCGGTTCATCCCGTCGAGGATGCCCCGGTACGGGTCGTCCTCGCCGCCCTCGCCGGCGCCCGCCATCGCCTCGGGCCGAGCGCGCACGACGACCCGCCGCCGGTCGTTCGGATCGGTCGTCCGCTCGATGAATCCCCGCTGCTCGAGCCGGTCGAGCACCCGGGTGGTCGTGCTCGTCGGCAGCTCCGTCTGCTGGCTCACCTCGCCGGCGGTCATCGGCGCGCCGTTGCGGGCGATGTAGCCGAACGTCTGGAAGTCGACCACGTTGAGCCCCAGCGAGCGCGCGATGCGCTCGTTCGTCATCACGGACGAGGCGATCACGAGCTGCATGAGTCCCGCGATGCGTCCGGTGACCTCCGCCTTGCTTGACATCTGCGCTCCGACTCCTTATCGTTCCCGTTATGGGATTATCCCATATCGGGACTATCCCGCAATGGAAGCAACTTCAGCATACGAAAGGACGACGAGCATGGCCACCACCCCACGCCGAGGCCTCGCCATCGGCATCCTCCTCTTCGCCTCGTTCATGGACCTCCTCGACGTCACGATCGTGCAGGTGGCGCTGCCCTCGATCGGCGCCGACCTCGGGGCGTCCGAGGCGCAGCTCGAATGGATCGTGAGCGGCTACATGCTCGCGTTCGCCGTCGCGCTCATCACGGGCGGCCGCCTCGGCGACCTGTTCGGCCGTCGCCGCATCTTCCTCGTCGGCGTCGCCGGGTTCACGCTCGCCTCGGCGGCCGCCGCGTTCGCCTGGTCGGGCGACGCGCTCGTCGTCACCCGCATCGCACAGGGACTCTTCGCCGCGCTCATGGTGCCGCAGCTGCTCGCCTCGGTGCAGGCGCTGTTCTCGCCGAAGGAGCGTGCGCCAATGTACGGCCTCATCGGCGGCGTCAGCGGCCTCGCCGCGGTGCTCGGTCCGGTGCTCGGCGGCTGGCTCGTCGACGCCGACCTATGGGGCCTCGGCTGGCGCACGGTGTTCCTCATCAACATCCCGGTGGGCATCGTGATCTTCGTGCTGGCCGCCCGGTTCGTGCCCGAGACGCGCTCGCCGCGCCCGATGCGCCTCGACCTCGTCGGCGTCGCGCTGCTGAGCGCCGTCGTGCTCGCGTTCATGGTGCCGCTCGTCGAGGGCCAGTCGCTCGGCTGGCCGGCCTGGCTGTGGTGGCCCGTCGCCGCGGGCGTCGTGCTGCTCGGGGTCTTCGTGCTGCACGAGCGCCGGCGCATGCGCCGCGACGGCTCCGCCCTGCTGCCCATGCCGCTGTTCGCCGATCGCGGGTTCTCGGCGGGCATCGTGACGCAGGCCGCGTTCCAGGGCTCGCTCAACGCGTTCACCCTGCCGTTCATCATCTACCTGCAGGTCGGACTCGGCTTCGACGCCCTCACCGCGGGCCTCAACCTCCTGGCGTTCAGCCTCGGCGCGCTCGTGGGCACCGGCGTCGTGATCCCGCTCGTCGGACGCGTGGGCAAGTACCTCGTCACCGCGGGCGCCGTGATCCTCGCCGTCGGCGTGCTCTGGGTCTTCGCAGTGGTCGCCGAGACCGGCGCCGACTTCACCGGCTGGGCCGCCGTGTGGCCCATGCTCCTGTCGGGCCTCGGGCTCGCGCTGCTCATCATCCCGCTCGTCGACGTCGCGCTCGCGACGGTGCCGGTGGCCGACGCCGGCGCGGCATCCGGTGCCTACAGCACGTTCCAGCAGCTCGGAGCGGCGGCGGGCGTCGCGATCTCGACCACCGTGTTCTTCACCGTGATCGGCGACGACTGGAGCCGCGAGCACGTGCTCACCGCGCTGCAGGTCTCCGTCTGGGTGTCGGTGGCGGGCTTCGCGATCGCGGCCCTCGCCAGCCTGCTGCTGCCGAGCCGCCGTCGCGTGCAGGCGCACCTCGAGGAGGCGCGCCGCCTCGCCGTGGCCGACGTCGACCCCGAGGCCGTGGAGCCCGCGCCCGTCGCGTGAGGCTAGCCGTCCCCGCCGCCGCGCATCCTCGCCTCGAGGGCGCGGCGGTCGGGCTTGCCCGACGCCAGCAGCGGCAGCGCATCCACGAGCTCGAGGCGCACGGGCCGGGCGGCGGGCGGCAGGCGGGCGGCATCGGTCGCCGCCGCGAGGGCCTCGAGCCCGGCGGATGCCGCGGCGGCATCCGTGCGCGTCGCCACCACCGCCGCGCGCTCGCCCCACTCGCGATCGGGGACGCTCACCGCGACCGCGTCGGCGAACCCCGGGACCGCCCGCACAGCCCGCTCGACGTCGCCGAGCGAGACCTTGACGCCGCCCGAGATGATCACGTCGTCGGCGCGGCCGCGGATGCGGAGCGTGCGGTCGTGCGTGAGCTCCCCGAGGTCGCCCGTGCGGTACCAACGCGTGCCGTCGGCGTCGGTCGTGAAGGCGGCCGCGGTGCGCTCGGGGTCGCCGAGGTAGCCGTCGGCGAGCATCGCGCCCGACAGCTCCACGGCGCCGGTCCCTGAGCCCGTCGAAGGGCGGTGCCCTGAGCCCGTCGAAGGGCGGCGCCCTGAGCCCGTCGAAGGGGCGTCGACGATCCGGATGGCGACACCGTCGAGTGCACGGCCGTCGTAGACGCATCCGCCGGCGGTCTCGCTCGAGCCGTAGGTGCGCGTGATGCGCACGCCGAGCGTGTCGGCGGCAAGGGTGAGGGCAGGCGAAGCGGCCTGTCCGCCGAGGAGGATGCGGTCGAACACGTGCAGCGCGTCGGCGACCTTCGGGTCGGTGTGCGCCGCATCGACCAGCCGCTGCAGCTGCACGGGCACGAGCGACGTGTACCGCGGGTACCGCTTGTCGAGGCGAGCGGATGCCGCGACGAACTCGGCCGGGTCGAAGTGCTCGCCGGCGAGCAGCACGGGCTCGGTGCCCGCCACGATCGAGCGGACGAGCACCTGCGCGCCCGCGATGTAGTGCACGGGCAGGGCGAGCAGCCACTGCCCCGGACCGTGGAGCGCGGCCTCCGTCGCCGCGGCGCTCGCGCGGAGGGCGTCGGCGGAGAGCAGCACGCGCTTCGGGGCATCCGTGGAGCCGCTCGTCTCGACCACGAGGGCGATGTGGTCGTCGACGAGCCAGGTGGGGTCCGCCGCGGGTTGAGGAGCGCCCGAAGGACGCGTCTCGAAACCCCCCACCGGAACGGGCCACACCGCGGGCCCGCCCGCGAGGGCGGCACGGAGCGCGTCCGCTACCGCGGTCACGTCACTCGCCGGAACCCGGATCAGCGGCTTCATCGCGGCCTCAGTAGTGCCACGGGTACGGACCCCAGTCGGGGTCGCGCTTCTGCAGGAACGCGTCGCGGCCCTCGACCGCTTCGTCGGTCCCGTACGCGAGCCGCGTGGCCTCGCCGGCGAACACCTGCTGTCCGACCATGCCGTCGTCGACCGCGTTGAAGGCGTACTTCAGCATGCGGATCGCCGTCGGCGACTTCGTGAGGATCGTGCGCGCCATCGCCAGCGCCTCGCGCTCGAGGTCGGCATGCGGCACGACCCGGTTCACGGCGCCCATCTCGTAGGCGCGCTGCGCCGAGTACTCCTCGGCCAGGAAGAACACCTCGCGGGCGAACTTCTGCCCGATCTGGCGGGCGAAGTACGCGGAGCCGTACCCGGCGTCGAACGAGCCGACGTCGGCATCCGTCTGCTTGAACCGGCCGTGCTCGCGGCTCGCGATCGTGAGGTCGCAGACGACGTGCAGCGAGTGCCCGCCGCCGGCCGCCCAGCCGGGCACGACCGCGATGACGACCTTCGGCATGAAGCGGATGAGCCGCTGCACCTCGAGGATGTGCAGGCGGCCGAGCGAGGAGAGGGAGGGGTCTCGGGAGGCGTGCGTCTCTGCGTCGGCGTCCTGGGTCTCGATACGCGTCGCCTCCGGCGGCGCTACTCGACCACCGGGCTCCTCGTACTTGTAGCCGTCGCGACCGCGGATGCGCTGGTCGCCGCCCGAGCAGAACGCCCAGCCGCCGTCCTTCGGGCTCGGGCCGTTGCCCGTGAGCAACACGACGCCGATGCGGGGGTTCGTGCGGGCGTCCTCGAGCGCGCGGAACAGCTCGTCGACGGTGTGCGGCCGGAACGCGTTGCGCACCTCGGGCCGGTCGAACGCGACACGGGCGATGCGCCCGTCGTTCGAGTGGTGGTAGGTGATGTCGGTGAAGCCCTCGGGCCGCCCGCCGGGGACGCCGGGTGCGGCATCCGTCCACTCGCTCGCATCGAACAGTTCGGAGACCTCGCGCGCCATGCGTCCAGCCTATTCCCGACGTTCCGACGGAGCGGGCGGGTACCTCCGCGGCCTAGGTGACGGGAAGCGGCGGCTCGGGCGTGGGACCGCCGGTGAAGAAGGCGACGACGCCCGCGTACACGACCGAGCCGACCCAGATCGCGCCGTAGGTGAGCGGGATGAGCGCCGCGACGAGCAGCACGAGTCCGATGACGGCGATGACCACGTTGCGGCCCGCCGAGTCGCGGCGCACCTCGGTCTCCTCGACGCCGAGCTGGTCGAGTTCGTCGGACATAGGCACCCCCAAGGAACCTCACGCTAACAGACGAGTGTTCTCCGGTTCACAGGTGCCACGATGGGAGGGTGACCGATGACGCCGCACTGCCGACCTCCGGCGCGCTCCCGACCCTCGACGAGCTGCTCGCCACGGCGCGCGTCGTGGCCCTCCCGATGGTGACGCGATTCCGCGGCATCGAGGTGCGCGCCGCGATGCTGCTCGAGGGCCCCGAGGGCTGGACGGAGTTCTCGCCCTTCGCCGAGTACGACGACGAGGAGGCATCCGCGTGGCTCGCCGCGGCCATCGACTTCGGCTGGAGCGCGCCGCCGCCCGCGCTGCGCGACCGCATCCCCGTCAACGCGACCGTGCCGGCCGTCGACCCCGACAGCGTTCGCGTCGTGCTCGAGCGCTTCCCCGGCTGCCGCACCGCGAAGGTGAAGGTCGCAGGCGGCGACGAGACCCTGTCGACGGATGTCGCGCGCGCGCGCGCCGTGCGCGAGGCGCTCGGCCCCGAGGGACGCATCCGCGTCGACGCGAACGGCGGCTGGAACGTCGACGAGGCCGAGCACGCGATCCACGCCCTCGCGCCGTTCGACCTCGAGTACGTGGAGCAGCCCTGCCCGTCGATCGACGAGCTCGCCGAGATCCGCCTCCGCACGAAGTACATGGGCATTCCGATCGCCGCCGACGAGAGCGTGCGGCGGGTGTCCGACCCGCTCGCGGTGGCCGAGGCGGGCGCGGCCGACCTGCTCGTGATCAAGGCGCAGCCTCTCGGCGGCATCCACCGGGCGCTGCGGATCATCGAGCGCGCCGGGCTGCCCGTGGTCGTCTCGAGCGCCCTCGACACGAGCATTGGCCTCGCGATGGGCGCGCACCTCGCGGCATCCGTGCCGAACCTCGACTTCGACTGCGGCCTCGGCACGGCGTCGCTGCTGGCGGCGGATGTCACGCGGGCGCCGCTCCTGCCCGAGGACGGGTCGATCGCGGTGCGCCGCGTCGTGCCCGACCCCGAGCTGCTCGACCGGTACGCCGCCGACGAGGCGCACACCGACTGGTGGCTGGAGCGCCTCGGTCGCGCCTACGCGGTGCTCACCGCCGGCCCGGCGGCCGAGTAGGGCGAAGCGCGCCGAAGGCCTAACCCCCCGGATTGGGCACTCATGGCGGAGACAAGTCTCCGCTAGTCAGGGGTCGCACGGATGCCTCGCGTCGACGATGACGCGACCGTGGGGGGATGTGCGCGCCATGTCCGAGGAGGATGCGACGTGCTTCCTCGACGCCTACGCCGAGACCGGCGCTCCCTCGTCGTTCACGATCCACGTGAAGGGCGCGACCGGCCAGGGCGGCACGATCGCCTCGAACAACCCGCACCCCGAGAAGGCCGGCGACGGCAAGGGCATCGACGAGGTCTTCGCCGCATACGGCGCGGAGATCTTCGGAAGCCTCGAGATCTGCGGGATCGAGCTTCCTCCCGAGTGAGCAACCGACAGGCCCGGGTGGAGCGATGCCGCTCCACCCGGGCCTGTCTCATGCCGGGACGGTCCCCGACGGACGGGCTACCAGAGCACCACCACCATCGGGACCGAGCTCGAGTCGGCATAGCCCTCGCCGCCGTCGAACTCGACGGTGAACGCGTGCACCCCGGCACCGAGCTTCGGCAGCTTCACGTCGAACCGCCCGCGGGCGTCGACCGCGACCTGCGTGGTCGCGATCGCGGTCCCATTGTCGGAGATCGTGACCGTGCCGACCGGCTTGGTGCCGTCGGCGGCCGTCACCTGCCCGGCGACCTTCACCGCCGAGCCGGCCTTCGCGAGCACCTTGCTCGGCACCGCGATGACGCTCGTCGAGACGGCGGGCGGCTCCTGCTCGTCGACGAGCACCGCTGCGGTGCGTGCCGGGAGCGTGAGCGTGCCCGAGGCGGTGTTCCACGCGGTCGTTTTCACGACCGGGTCGGAGCCCTTCGCCAGTGCATCGGCGAGCGCGAACTCCCGGCCGGCGAGGCCGTCGACCTGCTCGGTGATCGCGTCGGGCGACGAGTTGAACACCACCAGGGCACCGTCGAGCTCGGGGTCGACGTCATCGCCCACGAGGTCGTCGATCTGCATCACGATGAGGCCCGGCGTGGCATCCGGCCCGCTGTTCGGGAAGCTGACCTTCTGGTCGATCAGCTCGCCCGAGCCCAGCTGCAGCAGGTCGACCTCGTCGCGCACGCGCAGCAGGTCGAGGGCGGATGCCTCGGCCGCCGCCATGTCCGCCGCGGTCGGCTTCAGCGCGGGGTTCGCGAGCAGCGGCGCCATGTCGTTCCAGTGGTCGCCGTTGTCCGCCTCGCCCGGCAGGCCCGAGCCGAAGGTCGACTCCTGGCCGGTCCAGTCGATGCGGTTGAACCAGTCGCCCGAGTTGTAGCTGTTGCGGTCGAGCGACTTCGAGCGCAGCAGCTCGGTGCCGGCGTGCCAGAACGAGGGCGTCTGCGCGTACGTCACGGTCGCGAGCGACAGCGTATTCATGCGCACGCGGTCGGCCATCGACGTGTCGGTCGGGAGCTTCAGGATCCCGAGGTCGAAGAGCGTCTCGTTGTCGTGCGCGTCGACGTAGTTGATGACCTCGTCGGGCTGGTCGGCGTAGCCGGCAGGCGAGCCGTTGTAGTCGAACGCGTCGCCGCGCTTCGCCGTGCCGTCGGAGCCGGTGAACTCGAACGCGCGCAGGTTGCCCGCGAGTCCGAGCTTCACGAGGTCGGTCTGCTGGCCCAGCGTGCGCGTGCCCTCGCGAACGGGGTGCCCGTTCGGGTCGCCCGCAAGCCCGGTGCCGAAGCCCTGGTCGAACTTCGACCCCGCGTCGACGGGGCTGCCGCCGTGCACGCCGTCCCGGAGCCGGTCGTTGAACGTGCCGATGCCCGTGCCGCCGAGCTGGCCCTGCGTGGCCTGCTCGAACAGCGCGTTGTCGGCCACCTCGCCGAAGTTCCAGCCCTCGCCGTAGAGGTACACGGCCGAGCCGTCGACGCCGTCCTCGGCGAGCGTGAGCTCGTCGAGCGCGGCCCGGATCGCGAGCATGTTGTCGCGAGAGTGGTGGCCCATGAGGTCGAAGCGGAAGCCGTCGATCTTGTACTCCTTGGCCCACAGCACCACGGAGTCGACCATGAGCTTGCCGGCGACCTCGTGCTCGGTGGCGATGTTCTGGCAGCACGTCGAGGTCTCGACGTTGCCGACGCCGTTCAGGCGCTGGTAGTAGCCGGGCACGATCCTGTCGAGCACCGACTTCTCCCCCTGACCGGATGCCGCGGTGTGGTTGTACACCTCGTCGAGCACGACCTGCAGGCCCATGCCGTGCAGCGCGCCCACCATGCCGCGGAACTCCGCCACTCGGGCGCCGCCGTCCGGGTCCACCGCATAGGAGCCCTCGGGCGCCTGGTAGTGGAACGGGTCGTAGCCCCAGTTGAAGCCGTCGAGGTCGCGGATCCCGTCGATGCACGCCTGCTGCTCGGTCGACGCCGGACCGTACGACGCGAGGTCGCACGCGGGTGTCGCCTGCTGGTCGCGTCGCTCCTCGATGGTGGCGATGTCGAACGTCGGCAGCAGGTGCACGGTGTTGATGCCGGCGTCGGCGAGCTGGCGCAGCTGCGCCGTGCCGGCCGAGTCGCGGGTGAACGCCGCGTACGTGCCGCGCTCCGCCTCGGGCACCGTCTCGTCGGTGATCGAGAAGTCGCGCACGTGCAGCTCGTAGATCGCCCGGTCGACGGCTCGCCCCACCTTCGGCGCGGGCGTCTTCGCCCACTGTGCGGGAGCGAGGGAGTCGTCGTCGAGGTTCACGACGACCGTGCGCGCCGAGTTCGTGGTGAGGGCGACGGAGTACGGGTCGGTGACCGAGTTGACCTCGACCTCACCCGTCGTGGGTGCGAACACCGTGACGGACCAGCGGTACTCGTCGCCGACCGCGCGGCCGTCGACGCTCCACGTGCCGTTCGCCGGGTCGAACTCGGCCGCGACCACCGTCGGCTCACCGGTTCCGCCCGACGGCCACACCTCGAGCGAGACCGACTGCGCGGTGGGCGCCCAGAGGCGCAGGGTCGCGCCCTGGCCGCTCACCGTCGCGCCGAGCGGCACGGATGCCACGGCGTCGGCGTAGAGGTCGTCGAGCACGCCCGGCACCTGCACGCCCGTGAAGGCGGTCCGTGTCGCTGAGCCCGTCCGCTGCGACACCGCGAGCTGCTCGGTGAGGAGCCGCTGGACGTCGGTCCGGTCGAGCCCGACCGGGTGCAGGGCGATGAAGCCCTCGAGCGCCGGGAACTTCGCGAGCTGCGCGTCCGTGAGTCCCGCGGGGTCGCGCCGGAGCTCGATCGGCTCGCCGCCGCCGGTCACAGCGCCGTCGGCGACCGCGAGTCCGGCGTCGGCCGCGTGCTCGAGCGCCCACGTCGCGGAGGCCGCGGATGCCCCGCCGAGCAGGTCGGCCGGCCAGGCGAGCGTGTCCTCGCTCACCCAGTGCGCTCGAGACTGCCCGGTGCCCGCCAGCGGCGGGTCCGTCACGACGATCTCGAGCACGTGCGTCGAGAGCGTGTAGCGGAACTCGACGAGCTTGCCGTCGGTCGCGGTGAACGAGTAGTTCCCGCCGTCGCGCGCGCCGCCGACGCCGTAGTTCTCGGCCCAGCTGCGGTCGTGCGCGACCTTGACCTCGTAGTTGCCGCTCGGGATCGACGAGCTCGACCACGTGTACACGCCGTCCTTGTCGCCGTCCTGCATGAGCGACGCGAGGCACTCGGGCTGCCAGTCGCCGGGGCATCCGACCTCGGACTGGAAGCTGCCCGGCAGCGTCACGACGGGACCCTCGGCCGTCGACGAGACGACCTTCGTGACCGGGTTCCAGAAGAAGGTCACCGGCTTCGTGCCGTCGGTCGTGTAGGCGACGTTCGGGCCATTCGGCTCGCCGTTCGCGCCGTAGTTCACGTCCCAGCTGCCGTTGATCGCGACCTTGTACTCGTAGCTGCCGGCGGGAACCGTGAAGGTGCCCTCCCAGATACCGTCGGCGCGCTTCGTGAGCTTCGCCGCCTCGCAGCCGGGCGCCCAGTCGCCGGCGCAGCCCATCTCGGAGTTGTGGCTGCCGGGCACCGTCACGAGGTCGATCGGCTGCTCGGGCTCCTCCTCCTCGACGAGGTTCACGGCGTTGTCGACCGAGGCGTAGGTCGAGGCGGCCGAGCGGTGGCCCGCGGCATCCGTCGAGACCGCGCGGTACTCGATGAGCGTGCCCTTCGCGAGGCCCGCGGTGTCGTGGAACACGCGCGGCGTGGTGTCCTCGGCGGTGCCGAGCGCGTGCCACTCGTCGCCGCCGGCGACGCGCCACGAGAAGCTCGTCTCGGCCCAGGTGGCGTCGTCGACGTCGCCGACGACCGGCGTGATGCCGGTGACGCCCGCGCCGGCGGCGGGGGTGGCGACCGAGATGGCGGATGCCGCGTCGGGCGCGCTCACGGTGCGGTCGGCCTGCAGCACGACCGCGCCGAGCGCCGGCACCGTGACGGAGGCCACGCCGTCGGCGTTCGCCGAGACGCCGGCGACGGCGCCGTAGAGGGGCGCGAACACGCCGCCCTTCGTGAGCGTCGGCACGTCGACGGTCTTCGCCGAGTTCGAGTTGTTCGCCGCGACCAGGTACTCGACCTTCTCGGTGCGGTCGATGCGCGAGAACGCGTAGACGCCCGCGCCGTTGTCGACGTAGCGCTCGACCTGGGCGCCCGTCGCGAGCGCGGGGTGCGCCTGGCGAAGGGCCGACAGCTCGCTGATGTGGCCGTAGAGCGGCACGTCGGTGCCCGTGTGGGCCCCGGTTCCGAACGCCTCACCGGTCACGAGCGACTGGCCCTGGTACTCCGCGACCTGGGTCGGGAAGAGGGTCTGGCGCGCGCTCTGGTCGCCGCCGATCCCTGCGAAGCCCTGCTCGTCGCCGTAGTAGACCACGGGCTGGCCGCGCGTGAGGAAGAGCAGGTCGTGCGCGAGCTCGTCGCGCTGCATCGGGGCATCCGTCGACTGCAGGAAGTAGCCGACGCGACCCATGTCGTGGTTGCCGAGGAAGGTCGGCAGCGCGGTGGCCGACGAGTCGGGCGTCGTGTAGTAGTCGTCGCCCGCGAACAGGGACTGCAGGTTCTTCGCCGAGTTGCCGGCCGCGAAGCTCACCGCCTGCGACTGGAAGGTGAAGTCGAGCACCGAGTTCATGTCGGTCTTGCGCACGTAGGGCGAGAGCTTCTGCGGGTCGGCGTCGTAGACCTCGCCGAACATGAAGAAGTCGGGCTTGTCGTGGGCGTGCGCGTAGTCGAGCACGTCGGTGGCCCACTGCTCCCAGAACTCGAAATTGACGTGCTTGGCGGTGTCGATGCGGAACCCGTCGATGCCGAGGTCGATCCAGTCCTCGTACACGTCGACGAAGCCGTTCACGACGGTCGGGTGCTCGGTCATGAGGTCGTCGAGGCCGACGAAGTCGCCGTACGTGACCGACTCGCCCTCCCACGTCGAGTCGCCGCGGTTGTGGTACAGCGTCGGGTCGTTGAGCCACGCCGGGACCTTGAGGTCGGCGTCCTCGGCGGCGACCTTCGGCGTGTAGGGGAAGCTCGTCGCCGCGTCGAGCGCCGGGAACGGCTTCGAGCCGTCGGCGTACTCGGCGAGGTCGATCGGGTTGCCGGCGGCGTCCGTGTAGGGCGAGGTCTTCTGGTCGATGTACGAGTACTGCTGCTCCTCGTAGTCGATGACGTCGGCCGTGTGGTTCGTGATGATGTCGAAGTACACCTTGATGCCGCGCGCGTGGGCGTCGGCGATGAGCGCCTCGAGCTCCGCGTTGGTGCCGAGGTGCGGGTCGATCTGCGTGAAGTCGGTCACCCAGTAGCCGTGGTAGCCGGCGCTCGCGTTCGCGCCCTCGCCCTGCACCGGACGGTTCTTGAAGCTCGGAGTGAGCCAGATCGCCGTGGTGCCGAGGCCGTCGATGTAGTCGAGCTGCGAGCGCAGGCCGGCGAGGTCGCCGCCCTGGTAGAAGCCCTTGTGGGTCGGGTCGAAGCCGGTCGTGAGGGCGTCGCCCGTGAGCCCGCCCTGGTCGTTCGACGCGTCGCCGTTCGCGAACCGGTCGGTCATGACGAAGTAGAACACCTCGTCGCTGCCGGGCTGGCGCACGGGGTCGGCCACGAGGGCAGCGTCGGATGCCTCGTCGTACGCGCCGCGCAGTCCGGTGGCCTCGAGGCCGACGCGCTTGAGCGTGTCGTCGAACACGATGCGCACGGGGGTGTCCCCGTCGACGGTCAGCGGGATGTTGTCGCCGCCGCCGTTCAGGCCGTACGACTCGGCCCAGCCGTCGTTCACGGCGACCTTGTACTCCCAGGTGCCGGCCGGGATGGTGAAGTCCGCGGCGTAGACGCCGGGCGTGGCCGTGGGCGCGAGCTCGGTCTGCGCGCACTCGGGCTGCCAGTCGCCCGAGCAGCCCAGCTCCGACTGCAGGCTGCCGACCAGGGCGAACGACCGGTCCTCCGCCTGTGCGGGAAGCACCGGGAGCACCACCGCAGCGGATGCCGCGAGCGCTCCCGTCACGATCGCCGCCAACCACCTGCGCTGCTTCGCGCTCCGCGTCATCCTCGACTCCAGTTCTCAGGGCACGTCGACGTGCCACCCGGCTGGGGGTGACGCTAGCAGCGGGGCTCGCGTTAATGCAAGCGCTTGCAACACAACTCGCCCACGACAATGCGGATGCCGCGTCGAGGCGGCATCCGCATTGCAAGCGCTCTCACGGAGGTGCGGGCCCTTTGCTCCCGTCGAGTCCTCTGGCCCGGCGGCGATCAGAACGTGTGCGTGAGGTAGACCGAGCGGCGCATCTCGTCGCGCAGACGCGCGCCCTCGAGGCGGCGCTCGTGGAGTGCTGCGAGCTCGTCGCGGCTGAGCGGCTGTCGCGACGTGGCGAACAGGGCGAGCACGCGAGCGCGGGTCGCCTGCGCCATCCGCGCGAGACCGTGGACCGCGCCGACCTCGGTCGCCGGGGCGGAGGAGCTGATGGTGAGTGCGGTGTTCATGACGATCCTCGATGGTTGCGGGGCCCGCCCGGTGCGGGCCATGACCCCAGTACAGCGCCGACCGGTGCATCGCCTCATCGGCGACGGCTACCGAGATCACCCGATCGGGCTACCGAGATCTCGACGCATCCGGTGCCGAGCCCGGTGCGACGTGCTCGCGTCAGCCGAGCTGCTCGAGCACCCCGGGTGCGAGCCGCGCCGCATCCTGTCGGGTCGGGACGCCGAGCTTGGCGAGGATCGCGGCGACGTGACTGTCGACCGTGCGGACCGAGACGACGAGCCGGTCGGCGATCTGGACGTTCGTGAGTCCGTCCGCGACCAGCCGGAGCACATCGACCTGACGATCCGTGAGCCCCATGGGGTTGCGGCGCGTCAGTGTCGACGGGCCGCGGGGGATGCTCCGAACGCCGCGCTCCCGCAGGTCCGCGCGGACCCGGCGGGCGAGCGGCTCCGCGCCGATGCGGTCGAGGATCGCGACGGCGGCCAGCAGGTCCGCCTCGTGCGGACTCTCCGCAAGCGCGGATGCCTCGTGGTAGGGGCATCCGCTCGCTCGCCAGAGCTCGGCCGCGCGCTGCCAGTCGCCACGGGCCTGCACCGCGAACGGGTGGTCGCCCTCGGGAGGAGCCACGTCGTCGCCGGCTCGCCGGAGCAGCCACGCGAGCTCCGCCTGGAGGTTCCGATCGTGCAGTCGCGCGGCCTCCGCGTAGGCGGGTCCGGCGATCGCGCGCACCTCGTCGGGGTCGCCGCGGAGCAGTGCAGCCTCGGCCCGTGCCGCGGCGACGGGCCCGGTGCGCTGCAGCTCGCCGACCCGCTCGGCGAGCTGCCTCGCCTCGTCGAGCGCCAGGTCGGCGCCGGGTTCGCCGCGGCGGGTGCGAACAGTCCCGACGATCGCGAGGGCGACGCATTCCGCCTGCGGCAGGAGCTCCGAGGAGTAGGCGGCAGCGGCGAGGGCCTCGTCCCACTGCGCCCGCGCCAGGTGGAGACGCCCACGTTCCACCTGTTGGTACGTCCAGAGCCCCAGCACCTCGGTGCGCTCCGAGAACTCCATCGCCGGCTGCAGGTACTGCTCGGCGAGGTCGAGGCGGTACTGGTCGAGCAGGCTCCAGACGAGGTTGACGTGAGCGCGCGCGGCGTCGTCCACGAAGCCGGCGGCTGCCGCGATCTCGGCCGCCGTGACCAGGTCCTGCATGCCCGCATCGTCGCCCTGCAGCATGCGCGCGGTGCCGAGGTTGTTGAGCGCGTGCGAGAGGGCGCGCTGCTCGCCGGACTCCCGGGCGAGCTCGACGGCCCGGGTCGCCAGCTCGATCGTGCGGGGCAGGTCGTGCGCGAGCATCGCCAGTTGCGCCTCGTTGCTCAGCGCGAGGGCCAGCAGCCCACGATTCTCGGACTCGGCGAGCACGGCGGACGCCTCCGCCGCCGCCGCCTCGGCGGCGGGTCGATTCGCGGCGATCCACTCGAACCGGGAGAGCCAGCGCAGGCTCGCGCCGAGTGCGTCGCGGTCCCCGAGCCCTCGACGGAGGCGCACCGCTTCCGTCTCCGCCTCGACGGCCTCCGGCTCACGGCCGAGCACGTACGCCTCGATCGCATAGTTCTGGAGCAGCTCGGCACGCGCCTCGACGTCGAACCGGTCCGCATGGTCGAGCGCCGCCCGGTAGTGGGCGGCGGCCTGTCGATGGGCACCGCTGACGGAGGCATCGCGTGCGGCCCGCGGCGCCCACTCCACGATCGCGTCGACGTCGCCGGCCTCGGCCGCGTGCGAGACAATCCGGCTCGGATCGGCGCCGACCTCGATCAGCATGGCGAGCACGCGGGCGTTGAGCTCGATGCGCCGCGAGGCCGGGAGCGCGTCGACGATCGCGCGGCGCGTGAGCTCGTGCCGGAACTGCACGCCGTCGGGTCGCACGGTCAACAGGCCGCCCTCCTCGGCGGCGCCGAGGGCACCTGCGCCGCCGGGAACGAGCCGAGCGAGCTCGGGGGCGACCACGACCGAGGGAACCACGGCGAGCTGCTCGACGTAGCCCTGCGTCACCGGGTCCAGGCGCCGCAGGCGCGCGGTGACCGAATCGACGACCGTTCGCGGCACCTGTGCGGCGTCCGTCGAGGCGACGAGCTCCGAGACGAAGTACGGATTGCCGCGGGTCAACGCGAACACGCGACCGGCGTCCTCACGTCCGGCGGCCAGCGTCGCGACCGCTGCCTGCGACAGTCGCCGCAGCGCGATGTGGTGCACGTTGGTGTGCAGGTCGCCCAGGAGCCGGCCGAGCGGATGGTCCCGATCGAGCTCGTCGTCGCGGTAGGTGAGCACGAGCACGGCGGGGAGCCGGTCGATGCGACGGGCGATGAATCGCAGGGCGTCGAGCGTCGCCTCATCCGACCAGTGCGCGTCTTCGACGACGAGGACCGTCGCGGGAGGGGAGGCGAGCTCCTCGTGGAGCGCGCCGAAGACCTCCTCGCGGTCGCCCGCCCGGAGCGCGTCGCGAAGACGGGGTCCCACGAACGGAGCAAGGTCGCGAAGCGGCCCCAGGGTGCGTGGCGTCGAGAGCGCGTCGCACGCGCCGACCAGCACACGGCTGCCGTCGGGCGGCTGCTCGCGCAGGGCGCCCACGAGGCTCGACTTGCCGATCCCGGCCTCGCCGTGCACCAGCACCACGCCTCCGCGCCCCTCGGTCGCGGCCCGCACCGCGTCGCCGAGCTCCGCGAGATCACGCTCGCGCTCGAGCAGCCTCATCCTGCGATCGTGCCTGCTCCGCCGACGGAGCGCAACGAGGCTGCGCAGACCCGAGTACGCGACACGTGCCTCGCGAGCGCTCGCCATCGCCGCTGTCGGCAGCGGGCGATCGATCCTCCAGGCTCATGTCGAATCCGCCTCACATGAGGCGGACCTGAACCAATCGCGCATCGCGATCCTCATGACGAATCCGCCTCACATGAGGCGGATTCGAAACGTCGATGCAGGCAGGTCGATCCTGCTCGCGCGGGCGCGGTCGGCCGCGGTCAGGCGCGCTCAGGCGCGGAGCCGAAGGAGCATCCGGCGATCAGAGACCCGAGTACGCGTGCAGGCCCTTGAAGAACAGGTTGACGATCGTGAAGTTGAACAGCACGGTCGAGAAGCCGATGATCGCGAGCCAGGCCGACCGCGAGCCGCGCCAGCCGCGCGTCGCGCGCGCGTGGATGTACCCGGCGTAGACCACCCAGATGATGAAGGTCCACACCTCCTTGGTGTCCCAGCCCCAGTACCGGCCCCAGGCGGCCTCGGCCCAGATCGCGCCGGCCATGAGCGTGAACGTCCAGAGGATGAACCCGATGATGATGACGCGGTAGGCGAGGTTCTCGAGCGTCGCCGAGTCGGGCAGCGTCGCGAGGAACGACTGCTTCGCCGCCGTGCCGGATGCTGCGATCGACTCGCGGCGCGCCTGCATGAGCTGCACGACCGACAGGGCGAACCCGAGCGCGAGGAAACCCACCGCCGAGGTCGCGACGAACACGTGGATCACGAGCCAGGCGGACTGAAGTGCGGGCGGCAGCGGCACGACGCTGACGTAGAAGTTCACCGTGGCGATGCCGAGCAGGACGAGCACGAGGCCCGTCACGAACGTGCCGAGGAAGCGCAGGTCGTGCTTCGAGACCACGAGGACGAGCAGGTAGACGCTCGTGATGATGAGCGTGCCCGTGAGCGCGAACTCGTACATGTTGGCCCACGGCACGCGGCCCGCGGCGAGCCCGCGCGTGATGTCGGCCGCGAGGTGCAGCAGCCACGCGACGACGGTGAGGGCGACGCCGACGCGCAGCGAGGGCGAGCGGCCGTAGGCGACGGATGCCGCGCGCTTCGGCGGTGCGGCCACGATCGTGCCCCCGCCGGCCGCCTCGGCGGCCTCGGCTCCGGATGCCTCGACGGAGGCGGCCTTCGCGTCGTCGGCGGCCTTCGCCGCAACGGCCGAGCGACGCGCGAGGTCGATCGCGTACGCGATGAACGCGAGCGCGTACACGGCCATGGCCGAGTACACGAGGATGATGGAGATCTCGTCGAGCGTCACGTGACTACCTTACGTCGGTGGATTCGCGACCCGGTGGTCGAGTAGCGAGCGAAGCACGCG
Source organism: Agromyces sp. NPDC057865 (assembly GCF_042796995.1). Taxonomy (NCBI): domain Bacteria; kingdom Bacillati; phylum Actinomycetota; class Actinomycetes; order Micrococcales; family Microbacteriaceae; genus Agromyces; species Agromyces sp. NPDC057865. Next base: position 22,324 of record NZ_JBHVMJ010000003.1, on the reverse strand, counting down.
TATCGAGACCCGTTGCGCGACTCGATACGCGTCCGGCTGCGCCGGGCGCTACTTGACGACCGGACCGTCATCGCGCGCCGTGCCCGCGTGCTTGTCGGCGAACGCCGCCACGGCGTCCTCGAGGCCGGGATCCTCGCCGCGGGCGAGGCCTGCGTATTCGAGCACGATCGTGCCGTCGGGCCGGCGCGCGGCCTTCACCCAAATGCGGCGGCGCGGCACGAACAGCGAGAGCAGCAGGCCGCCGACGATGAGCACGGCGAAGACGAGCACCCAGCCCTGCGAGGGGTCGTTGTGGATGTCGAAGCTGGCGAACCGCGAGACGCTGTGCGAGAAGTCGTCGTCCGCGGCATCCGGATCGCCACCCGTCTTGGCAGACACATCCTCGAAGGTGATGGTGCCGAGCCCGTTCGGCAGGTCGACGGTGTCGCCGGGCATGAGCTCGAGCGAGTCGACGCCGGTGCTGCCGCCCGTGAGCTGTTCCATGGTCGACGGGTCGAGCGTGTAGACCGAGGTGGGGGTGCCGCCGTCGATGCCGAGGTCGCCCTGGTACACGTTGAGCGTCAGCACCGGGTAGACGAGGTCGGGGTAGCTCGACGTGTACGCGCCCGACGGGAGCGTGGTCTGCGTCGGGTAGAGGAACCCGACCATGCCGAGCTGGTCGGCGAGGCCGTCGGGCACCTTCACGACGCCGATCGAGGTGAGGTTCGCGTCCTGCGGCAGGAACGGCACCGAGTCGGTGAACACGACGTTCCCGTCGGGGTCGCGCACGGTGATGGTCGGCGCGTAGCCGTTGCCGAGCAGGTACACGTCGGTGCCGTGCACGCGCAGCGGCTCGTTGACCTTGACCACGCCCTCCGACGGCTCGCCGCCCTGCGCCTGCACGTTCACGCGCGCGGTGAAGTCGATCGGCTGCCCGATCGCCTCCTGGTTCTGCGTCTCGTAGACCGCGTCGAGCTCCTCGAGCGACAGCCGGTAGGGGTCGAGCCGCGTGTCGTCGAAGAACCGGCCCGGGTTGAACGAGTCGTAGGCGGCGAGCGTGTTCACGAAGGACTGGCCCTCGACCACGACGCGCTGGCCGGAGAACCCGAATCCGCCGCCGATGCCGACGGCCACGAGCACGCCGAGCAGCGCCGTGTGGAAGATGAGGTTCCCGGTCTCGCGAAGGTAGCCGCGTTCGGCCGACACGGATGCCTCGCCGCGCAGCTCGTAGCGCTCGACTCGGTAGCCCGCCTGCTTCAGCTGCGTCGCCGCAGCGGCGATGGCGGCGTCCGCTGCCTCAGCCGGTGATCGAGTAGCGCTCGCCGAAGGCGAACGCGTATCGAGATCCTCGGATGCCTCCTCGAACGCAGTCAGCGACCCCTCCGTGTACCCCGCCAGCCGCTGCAGCCGCACCGGCGTGCGCGGCGGCCTCGCGCGGAGCGCGTCGAAGTGGTGCTTCGTGCGCGGGATGACGCAGCCGATGAGCGACACGAACAGCAGGAGGTACACCGCCGAGAACCACGCCGACGTGTAGACGTCGAACATCTGGAACCCGTCGAGCACGGGCGCGAGGTCGGGGTTGTCGGCGAAGTACTGGGTGACGCCGTTCGGGTCGCTCGAGCGCTGCGGCACGAGCGATCCGGGGACCGCGGCGATCGCGAGCAGGAGCAGCAGGAGCAGCGCCGTGCGCATGCTCGTGAGCTGGCGCCAGGCGAAGCGCAGCCAGCCGACGAATCCCAGCTTCGGCTGCGCGACCGTGTCGCCGGCTCCTCCTTCCGGTCCCTGAGCTCGTCGAAGGTGGCTCGCGGCATCCGTCGACCCGTCATCGCGCACGGGGGCGTCGATGTGGTCGTCGGGGCGCGACAGCGCGTCGGGATCAGATCGCGGGGACAAAGCCGGTGATCACCGCCTGCAGTTCGTACATCCAGATGGTCCAGAGTCCCGACACCATCAGCAGGCCGATCGCGATGAGCAGCGAGCCGCCGATGATGTTGATCGTGCGGATGTGCCGGCGGAGGAACGCGAGCGAGCCCGTGACCCAGCCGAAGCCGAGCGCCACGAGCAGGAACGGGATGCCGAGGCCGAGGCAGTAGGCGAGGCCGAGCAGCAGCGCCCGGCCGGCCGACGCCGAGTCGGCGCTGAGCGCGAGCACGACCGCGAGGGTCGGGCCGATGCAGGGCGTCCAGCCGAGACCGAACACGATGCCGAGCAGCGGAGCGCCGGCGAGCCCGGTCGCGGGACGCCACGACGGCTTGATGGTGCGCTGCAGGAACGTGAACTGCCCGATGAAGACGAGCCCCATGACGATGAGCACGACGCCGAGCACGCGCGTGATGAGCTCGCCGTACGCGTTGAACCATGCGCCCGCGACGCCCGCGAGCAGGTTGAACGTGACGAACACCAGGGTGAAGCCGGCGATGAACAGCAGCACGCCGAGCACGAGCCGGCGGCGGTAGCGCCGTTCCTCCGAGGGCTCGGCCGAGGCATCCGTGAAACCGCCCAGGTAGCCGAGGTAGCCCGGCACGAGCGGCAGCACGCACGGCGACAGGAACGAGACGAGTCCCGCGGCGAGCGCGATCGGCACGGCCGCGAGCAACTGCCCGTTCAGCACGATGTCGCCGACGCCTCCCACGCTCCCGATGCCTCCTCTGCCTGCTACGCCTGCTACGCCTGCTCGGCGAGGAGGTCGTCGATGATCGACTCGAGGATCGACGCGTCCGTGAGCTGGCCGAGCACGCGGGCCGCGACGCGTCCCTGGCGGTCGAGCACGATCGTCGTCGGCACGGCGGCCGGCGGCACGTCGCCCGCGAAGGCGAGCTGCGCGGTGCCGTCGTTCACGTCGAGGATCGACGGGTAGCTGACGCCGTAGGTCTGCTCGAAGGATGCCGCGGTGCCGGCCTGGTCGCGCACGTTCACGCCCACGAAGGCGACGCCCGGGTTCTCGGTGGTCGACTCTGCGTCGGCCGACCCGGTCGGCTCGCCGACGCCGAACGACTGCGAGACCTCCTCGAGGATCGGCGCCTCGACGCGGCACGGGGCGCAGCCCGCGTACCAGAAGTTGACGACCGTGACCCCGCCGAGCGTGTCGGTGGAGTCGAACGTGTCGCCCTCGACCGTCTCGCCCGAGAACTCGATGGGCTCGCCGCGCTGCGACGCGTCGAACTCCGAGATGGTGCCGTCGCCGGCGATGTAGTTCTTGCCGCTGCCCTCGCGGTACTGGTCGGCGAGCGGGTCGCTCGAGCAGCCGGCGAGCAGCAGGGCGGATGCCGCGGCGAGCGCGACGATCGCCACCGTTGGTCGAGGAGCGCCGCGCGCAGCGCGACGCGTATCGAGACCTCCTCGGGAGCGCATCACACCGCCCCCACGTCGGTCGCGTTGGCGGAGAGACCGGCGGCCGGATCGCGGTAGCCCACCTCGACCCAATCGGTACCGGAATTGCTGTTGAACCCCGCGCCCGTCGCACGGCGACGCTCGAACGTCGTGATGCTCGACAGCGCGCAGCGGCGGCGTCTCGGGTCGTGCGCGAGCGACTTGTCGGCGACCCTGCGGTGCACCATCCAGATCGGCAGCTGGTGGCTCACGATCACGACATCGCCGCCGTCCGCAGCGTTCCACGCGTCGTCCATGGCGAGCAGCATGCGCCGTGCGATCGAGCCGAACGGCTCGCCCCAGCTCGGCTCCCACGGGTTGATGAGGAACGCCCAGTTGCGCACGTCGAGCAGCGCACTGTCGGGCCCGCTCATACGCTTGCCCTCGAAGCGGTTCTCGGGCTCGATGACGCGGTCGTCGAGCGCGGCCTCGAGGTCGAACGCCCGGCCGATCGGCTCGGCGGACTGCTGCGTCCGTTGGAGCGGCGACGCGACGAGTGCGGTCACGGGCCGGGAGCGAGACAGCAGGTCGTCGGCGGCGAACTGCGCCATCTCCTGCCCGAGGCTCGACAGGCCGTACCCCGGGAGTCGGCCGTAGAGCACGCCCTGGGGGTTGAACACCTCGCCATGGCGCACGAGATGGATCTGCTCGGCCGGCACGGTCTCCAGTCTAGAGAGCGGTTCCCTTTGAATCCGCCGAGGGCGGGGCGGCCGCGCATCGTGACCCCGCGGCATCCGCTCGGCTCGCGAGTGGGCGATCTTGGCGCTTTCTCCTCGCAGAGCGCGCCAAGATCGCCCATTCGGCCCTGTCGAGGGCGGGAGGGCGCGCCGGTAGGATGGGTGCCCGTGACTTCCCGCACCCTCATCAAGAACCTCGCCGCGCTTCCCGACGGCCCCGTCTCCGTCGCCGGATGGGTCGACACCGTGCGCGATCAGAAGAAGGTGCAGTTCGTCATCCTGCGCGACGAGACCGGCGCGGTGCAGGTCGTGAACCCCGCCGTGCGCGAGCTCGACCCCGAGGGCGTCAGCGTCGGCGCGGCCGAGGCGCTCGCCCTCACCGAGAGCATCTCGGGCCTCTCGCACGGCACGTTCGTGCGCGTCACGGGCGAGCTCAAGCACGACGAGCGCGTCAAGCTCGGCGGGCTCGAGGTGAAGATCGGCGACCTCGAGGTCGTCACGGCGGCCCTCGAGATCCCCATCGCGGCGGACTCGGGCCTCGACAAGCGCATGGACTGGCGCTTCCTCGACCTGCGGCACCCGAAGCAGAACCTCATCTTCCGCATCCAGACCACGTTCCTGCATGCGCTGCGCACGTACTGGGTCGAGCACGAGTTCGTCGAGGTCCAGACGCCGAAGCTCATGGCCTCCCCGTCCGAATCGCGCGCCGAGCTCTTCCAGCTCGAGTACTTCGACACGACCGCGTACCTCGCGCAGAGCCCGCAGCACTTCAAGCAGATGGCGCAGTCCGCCGGCTTCGGCAAGATCTTCGAGGTCGGCCCCGCGTTCCGCGCCGACCCGTCGTTCACGTCGCGCCACGCGACCGAGTTCACGTCGATCGACTCCGAGGTCAGCTGGATCGACTCGCACGAGGACGTCATGCAGCTCCACGAGGAGCTCATGGTCGCGGGGTTCACCGCGGTCGTCGAGAAGCACGGCGCCGAGGTCGCCGAGCTGTTCGGCATCGAGCTGACGGTGCCGACCACGCCGTTCCCGCGCATCCCCCTCGCCGAGGCGAAGCAGATCGTGGCCGACCACGGCTACGTCGTGCCACGCGCCGACGCCGACATGGACCCCGAGGGCGAGCGCCGCATCTCGCAGTACGTCAAGGAGACGTACGGGCACGACTTCGTGTTCCTCACGGACTACGCGTCGACGATCCGGCCGTTCTACCACATGCGCCACGAGGACGACCCGTCGCTCACGAAGTCGTACGACCTCATCTACAACGGCACCGAGATCTCCACGGGCGCGCAGCGCGAGCACCGCGTCGACGTGCTGATCGCGCAGGCCGAGTCGATGGGCCTCGACCCCGAAGAGCTCGGCACCTACCTCGAGTTCTTCAAGTACGGCGTGCCGCCGCACGGCGGCTTCGGCATGGGCCTGGCCCGCGTGCTGATGCTGATGCTCGGCGAGGGCTCGATCCGCGAGACCACGTACCTCTTCCGCGGTCCGACGCGCCTGCTGCCGTAGGCCGCCTGCCGGTCGTCGAGGAGCGCCCGGCGCAGCCGGACGCCACCGGTCGTCGAGTAGCGCCCGGCGCAGCCGGACGCCACCGGTCGTCGAGTAGCGCCCGGCGCAGCCGGACTCCACCGGTCGTCGAGTAGCGCCCGGCGCAGCCGGACGCGTATCGAGACGCGGCGAGGGGATCTCGATACGGGTCGCGCTCCGCGCGGCCCTACTCGATCACCGGGAGGTCGCGCTCCGCGCGGCCTTACTCGATCACCAGGGGAGCTCGCGCTCCGCGCGGCCCTCCTCGATCACCGGGGAAGGTCGCGCTCCGCGCGGCCCGACTCGATCACCGGGGACGTAGGCTCGGAGGATGGTCGACCTCACCCCGACGGTGCGCATCGAGGGCGGGACGTTCCGCATGGGGTCCGCGGAGTTCTACCCCGATGAGACGCCCGTGCACGAGCGCACGGTCGATGTGTTCGAGCTCGACCTGCATCCGGTGACGAACGAGCAGTTCGCCGCGTTCGTCGAGGCGACGGGCTACGTGACGGTCGCGGAGCGCCCCCTCGATCCGGCGGACTTCCCCGGGTACGACCCCGACGAGCTCGTGCCGGGCGCGCTCGTGTTCACGCCGACGCCCGGTCCGGTCGACCTGCGCGACTGGCGGCAGTGGTGGCGTTGGGGCGAGGGCGCGACGTGGCGGCATCCGTTCGGGCCCGACGCCGGTCTCGACGTGCTCGAGGCCCGGCCGCGGCATCCGGTCGTGCAGGTCAGCTTCGAGGATGCCTCGGCCTACGCGGCCTGGGCCGGCCGGCGCCTGCCCACCGAGGCCGAGTTCGAGTTCGCGGCCCGCGGCGGACTCGACGGTGCCCGCTTCGCGTGGGGCGACGACGAGTTCCCCGACGGGAAGCTCATGGTGAACCGCTGGCAGGGCTCGTTCCCGTGGCGCAATACCGGCGCCGAGGGCTGGGCCGGCACGTCGCCCGTCATGACGTTCCCGGCGAACGGCTACGGCCTCTACGACGTCACCGGCAACGTCTGGGAGTGGACGACCGACTACTACACCTCGCGACACGAGGTGCCCGGCCAGGAGCCCGTCGACGCGGGCCACCGCGAGAACCTGCTCGCCGCGGCATCCGCCGAACCGGGCTCGCGCATCCCACGCCGCGTGCTGAAGGGCGGCTCGCACCTCTGCTCGCCCGACTACTGCCTGCGCTACCGCCCGGCGGCCCGCTCGCCGCAGGCCGACGACACCGCGACGACGCACATCGGCTTCCGCTGCGCGCGCGACGCCGCCTGACCGGCCCCCTGACCCCGCGACGGCAACCGCGCGCCCCGGCGACCGCGCGCCCCAGCGCCCGCTGCCCAGCCGCAGCCCGCCTCACTCGGCCGGATGCCCCGCCGCGACCGCGTCCGCGAGCGTCGGGTAGACCCGACCCGCCTCCTCCAGCCCGCGGAACCAGCTCCCCCGCCGCGCCGCCGCCGCACCCGACTCCGGCACCGCCGCGAGCCGCAGCTCGACCCCGTGCCCGGCGAGCTCGCGGTCGAGGTCGGCGAGCGTGTCGAGCACGGTGATCGACGTCACGCCCATGCGCGTGAGCTCGAGCGCGACGGCGCGCACGCTCGTGTCGCCGCGCGACCGCACCGCGTCGAGCACGGCGTTCTCGTACGCGAGCGAGTTCGCCGTGTAGAGCGGGCCGAGCAGCCGGATCGGCAACACCCCGTCGACGGGCTCGTCCACCTCCACCCGCAGCCGGTTGAGCTCACGCAGCACGACGCCGAGCGTCGCGACGATGCCGACGGCGACGGCGAGCAGGAGCCCCCCCGTGAGGCCGACCGCGGCGGTGACGACGGCGATCCAGAAGTCGTTGCGACTGATGCGCCAGAACCGCACGAGCGACGCGATGTCGATGAGCCCGATGACCGCGACGAAGACGAGCGCGGCGAGCGTCGCCTGCGGCAGCAGGCTCAGCACCGGCGCGAGGAACAGCGCGACGAGCACGGCCAGCACCACGGTCACGACTGAGGCGAGCTGGGTGCGGGCGCCGGCGCCCTGGTTCACGGCGCTCTGCGAGAAGCCGCCGGCCGCGGGCAGCACCTGGAAGAACGAGCCGAGCGTGTTCGCGGCTCCGGTCGCGAGCAGCTCCTGGTTGCTGTCGACCTGTGGCTCGCCGGGCTTGCGGATGCCCCGCGCCACCGCCGCCGACTCCAGGAACGCCATGATCGCGATCGCGAGCGCCCCGGGCACGAGCGCGCCGAGGTTCGCGAACGACGGCAGCTCGGGAGCGGGGAACCCCTGCGGCACCGGATCGATGAGCGCGACCCCCGCGTCGCCGAGCCCCGCGAACGCCACGAGCAGGATGCCGCCGGCGACGACCACGAGCGGGCCGGGCACGCGCGGCAGGAACCGCTTCAGCAGCAGCAGCACCGCGATCGAGCCCGCCGACAACGCGATGGTGGCGACGTTCGCGCCGGGGATCGCCTCGAACACGGCGACCACCGAGCGGATGAACCCGTGCGTGCTGAGGTCGTCGGTCTCGCCGAGCAGCTTCGGCAGCTGCCCGACCGCGACCGTGGCGCCGACCCCCACCTGGATGCCGACGAGCGTCGCCTTCGAGATGTTCTCGACGAGCGACCCGAGGCGCGCGACGCGCGCCACGAGCAGGATCAGGCCCACCAGCAGCGTGAGCGCCATGAGGTCGGGCACGGGATCGTCGGATCCGGCGGCGACCCCGGCTGACACGAGGGTGGTGCCGCTCAGCGTCGCGATCGTGGACGTCGTCGAAACGCTCATCGCGCGCGAGCCGCCGAGCATCGCGTACACGAGCATCGGCACCATGCACGTGTAGAGGCCGAGTTGCACGGGCAGGTTGGCGATGGTCGCGTACGCCATCGCCTGCGGGATGACCACCGCGCCCGCAGAGAGCCCGGCGAGCACGTCGGGGCCGAGCCAGCCCAGCCGGTATCCCGCGAGCGTCGGGAACAGGCGGAACCGGCGCGGGGCGGCGACCGCCGGGGCCTCGGCGCGTGGCATCCGCTAGGCCTCGGGGAAGACGGTCGACCAGTCGCGCTTGACGCTCACGACGGTGAAGCCGTGGTCGGATGCCGCGGCGAGCGCCTGCTCGGCCCCCGTGTCGTAGGGTGCGTCGCCACGGCCGTCGTCGTCGTGGCGGATGAGCAGCGAGAGCGAGCGCGGATGTCCCTGTACGTAGCGCAACATCGGCACGTCGCCGTTCGAGTTGCCCGCGGCGAGGAGCGGTCGGCGCCCGATGCGGCTCCAGATGCGGATGGGCTTCTCGGGTCCGTCGTCCATGAAGTCGAACGTCGAGCCGTAGCGCACGGCCGTCGCGTCGTCGTCGTACGTCAGCCCGACCGCCGATCCGACGACCCGCTCGGGCGGGATGCCGTAGTACTCCACGGTCATCGGGCGCATGAAGTCGCGGTCGCCGCCCGACACGATGTAGCACGCGAACCCGTGCGCCTCGAGGAACCGCAGCAGCTCGATCATCGGCTGGTAGATCGCGAACCGGTACGGCCGATGCAGCGTGAGGTGCTGGGCGTCGCGGTAGAACATGGCGACCTGCGCCTCGTAGTCGTCGACGCTCTCTCCCGCCGTCGAGGCGAGGATCGCCCCGACCATGGCGTGCAGGTCGGAGTCGTCGCCGTTGTAGTGCTTGTCGATGGCGGCGCCGAGCCACGCGAGGTCACCGCTGGCGGCGGCCTTGTAGGGCTGCTGCTCGGCGAGCGACGGGTCCGCGTCGGCGGCCGCCTTCCACTGCTCCACGATGAAGTGCAGCTGCGTCGGCATCGGCTTCTCGGTCCAGAGCGTGCCGTCGTTGTCGAAAACGGCGACGCGCTCGGCCTCGGGCACGGCGTCGGGGCCCGACGAGACCGACGTCGCGAACGCGATGATCGCGTCGCGGGTCGGCCCGTCGGACCACGACGGGAGCGCGCGGGGCATCCGCTGCCCCGTCAGTCCCTGGCCATCGCCGCGGCCAGGTGCGCCTCGAGGTCGACGTAGGCGTCGTCGGCGATGTCGAACACGACCTTGCGGATCTCGCCGTTCGCGAACGGGAAGTTCGACCCGGCGTAGTCGGCCGCGACCGCGTCGGCCGAGTCGTAGCCGATGCAGAGGCCCTCTCCGCAGAGCGAGAAGTGGCCGAGCACCGTACGGATCTCGGTCTCGGCGACCTGCTGGTCGTCGATGTGCAGCCGCAGCGGCCCGATCCCCTCGCGGTACTCCCCCGTCTTCTCCTTCGCGAAGTCGACGCCGATGACGTGCGATCCCGAGGTGGGCGCCGGCGCCGCGACGCGGTAGATCGGCGGGATGCCGAGGAAGTTGTACACGTACACGACCTGGCCGTCCCTGATGAACAGCGCATGGCCGCCGAACCGCGATCCGTGGGCGAAGATCACGCCCTCGGTCTGCGGCGTGAGGTCGACCTCGGCGAGCACCTTGTACGAGACGCCGTGCGTGTTCGCCGCCGAGCGCTCCGGCACCTCGGACGTGCCCGGGTAGTACGTGTACTGGCCCGACGGCGGCACCGGGACGTGGAACTCCATCTGGTTGACGAAGAGGTCGAAGTCCTTCGGATTGGAGAGGATGGCGAGATCGTTCAGGGGAAGCACGAGATTGCGCTTCGCCTCCGCCATCCAGAGTGCCTTCAGCTCCTCGACCTTGTCGGGATGCGCCGCCGCGAGATCCGCTGACTCGGCTCGATCGACGTCGGTGTGGAACAGCTGCCACGTGTCGTTGTCGTAGTCGCCCTTCCCGCTCACCGGTCCGTGCTCCGTGACGGCCTTCCAGCCCTCGTGCCAGATGCCGCGATTGCCGAACATCTCGTAGTACTGGGTCTCCTTCTGCGTCGGGCCGTCGACCTCGGCGTCGAAGGAGTACCGCATCGAGACGCCGTCGAGCGGACGCTGGGTCACGCCGTTGTAGGACTCGGGCAGCGAGAGGCCGCACGCGTCGAGGATCGTCGCGACGATGTCGGTCGAGTGGTGGTACTGGTTGCGGATCTCGCCGCGCGCCCGCATGCCGGCCGGCCACGAGATGACGAGCGGATCGCAGACGCCGCCCTGGTACACGTATCGCTTGAACATGCGGTACGGCGTCGAGAACGCGGCCGCCCAGCCCGTCGGGTAGTGGTTGTACGTGTCGGGGCTGCCGAGCTTGTCGACGAGGCGCAGGTTGTCCTCGAGCGAGTCGGGGTAGCCGCCGAAGATCTTGCCCTCGTTGACCGAGCCGTTCGGGCTTCCTTCACCGGATGCCCCGTTGTCGGCCGCGTAGATGACGAGCGTGTTCTCCAGCTGGCCCGACTCCTCGAGGTAGTCGATGATCCGGCCCACCTGCGCGTCGGTGTACTCGGAGAAGCCGGCGTAGACCTCCGCCATGCGGCAGAACATCGCCTTCTCCTCGTCGCCGAGCTCGTCCCACGGGCGGACGCGATCCGACTCCGAGAACGTGCCCTCGGGCATCGGGTTGAGCGGCGTGAGCTCCGTTCCCTCAGGCAGGATGCCCTTCTCGATCATGCGCGCGAGCACCCACTCGCGGTAGGCCTCGTAGCCGTCGTCGAACGCGCCCTTGTACTTGGCGATGTACTCCTGCGGGGCGTGGTGGGGCGCGTGGTTGGCGCCCGGGCAGAACCAGAGGTACCAGGGCTTGTCGGGCTCCGTCTGCTTGACGTCCCGGATCATCTTCAGCGCCTGGTCGGCGAGGTCCTTCGAGAGGTGGTAGCCCTCCTCAGGCGTGTACGGCTGCTCGATGTAGTGGTTGTCCTCGGCGAGCGACGGGTACCAGTTGTTCGTCTCGCCGCCGACGAACCCGTAGAAGCGGTCGTAGCCCTGCGCGAGCGGCCAGTTCTTCTTCGAGGCGCCGGCCGTCCACTCGTCGATGGGCACGTTGTGGTTCTTGCCGACCCAGAACGTCGCCCAGCCGGCGTCGCGCAGCAGGTGCGCCATCGGCACGTTCTCGGGCGGGATGTGCGAGTTGTACCCGGGGAAGCCCGTCGAGGACTCCGAGATGGTCGCGAACCCGTTCGCGTGGTGGTTGCGTCCGGTGAGGAACGTCGACCGCGTCGGGGAGCACAGCGCCGTGGTGTGCCACTGCGTGTACGTGAGTCCGTCCTTCGCGAGCCGTTCCATCGTCGGCATGTCGATGCGCCCGCCGTACGGCGACCAGGCCGCCTGCCCCGTGTCGTCGTAGAGCACGACCAGCACGTTCGGTGCGCCCTTCGGTGCCGGCTCCGGCAGGAACGCGTCCCAGTCGCCCTCCGAGTCGCGCACGTCGAGCTCGATCCGGCCCTTGAATTCCTTCGCCACTTCGCGAACCCCTTCCCCCTCGACGGCCGCCGAGGGGTTCGGCGGCCGTGCCACTCACGTTGCCATGCGGCATCCGCGGTGGCAAGGAACGAGGTGCGAGCGAAGCTCAGCTCCCGCGGTCGGTCGTCGAGTAGCGCCGGCGCAGCCGACGCGTATCGAGACGCCTGCGCGCGCACTCACCCGTCGGGCATCGACCGACTCCTCGCCGTCGACGCCTTGGGCTTCCGCGGCTCCTCGGGCAGGTCGTGCACGGCGGGCCCTTCGATGCGAGCACCGGATGCCTCGAACCGCGAGCCGTGCAGCGGGCAGTCCCACGTGCACTCCGCGTCGTTCCACTGCAGCACCCCACCGAGGTGCGTGCAGACCGCGCGGACGGCGACCGTGCGCCCGTCGACCGTGGAGATCCCGTGCGGCACCCCGCCGCGTGTGACGACGACGCCCTTCCCCTCGGCCGGACGGTCGGCGGGCGCCCGTCGCGTCTCCGCCTCGGCCCAGCCCACCGCGATCCACTTCCCGACCTGCGAGCCCTCCGCCATCCCGCGCCAGAGGTCCGACGGCATCGTCGTGCGCGTGCTGATCACGCGGATCCACTCGCGGCGCTCCCGCCACGGCACGCCGAGGATCTCCTCGCTGATGCGGATGCCGGCCGCGGCGCCGTTCGTGAGGCCCCACTTCGCGTAGCCGGTGGCGAGCCAGACCCGTCCGAAGCCGCGCGGCATCCGCCCGACGAACGGGATGAGGTTCGCCGAGTGGTAGTCCTGCGCGGCCCACCGGTGCGTGAGCTCGGCGCCCGGGAAGTGCACGCCCGTCCAGTCCACGAGGTCCTGCACCTTCGCCTCGGTCGAGGGCACGCGACCCGGGGCGTGGTGGTTGCCGCCGACCATGAGCAGCGGAGGCGCGTCGGCGTCGAGGTCGGGCACCATGCGCAGCGACCGGGTCTCGCCGTCGACCGAGATGAAGAGCCCCTCGGGCAACCGTCCGTCGGCCCGGTACGTCGTAAGGTACGAGCGCGACGGGCGCAGCTTGGCGAAGTAGAGCCCGCGATTGAGCACCGGATGCCCCGTGGCGATCACCGCGGCATCCGCTCGCACCGCGCCGTTCGGCGTGTGCAGCTCGACCGGTCGCCCGGCGTGCACGCCCTGCACGCGCATGTCCTCGAGGAGCACGCCGCCCGCCGCGACGAAGGCGCGCGCCATCGCTACGAGCAGCCGGTAGGGATCGAGCCCGAGCTGCCCGGGCAGCGCGACGCCGCCCTCGAACGGGAAGGGAAGCGGCATCCGCTCGACCCGCTCGACCGGCAGGCCGGCTTCGGCCGCCGCCGCGAACTCGCGGTCGACCGTGCGGAGCCCCTCGTCGGAGGTGGCGAAGCTGTACGCGGTCTCCTCGCTGAACGGCACGCCGTGGTGCCGGGCGAAGTCTGCGATGAACTGCTGCCCGTCGAGGTTCGCCTCGACGTACGCGCGCGCCAGCTTGGCCGGGTGCGCCTCACGCAGCCGCTGCAGCATCGCGCCCTGCAGCACGCTCGCCTTGCCGGTGTTGAGGCCCGATGCGAGCGCGCCGACGTCCCGCGCCTCGAGCACGACGACCCGCACGCCGGCGTCGACGAGCATGAGCGCGGTCGACAGCCCGGTGATGCCGGCGCCGACGACTGCGACGTCGAACCGCTCCCCCGGCGACACGGCGCCCTCGTACCGGGCGGTGGGTGCGGCATCGCCGTTCACGGCGGCCGCTGCGAGGTCCCTCCAGAGCGAGGCCATGCGCACAGTCAACGCCCGGGGCGAGGCACCGGCAAGGGTTTGACCCCGACGGATGCCGCGACTATGCCCCGGACGCCGCTTTCAGCCGGCCAGGAGCGCCGTCTTCAGCCGCACCGGGTCGATGCGCCAGTAGTTGTGCACCTCGCCGTCGACGAGCAGCACCGGGATCTCCTCGGCGTAGCGCTCGGCGAGCGCGGCGTCGTCGAGGATCGACTGCTCCTCGAGCGTGATGCGCGGCGGGGCATCCGACGCCTCGACCTCGGCCATGACGGCCTGCACGACCTCGCGCGCATCGTCGCAGAGGTGGCAGCCGGGTTTGCCGATGAGGGTGAGGCGGTGGTCTCGGGTCACGCCTCCAGCGTACGTCGGCGGGCACAGCGAAAAGCGCCAGGCCCGAGGGGCCTGACGCTCAGCCGATCGTGCGAAGACGACTACTTCTTGTTGCGACGCTGGTGACGCGTCTTGCGAAGCAGCTTGCGGTGCTTCTTCTTCGCCATGCGCTTGCGGCGCTTCTTGATGACGGAACCCATCGAAACCTCACAGAAAAAGATCAGTCGGGCGCGCGTGCCGCAGCCCGGGGCGGAGAGCCTCGGGATAGTCTAGCGGATCCGCGCGGGAGTGCCGTTCGGATGCGTTACCGTCGAGGAATGCGCGCCGACGACCTCGTGATCCGCACCACGACCGAGGACGACTGGACCTCCGTGCGCACGCTGCGGCTCGAGATGCTGCGCGACTACCCGCTCGCCTACGGCGAGACCCTCGAGCACGCCGAGCACGTCGACGAGTCCGGCTGGCGGCTCCGCGGCGCGCGGGGCACGACGCCCGGCCAGACGTCGATCGTCGCGATCGACGGCGGCCGCTGGGTCGGGCACATGGGCGGGTACATCCCCGATGCACGCACCGGCCCGCTGCTCGTCGGCGTCTACGTGTCGCCCGCCTACCGCGGCGACTCACTCGGCGTGACGCGCCGGCTGCTCGAGGCGGTCGAGGACTGGGCGCGCGAGCACGGCGACACGCTGCGCCTCGAGGTGCACGAGGACAACCCGCGCGCCCGCCGGTTCTACGAGAAGCTCGGCTTCGTCCTGACCGGTCGCAGCCGCGAGTACGAGCTCCCGCCGGGCGGACTCGAGCTCGAGATGGTCAAGCCGCTGCGCTGACGGCGGGCCTCGCCTGGCTGACGGCGGGTCACGGCAGACTTGCGTGATGACCGTGTTCATCCACGTGCTGCTCATCGCCGCGATCCTCGGCACCGGCATCGCCGCCGGGGTCTTCTACGCGTTCTCCGGGTTCGTGACCCAGGGGCTCGACCGACTGCAGCCGGCGGATGCCGCGCGGGCCATGCAGGAGGTCAACGTCACCGCCGTTCGCGCACCGCTCATGGTCGAGCTCTTCGGCACGGCGCTCATCGCGGGCGTGGTGTTCGTGCTCGCGCTGCTCGGATCGCTCGAGGACGGCGCCTGGTGGGCGATCGCGGCATCCGTGCTCTACCTCGTCGGCGTCATCGGGGTCACGGGCGCCGCCAACGTGCCCCGGAACAACCGGCTCGCCGCTGCATCGACGACGGATGCCGCGGGGCTGGCCGCCGCATGGACGGCGTTCCGCCCGGGCTGGCAGGCGTGGAACCACGTCCGCACGCTCACCGCGGCGCTCGCCTGCCTGGGCTTCACGCTCGCCCTGCTCGCGGCAGGCTGACCTGCCCCGGTCGTCGAGTAGCGCCCGGCGCAGCCGGACGCATATCGAGACGCAGCGAGCCGCCCACCTTACTCGCCTCGCCTCCACCGCTTCCGCGACAACCCCGGCAGCGCATCGAACCGGCCCTCGATCAACGCGATCCGCTTCGCGCGACTCCATCCCTGCACCTGTTTCTCGAGCGCGAATGCGTCTTCGATGCGTTCGAATTCCTGGCTGAAGATGAGCCGCACCGGCAGTCGGCGCCGAGTGTAGGACGAGCCCTCACCTCGCTGGTGCTGCTCGATCCGCCGCTCGAGATCGATGGTGCTCCCGACATACATGGTGCGGTCGATGCATTCGAGGATGTAAAAGTGCGGCATGGATGCCAGATTGCGTGGGTGGGCCAGGCGATTGCGGCATTCGAAGCGTTCTTGCTTCCGGATCTTGTGGGAATGCGTATGGGGAGGACGGGATCCCGCCATGCTTGCGTCTCGATACGCGTCCGGCTGCGCCGGGCGCTACTCGACGACCGGCTGCGGGACTTGCGTCTCGATACGCGTCCGGCTGCGCCGGGCGCTACTCGACGACCGGCTGCGGGAACCTGCGTCTCGATACGCGTCCGGCTGCGCCGGGCGCTACTCGACGACCGGCTGCGGGACTTGCGTCTCGATGCGCGTCGCGCTTCGCGCGACGCTCCTCGACGACCGGCAGCCTCAGCGACGCTTCTTCGGGCCGACGACCGCGTGAGCGGCCTCGGCGAAGCGCTGGCCGATCGCGGACGCCCAGGCGAGCTGGTCGTCGTTGAGCCCCGTGTCCTGCGCCTCGGCCCCGGCGAGGGTCGCGGCATCCGCTGCCGCATCGGATGACACGAACGGAATGAGCCAGTCCTCGAGTGTCTCGAGCGGACGCCGGTCGAGGTGGTAGTAGCGGTGCTGTCCCTCTTCGCGAACGCCCACGAGACCCGCCTCTCGCAGCACCTTCAGGTGCTTCGAGACGGTGGGCTGGCTGAGGCCGAGCGTCGAGACGATCTCGGAGACGCTGATCTCACCGCCGGATTCGGGCGCGGACGTCTCGCGATCGAGGAGCACCCCGAGGATGTCGCGCCGTGTCGTGTCCGCCACCACGTCGAAGATGTCCGCCATGCGTCAAGGGTAGTCATTCCCGCCGAGGAGTACCATGACTCACGCATTCGGTGACGGCGGCTAGGGGGCTCGATGCGCGCACGGGCGATGGACCGCCTCGGTCGATCGGATCGGCGGTCCTGGCTCGGCCGGCTGCGCGACGCCGTCGACGCGCTCGTCAAGAGCTCGCCGTCGCGGTTCGCGATCCTCGTGTTCGCGGCGCTCATCCTGGTCTTCACGCTGCTGTTCTCGCTGCCGATCGCGCGAGCCGGCTCCGGGTCCGGCGCGCCGCTGCACGACGCGTTCTTCACGGCGGTCTCGGTCATCTGCGTCACGGGCCTCGCGACGGTCGACATGGCGACGTACTGGTCGCCGTTCGGCAACGCCCTCGTGTTCATCGGCGTCAACATCGGCGGCGTCGGCGTACTCACGCTGGCATCGATCCTCGGATTCGTCATCTCGCGGCGACTGGGCCTGCGGGCGAAGCTCATCGCCGCGAGCGACACGAACCCGTCGCGCATCCACGTCGGCCCCGTCTCCGAGCGGCAGGCGGTGCGACTCGGCGAGGTCGGCGGCCTCCTCGTCACCGTCGTGATCACCGCCCTCGTCATCGAGCTGACGCTCGCGGTGGCGATGATCCCGAGCATGCTGCGCGAGGGATACGACTGGTTCCACTCGATCTGGTACAGCTTCTACTACTCGGCGATGGCGTTCACGAACACGGGCTTCAGCCCGAACCCCGGCGGGATGGAGCCGTTCGAGCACGACTACTGGATGCAGACGCTGCTCATGATCGGCGTCTTCGTCGGCAGCCTCGGCTTCCCCGTGATCTTCGCGCTCGCGCGATCGTGGCGCACGCCCCGCCGCTGGAGCCTGCACGTCAAGCTCACGATCACGACGACCGTGATCCTGTTCGTGCTCGGCGCCGGCATGTTCCTGCTGCTCGAGTACAACAACCCCCGCACCTACGGGCAGCTGGATGCCGCGCCGACCGTCTTCCAGTCGCTGTTCATGTCCGCCATGACGAGGTCGGGCGGCTTCGCGACCATCAACATGCACGACCTGAACGGGTCGAGCCTCCTCGTCTCCGACATGCTCATGTTCATCGGCGGCGGCTCCGCGTCCACCGCCGGCGGCATCAAGGTCACAACGCTCGCCGTGTTGTTCCTCGCCGCCTTCGCGGAGGCGCGCGGCGCGCCCGCGATGGAGGCGTTCGGCCGGCGCATCCCGCGCGACATGCTCCGCCTCTCGGTGAGCGTCGTGCTGTGGGGCGCGACGATCGTCGCGGTGTCGTCGATCGCCATTCTGCAGATCACCAAGGAGCCCTTCGACTACGTGCTCTTCGACGTCATCTCGGCGTTCGCCACGTGCGGCCTGTCGACCGGCCTCACGGGCGAACTCCCGCCCGCCGGCGTCTACGTGATGGGCGCCACGATGTTCTTGGGGCGGGTTGGTACAGTGACATTCGCCGCGGCCCTGGCCGCCAGCCAGCGCCGGCAGTTGTACCGTCGTCCGGAAGAGAGGCCCATCGTTGGTTGATCGGATCAAGCACGACGCGCCGGTCCTCGTGATCGGCCTCGGCCGCTTCGGAGCTGCGACCGCGGGCCAGCTCGACCGGCTCGGTCGCGAGGTGCTCGCGGTCGACGACGACGAGACGCTCGTGCAGAAGTGGGCCGAGCGCGTCACGCACGCGGTCGTGGCCGACGCGCGCTCGATCGACGCCCTGCGCCAGATCGGCGCCCAGGACTTCTCGATCGCCGTCTGCGCGGTGGGATCATCGATCGAGGCATCCGTGCTCATCACCGCGAACCTCGTCGACCTCAAGATCCCGCAGATCTGGGCGAAGGCGATCTCGGCCTCGCACGGCAAGATCCTCGAGCGCATCGGCGCCAATCACGTGATCTACCCCGAGCGCGAGGCGGGCGAGCGCACCGCGCACCTCGTCAGCGGCCGCATGCTCGACTTCATCGAGTTCGACGACGACTTCGCGCTCGTGAAGATGTACCCGCCGAAGCCGATCCGAGGCAAGAACCTCACGGAGTCGGGCGTGCGCTCGCGCCACAACGTCACCGTCGTCGGCGTGAAGAGCCCCGGCAAGCCGTTCACGTACGCCACCGAGAAGACCGTCGTGTCGAACCACGACCTCATCATCGTGTCGGGCACCGAGGGCGACATTGAGAAGTTCGCGGCGCTCGAATAGGGGCGCACGGATGCCGCGGCGCGCCGTGCCCGTTAGGGATCCGTTAAGAGAATTCACAAAATTGTGAATCGCGCGTAGCATCGCGCTCATGACCACCGTGATCAGCACCCGAGGCCTCGAGAAGCGCTTCGGGCGCACCATCGCCCTCGACGGCCTCGACTTCTCCGTCGACGCCGGCGAGATCCACGGCTTCCTCGGCCCGAACGGCGCCGGGAAGTCCACCACCATCCGCATCCTGCTCGGGCTCGCCCGGGCGTCGGGCGGCGAGGCGACCCTCTTCGAGCGCGATCCGTGGACGGATGCCGCAGACCTGCACAAGCGCGTGGCCTACGTGCCGGGCGACGTCGCGCTCTGGCCGAACCTCACCGGCGGCGAGGCCATCGACCTGCTCACGCGCCTGCGCGGCGGGATGACCGACAAGGCCGCCTACCGCGAGCGCAAGCAGCGCCTCCTCGACGTGTTCCAGCTCGACCCGCGCAAGAAGGGCCGCGCCTACTCGAAGGGCAACCGCCAGAAGGTCGCTCTCGTGGCCGCCTTCGCCACGCCCGCCGACCTCTACGTGCTCGACGAGCCGACGAGCGGCCTCGACCCGCTCATGGAGCAGGTGTTCAACCGCGAGATCGACCGCGTCGCCCGCGAGGGCGCCACCGTGCTGCTGTCGAGCCACATCCTCTCGGAGGTCGAGGCGCTGTGCGACCGCGTCACGATCATCCGCGCCGGCAAGGTCGTCGAGAGCGGCACGCTCGCCGAGCTCCGCCACCTGACCCGCACCGAGATCTCGTTCGTCCACGATCCCGCCAAGGAGGCCGGCGTCACCGCGATCCCGGGTATACACGATCTCGTCATCGACGAGGGACGCGTGCGCTTCACGGTCGACAGCGACCGGGTGGCCGACGTGCTCCCCGACCTCGGACGACTCGGCGTGCAGGGCCTCACGGTCGCGCCGCCGTCGCTGGAGGACCTCTTCCTGCGCCACTACGGCGACGAGCTCGCCCCGGTCGAGGAGGAGGCACGGGCGTGACCACGCTCATGGTGCTGCTCCGGCAGCGCATCCGTCGCGACCGCCTGCAGCTCGCGCTGTGGATCATCGGCATCGCCGTGCTCACGTACGCCTCGATGAGCGCCGTGTTCTCGACCTACGGCGAGGAGCAGGACCGCAAGGAGATCCTCGGCGTCGCGATCGCGACCCGCACCATCCTCATCTTCCGCGGCACGCCGAACGGCGTGGACGACGGGGCCTTCGCCTTCTTCCTCCTGTTCGCCTGGCTCGCGCTGATGGGCGGCCTGATGAGCACCTTCCTCGCGGTTCGCCACACCCGGAAGGAAGAAGAGGAGGGTCGTGCCGAGGCCGTCGCCGCGACCGGCGCCGGGCGCATCCTGCCGACGACCGCGACGGTGATCCACGGCGTCCTCGCCAACGTCGCGCTCGGACTGCTCACGGCGCTCGCCCTCATCGCGAGTGGCCTCGAGCCCGGCGGATCGTTCGTCTGGGGCGCCGCGATGACGGTCTCCGGCTTCGCGTTCCTCGCCTTCGGGCTGTTCGCCGCCCAGCTGTTCCGCACCTCGCGCGGGGCGAACAGCCTGTCCGTCACCTTCGTGCTCGCCGCCTACCTGCTGCGCGGCATCGGCGACGCCGCGGGAACCCCGTCGGCGGACCTGCTGCATGTCACGCCGGCATGGCCGAGCTGGCTGTCGCCGATCGGCTACGGGCAGTTCACCGGCGCCTACGTCGAGAACGACCTCACGCTGCTGCTCATCCCGCTGGCGTTCGCCGCGGCGCTCATCGGGGTCGTCTTCGCGCTCCAGTCGGTCCGCGACCAGGGCGCCAGCCTGCTGCCGGGCCGGGCCGGCCGGGCGACCGCCGGGCCGGTGCTGTCGAGCTCGTTCGGACTCGCGTGGCGCCTGAACACGTCGATCCTGCTGGCGTGGACGGCGGGTGGCATCGCCACCGGCCTGCTCGCGACGTCCCTCTCATCCGTGGTGAACCAGGCGGCGACCGACGCACCGCAGATCCTCGAGACGCTGCGGAACGCGATCGGCAGCGAGGCCTCGATCGAGGAGGCGTTCGTCGCCGTCTTCTACTCGATCGTCGGCATCCTCGCGGCGTGCTGCGCAGTCCAGGTCGGCATCCGCGCACGCCAGGAGGAGGTGCACGGCACCGCCGAGATCGTGCTCGGCACGCCGGTGCCGCGGCTGCGCTGGCTCCTCGAGTACTGGATCGTCGGCGTGATCGTGATCGTGATCGTGCTCGCCGCCTCGGCGCTCGCGGGCATCGCGGGCGCGGGCAGCGCGGCCGATCCCGAGTCGCTCATCCCGAACGTGCTCGAGGCGGCGCTGGCCCAGTTGCCCGCATGCCTCGTCTTCCTCGGGCTGACGCTGCTCGTCTTCGCCTTCCTGCCGCGCGCGACCATCCCGGCCGGGTGGACGGTCGTCGGCGTCGCCGCCATCCTCGGTGTCTGGGGCCCGATCCTGCAGGCCCCCGACTGGCTCGTGAACCTCTCGCCGTTCCACCACTCGCCGGTCCCGTCCGGCGGGGGGACCGACTGGACGGGCGGCTTCTGGATGCTCGCCATCGGCCTCGGGCTGGGTGCGGTCGCGGTCTGGTCGATGCGGCGACGCGAACTGGCGTCGGGCGGGTGAGCGCCGGCCGGATGGGAGACTGAGCGGATGCCACGCGACGAACAGGGCCTGAAGGCCGCGGTCGAGCAGTCGGCCGCGGTCCTCACCGCGGCCGGATTCCCCCGGATGCCGGCGCGCGTGCTCATGGCCCTGCTCGTCGCCGAAGCCGGCGGCCTCACCGCGTCGGAGCTCGGCGAGCGGCTCGGCGTGAGCGCCGCCGCGATCTCGGGTGCGGTGCGCTACCTCTCGCAGATCGGCATCCTCCACCGAGTGCCGCAGGCGGGCAGTCGCCGTGACCGCTGGGAGTTCCTCGACGACGCCTGGTACACCGCGCTCATGGCGAAGAGCCCGGTCTACGGAGTGATCGCCGACCTCGGCGATCGTGCCGCCGACGCCATCGGCGACGAGACGGATGCCGGCGCGGCACGCGCCCGGGAGATGGCGCGGTTCTACCGCTTCATCGATGCACGGATGCCCGATCTCATGCGCGAGTGGGAGGAACTGCGCGAGCGCTGATCAGGCGGTGAACATCAGCACGAGGCCGACGATGCCGGCGACCACGGCGATGCCGATCAGGATGAGCCCCACGTTCCGGATGATGCGACGGCCGGGCGGCGACTCGTGCAGGCGCAGGCGGTCGGGCTCGCGCTCCTTGAAGTAGGCGGGCTCTTCCTCGGGATGCCGCACGTGCGCGCGTTCCTCGTCGCTGAGTCGGCGCTGGTGGAACGCGCCCTCGGCGAACCAGCGGATGGTCGCGCCGTGCTCCTGGTCGATCACGACCGCCTCCGTGGGGAGCCATCGGCCGTCGGCGAGGCGGATGAGCAGCGCGAGCAGGAGGCAGACGAGACCGCCGCCGAGGGCGATCCACCCGATCACCTCGGCGACGACCGAGACGACCTCCGACGCATCCATGGAGCACACGGTAGCGGACGCGGCCCTCCCCGGTGGTCGAGTAGCGCCCGGCGCAGCCTTCCCGGTGGTCGAGTAGCGCCCGGCGCAGCCTTCCCGGCGGTCGAGTAGCGCCCGGCGCAGCCTTCCCGGTGGTCGAGTAGCGCCCGGCGCAGCCGGACGCGTATCGAGACCCGGCATGTTCGGTCTCGATACGCGTCGGCCTCCGGC